>MGPB01000024.1:72014-210748 GCA_001795455.1 Curvibacter sp. GWA2_63_95 | reverse complement strand
CGCCTGTCGCTGATGGCATCGCAGGTGTCCGACGCCTTCAACACCAAGAGCCGCGTGAACCCCGATGTGGTGTGGAACGGCAGCTACCTGCCCGCCAAGGCCGTGCTCGACGTATTGCCCAAGAAGTAAACCATGCATGCACCCGCGTCCCCCTGGTTTGTCGATTTTCAGGATGTCTGGCTGGCCTACAACGAAGAGCTGCTCAAGCAGAACCACTTTGCGGTAGAAGCCATTGACCTGAAGGTGCGCAAGGGCGAGTTCATCGCCATCGTGGGCCCTTCGGGCTGCGGCAAGTCCACCTTCATGAAGCTCACCACCGGCCTGAAGATGCCGTCCATGGGCAAGATCCTGATCGACAACCAGCCGGTGACCGGGCCGCTCAAAATCTCGGGCATGGCGTTTCAGGCGCCGTCGTTGCTGCCCTGGCGCACCACGGTGGACAACGTGCTCTTGCCGCTGGAGATCGTGGAGCCCTTCCGCTCTACGTTCAAACAAAAGCGCAAGGAGTACGAAGAACGCGCGCGCAAGCTGCTGCAGAAGGTGGGCCTGGCCGGCTACGAGGACAAGTTCCCCTGGCAGCTCTCGGGCGGCATGCAGCAACGCGCCAGCATCTGCCGCGCGCTAATCCACGAGCCCAAGATGCTGCTGCTGGACGAGCCCTTTGGCGCGCTGGATGCTTTCACACGTGAAGAGTTGTGGTGCATCTTGCGCGACCTGTGGACCGAGCAGCAGTTCAACGTAATCCTGGTCACACACGACCTGCGCGAATCGGTATTCCTGGCCGACACGGTGTACGTGATGAGCAAGAGCCCGGGCCGCTTTGTGGTGAAGAAGGAGATTGAACTGCCGCGCCCGCGCGAGCTGGAGATCACCTACACCAAAGAGTTCACCGACATCGTGCACGAGCTGCGCGGGCACATCGGTGCCATGCGCAAGACCGGCGCCACCATCAACCAATAAGGCCCGGCCATGAACAAAAATCAAGTGGAAATATGGTCGCCCTGGATCTTGCTGGTAGCGGTCATCCTGGTCTGGCAAATCCTGTGCGCGGCCTTTGAGGTTTCCGAGTTCATCTTCCCCAGCCCCTGGCGCATCTGGACCCAGTTCTGGGAGTTCAAGGGCATCATCGCGGGCCACGCTTGGCGCACCTTCTGGGTCACCATGGCGGGCTTTGGCATTGCCATTGTGGTGGGCGTGTTGCTGGGCTTTGTGATTGGCAGCTCGCGCCTGGCCTATGCCGCGGTCTACCCGCTGATGACAGCCTTCAACGCGCTGCCCAAGGCGGCCTTTGTGCCCATCCTCGTGGTGTGGTTTGGCATCGGCGTGGGCCCGGCCATCCTCACGGCATTTCTCATCAGTTTCTTCCCCATCATGGTCAACATTGCGACCGGCCTGGCCACGCTGGAGCCCGAGCTGGAAGACGTGTTGCGCGTGCTGGGCGCCAAGCGCTGGGACGTGCTGATGAAGGTCGGCCTGCCCCGCTCCATGCCCTACTTCTATGGCTCGCTCAAAGTGGCCATTACGCTGGCCTTTGTGGGCACCACCGTGTCCGAGATGACGGCCGCCAACGAAGGCATTGGTTACCTGCTGATCAGCGCCGGTTCGGCCATGCAGATGGGCCTGGCGTTTGCCGGCCTGGTGGTGGTGGGTGCGATGGCCATGGTGATGTACGAGCTGTTCAGCGCGATTGAAAAACACACCACCGGTTGGGCGCACCGCGGCTCTCAGAACTCTTGATGTCTCCAGAGCAGATAGAGCGCCACCTGTTGCGCGCCAATGCGGTGGCCGAGCGCGCCATCGGCCTGGGCAAACACCCGTTTGGCGCCATCTTGGTGGCGCCCGATGGCGAAACGGTGCTGGCCGAGCAAGGCAATGTGGACACGGTGAACCATGCCGAGTCCACCTTGGCGCGTACCGCGGCCACCAATTTCACACCTGAATTCCTTTGGGGTTGCACGCTGGTGACCACGGTGGAGCCTTGTGCCATGTGCGCGGGCACCCAGTACTGGGCCAACATTGGCACCCTGGTGTTTGGCATGACCGAACGGCGCCTGCTGGCGCTGACTGGCAACCACACCGAAAACCCCACCATGGACCTGCCCAGCCGCACCGTGCTGGCAGCCGGCCAAAAACAGGTACAGGTGATTGGCCCCGTGCCTGCGGTGGAAGAAGCGATTGCCGCCTTGCACCTGAACTTCTGGAACCACTGAGGCAGACGCCTCGGTAGACAAACCCCATGGTGTGGCACGCCCAGTTAGACCTGAATTACCGCGTGGAAACCGACCGCTGCGTGGCACGCCACCAGCACAGCGGCCCGCTGCGTATCTTGCAAAGCCTGTACCCCGAGGGGGACGGCATTTGCCACAACGTGCTGGTGCACCCGCCCGGTGGCCTGGTGGGGGGCGACACGCTGGACCTGCGCGTACACGCGGGGGCCGGTGCGCACGGGCTGATCACCACGCCCGGTGCCACGCGCTTTTACCGCTCTGACGGCCCCTGGGCGACCCAGACCACCCGGCTGAACCTAGAGGCTGGCGCCCGGCTGGAGTGGCTGCCGCTGGAGGCCATTTGTTACGACGCCTGCCAGGCCCGCAACCAGCTGCGCCTGGAGCTGGCACCTGGCGCCGAATGCCTGGGCTGGGACACCACGGTGCTGGGCCTGCCCATGGCCCACTTGCCATTCACCCAGGGGCAGTTGGAGCAGCACATCGAGATTCCCGGGGTCTGGCTGGAGCGTGGGCTGATCAATGGGCAAGACCAGCGCTTGCTCAACAGCCCCGCCGGCATGGCCGGGCAGCGCTGCCTGTCCACGCTATTTTTTGCCGCCGGCAGCCCGCTGCCGCGCGAACGCAAGGAAGCGCTGCTGGACAGCGCCCGCGCCTGCCTGCAAGACCATGCGCTGGCGGGCACCGCGGGCGTGACCAGCCCGCACCCCCAACTGGTGGTGCTGCGCATGCTGGCACCGCATGTGGAACCGGCCATGCAGCTGCTGCGCAGCGTGCGGCGGGCCTGGCGCACCCAACAGTGGGCGCTGGACGCCGCCGATCCACGCATCTGGGCGATGTAAACGGCTACCTTTTTTGTAGCGCAGCGCCCATAATGCGCCATCGATAGACCCCCGCCCTCTTCGCAGGGCGCCCGGCAGGACACCTGATGGCTGCGCTCGAAAACGACTTCTCCGCCTGCTCCGCCCTGGTTGTGGACGGCAACCCCACCTCGCGCTCGATTTTGGTGTCGCAGCTGCGGGATTTTGGTGTGGCTTCGGTGGCCCAGGCGGCGCGCCCCGCGGATGCCCGCCGGCAGCTGGAGTTCAAGACTTTTGACTTTGTGCTGTGCGAGCAGCACTTTTCTACCGACAACACCTCGGGCCAGGACCTGCTGGACGACCTGCGCCGCAACCAACTGCTGCCTTTTTCCACCGTTTTCATCATGATCACGGGTGAAGCCACCTACGCCAAGGTGGCCGAGGCCGCCGAATCCGCGCTGGACGGCTACATGCTCAAGCCGCACAAGGCAACCCAACTCGGGGATCGGCTGGTCGCCGCACGCATCCGCAAGGTGTCCTTGCAAGAGATCTTCAGCGCCATTGAAGACGAGCGTTTTGAGGACGCGGCCAAGCTGTGCATGGACCGCTTTGAAAGCAAAGGCATGTTCTGGCTCTATGCCGCGCGGGTGGGCGCCGAGCTGCTGCTGCGGATAGGCCGCTGCGCCGATGCGCAAACCCTGTACAAGGCGGTGGTGGAGGCCAAGACCCTTCCCTGGGCCAAGCTGGGCGTGGCACGCTCGCTGCTCGAATCCGGACAGATCAACCAGGCCACCAGCACGCTGGAGCGATTGATCAGCGAGGACCCCAGCTACGCCGATGCCTACGACGTGATGGGACGTGCCCACTTTGAGCTGGGGCGCTTTGACAAGGCGCTGGAGACCTACAAAATGGCCGCCACACTGACGCCAGCCTCCATCAGCCGCCTGCAAAACCTGGCCATGATGACCTACTACGCGGGTGACCACGAAGAAGCCGAACAGCTGCTGGACAAGACGGTGCGCCTGGGGCTCGAGTCCAAGATGTTTGACGCGCAGACCTTGGTGCTGCTGGCCTTTGTCCGGCTGGAGTTGGCCGACCGAAAGGGCCTGCAACGCTGCCACGACGACTTTCTGCGCTTGATCGACAAAGCCCCGGACAACGCCCGTTTGCAACGTCTGGCCGACATTGTGGCTGCGTTGAATCTGATCCAGCAGCACCAGTTTGCCCGCGCCGTGGAGACCGTGCGCGACATGGCCAAAACCGTGCGTGACCCCCAATTCGATTTCGAATCTGCCTGCAATCTGGTGGCCTTGTTGGCCCAGCTGTCAAACAAAGCCATCCAGCTCAACGAGGTGGAATCTACTGTCGGCACCCTGGCCAAGCGTTTTTGCAGCAACCGGTCGCTCACGGAGCTGCTGGCCTCCAGTGCCGGCGCCTACCCGCCTTATGCAGACACCATTCGCAGCGCACAAACGCAGGTGCTGGAATATGCAGAAACCGCCATGTCGCTGAGCATGTCCGGCAACCCCACGGCGGCGGTCAAAAACCTGATCCTGCATGGCCGCGAAACCCTCAATGCCCGCCTGGTGGACAACGCCTACCAGTTGCTGCAAAAACACGCAGCCAAAGTGCAGGAAGCGGCGAGCCTCGCGGCCACCGTGGAGGAGCTGCGAAGCCTGTGTGGCCCCACGGTCAGCCGGGCTTCACTGGGCGAGCAAAAACGGCAGGCCGGTGGCTTGGCGCTGCGCACCGGCAAACGGGCGGCCGCCGAGACCGGCGCCCCGGCTGCGGCTTAAATCGCGACCAGGCCACGTACGCCATCGATCTCCATGTTCTGGCCCATGCCGCGCGCCAGCACCGCACCACGCTCCATCACCACGTACTGGTCGGCCAGCTCCTGGGCAAAGTCGTAATACTGCTCCACCAGCACGATGGCCATGGTGCCGCGGTCGGCCAGCATGCGGATCACGCGGCCGATGTCCTTGATGATGCTGGGCTGGATGCCTTCGGTGGGTTCGTCCAGAATCAACACCTTGGGGCCCGCCGCAAGCGCCCGCGCAATGGCGAGCTGCTGCTGCTGCCCGCCTGACAAATCACCGCCGCGCCGGTTCAGCATCTGCTTCAGCACGGGGAAGATCTCGAACAGCTCGGGCGGAATCGGCGTGCCTGCGCTCTTGTAGGCCAGGCCCATGCGCAGGTTCTCTTCCACCGTGAGGCGCGCAAAAATCTCGCGACCCTGCGGCACAAAGCCCAGCCCCAGGCGGGCGCGCTCGTAGGGCGTGAGCTTCTGGATGGGCTTGCCATCAAACTCGATGCTCCCGGACTTGATGGGCACCAGGCCCATCATGGACTTGAGCAGCGTGGTCTTGCCCACACCATTGCGCCCCAGGATGACCGTGACCTTGCCGATTTCGGCCTCCAGACTCACATCACGCAGGATGTGGGAGCCGCCGTAATACTGGTTGACGTTATTGATCTTCAACATGCTTAGCGTCCCAGATAGACCTCAATCACCCGCTCATCGGCCTGCACCTGATCCAGCGTGCCCTGTGCCAACACCGAGCCATCGCACAGCACGGTGACGATGTCGCTGATGGTGCGAATAAAGCTCATGTCGTGTTCCACCACCATCAGCGAGTGTTTGCCCTTGAGTGTGAGGAAGAGCTCCGCCGTGCGCTCGGTTTCTTCGTCGGTCATGCCGGCCACCGGTTCGTCCAGCAACAACAGCTTGGGGTCTTGCATGAGCAACATGCCGATCTCCAGCCACTGCTTCTGGCCATGGCTCAGGTTGCCGGCCAGGCGGCCCACGCTGTCAGCCAGGTGGATGGTGTGCAGGATTTCGGCCAGGCGGTCGCTCTGCGCCGAGTCGAGCTTGAAGAACATCGAGGCCTTCACGCCCTTGTTGGTCTTCAGGGCCAGCTCCAGGTTCTCGAACACCGTGAGCTGCTCGAACACCGTGGGCTTCTGGAACTTGCGGCCAATCCCCAGCTGCGCAATCTCGGCTTCCTTGAAACGCAACAGGTCGATCGTGCTGCCAAAGAACACGGTGCCCGAATCGGGCCGCGTCTTGCCGGTGATGATGTCCATCATCGTGGTCTTGCCCGCGCCGTTGGGGCCGATGATGCAGCGCAGCTCACCGGGTGCAATGTCCAGGCTGAGTTTGTTGATGGCCTTGAAGCCATCGAAGCTCACGCTCACGTCTTCCAGGTACAGGATACGACCGTGGGTCACATCCACCTCGCCAGCCTTGGCCACCCGCGAGAAACCCGCGGCACGGCCACCGGATTCGGTTTGGCCTTTAGCGGCGGCCAAGGCCTCCATGTGCGCCTGGACGCGCCGGGCGCCCTGCTCCAAAAGATCGGGAGTCATGCTTTGCTCCCTTTGAGTTTCTTGATCAAACCGACCACTCCATCGGGCAGAAACAAGGTCACACCGATAAACAGCGCGCCCAAAAAGTACAACCAGAATTCGGGGTACGTCACGGTCAGCCAGCTCTTGGCGCCATTAACGATGAAGGCACCTATGACCGGACCGATCAGCGTGGCCCGCCCACCGACGGCGGCCCAGATAGCAATCTCGATCGAGTTGGCCGGGCTCATTTCGCTGGGGTTGATGATGCCCACCTGGGTGACATACAGCGCCCCGGCCACGCCGCACATCATGGCCGAGATGGTCCAGATGGTGAGCTTGAAACCGATGGGGTTGTAACCACTGAACATGACCCGGGTTTCCGCATCGCGCACCGCCTGCAACACCCGGCCAAACTTGCTGCCCACCAGCCAGCGCGAGAGCAGGAAGAAGCCCAGCAGCACCAGGGCCGTCAGCACAAACAGCGTCATGCGCATGCTGGTGGTGGCAATCGGGATGTCCAGAATGCGCTTGAAATCAGTGAAGCCGTTGTTGCCACCAAAACCGGTCTCGTTGCGGAAGAACAGCAGCATGGCCGCAAAGGTCATGGCCTGGGTGATGATGGAAAAGTACACCCCCTTGATACGCGAGCGGAAGGCAAAGTAGCCAAACACAAAGGCCACCAGCCCCGGCACCGCCACCACCAGGAACAAGGTGGCGATGAAGCTGTCCGACAGCGCCCAGTGCCAGGGCAGTTCTTTCCAGTCCAGAAACACCATGAAGTCCGGCAGCGCACTCTTGTAGTTGCCGTCGAGTCCGATCTGGCGCATCAGGTACATGCCCATGGCATAGCCGCCCAGTGCGAAAAACAGGCCATGGCCCAGGCTCAGGATGCCGGTGTAACCCCAGATCAGGCCCATGGACATGGCGCAGATGGCGTAACACATGATCTTGGCCACCAGCGCCACGGCAAAGTCGCTCAGGTGGAGCACACTGCCTTCGGGCACCCAGAGGTTGAGCACCGGCACCAGGGCGCACAGCACCACCAGAGCCCCCAGCCAGGAGAGCCAGCCCGTGCGGGTGAGCAAGGGTTGCGGGGTAGGAAGAACAAGGGAAGGAACGGGGGTACTCATGCTTCTGCGCTCCGGCCCTTCATGGCAAAAATGCCTTGCGGACGCTTCTGGATAAAGATGATGATGAAGACCAGCACGGCAATCTTGGCCAGCACGGCGCCGGTCCAGCCCTCAAGCAGTTTGTTGAGCACGCCCAGGCCCAGCGCGGCGTACACGGTGCCGGCCAACTGGCCCACACCACCCAACACCACCACCATGAACGAGTCGACGATATAGCCCTGGCCCAGGTCCGGGCCCACGTTGCCCACCTGGCTCAGCGCACAGCCGGCCAGGCCGGCAATGCCGCTGCCCAGAGCAAAGGCGTAGGTATCAATCCGTGCAGTGTTCACGCCCATGCAACTGGCAATCGGGCGGTTTTGCGTGACCCCACGCACAAACAAGCCCAGGCGGGTCTTGCTGATCAAAAAGGCCACGCCAGCCAGCACAGCCAGCGCAAAGCCCACGATGACCAGCCGGTTGTAGGGCAAGGAGAGGTTGCCCAGCACCTGCACGCCCCCACTCATCCAGCTCGGGTTTTCCACGCCCACGTTCTGCGCGCCAAAAATGGTGCGCACCAGTTGCATCAGCATGAGGCTGATACCCCAGGTGGCCAGCAAGGTCTCCAGGGGACGGCCGTAGAGAAAACGGATCACCCCCCGCTCCAGTGCCGCACCCACCAGGGCCGACGCCAGAAACGCTACCGGCACCGAGGCCAGCAGGTACCAGTCAAACGCACCAGGCAAATACTTTTGAAACAGGCCTTGCACCACGTAGGTGGCGTAGGCACCAATCATCATCAGCTCGCCATGGGCCATGTTGATCACGCCCATGAGGCCATAGGTAATGGCCAGGCCGAGTGCGACGAGCAGCAGGATGGAGCCCAGGCTGATGCCGCTGAACATGGCGCCCAGCCGGTCGCCCCAGGCTAGACGGCTCTCGACCGCGCTCAGGCTTTTTTGCAGTGCCACCTTCACGGCGCTTTCGGTCTCGCCCTGCAGGCGTTCGCTCAGCAGGGTCTTGGTGGCGGCCAGGCCGCTGTCGCCCAGCAGAGTGGCGGCCTCCAGGCGCTTGGCCGGGTCTTCACTGGACAGCAGGGCCGAGGCGCGCAGCAGCGCCAGTTGGTCCTTGATGTCGGCCACCGTCTCGGCGGCCAGGGCCTGGTCCAGCAGGGGCAGCTTGTCCATGTCCACATTGCCCTGCAGCGTGGCCACGGCGGCGCGGCGTACGGCCACGTCGGTGGACAGCAGCTTCACGGCGGCCAGTGCGTTGTCCAGCTCGCCGCGCATGCGGTTGTTGTTCATCACGTCTTCGGCGGTGTCGGGGATTTCCACCTCGGCATGGGTCACCGGGTCCACGCCCTTGCCGTCCACCACCATCACGGGCACGTCACCCACCAGTTTCACGCTGTCGTCCGACAGGGCCTGGATGAAACGCACGGTGCGTTCATCGGCTTTGGCCACGGCGGCTTGCAGGGCTGCCACGCGGGCATCGCTCTCGCCCGATGTGATGGCTTTTGCCTCTTGGGCCGTGAGTGCGTGTGCGCCAGAAGCTACAAAAATCGTAGCAAACAGCAGCAGCTGGATCAATTGCTTTGGCATACGCCAATGTCTCCGGTTGAATGAAACAAGCCGCCACGCCCAAAGGTCGTGGCGGCTAAGACTAGAAACTAGTCTCTCCCTGCCTTCGCCTTATTTCTTTGCGGGCTCATCAGGCTTCTTGTCGTTGCCTTCGATGTACGGAGACCATGGCTTGGCCTTCACAGGACCGGGGGTCTTCCACACCACGTTGAACTGGCCGTCAGCCTTGATCTCGCCGATGAACACCGACTTGTGCAAGTGGTGGTTCTTCTCGTCCATCTTGCTCACGATGCCGCTGGGTGCCTTGAAGGTCTGGCCAGCCATGGCAGCAATGACCTTGTCGACTTCGGTGGACTTGGCTTTCTCGACCGCCTGCTTCCACATGTTGATGCCGATGTACGTGGCTTCCATCGGGTCGTTGGTCAGAGGCTTGTCCTTGTGACCAGCGATGCCCTTGGCCTTGGCGTAGGCAGACCACTTCTTGATGAACTCGGTGTTGGCCGGGTTCTTGATGGACTGGAAGTAGTTCCAGGCAGCCAGGTGGCCCACCAGGGGTTTGGTGTCCACACCGCGCAGCTCTTCTTCACCCACCGAGAAAGCCACCACGGGCACGTCCTTGGCCTTCAGGCCGGCATTGCCCAGTTCCTTGTAGAAAGGCACGTTGGAGTCGCCGTTGATGGTGGACACCACAGCGGTCTTGCCACCGGCAGAGAACTTCTTGATGTCCGCCACGATGGTTTGGTAATCGCTGTGGCCGAATGGGGTGTACTTCTCGTCGATGTCGGTGTCCTTCACGCCCTTGCTCTTCAGGTAGGCGCGCAGGATCTTGTTGGTGGTGCGGGGGTACACATAGTCGGTTCCCAGCAGCACCCAGCGCTTGGCGCCGCCGCCTTCTTTGCTCATCAGGTAGTCCACCGCGGGAATGGCTTGCTGGTTAGGCGCAGCGCCGGTGTAGAACACGTTTTTGGAGAGCTCTTCACCTTCGTACTGCACGGGGTAGAACAGCAGGCCGTTCAATTCTTCCACCACGGGCAACACCGACTTGCGGGACACCGAGGTCCAGCAACCGAAGATCACGTCGACCTTGTCTTGGGTCAGCAGCTGCTTGGTTTTTTCAGCAAACAGGGGCCAGTTGGAGGCGGGGTCCACCACCACGGGTTCGAGCTTCTTGCCCAGAATGCCGCCCTTGGCGTTGATTTCGTCAATCGCCATCAGCACGGTGTCTTTCAACACGGTTTCTGAAATGGCCATGGTGCCGGACAGGCTGTGCAAAATGCCGACCTTGATGGTGTCAGCCGCGTAGGCTGGCAGGGCGGACAGGGTGGTCAAGGCGACCGCAGCGGTCAAGGCCTTCAAAGAAAAACGACGTTGCATGTGGGCTTCTCCGTGGGGGTTAAAAAATCTGTCTCGCCAAGTGCTGCTTTGTTGCCAAAGCGCTTGCTGGATGCGATGAGGTGACTTTAGGGATCCCAGGCAGAAACCGGAATACGCCGTGTGGCGTACAGCCCGCAGGGCGCGGGGCAAGCGCAGAACGCTATCTATTTAATAGCTGCTTGCGCATATTCCACGGGGGCTAGAGGCCTAAATGGCATGTAAATAGTCATCCACCACCTGCGCCAGCCAGTCCATCACCACACGCACCCGTTGCGACAGATTGCGCCGGTTGGCGTACACCAGCGTCAGCGGCATGGGCGGCGCCACATGCTGGGGCAACAGCTCCACCAGCAGGCCGCTGCGCAGCACCTCCCGCACGCCCACACACGGCACCTGGATGATGCCCAGCCCGGCGATACAGGCGGCGACGTAGGCCTCTGCGTTGTTCACCGTCACTGCGCCCGGCATCGGCACCGATACCAACGCGCCCGCAGCGTCCAGGTACTCAAACGCATCGGGTTTGGCGCCCAGGGTGTTGGTGTAGTGCACCAGGTGGTGGGCGGCCACATCGGCCGGCCCCTGCGGTAGGCCGCGCTGCTGCAGGTAGGCCGGGCTGGCGCAATTGACCATGCGCATGGCGCCCAGTGGGCGCGCCACCAGGCTGGTGTCGCCCACTGCGCCCGAGCGCAGCACGCAATCAAAGCCCTCACGCACCAGGTCCACCCGGCGCTCGGTGCTGCTGATCTCCAGCTCCAGCAGCGGGTGCTGGGCCAAGAGCTCGGGCAGGCGCGGGATGACGGCGTGGCGTGCCATGCTGGTGCTCATGTCGATGCGCACCCGGCCACGCAGGGCCTGCGTGCCCTGCTGGTGGAACATGGTTTGCAGCTCGTCCACATCGGCCAGCAGGTCTTTGCAACGCTCGTAAAACGCCTGGCCGTCTTGCGTGAGCTGCACGCGGCGCGTGGTGCGGTGGAGCAGGCGCGTACCCAGCTGGGCTTCGAGCTGCTGCACCGCGGTGGACACGCTGGCCTTGGGCAGGCCCAGCGTGTCGGCCGCCTGCGTGAAGCTGGAGAGCTCGGCCACGCGGTTGAAGATGTGCATTCGGTCTAGGTCACTCATTGTTCAATTATTGCGAACAAAGCAATCAATATCCAGGTATTTATCAAAAACAACCCGCCCAATAGACTCACTTCCATCCCCAACCCGCGAAGGAAGTTCCCATGTCTACCAGCACCCCAAACACCCCCATCGCCCTGGTCACCGGCGGCAGCCGCGGCCTTGGCAAAAACACCGCACTGCACCTGGCCAAGAACGGCAGCGATGTCATCCTCACCTACCGCAGCCAGGCCGCCGAAGCGCAGGCCGTGGTGGACCAGATCACCGCACTGGGCCGCCGCGCCGTGGCCCTGCAACTGGACACCGGCGACAGCACCAGCTTTGCGGACTTTGCAGCGCAGGTGAAGGCCGCGTTGGCCAGCACCTGGCAGCGGGAGCGGTTTGACCACCTGGTGAACAACGCCGGTGTGGGCATCCACGCCAGCCTGATGGAAACCACCGAGGCGCAGTTCGACACGTTGATGAACATCCACCTGAAGGGTGTGTTCTTCCTCACGCAAAAGCTGCTGCCACTGATGAACGACGGCGGGCGCATCGTCAACCTCTCCAGCGGCCTGGCGCGCTTCGCCCTGCCCGGCTACGCCGCCTACGGCGCGATGAAGGGCGCGATCGAAACGCTGACGCGCTACATGGCCAAGGAGCTAGGCCCGCGCGGCATTGCGGTCAATGTGGTGGCCCCTGGCGCCATCGAGACCGATTTTGGCGGCGGCGCCGTGCGCGACAACGCCCAACTCAACGCCTTTGTGGCGGCCAACACCGCCCTCGGCCGCACCGGTGTGCCCGACGACATCGGCGCCATGATTGCCTCCCTGCTGACACCGGCCAACCGCTGGGTCAACGCCCAGCGCATTGAAGCTTCGGGCGGCATGTTTTTGTAAGCTGAGCCAGTGCGCTGACGGCGCACTGGGGAGGGGCACAGTGGTGCGGTACGGCCGCTGTGCTTGCGGTGGATGCATCCGGGTTCGGAGAGCCTGGGGCCAGTTGTGGCTCTTGGCGAAAGACTACGTTCGGGCGCATTCTTCGCGCCACACCTACGGACGAGATTCACCCGAACGAGGCGTTTGCGCATTGACCATGGTATGCAGCAGCAAATCCAAGCGTGAAATTCAGTGCAAGGATCCGCACTTATTTAAAAGTCGCCTCGTCCAACCTCTGCGCGCAGCCAATGAATTAAGGTGTGCACACCAGGCTTTTCAATCGCAGCGGTAGGGTGGATGAGGTAATACGGCATACGGACAGGCGCCGATAATTTCAGAGGCGCAACCAAACGTCCGGCCTCTACCGCAGGAGCCACCAATGCATGCTGCCCCAAAGCGACTCCGATCCCTTCTTCGGCTGCACGTAAACACATCAAGGAGGAAGAAAACGTAGTCCCACGACTATTGGCGATGTTTCCAACACCGGCGGCCTGCAACCAACGTTGCCAATCTGGATAGTCCGGCATTCCTTGCAAGGGTCGGTCATGCAAGAGTGCGACCTGATTTAAGTCCTCAGTTCCATTGACGCGGGACGCGTAACCCGGACTGCACACCGGATATAGCGAAGTTGAAAACAACTGTTGCACCACGTAATCCGGCGCATTGGCCGGCCGGTAGTCGACGATGAAGTCATAGAGCAAATAGTCGTGCTCGAATTCGGTTTTGATTTCCAGATGAATTCTGGGGTGTGCTTCGTAGAAGCGAGACAAACGAGGTATCAACCATCGATCACACAAAGCCTGCCGAACTGCAATGCGCACGGTAACGGATGAAAGGCCAATCAGTTGTTCGGTGGACTCCCGCAGAGTCCTAAATGCCTCCTGCACTTTGGGCAAATAGGTTTCGCCCACCACCGTAAGTTCCAACTGATTGTTGCGACGTTTGAACAGACTTACGCCCAAGGACGCCTCCAACTGCTTGATCTGATGGCTGACAGCCGCGTTGGTGACGTGCAATTCGCGGGCTGCAGCTGTAAAACTCAGATGTCGGGCAGCAACCTCAAATACCTTCAATGCATTGAGAGAAGGTTGGCGAATCTTCATGGTTAACCCTTAAATCGCAGTTTTCATTAACTTAAATTTAATGATACCTAGAAAATTTGTCGCTTGAGCTGACATCCTCTTGGCAATTACATTGCGACTCAAGTTCGAAAAGCGCGCAGCAAAACTTGTCTTAAGCGCTCCAGTACTTCCAATGAAATTTGACGCAACCTGGAGTCTCCGTGAACGATTTTCCCGAAACGATGTTGGTACACGACCAACCCAACCCGTGGCAAGCGGTAGTGCCGCCTATCGTGCAAACCTCCTTGTTCACTTTCAAAACCGTGGAGGAAATGGAGGCGCGTGTACGTGGCGAAACGACGCGCCCGGTGTACTCCCGCGGTGACAACCCGACCGTTCGCGAATTTGAGCGTAAGCTGGCCACACTGGAAGGCGCCGATGATGCGCGGGCTTTTTCCAGCGGCATGGGGGCTATCAGCGCAGCCATTTTGTCCGTGGTGAAAGCCGGCGACAAGGTCGTGTGTGTCCGCCACGTCTACCCCGACACCTACCGTTTCCTCGAAAAATTGATGACCCGCCTGGGTGTAAGTGCCCAGTATCTGGATGGCAGTGATACGGATGCACTAATTGACTCTTTGCCAGGAGCCAAGCTGCTGTATTTGGAAAGTCCCACCAGTTGGACGATGGAAACCCAGGACCTGCCGCGCATCGCCAAGGCTGCGCGTGCGCTTGGTGTTGTCACCATCATTGACAACAGTTGGGCAACACCCATACACCAGCAGCCACTGACCCATGGCATCGATATGGTTGTGCACTCTGCATCGAAATACCTGTCGGGCCACAGCGACATCGTGGCTGGGGTGGTTGCAGGCAACAGCGAACGCATGGCTGCCGTCAACGATTTGAGCTACCCATATCTTGGTGCCAAGCTTTCACCCATGGAAGGGTGGTTACTGCTGCGTGGCCTGCGTACCTTGCCTATGCGCATGGCTTGGCAATGGAGCAGTACGCGGCAACTACTGGCACGTTTGCAAAAACATTCCGCTGTTTCCCAGGTTTTGCATCCTTGGTGCCAGCCAGGGCCTGGCACCGCATGCTTGAAGGGCTACAGCAGCCTGTTCACGCTGGAGTTGGCCGAAGGCATCAACATGCGCACCTTTTGCAATCAGCTCCAGTTATTCCAGCTTGGCGTGAGCTGGGGAGGGCACGAGAGCTTGGTAGTACCGGCGCTAGTAAGCAGGGCGCAGGCGTCGGGCCCCAATTCGCAGATCGATTTCGGTGTGACAGATCGCATGGTGCGATTGCATGTGGGATTCGAAAACGCGGAAGACCTTTGGTGTGACTTGACTGCGGCACTTGATGCAGCAGGCCGCCCAGGTTAATTTTTTTATCACAAGAAGGAGACAGATATGCAGAAGATAGCGCTATGTGGTTCATTGCTGTTGGCTGGTTTGCTCAGTAGCGGCCTGGTCCACGCCGGCAAGCTCAAAGTTGTCGAGGTCATTACCAGTCCTGAACGAACTAAATTGCTGCAAGCCCAGTTGGCGGCTTTCCAGAAAGCCAACCCCTCCACGACGGTGGAGCTGGTCACCATTCCGTGGGATGGTGCGTTCGAGAAAGTGCTGGTCATGTTCAAATCGGGACAGATTCCCGATGTCATCGAGATGCCTGAGCGCTGGAGCGCGTTGTACGTGAAGGGCAAGCAAATTGAGCCGCTGGACCCTTGGCTCAAAAGCAGCAAAGAACTGGCGACCTTGCAAAAGACGGTGCTGGATGCCGCCAAGTTCGGTGGTGACAAGACCTACCAGATTCCCTACGGCTTTTACATGAAGGCGCTTTTCTACAACAAGAAAATGCTGGCCCAAGCCGGTGTACAACCGCCCAAGACCCAGGAAGAATTTGTGAAGGCAGTGGAAACGATCAGTACCAAACTGCCTGGTAAATATGGCTACTGCCTGCGCGGTGGTAAGGGCGGTGGGTTCGAATGGACCAACTATTCGGCTGCCTATGGTGCAACAGGTGCCTACTTCGATAAGTCGGGCAATAGCCTGTACGGCACCCCTGCATTCCAAAAGGGCATGCAGATGCTGGTGGACTTCTACCAAAAAGGCTATGCCCCCAAGGAAAGCATCTCTTGGGGCTTCAATGAAATCGTAACTGGCTTCTACAGCGGCACCTGTGCCATGCTGCAGCAAGATGCAGATGCACTCATCGGTATTGCCGAGAAGATGGATAGCAAGGATTTCGGTGTTATCCCTGCGCCGCTAAGTTCGAATGGCAAGGCCTACCCCGCTGCCGGCTTCGCCGGTTGGGCAATGACTAGCGCATCAGCCAGCAAGGATGAAGGCTGGAAGCTGATCCAGTTCCTCACAGCCAACAAACAAAACCTGGAATGGGCCAAGACGGTCGGTGTATTACCAATCCATCAAGGTGCCGAAGCCGACTCCGCCTTTGCCGGTGAACATTGGGCTGGCTGGTTCCAGACGCTGAAGCAGGCAGACAAATACCAGCCACTGATTCCGCCGGTCAACCTGCCTGAATGGGGTGCCATGTACGACAAGACCATGGTGGAAAGCGGCCAGGAACTACTGCTGGGTAAACGCAAAGTTGCCGATGTGGCGAAACAATGGGCGGACACGCTCAGCACTGCACAACATAAGTTTGACGCGGCCAACTGAAATGCAAGGATTCCCCTCACTGAACGAACCCGGTGCGCAGGCTGCCTGGTTGCAACGTGCGTTACCGTGGTTCTTGTTGATGCCAGCCTTGCTGCTCGTGTGTGGTGCGCTGCTGGTGCCGCTCGGGGTAGGGGTTTCCTACGCTTTCAGGTCCATGTCCATGGACAACGTGTTCGGTGAGGCAGGCTTTGCCGGACTGGACAATTTCCGGACGTTGGTGGGAGATCCAAAGCTTGGTACCGTACTGGGTAACACGCTGACCTGGACCCTGTCTTCACTGGTTCTACAGTGCGGACTGGGGTTCGGGCTGGCGTTGCTCTTACGGCATACCGGCAAAGGGGGGCGGCAACTGCAGGCCCTGTTATTTCTTCCCTGGGCCATTCCCAGCGTATTGATAGGCCTGGTGTGGAAGATGCTGTTCAGTCCCTATACCAGCCCGCTGCCGCATTGGCTGGTGTACCTGGGACTGTTGCCACACGTGACCGATATCTTGGCCGAGCCCGATCTGGCCATGATTGGGCCGATCGTGGCCAATGTCTGGTTTGGCATTCCGTTTTTTGCCATTACATTGCTCGCAGCACTGCAGGCCATTCCAGAAGATTTGTATGAAGCCGCCGCGCTGGACGGCGCCTACGCTTGGCAGCAATTTACGCGTGTGACCCTGCCTCTGGTCATGCCGACACTGTTGATCACCGTTCTGTTGCGCTCGGTGTGGATTGTCAACTTTGGTGATCTGGTCTGGATCATGACGCAAGGCGGGCCAGCAGGCACCACGCAGATATTGCCCACCTATCTTTTTGCAACGGCGTTCACAGACCTCAATGAGGGGTATGCATCGGCACTGGCGGTCGCACAGTTGGTGCTACTGCTGATCTATGCCGCGACAGTATTACGTTTACGCCGTCGCATCATGGACGGGCGCACAGAGGAATCACAATGAATACTTGGCGGCGATTCGCGGCACCGTGTGGCCGATGGTTGGGCCTGTCCCTGTACTTGGTGTTTGCGCTTTTCCCTCTCTACTGGCTGCTGAAAATCGCCCTGACCCCCACCAAATTGCTGTACAGCGAAGGGGTCCGCCTATGGCCTAGCCATCTGACGTTTTCGCATTTCTACCAAGTGTGGACTACCACCCAATTCCCAGACTATTTCTGGAATAGTGCCAAAGTGTCTGTGGGGGCGGCTCTACTGGCCACACTCGCTGGTTCTCTTGCTGGGTATGCACTATCCCGATGGATGTTTCGGGGCAAGGCTGCGGTTTCCTTTTTGCTACTGGTCACACAGATGTTTACCGTCATGTTGATGATCGTCCCCCTGAACCACATCCTGTCGGGGGTGGGACTGAACGATTCGCTGTTCGGACTTGTCGTGGTCTACGCGGCACTCAACGTACCCTTTGCCACATTTCTCATGCAGTCTTTCGTCGACGCCATTCCCAAGGATCTGGAAGAAGCAGCCATGATCGATGGATGTACCCGGTTCCAGGCCATGTACAAAGTGGTATTCCCGCTGACTCTGCCTGGCCTGGCTGCCACGGTCGGCTTCACATTCACGGCGGCCTGGAGTGAGCTGTTTCTCGCCTTGGTGTTGATCAACCGGGAAGCGGACAAAACAATCCCCCCGGCCTTGCTTTCTTTCATTACCAAATTCAGCGTGGACTGGGGGCAGATGGCGGCCGCATCGGTGCTGCTGCTGATTCCGGTCTGTATCTTTTTCAGCTTCGTGCAGCGCTATCTGGTTGCAGGTTTAACTAGCGGAGCCGTCAAGGGCTGACCGCAATCAAGGAGTTCAAAGAATGGCATCAGTAAGCCTGCGCGGTGTAACCAAGAAATTTGACGCGGTAGATGTGCTCATGGGCATCAACCTGGAAATCGAAGACGGCGAGTTTGTAGCTTTGGTTGGTGAGTCGGGCTGTGGGAAATCTACCCTGTTGCGTTTGCTGGCGGGCCTGGACTGGGTCAGCGGGGGGGAGATATTGATTGGTGGCCGCCTAGTGAATAACGTGCCTCCGCGTGACCGTGATGTGGCCATGGTATTCCAGAGCTATGCCCTGTATCCGCACCTCTCCGTTGGAGACAACCTGGATTTCCCCCTGTCCTTGCGCAACACCGAAACACAAGTGCGTGAGAGCAAGATCGCCTCTGTTGCATCGTCCTTGGGACTGGACCGGCTATTGCACCGCCGTCCTCGGGCGTTGTCGGGCGGGCAACGCCAACGTGTCGCCATGGGGCGTGCCATGATTCGCTCCCCCAAGGTTTTTTTGTTCGACGAGCCGCTATCCAATCTGGACGCAAAAATGCGGCTGCAAATGCGCGCCGAACTCAAGGCATTGCATCAAAAACTGGCGACTACGGCGGTCTACGTGACACATGATCAGGTGGAAGCCATGACTCTGGCAGACAGAGTTGTGGTGATGGACCAGGGCCAGGTGCAGCAGGTCGGTGCTCCCCTGGATGTCTATGACCGTCCCGCCAACAAATTTGTGGCGGGTTTCATTGGGTCACCCGCGATGAACTTTGTAGAAGGTGCAGCTACCGCCGCAGGCATTTTGGTCGGTGGCAATACCTTATCGTTGCCTGCACATCGTATTCCAGCGAAAGACCGCCGAGTATGGTTGGGCGTCAGGCCTGAGCACTTGGCATTGGATGCCAACGGAATTCCCGCACTTGTCGAGGTCGTGGAGCCACTGGGGCATGGCACCATGCTGCATCTGTCGGTACTCAACACCCGCTGGGTGGTGCTCGATGCCGGGCGCACGACGGTCAAGGCAGGTGATGCCATAGGGTTACGCATTGATCACGAGCGCGTACATTTGTTCGATCGGGATCTGGGGACGCGTCTGGAGTGATTCCTTAGCATTCCCTTCAACCCAGTCTTGAAGGCCCGCTATCCAGCTATGAGTCTGGATTGGGCGAGGCCCGCCTCGGGTCGCCTGCTGCCAGCCCCAAAAACCCGCCGATCAGCGCTTCACATCGCGAAGCGCCAGACTCCCCCCACGTGGGCAGCAACTAAACCGCGTCAAAGCGAAAGCTTGACGCCGTCACGCCGCCAAAAATCCCGTCCTCGTGGTACACGCAGGTGGCGGTGTCGGCCTCGGCCGCACCGACGGCGACCATCAGCGGCAACAGGTGTTCTTCGCGCGGATGGCACAGGCGGGCGGCGGGGGCTTGCTCCCACTCCAGCAGGGCCTGAGTGCGCTGTGCGGCGGGTGCGGCCATGGCGGTTTGCAGCCACGCATCAAAGGCCAGTGACGGCGCTTGCCCCGCACGGCCAAAGGCGCGCAGGTTGTGGTAGCTGAGCCCACTGCCGACGATGAGCACACCCTCGTCACGCAGCACTGCCAGCGCGCGACCCAGTGCCAGATGCTGGGCGGGGTCCAGCCCGGCGCGCAAAGACATTTGCAGCACCGGCACATCAGCCTGGGGGTACATCACGGCCAGGGGCACAAAGGTGCCGTGGTCGTAGCCACGCTGCGCGTCTTGCGCCACGGGCAGGCCCGCGGCCTCCAGCAAGCCCTGCACCCGCTGCACCAGCGCGGGCGCGCCGGGCGCGGGGTAGACGATCTGGTAGGTGTGGGGCGGGAAGCCTCCATAGTCGTACACCATGCCGGGTGCCGGGCTGCTGCCCAGCGTGAAGGCACGTGCCTCCCAATGCGCGGTGACCATCAGCACGGCCTTGGGCGTTTGGCCCAGCTGGCGCGGAATATCGGCCAATGAGGCAGCCAACGGCTGCATGGCAGGGGCCATCTCGGGCATCCAGGGCCAGGGGCCGCCGCCGTGCGAGATGAAATAGGTGGGAAGGCGTTGGGGCATGGGGAGTCTCCTTCAATGAATCAATCGCCCAGGTCGATGTGCTGGGCCAGGGGCACGCCTGCGGGCGCTTCGTAGTCGGCCACCACCCAGGCGCGCGTTGTGTGGCTGGCGGCTTCGCGCAGCAGGTCCAGCAGGCAGCGGATAGAGGTTTTGTCGAGGGCGGCAAAGGGTTCGTCCAGCAGCGTGAGCGTGGCGCCGGACGCCAATGCGGCAGCCAGCCAGACTTTGCGTTTGGAGCCGGTGGACAGCATGTACAGCGGCTTGTGCAGATGGGGGCGGAGGTCCAGCGCCTCGCTCAGGTCGGCCAGCAGCGCAGCGTCCCAGCGGGGGTAACGCGCCGCCGTATGGGCCAGAAACTCTGCGCCGGGCACCTGGTCGTGCGCGGTGGTGCGCGGGTCTATCCAGGCCACCTGCGCACGGTAGGCGGCGGGCGCACTGGCCAGCAGGGTGCTGCCGATCTGCAGATGGCTGCCGGGCAGCTGCAAATCGCCGGCCAGGCAACGCAGCAGACTGCTTTTGCCCCGCCCTTCCCCACCGCCCACCCAGCTCACGCCGGGCGGAATCTGCAGCGCCGGCAGGTCCAGCACGGGGGAGCCAGCGGGCTCCCAGCGCAGTGCGCGCGCGTGGGCCACGGATGCGAGGGACGTGCGGGGAGCAACGGAGGACATGGCTGGCATGGTGGCAGAGAACAGGAGAGTGGCAGTCTTCTTATTTTGCTACTAATACAGGAGCTGCTCGCGCAATATCCACGGGGGCTAGAGGCCAATTTAGCATCAAATTCCCATAAAAAAGCCAGCCCGCGGGCTGGCTTTGCTTCCAGGGCACAAGGCCGCAGGTTTACTGCTTGATCGCTTCGATAGCGATAGTGATGGTCACGTCGTCACCCACGTAAGGTGCGAACTTGCCAGCATTGAACTCGGTGCGCTTGATGGTGGTGACGGCGTCAGCAGCAATCACGTCCTTCTTCATCATGGGGTGCTGGGTGGACACGAAGTTGTTGATCTTCAGGGTCACAGGCTTGGTGATGCCTTTAATGGTCAGGTTGCCTTCCACTGCAGCAGGCTTGTCGCCTTCAAACACCACCTTGGTGGACTTGAAGGTGGCGGTGGGGAACTTGGCTGTGTCCAGAAAGTCTTCGCCTTGGATGTGACCATTAAAAGCGGTGAAGCCTGTGTCCACGCCCTTCATGTCAATCACCACGTCCACCGCGCCAGTCTTGGCGGCCTTGTCAAACGTCACCGTGCCGGTCGTGTTGTTGAAGCGGCTTTGCTGGGTAGACAGGCCCAGGTGGTTGTAAGAAAAACGGGGAAAGGTGTGCGAGGTGTCAATCGCGTAAGTGGCGGACTGGGCGCTCACGGAACCGGCGAAAGCGGAAAGCGCCAGGGCGGCGGCGATAAAGGATGTACGCATGGAAAACTCCTGATTTGCGGGATGGTTAAAAAAGAAACGAAAGAAACTTAGAGCTTGCCCACGCCAGTCAGCGCGAGCTTGAACTTGACCTGCACGTCGTCGGCCACCATGGAGGTGTCGGCCCACTCGTTCTCGCCGATCTTGAAGGCCAGACGCTTGAGCGGGAAGGTGCCAATGACGGTGGTGGTGGCTCCGCTTTGGGTCAGCGCCACAGGCACCACCACATCGCGGCTGGCGCCCTTGATCGCGAGCTTGCCGGTTACCTCAAACTTGCCGCCGCCCAGACCTTTGACAGCGGTGGACTGGAAGGTGGCTTGCGGAAACTTGGCGGTGTTGAACCAGTTGGGGCGCGGCAGCTCGGCATCGCTCTCGGGCACACCCAGTGTGGCGCTGGCAATGTCAACGGTGAAAGCGATCTTGCTGGTGTCGGGCTTGGCGGGGTCGAAGGCAATTTGTGCATCAAACTTCTTGAAGCGGCCTTCCACGGGCACGCCCATTTGTTTGCTCACAAACACAATTTCGCTCTGCGCAGGCACCAGCTTTTGCTGGGCCAGCGCGAGGGTGCTGGTAAAGACCGATGCGGCCACCAAGGCAGACACAAGAAAGCGGGAAGCGGTCATGGGGATATCCTGTAAAAAAATGGCGAAAAGGCGTTAGCGGCGGCCAGGCAACATGCGGCCAATCAGGCCGTCCTTGTCCACCAGTTGGTGCTTGAGGGCTGCCGCAATGTGCAAGCCCGCCAGTCCGACCAAGGCAAACGCACTGAGTTCATGCAAAGGCTTGATCCATTCGGCCAGCGCTTTGTCCACCGGCACAAAGTCCGGCAGCGGCAACACGCCAAACACCACGATGGGGAAGCCCGCCGCCGAGCTGTAGGCCCAGCCCATCAGTGGCACCAGGAAGAACAAGGCATACATCGCGTAGTGCGTGCCGTGGTGCGCCCAGTGTTGCCAAGCGGGCATAGCACTCGCAATGCTGGCGGGCAGCGCGGGTGGGCGGTGCGTGGCGCGCCACAGCAAGCGCAACAGCGACAGGGCCAGGAGCGTGATGCCGGCCCATTTGTGCCAGTTGTAGAGCTTGAGCCGGGCGGGCGAGAACGGCAGGCTGGTCATGTACAAGCCCACGCCAAACAAACCCAAAATGGCCAGGCCCAGCGCCCAGTGCAGCACGATGGCCGTGCGGCTGTAGCGCGCCGCAGGGGCCTTGAATGGGGAAGTGGAAGAAGAAACCATGGCCGCAAGTCTAGGGGGCCACGGGTTGCTGTATTTTGAATTGGATTGATGATCCGATTCAAATAATGTGAACGCTCAAGTTCCCCAACCTGCCCCCTCAGACACGAAAAACACGACGAATGGTCGGTCTTAGCGCCCCGAACGGCGCATCTCGCGCAGCATGAACAAATACAGGCCCTCCACCTTCTCGCGCGCCCAGGGGGTTTTGCGCAAAAACTTGAGGCTGGAGCCCACGCTGGGCTCAAAGGTAAAGCAGCGCACGGGAATGCGCTCGCCCAGTCCATCCCAGCCGTAGTAGTCGGCCAACTCGGTCACGATGGCCTCCAGCGTTTTGCCGTGCAGCGGGTTATTGGCTTGCTTGGCGGCGGGGGCGGGTTGGGGCGAATCGGTGCTCATGCGGGAATTGTCGCAGTGTCAGCGCATCTCGAACAATTCCTGGTGAAAGTCTGCCGCCGGCAACCCCTGCGCGACCAGCGCAGCCTTGAGCGCATGGCCGAACGCAGGCGGGCCACAAAACCACACATCGGCATCCCGCCATTCGGGGGCCGCAGCGCACAGACGCTGCGCATCGAGCCGGCCGTCGCGGGGGTCGTGCAGAACATGCAGACGCACACCGGCAGCGGCAGCATCCGCCTCCATCTTGGCCATGGCGCGTGGGTCGAGCACGGCCGTGGTGTGGAAGAGGTCAATCTGCTTGCCGTCCGGCGCAGTCGCCAAGGTTTTCATGCGTGCCACAAACGGGGTGATGCCGATGCCCGCACCCACCCAGATTTGGCGGCGCTTGGTGCCTTGGAACGTGAATTGTCCGTAAGGCCCTTCAATTTCCGCCGTGTGCCCCACCGTGAGATGCCTTGGCAAGCGCTCCGTGTAGTCGCCCAATGCCTTGATAAGAAAGGTGATGCGGCCATCGTCCTGCCACGCCGAGGTGATGGTGAACGGGTGTGCCCCTTCCCGGGGGTCAAAGGTCACAAAAGCGAACTGCCCGGCCCGGTGACCAGGCCAACGGCCATCCATGCGCACAAGCACGGACAGCACGCCCAGTTCGTCATACCGCCCCACCTGCTCAACCACCCCGCCCACGGTGCGACGCTCTCCTACCTTGCGAAACAGCACGATGACGGCGGCCACGGCCCCCGCACACATCAACACGGCCATGAAGGGCGCAAGCCCCTGGCTCCAGTAGGCGAAGTTCATCAGCACTACCGCGTGAAAGACCAGCGCCAAATACGTCACTGCCAAAACCCGGTGGGTCTTGAAAAACCATTTGTAGGGAAAGCGCTTGAACAGTGCCAGGACAATCATCAACACCGTGGCGTAAAACGCCCATTCGCCCACCCCCTCTGCGAGGCCGCGCCAGCTTTGAAACAGCTTGAAGACTTCTACGGTTTGCTCCACCCGCGGCGGGCGACCACCGGCAGGCGGCTGGACCAACCCCGATCCAAACAGCCATTTGGGCGCGTTGGAAGCTAACCAATGCGCCACAGAAAAGACCAAACCACCGATACCCAACCATTTGTGCAGGCGGTACATCTTGTCCAGCCCACCCAGGTGGGGTTCAAACCACACCGGCCGCACCGCCAGCACCATGCCCACACTCATCATGCCCATGCCCAAAATGCCGGTGTAGTTCACCAGCGAATTGCGCACGGCAAAGAAGGCGGGGCTTGCCGTGAGAAGGGGGTCGACCCAGAGCCACCATGCCGTGAGTCCCAGTACCAGGCCCCACAGCACCCGTTTGATTTTTTGCATCCCCAGATCCTCTGTTTTTTTGGATCAGGCTACTTTACAAACCCCAGGTAAAGGGGAGGTAAGCGCCCGGTTGCGCCCAAGCAAACAGGATTGCGTTACATCAAACAAACACCCGTACGCTAGCCCTCAAACTGCGGATGCAGCTGCCGGATGCGCGACATGGCCATGCCCGCCGCGGCCGTGCGGGTTTCTACGCCCAGCTTCACAAACACGCGCTCCAGGTGTTTCTTCACCGTCATGGGGCTGCTGCCCAGGATGTCGCCGATGTCCTTGTTGGTCTTGCCCTTGACGACCCAGTAGAGCACCTCGGCCTCTTTGGCGGTGAGCTTGAAGGACAGGCTCATGGCTTCGATGACGGCGGTGTCGGACACCTCCCGCATCACGATGAGCCAGTCGCCACCGGCATCGCTGTCGCCAATCTGCTGGTGCAGGCGGAAGGTGAGGCGCTTGGGGCCGCGTTCCAGGCTCAGCTTGGCCGGCTCGCCTCCGCGCGCCACCGTTTGCACGCAAGCCTGCAGCCAGACCAGCAGCTCGGGCGGCGTGTGCGGCGCTTGCGTGCCGCAGTAACGCTCCAGCAGCTCGCGCGCCAGCGGGGTTTGCCACATCAGGCAACCGTCCACCGCGCGCACGGTGATGGTGGCGTAGCCAAAGGCGTCCAGCGCATTGCGGGTCTGGCGTCGCTCGCGCGCGCCGGCCAGGTGCACGCCCATGCGGGCCAGCACCTCCTTGGGTTTGATGGGTTTGGTCACATAGTCCACGCCCCCACTCTCCAGCGCGGCCACCAGGTACTCGGTCTCGGTCAGGCCGGTCATGAAGATGATGGGGATGTGCGTGGTGTGCGGTGCGGCCTTCAGGCGGCGCGCCACTTCAAACCCATCCATGCCGGGCATCATCGCGTCCAGCAAAATCACATCGGGCAGGCCCTGCGTGGCACGCTGCAGGGCCGCCTCACCCGAGGTGGCGATGAGCACGGTGTAGCCCGACTCATCGAGCGCATCGTGCAGCACCGAGAGGTTGTCGGGCACGTCGTCGACGATCAGTACCACGTCACTGTTGGCGCGGTCCAGGGTGTCGTCGGAGTCAGAGCGAAGTGGGGCTTGCATCCAGCGCTTTCTGCAATGGGGTGGCCATGGCCTCAAACTGGTACTGGCGTGCCAGTGCGGCCATGGCCTGGGTAAAGGCCAGGCACTGCGGTTGGGCGGTGGCAATGGCGTCGAGCTTGTTGACGATGCCGCGGTAAAAGCCCAGGCGCACCAAGTCCAGCAGGGCCTGGCAATCGGCCGGCCCCGGCAACACCACGACATCGGAACTGGCAGCCGCTGCAGCAGGCTCGGGTGTGCTCAGCGCGTCCACCCATTCCAGCGCGAGCTTACGCTCCAGCCAATCCAGCAACTCGGTGTGGCGCACGGGTTTGACGATGAAATCTTCGGGCGGCAGGCCCAGGCCGTTGTCCAGCCCGCGGTCAAACGCATTGGCAGAGACGATGGCCACCTGGGGCTGCGTGCCGCCCAGCGCCGGGTTGCTGCGGATGCGGCGCAGCGTTTCCCAGCCGTCGATGCCGGGCATGGCCAGGTCCAGCAGCACCACATCGGGGTGCAGGCCGGCGGCCAGCAGATCGAGGCAGTCGTGGCCGCTGGCAGCGGTGCGCACCTCAAAACCCAGCGGCTCCAGCAGGCTCACCAGCAGCTCGCGGTCGGCCTCTTCGTTGTCCACCACCAGCACCTTGCGGCGCGCGCCGGCGTAGCCCAGGCGTGGCTTGCGTGCCGTGACCACCACCTGCTGCTCGGCGCTGGCCGGCAAATGCAGCTCGGGCAGAAACAGGCGCACGCGGAACACAGCGCCCTCGCCCAGCGTGCTGCTGGCCGAGAGTTCTCCGCCCATGAGGTCGGTCAGCATCTTGGCAATGGTGAGGCCCAAGCCCGAGCCCGTGGTGCCACCGGTTGCGCTGGCGCCGCGCGTGAAGGGGTCAAAAATGCGGTCGAGATCCTCGGGCGCCATGCCGGGGCCGGTGTCCACCACCTCCACCAGCGCCATCTCGCGCGCATACCGCAGGCGCAGGGTCACACCACCGGTCTGGGTGAACTTGATGGCGTTGCCCAACAGGTTGAAAAAAATCTGGCGCACACGTTTCTCGTCGGCGCGCACCCAGTCGGGAATGCTGCCCTGCACCTCGAAGCGAAAACTCAGGCCCTTGGCCGCGGCCTGCAGCTCGAACATGCTGGCCATCTCGTGCATGCCGCTGGCGAACTGCATGGGCTTCACGTTCAGCGTGAGCTTGCCGCTCTCGATGTGGGCCATGTCCAGCGTGCCCTCGATCAGCGAGAGCAGATGCTCACCGCCGCGCTTGATCACGCTGACCGCCTGCTTGCGGTGCGCGGGAATGGACGCATCCTCGCCCATGAGCTGGGCATAGCCCAGGATGCTGTTGAGCGGCGTGCGCAGCTCGTGGCTGATGGCGCTGATGTAGCGGCTCTTGGCCTGGTTGGCGGCTTCGGCGGCCTGCTTGGCGCGCTCGGCCAGCAGCTTGGCGTCTTGCAGGGCCTCGTCGGTCTGGCGGTGGGATTCGATTTCGCGCATCAGCAAATGGGTTTGGCGGTTCGATTCTTCTTGTGCCACCTGCCGGCTCTTGTGCGCCAGCACCAGCCACCAGGCCACGATGCCCGACATCAGCATCAGTGCCGCAAACGCCTTGCTGAAACCCGAACGCAGCGAGGCCTGCATGGCGCTCTGCTGCTCGCCCACCACGGTGATGGCACCCAGCTCTTGCATATAGAACATGCCAAACACGGTAGCCAGTAGCGGCACGATGATGAGCATGAGCAGGATGAAGTGGCCCAGCCCCGTGTCCAGAAACGGCCACACCGGCTTGGGCAGCAGCCAGCGCAGCGTGGCCGACCACTGGGTGGACAGGTTGGCGTGTGGCTTGCACATGTCGCCGCAGCGCGCGTCCAGCGTGCAGCACAGCGAGCAGATAGGCCCCTGGTAGGCCGGGCAATGGGCCATGTCGGGGCCTTCGTACTCGCGCTCGCAGATGACACAACTCCGTACGGCGAGCCGCGCGTAGCTGCCCTGGGCCGAGGCCTCCATGGGCTGGCGTGCCAGGTAGTACTTGCCTTTCGTCGCCCAGGCAATCAGCGGTGCGGTCACCATGGCCGTGACCAGCGCCACCACGGCGGAGAAGGCCTTGGCCAAATCACCAAACAGGCCCAGATAGGCCGCAATCGACAAGGTGGACGCCAGTGCCATGGCGCCCACGCCCACGGGGTTGATGTCGTACAGGTAGGCGCGCTTGAACTCGATGCCCTTGGGCGACAGGCCCAGCGGCTTGTTGATGACGAGGTCGGCCACCACTGCCATGATCCAGGCGATGGCGATGTTGGAGTACAGACCCAGCACTTCGCCCAGCGCCTGGAACACATTCATCTCCATCAGCATGAAGGCGATCACGCTGTTGAACAGCACCCACACCACGCGCCCCGGGTGGCTGTGCGTCAGGCGCGAGAAAAAGTTGCTCCAGGCCAGCGAGCCCGCATAGGCGTTGGTCACATTGATCTTGAGCTGCGACACCACCACAAACACCGCCGTGGCCGCCACCGCCCAGCCCAGCGTGGGGAACACATACTCATAGGCCGCCAGGTACATCTGGTTGGGGTCCACCGCCCGGTCAGTCGGCACGCTGTGGCGGATGGCCAAATAGGCCAGGTAGGCGCCGCCCAGCATTTTGATGACGCCCAGAATCACCCAGCCCGGCCCGCCTACAAGCACACCCAGCCACCAGCGGCCGCGGTTGGCCGCGGTTTGCGCGGGCATGAAGCGCAGGTAGTCGGCCTGCTCCCCCATTTGGGTAATCAGCGCAATCCCCACCGTCAAGGCAGCACCAAACAGGTGCAAATTAAACGTGCCAGGCGCCCCAAAATCACCAGCGTAGTGCGTTATTCCCGCAAACGCCTGCGGATCACGCACCAAAACAAAGCCAAACGGCACCACCAGCATCACCAGCCACAGCGGTTGTGTCCAGATCTGCAAGCGGCTGATGGTGGAGACCCCGTGCGTGACCAGTGGAATCACGACCAGCGCACAAATCAGGTAGCCCCAGGTGGGCGGAATGTCCAGCGCCAGCTCCAGCGCATAGGCCATGACGGCAGCCTCCAGCGCGAAGAAGATGAACGTGAAGGATGCGTAGATGAGCGAGGTGAGTGTGGAGCCGATGTAGCCAAAGCCTGCGCCGCGGGTCAGCAGGTCCATGTCCACCCCGTAGCGCGCGGCGTAGATGCTGATGGGCAGACCGGCCAGAAAGATCACCAGCCCGGTGGCCAGGATGGCCCAGAGCGCGTTGACAAAGCCGTACTGCACCAAGAGCGTGGCGCCCACCGCCTCCAAGATCAGGAAGGAGGCCGCGCCAAAGGCGGTGTTGGCCACACGCCACTCGGACCATTTGCGAAAGCGCTGTGGCGTGAAGCGCAGCGCGTAGTCCTCCATGGTTTCGGAGGCCACCCAGTTGTTGTAGTCGCGGCGGATTTTCACCACCCGCTGGGCGGGCGCGTCGTCGGTGAAAGGGGGCGGCGGGGTGGACACACCACCAGGGGTGCAGATTTCATGCCACCGGCCTGCGACCTATGGCGTATGGAGAAAGGCACAGGGATTGCTTACAGTGCCAAGTCCCGAATACCGAACCGCCACCTTCCGAGAACGTTATGGAACTCACGCCCAGAGAGAAAGACAAACTGCTGATCTTCACAGCCGGCCTGCTGGCCGAGCGGCGCAAGGCGCGTGGCCTGAAGCTCAACTACCCCGAAGCCATTGCCCTGATCAGCTGCGCCGTGATGGAAGGCGCCCGCGACGGCAAGACCGTAGCCCAGCTCATGAGCGAAGGCCGTGCGGTGCTGACCCGCGACGACGTGATGGACGGCATCGCCGAGATGATTCCCGACATCCAGGTGGAGGCCACCTTCCCTGACGGGACGAAATTGGTCACCGTGCACCAACCCATTGTTTAAGCCTGCGGAGAACCCATGCGAACTTCCCATAAAAACGCTCTTCTTTTGATAGCTGCTTGCGCAGTATCCACGGGCGCTAGTGCCCATACGGGCCATAGAACCGAGAGTTTCATGGAAGGCCTGGCACACCCCTTCGGCCTGGACCACCTGCTGGCCATGGTGGCGGTGGGTGTCTGGTCGGTGAGTGCCCTGCCCGCCCACAAGGCCTGGCAAGGCCCCGCCACCTTCCTGCTGGCGCTGGTGCTCAGCGCCCTGCTGGGCGCCAGTGGCGTGACGCTGCCCTACCTGGAACACGCCATTGCGCTGTCCGTCTCGTTGTTCGGCTTGATGCTGGTCATGGCCGCCAAACCGGTACCCAAGACCTTCGGATTGGGCTTGATCGCGGCAGCAGCTGGCCTGCATGGCCTGGCCCATGGCGCCGAAACACCGGCGACCGGTTTTGCCGGCTACGCCGCCGGTTTCCTGCTGATCACAGCCGTGCTGCATGTGGGTGGTGTGGGCCTAGGCATGGGCATCCGCCGCTGGCTGGCGGGGCGCAGTGGCACGGTGCTCACCACCCTGGGCAGCACCCTCGGCGTGGCAGGCGCCTACCTCTTCATCCACGTCTGAGGGCTAGCGCATGACCCCCGGCGAAATTCTCTGCGACGAGGGCGAACACGCCCTCAACACCGGCCGCCGCACCCTGACCGTGGTGGTGCAAAACACGGCGGACCGCCCCATCCAGGTCGGCTCGCACTACCACTTTGCCGAAACCAATGGTGCGCTCGGCTTTGACCGCGCTGCCGCGCACGGCATGCGCCTGAACATCCCCTCGGGCTCAGCCGTGCGCTTTGAGCCGGGCCAGCAACGCACCGTGGAGCTGGTGGATTTGGCCGGCGACCGCGTGGTCTATGGGTTTCGCGGTTTAGTGCAAGGACCAGTCGACACAAGCGTCGAGGGAAAACTGTAATGGCAACAATTGGACGCCGCGCCTACGCGGAAATTTTTGGACCCACGGTCGGTGACCGCGTGCGCCTGGCCGACACCGGCTTGCTCATCGAGGTGGAGAAGGACTACACCCTGGCCGCTGGCGCCTATGGCGAAGAAGTGAAGTTTGGCGGTGGCAAGACCATCCGCGACGGCATGGCTCAATCGCAACGCACCCGTGCCGAGGGCGCCGTGGACTGCGTGATGACCAACGCGCTGATCCTGGACCACTGGGGCATCGTCAAGGCGGACATTGGCCTCAAAGGCGGGCGCATTGTGGCCATCGGCAAGGCCGGCAATCCCGATACGCAACCGGGCGTGGACATCATCATCGGCCCCGGCACCGAGGTCATCAGTTGCGAGGGCAACATCGTCACTGCCGGCGGCATCGACAGCCACATCCACTTCATCTGCCCGCAGCAGATCGAAGAGGCCCTGGCCAGTGGCGTGACCACCATGCTGGGCGGCGGCACCGGCCCGGCCACCGGCACCTTTGCCACCACCTGCACGCCCGGCCCCTGGAACATTGAGCGCATGCTGCAAGCGGCTGATGCCTTCCCCATGAACCTGGGATTTTTGGGCAAGGGCAATGCGTCCCTGCCCGCGGCTTTGCACGAGCAGGTCAACGCTGGCGTCATCGGCCTGAAATTGCACGAAGACTGGGGCACCACGCCCAGCGCCATCAGCAACTGCCTGGACGTGGCCGAAGAGACTGATGTGCAGGTCGCCATCCACTCCGACACGCTCAACGAATCGGGCTTTGTGGAAAACACCATCGCCGCTACCAAGGGCCGAGGACTCTGCGCCTTCCACACCGAAGGTGCGGGGGGCGGCCACGCACCCGACATCCTGCGCGTGGTGGGGCAGGCCAACTTCCTGCCCAGCTCCACCAACCCCACCATGCCCTACACCCAGAACACGCTGGACGAGCACGTGGACATGCTGATGGTCTGCCACCACCTGGACGCGGGCATTGCCGAAGATCTGGCCTTTGCCGAGAGCCGCATCCGCAAGGAAACCATTGCGGCCGAAGACATCCTGCACGACATGGGCGCCATCAGCATGATGAGCAGCGACAGCCAGGCCATGGGCCGCGTGGGCGAGGTCATCATCCGCACCTGGCAGACGGCCGACAAGATGAAAGCCCAGCGCGGCACGCTGCCCGAAGACTCGGTGCGCAACGACAACTTCCGCGCCAAACGCTATGTGGCCAAGTACACCATCAACCCCGCCATTGCGCACGGCATCAGCCATGAAGTGGGCTCGATTGAAGTGGGCAAGTGGGCCGACCTGGTGGTGTGGAAGCCGGCGTTTTTTGGTGTGAAGCCCGCGGTGATTCTCAAAGGCGGCTTTATCGCGTTTGCCGCCATGGGCGACCCCAATGCCTCCATCCCCACGCCCCAGCCGGTGCACTACCGCCCCATGTTCGGCGCGTTTGGCGGCGCGCTGCACAAGGGCTCGTTCACCTTTGTGTCGCAAGCAGGTTTCAACGCCGGTGTGAAAGAGCGCTTTGGCCTGGCCAAGAACGTGGCTGCTGTGAAGAACATCCGCGGTGTGCGCAAGCAGCACATGGTGCACAACAGCTACCTGCCCACGATGGAGATTGATGCGCAGACCTATAGCGTACGTGCCGATGGTCAACTGTTGACCTGCGAACCGGCGGTCAAGCTGCCCATGGCGCAGCGCTACTTTTTGTTCTGAACGCATGCCACCACTGCCATTGCATATCCGGCTGGATGACCTGAGCGACCCGCGCATTGCCCGCTTTCTGGAAGAGCACCTGCAGGACATGCACGCCACCTCGCCGCCCGAGAGCGTGCATGCGCTGGACCTGGACAAGCTGCGTGACCCCAGTGTGCACTTCTGGTCCGCCTGGTGGCCCGGCGAGACGGCCCAGGATGGCACGCTGGTCGGCAGCGGCGCCATCAAGCGGCTGGATGCCGGGCATGCCGAACTCAAATCCATGCGCACCGCCGCAGCCTTCCGCGGGCGTGGCATTGCACGGCAATTGCTGCTGCACATCCTGACCCAGGCGCGCGCGCTGGGGCTGCAGCGCCTGAGCCTGGAGACCGGCACCCAGGACTTCTTCACGCCAGCACACCAGCTGTACCTGGCAGAAGGTTTCGAGCCCTGTGGCCCCTTTGGCAGCTACACGCTGGACCCGAACAGCCGCTACCTCACCATGGCCTTGTAACGGCACCGCGGTGGGCTCCATCCCCCTGGTCCACAATCCGGCATCTTCCTCGTTCCGCCCCTTCCATGCTCCAAGTCTCCAAATGCATCCCCCAAGGCCAGGGCCTGGCCGCTGTGCTGCTCAAGCGTGCCGCCACCGTCGAACTCGACTGGGACGTGCGCCAGAAAAGCCGCTTTGACGCCACCGACTCCACCGGCCGCACCCTGGGCGTGTTTCTGCCGCGGGGCACCGCGGTGCGCGGCGGCGATGTGCTGGTGGCCGAAGACGGCTCGCTGATCCGGGTGACGGCTGCGCCCCAAGCGGTGCTGAAAATCACCCACTGCAGCGACCACGGCACACCGTTCGACCTGATCCGCGCGGCCTACCACCTGGGCAACCGCCATGTACCGATCGAACTGAAACCCGACCATCTGAAGATTGAGCCCGACCACGTGCTGGCCGACATGCTGCGCGCCATGCACCTGATCGTGAACGCAGTGGACGAGGCCTTTGAACCCGAGAACGGCGCCTATGCCACCGGGGGCCACCACGGCGGGCATCAGCATGGACACGACCACGGGCACCACGACCATGGCCACAGCCACGCAGCAGCCCCCACGCCGGTTGCCAGCCTGCGCGGCATTCCGGTGGCGGTGCAGGCCAAACCGCATGTGCACGGCCCGGACTGCAACCATGGCCACGACCATGCGCACGGGCACCACGACCACGGCGACCAGTAAGCGCGACCGCCACCATGCTCGACAGCAGCCTGATGCAACTCATGTGGCTGGCCTCGCCAGCCCTGCCGATTGGCGGGTTTTCCTATTCGGAATGCCTGGAAGCTGCCGTGGATACTGCGCGTGCCGCTACAGAAAGTGAAGCATCCGCCTGGCTGGTGGACCAGTTGCACCTGACACTGGCGCGCTCTGACCTGCCCGCCGTGGCCCAGGGCATTGGCGCCTGGCGTGCCGACGACATGCAACGCGTGACCACCCTGAACGCCTGGGTGCTGCAGACGCGCGAGAGCGCCGAGTTGCGGGCCCAAACCGAACAAATGGGCAAGAGCCTGCTGGAGTGGCTGAAGAACCACACCACCGCCACGCCCGCGCAAATAGCCGTGCTGGCCGCGCAATCGCCGACCTACCCCATCGCCTACGCGCTGGCGGCCAGTGCCACGCTGGCCCCGGTGCGCGAATGCCTGCTGGCCTACGCCTTTGGCTGGGCCGAAAACATGACCCAGGCCGCCATCAAATCGGTGCCACTGGGTCAAAGCGCGGGCCAGCGCATCCTGTCTGCGCTGACCGCCGAGATTCCCGCTGCCGTGGACCACGCGCTGGCGGTGACCGACGAGAGCCGCCAAGCCTTCAGCCCCATGCTGGCGATCCTGAGCAGCCAGCACGAGGTTCAATATTCAAGGCTTTTCAGGTCCTAGCCCTTATAGATACTGCGCGAGCAGCTCCTAAATTAATAGCAAACCATGTCCAACCTGCACCACATCACCAACCGCACCAAAGCCCTCCCTCCCCTGCGCGTGGGCATAGGCGGCCCCGTGGGCTCTGGCAAGACCACCCTGCTGGAAATGCTGTGCAAGGCCATGCGCGACCAGTACGACCTGGTCGCCATCACCAACGACATCTACACCAAGGAAGACCAGCGCTTGCTGACCGTGAGCGGCGCGCTGCCGGCTGACCGCATCATGGGCGTGGAAACCGGCGGCTGCCCGCATACCGCCATCCGCGAAGACTGCTCCATCAACCTGGAAGCCATCGACCGCATGCTGGTGGACCACCCCAACGCCGACATCGTGTTTGTGGAAAGCGGCGGCGACAACCTGGCCGCCACTTTCAGCCCCGAGCTGAGTGACCTCACCATCTACGTGATCGACGTGGCTGCGGGCGAAAAAATTCCGCGCAAGGGTGGCCCCGGCATTACCAAGAGCGATCTGTTTGTCATCAACAAAACCGACCTGGCGCCCTACGTGGGTGCCAACCTGGACGTGATGCGCAGCGACACTGAACGCATGCGCACCACACCCAAAGGCCTCAAGCCCTTTGTGATGACCAACCTGAAAGACCTGAGCGGCCTGCAAGACGTGATTGCCTTCATCGAAACCAAAGGCATGCTCAAAGCAGCCTGAAGGCCGCCTTCGCGGCGCAGTTAGAATACGCAGCTCTGGAAGCTTGGCCGAGCGGTTTAAGGCACCGGTCTTGAAAACCGGCGAGGGTTTATCCCCTCCGTGAGTTCGAATCTCACAGCTTCCGCCATTCTGGCTTGCGCTCGCGCAGCCTGTCTAAATGTCCCGTTCACCATACCCTGTCCATTTGGGCACGTTGTGCGCTATTGACCGATGGGCCGCATTTTGCTTTCTCGCAAAACCGTGCCAAAGCCCAAGCAATGCAAAAACTCCCTCAGGACGCCCGACGGAGTTTTTTGGCTGGGCTCATCGCATCAGCGACAAACCGCTACCAGCACGCATGGTTCGGCTATGCAGTCTGCTGCGCGGACTGCCAAGCTTCTGATAACACCCGTAGCACAGCCGGCGCAGATTAGAAGTTCGCCCAGTCATCACCACCTGCAACCGCCAGTTTGGGAGTACTCAGACCAAATTGCCGCGGTACGACCGCAGCCTTTGGGGCTGTAAATCCCAGTTTTTTGGTCGCCGGTTTGGTCAACTTTGCGGCATTTGCGGGAGCGCTGCTGGTCGACAACTTGCGCTGCGTGTTAGCTTGGCCAACTGTAGGGCTTGTATGTGCCAGTTTGAACACCCCTACGGTCTGCACCAGATCGCCGGCTTGGCTTTGAAGGCTGCTGGCAGCGGCGGCAATTTCTTCCACCAACGCAGCGTTTTGCTGGGTGACCTGGTCCATTTGCTGCACGGCTTCACCAATCTGGGCTACACCGGCTGCCTGTTCGGTACTGGCGGCACTAATCTCACCCATGATGTCTGTCACCCGCTTGATCGAACTCACCACTTCGGTCATGGTTTCACCGGCTTGGTCAACCAGCACAGTGCCCTGCTCCACGCGGTCCACGCTGGCATTGATCAGTGACTTGATTTCCTTTGCAGCGTCCGCGCTGCGGCCAGCCAGGGAGCGCACTTCACTTGCCACCACCGCGAACCCACGGCCCTGTTCACCGGCACGGGCCGCTTCCACTGCAGCATTAAGCGCCAAGATATTGGTTTGAAAGGCAATGCCGTCAATCACGCTGATGATGTCGGAAATCTTTCTGGAAGATTCGTTGATGCCCTTCATGGTTTCCACCACCTGGCTCACCACTTCTCCGCCCTTGATGGCCACTGTGGAGGCGTTCTTGGCGAGTTGATCGGCCTGACGGGCGTTGTCGGCGTTTTGCTTCACAGTGGATGCGAGTTCTTCCATGCTGGCGGCGGTTTCCTCCAGCGCACTGGCTTGCTGCTCGGTGCGTGAGGACAGGTCGTGATTGCCGGATGCAATTTCAGCGCTGGCAGTTGATACCCCTTCGGAGCCCTGGCGCACACTGGACACGACCCTGGACAGGCTTTCCTGCATGCTCTTGAGTTGAACCATGAGGCTACTAGTGTCACCACCTTGGATCAGTATTTCAGTACTTAAATCACCCGAGGCAACACTCTTGGCCAAACTGACTGCGTCGCTTGGCTCTCCACCCAACTGGCGACCGATTCCACGCACCAGGGCGTATCCAAAAGCCAAAGCAAACAGGAGACCAGCCACGATGGCTGCAACGTAAATAGTCAATGTGGTTTGAAGACCCGCCTTGGCCGTTTCATACTCGCGCTTCGCAACATCGAGTTGCAGCTGATTCAATTTTCGAATCGCTTCGAACACGGCCGGTGACTGGCCTTCAATCTTTCCCACAAAAATGGCTTTCGCTGCTTCAAAGTCACCCGCGACGATTGCGTCGGCTGCAGGCAACAGTCCTTCCTTCACATAGGGGGTTTCAACTTTTATAAATTCCTGAGCCAACGTTGACTCATTTGGCGTCAAGTAGGTGGCCATATAAGAGGCCCACACTTGCACAATTTTCTCTGCATTTGTGCGGAACTCTTGGTTGTTCCGCTCGACCGCGGCAGCAGTCGGCTGCAGCAACATGCCCATAATCAAAACACGATTACGCTGCAGCAAGTAGCTCACTTGACCCAGTTGATCAAGGGCAACCACTCGGTCTTCATAGACCGTCTTCAGTGAGTCGTTTGACTTACTGATGCCATAGAGGCCCAGCATGCCGACGCCAATCAAAAGTGTTGATAAAACGCCTATGAGGATAGACAGGCGGGTTGATATTTTTAGGTCATTAAAGTTCATACAAGGTTCAATTCATGGGTTGTCTTCGTGCTTCACGCAGTGAGCTGCGGTATTTACTGGAGCGCAGGCTGTATCAGCCCCATGTCGCTGCCGCCCATCAGCTTTTCGATATTCAACAGAATCAGCATGCGGTCTCGACCGGACTGCTCTAGGGTCCCGATGCCGGTGATGCATGTGGAGGTCACGTAACCGCTGAATTCCGGCACGCGCTTGACCTGCTCAGGTGCAAGTTCCACGACGTCACTCACAGAATCAACCACGATCCCCACCACAAAATGGTCCAGCGCAAGAATCACGGTGACCGTCAGCGCGTCATACGAAGGGTCAGGGATCCCGAACTTCAGTCGCAGGTCCAGAATGGGCACGATGACGCCACGCAAGTTCAATACGCCTTTGACGAATTCCGGTGCACCGGTCATGCGAGTGGGCTGCTCGAATCCCCGGATCTCCTGCACCTTCAGGATGTCAATGCCATATTCCTCACCCCCAAGGCAAAAACTCAGGTACTCCTGCGGGCCGGATGAAAAATCGGCAGCAGTGCGATGGGCGACTGAAAAATTGGGGCTGTGTTCGGCAGTGTTCATCTGTATTACGTCCTTCATGAAATAGGCCAAAAATGATTAATTCATTGCCTAAATCAATTTTTAGCGGTGAAAATCAAATCAACTTGGTGTCAAATTTATCATATTTGCCATTTATTGGGAAGTAGAATCCATTCTTGACTGTTTTGGTTGGCTATGCCCAAGCCCGTTGTCATGCTGCCGCTGCCTCTTTCCATTCCTCTAGCGCTGACGCAGAGGGTGTTGTTTCAGTCATGGCCTGGCACGCCGTTGTTCAGTTGGACAATTCATGATTTTTCGAACACCGGGAAATACCCCGTTTTCCCGAAAGAACGGCCATGAAATTCTTGATTCGGCAGCCATCAAATGATTTGCAGCATCCCCACGAACCCCGCCTGCTGGACCAAACTGCATTCGTCCGGTTCTGGCTGGCCCGCCTGTCGGGCATCATGGGCAACCAGATGCTCATGGTGGCTGTGGCCTGGCACATGTACGACATCACCGCCAGTGCCTGGGACCTTGGTCTGGTAGGGCTCTTCCAGTTTGTTCCTGCCCTGCTGATGACGCTGCCTGCTGGCCACCTGGCCGACCGGGTGCACCGCGGGCGCATTTTTGCCTGCTGCATGGCCTTGCAAGCCGCAGTGGCCACCCTCATGCTGGTGTCTAGTTCCCAGGGCTTTGCCACACGGGAGCTGATTCTGGGGCTGGCGGTGATGCTGGGTGTGGCGCGTGCCTTCCAGATGCCGGCGCAGCAAGCCCTGATTCCCCTGCTAGTGCCAGCAAGTCTTTTGCCCCGCGCATTTGCCATCAGCTCCACGGGCATGGAGATGGCCATCATTGGCGGCCCGGCGCTAGGCGGACTGCTGTATGCCCTGGGCCCCCGTTACGTCTATGTCACCTGCATGGCCTTGCTGCTCGGTGCCGGTGCGCTGACCCTGCTGGTGCGCTACCGGCACAAACCGCCGCAGGCTGCGGCCACTTGGCAGTCGCTGTTTGCAGGCATCGGTTTTGTCTGGCAGCGCAAAGTGATTCTGGGTGCCACCTCGCTGGACCTGTTCGCGGTGCTGCTGGGCGGCGCCACCGCTTTGCTGCCGATATACGCCAAAGACATTCTGCACACCGGCCCAGCCGGCCTGGGGTTGCTGCGCTCGGCACCTGCCGTGGGGGCTTTGGCCATGTCTCTGGCACTCACGCGCTGGCCGCTGCGCCGCCGGGTGGGGCCGCGGCTGCTGATCGCCGTTGGCGTGTTCGGGCTGGCCATGCTGGTGTTTGGTCTGTCCACCTCGTTCTGGCTGTCGCTGCTGGCGCTGGTCGTCACCGGGGCGGCCGACTGCATCAGCGTGGTGACGCGCAACACCCTGGTCCAACTGGAAACGCCGGATGAGATGCGTGGGCGTGTCTCTGCCGTCAACTCCATCTTCATCGGTGCGTCTAACCAGCTCGGCGAGTTTGAATCAGGTGCCACCGCGGCGCTGTGGGGACCGGTGGGCTCGGTGGTCATGGGCGGCGTGGGCACCATGCTGGTGGCGGGCCTGTGGTTCCGGCTGTTCCCGGCACTCGCACAGCGCGATCACATGGAAAAGGCCTGATTCAGGTCCACAAATCCAAGGGCGGGTCGGCCACCACGGCGCGCAGGATGTCGGAGCGCGACACAAACCCGGTGACCACGCCCTCATCGTCCACAACAGGCAGTCCCGGCAAACCGGTGTCCAGCAGCACGCGTGCCACACGGCGGATATCGGTGTCCTGTGCCACGCTGGGAACAGGCGTCCACATGACTTCGGTCACGCTCTGGGCCAGCCACGCGCGCCATACCAGGGGGTGCTGTTCGGCCTGGGGCAGGTGATCGGCACGCATCAGGCCGGCACGGGCCAACAGGCCCACGAGCACCTTTTGCTCCGACACCACGGGCGCTTGGCCTATGCCATGCTGCTCCAACAACAGCCAGGCCTGTTCGATGGTGCAGCTGTCTGGCACCAGCACTACCTGGCTGCTCATGATGGACTCCACCTTGGTCAGTGGCTGGCGGGGCGTGTCCGTCTTGCGCACCTCGGTGTAGGCGGCCAAGGCCACACGGTGGGCCAAGTCAGCAGGTGCTGGGGGTGGTGCAACAGCCATCAAGGCCGAGAAACCCGAGTCACTGCCGTGGTCGCGCCCCTCTTGCCCCACCGCGCTGAGGCCCCGCGTACGCGTGAGGCCCGCAGCCGCCCCGACGCGGCGCAACTCTTCCATGGAGCCCCGAAACACACGTCCCGCTTTGCCATACACCGAAAACATGAACAGCCTCCTGTTGTTGTGCCGGGACATGCGGGCAACGCCCCACAAAGCCGCCCGAAGGGCCATGTGCCAACTTGCCGCAGTGGCGGGGCCGTGGGCTCATTCTTGCAGGAAAAGCGCCTGCAAGTCACTCAAAAAGTCAAAACCACGCACCGTGGGACGCACGCGTGCGAAGTCGCGCTCGATCAGGCCCTTACGCTCGGCCTCCTGCAGACCCGCCTGGATGGCCGTGATGGGCAAACCAGTCCGCTCGGTGAAATCGCGCAAGCCAAAACCGTTGCGCAAGCGCAGCGCATTGAGCATGTACTCAAACGGCAGGTCCGCACGCGCCACCTCCTCGTCCTGCGCCAGCGCGTTGCCAGCCAGTGCCTGTTGCATGTAGCGCGCAGGGTCGCGAAAGCGCACCTGGCGCACCACGCGGTGCGCAAAACTCAGCTTGCTGTGCGCACCCGCACCAATGCCCAGGTAGTCGCCAAACTGCCAGTAATTGAGGTTGTGAAAGCAGCGGTGCGTGGGCTTGGCATAGGCCGACACCTCGTAGCGCTCCAGCCCGGCCACACCCGTCAGCTCGGTGATGCGGTCCAGCATGGCGTAGGCCGTGTCGTCCTCGGGAATCTGCGGCGGGAACTTGGCAAAGTAGGTGTTGGGCTCGATGGTGAGGTGGTAAATGGAGATGTGCGGCGGCGCGAACTGCAACGCCAGTTGCACATCGGCGTCCAGCTGCTCCATCGTCTGCCCGGGCAGCGCATACATGAGGTCCAGGTTGAAGGTGGCAAACGACTGCGCAGCTTCTTCCACCGCCGCCAGCGCCTGCGCGCGGTCATGCACGCGCCCCAACGTCTTCAGGTGCCCATCATTGAAACTCTGCACGCCGATGGACAGGCGCGTGACACCGGCGCTGCGAAAGGCCTTGAAGCGGTCCTTCTCGAACGTGCCGGGATTCGCCTCCATGGTGACCTCGCAGTTCGCCTCCAGCCGCAGGCGGGCGCGGATGTCAGCCAACAGGCGGTCGATGGACTGTGGTGAAAACAGGCTGGGCGTGCCACCGCCAATGAAGATGCTGTGCACCGTGCGGCCCCAGATCAGCGGCAACGCCGCTTCCAGGTCGGCAACCACGGCATCGATGTAGCGCTGCTCCGGCAGGCCTTGTGAACTTTGCTCGTGGGAGTTGAAGTCGCAGTACGGACACTTCTTCAAACACCAGGGCAGGTGCACATACAGCGACAGCGGCGGCAGCGCCGACAGCTGCAAGGTGCCGGGCCGCATGTAGTGCTGGATGTCGCGCTGCACCGCGGCGTCTGTTTCGCGGCCCAGTGGCGTGATCGGAATCATGGCCGCTCAGGTCCCTAACCAATTGGCGCGGATAAGTGCCGCCATGGCCTGCGCCGCACGGCCACGGTGGCTATGGGCATTCTTCACTTCCACCGGCAGCTGGGCAAAGGTCTGGCCAAACTCGGGAATCCACATCACCGGGTCAAAACCGAAACCGTTGCTGCCCAGGCGCTCACGTGCAATCTCGCCCACCACCCGCCCCACGGCGATGAGTGGCTCCGGGTCTTCGGGCGAACGCACCGCCACCAGCGTGCTGACCATGGCCGCACGGCGGTTGTCAATTCCCTGCATCTGCTCCAGCAGCGCGGTGACGTTGTTGTCGTCACCCTTGGCGTAGCCGTACTGGGTGGCGTAGTAGGCTGTGTCCACGCCCGGCAGACCACCAAAGGCGTCGATGCACAGGCCGGCGTCGTCGGCCAGCGCGGGCAAGCCGGTGTGCTGCGCCGCATTGCGTGCCTTGGTCAGCGCGTTTTCCACAAAGGTGCGGTAGGGCTCGGGCGCCTCGGGCACGCCCAGGTCGCCCTGGCGCACCAGGGTGCAGCCCAGCGTGCCAAACATGGCTTGCAGTTCGACCAGCTTGCCCTGGTTGTTGGATGCGAGAACGATTTGCATGAATATGCCTCTAGCGCTTATGAATACTGCGCGAGCAGCTATTATTTTGATAGTGAATCTTGTTGCAAGGCCATCAGCTCGCCAATGCCTTGTTCGGCCAGCCCCAGCAGCTGGTCCATCTCGGCGCGCGTAAACGCCACGCCTTCCGCGGTGCCCTGCACTTCCACAAAATGCCCCGCCCCGGTCATCACCACATTCATGTCGGTGTCGCAGGCGGAGTCTTCGGTGTATTCCAGATCCAGCAGCGGCGTACCTTGCACGATGCCCACACTGATGGCTGCCACGGCGGCGGTGATCGGTGTCGCGGTAATCTTGTCGGCCTTGAGCAGGCCGTTCACTGCATCCTGGGCCGCCACAAAGGCGCCCGTAATGGCAGCGGTGCGGGTGCCTCCGTCGGCCTGGATCACATCGCAGTCCAGCTGGATGGTGCGCTCACCCAGCTTCTTCAAATCAAACACCGCGCGCAGCGAGCGACCGATCAGGCGCTGGATCTCCTGCGTGCGCCCGCTCTGCTTGCCCTTGGCCGCTTCGCGGTCGCTGCGGCTGTGGGTGGCGCGCGGCAGCATGCCGTATTCCGCCGTCACCCAGCCCTCGCCACTGCCGCGCTTGTGCGGCGGCACACGCTCTTCCACCGACGCGGTGCACAGCACCTTGGTGTTGCCAAATTCGATGAGCACCGAGCCCTCGGCATGCATGGTGTAGTGGCGGGTGATGCGCACCGGGCGCAAAGCGTTGGCGGCGCGCGCGCCGCTGCGAACGAATTCAGTCATGGCAGTCCTTCTGGAAATGGCCGTCGCGCGGCCGACGCCTATCCCCGGCGTGCGGCGGAACGGCGAATGGCTTCGTTGATCTCGGCGATGGAGCGTTCGATGGCTGCGTCGTCCAGGTCATCCACCTGCGAATCCAGCCAGCCGGCCTGCACCGTGGAGGCAAACACGCCGTCCTCAATGTTGTCGGTAGTAATACTGCCGCGGGTGGACTCAAAGCTGTCTGGCGTTTCCCACTCCATGGTGATGAGGGTCACGTTGTCACAATGCGGCCCGCCATTGGCCAGCGCCTGCTCCACCAGATCGGGGGCAGAGTCGGTCACAGGCTTTTGCGCCAGGTGGTAGACGATGGTGGAGTCGTCCACCGTCCCCCAGAGGCCGTCTGAACACAGCATGATGCGATCGCCCTGCAACAAGGACACGGGGCCCGTGATGTCGAACACCGGTTTGGTCGGTGAGCCCAGGCAGGTGTAGAGCACGTTGCGGTTGAACACCGCCGGAGTGTGGGCCAGGGGCCGCTCACCCTCACGCTGTTCCATGTAGGAGTGGTCGCGGGTGCGGGCCAGCAACTCGCCCTGGCGCACAAAATACAAACGCGAGTCGCCACAATGCACCCAGTGCGCCACACCGCCCTGCACAATCGCGGCGACCAGCGTGGTGCGCGGGGTGTCCATCAGGTGCTTCTCGGTGGCGTAGCGCAGGATTTGGCGGTGGGCGGCCAGAATGGCACGCTGAAAGAAGGCCTTGACGTCCTCAATCTCAGGCGTAGCCTCTTTCTGGTAAAGCGCCGAAATCACCTGCAACGTCATCTGCGCAGCCACCTCGCCCTCGGGGTGACCGCCCATGCCATCGGCCAGCAAAAACAAGCCAGACGCCTTGGTATAGCAATACCCCATGCGGTCTTCGTTTTTTTCGCGACCGCCTTTGCGGCTGATCTGGAATACGGAGAATTTCATTTGGGTTTGGCTGGCGCCGCGACAGCGCCCTGCACGGTCTTTTTGGTGTCGGCCACCATGGAGTCAAACTGCATGCGCACCTTCTCTCCCACCGAGAGCTTGGTGTAGCGCCGCTCACCTTCGCGCGACAGCTCCTTTTGCAGGGCAAATACCGACTGCGGACGCGAGAGCGGATCCAGCGACATGCACCACTCCACCACTTCAATCAGGTTGTCGGAATACACGCCACGCAAACGGGCCAGTGCGGTGGTAATGCGGTCTTTTTCCAGACGTTGCGGGGCTTCGTTGGGTGGATAACCCTGCATGCACGCGTAGATACAAGCGCCAATGGCATAAATATCGGTCCACGGCCCCATGGAGGCATCGCGTCGGTACATCTCGGGTGCAGCAAAGCCAGGCGTGTACATGGGGCGGATGAAGTTGCCTTCCTTGCTCAGCACTTCGCGTGCCGCGCCAAAGTCGATCAACACCGACTTGTTGTCGTCAGTAATAAAGATGTTGGCTGGCTTGATATCCAGGTGCAGCATCTTGTGCTGGTGCACGATGCGCAGACCGCGCAAAATTTCGTCGAACAGGGAGCGGATGGTCGACTCGCGGAACACCTTGCTCTTCTTCTGGTCGCGCGCAGTGACGATGAAATCCTGCAGGGCCGCGCCCTCCAGGTAGTTCATCACCATATAGACAGTTTCATTCTCACGGAAGAAGTTCAGCACGCTCACCACGGAGGGGTGGGAGATTTGCGCCAGCGAGCGGCCCTCTTCGAAAAAGCTTTTGAGGCCCAAGCGGTACAAAGACAGCTTCTCGGGCTGCACCTGGGGCAACAGCTCACCGGGTGCGCGGCTGGCCAGCGATGAGGGCAGGTATTCCTTGACGGCAACCTGCTGACCTTCCGAATCCAGCGCCAGGTAGACCAAACCAAAGCCCCCGGCCGCCACCTTGCGAATAATGCGGTAGCCGCCAATCGTGGTGTCGGGGGGTAACGGTGCTGGCTTGACCTTTGACATAAATTGCGGGGTAAGGGCTCGTCGGTTGCGTCTGAACCGGGTTATTCTCGGGGCCGTTTCAACGCAGCGAGAACCCGTGATGCCAGTTTACAGCATGACTGGCTATGCCAGTGCCCAGCACAGCACAGCCACCAGCGCCCCGGAAGGCGAGTCCAAAAACCAGCCCACCACCCAGCTCGGCCTCGAAATCCGATCGGTCAACAGCCGCTTTCTGGACCTCACATTTCGTCTGCCCGAAGACCTGCGCCAGTTCGAGCCGGCCCTGCGCGAGCTGCTGGGCAGCAAACTCAAGCGCGGCAAGATTGAAGTTCGCGCCTCGGTAGAGACCACCAGTGCCAGCAGCATCCCTGACCCCACGCCCAAGCTGCTGCAGCGCCTGAACGCGGCACAAGACAGCATCCGTGCCTGGCTGCCCAATGCCAACCCGCTGAGCGTGGCCGACGTCATTCGCTTGGCTGCCAGCGAACAAGGTGGTCAGCGTGACTGGAGTGCCGATGTGATGCCGCTGGCCGAGAAGACCCTCAAAGAACTGCTGGCAGCCCGCCAGCGCGAAGGCGCCCGCCTGGCCACCATGTTGCTGGGCCACATCACCCAACTGCGCAGCCTGGCCGAGCAAGCCGGTCCGCTGGTGCCCAAGCTGGTGGAGCAGCAGCGCACCCGCTTCATGGAGCGCTGGAAAGAGGCCATGGCCCTGACCGATGGCGCCACCCTGCCCGAAGCCGCCCAAGACCGCGCACTGACCGAGGCCACGGCCTTTGCCATCCGCATTGATGTGGCCGAGGAAATCACCCGCCTGAGCTCCCATCTGGACGAGCTGGAACGCCTGATCAAGAAGGGGGGCGAAATTGGCAAACGGCTCGACTTCCTGATCCAGGAACTGCACCGCGAAGCCAACACCATGGGCTCCAAATCAGCCGCGTTGGACCTGACCCACATCTCGGTGGACATGAAGGTGCTGATCGAACAAATGCGCGAGCAGGTTCAGAACTTAGAATAAGGCGACTTCAGCCAGCCGCCTTATCGGAGCCAATGTCAATGGACTACCCCGGAAATCTCTTTGTTGTCGCAGCCCCCAGCGGGGCGGGTAAGTCCAGCCTGTGCAAGGCCCTGCTAGAGCTGGATTCCCGGCTGCAGCCCTCGGTGTCGCACACCACGCGCCCACCGCGCGGCCAGGAAAAACATGGCCGTGAGTACTTCTTCGTGTCGCAACAGGAGTTCGACGCCATGGTGGCCGCCGACGCCTTTGTCGAATGGGCGCACGTGCACGCCAACCGCTACGGCACCTCGAAAAAAGCCATCGAAGACCGCATGGCCATGGGCGCCGATGTGATCCTGGAAATTGACTTTCAGGGTGCCATACAGATCAAAAATGTGTTTGCGAATGCCATCTGCATTTTTATCCTGCCCCCCAGCTGGGAAGAGCTGCGCTCGCGCCTGGAGCGTCGCGGTGAGGACTCCCCCGAGATCATCGACATGCGCATGAAGAACGCCCAGGTCGAGGTGGCCCAGGTCGGAAAATTCGACTTCGTTATAATCAACGAGTTATTCGACCGTGCGCTTTTCGACCTGAAAGCCATTGTCCACTCCCAGCGGCTCAAAATTTCGGCACAGCGCCGCGCCCGTGCCGAAACATTCCAAGCGCTGAACATCCTCTAGTTTCCCGGAGATTTCCATGGCCCGCATCACTGTTGAAGACTGCCTCGAGCAGATCCCCAATCGCTTCCAACTGGTTTTGGCAGCAACCTACCGTGCCCGCATGCTGAGCCAAGGTCACACCCCCAAAATCGAGAGCAAGAACAAGCCAGGCGTCACCGCCTTGCGCGAAATTGCAGCCGGCAAGGTCGGCATCGAGATGCTGAAAAAAGTACCTCTTTAATCGCACCATCTCTTTAAAAAGCACCGCTTGCGGTGCTTTTTTGCGTTTGGCCTGCACCACTGCATAGGGCGCGCTACATTTAAGCTATGGGCAGTACTCCACACATCACATCACCGGCGGCTGCCGCCAACGCTGCAGCGGCCAGTTTTGCCGGATTGACGGCCAAACTGGACTACCTGAGCGCCAACGATGTGGAGCAGGTGCGCCTGGCCTACCGCTTTGCCGACGAAGCGCACTTGGGCCAGTTGCGCAACAATGGTGAGCCCTACATCACCCACCCGATTGCGGTGGCAGTGCAGTGTGCGGACTGGAAACTCGATGCCCAGGCACTGATGGCTGCCTTGCTACACGACGCACTGGAAGACTGCGGCATCACCAAGACGGAACTCATCGAGAAGTTTGGCTCCCCCGTGGCCGAACTGGTAGACGGCTTGACCAAGCTTGACAAGCTGCAGTTCAACACCCGCGAAGAAAACCAGGCCGAGTCCTTTCGCAAGATGCTGCTGGCCATGGCGCGTGATGTACGCGTCATCCTGATCAAGTTGGCAGACCGCAGCCACAACATGCGCACGCTTTCCGATGTGCCGCGCACCAAGTGGGGGCGCATCTCATCCGAGACATTGGATATTTATGCCCCCATCGCCCACCGACTGGGTCTGAACCAGACCTACCGGGAACTGCAAGATTTGTCCTTCCGGCATTTGCGGCCTTGGCGCTACGCCACGCTGTCCAAGGCCGTGGCCAAAGCCCGCAGCCGCCGCCGCGACCTGATCCAGAAAGTGCAGAAGGAAGTGGAAGCCGTGTTCGCCGCAGCCAACATGCCGGTGCGCATTGCGGGTCGCGAGAAGACGCTGTACTCCATCTACAAGAAAATGGACGACAAACACCTGAGCTTCGCCCAGGTGACCGACATTTATGGCTTTCGGGTGCTGGTGCCCAACGTGACGGACTGCTACACCGCATTGGGTATCCTGCACCAGCTCTACAAGCCCCTCCCCGGCAAATTCAAAGACCACATTGCGATTGCCAAGGTCAATGGCTACCAGTCGCTGCACACCACACTGGTGGGGCCGGCCGGCATCAACGTGGAGTTTCAGATGCGTACCGAGGCCATGCATGTGGTGGCCGAATCCGGTGTGGCCGCCCACTGGCTGTACAAGGTCAACAACCCCGACGATGCGTCCGGCGAACGCTTGGGTACCAAGTGGCTGCAGTCGTTGCTGGACATCCAGGACGAAACCCGCGATGCCGCCGAGTTCTGGGACCACGTGAAGGTGGACCTGTTCCCCGACGCCGTGTACGTGTTCACCCCCAAGAGCCAGATCATGGCGCTGCCGCGCGGCGCCACCGTGGTGGACTTTGCCTACGCCATTCATAGCAATATTGGCGACCGCACCACGGCCGCGCGTATCAATGGCGAGCAAGTGCCGCTGCGCACCGAACTGAAAAACGGTGACGTGGTGGAAGTGGTGACCGCACCCGTGTCCACCCCCAACCCGGCCTGGTTGGGTTTTGTGCGCACCGGGCGGGCCCGTTCCAAGATTCGCCATCACCTGAAAACGATGGCGCAAACCGAATCGGAAAGCCTGGGCAGCAAGCTGCTGCAGCAAGCCTTGCGTGCCGAAGGTATTGAACGCTTTCCAGACGACACCCCAAGCTACAGCGGCCTGTGGGACAAACTGCTTCGCTTTACCGGCAACAAGACGCGCCAGGAGCTGTTGACCGACATTGGTTTGGGCAAGCGCATTGCCAACATCGTGGCCAAGCGCATGGTGAACCTGCTGGCCGACACCGGCGAGCGCCCCGATGCCCTGCTACTCACGCGCGAACGCTTCACCGCACACGAATCCACTTCGCTGGGCTCCATCACGCTGGACGGCAGCGAAAACGCCTCGGTGCAGTTCGCGCCCTGCTGCCGCCCCATTCCCGGCGACACAATTGTGGGCTACCTGGGCCGCGGCGAAGGCTTGGTGGTGCACCAGCAGGACTGCCAGGTCGCACGCAAACTCCAGAACAAGGACAGCGAGCGCTTCATTGGTGTGGAGTGGTCCGACGAGCCCATCCGTCCGTTTGAAACAGGCGTCGTGGTCACCGTCAACAACGGCAAGGGCGTGCTGGCCAAGGTGGCTGCGGCACTGGCCTCGGCCGAGGCCGATATCCTGCATATCGACATGGGGCAAGACGGGGTGCAAGACGCCTCCGACTTGCGCTTTGTGGTGGCGGTGCGTGACACCGCACACCTCGACACTGCGCTGCGCAACCTGCGCCGGACACCCTCGGTGCTGCGGGCCGAACGGAGCAGCAACAGCGCTAGCGCCTAGACAGGCTGGGGCGCGGGATAGACCACCTGCAACACCTCGATGGTGGCCACGCGGTCCGGCATGACCAACTTGAGTTCATCGCCCTCACGCGCCTTCAGCAGGGTGCGCGCGATCGGGGAAATCCAGCTCACCTCACCCGCAGCGCTGTTGGACTCGTCAATACCTTTGATGGTGACTGTGCGCTCTATATCGGTGTCATCCACATAGGTGACGGTGGCGCCAAAAAAAATCTGATCGTTACCATGGTGCACCGAGGGATCCGACACCTCTGCGATCTCCAGGCGTTTGGTCAGGAATCGGATGCGGCGGTCGATCTCGCGCAGGCGTTTCTTGCCATACAGATAATCGCCATTTTCGGAGCGGTCGCCGTTGCTGGCGGCCCAGTGCACCACTTCCACAATCTTGGGGCGCTCGTTGTCGATCAGGTCGAACAACTCGTCGCGCAGGACGGCATAACCTTGGGGAGTGATGTAGTTTTTCCCGCTCGACGGCAACGCAGGTAGCTGCAGTTCATCGTCGTCTGCATCGTCCGATTCTTTGGTGAACGCTTTGCTCATGGAGGGCACCGCCAGCAATGTGAATGCAACCGGAATAAGAAAAAGGTCTGCAACCTTTCGATTGCAGACCTTTACTTTTTGGTGCGGCTGGCAGGAATTGAACCCACGACCCCTTGGTTCGTAGCCAAGTACTCTATCCAACTGAGCTACAGCCGCTAAGCTTCGTATTCTAGCACGAAGTTTCTGGGGCTTGCTGGAAAAACCTGCAGAAACTTTTGCGGACCCAATTTCCGGGCCCTAGCCTCCCAGTTTACGCGCTGCGCAACCCCAACAGGCTGCGCGCCTCTGCCGGGCTGGCAATGGCTCGACCCGCACGCTGGGCACAGGCTGCCAATTCGGTGATCAATGCCCCGTTGCCTGCCGCGCGTTCGCCTTGGGGCAAATAGAAGGTGTCTTCCAAGCCCGTGCGCAGCATGCCACCCAGGTCGGCGGTCTTCTGGTGCACCGGCCAGATTTCGGTGCGACCTATCAGCGTGGTTTGCCAGACGCTGTCTTTGGCCATGTACTTGGGCAACAGCGCGAGCAGGTCTGCGTCGCAGGGCATGCCAGAGGCCACGCCCATCACCAGGTTGTATTCAGCGCGGCCCATGGCGGGCTTGAGCATGCCATTTTTCAGGTACATGGTGACGGAGCGCACGATGCCCACGTCAAAGCACTCAAACTCGGGGTGGGTACCGGCCTCTTCCATCACATCCAGAAACTGTTGCACCTTGGCCACCGGGTTGTCGAACACCATGGGCGGCCAGGCCCAGGAGCCGTCTTCCTTGAGCTTGAGGTAGTTCAGGCTACCGGCGTTGCAGGCCGCAATCTCGGGCTTGACTCGGCGAATACAAGCCAACGGGCCGCTGATGTCCTTGCCCACCACGCCCGTGGTCAGGTTGATGATGACGCCGGGGCAAGCCTCCCGAATGGCGTTAACGATGCTCTCGGCCACGTCCGGGTCCCAAGACGGCATGTGGCCCATGCCCTCTTCCTGGCTGCGCATGTGGATGTGCATGATGCTGGCGCCCGCATTAAAAGCGTCACGCGCCTCCGCCGCCATCTGCGCCGGCGTCACCGGAACGGGGTGCTGCTTGGGGTTGGTCAGTACGCCGGTCAGCGCGCAGGTGAGTATGGCTTTGTCCATCATGCTTCCTTCTTCGTATTGAGTTCCAGCTCGACCAGCACAGCGCCGGACTCGACCTGGTCGCCCGCCTTGGCATACATCGCCTTCACCGTGCCCGTGCTTTCAGCGCAGAGCCACATCTCCATCTTCATGGCTTCCACACAGAGCAGCTGTTGGCCGTCCTGCACGGTATCGCCCGGCGCCACCAGCACCTGGGTGACCTTGCCCGCCACGGGAGAACGGGCGCGGCTCGCGTCTTTCAAAGCATCGGCATTGGGGAAGGCCGAGACTTCGGTGAACACATGGCTGTAGCCCGCGTGGGCAAGGTGCAGATCAGCCCCGACAAACACGGCAATCGCCGTTTGTGCCACCCCGGCAATCTCAAGCCGCAACACACCTTGTTCAAACTGCAACACGCGCGCAGCTGTGGTCTGGCGGTCGATGGTGACCGCGACTGCGCCATGCCGATCTGGCAACACACGCACCGCACGCACCGTGTCGCCGGTCTGCAGCGGGAAGCCATAAGACGCCACACTATTGGCACGCCAGCTGCTGCCGTGCTGCATGGCCAAAGCCACCGCCGCCACGACCCACGCCGCGTCACTGGCAACCGGTGCCTGCAACAAGGGCTCGCCCTGCTCCAGCCACTGGTCAATCAGGCTGGTCGTCATCTCGGCCTTGCGGAAGGCCGGATGGTCCACCAGGTCGCTCAAGAAACGACCGTTGTTCTTCAAGCCCAGCAAGGGCGTATTGGCCAGCGCGGCGCGCAGGCGGCGGATGGCGTCGTCCCGGTCTCGGCCGTGCACGATGACTTTGGCGACCATGGGGTCGTAAAACGGCGAGACCACACTGCCCTGGCGGATGCCGTCGTCCACCCTCACGCCACCATGGAGCGCGCGTTCGGGTTGCCACCAAGCCACGGTACCGGTCTGTGGCGCAAAGCCGGTATAGGGGTCTTCCACATACAGGCGTGCCTCGATGGCGTGGCCCGTGAGTGTGATGTCCTCTTGCTTCGCCGGCAGCACGTCGCCCGCGGCCACCTGCAGCTGCCACTCCACCAGGTCGTAGCCGGTGATGCATTCGGTCACCGGGTGCTCCACCTGCAGGCGCGTGTTCATCTCCAGAAAGTAGTGCTTGAGCTTGTCGTCCACGATGAACTCCACCGTGCCCGCACCGCGGTAGCCCACGGCCAGCGCGGCGGCGACGGCGTCTTTGCCCATGGCTGCACGCATGGCGGGGCTGACCACGGGCGACGGCGCTTCTTCAATCACTTTTTGACGACGGCGTTGGGCCGTGCAATCGCGCTCACCCAGATACACCGCGTTGCCATGTGCATCGGCAAACACCTGGATCTCGATATGGCGGCCGTTGTCAATCAGGCGCTCCAGCATCAGCGTGCCATCGCCAAAGGCGCTGGTGGCTTCACGGCGTGCGCCATCTATCCCTTGCTGCAATTCCGCATCGCTGCGCACCAGGCGCATGCCGCGTCCGCCGCCACCAGCCACGGCTTTCACCAGCAGCGGGTAACCCAACTTCTTGGCCTCCTTTGTCAGCACCGCATCGCTCTGGTCGGCGCCCAGATACCCGGGCGCACAGGGCACACCCGCCTCCAGCATCCGGCGCTTGGCCAACGCCTTGTCGCCCATGGCGGTAATGGCGCTGGCGGGTGGGCCGATGAACACCACGCCTGCGTCTGCGCAGGCCTGCGCAAACGCAGCGTTCTCGCTGAGGAAGCCGTAGCCCGGGTGCAGCGCATCGGCACCAGTCTTGCGGGCGGCGTCCAGAATAGCCTCCATCTTCAGGTACGACTCGGCAGCCGGCGATGCGCCGATGTGCACGGCTTCATCGGCCAGCGCCACGTGGGGCGCGTCACGGTCGGCATCGCTGTACACGGCCACGGTGGCGTAGCCCAGCTTGCGCGCAGTGCGGATAACGCGGCAGGCGATCTCTCCGCGGTTGGCGATCAGGATTTTGCTAAACATCAAACACTCCACTGTGAGGCTGGGCGGCAGAGCGTTTTGCGTAGGTAAAGGAGGAGCCCGCGCAGCGGGCGGGGGACACGAAGCAAAACGCTCTGCCACCCAGGCTCTGCGAGGCCATCCGTGGTTTGGAAAATGTCATGTCACAGCCCATTGGGGTTTGCGTTTCTGAATGAAGGCCGTCATGCCCTCTTGCCCCTCGGACCCTTGGGCCGCGTGGGAAAAAATGGCAGCAGCCTCGGTGACCAAATCAGCCGCAGCGGTAAAGCGCGCCTTGCGCATCAGCGCCTTGGTGGCAGCCAAAGCGCCTGGCGCGCACGCCAATATGTCGGCCAAGGTCGTGTCCAACGCGGCCGCAATCCCTTCGGGGCTTGTCACCGCATGCACCAGCCCCACCGCCAGCGCACCTGCAGCATCGAGCCGCCCGCCCGTCACGGCCAAGCGCTTGGCCTGCGAGTAACCCAGGCGCTCCACCAAAAACGGAGCAATCTGCGCAGGCACCACACCCAGCGACGTCTCAGGCAGGCGAAAGGCTGCGGTGTCGCTGGCAAGGGCGACATCGGCCACGCAGGCCAGGCCAAAACCACCGCCCATGACCGCGCCCTCCAGCACCGCCACCACGGCCAATGGTGTGTTGGCATAGGCGGCACACAGGTGGCCAAAGGCGGCGTTCACCTCGGCAATCGGATCGGGCTCGCCCTCGGCGCGTTGCATGGCCCGCATGCGTGCACCGGCCATGTCTTTCAGATCGGCCCCAGCACAGAAGTGCCCGCCCTCGCCTCGCAGCACCACCACACGCACCGCACCGGGCGTGCCTGCCGTGGCCTCCGCCGCGCGCAGCACCTGCTGCAGCTCAGCCACCATCTGCAACGACATGGCGTTGCGCGCCTCCGGTCGATTCAAGCAAATATGCAGGCTAGCGCCCGTGGATACTGCGCGAACAGCTCCTAATTGCATAGCATCCAGTTGTTGCTGCATGGTCCGCATCAGCCTTTGCCAGGCAAGGTGCCTTCGAGCTTGCAGATGATGCCCAGCATGATCTCGTCGGCGCCACCGCCAATGGAGATCAGGCGGCTGTCGCGGTAGGCCTGCGAGATGGGGTTGTCCGCCGTGAAGCCCATGCCACCCCAATATTGCAGACAACTATCCGCCACTTCACGCGACAGGCGCCCTGCCTTGAGCTTGGCCATGGAGGCCAGCTTGGTCACATCCTTGCCGCTCACATACGACTCCACTGCGCGGTAGGTCAGTGCGCGCAGGGCCTCCACCTCGGTGCGCAACTCGGCCAGGCGGAAATGCACCACCTGGTTGTTCAGAATCGGCTGGCCAAAGGTCTTGCGCTCGCGGGTATAGGCAATGGTCTGGTCGATCAGGTTGTCCAGCGAGCGCAGGCTGCCCGCAGCACCATACAAGCGCTCTTCCTGAAACTGCAACATTTGCAGCATGAAGCCCATGCCCTCCTGGCCAATCAGGTTGCGCTGGGGCACGCGCACGTTGTCAAAGAACAGCTGGGCCGTGTCGCTGCTGTGCATGCCAATCTTCTCGATCTTTTGGCGTGTGATGCCCGGCGCATCCATGGGCACGATGATGAGCGACTTGTTTTTGTGCACCGCGCCTTCGCTGGTGTTGGCCAGCAGGCAGCACCAGTCGGCCTGCATGCCGTTGGTGATCCACATCTTGGAGCCGTTGATGACGTAGTCACCGCCGTCCTTGCGCGCCGTGGTCTTGAGCGCGGCCACGTCCGATCCGCCGCCCGCCTCACTCACACCGATGCAGCCCACCATGTCGCCCGCAATGGCCGGGGCCAAATAGGTGGCGCGCAGCTCGTCGCTGCCAAAACGTGCCAGCGCCGGCGTGCACATATCGGTCTGCACACCAATGGCCATGGGCACACCGCCCACATTGCAGTCGCCCAGGGCCTCAGCCGCCACCATGGAGTAGCTGAAGTCCAGCCCCATGCCACCAAACTCGGTGGGGTACTTGATGCCCAAGAGGCCCAGGTCCCCCATCTTCTTGAAGAGTGCGTGCGCGGGGAAGATGCCCGCCTTCTCCCACTCCGCGGTGAAGGGGTTGATCTCGTTGGCAACAAACCTGCGCACGGTGTCGGAGATTTGGGTGTGTTCTGGTGTGAATTTCATGGGTGTCTTCTCGGGTCGTTGTTATGGGGTTTGCAATCAGAGGCGGGCCACGCCAAAGGTGTTGGCGTTGAGCTTGCGTTGCTCCGCCTCGGCGGCCAGCGCCAGGCACAAGCCCAGCAAGCGGCGCGTGTCGCGCGGGTCGATGATTCCGTCGTCCCACAGCCGGGCGGTGCCAAACAGCGCTGCGCTCTCCTTGTCCAGGCGCAGGCGCAAGCCGTCGGACATGGCCTTGAGCGCCTCGTCATTGGCCTCCATGCCCATGCGCTCCACCTTGGCGCGGTTGACGATGTCCATCACCTTGGCGGCCTGGGCACCACCCATCACCGCGGTACGCGCGGTGGGCCAGCTGAAGATGAAGCGCGGATCAAACCCGCGCCCACACATGCCGTAGTTGCCCGCGCCATACGAGCCGCCCAGCACCACGGTGAATTTGGGCACGCGCGCGTTGGCCACGGCCTGGATCATCTTGCTGCCATGCTTGATGGCGCCTCCGCGCTCGGCAGCAGAGCCCACCATATACCCCGTGGTGTTTTGCAAAAAAATGAGCGGCGTGCCGCTCTGGTCACACAGCTGGATGAACTGCGCCGCCTTGGTGGAACCCGTGGGCTGGATGGGCCCGTTGTTGCCCAGAATGCCGACCAGACGCCCCTCGATGCGCGCGTGGCCGCACATCATCTCGGGCGCATAACTCGCCTTGAATTCGAGAAAGTCGGAGCCATCCACCAAGCGCGCAATCACCTCACGCACGTCGTAGGGCTCGCGTTCATCCGCAGGGACTATGCCCATGAGTTCCTGCTCATCAAACAGCGGCGCAGCAAACGCTGTGGCTGCGGGGGTGGTGTCCCAGTTCAGCTTGTCCATCAGCTCGCGCGTCATGGCGATGGCATGGGCGTCGTCCTCGGTCAGGTACTCGCCCAGGCCGGTCACTTGCGCATGCATCTCGGCACCGCCCAGCTCGTCGTCGGTGCAGTCCTCGCCCATGGCGGCCTTCACCAGCGGCGGGCCGGCCAGGTAGATGCTGCTGCGCCCGCGCACCAGCACCACGTAGTCCGACAGGCCCGGCAGATACGCACCGCCCGCCGTGCTGGAGCCATGCACCACCGAGATCTGCGGAATGCCCGCGGCCGACATGCGCGCCTGGTTGGCAAAGCTGCGCCCGCCTTCCACAAAAATCTCGGCCTGGTACATCAGGTTGGCGCCGCCGCTCTCCACTAGGTAGATGACGGGCAACTTGTTCTCCAGCGCAATCTCCTGCGCGCGCAGCGCTTTCTTCAAGCCCATGGGCGCCACGGTGCCGCCCTTCACCGCGCTGTCGCTGGCGGACACGATGCAGCGCCGTCCTGCCACCACGCCAATGCCGACGATGGAGCCGCCGCCCAGCACAGCTTTCTTGCCGTCGTCGTCGTGCATGTTCAGGCCCGCCAGGCGGCTGAGCTCCAGAAATGGTGTGCCGCGGTCCAGCAAGCGGGCCACACGTTCACGCGGCAGCAGTTGCTTGCGCTTCTCGAACTTCTCTCGCTTGGATTCAGACTCGGCAATCACCAGGCCTTCCAGGCGCTGCACCTCGGCCAGCAGCTCGGTCATGCGCAGGGCATTGGCCGCAAAGCCGGCCGAGCGGGGGTTGATCTTGGAGCGGAGAGCGGGCATGGCAACAGGTCCTTCAAAGGTCTTGTCGCATTAGAGGCCACGGTTACGTTAACGTCAACATGTTGCCGTATAGGTGTTTTCACTATGCTTTACGTTATGCTGCGCGGATACCATCCAGCCCGAACCTCCCTCCAACTCACAAGGAAACCACCATGTCCCTCGCCTCCGCAACCGAAGCCATCCGCGCCAAAGTGGGCGCCGACAGCGGCCTCAACGCCACCCTGAAGTTCGACATGGGCGCCGACGGCGTGATCGTCATCGACGGCATGAGCACCCCCAACAGCGTGAGCAACGACAACACCGATGCCGATTGCACCGTGGGCATCACGCTGGAGAACCTGCAAGCCCTGCTGGACGGCGACCTGGAACCTGCCACCGGCTTCATGGCCGGCAAGCTCAAGGTCAGTGGCGATATGGGCGTCGCCATGCGCCTGCAACGTGTCATTTAAGCCCGTGGCCACCGACACCACGGTGGCAGACGCGCAGGCCTTCGTCGCCTCCCACCGCGACGAGGGCACGGCCGAGCTGTTCGGCATCACCGAGCTGTGCCGCGAGTTCGGCATCACGCTGCGCGCGCTGCGCTTCTACGAAGACAAGGGCCTGCTCAGCCCACGCCGCATCAACGGCGCACGCGTCTACACCCGGCGTGACCGCGCGCGCCTGGCGCTCATCCTGCGCGCCAAGGCCATTGGCTCACCGCTGTCCGAGATCAAGCGTTACCTGGACTTGTATGGCGACCAGGGCGAAGGCCGCGTGCAGCAACTGCAGTACGTCATCGAACGCACCGACGCCGAGATTGCCGACCTGGAAACGAAGCGCGCCCAGATCGACGCCACACTGGCCGAACTGCGCGTCATCAACGCCAGTTGCCGCGGTCATCTGGCCGAGCGCGAACGTTCGGGCAAAAAATAAGCAAAATTAGCCTCTAGCCCCCGTGGATATTGCACGAATAGCTCCTAAAAAAGGAGCATTTTCGTGTATGGCAGCAGGAATTATTTGCCCAGCAAGCCTTTGAACAAGTCCTTGGCCTTGTCCTTCACGGCCTCTTCGGCCTTGGCCTTGATCTCCTGCTTCTTCTCTTCCACCTTGGCCTTGGTGGCGTCTTCCAGCATGGCGCCGAATTCGATCTTGTAGCTCAGGGCTTCAAAGGGGCCACTCACGCGCACCGGCACGCTCAGGCCCTTGAGTTGGCCGGCGTCCTTGCCGCCCTGCCCTTCACCGCTGGCCACCACCGTGGCCTTGGCCAGGTAGTTCATCTGGCCTGCGCCCACATCCACATCGCCCGCGCCGCCCAGGCGGATGAAGGGGGACTTCATCGCCAGGTCCTCGTTGTGCGCCACGCCGTTCGCGATCTTGAAGGAGCCGGTCAACTCCGAGAAATCGGTCTTCTGGTTCGCATTGGCCGCCTGCGTGCTGTCGGCCTGGCCCAGCTTGGCTTTCACATCGCGCAGGCTTTGCGCGAGGTTGATGCCTTTGATGGCGCCGTCTTTGAGCGCCAGCGACGCACTGCCGCCCAGTGCCTTCTTCATGGCGCCCACCGTGTCACCGCGGGTGTTGATGTCCAGCGTCACATTGCCCTTGCCCTCCAGCAGGTCCTTGGCCACCAGGTCTTTCATCAGCGGGTTGATGCTGATGCCCACCATCGCCTGCTTGATGGCCACCGCGTTGCCATTGGCATTGACCGACAGGCTGCCGCTGGTGCTGCCCTCGTACAGGTTCAGCGACAGGGGCGCCACGTCCAGCTTGCCACCGGCCAACGCCAGTTTGGCGTTGATCTTCTCCAGCTTCAGGTGGGACACCTGCAGCGCGCCAATGCGGATGGCGCCGTTCACCGTGTGCCCCTTGAGCGCGCTCAGGTCCATGGGTGCCTCTTTGCCGGCAGTGGCTTCTTTGGCGGGTGCTGCGGCAGCGGGCTTGGGTGGCAGGTACTTGTCCACGTTGAGCGTGTCCACGTCCAGGTCAAACGCCAGCACCAGCGGCGCAAACTTGGCCACCTTCACGCTGGTGGCGATCTTGGATTCGTCAAACTGCGTGGCCAACTCCAATGCAGCGGTTTGCTGCAGCGCGTCCACCTTCAGGCTGCCATTGACGGGGAATGTCACGCTCTTCATGGGCATGCCGGGGTGGGCCAGGTCCAGGCTGCCAGCAAGCTTGGCCAGCACCACGCTTTGCCCGGCCACGTTCACCGCTACGGGCGAACTCAGCTGGCTCTTGATGGCCGCATCGCCCGCCTTGGCATCCAGCTTCAGCGCCAGGCTGGCAATCTTCAGCACATCGGCATTGCCCTGTACGCCGTTCAACACCAGGTTCACCGTGGCGTTGCGGCCCACACCTTGCAGCGTGGCCGACAGCGTGATGGCCTCACCCCCTGATGTCTCGGGCGACAGGCTGAGCTGGGGCGCGTCCAGCGCCACCGTAAATGCGTCGGTGCCGCTCTGGCCCTTGGCCGACAGGCTGAGCTTGTCTACCGCAGCCGTCTTCTTGCCCGTGTCCGCCAGCACCTGGCCGGTAGACAGGCTCAGATTCGACAACACGGTGCTGCTGCCCGCCTTTTCATCGCGCCACGTCAATTGGGCGTTGGCAATGCGGATACTGGAAACATCAATCTGCAGCGGCTCGGCCGGCTTGGCAGGTTCAGCGGGCTTGCCCGCCTCGGGCGGCGTGGGCTGGCCCAGCAGGTCGGCAATGTTCAGCGTGCCGTCTTTTTTCTTCACCAGCGTGAGCTTCAGGCCTTCGATGTCCAGCGCACGCACCTGCACTTTCTTGCTCAGCAGCGGCATCAGCGCCACCGAGATGCGGGCCGATTGCAGCGCGGCAAACTCGTCTTTGCTGGCGTGCTCGGAGAGCGTCACACCGTCCAACTGAATGCCCACATTCGGCCACACCGAGAGCTTGGGCTGGCCCGCAATCACCAACGTGCGCTGCTTCTGCTCCAGCACCGTGCGGCTGATCTCGGCCTTGATCTTGTCGCCATCAAACAAGGCGTAGAGCACGCCCACAGCCAGGGCCAGCAGGCCCACGATGGCGATGACAGCCAACCCAACAACGCGAAGCGCCTTCATGAAAAGTCCTTGTGCAAAAGGGCGAACCCGATGCGAACCATTCTATTTCTGCAATCCGCATGCGCCCGCCCCCGCATGTGCGGTATTGCGCAGTAACGCTTTGTAATTGCTGGCACAACGCTTTGCCAAAGTGGCGCTTTGTCAGACAGCCTTCACACGCGCAGGGCACACTGCGGACATGAGTTACCACAACGCACCCGAGTGCGGCGTCGGCAACCACAAGGACTGACGACATGCGCATCAAAAACAGCTTCTGGAATTTTTTGGCTCCCGAGCCCCTGGAGAGCCCTGAGGACGCCCTCGAGAAAATCCGCAACGCCATGCTGAGCGTGGTGCGCAGCTACTGCCGTGCGGCGGACTTCCACCTGGAGTTCAAGATCAGCTACGCACGCGACGTGGGCGAACTTTGGTATTTGCGCTCCGACCTCATGCAAGCCCTGTGCGACCACCAAGACGAAACCCGCGCCCATGCACTCATGGTCGGGGTGACCACCCTGTTTGTAGGGCACCACCCGGCCGCGGCGAACTCCAAATTCAAACAGCAACAGCGCTAGGCCGCAGCCCGCGGCGCCGCCGTAGCAGGGCGGGCTCAGGCCAGCATCTGGTCCTTGGCCACAAAGTACTTGCGGGCATAGGCCACCAATTGCGCGTCGCTGGGGTGGTCAATGCTCTCCACACCCACCACCTTGTCCCCCACTTGCGGGTCGTGGCTGTGCAGATGTTTGATGAGTTGCAGCTTGGCCTGCGCCGGACCCACCACCAGAACTTCCTCCGCGCCCTTCAGCGCCTCAGCAATGGCGTGGTAGTACTGCTTGTCTTCCGCGGCCTTGCCGGAGCCCACCACGCCACCCTTGGCGTGTACCTGCGAATGCGGGTGCTTGGGGCGCACGACGGATGCTTCCACATCATCCGGCGCAATGTGCATGACATGCGCCTCCGAATGATCGAGCCAGACAACTGCGTGGTAATGCGACATGGTGTGTTCCCTTTCAAAAGAAGTACACCTGCAGGGTAGTCTTATCGAAGACCGAACACCTTGCGCAAAGTCAACTCAACCACGGACACAAAAAAAGCCTGCGGTCCGGGGAACAACAGGCTTGGTGCATGGAATGGTAGGGCGTCACGGACTTGAACCGTGGACCAAAGGATTATGAGTCCTCTGCTCTAACCAACTGAGCTAACGCCCCAACCGAAGCGCGGATTGTACCGGGGTGGCGCGGGCTATTTGTGGTGGCTCAGCGCGTTGCTCACCAGCTTGGAGGTGATGTCCACGATCTGGATCATGCGGTCGTAGGCCATGCGCGTGGGGCCAATCACGCCCAGCGTGCCGACCACTTTGCCGTCCACCTCGTAGGGGCTGCTGACGATGGACAGGTCTTCAAACGGCACCACCTGGCTCTCGCCGCCAATGAAGATGCGCACGCCTTCGGCCTGGCCGGTCACGTCCAGCAGGCGCATGAGTTGGGCTTTTTGCTCAAACAGGTCAAACGCACGGCGCAGGTGGCCCATGTCGCTGGAAAAGTCAGACACCGAGAGCAGATTGCGTTCGCCAGAGATCACCACCTCGTCCTGCGACTCGCTGATGGCCTCGGAGCTGGCATGCACAGCGGCCTGCATCAGGGTGGCAATCTCGCTGCGCAGGCTGTCCACCTCGTTTTGCAGGCGCTTGCGCACCTCTTCGATCTCCAGCCCGGCGTAGTGGGTGTTGAGGAAGTTGGCGCCCTCCACCAATTGGCTTTGGGCGTAGTCCACCTCGGTGTAGATGACGCGGTTTTGCACATCGCCATCGGGCGACACGATGATGACCAAGAGCCGCTTTTCGGACAGGCGCAAGAATTCGATGTGCCGAAACGCCGAGGTGCGGCGCGGCGAGATGACCACGCCCACGAACTGCGAGAGGCTGGACAAAAGGTTGGCTGCGTTGGAGATGACACGCTGCGGCTGGTCGGGTGCCAGGCTGTGGGTGGGCATATGGCCCTGCTGCACGGTGAGCATGGTGTCCACAAACAGGCGGTAGCCGCGTGCGGTGGGAATGCGTCCGGCCGAGGTGTGGGGGCTGACGATGAGGCCCAAATCCTCCAGGTCCGCCATGACGTTGCGGATGGTAGCAGGGGATAGTTCCAGGCCCGAGGCCTTGGACAAGGTGCGGCTGCCAACGGGTTGTCCATCGGCGATATAACGCTCGACCAGCGCCTTCATCAACAACTTGGAACGATCATCGAGCATGCGGCCATTTTAGTAACCTATTTAGTGTCTAATTTGCGCATGTTGTCCCAATTTAGGCATGTCGCTCTGATCGGCAAGTACCAATCCACCGGCACCAGCGCTGCGGGGGCGTCGTCCCGCAAATCGCTGGACGAGATTGCCCACTATTTGATGGACCAGGGCTGCGAGGTGGTGATTGAGGCAGACACCGCCACCAATACGGGCCTGAGCAACTACACCACCCTGGATGTGGCTGGCATTGGCAGCCATTGCGACCTGGCCCTGGTGGTGGGCGGCGACGGCACCATGCTGGGCATTGGCCGCCAGCTGGCGCGCTACCGGGTGCCGCTGATCGGCATCAACTCCGGGCGACTGGGGTTTATTACCGACATCCGCTTCGAACAGTACACAACCACCTTGGCCCCCATGTTGGCCGGCCACTACGAGGTGGACGACCGCGCCCTGATGCATGCGCGTGTGATGCGCGACGGCCACTGCGTGTTTGAGGCCGAGGCCATGAACGACGTGGTGGTGAACCGCGGCGCCACCTCGGGCATGGTGGAGCTGCGCGTGGAGGTGGACGGGCACTTTGTGGCCAACCAGCGGGCGGACGGGCTGATCATCGCCTCGCCCACGGGCTCCACCGCCTACGCCATGTCGGCCGGCGGGCCGCTGTTGCACCCCTCGATTGCCGCCTGGGTGATGGTGCCGATTGCCCCCCATACATTGTCAAATAGGCCGATAGCGCTCGCCGATACTGCGCGGATAGCTATCGAAATCGTAGCAGGGCGCGATGCCAGCGCCAACTTTGACATGCAGAGCCTGGCCAGCCTGATGCACGGCGACCGCATTGAGGTGACCCGCTCGGAGCACAAGGTGCGCTTTTTGCATCCCGTGGGCTGGACCTACTTTGACACCCTGCGCCAGAAGATGCATTGGAATGAAGGGGTGGCCTGAGCGCCACCGGTAGTGAACCCATGGCACTCAAGCGAATTGTTCTCAGAGACTTTGTAATCGTCAGCGAGCTGGAGCTGGACCTCGAATCCGGCTTTTCGGTGCTGACGGGTGAAACCGGCGCAGGCAAATCCATCCTGATCGATGCGCTGCAACTGGTGACCGGCGCACGCGCCGACACTGGCGTGATCCGCGAAGGGGCGGCCCGCACCGATGTGAGCGCCGAGTTTGACAATGCACCGGGCTTGCAAGCCGTGCTGGACGAAGCGGGCTTTGAGTCCGGCGACTCCCTGCTGCTGCGCCGCACCGTGGACACACAAGGCAAAAGCCGCGCCTGGGTAAACGGCAGCCCCGCCACCGCGCAGCAACTGCGCACCATTGGCGAACAGCTGCTCGATATTCACGGCCAGCACGCCTGGCAGAGCCTGACCCGACCCGACGCCGTGCGCGGCCTGCTGGACGCCTACGCCAAGGTGGACACCAACGCGCTGAGTGGCCTGTGGACCACCTGGCGCCAGACCCAACAAGCCCTCACCCAAGCCCAAGCCGCCCAAGACAGCCTGCAGCGCGAGCGCGAGCGCCTGGCCTGGCAGATTGGCGAGGTCGACAAGCTCAACCCCGGCGCGGATGAGTGGCCTGAGCTCAACGCCAGCCACAGCCGCCTGGCCAACGGGCAGGCGCTGATTGACGCCGCGCAGTGCACCGTCAACCTGCTGGAAGACGACGACACCAACGCCCTGGCGCCGCTGCACGCCGCCCTGCAGCGGCTGCAAGCCCAATCGCACCTGGAAGCCGAATTCAAAGACGCCATTGAGGCCCTGAACTCCAGCATCGCGCAGGTGGAAGACACCGTGCACAGCCTGCGCAGTTATGCCCGCCGTGCCGAGCTGGACCCCGAGCGCCTGGCCGAGCTGGACGAGCGCATGTCACTCTGGGTGAGCCTGGCGCGCCGCTACAAGCGAGCGCCCGAAGAGCTGGCCGAGCTGTGGGCGAGCTGGAAGACCGAGCTGGCCCAGCTGGACGCCGCGGCCGACCTCGACGGACTGCAAGCCAAAGAGCGCAAGGCCCAGGCCGCCTTCATGGCCGAGGCCAAAGCCCTTTCCAAACAACGCGCCAAGGCCGCGCCCCTGCTGGCCCAGAGCATCACCCAGGCCATGCAAGGCTTGGGCATGCAAGGCGGCCGGTTTGAAGTGGCGCTGGAACCCTTGACCCAGCCCCAGGCCAGCGGCCTGGAAGATGTGCAGTTTCTGGCCGCAGGCCACGCCGGCAGCACACCGCGCCCGGTGGGCAAGGTGGCCTCGGGTGGTGAGCTGTCGCGCATGGCACTGGCCATTGCGGTGACCACCAGCCGCCTGGGCACGGCCCAGACCCTGATTTTTGACGAGGTGGACTCCGGTGTGGGCGGCGCAGTGGCCGAGACCGTGGGCCGCCTCATGCAGCAGCTGGGCAGCGACCGCCAGGTGCTGGCCGTGACCCACCTGCCCCAGGTAGCCGCCTGCGCGCACCACCACCTGGTGGTGTCCAAACAACTGCAAGGCAGCGCTACCCTGAGCACCGTGGCCCCCGTGGGCGGCGAGCAGCGCGTGGCCGAAATTGCCCGCATGTTGGGTGGCGAAAGACTCTCCAGCACCACGCTGGCCCATGCCAAAGAGATGCTGCAAGCGGGGGTGTGATGGAAATTGTGCTCATCACCGGCATGTCCGGCTCCGGCAAATCGGTGGCACTGAATGCGCTGGAGGACGCCGGTTTTTACTGCGTGGACAACCTGCCGCCCGAGCTGCTGCTGCCATTCGTAGAGTTGGAGCAACAACACAACGCACCGCGCGTGGCCATTGCCATGGATGTGCGCAGTGCCACCTCCCTGCCCTTGGTGCCGCAACAGCTAGCCGCCGTGCGCGCGTTGGGCGTGGAGGTCAAGTCCCTGTTTCTGGATGCCACCACCGACACGCTGGTGCGACGCTATTCGGAGACACGGCGCAAGCACCCGCTGTCGCAGAACAGCTCGGACCACGGCGAACGCGACGAACGCCGCGCACTGGTCGACGCGATTGAACTGGAGCGAGAACTGCTGGCCGATCTGCGCGAGCAGGCGCATGTGATCGACTCCAGCATCATCCGCCCCTCACAGCTGCAGGGCTACGTGAAATCGCTGATTGCCGCGCCGGGCGGGCAGCTCACGCTGGTGTTCCAGTCTTTTGCCTTCAAACGCGGTGTGCCCACCGATGCGGACTACATATTTGACGTGCGCATGTTGCCCAACCCGCACTACGACCCCGAACTCAAACACCTGACGGGGCGCGACCAACCGGTGATCGACTTTCTGAAAGCCCAAGAAGACGTGGAACGCATGCAGCACCACATCACCCATTTTCTGGAAAGCTGGCTGGATGCCCTGGCACGCGACCACCGCAGCTACGTGACGGTGGCCATTGGCTGCACAGGCGGGCAACACCGCTCGGTGTACCTGGTGGAGCAACTGGCCCGGCGCTTCCAGGACAGCTGGGTCACACTCAAGCGCCACCGCGAGATGGACGCCAAGGGATAGAGTCCCCACGCTCCACCTCTGCGCGGGTAACTGCCCAGAGGGCGCGAGCTTCGGCCTAAGCCTCCAGCAGCTTGCGCACAGGGGCAGGCAGTCCTGCAGCGGCCCACTCTGCTGGCAAGAACCAGCCCCCTACTCCTAAATCTATAGCTTCTTGCGCAACATCCATGCGGGCTGCACGCATAAACAGGTCTTTATGTGTGAGCACATGGGTGAAGACCGGCAGCATTGCGAGGCGCTGAGCGGCCTGTGCTGGCAGCGCCGCACGCAAGGCGTCTTCGCTGTCAAACAGCGGGAAGCACTGCAGCCCCGCCCACACGCCGGGCGTGGGCCGCTTGGCCAGCCACACCGCACCATCCGCCCGCTGCACCCACAGCAGCCACAGACTTTGGCTGCTGCGCTTGAGCTTGCGGGTACGCACGGGGTAGCGCTCCGCATCGCCGGCCTTGGCTGCAGCGCAATGGCTGTGCACCGGGCAGAGCAGGCAACTGGGCTTTTTGGGGCTGCACACGGTGGCCCCCAAGTCCATCATGCCTTGGGTGTAACGCGGCATGTCTGTCGCCGCGTTTTTGACTGCGGGCAGCAGGCCCGTGGCGGCATCCCACAGTTTCTTTTCGTTGGCGGAAGACGCCAGATCGGCATCAAAGCCCAGCACGCGGGTGACCACCCGCTTCACATTCGCGTCCAGAATCGCCACGCGTTCGCCGAAACACAGGGAGGCAATGGCCGCGGCGGTAGACCGGCCTATACCGGGCAACGTGGTCAGCGTGGCCGCGTCGCGCGGAAACTTGCCACCGTGCAGCTCCACCACCAGTTGCGCACAGCGGTGCAGGTTGCGCGCGCGGCTGTAGTAACCCAGGCCGCTCCACAGGCCCATCACCTCGTCGCTGCTGGCTGCGGCCAGGTCGGCCACGGTGGGGCAGCGCGCGAGGAATTTGGCAAAGTAGCCGATGACGGTGACCACCTGCGTCTGTTGCAGCATGATCTCGGACAGCCACACCCGGTAGGGGTCTTGGGTGTTTTGCCACGGCAGGGTGTTGCGCCCATGCTGGCGCTGCCAAGCCACCACCTGGGTGGCAAAGTTGCTAGCAGTCACACTCAGGCAATAACCACGTCCACCGCAGAAGCTGCAGCGGCCACCGCCATGAGTTTGGCAGCGTCCTGGGCCGCGATCAGGTAGTCGGTCAGTTCGGCCAGCTTGCTGTCGAGTTGGTCCAGTGCGGCCTCTTGCTGCACGATCTCAGCAATGCGGTCGTCCAGTCCGCCCGCGGCCTGGGAGATACGGTCAATGGCCTCGATGCGGCGGGCAAAGTTGCGGCGGCGTTCGCGCAACTGCGCGTCCAACTGGGCGGCGGCGGACTTGCTCCACAACTCCACTTCGCCCAGCGCGTTTTCGTGCACGGAGCGCAAACGGGTCGACAGCGCGCGCACCAGCCGGTCAGAAAACTCCGGCTGCGCGAGCTTGAACGCATTGCCCACGCCCAGGTACTGCAGATGGTTGCGTTCGATGGTGTCGAGCTCGGTTATGAAGTGGGCCATGGCCGGTTCGGCCGGTGCCTGCAGCGAAAAGCCATATTCGCCGTTGAGCAGCTTGAAGCTGGCCACCAGCATGCTCTGGATCTCGGCACACAAGGCCTGCACTTTCTGCAGGTTGCCGCGCAGGCGGTCAAAGGTCTCCCCGTAGGCACGCTTCACACCCAGCTTCAGGCCCTTTTGCATCAGCGCATCGTTGAGCTGGGCCATCTCTTTCTTGAGCGCACTGGAGCCCAGGATGCCAAACACCTCACGCAGCAGCTTGAGGTGTACCGAGCGCACCGCGTGGATCTTGGCGCCACCTTGGTCAAACTCCGCCTGCTCTTGCGAGATGCGGTTGCGCATGTGTTTGATGACCGTGGCATTTTTGCCCTGCAGACCCTTGAGCTCCATGGTCTGCTCGGTCAGGTCGCGCTTGCGGATGTTGATGACGCGGCCGGTCTCGGTACGCAAACCGGTAATGCCATCGGCCATGGCCGCGCCCAGAATTTTCTGGCGCTTGCCCATCATGCCGCGGCCCAATACGTCTTCGAGCACAGGCAGGCAGCTGCGCTTGAGCAGTTCGTCGTCCTCCGTCACCTTGGCCACCAGCCCCTTTTGGGCCGACACGGCAATCACCTTGTCTTTGGGCAGGCCCAAAATCTCGGCGGTGCTGGCTTTTTGTCGGTCAATCTGGGTCTGGATTTGTGCGGGAGTGCTCAGTGCGTCCCACAACGTATCAATCTTGTTGAGCACCACCAGACGTGCGTCCGGGTCGGTCGACTCGGTGATCAGGTGTTCTCGCCAAATGGCCAGGTCAGACTTGGTCACGCCCGTATCGGCACCCAGCATGAAGACCACGGCATGCGCCTGCGGAATCAGGCTCACGGTCAGTTCAGGTTCGGCTCCAATGGCGTTGAGCCCTGGCGTGTCCAAGATCACCAGCCCCTGCTTGAGCAGCGGGTGGGCAATATTGATCAGCGCGTGGCGCCACTTGGGCACTTCCACCATGCCCTGCGCGTCGACCATGGGGTTGTCTTCAGGGGCCTGGCTGTGCCAGAAACCCAGCGCGCGTGCCTCGTCCTGGGTGACCTTGCGGGTCTCGGCCACTTTCTCCAGGGCCTTGGCCAGCTGCTGGGGGTTGTTCACATCGAGGTCGATGCGGGTCCACTTCTCGGGCGCCATGCGCCATTCCATCAGCGCTTGCGGTTGCAGGCGCGTCTCAATCGGCAGCAGGCGCAGACAAGGGGGGACGTCGGCGTCGTAGCCCATTTCGGTAGGGCACATGGTCGTGCGGCCGGCACTGGCCGGCATGATGCGTCGGCCATACCCTGCAAAAAACAAGGCGTTGATCATCTCGGACTTGCCGCGTGAAAACTCGGCCACAAAGGCGACCATGACCTTGTCGGACCGCACCTGGCCTTCGAGGCGGCGCAATCGTTCCTCCACGCCAGCGTCCAGCAGGTCGTGGTCTTTCATCCACTCCCCCAGCAGTTTCAGGCGCAAGGCAAACTCACGGCGCCATGTGCCATGCTGGTCAAACTGATCGTTAAATGAAGTAGCCAAGAGTCCCCCGTGGAATCATTCAATATAGCACCGTCACCCTGCAGCACCGCTCAGGGTTTTTGACAAGTGGGGCAGAAAAACGTGGAACGCTGGCCCTGCCGAATGCTCCGGATCTCCGCACCGCAAACCCGGCACGGCTCACCTTGGCGACCATACACCATCGCCTCCAACTGAAAGTAACCGCTCTCCCCCTTGGCGTTGGAAAAATCCCGTAGGGTGCTTCCCCCTTTTTGCACCGCACGGGCCAGCACATCGCGCACGGCGGTGTGCAACCTTGCCAAGCGGGGCTTGCTCACCTTGTTGGATGCCGTGGTGGGGCGAATGCCGGCCAAAAACAGTGCCTCGGACGCATAAATATTGCCCACGCCCACCACCACATCCCCCGCCAGCAGAACCTGTTTGACAGGCGCCTTGCGCTGGGCCATGGCAAGCTGGAAATCCGCCAGGACGAACTCGCCACCGAGCGGTTCCACACCCAGATGCCCCAGCAGTTTTTGCGCCACCGGATCGGCTTCATCGGTGGCAAACACCACTGCACCAAAACGGCGCGGGTCGTTCAGCCGCAGGGTGCCTCGGGTGGTCACAAGGTCAAAGTGGTCATGTACGCCCGGCGGCGCCATGCGCCCGCCAAACGCCACACTGCCCGACATGCCCAGGTGCACCAGCAGCAATCCCGCGCTCAGGTCCAGCAACAGGTACTTGCCCCGGCGACGCACCTGCAGCACACGCTGGCCGACCAATTGGTCCGGATCGCAGCCCAGTGGCCAACGCAGGGGCTTGCCAAGATGCACCGCTTGCACCTCTGCGCCGGCAATCCGGTCGGCAAAACTCAGGCGGGTGACTTCAACTTCGGGTAATTCAGGCATGGGGCCTTCGGGCTATTCGGGTTGGATTATTATGGTCCGATGAACCGTTCCAAACGCCTTGTTTCCCTCAGCATTCTGGTGGCCAGTTTGGGTCTGGGGCCCCTGACTTGGGCAGCGGATGCGGAGCCGGTCCAAAACTCCGAACTGAACCGCGAACTTTTTTACCAATTGTTACTTGGCGAGTTGAGCGCCAACAACGGCGACGCCAGCAATGCCTACGCCCTGATGCTGGACGCGGCACGCAAGACCAATTCGGAAAAACTGTTTGAGCGTGCTGTTGAACTGGCGCTGCGTGCCCGCAGTGCCGACGCCGCACTGGACGCGGCGCGCGCCTGGCAGCGTGCACTTCCGGCTTCCAAAGAAGCCAACCGCTACGTGCTGCAAATCCTGATTGGCCTGAACCGGGTGAGCGACACGCTGGAGCCTCTCAAACGCGAACTCGCAGGAAGCACCGGCAAAGAACGCATTGCGGCCATCAGCCTGCTGCCGCGGTATTTTGCCCGCGTGACAGACAAAACCCTGGCCGCACAGCAGGTGGAGCAAGCCTTGGCAACCGACCTGGGCACCAAAACCACGGGGCCATCGGCCTGGGCTGCCGTGGGCATGCTGCGCCTGAGCGCCACCAACCCGGTGGGCGCACTGGAAGCCGCCCAGCGCGGCGCCGCTCTGGACAGCCAGTCGGATGAAGTCGCCATCTTGGCGCTCAACCTGATGGAAGCCAAGGTGGTGCAGGCTGAACCCTTGCTGCGCAAGTACCTGGACGGCAATCCCATGCCCGAGCTGCGCATGGCCTACGGCCGCAAACTGATTGACAACGCGCGGTATGCCGAAGCCCTGCAGCAGATGCAGACGCTGACCCAACAGACACCCACCTTTGCCGATGCCTGGCTGGTAAAAGGCTCGCTGGAACTGCAAGACAAGAAGCTGGGAGATGCCGAAGCCTCGCTCAAACAGTACATACAACTCAGTGCTCCGCAGGATGCCGCATCCGACGACACAGAAACCGGGCGTGGCATGGTGCAGGCCCTGTTGCTGCTGTCCCAGATTGCCGAGCAAACACAACGCCCAGACGAGGCCAGCGCGTACCTGGCCCGCATCAACAGCCCGCAAGACGCCCTGCGCGTACAAACCCGCCGCGCCACCCTGCTGGCCCGCCAGGGCAAGCTGGACAAAGCCCGCGCCCTGATCCGCGCCACCCCGGAAACGCAGGCCGACGATGCCCGCGCCAAGCTCAGCACCGAGGTGCAGTTGCTGCGCGACTTCAAGCAGTTCGACGCAGCCTACACATTGCTGCAAAGCGGTGTCCAGCGCTTCCCCAAAGACGTGGGCATGGCCTACGACCTGGCCATGCTGGCCGAAAAGCTGAACAAGCTCCCCGAGATGGAACAGCTGCTGCGTCGAGTCATTGCCGAGCAGCCCGACTACCACCACGCCTACAACGCACTGGGCTATTCGCTGGCCGATCGCAATCTGCGCCTGACCGAAGCACGCCAGCTCATCACCAAGGCGCTGGAGTTTGCGCCCAATGATCCGTTTATTGTGGACAGCCTGGCATGGGTAGAGTTCCGCAGTGGCAACCTATCCGAAGCCAGACGCCTGCTGGAGCAGGCCTATGCCAATCGGCAAGATGCAGAGATTGCCGCACACCTGGGCGAGGTGCTGTGGGCCATGGGCTTGCGCGAGCAGGCCACCACCCTATGGCGCAAAGCGCTGGAAGACAACCAGGAAAGCGACACCTTGCGGGACACCATGCGCCGCCTGCGTGGCACGCTGTGAGTTTGCACGGGGGCTTGGCAAGCCTGCGTTGGCTGTGTTTGATTGCTATTATTTTTATAGCTGGCTGCGCAACACCCATACGCACCACAGGCACTTTTGATGCCAAAAACCACTGGCAGGGACGGATTGCCATCAAGGTGATGGGCACGCCGCCTCAAGCATTCTCGGCAGACTTCGAACTCGACGGCCATGGTGAAGCCGGTACTCTGGCGTTGTTTTCGCCCCTGGGCACCACGGTGGCACAGATGCAATGGGCGCCCGGCCTAGCCCAGCTGCGCAATGGAGGGGAACTGCGCAACTTTGACTCGCTCTCCGCCTTGGCACAGCAGGCCACAGGCACCGAGCTGCCAGTGGCTGCCTTGTTTGACTGGCTGCGCGGCACCGCCACTCCCGCCCCCGGCTGGGAGGCCGACCTGGGCCAACTGCCCGAGGGCCGGCTGCTGGCGCGACGCAACGCGGACAGCGCCCCTGCCGTGGAACTCCGAATCCTGCTGGAGCGCTGAATGCACGCCATGCTGCACCGATAATTCGGGCCATGCAGTCGCTCTACGACATTCCCGCCCCGGCCAAACTCAACCTGTTTTTGCACATCGTGGGGCGTCGGGCCGACGGCTACCACTTGCTGCAATCCGCCTTCATGCTGATTGATTGGTGCGACACCCTGCACTTTGCGCTGCGCCGTGATGGCCAGATCAGCCGTGAAGACCTGAACGTTCCTCTGCCCGCCGACGACCTGAATGTGCGCGCCGCCCGCGCACTGCAGCGGGCCACAGGCTGCACGCTGGGTGCACATATTGGCGTCCTCAAATCCATCCCCGCGCAGGCTGGCATGGGCGGCGGCTCGTCCGACGCTGCATCCACGCTGCTGGCACTCAACCGCCTGTGGCAGCTCGGCCTGTCGGTGCAAGATCTGTCCACCATTGGACTGGCGCTGGGCGCCGATGTGCCCTTCTTTCTGAGTGGCGGCCACGGCTGGGTCGAAGGTATTGGTGAGAAAATTACCCCGCTAGCTCTGCCCACACGGCGCTGGGTGGTAGTCAAACCCGATGCGGGTTTGGACACAAAAATGATTTTTTCTGATCCGGAGTTGAAACGCGACTCAGAGCCTGCTACAATCACAGGCTTCGCTGCAGACGCCATCGGAAAAACACAAAACGATTTGAGTTTTGGCCGAAACGACTTGCAAGCCGTTGCCCAAAAGCTGTGCCCCGGTGTGAATCAAGCCTTGCGATGGCTTGGTGACAAGGGATTAAGTGGCAGGATGACAGGCTCTGGAAGTGCGGTGTTTGCGCCATTGCAATACGACATCGATGTGGGTGACGCGCCTGGTGCGCTTCAAATTCGGTTGTGCAGCGGTTTGGATGTTCATCCTTTGAGGGGATGGGCAGACAGCGACGGAAAAATTTAGGTTTAGCGGTGGGCAGCATTTGCTGCCAACCTGTGTAGGGGAGTCGCCAAGTTGGTTAAGGCACTGGATTTTGATTCCAGCATGCGAAGGTTCGAATCCTTCTTCCCCTGCCAAATTGCTGTTCGGGACACATTCCGCTTCAGCATGCGCATAGTGACGACATAAACCCAATCTCTTCGCTGGATCCCACATGCAGGCCTTCACTCCCCCTGATTTCATGGTCTTCACTGGCAATGCCAATCCTGGCATGGCTGCGGACATCGCCAAGCACCTGGGCATATCCCTGGGTGCCGCCACCGTGGGGCGTTTCTCCGATGGTGAAGTGACGGTTGAGATCAACCAAAACGTGCGTGCGCGGGATGTGTTTGTGGTGCAGAGCACCTGCGCCCCGACCAACGAAAACCTGATGGAACTGCTGATCATGGTGGATGCGCTCAAGCGCGCGTCGGCCGAACGTATCAGCGCCGTGATCCCGTACTTCGGTTATGCGCGGCAAGACCGCCGCCCCCGCTCCAGCCGCGTGCCCATCACCGCCAAGGTGGTGGCCAACATGCTGCAGACCGTGGGCGTGGCCCGCGTGCTGACCATGGATTTGCATGCCGACCAGATCCAGGGCTTTTTTGACATCCCGGTGGACAACATTTATGCGTCCCCCGTGCTGCTGGGCGATTTGCGCCAGAAGAATTACGAAGACCTGATCGTGGTCTCGCCCGACGTGGGTGGTGTGGTGCGTGCCCGTGCGCTGGCCAAGCAGCTGAACTGCGACCTGGCCATCATCGACAAGCGCCGCCCCAAGGCCAATGTGTCAGAAGTGATGCACGTGATCGGTGAGATCGAAGGCCGCAACTGCGTGATCATGGATGACATGATCGACACCGCCGGCACACTGGTGAAAGCCGCCGAAGTGCTGAAGGCCCGGGGTGCCAAGAAGGTGTACGCGTATTGCACACACCCCATCTTCTCCGGCCCGGCCATTGAACGCATTTCCAGCGGCGACGCGCTGGACGAAGTGGTGGTGACCAACACCATCCCTTTGAGCGCTGCCGCCGCGCAGTGCACCAAGATTCGCCAACTGTCCGTGGCACCGCTGATTGGAGACACCATCCAGCGCATCGCCCGCGGAGAGTCGGTCATGAGTTTGTTCTCGGATCAGGACGCTTAAGTCGGATCGGGACAAAAAGCCGACGCCGCTGACCCTCCGGGTTGGCAGGCGTCTTTTTAAATCGGAGTCACACTGGTCGCGGTGGACTCTCACTGGAGTTAGATATGAAATTTGTCGCTTTTGAGCGCGCCAAGCAGGGCACGGGTGCGAGCCGCCGTCTCCGCGTAACAGGTCGTACCCCCGGCATCGTGTACGGTGGTTCTTCCGAACCCGCACTGATCGAGCTGGACCACAATGCTTTGTGGCACGCCATCAAGAAAGAAGCCTTCCACGCCTCCATCCTGGACATGGAACTGAATGGCAAGGAAAGCAAGGTTTTGCTGCGCAACGTGCAGATGCACCCCTTCAAGCAATTGGTGCTGCACATCGACTTCCAGCGCGTGGAAGCCAACACCAAGCTGAGCATGAAGGTGCCTTTGCACTTCAGCGGTGAAGAAAACTCCGCGGCCGTCAAGGTCGACGCCTGCTTGGTCAATCACGTGGTGACCGAGCTGGAAGTGGCTTGCTTGCCTGCCGATCTGCCCGAGTTCATCACCGTGGACCTGTCCGGTCTGGTGAAGGGCAAGTCCCTGCACGCTGCTGACCTGTCCATGCCCAAGGGCGTGACCGTGGTGACCCACGGCAAGGCCAACCCCGTGATCGTGGCCGTGGTGGCTCCGGTGGAAGAAGTGGCGGCTCCGGTCGCTGCGGCTCCCGCTGCTGACGCCAAGGGCAAGGGCAAAGGCAAGAAGTAATTCTTAGCTGCGCTTGTTCGCTGCAAACGGCCCACTTCGGTGGGCCGTTTGCTTTTGTGCAACACGCTTTTTGTAAGCCATAATTTTCCCGATGATCAAACTGTTTGTTGGCCTGGGCAACCCTGGCCCCGAATACGACGCCACCCGCCACAACGCGGGCTTCTGGTGGGTGGATGCCCTGGCGCGTGAGCTCAAGGTGAACCTGTCCATGGACCGCGGCTACCACGGCCTGATGGCCCGCACCACTCTGCAGGGCCAAACCGTCTGGCTGCTGGAACCGCAGACCTTCATGAACCTCTCAGGCAAATCGGTCGGGGCATTGGCGCGCTTCTTCAAAATCCAGCCGGATGAAATTTTGGTGGCGCACGACGAGTTGGATATCGTGCCCGGCGAGGTCAAACTCAAGTTTGGCGGCAGCCACGCCGGTCACAACGGCCTGCGCGACATCCATGCCCAGCTGGGCACGGGTGACTACTGGCGCCTGCGCCTGGGTGTGGGCCATCCGGGTGTGAAGTCGGAGGTAGTGAACTGGGTACTCAAAAAACCATCGCTGGACCACCGCATTGCGATTGACCAATGCATAGACCGCTCCATGAAAGCCCTGCCCCACCTGCTGGCCGGCGAGATGGACAAGGCCACCATGCTGATCCACACCAGCAAGCCACCGCGCCCCAAGCCGCCCCGCCCCCCCGCGGAGACCGTTGCACCTGTTTCGCCCCCAACTTCTGTGGAGTAAGTCCATGCAGTCTGCCAAGTTTGCTCTTGTTTTTATAGCTGCTTGCGCAGTATCCACGGGGGTTATAGCCCAAAAAGTCTACAAATGTGGCAGCAGTTACAGCCAGATCCCCTGCCCGGACGGCGTCACCGTAGAGGCCAGCGACGCGCGCACCAGCGCGCAAAAGGCCGCAGCCGGCCAAGCTAGCAAGAACCAGTCAAAACAAGCCGATGCACTGGAAAAGGAACGGCTCAAGGACGAAGCCCAGGCCCGAACGGCCGACCAAGCCTTAGCCAAGGCCCGCACCCCCAAAGCGTCGACCGCCAGCAAAGCCGTCGCCAAGAAAAAAAGCAAGGACCCGGAGTACTTCACCGCCAAACCACCTGCGCCCGCCAAAAACTAAGGCCGCAACAGCGGCCCGGTATCGGCACCAGGGAATGGAACTCAGGCGGCTGGAGGTGCGACAGGGGCACTGTCCTGCGCTTGCAGGCGGCGGTACTTCTGCCACAGGGTCTCTTTGTCTTCCACAAACTCCGGGTTCACGGGGATGCAAGACACGGGGCACACCTGCACACACTGGGGCTCGTCAAAATGGCCTACACACTCGGTGCACTTGTGTGGGTCAATCTCGTAAATCTGCTCACCCAGATAAATCGCCTCATTCGGGCACTCGGGCTCGCACACATCGCAGTTGATGCATTCGTCGGTAATTAACAGTGCCACGGCAATTCACGCTCCATGGCGGAATTATCGCCGCAGGTGGCTCAAAGCCCTTCTGGGTCCGCGGGTTTGACGATGACCACCGGCACCGAACTCGCGTGCAAGACCTCGTTGGAAACGGAACCCAACATGGTGCTGCGCAGCGCGCTGGTTCCTCGCGCGCCCATGATGACCATGTCACAGCCAAAACGCTCCGAGATATCGATCAGCGTGTGCGCCGGATCGCCCTTGGCCACCTCACACTCGTAGTCCACCCCGGCTGCATCCAACAGCACCCTGGCAGGCTGCAGCGCATGCAGACCGGCTTCGGCGCTCACATGGTCAATCACGTCGGGATCGTGGGCCACCAGCATTTCGTACAGGCTGGCGGGCTCCTGCACGTTGGCCAACACGGCGCTCAGCTTCAAACCGTCCTGTCGCATACGCAAGGCCAGATGCACGGCCTCCATGGACAACTCCGAACCATCAACCGGTAACAGAACTTTCATGGCGACCTCCTTGCGGTGTCAGGTGGGCAATTTGTCCATCAGGCGGGCATGGACCACGGTGGCCACAAAGGGGGTGACATCCCCCTTCAATGTGGCGATCTCGCGCACCAGCGTACTCGAGATGAACTGATAACGCGAGTCTGGCGTGAGAAACACCGTCTCCACATCGGGCGCCAGCGCCTTGTTCATGCCCGCGAGCTGGGCTTCGTAGTCAAAGTCGGTAACCGAACGCACACCGCGCACCATGGCTTGGGCACCATGCGCCACCGCAAAGTCGCGCACCAGCCCGGTAAAACTCTCCACCTGCACGTTGTCCAAGGGCGCAAACACATCGCGCACCATGGCCAGGCGCTCATCCAGCGAGAACATGGTTTTCTTGTGGTGGGCCGCCGCCACCGCCACGATGACGGTGCCAAACAGGCGCGCCGAACGGCGGATCAGGTCCTGATGCCCCAGAGTGATGGGGTCGAAAGTGCCGGGGAAGACAGCGGTCACGGAATTGGGCATGGGCGCTCCAGACAGGAATGCAGAAATTAGGCGGCGCTGCGCTTGAGCAGGTGGGCGTGCACCGCACCGGCCTTGAGGTGCCGGTGCACGGTGAGCCCCACCGCGGTGAGCAGCTCGTCGGTGTAGGCGCTGGGGGCCTCCAGGTAGACCCAGCCTTCGGGCGCCAGCGCGCGGGCACAGGCGCCCAGCGCGGGCTCAAACAGCGGTGCATCAAACGGCGGGTCGATGAAGATCACGTCCAGGCTGCCGGGTGCGGCCTGGCGGATGGCCGACACACCGTCGCCACGCACCACATGCACCGCGCTGGCCTGCAGCTGCGCCTGGGTCTTCTTGAGCTGGTCCGCCAACGCGCTGTCGTACTCCACCAGTTGCACCTCTTGCGCGCCGCGCGATGCCGCTTCAAAGCCCAGCGCCCCCGTGCCGGCAAAGGCATCCAGGCAGCGCAGGCCACTCAGGTCCTGGCCCAGCCAGTTGAAGACCGTTTCGCGCACCCGGTCGGGCGTGGGGCGCAGGCCCGGTTTGTCGGCAACCTTGAGTTTGGTGCGCTTCCACAGCCCGCCAATGATGCGGATCTCGTGGGTCTGGGCGGCACGGGGCCGGGGGGGACGCTTGGCTGCGTTCGGAGAAGTGGCTTTGGCTTTCATGCGAGCAGCTTACCGCATGGGCCCCGACGGGTGGGCGGTCATGTTTGGTAACAAATTGCCAAGTACAAACCCTAGGCCCGCCCCGCAAAATGGACGGCCCATGAAGTCCCCGTTCGCCCCCTTCCAATTCGAGGCTCTGGCCCTGCTGGTGGCGGTGCTCAGCTTGGCAGTGTCCCCTTACCTGGCGTGGCTTCCTTTGGGCTGGATGGTCGTGCGGCTGGGCCTGCGGCTGCGCACGGCACTCAAGCAGCAGGCCGTGCTGCAGCGCGAACTGGCGACCCTGGAGCGCACCACCCTGCAGCTCAAAAACCAGGCCTTCACCGACGGCCTGACCGGCCTGGCCAACCGCCTGCTATTGGCCGACCGCTTTCAGCTCACCTTGGAGCGCTCCAAACGCAACCGGGTGGAATTTGCGTTGCTCATGGTGGACCTCAATGGCTTCAAGGTGATCAATGACCACTACGGCCACGCGGCTGGTGACATCGTGTTGCGGACTGTAGCTCGGCGTCTGCTCTCGGCAGTGCGCGCCTCGGACACCGTGGCCCGCATCGGCGGCGACGAGTTTGTGTTGCTGATCGAATCGTTTGAAGACCCCGACGAACTGGTGCACATCGGCCGCAAGCTGATTGCCACCATCTCCGAAGACATCACCCTGCAAAGCGGGGCCACCGTCAACGTGGGCGCCAGCGTCGGGTTTGGCCTGTTCCCGCGCCACGGCGCGGACCTGGACGGCCTGCTGCAAACCGCCGACGAGGGCATGTACGACTGCAAGGCCTCCGGGCTGATGGAGCTGCGCTGAGCACCTGCCGGTGATCTGTCCGCTCAGGGTGCGCCCAGCACCACCGTGGCCAGATTGGCGGGCTGCACCTTGCGCGCAAACGCAGCGCGCACGTCGGCCACGGTGAGCCGCTCCACCCGCTGAGTCCAGGTGTCCAGGTAGTCCAGTGGCAGGCCATTCCAGGCGATGTTGGCCACGTTGTCCAGCAGCTTCCTGTTGCTGTCCAGACGCAAGGCAAAACCACCGATGAGGTTGTCTTTGGCCGCCTGCAGTTCCTTCTCGGTCGGGCCTTCGGTCACAAACTTAGTCAGTACGTCTCGCACCAACGTCAGCGCCTGCTCTGCCTGGTCTGGCCGTGTTTGCAAGCCGATGGTGAAGGCCCCCGCATGCAGGCCCGGTGCAAAGTAGCTGTAGACGCTATAGGTCAGGCCCCGCTTCTCGCGCACCTCTTCGGTCAGGCGGGCGGTGAAGCCACCGCCACCCAGGATGTGGTTGCCCACAGTGAGTGCAAAAAAGTCCGGGTCATTGCGCTGGTAGCCGGGCTGCCCCAGCAGCACATGCGCCTGTGCCGAGGCAAAGGCAATGCGCTGCTCAGACGCCTGGGCCAGCGGCTGCACCTCGGGCACGACGGCTTGTGGTGCGCAGGGGGCCTTGGGCAGACGGGCCAGCAAGCGCGTCACCAGCGCATCGGCTTGGGCACGGTTGAGCGCCCCCACGATGCTCACGCGTGCATCACACGCCCGCACAGCGCGTGCATGCAGCGCGCGCAGGTCCGCCACACTGGTGCGCAGCAGGCTCTCTTCTGTCATCTCCCAGCCATAGGGATGGCTGCCGTACACCGCGCGGTTGAAGGCGCGTGCCGCCAGAGTGGCGGGCCGGGTGTTGGCTTCCTTGAGGCTGGCAACCAGCTTGGGGCGGTCGCGCAACCACGGAGCTTCGGGAAACGAGGGCTCACCCAACTGGCGTGCCGCCAAACCCACCGCCTTGTCCAGCAGGTCCGGGTAGGTCAGGCTGCGCAGGGCAAAACTCATGCGGTCCGCGCTCGCGCTGCCGCCAAACGAGGCCCCCAGGTCCGCCCAGGCTTCGCTGAGTTGGTGTTCGTCCATGGCGGGCGCAGCGCCACTGGCCCGCACACCATTGGAAGTGCTCGACGCCATCAGGCTGGCCAGCCCCGGCTTGTCGGCCGGGTCGCGGCGCCCGCCTGCGTCCAGGTCAATCTGCACATCCACCATGGGAATGGCCGGGCTCTCCACCAGGTAGACGCGCGCGCCACCCGGTTGTGTCCAATGCTGGATGGGAATGCCTGCCCATGCAGAATTTATAAAAAATAGGGCTGTAGCGCCCGTAAACACTGCGCGAGCAGCTGCTGATTTGATAGCAATCATGTGTGATTTGGCAGCTTAGTGGCGGGCACCGGCCGTGGGCTGGCGGGGTTTGCGGGTCTTGTCCACGGGCTGGGGCAGCAGCGTGGCCACGGTCAGGGCATCGTCACCAAAGTACTTGGCGGCCACGGCCTGCACCTGGGTGGCCGTGACCTTGCGCAAACGCTCCAGCAGGCGCTGGTCGCTGCCCAGCGGGTAGCCGTTGATCCAGCCCACTCCCAGCAGGCGGGCCTGGTTGAAGACGCTGTCTTGTTTGTACACCTCCCCTGCCACCCACTGGTTCTTCACCCGGTTCAACTCGGCGGCGGTCACCCCATCCCGGGCCACCTCCGCCACCTGGGTACGCAAGGCCTGCTCCACCTCGGCGGCTGTTTTGCCCACAGCGGGCACGCCGTAGAGCGTGAAAAGTTCAGGGCCCCGGGACGTCAGGCTGTAATACGCCCCGGCGCTGTCGGCCACCGGGTTGGCATCCAGTGTCAGCGCACGCGGCAAGCGGGCACCGTCGTACCCGCTGAGCACCGCCGACAGCACCGTGAGCGCCAAACTGTCGTCGGCCGCTGGCCCGGCGTCTGCCAAGGTCTCGGGCGACAGGCCGGGCACCTTGAAGGCCAGTGCGACATAGGCTTGCTCCGCTGGGGCCTTGAAGTCCATGCGGCGCAAGCCCGACTGCTCCGGCTCTTCACGCGGCTTGCGTGGCGGCACGGCACGTGTGGGCAGGCCACCGTAGTATGTTTCGGCCAGGGCGCGCACCTGGTTCACATCCACATCTCCGGCCACCACCACAGCTGCATTGGCAGGGGTGTACCAGCGCTGGTAGAAGTCGCGCGCGTCTTGTGCCGTCAGGGCCTCCAGATCACTCATCCAGCCCACGATGGGGCGGCGGTAGGGATGGGCCAGGTAGACCTGGGCCGACATCGCCTCGTGCAGGCGGGCATGGGGGTTGTCATCGGTGCGCAGGCGGCGTTCTTCTTTCACCACTTCCAGCTCCTTGGCAAACACCTCGTCATTCCAGCGGTTGTTGGCAAACCGGTCGGCCTCCAGGCGCATCACGTCTTCCAGCTTGCCCGCCGGAATCTGCTGGAAATAACCCGTGTAGTCCTTGCTGGTAAAGGCGTTTTCGCGCCCGCCCAAGGCCGCCACCTGGCGCGAAAAATCACCCGCCTTCACGGTGGGGGTGCCTTTGAACATCATGTGCTCCAGCACATGGGCCACGCCGCTGGTGCCATCCACCTCGTCCATGGACCCCACCCGCACCCACAGCATGTGCACCGCCGTGGGCGCACGCCGGTCCGGTTTGACGATCAGCGCCATGCCATTTTTCAGCGTGAACTGCTGGGCCTGCACGGGCGGCGCCGATTGCGCACGGGAGGGAGAAGAAAGGGAGAAAAGCGCGAGCGCCAGAGGCAAGCTGCAGGCAGCCATGCGGCGCCCCAGCCCGTGGAATGGGTGTTTCATAGAATGCTGTGATTCTAAGAACGCCCCACATGTTCAGTTTTTTCAAGAAAAAATTCTCTTCCTCCCCTGCACCCACCCCCAACGAGGTGCCTAGCGCCCCTGCGGCCGACACGCCACCGGCGATACCAACGCCTGTGGCGGCTCCGGCGCCCACGCCGCTTAGTCCCCTGCCCAGCGGCTCGCTGATCGGCAGCGCGCTGGTTGCTCCTATCGAGATACCCGCCGCACCCACCACCCCGCCCGAGCGGCAAAAGTGGCTGGACAAACTCAAGGCGGGCCTGGGCAAAACCGCCAGCAGCATCTCGGGCGTCTTTGGCGGCAGCCAGATTGACGAAGCGCTGTACGAAGACCTGGAGAGTGCACTGCTGATGGCCGACGCCGGCGTGGCCGCCACTGAACACCTGACCAGCGCCTTGCGCAAAAAGGTCAAGGCCAGCGGCGTGACGCACCCCACTGCCCTCAAGAACATCCTGATTGCCGAACTGACCGAGCTGCTGCAACCGCTGCAAAAGCCGCTGGTCATTGGCCAGCACACACCCACCGTCATCATGGTGGCCGGCGTCAACGGTGCGGGCAAAACCACCAGCATTGGCAAGCTCACCAAACACCTGGCCGACAGCAACGCCAGCGTGCTGCTGGCCGCAGCCGACACCTTCCGCGCAGCAGCGCGCGAACAGCTCACCGTCTGGGCCGACCGCAACACCGTGGAGATCGTCAGCCAGGAAGGTGGCGACCCTGCGGCCGTAAGCTACGACTCGGTGACCGCGGGCAAGGCCCGTGGCAAGGATGTGGTGCTCATCGACACCGCAGGCCGCCTGCCCACCCAGCTGCACCTGATGGAAGAGCTCAAGAAGATCAAGCGCGTGATCGGCAAGGCCGACGGCACCGCGCCGCACGAGGTGCTGCTGGTCATCGACGGCAACACCGGGCAAAACGCTGTGGCCCAGGTCAAGTCCTTTGACGACGCACTGGGCCTCACCGGCCTGATCGTCACCAAGCTGGACGGCACCGCCAAGGGCGGCGTATTGGCCGCCATTGCGCGCGAACGGCCTATCCCCGTGTACTTCATCGGCGTGGGCGAAAAACTCGACGAACTGGAAACCTTCAACGCCCGCGAATTTGCGCAGGCCTTGCTGGCCTGAGCCCACCCGGGTGTAAGAAAACACCGCCAGCACCGACCAAACGGTTTTACCAACCCCCTTTGCACCATGACAACAGCCTTTTCCCGCCGCCATGTCCTCGCCCTGTCGGGTGCCGCACTGGCCACCCCTGCTTTTGCCCAGAACACACCCGCCTGGGCTGCCATCGAGGCCAAGGCCAAGGGCCAGACGGTGTACTTCAACGCCTGGGGTGGTGCAGAAAACATCAACGCCTACATCCAGTGGGCCGCCACCGAGATGGAGAAGCGCTTTGGCGTCAAGGTCGAACACGTCAAGGTCACGGACACCGCCGACGTGGTGAAACGTGTGCGCAGCGAAAAGGCTGCAGGCAAGATGGCCGGCACAGTCGACCTGGTGTGGATCAATGGCGAGAACTTTCTGACCATGAAACGCGAGGGCCTGCTGTTGGGCCCCTTTGCCGAGCGCCTGCCTGCCTACGCCAAGGTGGACGTGCAGGGCAAGCCCACCACACGCATTGATTTCTCGGAGCCCGTGGACGGCATGGAAGCCCCTTGGGGCATGGCCCAGCTCACCTTCATGGCGGACCGCAAGCGCACCCCCAAGCCGCCCCGAAGCCTGGCCGAGCTGCAAGCCTTCGCCAAGGCCAACCCGGGCCGTGTGACCTACCCGCGCCCGCCCAATTTTCATGGCACCACGTTTCTGAAGCAGCTGCTGCTGGACAGCAGCGAGTACCGCAGCGCCTTTTACAAACCCGTGGCCATGGAGTCGTTTGCCAAAGCCACCGCGCCCTTGTGGGCCACCTTGGACCAGCTGCACCCGCACCTGTGGCGGGCCGGCAAGCAGTTCCCGCAAAACGCCGAAGCCATGCGCCAAATGCTGGCCGATGGTGAACTGCACCTGGCACTGACCTTCAACCCCAACGATGCAGCCAATGAAATCGCCGCCAAGCGCCTGTCTGACAGCGTGACAAGCTACCAATTTGATAGCGGAACAATTGGCAACACACACTTCGTGGCCATACCCGTCAATGCCTCGGCGCCCGAGGGCGCGCAGGTGTTTGCCAACTTTTTGCTCAGCGCCGAAGCCCAGGCCCGCAAGGCGGACATTGCCCTCTGGGGCGACCCCACCGTGCTGGCGCTGGACAAACTGAGCCCCGCAGAGCGCGCGCGCTTTGCGGCCAAGCCCCTGCCTGGCCAGGTAGAGAAGAGCGCCCCCGCCATTCCCGAACCGCACGGCAGCTGGGTCGATCCGTTGGAGAAGGAATGGACCCGGCGCTACGGCGCTTAGTCCACAATGGCGGGCATGTCTGACACTGTCCCGCACACTGAGGCGCCGGCCCCGTCGGCACGGCATATCCAGCGCCAACACGCCACCGCCCTGGCGATCGTGATGGCCGTTTTCACCGTGGCCCTGCTGGCCTACGGCTGGAGCGTGTATGCGCGCCAGCGTGCGGCCCTGTGGTGGGGCTTGAGCAGCCAGGGTGAGCAGATACAGCTGGCGCTGAACGACACCCTGGATGTGGCACGCAGCCATGTGGGTGGCATGCGCTTGTCCACCGAACGCAACCTGCGCCAGCCTCTGCTGGCCGACACCAGCTTGGCAGACCGCCTGGAGCGGCGCAACCTGGCGCCGCTGCGCGATGCGCCCTGGGACCGGCTGCCACAAGACCTGGTGAAAGAAGTCGGCGCAGTGCACGTGGACCCTGGCGCTGATGCCACCGCCTACCGCCGCGGCGTGGAAGCCCCATTGGGCGCACTGGCCCAGGTGGCCGCGTCGCACAGCCAGCACCAGCGCCTGCAATGGAGCTATTTTTACGACGCGCAAAAACAATGGCGCTGGGTCTACCCGGCCCAGTCGCGCGAAGACCTGATCACGGCCACCGACCAGACCGAGATGGCTGGCGCCCTGACCACGCTGTGGGACGCGGGGGGCACCGCCCCGCTGGATGCCGCAGGCCCCACGCGTAACCCGCAAAAAGAACTGGTGTGGACCGCCGCCCACACCGATCCGATCAAAAAAAATGCCGTGGTGTCGGTGCTGGCCCCGGTTTACAACGCTGAGCGTTATGTAGGTCTGGTGGGCGCCGACCTGACGCTGGACGCCCTGAGCGCCGTGTTGCTGCAACGCGCCCTGCCCATGGGCCAGGCTTGGGTGATCAACGGCCAAGGCCAGGTGCTGGCCAGCAGCGACACCAAGCCCGCCGCCCTCCCTGCAGGCCCCTATGCGCCGGAGGCGGGCTGGTTGCGCTTTACTTTGCGCGGCACCGACTGGAGCCTGCTGGTGCATGCGCCCGGCAATGTGGTGGCCCGCAAAACGCTGGCGCAAATGGTGCCCATGTTGGCCACGGGTGTGGCCGGGCTGCTGGCGCTGTTGGGAGCCTGCCTCTGGCTGTACCGACGCTTCACCCAACCGGCCCTGCAACTGGCCGACTACGTGCAGCACACCGAAGGCCCCAGCATCAAACGCCCACCCCCCGTGCCCGCACTTTGGAAACCCTGGTTTGACCGCGTGGCCCGCAACGCATTGCACCGGCGCGACCAGGTGATGGGTGCCCACCAGCGCACCACCCAGCTCGAAAACCAGGCCGCCCAGCACCTCGTGGACATGCGCAACGCCGCCGCCGAACACGAAGCCCAGATGGCTACCCGCGCTGGCGAGCTGCGCAGCGCCTACGCGCAACTCAGCGCCGCGCTGGCCGACGCGCAAGCCGCCCAAGGCGCGGCCAAAAAGCCCGCACGCCCCAACCCGTTGCCCGAATAACACGTCGCCCACGCGCCAGACCCACGGATGGGGTGCGCGCAAAATGGGCGCTCTTTTGGGGAGACATACGATGAAAAAAATAGCGCTTTCTGTTGTTGCCTTGGTGGCATTGGCCGCCCTGTACCTGCTGGCCTGGCCGGTGCCCATCAACCCGGTGGTGTGGGACGCCCCCGCTGCACCGGGCTACACCGGTCCACATGTCGCCAACAACAAGCTCGCCAACCTTCAACTTATCGACCTGAAAGGTGAAGTGGGCCCCGAGCACATCCAGTTCGGCTCCGACGGCAAGCTCTACACCACCGTGCTCAGCGGCAACATCTTGCGCATGAACGCCGATGGCACCGAACAGCAGGTGTTTGCCAATACCGGCGGGCGCGTGCTGGGCTTTGACTTTGATGCCCAGGGCAACCTGATTGCCGCCGATGCCATCAAGGGTTTGCTGTCCATCGCCCCCGATGCCAGGGTCACCGTGCTGACGGACAGCGTGAATGCGGACCCCATCCGGTATGCCGATGCCGTGGTGGTGGCCAAGAGCGGCAAGATGTATTTCAGCGATGCCTCCACCCGGTTTGCCCCCAAAGACTGGGGCGGCACCTTTGAGGCCAGCGTGCTCGACATCCTGGAACAAGCCAGCACCGGCCGCATCCTCGAATACGACCCCGCCACCCAAACCACCCGTGTGGTGGCCAGCGGCATCAGCTTTGCCAACGGCGTGGCGCTCAGCCAGGACGAACAATCCCTGTTTGTGAACGAGACCGGCAAATACCGCGTATGGAAGATTGCGGTGACCGCGAACCACCTGGACCTCAGCACCCTGGCCACACAACCCAGTGCCCAAGCCAGCGTGTTGCTGGACAACCTGCCCGGCTACCCCGACAACCTGATGCGTGGCCTGGATGGCAAGATCTGGCTGGGTTTGGCCAAGCCCCGCAACCCCACCATCGACAAGCTGGCGCAAAAGCCCTGGTTGCGCAGCCTCACACTGCGCCTGCCGCGCGTGTTGTGGCCCATCCCCAAGGCCTATGGCCATGTGATTGCCTTCACCGAAGACGGCAAGGTGGTGGCCGACCTGCAAGACCCCAGCGGCGCATACCCCGAAACCACGGCCATCACCGAAACCAAAGACCGCCTGTATGTGCAGAGCCTGCATGCGCACGGGCTGGGGTGGATGGCGGCCAAATAGTTTGCACATTCACCCGTTTGGGGGATAGCCATTCCCCCACGGTGCACCTAGACTCCGCGGGTCTTTTCTCAACCATCGAACACCCATGAAAAAACTTCTCTCCATCGCCTTCCTGAGCCTGAGCCTGGTGGGCTGCGCCTCTGTCTCCATGGGAGATGCCAAGCAAGACGCTGCCTTGAAAACCTTCAAAGCCCCCACAGACAAAGCCTCGCTTTACATCTATCGCAATGAGTCCATGGGCGCAGTGTCAAAAATGGGCGTCACCGTGGATGGTGTCTCGATTGGCCAGACCGCCGCGAACACCTACCTCTACAAGGAAGTGGCACCCGGCAAGCACACCATCACCTCGCAAGCAGAGAACGACAGCTCCATCGAAGTGGATGCCAAGCCAGGCAGCATTCTCTACATCTGGCAAGAAGTCAAAATGGGATTCTTCGGTGCGCGCTCCAAACTGCAGCTGGTAGACCCCGCCACAGGCCAGAAAGGCGTGCGCGAGACCAAACTGGCCGAAACCAAGTAAGCAGACCCGGCTGGCATTCTGGCTGCGGCCCCAGATGCCAGCCTCCGCTTTCGCGGACAATCACCCCTTCCCGAATTGGTGATTACTCCGCGCATATGACAGCCCTGCTCCCCCGCATCGAACTCGAATCCGCCCCCAACCCCACCGCCGCCGTCATCTGGATGCACGGGCTGGGCGCCAGCAGTGACGACTTTGCGGGCCTGGTGCCGGAGCTGGACCTGGCAGGCTGCCAGCCCATCCGATTTGTATTTCCGCAAGCGCCCAGCATCCCGATCACCATCAACGGTGGCTATGTGATGCCCGGCTGGTACGACCTGTACGGCATGGACCTGGTGAGCCAGCAGGACGCAGCGGGCATCCAGCGCTCCGAGGCAGACATTCGCGCCCTGATCAACAACGAAGTGGCACGTGGCATTCCGTTTGATCGCATCGTGCTAGCCGGCTTCAGCCAAGGGTGTGCCATGGCGCTGCACACCGCGCTGCGCCTGCCCTACAAGATCGCCGGCGTCATGGCCCTGTCGGGCTACCTGCCGCTGGCCGACCGTTTTCCCGGCGAACGCCACGCGGCCAATGCCGACACGCCCATCTTCATGGCCCATGGCACGCAAGACCCGGTGGTGATCCTGAAACGCGGGGAAGACTCGCGTGACGCGCTGGCTTCGCTGGGCCACAAGGTGCAGTGGCACACCTACCCCATGCCGCACAGCGTGCACCCGCGCGAAGTGGCTGACATTGCCGCCTTCCTGAAGCAAGTGTTGCCCGCGTGAGCAGCACCGCTCGCCCCCTGGTGCTGGGCATTGACTTCGGCACCTCGAACTCCGCCTGTGCGCTGATTGACGCGCACGGCGCCTTACAGGTCATCCCGCTGGACGGTGCCAAGGCCGAAATGCCAACCGCGCTGTTTTTTGCCAGCGAAACCCACACCGTGCTGTATGGCGCGGCCGCCATGCAGGCTTACCTGAATGGCACCGAGGGCCGGCTGCTGCGCTCGCTCAAAAGCCTGATGGGCAGCCGCCTGATGGACGAGTACACCGCCGTGGGCGACAAAAGCATCCGCTTCTTTGACATTGTGGTGCTGTTCTTCAAGGAGTTGAAGCGCCGCTGCGAAGCCCATGTGGGCCAGCCCCTGACCCACGCCGTGCTGGGCCGCCCGGTGCACTTTGTGGACGACGATGCCGAGCGTGATGCGCTGGCGCAGGAGACGCTGGGCCGTGCCGCGCTGGAAGCCGGCTTCACCCACATCGCCTACCAGATGGAGCCAATTGCCGCGGCGCTGGACTATGAGCAACGTGTGACACAGGAAACCACCGCACTGGTGGTGGACATAGGCGGCGGTACGTCCGACTTCACCGTCATCCGCCTCAACCCTGAGCGCAGCACGCTGGGCGACCGCAGCGCCGACATTCTGGCCACCACCGGCGTGCATATTGGCGGCACCGACTTTGACCGCCTGCTGGACCTGACCACCGTGATGCCGCACCTGGGCTACAAGCACGTGGGCACTGGCGGGCGCATTGTGCCCAGCAGCGTGTTTTTTGACCTGAGCACCTGGCACCTGATCCACCAGGCCTACACGCGCAAGGCCATGCACTTTGCCAAGGAGCTGTGGACGGATTACACCAACCAGACCCTGCACCGCCGCCTGATGGACGCGCTGGAAGAACAACACGGCCACCGCATGCTGGCCAGCGTGGAAGCCGCCAAGATTGCCTGCTCCATCAGCGGCGAGAGCGCGGTGGTGCAACTCGACTTTCTGGACCGCAGCCTGACGCCCATCGTGGATGCCGTGAACATGGAAGCTGCCTTGCACCAGTCGCTGGCGCAGGTGGTGCAGTGCGCGCAGGACTGCGTGGCGGCGGCCGGATTGCAAGGGGTGGATGCGGTCTACCTCACCGGCGGTTCCTCGGCCCTGCGCCCGCTGATCGAGGCGCTGCGCCAAGCCATGCCGCAGGCCACGCTGGTGGAAGGCAACCGCTTTGGCGGTGTGGCCGCCGGGTTGGCTTGGGCCGGTGCCGTGCAGCAGTTCTAGTTTGCTATTATTTTGATAACTGTTTGCGCATATCACGCGCTGGCTAGAGGCATATTTCATTCAAAAATCGGAGCTTCCGGCGCATGCTTGGCGCAGCCTTGTCTTTGCCATGCGCTAGGTGGTGCATGCACCAAGACCATACGAAACGCATATAATTCGTATACGTTTCATATGGAGTTAGCGAATGGGTATTGTCAAAATTTCGGACCAGATGCATGAAAACCTGCGCGTGGCGGGCAGCGCGCTCAGCCGGTCCATCAACGCACAGGCCGAACACTGGATGCGCGTGGGGATGCTGATTGAGATGTACCCCGAGCTCAACCACCGGGAGATCAGCCAGCTGCTGATCCGCGCTGAACTGGCAGGAGGGCTGGATATTGCCGGGGCAGTCAGCGGGCTGGCGGGCAAGCTGCCCACGGCAGCACCTGCGGCGGTGGGCAAACACTGATGCGGCACGACGTCCCCCTCAAATCCGCCGCCGAAATGGTCCAGTGCCGCCGGGCCGCCCAACTGGCGGCGGAGGTGTTGGCCATGATCGAACCCCACGTGGTGCCCGGCGTCAGCACCGAGGCGCTGGACCGCCTCTGCCACGATTACATCGTCCAAGTCCAAGGTGCCATTCCCGCCAACCTGGGTTACATGGATTACCCCAAAACCATCCTCACCTCCGTCAACCAGGTGGTGTGCCACGGCATACCGTCGGCCAACAAGATCCTGAAAAAGGGTGACATCGTCAACATCGACGTGGCCGTCAACAAGGATGGCTGGTTTGGCGACACCAGCCGCATGTTTTATGTGGGCGAGCCCAGCGTGCTGGCCCGCCGCCTGGTGGAGACCACGTACGAAGCTCTGCGCGCCGGCATCCAGCAGGTCAGGCCCGGCGCCACATTGGGCGATGTGGGCCACGCCATCCAGACGGTCGCCCACCGCGCGCGCTTCAGCGTGGTGCGCGAGTACTGCGGCCACGGCATTGGCCAGATCTACCACGACGAACCGCAGGTGCTGCATTACGGCCAGCGCGGCCACGGGCTCACCCTGGAGCCGGGCATGGTGTTCACCATCGAGCCCATGCTGAATGCGGGCGGCCGCGAAACCCAGGAGCTGGCCGACGGCTGGACAGTGGTGACCAAGGACCACTCTCTCTCGGCCCAGTGGGAGCACATGGTGGCGGTAACCCCTACGGGCTACGACGTGCTGACCGCCTGGCCGGGCGGCACGGGAGCCTACGCGCCCCTTTGACGCGAATGGTCCTTCAGCGCTCGTAAGGCAGCAGCGCCTTGGCGGCCTCGACCCGGTCACGCAGCGCCACGGTGGGGTCATGCATCACCTGCATCAAGAACGCGCGAGGACCTTGCTCCCGGGCGTCGCCTGCGGGAGGAACCTGGGCAGAGGCTGGCACCACTGCTGAAGCACTGGGATGCTGCGCTGCAGCCAAGCGCAGCAGCGCTTCACGCCATGCCGGCAGTGGCATGGGCATGAGCCGCGAAAGAATGTCCGCTTGTTGGTCCCGATTGGGGGGGATGTCGAGCCAGGGTTCGTCCCCGAACACCGAAACCAAATCGGCACTCACAAACGCGGACCAGTGGCCCGTGTGTGCATCCACCGCGGGGACTGCGCGCGCCAGGCCTCCCTTGCCGACCACAAGCCCGGTGCGGGAGGGGTACAGGCCCAGGCGGCTCTCGGAGATGGCAGCGAGGTACTGCTGGCGTAGCGCTGCCAAGAAGTCTGCGGCCTCGCTGGCCGGGACAGGCTGCGCCACGGAAAACCACAACTGCAAACCATCGTTGCCCGAAACCGCAATGGCCGGCGCAGGCAATTCCAGATCGCTCTGCACCGCGCGCCACACGCTGGACAACACCGCCCAGTCCGCGGGCCTGGCCAACTCCAGCACCATCACTTTCACAGGGGCAAATGCGGGTGACTGGACGGAGGGCGCCTGGTCTGGCACCCCATAGAGACGGGAGAATTCTGCGTTGAAACGGGTCATGGTGTGGCGAAGGAAAGCGGGGTGTGAAAGCTGTGGTGCCAAGATTGGCGACAATACACCCCTGGCTGGATCACTGGTCAGATAACAAAAGGAAAATCAATCCCATGGCAACTGCAAAAAAAGCGGCCCCCAAAGCCGCCGTCTCCCCCAAGAAAATCGCTGCACCTGCAAAGGCCAAAAAGGCCGTTGTGTCCAAAGAAGCCAAAGCGATTGCCAAACTGACGGACAACATCGCCAAGCTGACCGAACGCAAGAACAAGATCTCTGCAGAGATCAATGCCTTGCGTGACCAGCGCACCGCGCTGAAGGCCGCACCTGCTGCTGCACCCGCAGCCCCCAAGGCCAAAGCTGCCGCGAAGCCCGCGGCCAAACCCGCAGCAAAGCCTGCGGCCAAAGCACCTGCCAAGGCACCCGCCAAAAAGGCCAAGGCAGCCGCCAAGAAATAATCGCCCCGCGATTTTTCAAAAACAACAAGGGCCCCAATGTGGGGCCCTTGTTGTTGGTGCGTCAGTTCCGTCTTAGCTGCACTTGGGGTCACACACCGCTTGTGACTTGCCGATGAACTTGCGCGTCTTGAGTTCACTGCGGGGGCGATGTTTGCCGCACAGGAAACAGGACATGGTGGTGGCGCCGGGGCTGGATGCGGTCAGGAACGGAGAACCTCCGACCTTGGACTTGTATCGCAACCCGTCTTCCAGGATCTTGGTTTTGTCTGCTGGCTTACTCATAACCCCGATTTTACGTCCTAGCTGGCCTGGATACTGCTTGCACACCATGGAGCCAAACTGTCAGACACCCTTGTTAGTATGGGACTGACGTTTGAATCGAACCAAGAGGCGACCCCTAATGCAAGCAATGTCTCCATCAGCCCGCGTGAATGTCACGCCTGAGAACAGCAGCCTGGACCACCGGGAAGCAGCCCGCTTTCGCTTCTGCTCCGGGCGCTGCCAGGGCGAGCGCCCGCCCGAGGGTGGCGTAGAGCTGGCACCCGGCCGCTGGCGCTGCAGCGTCTGCTGGATGGAGCTCGCCAGAAAACGCAGTTGAGGCCGTCAACCCATCCCCCCGGCGCCCCGATGCCCTAGCTGCGCTGTAGCCGCGCGCCTGTGCCACCGTCATCGCAGGTCAGCACGAACTGCCCCCGAACGCCGCCGCTGCTGACAAACGGCGTGAGCAGCGCGGCCGGAAACTGCACCCTACGCCCGTCCGTACACCGCACCAGAACCTGCCGAACCTCGCCACGGTAGTACGGGAGATAGTCTTGGGCGGAAATGTGGAGGCTGAATTCGAAGCGGTGCATGGAGGAGATGCTAGCGTCACTTCACCTTCGCAGGATTTGCTATTATTTTCATAGCTGCTTGCGCATATTCCATGCTGGCTACCGGTCAAACTGCCCAAGAAAATGCAAACACCTCCCAGAGCACACTCCGGGAGGTGTTTCTCAGGTCGCTGCGGTGTCCGCTCAGAACTTGTAGCCGATGCCGAACGAGAACACGTTCTCCTTCAGGCTCGATGTGGTGCCGGAGGCAAAGGTCACGTCACGGAACTGGTTGAGGTCGTAGCCCGCTTGCCAGTACATGTTTTTGTCCAGCATCTGGCGCACGCCGATGCCGTAGCCCACACCTTGCACGTCGTTGGTGCTGCTACCGTCATTGGCGGCGGCAGAACCGTAGATGGAGGACAGCTTGCCGTAGAGCTGGAAGTTGTTGGCCAGCGCAAAGGTAGGAATCACATCAATCGAGTACCGGTTGTTGATGCTGGCTGCGGTGCCGTTGGCGTAGGTGCCGGCCAGGTGGTTGCCCGAGCTGTAAGAGCCACCCAGGCCGATGGCGAAGTTGGGGGCCAATGCCCAGTCGTAGCGGGCCTGCAGGCCCAGGGCGGTGGTTTTCCCGGTGTCAGACGTTCCATCGGTCGCCGTGGCTGATCCGGTGGACAGCTCGGCGTTGGCGCCGATGCTGAAACCCGAGAGATCCGCCGGGCCCGCCGCAAAGGCGGAAGAGGCTGCAAAAGCACCCAATGCAAGGGTCGTCAGAACAAGTTTTTTCATGGAGAGAACCGGGTTAAGGGTCCGAGTTAAGGGACCTCCATGGTCTCGGTGGCGTGTAAACCTGTGTTGGCTGCTGCGCAAAAGCACGTAAACAAGCGTGCGTGCCCTGTAAAAATTTGTGCGACCGATTGGCACCCCACACGGCACAACGCGCAAACCCCTGCATACACTTGGCAACCTTTTCTGAGTGACCCACCCACCTGTGCAAGCCCTGCTCCACACCATCGCCACGATGGAACTGCCCACTGATGCCCAGCGCCTCTTCCATGGCCGCGGCGGCCTGCACCCTGGCTGCGAACAGTGGGCGCTGGACTTGTATCCGCCCGTGTGGGTGCTCACCAGCTTTGCGCCAGTGGATGCAGCCAGCCTTGACACCATTGGCACGGCGTTAGCGGCACGCTGGGCGCAACTGGTGCCCAAGCAGCCGCTGAACTGGGTGTTCCAGTGCCGGGCCGAGGGCCACGCGGAAACGCGGCTGATGGCCGGTGCTGTGCCCGAACCGCATGTGGTGTCGGAAGACGGCACGCAGTACAAGGTGCATGTGCTGCGCGGGCAAAACCATGGCCTGTTTCTGGACATGGCTGAGGGCCGGCGCTGGGTGCGAGCCCATGTGGCCGCGCACCCCAAGACCTATGCCTTCAAGGTGCTCAACCTGTTTGCCTACACCTGCGCCTTCTCGGTGGTGGCACTGCAGGCCGGGGCCAAACAGGTGGTGAATGTGGACATGGGCCAGGGCGCGCTGGCCATTGGCCAGCAAAACCACCGGCTCAACGGCTTCAACACCGGCGCCAGTTTTCTGGCACACGACATCTTCAAGACCTGGGGCAAGATCACCCGCGGCGGGCCGTATGACCTCATCGTGCTGGACCCGCCCAGCTACCAAAAAGGCAGCTTTGTGGCCACCAAAGACTACGCCCGCCTGGTACGCCGCCTGCCCGAGTTGCTGGCCCCCGGCGGCCACGCGCTGGTGTGCCTGAATGCGCCCGAGCTGGACACCACTTTTCTGCAAACCCATATGCAGGAGCAGGCACCGGAGTTGACGTTGGTGCAACGCCTGCCCAACCCGCCCGCGTTTGCCGATGTCGCACCCGAGCGTGCGCTCAAGGTGCTGGTGTACCGGGCACCTGAACTGGCAACCCTCTGAGGCCTTGACGTATAAAGCACCATGCCCGCTACCGAATTGAAAGTCACCCCCGCCGGCACCGTGGCCGGCAAACTGCTGCTGATCCCCACCGGCGAGCAAGGCCCGCTGCTGCCCCATGTGCAGGACTGGGTCACCACCAAACTCAAAGCCAAACAGCCCGTCAAGGACGTGAGCAACACGGTGCTTGTCAAAGGCATCAAGCAGTGGTCCGCCTTTGAAGAAAAGGTGGGCGGCAAGAAGGTGCTCACCGTGTTCAAGATCACCTGAGGGACTGAAAGCCATTGTTCGGGGCCGAGAGTCCGGGTGACTGGGCGTTCTGCTCCGTGCCCCCCGGCCTTGGGCCTCCTCCTTGACCTGCGCAGAACACCCAGCCACCCGAACTCTCAGGTGGCTTGTGTGCGGAGCGCTTAACTCCAGTCGGCCAGCCCCAGAATGCGTTCGCCCAGCGGGGTGAGTGTGGCGGTGGGGTACTTCTTCTTTTCCCACTCCCGCGGGTCGCCCGGAAAGGCGTAGCCCTGCGGAGCTTCACGTTCGCGCCACGATGTCACGCGCGCATCGCGCAGCATGGTGTCCCGCTCGTTGGCGGGGGTGAAGGCGATGTACTGCGCAGCGCGCACCAGGTGGTCTGACGTGTTGGGGCGGATGCCGTGGGCCAGCAGGCTGTTGAAGATCAGCAGGTCGCCCGCCTGCATGGCAATGAACTGCACCGGCCACGGCAGACTGTCCACATCGGGGCGCCAGGGGTTGCGGTCCGCGGGTGCGGTCTTGCGCCATTCGTTGAAGTGTTTGAACAGCTCGGGGATGCACTGGAAACCACCACTCTCCGGGCTGGTGTCGGACAAGGCCAGCACACCCTGCACGTTGACGGGCAACGGGTCCAGCGTGGTGTCGGCGTCCCAATGGATAAAGCCGGTGAACTGGCGCGCGCCGCGGTTGGGTGTGTTGAGGTTGGCGCGGTCGATGCTGACCCACAGGTCTTCGCGGTCCCAGATGTCCACAAACGCGTCGTACACGCGCGACGTCTGCCGGTTGTTCCACAGGGTCTGGTGCTGGTAGGTCTCCACCATGCCCGAGCCGTTGAGTTCTTTCATCTCGTGGCCGCGCAGCTCGGCACGGTTCCAGGTGCTGGGGTCTTTCGGGTCCCAGTCTTGGAACGCCCACAGGAAATCTGTGGTGGCTTTCACCTTCTCGGCCGGGATGGCCTGCTTGATGACGACATAGCCGTAGGTCTGCCAGTGGGCAAAGTCGGCTTCGGACAACACGCGCAGCGGCAGTTGCTTTTGAATGTCGCGCAGCTGTTCGCTGGCGGTGTACGAGAGGGTGGGGTTGCCCGGGCGTTGGTCGCCGTAGCGGTAGCGGTCGTTCATGTCGGTCTCCTGCGTGTTGTTCTGACGTAGGGAATTGTGGAAACGGACGTGCCTTGGCGGTACCTGCGGACTGCCCAAGACTGGTACGATTCTGACCAATTCAATCCACCCAAGGTCATGAAACCGCAGTTTGAACAAGTCACCGTACCGGTGGGCGAGTCCTGGAGCCTGCTGTGGCGCGAGCTGCCCGAGCTGCCGTTTCTCTGGCACTACCACCCCGAGTTCGAGCTGACCCTGACGCTGAACGCGCAGGGCCAGCGTTATGTGGGCGACAGCCTGGAAGACTTTGCCTCCGGCGACCTGGTGCTCACCGGCCCCAACCAGCCCCACACCTGGGCCGCCACCGAGCGGCCCGATGCCAGCCTGCCCATGCTGGCCGTGGTGATGTGGTTCAGCACCGACTGGCTGGAGCGTGCCTTGGCCAGTTGGCCCGAGCTGACGGCACTGCACACCCTGTCGGCCCAGGCTGGGCGAGGGCTCAAGTTCTCGGATGCGGCGCGTGCGCAGGTGCAGCCGCTGATCCTCGCGCTGCAGGCGCAAGAGCCGGCGCTGCGCCTGCCCACGCTGCTGCACATCCTCACGCTGCTGTCCAAAGATGCAGAGGCACGCCCGCTGGCCACCCACGCCTACACCCCCGCAGGCGACAAGGTGGGGGCACGCATCGGCAAGATCCTGCACCGCCTGCATGCGCAGCCGACGGACACCGTGTCAGCCCCGGCCTTGGCCGCGGAGGTGGCCATGTCGGTCGGCGCCTTCCACCGCTTCTTCAAACGCCACACCGGCATGACGGTGCTGGACTACGTGGGCCAGCTGCGCATCGGCCAGGCCTGCCAGTTGCTGATCAACACTTCGCGGCCCATCAAGGTGATTGCCAGCGACGTGGGCTACGGCACGCTGGCGCACTTCAACCGCCAGTTTCTGCAGCGCAAGGGCATGACGCCGCGCGCGTTTCGCGCCAGCTACCAGGGGGCAACGGCCTAGGACTTTCCGGCCGTAAAGCCGCCATCCACCAGCAGGTTGGCGCCGGTGATGAAGCTGGCCTCGTCACTCAGCAAAAACAGCACCGGGTTGGCCACCTCTTCGGACCGCCCCAGGCGCCCAATGGGGTGCAGGGCAATCAGCCCTTGTTTCATGGCGGGGTCCAGCCCGGCGAGCAAGGGCGTGTCGATGTAGCCGGGCCCTACCGAGTTCACCCGCACGCCCTTGGCCGCCGCCTCCAGCGCCAGGGTGCGTGTCAGGTTCACCACACCACCCTTGGCCGCAGAGTAGGCCGCCGTCATGCTCTGGCCAAACACCCCGAGGATGGACGCGCAGTTGACGATGCTGCCGCTGCCCTGCCCATACATCGGGCGCAACGCAGCGCGCGCCACGCGGAACACGCCCATCAGGTTGATGTCGATGATGCGCAGGAAGTCTTCGTCGGTGTACGCGTCGGCCGGGCTCAGGCCGCCAATGCCCGCGTTGTTGAACACACCGTCCAGGCGACCAAAGGCAGTGACCGTGTCGGCGATGAGCTGATCGACTTGGGGCGTGGACGCCATGTCGGCCGCCAGAAAACGGCAGCGACCGCCATGTTGCTGGGCCAGCGCGTCTGCAAGCCTGGCCCCCTGGGAGCTGGCCAGGTCGGCCATCACCACATTGGCGCCCTCTTGCAAACAACGCTCTACCGTGGCCAGACCAATGCCACTGGCACCGCCCGTAACCAGAATGCTCTTGCCTTGTAAACGCATGGCTTTCTCCTGAAGATGTGTAAGGGAACATCCGACAATGACAGCTTCTATCGTGTTCAACTGTCGTGCACCGTACATTGATGCAGCGCAGAGAAAGCGCCTATCGCAGTGCGTTTGAATGCTATATTTTTAATAGCTGCTTGCGCACACTCCATATGGGCTGCAGACCAATTTGACTACTATTTACCCATGCAGCATGCCCACCCCACCCACAGCCACCCCGTAGCGCTTGCGCTGCTGCTGGCCGTGCTGCTGCCGCTGGGCTGGAGCCTGTGGGGCGCCGTGGCCGCCGGACTGGATGCAGCGGGCTGGGCCGCGCTGGCCCATGCGCCACACACCCTGGCAGCACTGGGTGCCAGTGTGTGGACGGGCGTGGCCTCCACGCTCTTGGCCACCGCGGCTACCGCGTGGATATTGGCCGCCACCGTGGGGCGGCTGCACAGCACGGCACAGGGCAACCGGCTCACGCGCCTGCTCTCGCCGCTGCTGGCCGTGCCGCACGCGGCCTTTGCCATTGGGCTGCTGGCCCTGCTGGCGCCCAGTGGCTGGCTGCTGCGCTTGTTGTCGCCCTGGGCCACCGGCCTCACTACGCCCCCGCCCTGGCCCACCACCCAAGACCCCTGGGGTCTGGGCCTGATGGCGGTGCTGGTGTGCAAGGAGATTCCGTTTTTGCTGTGGGCTGCACTGGCCCACCTGCAGCGGCCTGATGTGGCGCGCCGACTGCAGCAGGAGCTGCGCCTGGCGCACACGCTGGGCTACGGTGCCTCTGCCGCCTGGTGGCGCGTGGGCTGGCCGCAGCTGCTGCCGCGCCTGGCCGCGCCCTTGCTGGCGGTGCTGGCCTACGGGCTCACGGTGGTAGACGTGGCGCTGCTCATAGGCCCCAGCACACCGCCCACACTGGCCGTGCTGGCCTGGCAGTGGCTGCAAGATGCCGACCCGGTGCGCAACGCACAAGGTGCCGCCGCGGCCTGGCTGCTGGCTGCGGTGCTGGCCCTGTGCGCCACGCTGGCCTGGGGGCTGCTGCACACGCCCTGGAGACGCCAGCGCTGGACGCGTGGTGCCGCTGAGCACACAGGCCGCACGCCCACGGCAGGCGGGCCCACGGCACTGGCCTGGCTGGCGGTGGTGTACGGCGCGGTGATGCTGGCGCTGCTGCTGGGCAGTGTGATCGGGCCCTGGCCGTTTCCGCAGCTGCTGCCCGAGGCCTTCACCTGGGTCGCCTGGCAAGGCGTAGCCCGCAGCAGCAGCACCCTGTGGACCACGGTGTGGCTGGCACTGGCCAGCAGCGGTGCCGCGCTGCTGTGGGCCGTGGCGTGGCTGGAGTGGGCGCCAGCGCACTGGCAACTGCGGGCACGGCCCCTGCTCATGCTGCCGCTGGTGTTGCCCGCGGTGCTGTGGGTGGTGGGCCTGCACCGGCTCAGCCTGGCCTGGGGGTTGGACACCACGGGTGTGGGCCTGTGGCTGGCGCACACGCTGGCCGCACTGCCTTATGTGCTGATAGCGCTGCAAGGCCCTTATCAAGGGTTTGACCCCCGCCTGCGCCACGTGAGCGCCAGCCTGGGCCATGGCCATGCGGTGTTTTTGCTGCGCGTGAAATGGCCGCTCTTACGCAGCGCGCTGGCCGCCAGCGCGGCGATTGGGTTTGCGGTGAGTGTGGCGCAGTACCTGCCCACGCTCTATGTGGGCGCGGGCCGTTTTGCCACCGTGACCACCGAAGCCGTGAACCTGGCCGCCGGTGGGCAGCGCTCGCTCACCGCGGCCTTTGCCTGGCTGCAGTGGCTGCTGCCGGTGCTGGTGTTTGCACTGGCCGTGCGGCTGGGGCGGGCACGCCGGTTTTAGACGATGCGGGAGGCTGGGCTTAACCCAGCGTGGTGTCCAGCACCATCATCAGCGCAAAGCCGGCCATCAGGCCCAGGGTGGCTGCGGTCTGGTGGCCGTTGCGGTGGGTCTCGGGTATCACCTCATGCGACACCACAAACAGCATGGCGCCCGCGGCCAAGCCCAAGCCTACCGGGTAGGCCAGCGCGGAGCTGCCCACCAGGCTGATGCCCACCAACGCACCGAGCGGCTCCAGCAGTGCGCCCAGGGCAGCAATGCCCACGGCCTTCCAGGCCGGGGTGCCAATGGAGCGCAGCGTCATGGCCACGGCCAGGCCTTCGGGAATGTCTTGCAAGGCAATGGCCGTAGCCAGCGGCAGGCCCACGCCCATGTCGCCCTGCGCAAACGCTACGCCCACTGCCATGCCCTCGGGCAGGTTGTGGATGGCCACGGCAAACACAAACAGCCACACGCGGTTGCAGCGCGCGTAGCCGGGGCCGCAGGGGCCGCTGCTGTCATGTTCGTGCGGCGTAAAGGCGTCCAGCCCCAGCATCAGCAACACCCCCAGGGCCATGCCCAGCACCACCAGGCCCGCGCCCAAACCCGCATTACCAGTTAGCTCGCGCCCGGCAGCAATACCCGGCAAGAGCAGCGAGAAAGCCGCCGCGGCCAGCATCATGCCGGCGGCCAGGCCCAGCATCACGTCTTCGGTCTTTTGCTGCAGGCTGCCAAACAGCAAGGCAGGCAAGGCCCCCACCGTGGTGGCCACCAAGCCCGCCGTGCCACCCAAGAGCGCCCAAGCCACAAACTGGCTACTCTGCCCCACAGGCAACACACCACCCTGCGCCCACAGCGCCAGCAAGCCCAGCACGGCCACGACAAGTCCGGCCAGCGCCAGCGGGTGGGCACGGGCATGGGCGCTCAGGGACTGGGACCAGGTGGAGGCGGTGGTGGTGGTGCTAGGCATGGGCAGGACTCTGAAAACGCGAACAGTGGGCAAACTTGGAGGAAAGCCAGATGTTAGCCATTCACTATGAACATATAAACATCAATATTTTTAAGCTACCCATAGCGGCCTTCAATGGCGCAACCCGCCAGGGCTATCATGCAAAGCCCCAACCCACCCGGCCCGCCCTGTGAGCACGCCTCCGCCCGACCCGCAACACTGGCATCAAGTGCCCCACGCCCCGGCCCCCGGCACGGTGCTGGGCACGCTTCCAGCCGTGGCGGATGGCCAGGCCCTGATGCAGGAACTGCCGCCGCCCACCGGAACACCGGGCCACGGCTTCCGCTACCTGCTGCTGCGCAGCGGCGCCGAGGTCAAGGCCTATGTGAACCGCTGCGCCCACTTTGGTGTACCGCTGGCCGCGCGGCAAGACCAGCTGATTTTTCAGGCCCACACCAGCCTCAGCTGCAATGTGCACTACGCACGCTACCGCTGGAGCGATGGCACCTGCGCGGGCGGCGAATGTGAGGGTGTGGGCCTGCTGCCCATCCCGGTGGTGGTGGACGTACAAGGCCGCATTTGTATTGCCCCCAGCCCATGAGCCTGCACATCCGCATCACCCAGCTGGCAACGCCCACCACCCCCCTGGTGCAGGGGCTGGACCTGCACGTGGCCCCCGGCACCGTGCACACGCTGATGGGCGAGAGCGGCTCCGGCAAAAGCAGTGTGCTGGCCGCCGTGTGCGGCACGCTGGACGAGGCCCTGCAGTGGGACGGCAAAGTGACGTTGAACGGCCAGTGCATTGACACCCTGCCCACCCAGGCGCGCAAGGTCGGCATCCTGTTCCAGGAAGACCTGCTGTTCGCCCACATGACGGTGCGTGAGAACCTGCTGTTTGCCGTGCCCGCCGGGCAGCAGCCCGTGCGCGAGGCGGCGGTGTTGGCCGCACTGGCCGATGTGGAAATGGGCGCTTTTTTGCACGCCAACCCGGCCACCCTGTCGGGTGGCCAGCGTGCCCGCGTGGCACTGGCGCGTGCGCTGCTGGCCCAACCGCGCGCCCTGCTGCTGGACGAACCGTTTTCCAAACTGGATGCCGCGCTGCGCGGCCGCATGCGCACGCTGGTGTTTGGCCTGGTGCAAAGCCGCCAGATTCCGGCCCTGCTGGTCACACACGACGCCGCCGATGTGGCCGACCCGCAGTGCCTGACCCAGCTGCGCCCGCCAAGCCCCCTGTAAGAAACCCTGGCTTTGTGCGACCAACCGGCAGACGCCAAGCGCGTCGCCTAGACTGCACGCCATGCTCGACCGCTACGCCATCCCCCTGATCCGCCCGCCCATCACAGCCACGGCCCGCCTGTTGGTACGCGCCGGGCTGGGGGCCAACACCGTCACCTTGCTGGGTTTTGGCCTGGGCCTGTGCGCTGCAATTTTGATAGCTAGTGGCGCATATTCCATAGGCGCTGTGGCCATTTTGGCTTCAAGACTGTGCGACGGACTGGACGGTGCCGTGGCGCGCCAGACGCAGGCCACCGATGCGGGCGGCTTTCTGGACATCACGCTGGACTTTTTGTTTTACGCCAGCATTCCGCTGGCCTTTGCCGTGGCCGACCCGGCCAACAACGCCCTGCCTGCAGCGCTGCTGCTGGCCGCCTTCATGGGCACGGGCAGCAGCTTTTTGGCCTTTGCGACCTTGGCTGCCAAACGCGGGCTGCAAGACCTGGCCACACCGGGCAAATCGTTCTACTTTTTGGGCGGGCTGACCGAGGCCACCGAAACACTGGCCTTCTTTGTGGCCATGTGCCTGTGGCCCGCGCACTTTGCCACGCTGGCCTATGCCTTTGCCGCCTTGTGCGGCATCACCATCGTCACCCGCATCTGGTGGGGCTGGAGAACCTTCCAATGAAGCTGTCCAAACTGGTGCTGCTGGCGGTGGTGGCCGCGGCCATTGCCGCGTTTGTGGGGCTGGACCTGGGCCGCTTCTTGAAGCTGGACTACCTGCAGTCCAGCCAGGCGGCGTTTGCGGCCCTGTATGCCGAACAGCCGTGGACGGTGCGGGCTGCGTACTTTGCCATTTATGTGGCCGTGGCCGGCCTGTCCCTGCCCGGTGCGGCGATTGTCACGCTGGCCGGCGGCGGCATTTTTGGCCTGGGCTGGGGCTTGCTGCTGGTGTCGTTTGCCTCCAGCATCGGCGCCACCTTGTCGTTCCTGGCCGCGCGTTTTGTGCTGCGCGATGGGGTGCAGGCCCGCTTTGGCAAACGCCTGGCCGACATCAACGCCGGGGTAGAGCGCGAGGGCGCGCTCTACCTGTTCAGTCTGCGCCTGATTCCCGTGGTGCCGTTTTTTGTGATCAACCTCGCCATGGGCCTGACCACGCTGCGCACCTGGACCTTTTACTGGGTCAGCCAGCTGGGTATGCTGGCGGGCACCGCGGTGTATGTGAACGCGGGCACACAGCTGGCCGACATCCACAGCCTGCAGGACGTAGCCAGCCCCGGCCTACTGGGCGCGCTGGTGCTGCTGGGTGTGTTCCCCCTACTTGCAAAGGCTGCCATGAACTACCTCCAGAAACGCCAGGTCTACGCACGCTGGAATGCGGTGCGCCCCAAGTCGTTTGACCGCAACCTCGTCGTCATCGGGGGTGGCGCGGGCGGGCTGGTGTCGGCCTACATTGCCGCCGCCGTCAAAGCCAAGGTCACACTGGTCGAGGCGCACAAGATGGGCGGCGACTGCCTCAACTACGGCTGCGTGCCGAGCAAGGCGCTGATCAAGAGCGCCAAGCTGGCCCACCAGATGCAGCACGCAGAGCGCTATGGTTTGCATAGCAGCTTGCGCACAGAGGACGGGGGGCAGGCACTCTTTTCATTCAAAAAAGTGATGCAGCGCATCCACGACGTGATTGCCGCCATTGCGCCGCACGACAGCGTGGAGCGTTACACCGGCCTGGGCGTGGAGGTGCTGCAGGGCTACGCAAAAATCATCAATCCGTGGACGGTGGAGATTGCACTGAATGACGGCGGTAAACAAACCCTGACCACGCGCAGCATCGTCATCGCCGCGGGTGCCCGCCCCTTCGTGCCGCCGCTGCCGGGGCTGGATGAAGTGGGTTATGTGACCAGCGACACGCTGTGGGACGAATTCGCCAAGCTGGACGAGGTGCCCCGGCGCCTGGTGGTGCTGGGCGGCGGGCCGATTGGTTGCGAGCTGGCGCAAAGCTTTGCGCGGCTGGGCTCACACGTCACCCAGGTAGAGATGGCAGCCCGCATCATGGCGCGGGAAGACCTGGAGGTGTCTGATCTCGCCGCCGCAGCCCTGCGCGCCGATGGTGTGGACCTGCTCACCAGCCACAAGGCCTTGCGCTGTGAAAAGGTCGACGGCGAAAAAGTGCTGGTGGTGGAGCACGCCGGTGTGGAAAAGCGCATTGCCTTTGACCAGTTGTTATGCGCCGTGGGCCGCAGTGCGCGGCTCACGGGTTATGGCCTGGAAGAGCTGGGCATTCCCACCCACAAGACGGTGCAAACCAACGAGTACCTGCAAACCATCTACCCCAACATCTATGCGGCGGGCGATGTGGCCGGGCCCTACCAGTTCACCCACACCGCGGCGCACCAGGCCTGGTATGCCGCGGTGAATGCGCTGTTTGGCGACTTCAAGAAATTCAAGGCCGACTACGCCGTTATCCCCTGGGCCACTTTCATTGACCCCGAGGTGGCACGTGTGGGCCTCAACGAGCAGGACGCCAAGGAGCAAGGCATTGCCTACGAGGTGACGAAGTACGGCATCGACGACCTGGACCGCGCCATTGCGGACAGCGAGGCCCACGGCTTTGTGAAAGTGCTGACCGTGCCGGGCAAAGACAAGATTCTGGGGGTGACGATTGTGGGCACCCATGCCGGCGACCTGCTGGCCGAGTACGTGCTGGCCATGAAACACGGGCTGGGCCTCAACAAAATTCTGGGCACCATCCACACCTACCCCACGCTGGCCGAAGCCAACAAATACGCGGCCGGTGAATGGAAGCGTGCGCACCAGCCGCACCAGCTGTTGGAATGGGTGCGCAAGTTCCACGACTGGAAACGCGGCTGAAATAGTGCCCCCACGCTCCGCCGCTGCGCGGGTCGCTGCCCCCCGAGGGGGCGCGTTTCCGCTTGGGGCGGCCCGGCGCTGAAACCAGCCCCCCAACCCGGCACAATCCACGCCTATGCAAACTCCCGCCTCCCCCATCGTCCGCGACATTGTGCTGGTGGGCGGCGGCCACAGCCATGTGGGCGTGCTGCACCATTTCGCCATGCACCCGCTGCCCGGTGTGCGCCTCACCCTCATTTGCACCGATGCACACACGCCCTACTCCGGCATGTTGCCCGGCTATGTGGCGGGCCACTACCGCTATGACGACGTGCACATCGACCTGTGCCGCCTGTGTGCTGCCACCGGTGCGCGTTTCATCCAGGCCGAAGTCACCGGGCTCAACCGCGAAGCCCGCACCGTGCAGCTGCGCGGCCGGCCCGACATCGACTACGACGTGGTCTCCATCAACACCGGCTCTACCCCCCAAATGCAGGTGGTGGGTGCGGCCGCGCATGCGGTGCCGGTCAAGCCCATCACCGGCTTTCAGCAGCGCTGGCTCGCGCTGCTGGCGCGGGTGGAACAGCACCAGGGCCCGTTGCACGTCGCCATCGTCGGTGGTGGCGCGGGCGGGGTGGAGCTGTGCCTGTCCATGCAGTACCGGCTACGCGCTGTGCTGCAGGCCGCCGGGCGCGATGCCGAAGCCTTGCAGTTCCACCTGTTTACCTCCGAGGGCTTGCTGCCCACCCACAACACCGGTGTGCGCAGCCGCTTTGCACGGGTATTGGCGCAACGCGGTGTACACGTGCACCCGCACACCGCCATTGCCGAAGTGCAGGCCGGGCGCCTGCGCAGCGCCCAGGGCAGCTGGTTTGCTGCCGACGAAGTGCTCTGGGTCACCCAGGCGGGCGGCGGCGCCTGGCTGCAGGGCACGGGCCTGGCGCTGGATGCGCACCGCTGCATCCGCCTGCACGACACGCTGCAAAGCATCACCGACCCGCGCGTGTTTGCGGCGGGCGATGTGGCGGCCATGGAGAACTTTGCGCTGGAGAAAGCCGGCGTATTTGCCGTGCGCATGGGCATGCCGCTGGCGCGCAATCTGCAGCGCGCGGTGCAAGGCCTGCCGCTGCAGCCCTACCGCCCGCAGCGCCGCTGGCTGGCGCTGATCAGCACCGGCGACCGCTATGCCGTCGCCTCGCGCGGCGCCATCGGCTTCGCGGGTGCCTGGGTCTGGCGCTGGAAGGATTGGATAGACCGGCGCTTCATGCAACGCTTCAGTGTGCAGGGAGCGGATGGTTTGCCAGGCATGGCGGCACCGTCGGTGCCCGCCGCACCGGCCGCCCTTCAGCTATCGGCGGAAGAGTCCCAACAAGCCCAGGCCGCCGTAGCCATGCGCTGCGGCGGCTGCGGCGCCAAGGTGGGGGCCAGTGTGCTGTCGCGCGCGCTGCAAGACCTGTGGGTGGCGCCCAACCCCGATGTGCTGCTGGGTCTGGACAGCCCGGACGACGCCGCCGTGGTGCGCGTGCCGCCCGGCCGGGCGCTGGTGCACAGCGTGGACTTTTTCCGCGCCTTTGTGGACGATCCGTTTGTCTTCGGCCAGATCGCCGCCAACCACGCGCTGGGCGACCTGTTTGCCATGGGCGCGCAGCCGCACACGGCCACCGCCATTGCCACCGTGCCCCCGGGTGTCGACCGGCAGGTGGAGGCCACGCTGCGCCAGATGATGGCCGGTGCGGTGCAGGTGCTCAACGCTGCGGGCTGCACCCTCATTGGCGGCCACAGCGGTGAAGGGGCCGAGCTGGCGCTGGGCTTTGCGGTGAACGGCCTGGTGGAGACCGATGCCAACGGACAGATGACTGGCGTGTTGCGCAAAGGCGGCATGCAGCCGGGCGACGTGCTGCTGCTGACCAAACCGATCGGCACCGGCGCCCTGTTTGCTGCCCACGGCCGCGCGGCGGCCACCGGGCGCTGGGTACAGGCCGCCCTGCACAGCATGGTGCACAGCAACCAAGCGGCGGCACACACCCTGCGCAGCTTTGGTACCACGGCCTGCACCGACCTGACCGGCTTTGGCCTGATCGGCCACACGGTGGAAATGGCGCGCCCCAGCGGCGTGCAGGTGCTGCTGGACGTCAACGCCCTGCCCCTGCTGGATGGCGCGCTGGACTGTGTGCAGCAAGGCCTGCTGAGCTCCTTGCACGGCGCCAATGCGCGCCAGCAGCATGTGGTGCAAAACGCAGCGCACGCCATGGCCCACGCACGCTGGCCGCTGCTGGTGGACCCGCAAACCGCCGGCGGCCTGCTGGCCAGCGTGCCCGCGGCGCAGGCCACTGCCTGCCTGGCGGCGCTGCACGCGCAGGGCTACACCGCTGCCTGCGCCATTGGCCGGGTACAGGCCCTGCCAGCCGGAGAAGCGCCGGTGGTGGTGGCCCTGTAACGCTATGTTTTCAATAGCTGCTCGCGCATATTCCATAAGGGCTAGAGGCATTTTTTGTGCATTTTTGTGGGCAATGGCGGGCGCTGAATCCTGGGCGCAAACACCCGAGCCACCCTTGCTACAGCCCTTTGCGGGGGCCCCAGAAGGCGCGCCGCCCGCGCCCTGGCGCGTGGTGGGCCTGCCGGGCAACAAGGTGCCGCTGCTGGCGCCCGACATCACCCCGCTCGATGGCCAGTCGGTGCTGCGCCTGCGCAGCGACAAGAGTTATGGCACGGTCAGCCATGCCGTGCCACCCGGTGCCGGTGCCCGCTTTCTGCAATGGCGGTGGCGTCTGGACCAGCCCTTGGCCGCGACCAACCTGCGGCGCAAGGACGGTGACGATGCCGCACTCAAGGTCTGTGCCCTGTTTGACCTGCCGCTGGAAAAAATCCCCTTTGTGGAGCGCAACCTGCTGCGTCTGGCGCGCCGCGTGAGCGGTGAGGCCCTGCCCGGCGCCACGCTGTGTTATGTGTGGGACACCACCTTGCCGACCGGCACCCTGCTGGCCAACGCCTACACGGGCCGCGTGCGCCTGCACATCCTCGCCAGCGGCTCGGATGCCCTGGGCCAATGGCACGGCCAGCGGCGCGATTTGCAGGCTGACTTTCTGGCCAGTTTTGGCGACGAAACCGACACCGTGCCGCCGCTGCTGGCGATTGTGCTGGGTGCCGATTCCGACAACACCGGTAGCGCCAGCCTGGGGTTTGTCAAAGACCTGCTACTCATGAAACAATAGCAGCATGAACGCTCTGGCTGCGCATCTCAAGAACCATGTGGACTCGGTGCCGCATGGCGATGCGCGTGGTTACCAGCCGCGCCAACTGGTTTTGCTGGGGGGTGGCATGGCCAATTTGCAGGTGCTGGCCAACCTGGCCGCCCACCCGCTGGCCGAGATGCGCATCATTTTGGTGGCGCCCCACCCGCGCAGCATTTACCCCGGCATGTTGCCCGGCTTTGTGGCCGGTCACTACGCGCTGGACGAATGTGCCATCCCGCTGGAGCCGCTGGTCCGGCGCGCCGGCATTCGCTGGCTACAACGCAATGTGAAGGCGCTGGACGCCGCCACCCAGACCCTGCTGCTGGACGACGGCAGCACCCAGCACTACGACTGGCTGTCGGTCAACACCGGCCAAATACAAAACCGCGAGCAGATTGAACGCGACATCCCCGGTGCGCGCGAGCACGGCCTGTTTGTGCACCCCATGGAAACCTTTGCAGCCCTGTGGCCGCGCGTTTGCGAACTCGGCGAGACACGTGCGTTGCGCGTGGCCGTGATTGGCACCGGCACCGCCGCCATGGAGCTGGCCATGGCCGTGCGCCAGCGGCTGCCCAACAGCGCGGTCACGCTGGTGGCCGGCCCGCTGGCCGATGGTGCCAGCACCCCCAGCCCCTTGCAGCAGCGCCTGACCACCACCATGAAAGCCCAGCGCATCACCGTGCTGCATGACAACGCGGTGGGCCTGAAAGCCGACGAGGTGCATTTGGGGTGCGGCGCCCGCCTGGCATGTGATGTGCCACTGCTCGCCATTGAGGGGCAGACGCCCGCCTGGCAGGCGCAAAGCGCGCTGGCCCTGTCGCCCCAGGGCCGGATCATCACCGACGACTACCAGCGCAGCACCAGCCACCCGCAGGTATTTGCCGTGACGGACAACAGCATGGCGTTGGCGCGCAACCTGCCAGCCGCCACCACCGGCGGCACCCTGCACGCCAGCCGCAACGAGGCGCATGCCCTGCACCTGCTCTTTGGCGGAGCGCGGCAGGCGGTAGCGGGCTGGGGCACCTACAGCGCCCAGGGCCGCCCCATCAGCTGGCTCAAGGAATGGGCCGACCGCCGATTTGTGGCGCGTTACTTGCAAAGCACGCCTTAGTGCGTCCAGCACGGCGCAGCCGTGCCGCCGCTGTTGCAGCCCGGTAACCCGGGATTGGCTGCCTTGAGCGACAATGATTTTCACCATGAAACGCATTCTCTTTGCCTGTTGTCTGGGCCTGTTTGTCGTCAGCTCCGGGGTGGCAGCAGAGCCAAGCCCGCCCCCCGCCACGGCGGTGGATGCCGCCAATACCCTGCACTACTTCAACCGCCCGGTAGTCACCTTTCGCAGCAGCTTGTCCGGCGTCTCCGCCTCCGACCGCGCGCAGCGCGCTGCGGCCCGGCTGCGCGAACAACTCGACGCCCCGGGGCCCCACCGGGTAGACCAGAAGCCTGAGCCCATGGGGGTGCTGGTGCAGATTGATGGCGCCACCACCTTTGTGGTGACGGCTGACGATGTGGATGTGCTGCAGCAAGAAAGCCTGGAGGCCAGCGCCCAGCGTGCGGCCCAAGCGCTGGAGCGGGTGATCGCCGAGAGCCGCGAGGCGCGTGACTGGCAGGCCCTGCTGTGGGCGCTGGGCTGGTCGGCCCTGGCCAGCGCACTGGCGCTGGTGCTGGCCTGGGCGCTGCGGCGCGGCCATGCGGCACTGGCGCGGCGCCTGGTCACGCTGTCCGAGTGGCACTCCCGCAAGCTGCAGTGGGGCGGCATCGAGCTGCTGCAGCGCGAGCGTGCTGCGGCGGTAGTGCGCAAGCTGCTCAACGGCGCCTATGCCGTGGTGCTGCTCTTGCTGGCGTACGAGTGGCTGAGCTTTGTGCTGGCGCGTTTTCCCTTCACCCGCGTGTGGGGTGAAACGCTCAACAGCTATTTGCTCAACCTGCTGGGCCTGATAGGGGGCGCCATGGTGGGCGCCGTGCCGGGCCTGTTCACTGCGGTGGTGATCTTCTACCTGGCGCGCGCCGCCACCGGCATGCTGCACCGCTTTTTCGACCGCGTCCAACAAGGACAACACAGCGTGGCCTGGCTGGACGCCGATGTGGCCGTGCCCACCCGGCGCATTGCCACCGCCGTGGTCTGGCTGTTTGCGTTGGCCATGGCCTACCCCTATTTGCCGGGCGCACAGACCGAGGCGTTCAAGGGCCTGTCGGTGCTGGTGGGCCTGATGATTTCGCTGGGTGCCTCCAACCTGGTGGGGCAGGCCGCCAGTGGCCTGATCCTGACCTACGGCCGGGTGTTTCGCCGCGGCGAGTATGTGCGCATTGCGGACCAGGAAGGCACGGTGACCGATGTGGGCATGTTTGCCACCCGCATCCGCACCGGCCTGGGTGAAGAAGTCACCATCTCCAACACCACCATCTTGGGCAGCACCACCAAAAACTATTCACGTGCCGTGCAAGGCGAAGGTTATGTGCTGGACACCACGGTCACCATTGGCTACGACACCCCTTGGCGACAGGTGCACGCCATGCTGCAAGAGGCAGCCGCCCGCACCGAAGGCGTGTTGACCACCCCCGAGCCCCAGGTGTTCCAGACCGCACTGTCGGACTGGTACCCGGTGTACCGCCTGGTCTGCCAGGCCGTGCCCTCGGAGCCGCGCCCGCGGGCGCTGCTGCTGAGTGCGCTGCACGCCAACATCCAGGACGTGTTCAACACCTACGGCGTGCAAATCATGTCGCCGCAGTACATTGCCGACCCACAAACGCCCAAGCAGGTGCCGCCGGACCAGTGGTTCGCCGCACCAGCCCAGCCACCGCGCCAGACATGACACCTTTGCAGCAAATCGCCTACATCATGCGCACCGAGCTGCGCGCGTTTGTGCGTTACCCCAAGATGCGGGTGGCCGCCGTGGCCGTGGCTTTGCTGCCAGCGCTCTACGCACTGATCTACCTCTCCAGCGTGTGGGACCCGGCGTCCAACACGCGGTCACTGACCGTCGCCTTGGTGAATCTGGACGAAGGGGTGGAGTACCGCGACCATGTGTTCAACGTGGGCTGGCAGGTCGTGTCCAAGCTGCGCAGCAGCCACCGGTTTGGGTATGTGGACCTGCACGATGCCGAGGAAGCCCGGCACCGGGTGCGCCAGGGCAGTCTGGCCTTTGCGCTCATCATTCCCAAAGACTTCAGCTCCAACGCCATTCCCGGTGCACAGCCGGGTGGCGGCAAACTGGTGATCTACAGCGCCGAAGGCAACAACTACGAGACCGCCGTGATTGCCCGCCAGTTCGCCACCGAACTGGGCCACGAGGTGAATGAGAGCCTGAACGAGCGGCGCTGGGCCCTGGTGCTGAGCAACGCGGCTGGCTCCCAGCACAGCGTGGAGCAACTCCGGCAAGGGGTGGAGCAGTTGCGCCTGGGCGCGGCACAGCTCAAAACCGGCAGCGAACAAACCGCCAGTGCGGCAAAAACACTCTCGGGTGGTGCAGGCAAACTACAAGGCGGTGTAGAGCAACTGACCGACGGCATGCGCCAGCTGGGCACCGGCCTGCGCACCATGGACGCACGCCGCCCGCCCAACTCCGAACTCAACCGCCTCAAAACCGGGGCGGAGAGCCTGGCGACGGGCCACAACGAGCTGTCGCGCGGCATGGACGAGCTGCAGGTGGGTTCGCAAAAAATTCGCGAAGGCGTGGCGGGTTTTCAAGAAGAGGCCAACGGTAGCCTGCTGGTGTCTACCCGCGTAAAAGACAACACCAACCAGTTGGCCAACGGCGTCAACCAGCTCGACGAAGGCATCAAAACCGCGGGTCATGCGCAACGCCAGCTGGCCGAGGGCGCGGACAAGGTCAGTGTTGGTGTTGGCGCGCTCACCACCGGCATGCGCGCACTCAATGGTGGCATTCGCACCGCAGTGGCCAAACTGCCCGAAGACAGCCAGCTGGATGAGCTGAACCGGGGCGCCAGTGCGCTGGCCAACGGCAATTTCGCCCTGGCCGACGGGCTGCAGAAAATCCGGGCTGGCTCTCAGGGCCTCTCGGGCGGGCTGGACCTGCTGGCCAACTCCCTCCCCGCTGCGCTGGACACCCCGGGCGGCAGTGCTGCCGGAATGGCCAGCTCGGTGCAGCCGGTGATGGAGCTCAGCGCCCCGGTGTCCAACAGCGGCAGCGGTTTTGCCCCCAACATCCTGCCCGCTGCCTTGTGGCTGGGTGCAGGCATTGCGGCTTTTTTGATCCATGTGCGCACGCTGCCGCGGCGGGCCCAGCATTTCTCGCGCCCGGCGCAGCTGCTGGGCAAGATGGGCCTGCCCGCAGGGGTGGTGGTGGTGCAAGCGCTGCTGCTGGGGTTTGCGGCACAGCAGGTGCTGACCATGCATGTGGCCAACGGCCTGGCCTTTATGCTGACACTGGTGGTATCCGGCCTGAGCTTTCTGGCCATGGTGCTGTTGCTGACCAAGGCCTTTGGCGATGCGGGCAAGGCCATGGCCATGGTGCTGCTGGCGGTACAGCTGTCCTCGTCGGGCGGCGTGATGCCGGTGGAACTGAGCGGCGGCCTGTTCACCCAGATCAGCCCCTGGTTGCCCATGACCTGGGTGGTGCGCGCCGTGAAGGCCAGCCTGTTTGGTGCCTTTGATGGAGAGTGGGTCCGACCGCTGGCCTATGTGGCTGCGTCTGGGGCGGCGGCCATGCTGCTGTCGATGGCGCTGGGGCGCTGGCGTTTTGTCAAAACTGCCGCCATGCGCCCCGCGGTCGATTTGTAATACGCCACGCGGCGCATCCCTGCAGACCTTGGCTTACTCGACCTTGGCGCCCGAGGCCTGGACGATGCCCTTCCACTTGGCGTAGTCGGTCTTGAGCAGGGTGGAGAACTGCTCGACCTTCATGGCCACAGGCTCGGCACCCTGGGCCTGGATGGCAGCCTTGACTTCGGGGTTGGCCAACAACTTGTTGACCTCGGTGTTCAGCGTGGTCACCACGGCAGCCGGTGTGCCGACGGGGGCAAACAGGCCGTACCAGGTGCTCACATCAAAGTCCTTGTAGCCCGACTCCGCCACCGTGGGCACATCGGGAAGCGAGCTGCTGCGTGCGGCCGAGGTGACGGCCAGGGGACGCAGCTTGCCGGCCTTGATCTGGGCCATGGCCGAGGGCACGGAAGACACCAGCAAATCCACATTGCCCCCCAGCGCGTCCATCAACGCCGGATTGGAGCCCTTGTAGGGAATATGCCGGATATTGATATTGGCGGCCTTCTCAAACAGATGACCGGCCAAATGGATGGTGGTGCCGTTACCCGGCGAGCCGTAGGTGATGGTGTCGGGCGTGGCCTTGGCAGCAGCCACCACATCGGCCAGGGTCTTGAACCTGGAATTGGCGCTGGTGGCAATCACCACCGGGGTGTACGCCACATGGGCCACGGCGACCAGATCCTTGGTCGGGTCCCAGGGCAGGTTGCCATACAGCCAGGGGCCGACCACCAGGTTGTCCTTCTGGCCCATGACGATGTCATAGCCGGTGGGGGCGGCCTTCACAGCCTCGGTGATGCCGATGGTGCCGCCAGCGCCCGCGCGGTTGTCAGGCACTATCGACCATTTGTTGGCCTCGGTGAGCTTTTGCGCCACCAGACGGGACAGGATGTCGGTGCCGCCGCCAGGAGGAAAGGGAATGATCAGGCGGACCGATTTGTTGGGGTAGGCCGCATTCTGGGCCTGGGCTACGCCCACCGCCGCCGCAGACACCAGACCCCACACCAACAACTTCTTCAACAACATGGCAATTTCTCCAGAAAAATAAGGGCCGGGGGCCCACGTCCCAAGTCGGGCGATTCTGCCCCAAGGCTGCGAGTTTCATCCTGCGGGATACCCGCACAGCCCGTGCGGCGAACACAACACCCCACTTGAGAGAACCTAGGGTTTACCCTATACTGCAGTGCAACATCGTTCATTTTGGAGGTTTCCCATGGCCAGCACTGCAATCCGTACCCCCCATTTCGCCCCCGCCCAGCAGCCCAATGTGGCACAGGCACTGCGCGACCTGCTGGTGTCGGCACGCACACTGAGCAGCGCGCTGTGGGCAGCGGCCTTCCAGCGCCAAACCGTAAGCCCAGTGGAACTGGACGAAGCCAGCCAGCTGCGTGCCCTGGCCGACGACGCGATGGCCAAGGACCCCAACTTTGCGCAAGACCTCTATGCCCTGGCCGATCGCGTAGAGCGCGCAGCCCTGGCCGGCCAGACGGTCTGAACATCCGCCCCTCCCTTAAAAAGCGTCCCTTGGCGGGGCGCTTTTTTTATGCCCGTGCACGGTGCAATGCGGTGCAGGCGGGACCCGGTACCGGGGGGCATTCGCGGCACGCTCCCTTGAAAGTGGGGCAAAAGGCCTTATCATTAGCACTCGTTGGGATGGAGTGCTAACAGCGCCCGTTCCACAAGTTCATGTGTGCTTACCCTTAGGTGGGCACCTGTTCCCTTTCTGTTTCAAACCCTAGGAGATTCCTCATGAAACTGCGTCCTCTGGCAGACCGCGTGATTGTTAAGCGCGTTGAAAGCGAAACCAAGACTGCTTCCGGCATCTACATTCCTGACAACGCCGCTGAAAAGCCAGACCAAGGCGAAGTGCTGGCTGTGGGCCCAGGCAAGACCAACGACAAGGGCGAAACCAAGGCCCTGACCGTGAAGGTCGGCGACCGCGTGTTGTTCGGCAAGTACTCCGGCCAGACCGTGAAGGTGGACGGCGACGAACTCCTCGTGATGAAAGAGGATGATTTGTTTGCTGTGGTTGAGTCCAAGTAATACCGGGCTTAAAGCACTATTGAATTCATAGCTGGCCGCGCAATATCCATGCGGGCTAGCGGCATATTTCACTTAAATTTGGAGTCATAACATGGCAGCAAAAGACGTAATTTTCGGCGGCGAAGCCCGCGCACGCATGGTTGAAGGCGTGAACATTTTGGCCAACGCGGTCAAAGTGACCCTGGGCCCCAAGGGCCGTAACGTGGTGCTGGAGCGCTCTTTCGGCGCCCCCACCGTGACCAAGGACGGTGTGTCCGTGGCCAAGGAAATCGAACTCAAAGACAAGCTGCAAAACATGGGCGCGCAGATGGTCAAGGAAGTGGCTTCCAAGACGTCCGACAACGCCGGTGACGGCACCACCACCGCCACCGTGCTGGCCCAAGCCATCGTGCACGAAGGCATGAAGTACGTGGCTGCCGGCATGAACCCCATGGACCTGAAGCGCGGTATCGACAAGGCTGTGACAGCCCTGATCGCCGAGCTGAAGAAGGCCTCCAAGCCCACCACCACCTCCAAGGAAATCGCCCAAGTGGGTTCCATTTCCGCCAACTCTGACTCCTCCATTGGCGAAATCATCGCCAACGCGATGGACAAGGTCGGCAAAGAAGGCGTGATCACTGTGGAAGACGGCAAGTCCCTGCAGAACGAGCTGGATGTCGTGGAAGGCATGCAATTCGACCGCGGCTACCTATCCCCCTACTTCATCAACAACCCCGAAAAGCAAGCTGCCTTGCTGGACAACCCCTTTGTGCTGTTGTTCGACAAGAAGATCAGCAACATCCGCGACCTGCTGCCCACCCTGGAGCAAGTTGCGAAGGCTGGCCGTCCCCTGTTGATCATTGCTGAAGATGTCGAAGGCGAAGCCCTGGCAACTTTGGTGGTGAACACCATCCGCGGCATCCTGAAGGTGGTGGCTGTGAAGGCTCCTGGCTTCGGTGACCGCCGCAAGGCCATGCTGGAAGACATCGCCATCCTGACCGGCGGCAAGGTTATCGCTGAAGAAGTGGGCCTGACCCTGGAAAAGGTGACTTTGGCCGACCTGGGCCAAGCCAAGCGCATCGAAGTGGGCAAGGAAAACACCATCATCATCGACGGCACCGGCGCCGCTGCTGACATCGAAGCCCGCGTGAAGCAAGTGCGTGTGCAAATCGAAGAAGCCACGTCCGACTACGACCGTGAAAAGCTGCAAGAGCGCGTGGCCAAGTTGGCTGGCGGTGTGGCCGTGATCAAGGTTGGCGCTGCCACCGAAGTCGAAATGAAGGAAAAGAAGGCCCGCGTGGAAGACGCCCTGCACGCTACCCGCGCTGCTGTGGAAGAAGGCATTGTGGCTGGTGGTGGCGTGGCTCTGCTGCGCGCCAAGCAAGCGGCTGGCGCCATCAAGGGTGACAACGCCGACCAGGACGCCGGTATCAAGCTGGTGTTGAAGGCCATCGAAGCGCCTCTGCGCGAGATCGTGTTCAACGCCGGTGGCGAAGCCTCCGTGGTGGTGAACGCCGTGTTGAACGGCAAGGGCAACTACGGCTTCAACGCTGCCAACGACAGCTACGGCGACATGATCGAAATGGGTATTCTGGACCCCACCAAGGTGACACGCACAGCCCTGCAAAACGCAGCGTCTGTGGCATCCCTGATGCTGACCACCGAGTGCATGGTGTCTGAGTCCCCCAAGGCTGAGTCCGCTGGCGGCGGCGGTATGCCTGACATGGGTGGAATGGGCGGCATGGGCGGCATGGGCATGTAAGCTCTCCTGGCCTGAGGCGCCATGCCGGCGTTGCAAGGGCTTGCCGTACCGTAGGTACTGTCTGCGCCCTTGCGCCTTGGCCTGGCACCTCATGCTGCGTCGTAGTGGCTTTGCCGCTTGCGACAAAAGCCAAATAAAAAGCCCCGCAAGGTTTTACCTTGCGGGGCTTTTTTACGCCTAGCTCACTATGCTTTTGATAGCTTCTTGCGCACTATCGACGGGGGCTAGAGGCCAATTTCCTTTAAACCCCAGGCCTGCAGGTCCTGCGTGACCTGGGTGGCATTCTTGAAATGGATGCCGTGCCAGCCCTGGGCGCGGGCAGCCTCGACGTTGCCCAGCAGGTCGTCGATGAACACCGTCTTGGCCGGCTCCAACGCATAGCGGCTTTGCAGCAGCTGGTAGATGGCGGGCTCGGGTTTGATGAGCAGCACATCGCCCGAAAAAATACCGCCGTCGAAGTTCCGCAGAAACGGGTGCAGGCGCTCCAGCGTGCGCGCATAGGGCACGGGCATGTTGGACAGGAAATAGAGATGCAGCGGCTCGCCGCCATTCACCTGCGGCTGCGTGCGCAGCGCACACAGCCGGTTCAGCAGCGCCATGGACTCGGGCATGGGCACCAACCGCTCACCAATGCTTTCCACCAACTTGGTCAGCGCAGCGCGGTCCAGCCCCAGGCGAGCCACGGTGCGCTCAATGACCTCGGGCATGGACACCGTGCCGCGGTCAAACTCCTGCCAGTCGGCATGGCCAAACACCTCGTGCGCCAGGTGGCCGGCCAGCGCGGGCGTCGGCGCACGGTCGGGAAAACATTCAGTCACCAGATCTACCGGGCGCCAGGTGAACAGCACCGCGCCAAAGTCAAACACCACATTCATGCGTCAGGTCTTTCAAGTTTTAAATGCTTCAGGGCGCGTTTGAGCGCGGCGGCCAGCTTGGCCGGTTGCGTGCGCGTGATGCGCACCTGCGGCGTGCCGTGCCAGTCCGCACTGCGCTGGATAGCCAGGGCCACATCGGCGATGTGCTGGTCGCTCCACACCAGGCCGGGCTGGGCATGGAGGGCACGCACCTCGAACACTCCCTCGGCGCGGTGCGCCTTGGCGTCCAACCGGCCAATGAGTGCACCGCGGCACAGAATGGGCAGCACAAAGTAGCCGTACACACGCTTCTCTTCAGGCGTGTAGCACTCCAGCCGGTAGTCAAAGTCAAACAGCGTGGAGCCGCGTTCACGGTCCCACACCACGGGGTCAAACGGAGACAGCAGTGCAGTGTGTGTGGCCTCCAGCTTGTTGGCACTCGCCTTTTTCAGCAGCGCAGTGTGGCTAGCGTGTACATAGCCGGGTGCATCCCAGCCCTCCACGTCCACGCGCAGCACGCTGCCAGCGTCCACCAGCGCATCCAGGTCCGCGTCTTTGAAGCGCGGCTTGGTGCGGAAGTAGTCGTTCACCCAACGCGCCTGGGTGATGCCCAGCGCGGCGATGGCTTTCTCCATCAGTTGGGCGTGCAGCGCAGCCTCGCTGGGCGGGGCCGCAGGCTGCAGCAGCTGCGGTGCCACGCGTTCGCTGAGGTCATAGACGCGGTGGAAGTTCTCGCGCCGTGCAATCATCAGCTCGCCCAGCGCAAACAGGGCTTCCAGCCAGCGTTTCTCGTCCTTCCAGCCCCACCAGGCACCGCCCTTGCCTTCGGGCCGCTCAAAGTCGGACGATTTCACGGGGCCCTTGCTGCGGATGTGCTCCAGCAACTTGTCCAGGTGCGGGCGCTGCGCCGCATGGCTTTGCGCGGCCTTGGCCAGGCCCCAGTGGCGGCGGGTGTGGCGGTTGTAGGCGCGGTGGATGTGCAGATCGTCCACGTGGGCAAAGCAGGCCTCGTGGGCCCAGGTTTCAAACACCTGGGCTGCAGCCAGTGTGTCCTCCAGCCATTCGCGCGGGTAGTCCCCCAGGCGGGAATGCAGGACGAGGTAAGGGCTGCGCGAGACCACATGGATGGTGTCGATCTGCAGCAGCGCCATGCGCTGGATGCAGGCCGCCACATCGGCCCGCTTGGCGGCACGCGTGGGGGGCTGCAACAAACCCTGCGCTGCGAGATGCAGGTTGCGGGCTTGCACAAGCGAAAGGGAAACACTCATGGATGCATGAGATCTATGCCGCCCAACGCCCCGCAGCATGCAGGGGTGCGGTGGCGGGCGATTTCTGCGCGTTTGGCAGTATGAGCCCGCCGCCGTGCCCCTGCGTGCTGTGCGAGTGCCAGACAACGCACAGGCAAAGGGTTAGCTCCGCAAGCGTGCCAGCAAGCCAGCGGTAGAGCCGTCCAATCCAGTGACATCACCGGAAGCCAGACGTGGCTCAATCTCCTTGGCCAGCACCTTGCCCAGCTCCACGCCCCACTGGTCAAAGCTGTTGATGCCCCACAGGCTGCCGCTGACAAACACGCGGTGCTCCTGCAACGCAATCAGCGCGCCCAACGCAGCCGGGGTCAGGTCGTCCAGCAACAGGAAGGTGCTGGGGCGGTTGCCCGTGAAATGCTTGTGGCCACCCGCGTCGCTCTTGCCCTGCAACAGAGCCTGGGCTTGCGCCAGCACATTGGCCAGCAGCAGCGGTTGGTGGCCCTTCAGGTCGTGGCGCGCCTTTTTGACGGCGATGAACTCCATGGGCACCACATCGGTCCCCTGGTGCAGCATCTGGAAGTAGGCGTGTTGGCCGTTGGTGCCGGGCTCGCCCCACAGCACGGGCGAGGTGCCAAACGGCAGCGCTTCGCCCGACGCGTCCACACGCTTGCCATTGCTCTCCATCTCCAGTTGCTGCAGGTAGGCCGGCACGCGGCGCAAGGCGCTGTGGTACGGCGCAATGCTGCGGCTGGTGAAGCCGTGGAAATTGCGGTACCAGACGTCCAGCAGGCCCAGGCGCACCGGCAGATTGCTTTCCAGCGGCGCGGTGCGGAAGTGCTCGTCCATGGCATGCGCACCGGCCAAAAACTCGCGGAAGCCCGCAGAACCAATGGCAATGGCGATCGGCAGGCCAATGGCCGACCACATGGAATAACGACCGCCCACCCAGTCCCAGAAGCCGAAGGTGGTGGTGATGCCAAAGGCATTGGCCGCCGGCACGTTGGTGGTCAGCGCGGCAAAGTGGCGGGCAATGTCGGTGCCGCCCTGCGCCTCGAACCAGGCCTTGGCCGAAGCGGCATTGGTCATGGTCTCGATGGTGGTGAAGGTCTTGCTGGCAATCAGGAAGACTGTGCTGTCGGCTTTGAGATGCGGCAGTTTGGCGGCCAGCTCATGGCCGTCCACATTGCTCACAAAGTGCAGGCGCTTGCCGGTGGTGGCAAACGCGTCCAGCGCCAGCACCGCCATTTGCGGGCCCAGATCGGAACCGCCAATGCCGATGTTCACCACGTCGGTGATAGCCTGGTCGGCACGCACCTTCTCTGCGTAGGCCAGCATGGCGTCCAGTGTGGCATGCACCTTGGCCTGCTCGCCTGCTACAAATTCCGTAGCTGCTCCCGCATATTCCACGGGCACTCCAGGCGGATTTCGCAACAGAACGTGCCACACCTCGCGCTGCTCGGTGTTGTTGATCTTCTGGCCTGCGAACATGGCGTCGCGGTGTTCCAACACGCCGCTCTGGCGCGCCAGGTCAAACAACAGCGCTTCAGTCGCCGCGTCAATGCGGTTCTTCGACAGGTCGGCGAACACATAGGGCGCCTCCTGGCTGAAACGGCCAAAGCGCTGGGCGTCGGCCTTGAAGGCCTCGCGCACATCCAGCGCCCGGCCGGTGGCATCAAAAGCGGCTTGCAGGGCGCCCCAGGCGGGCGTGCGGTCACAACGGGTACGTGTCATAGTCTTTAATCAGTTGGGGACAGAGCTGAAGGTCTGTCCCGCAAAGCATCAAGCGGCCAGCAGCAGCTGTTCCAGCTTCACCGCATCCACACAGAAGGCGCGAATGCCTTCGGCCAGCTTCTCGGTCGCCATGGCGTCGTTGTTCAGCGCCAGGCGGAAGCTGGCTTCGTCATAACTCACATGCTCCAGCGCCAGGTCTTTGGCCGTGTCGGCATTCAGGGCCTGGGTCAGCGGTGCGTCGGTCGCGGCCAGGATGGCCAGCAGATCGGGGCTGATGGTCAACAGATCGCAACCGGCCAGGGCCGTGATCTGGCCCACGTTGCGGAAGCTCGCGCCCATCACCTCGGTTTGGATGCCGAACTTCTTGTAGTAGTTGTAGATCTGTGCCACAGACTTCACGCCGGGGTCGTTGGCCAGCGCGTTGTCGGCTTCCACCCAGGCGGCGCCAGCGTTCTTTTTGTACCAGTCGTAAATGCGGCCGACAAACGGGGAAATCAGCTGCACCTTGGCTTGGCCGCAGGCCACGGCCTGGCAGAACGCGAACAACAAGGTCAGGTTGGTGCGGATGCCCTTGCGTTCCAGCTGCTCGGCAGCCTTGATGCCTTCCCAGGTAGAGGCGACCTTGATCAGCACGCGGTCGGAATGGATGCCTTGGGCTTGGTACAGCTCGATCAGACGCTCGCCACGCGCCACGGTGGCGTTGGTGTCAAAGCTCAAACGGGCATCCACTTCGGTGGACACGCGGCCGGGGATGATGGAGAGGATTTCGCAGCCAAAACGCACCAGCAAGCGGTCCACGATTTCGTCCATGGGGCGGCCGCGGAACTGGTTCACCGTGTCTTTCACCAAAGGCGCGTAGTCGGCCTTTTGCACGGCCTTCAGGATCAGTGAAGGGTTGGTGGTCGCGTCTTGGGGTTTGAAAGCGTCGAGCTGTTTGAAGTCGCCGGTGTCAGCCACCACGGTGGTGAATTGTTTGAGTGCGTCGAGTTGGTTCATGGAGGGCGCGGGCCAAAGGCCAAGGTTGAAGACTAGGGGTAAACCTGCACAGAGTTGCGGTTTGTCCCCTTGAATTATCAATGAAACAAAGTTACATTACAACGTCATCTTTCATGTAACTCTTAAACGTACCACCTGTCTTATGAGCTTTGATCTAGTCATGTTTGGCGGCACCGGCGATTTGGCCTGGCGCAAGTTGATGCCCGCGTTGTTTCAGGCGTTCCGCCATGGCTCGCTGCCAGAAGGTGGACGCATTATCGGCGTGGGCCGTGACAACCTCAGCCACGAGCAATACCGCGATTTGATCCAGTCTCGCTTCGAAAAAGTGGAGTTGGCCAAGCGCCCCAGCGCCGAAGAGTTTGCCCGCTTTGCCGCCATCCTCGAGTTCCAGCGCATGGACCTGTCCAAGCCCGACGACTACGCCGCCTTGGCCGAGACACTGAATGCCCGCAACGCCGACAGCGTGGTGATCTACGTGGCCACCGCACCCAGCCTGTTCACCAATGTGTGCGAGCAACTGGCCGCCGCCGGGCTGAACACACCCAAGACCCGCGTGGTGCTGGAAAAACCGCTGGGCCATGACCTCGCCTCCAACCGCGCGATCAACCAGACCGTGCGCCGCTTCTTTGAAGAAAAGCAGATCTTCCGCATCGACCACTACCTGGGCAAGCCCTCGGTGCAAAACCTGTTTGCCATGCGCTTTGGCAACGCCTTGTTCGAACCGCTGTGGCGCCGCGAACATATCGCCAACATCCAGATCACCATTGCCGAAGACCTGGGCGTGGAGAGCCGTGGCGCGTTTTATGAAACCACCGGTGCCCTGCGAGACATGGTGCAGAACCACGCGCTGCAACTGCTGTGTGCAATCGCCATGGAACCGCCGATCAACTCGCACGCCGATGCCATCCGCGACGAGAAGCTCAAGGTGCTGCGCTCGCTCAAACCCTGGACCACAGAGACATTGAAGCAGGATGTGGTGCGCGGCCAGTATTCAGCCGGCACCAGCGGCGGCAACAAGGTGCCCGGCTACCGCGAAGAAGCCGGGGTCGACCCCAAGAGCAACACCGAAACCTTTGTCGCCCTGCGCACCGAGATCGCCAACTGGCGCTGGGCCGGCGTGCCCTTCTACATCCGCACCGGCAAGCGCCTGGCGGGCCGCGATGCACGCATCGTCATCAATTTCCGGCCTACGCCCCACGCCATTTACGACTCCAACGAGGGCGCGGCCAACCGGCTGATCATCAATCTGCAGCCCAAGGACGGGCTGGAGTTGCACCTGCTGGCCCAGGGCCAGGAGAACCGCCAGTCGCGCGCTGCGGCATCACAAAGCCTGGCTCCCGTGCAACTGGACCTGGACTTTGACAAACGCTTCGGCTCCGAACGCGTGGGTGCTTACGAGCGCTTGCTGCTGGACGTGATTGACGGCCGCCTGAACCTGTTTGTCCGCAGCGACGAGCAGGAAGAAGCCTGGCGCTGGGTCGAACCCATGCTGGAACACTGGGCCGCGGACACGCAAGGCCCGCGCCTGTACGCTGCCGGCACCTGGGGCCCCAGCGCCTCAAGCGCCATGATTGCGCGTGACGGCTTTTGCTGGTCAGAAGAGTCTTGATGTGCTGACGACGGCGCAGCGGCCACAGGGTTGCTGCGCTGTTCACCTGGAACCCGATCATGCTGGACCGAATCAAAGCTTCCCTGCCCTCCTTGGCCCCCGCGGAACAGCGGGTGGGCAAGCTATGCCTGGCCGACCCCCGCGCCTTTGCCAAACTGCCCGTCAGCGAGCTGGCCGACCGCGCCCATGTGAGCAAGCCCACCGTCGTGCGGTTTTGCCGCAGCGTGGGTTATGACGGCCTGTCAGATTTCAAACTGAAGCTGGCTGGCACCGTGAACGAGGGCGTGCCCTTTATTCACCGCAGCGTGGACGCGGATGACAAGACCGGTGACGTCATGGTGAAAGTCATTGACAACACCGTAGCGGCCTTCCTGAAATACCGCAACGACGCCTCTACCCTGGCGATCGAAAAGGCTGTCTTGGCCCTGGTGGAGGCCTATAGTGCGGGCCGCCAAATCCAGTTCTTCGGTGTCGGCAACTCCGGCATCGTGGCGCAAGACGCCCAACACAAATTCTTCCGCCTGGGCATCAACACAACGGCCTATAGCGATGGCCATATGCAGGTCATGAGCGCCTCCATCCTGGGGCCCGGAGACTGCGTGGTGGTGATCAGCAACTCCGGCCGAACCCGCGATCTCATGGACGCCTGTGACATCGCCCGCAAAAATGGCGCTATCACCATCGTCATCACCGCCAGCGGCTCACCCCTGGCCAGCGCTGGGCACATCCACCTGAGCGCCGACCACCCCGAAGGCTTCGACCGCTACAGCCCCATGGTGTCGCGCCTGCTGCACCTGATGATTATCGACATCCTCGCCACCTGCGTCGCCCTGCGCATCGGCAGCGGCACGCTGCAGCCGCTGCTGCGGGAGATGAAACACAACCTGCGGAACAAGCGCTACGCTTGATCGGCAAACGCTTGCCGTAAGCCAAGCACCAAGCTCCCAATAAAAAGCCCCGCTGCATTGCTGCAGCGGGGCTTTTCACTATCTGACTCAGATGCTGGTCATGCCAGCATTGAAATTAGAAAGAGTGCGACAGGAACAGGGTCGCTTCTGTGCTACGTGTTGCAGCAAACGGGCTGGACAGCCAGTTCACGTAAGACGCAGTCACGCTGGTGCGCTTGCTCAAAGCGTAACCGGCGGTCAGGCTGTAACCAGAACGTGTACCGTTCAAGGAGTCTGCATTGATGCCCAAAGCGTTGAGGGTTGCCGACACCGCCGCTGGCGCAGTTCCGTTAGCGATCAAAGCTTGGCCCGCCGCGCTACGGGCGATCGTTGTACCTTCCACAGTGCCCATGCCGTAATTCGCACCAAACGTCCAGCTGCCTGCAGGAACCGATGCAGCTACCAAGGCGTCTTTCACGGTACCACCCGCTGCAGTCGTAGTGACAGAGTAACCTCCGCCCAACTTGACAACACCAAGGTCATAGGAGGCCGATGTACGGATCACGTCTTTGTAACCAGCATCTGTAGTACCAATGCTGTCGTAGGTCAAATAGTTCAGGTTGGCGATCAACGGTCCACCAACATAGGTGACAGAGTAGGAATTGATACGCTGGCCGGTAGTGCCAGCAGCCCCGGCAGAGCCAACACCCAAACCAACATCGGTGGTGGTGCTTGTCTTGCTCTTACCTGCTTCCAACATTGCAACACCCACGTAAACTGGGCCCAGCTTGGTATCAAAACCAACCGCATCGCGGTTTACGCGTGCAGAAAAGACACGATCATCCAGACCAGCGCCGCCCACACCAGAAACACCAGCGGACAAATAGTCAACAGGCCGATACGTTTGCAATGTAAAGCGGCCAATGCCAGTCGTCAGTTTCAGCGAGGTGTCACCCCCTTGAACTTCTTTACGGTTTACCTTGTCGATATTCATAGAGGCAGCGATCTTCATACCGCCCCCCAAGTCTTCAGATGCCGCAAACGTGATGGTTGAGGTATCCAGTCCAAGACCGGAGGAGTCACCTGTCGCGTTACCGCCGCTGCCACCCACAAAACTATCTGCGACGCCTGCCAGCAACTTGTTTTTAGTTGCCTCGTTACCTGAACCGGCTTCACCAGAAACACTAGATTGCTTGTATCCAGCAATCACCTGGCCAGTGATAGTGACTTGCGCGAAGGAGGCGCCAGAGGCAGCCAAAACTGCCAATGCGATCAAAGATTTTTTCATGTGTTGTCTCTTCAATTTGAGTTAGATGGTGAGCAAGTCAAAATTTGAAAAACCTAACTTGCAACTCCTACTTCTTAATTCAGAAGTAGCTTGTATTGAAACAAAAATTCACATTCGCGTCATGTAATCAAGAGGACAAAAAGTAGACGACCGTGCCAAAAAGTGAGTTTTGTTGTATTAGCACCAATGAGTTAGTTTTTCCCACATTACGGAATATGCCCGTTTAAGAAAAAAACCCGCTGCATTTCTGCAGCGGGTTTTTTATTTTCTAACTCTCAAGCTGGCTTACGCCAGCAAGAAATTAGAAGGAGTGAGCAACCAACAGGTTGGTTTCTGTAGCCTTGGCATTGTCACCAACAGTGTTGGTCCAGTTACGGTAGTTAGCGATCAAGCTGGTACGCTTGCTCAGAGCGTAAGAAGCGCCAAGGCCGTAACCGGTCTTGGTACCGTCAGTCGCGGCATTGACGTCGTTGAATTGACGGCTAGCAAATGTAGCGTTCAGTGTCAGAGCGCCCAAAGGCAATGCGCCACCGATCAAAGCGTCATTACGCGTACCCTTAACCAGCTTGCGGGCTTCTACGCCAGCGCCGAGCTTGAACGAGCCGAAGTCATAGGCAGCGGATGCATACCATTTGCTATCGCTGTTGGTGGGATCCAGAACTTCAGTGCCCTTTTGGTCGTAAGTGGTGTAACCCAAGTTAGCAGCCAATGGGCCGGCAGCGTAAGCAGCGGAAACACCAGAGCTACGCTGAGAATCGCGACCGGTAGGAGTACCAGCAGCACCAACACCCAGGCCTTGGCCAGTGGTAACAGAGTTCACGCTGTTTTCAGCGTGGGACAGACCCACTGTAAAACCGCTGAACGAAGGCGATGTGTAGCTGATGCTGTCAGAGTAAGACTTGCCAGAAAAGACTTTGCCGTCAAAACCAACACCGCCCACGTTAGCGATACCACCGGACAGGTAGTCAGCGCCCTTGACAGACTTCAGAGCCAAAGCGCCCCAAGAAGCGTTGGACAAAGTCAAAGAAGTGTCGCCACCAGCAACGCCAGCGCGTGTCACAGTGTCGAAGCTCAACACAGCGTCAGCCTTCAAGCCGCCGCCCAGGTCTTCGGAAGCCTTGAAGAACAGTTCAGCAGTGTCCACGCCCAAACCGGAGCTGTCAGAAGAAGTGCTAACACCCGCTGTGGTAGACACTGCGGTGGATGCGCGGTAACCAGAAGCAACTGCACCAGTGATGGTGACTTGTGCGAAAGAAGCGCCGGAAGCAGCCAAAACGGCCAAAGCGATCAAAGTCTTTTTCATGTAGAAATACTCCAAGGTTAAACATAGAGCTCCGGACCGATTGTTCGGAACTCCGGGCCAACCTCCTATTCAGGAAGTTGGATGTATTGCACCAGACGGGGGGACGTTTGGCAAAGAAAACAGGCAAAAGATTAGGGTTCTTACGGGTTACCGTTGTTGGGTTGCAACAATTTGTTTGACTGCTATCAAGCTCACCTTAACGTCAGCCCCGGTAGACTCTGGCCATACTGGAAAGACTCTCTATGGACGCAATTTTCACGGCGGCAGACACTGCGTTGCGCACCCTGTTTGCCCAACCCCACGCAGCCAAACCCTGCCCCACCGTGGCCGAGCAGGCAACGCAACTGACGGATGCGGAAAAACGCAATGCGGCAGGCCTGATGCGGGTGAACCATGTGGGCGAGGTGTGCGCCCAGGCGCTCTACACGGCGCAAGCCCTGGCCACCCCCAACCTGACCCTGCGCAAACACTTCACCCAGGCCTGCATTGAAGAAACCGACCACTTGGCGTGGACGGCCCAGCGCCTGCAGGAACTGGGATCGCGGCCCTCGCTGCTGAACCCCTTGTGGTACGCGGGCGCCTTCGGTTTGGGGCTGCTGGCGGGCCGCATGGGCGATGCCATCAGCCTGGGTTTTGTGGTGGAAACCGAAACACAGGTAGGCGCTCACCTACAAAGCCACCTGGAGCTGCTGCCAGAGAGCGACCACGCCTCGCGCGCGATCGTGGCGCAGATGCACGATGACGAGCTTCGCCATGCCAACGAGGCACAGGCGGCAGGCGGTGTGGACTTGCCACAACCCGTCAAAGCACTCATGCGCGCCGCCGCCAAGGTGATGACCACCGTGGCAGAGCGGATCTAGGGCTAATTAGGCCTCGACCAAGTCAAACCCGGTCGTGATTTCGGCCGTTTTGCCCAGCATGATGCTGGCCGAGCAGTATTTTTCGTGGCTCATGGCAATGGCACGTTCCACGGCACTGGCGGGGATGCCTTTGCCGGTCACGGTGAACTGCATATGGATCTTGGTGAACACTTTGGGGTCCACCTCGGCGCGTTCGGCAGTGAGCTTGACGGTGCAGCCCTGCACATCGTGGCGGCCACGCTTCAAAATCAGCACCACGTCATAGGCTGTGCAGCCACCGGTGCCAGCCAGCACGATTTCCAGCGGGCGGGGCGCCAAATTCTGGCCACCGTTTTCGGGTTTCGCCGCGTCAGGCGCACCATCCATCATCAAGGTGTGGCCGCTGCCGGTTTCCGCCACAAAACCCATGCCGGAGCGGGTATTCAAACCGCCGGTCCAGCTCACTGTGCATTCCATCGTCGTATTCCTTTAACAAATTGCCCCGCGCGGGGCCAAAAACAGTTCGCTACAATACGCCAAACAGCTCCGCGCGGAGCTAGCCGATTGCGTTTTACCTCGTCGTACTGGAGTGTAGCCCCGTGAGTTCCCCCCAACAGCCCCCTGTCCCCCACCTCACCCCGGCGGATTACCTCAAGAAAATTCTGACAGCCCGCGTCTACGACGTGGCCAGCGAGACCGCCCTGGAGCCCGCCCGCGCCCTGAGCCGCCGCTTGCACAACACTGTGCTTTTCAAGCGCGAAGACCAGCAACCGGTGCGCAGCTTCAAGCTGCGCGGCGCCTACAACAAGATGGCACAAATGCCGCCCGAGCAGATCGCCAAGGGCGTGATCTGTGCGTCTGCCGGCAATCACGCGCAGGGCGTGGCCCTATCGGCCAGTCGCATGGGCGTGCGTGCGGTGATCGTGATGCCGACCACCACGCCCCAGCTCAAGGTGGACGCAGTGCGCGGTTTTGGTGGCGAGGTGGTGCTGTTTGGCGAGAGCTACTCGGACGCTTACGGCCATGCCGTGACCCTGCAGAAAAAAGAAGGGCTGACCTTTGTGCACCCGTTTGATGACCCGGACGTGATTGCGGGCCAGGGCACTGTGGCCATGGAGATCCTGCGCCAGGTACAGACCCTGGGCGCGGACAAGGCGGCCAAGTCTGGCCACAGAACCGGCAGCAAAACCGGCCCCGGCCTGGATGCCGTGTTTGTAGCCATTGGCGGCGGCGGCCTGATCTCGGGTGTGGCCAACTACATCAAGGCGGTGGCGCCGGGCGTCAAAGTCATCGGCGTACAGATGAATGACTCCAACGCCATGATCCAGTCCGTGGGCGCCAAGCAGCGTGTGACGCTGCCGGACGTGGGCCTGTTTTCCGACGGCACGGCCGTGAAGTTGGTCGGTGAGGAGACCTTTCGCATTGCCAGCAATCTGGTAGACGACTATGTGACGGTGGACACCGACGCGGTGTGCGCGGCCATCAAAGACATCTTTGTGGACACCCGCTCTATCGTGGAGCCAGCCGGTGCGCTGGCCGTAGCCGCCATCAAACAGTACGTGGCCACGCACAAAACCAAGGGAGAGACCTACGCCGCCATCCTGTGCGGCGCCAATATGAACTTCGACCGCCTGCGCTTTGTGGCCGAGCGGGCGGAGGTGGGAGAAGAGCGCGAGGCGCTGTTTGCCGTAACCATCCCCGAGGAGCGCGGCAGCTTCAAGCGCTTTTGTGAGCTGATTGGCGAACTGCCCGGCGGCACGCGCAATGTGACCGAGTTCAACTACCGCATCAGCGACGCAGCCCAGGCACATGTGTTTGTGGGCCTGAGTACCCAGGGCAAAGGCGAGTCGGCCAAGGTGGCCAAGAACTTCGAAAAAAACGGTTTTAAAACCTTGGACCTGACCCACGATGAGCTGGCCAAAGAGCACATCCGCCATATGGTGGGGGGCATCTCCAGCCTGGCGCAGGACGAGCGCCTGCTGCGCTTCGTGTTCCCGGAGCGGCCGGGCGCGTTGATGAAGTTCCTGAGTCTGATGCGCCCGGGTTGGAACATCAGCCTGTTCCACTACCGCAACCAAGGCGCGGACTACGGCCGCATTTTGGTGGGCTTGCAGGTCCCGCAAGCGGATGACCTAGCCTTCGCGCAATTCCTGGAAACTCTGGGTTACCCCTATGTCGAAGAAACACAAAATCCGGTCTATCGGATGTTTCTTCAGCTACAAAAATAATAGCTGCTTGCGCAATATCCACGCTGGCTAGAGGCCATTTTAACCCTTAATCTTGGGTGGAAGCTCCAGCCGCAGGGGCGCATCCCCCTCGCGTTCCAGCGTGGCGCTGCGGCCTTGCACGTGGCGCAAAACCCAGCCCTCTCCGACGCTGGCGCCCACGGCCACCGGTTTGGCGGGTTTGCCGTCCAGCCCAATAAGGGCAACGCCGCTACCCGCCTGATCCACCACCCCCACCAGCGCAAAACGGGCCGACGCGGCGACAGGCGCTGCCACAGCAGACGGCAAGTCGGCCGGCGCCGCCGAGCCCCCCAGCGCACGCGCCACGAGCCCGGTGTCAGGCGCCAGCACGGGGACCTGCACTGCTGCAACCGCGCTGCCCGTGCCGGACACCGGCACCTTGAGTGCCCAATAGACCACACCAGCGGCCGCCAACCCCGCCAACAGCGAAGCGGCCAGCCTGGGGGCCCATCGTGAAGTAGTGGAAGAAACCATGCTGCGCATTATCATGTACACACTGCCCGGCCCTGTCACGCCTTAGCGAAGTACCCACCATGTCCACCACCACCCGCCCCCATCCCAAGCCACGCGGCTTCACCCTCATCGAACTGATGGTGGTGCTCGTCATCATCGGGGTTCTGGCCGCACTGATCGTGCCCAATGTGCTGGACCGGGCCGATGACGCCCGCGTGTCTGCCGCCAAAACCGACATTGCCAACCTGCACCAAGCGCTCAAACTGTACAAACTCGACAACCAGCGCTACCCCAGCCAGGAGCAGGGCCTGCAGGCCCTGGTGCTCAAGCCCACCAACGGCGTGGTACCGGCCAACTGGAGACCCTATGTAGACAAGCTGCCCAATGACCCCTGGGGCCGCGCTTACTTGTATATGAACCCCGGCTTGCATGGTGAAGTGGACGTGCTGAGCTTTGGCGCCGACGGCCAATCGGGGGGGGAAGGCAAGAATGCTGACATTGGCAACTGGTAACTCGTGACGCCGCACTCCCCCTGGCACCGGCGCCCCCAAGGCTTTACCCTGCTGGAACTGCTGCTGGTGGTGGCCATCGTCGGCATGGCGTCCGCCGGGGTGGCGTTTGCCCTGCGGGATGCCGGTCAGTCCCGCCTGGACCGTGAAGCCCAGCGACTGGCGGCCCTGCTGGAGGGTGCACGTGCGCAGTCGCGCAGCCGTGGGGTGCCGGTACGCTGGCGCAGTGCGGCGCCCGGCTTTGTCTTTGAAGGCCTGCCGACCGCCGCCGCATTGCCCACGGCGTGGGACTATCCCGAAACCGCAGCCTACAGCGCCAGCCCCGTGGTGCTGGGGCCCGAGCCGGTCATTGGTCCGCAACAGATCCGCCTGTGGCAGCAAAATGCCCCCGAACGCAGCCTGTGGGTCAGCACGGATGGCCTGCGGCCATTCACCGTGCACAACACCGAACCATGACACGCCGCACGTACCCACAGGGTTTTACCCTGATCGAAGTGCTGGTGGCTTTGGCCATTGTGGCCACCACCCTGCTGGCGGGCCTGCAGGCGACGGGTGCCCTCACACGCAACGCCCAGCGCCAAACCGACCGGGTATTGGCCCAGCTGTGCGCTGAAAATGCCCTGGCCCAGGTCCGGCTGAGCCAGCGGCTGCCCGATGTGGGGGACAGTACCCACCCCTGCGCGCAAGCGGGCCGTGTGCTGCAGCTGCGCCTGCTGGTGCAGCCCACCCCCAATCCCAACTTCCGTCGCGTCGAAGCCCGCCTGTCGGTCGAAGACACCCCCGTGCTGCAACTCACCACCATCGTGGGCCGCATCTGACCATGCAACGCGGCTTCACACTCATCGAATTGTTGGTGGCACTGGCCATCATGGCCTTGATGGCGACCCTGGGCTGGCGCGTTCTGTCCAGCATGCAGACCGCCGTGGACATCAACCGCCAGCATGCCGACCAAGTGCTGACACTGGACGCCAGCTTGGCCCAATGGGGCTTGGACCTGGATGCATTGGTGGAGCTGCCTCTGACGCGCACCCTGGACTGGGATGGCCGGGCCCTGCACCTGACACGTCGCAGCGGCAGCACGGGCAGCGACGGGGCCATCGTTGTGGCCTGGACGCGTGCCAACCGCGACGGCCAGTTCCAGTGGCTGCGCTGGCAGTCGCCCCCCTTCACCAGCCGCGAGGGCTGGCAATTGGCCTGGAACGAGGCCCACACCTGGGCGCAAACCACCCAAGACGGCACCGACCGGCGCGAAGTCCGCGTGACGCCCCTGACCGAATGGCAGGTGTATTTTTATCGCACTGGCGCCTGGAGCAACCCCCTGTCGAGCACTGGCACAGACCCCGCAGTGAACAACAGCCTGCCCGATGGCATTCGGCTGGTGCTCACCCTGCCGCAAGGCCATCCCCTGATGGGGCCGTTGGTGCGCGATTGGGCCCGCAGCAACACAGCGGGGGCCTTGCCATGAAACACACACAGCGTGGCGCAGCCATCCTGACTGCTTTGCTCCTGGTCACGCTCGTCGCCACGCTGAGCACCTCCGCACTCTGGCAGCAGTGGCGCGCGCTGGAGGTGGAAACGGCCGAAAGGACCAAGGTCCAATCGCGCTGGCTGCTGCAAGGTGCACTGGACTGGGCACGGCTCATTCTGCGTGAAGACGCCCGCAACGCGGCCCCCGATCACCTGGGCGAGCCTTGGGCGGTGGTGCTGCAGGAAGCACAGCTGTCCAGCTTTTTGGCGGGCAGCGGGTCCGCCGCTGACCTGGGTGAGCACCTGAAGGCAGCCTACCTCTCCGGCCAGATTACCGATTTGCAGGCGCGGCTCAACCTGCTCAACCTGGTCCAGGAGGGCCAAATCCACCAGCCCAGTCTGCGGGCATTCAGCCGCCTGTTTGAAGCACTGCAGTTGCCGCCTGCCGAGCTCGCATTTTTGGTAGCACAGTTGCAACTGACACTCCAGGCCACGCAGGCAGAGAGCGCCACCGAGGGCCCCCACCCTCTGCTGCCCCGCAACATCGAGCAACTGGCTTGGCTAGGCCTCACTCCGGCCACCTTGGCCGCCCTGCAAGCCCACGCCGTGGTTCTGCCGGAACGCACCCCCGTCAATCTGAATACCGCCTCTGCACTGGTGCTGCATGCAAGCCTGCCAGGGCTGGACCTGGCCGCGGCAGAGCGCATGGTGCAGGCCCGCAAGCAAAGCCACTTCCGCACCCTGTCCGATGCGGTGCAAGCATCGGGCGTTCCGGACCTGGCCGTCAACAGCGGCCAGCACAGTGTGGGCTCCCGCTATTTCGAGGTGCGTGTACGCCTGCGCCTGGGCAGCGCCGTGAGCCAGGAACGCAGCATGCTGCGCCGCGAAGGCCTGCAAGTGAAGACTTTGGCCACGCTGCGTGAAACACCGCCCCTGGCGTCCGTACAATGAAAGCCCCACTCCGGCCCATGGGCCCGCCCCGACACACATGATCCACCAGGCCATTTTGTTGCCCTTGCTGCCCGCCCCACCGGCCGGCGTGAGCGTGCACCTAGAAGGCATGTGGGAGAGTGTGCGCAGCAATGACGGGCGCAGTGTCACGGAGCATTTGATCTTGCCCGAGCTGCCGCACCGCGTGGGCAGGCAAGCCACAGTAGCCATTGTGCCGACCCAAGCGCTGTCGTGGCACCGGGTGACGCTGCCTGCGGGTACGCTGCGCCCCGGGTGGCGCGGGGGCAGTGCGGCACGCCTGCGTGCCGTGCTCGAAGGCCTGCTGGAAGACCAACTGCTGGACGAGCCCGCCAACCTGCATTTCGCCTTGCCCCCCGGGGCGACGCAGCAGGGCACGGTGTGGGTCGCGGTATGCCAACGGCAGTGGCTGCAGAACGCCTTGGCCGCCATCGCCCACGCAGGCCACACCCCCGAGGCCGTAGTGCCCGAATGGGTGCCCGGCAATGGCCCCACCAACGCCCTCTGGTGCACCGGTGGCGGCCATGATGCCCAGTGGATCTGGACCGATGCCCAAGGGGTGCACCGGCGCCCCTGGCCCTCGCCGGTCGCGCCCCACCTCCCACCCGACGCCTTGCAAGGCACCGTGTGGGCCGAGCCCGGCATGGCGGCGCTGGCCGAAACCGCACTGCAGCGCGATGTGGAGGTGATGTCACGCGCGCAGCGCCTGCTCAACTGCACCCACACAGACTGGAACCTGGCCCAAGGCGAGCTAGCCCCTACCCATGCGGGCTGGGGCCGCATCCGCCAAGCCCTGCAAACGCTGTGGCAAGCCCCCGACTGGCGCCCGGCGCGGTGGGCAGCGCTGGCGCTGGTGGCCACCCAACTGGTAGGCCTGCAGGCCTACGCCTGGTGGGCCGAGCACAGCCTGGCACAACGCCGCAGCGTCTTGCACGGCCTGCTGCAAACCACATTTCCTGCGACCACCGTGGTGGTGGATGCGCCTCTGCAAATGGAACGCGCCGTGGCGGCCCTGCGCCAGTCCAGCGGCAGTGCAGCCAAGGGCGACCTGGAGAGCCTGCTGGCCGCGCTCGGAGGATCGGAGAACTTTGAGCCATTCATGCACACCGGATCTGCGCAACCCGCCATGGAATTTGCAGCAGGTGAACTGCGCATCAGCGGCTTGCCACTGAGCCCGGAGCCTGTGGAGGCGCTGCGCCGCCAGCTCACCGACCTGGGCTACACCCTGCAGGCCGATGGCAACAGCCTGCGCGTGCGTGCCACCACCAGCCCCTGACGACCCACCGCACCCACCATGGCACGCCCCCCTTCCGCACCGACCAACGCCTTGCAGGTCTGGTGGCAGCAGCGCCCGCCACGTGAGCAGGCCCTGCTGCTGGCAGCTGCATGCCTGGTCGGCCTGACACTGCTGTGGAGCCTGCTGCTGGCTCCCGCATGGCGCAGCTTGCGCACCTTTGACGCCCGGCACCTCGTCCTGGAGCAACAGCACCAGCGCATGCTGCAATTGCAGGCCCAGGCCAAAAGCCTGCAGGCCATGCCGGCACTGGAACCCGCCGCCGCCCAACAGGCCTTGCAGGCCAGCGTGAGGACCAGCCTGGGGCCCCAAGCCAACATGCAGGTGCAAGGCAATATTGCCACTGTCACCTTGCAAGGCGTACGCCCCGAGGCGCTGGCGCAGTGGCTGGTACGCACCCGCAGCACGGCACGGCTGGCCCCCTTTGAGGCCAAGCTGCAACGCGGGCCGCAGGGCTGGAGTGGCACTCTGCGTATTCGGCTGGGGCCCGCATGAGACGCAGCACACCACCCTGGATCTGGGCCTGGCTAGGGGCCATGGCCGGTTTGCTGCTGGCCGTGGCAGTGGTGGCGCCAGCGCACTGGCTGGCCTATGGCATCGGCCAACTGACTACCCAGCGGCTGCAACTGCAATCCGCTCAGGGCACGGTATGGAACGGGCGCGCCCAACTCACATTGGGCAGTGAGGACCCCTTGGCACCACGTACCGCCTTGCCGGGCGAGGTGATGTGGCAGCTGCAGCCCCACTGGCAGGGATTGCGGGTGCGGTTGAGTGCCCCCTGTTGCCTGGACGGCACATGGACCTGGGATCTGCAGCCGCGCTGGCTGGGCCTGCAGATCCTGCCCGAGGACCGTGACGCCCAACACCCGCTGCGATTGCCCAGCGCCCTGCTCATCGGCCTGGGCACCCCCTGGAACACGCTGCAACTGGAGGGCACATTGACGCTGTCCACACAAGCCCTGTTGCTGGACCTGGGCCAAGACCACCCCAAGCTGCAAGGCCAGCTGCAGTTGCAGGCCCTGGCCATGTCCACCGCCTTATCCCCGCTGCGGCCGGTTGGCAGCTATGCCGTCACCCTGGAAGGCGGCCTAACACCTACACTGGCACTGCGCACGCTGGAAGGGGGCCTGCAATTGCAAGGCACCGGACGGTGGCGCCAGGGACAGCTGCAATTCACCGGTGACGCCCAGGCTGCACCTGGCCAAGAAGAGGCCTTGGCCAATTTGCTCAATATCATTGGACGGCGCAGCGGCGCACGCTCCATACTCCAAGTGGGTTAACTGCATGCCACACCATCTACCAACATCTCGCCCCCGATGGCGCCAAGCAGCTATGCATTTGATAGCTGCTTGCGCACTATTCACGGGGGCTAGCGGCATATTTACTACCAATTCCTGGGGCCAGGCAGTAGCCGGCAAGCGCGGCGAGCCCGTTACGCTGAACTTCAACAACGCCGAAATCGAGGCCGTGGCCCGCACCATGGCAGCCCTCACCGGGCGCAATGTGGTGGTGGATCCGCGCGTCAAGGGCACCATCACCCTGGTCACCGACAGTCCCGCATCACCCGCCCGCGCCTACTATTTGTTCCTGACCACCCTGCGCATGCAGGGCTTTACCGTGGTGCAGGTGGACGGCCTGGACAAGGTGGTGCCCGAGGCCGACGCCAAGCTGCAAGGCACCGCCGTGTCGGTCGACGATGGCAAAGGCCCGGTCACCACTGGCCAGATCCAGACCCAGATCTTCAAGATCACCCACGAAAACGCCAACAGTCTGGTGCCTGTGCTGCGCCCGCTGATCACGCCCAACAACGTCATCAACGTGAACACCGGCAACAACTCGCTGGTGATCACCGACTACGCCGACAACCTGCGCCGCATCGCCCGCATCGTGCAGGCGCTGGACGTGCCCAATGCCACCGACCTGGAAATCATCCCCATTCAGCACGCAGTAGCGACCGACCTGGCCCAGTTGGCCACCCGTTTGCTGGAAGCTCCCGCGGGCGCGGCGCCGGGCGGCCAGGCCGATGCAAGTTACAAGACCACCATCCTGGTGGAACCCCGCTCCAACGCCGTCATCGTGCGTGCGGCCAACCAGGCCCGCCTCGCGCTGGCCAAGACCCTGATCCAGCGGCTGGACCAACCCAGCGCCAACACCAGCAACGGTGCAGCAGGCAACATCTATGTGGTCTACCTGAAAAACGCCAACGCCACCCAACTGGCTGGCACGCTACGCGCCGCCATCAGTGCGGACACACGCGGCAGCAGCCCGGCGGCCACACCGGCAGCAGGGGCAGCGGCCGCAGGGACCGCGAGCCAGCCCAGCACAGGGGGCCAGATCCAGGCCGACCCGAGCACCAACTCGCTCATCATCACGGCGAGTGAACCCCAGTACCGCCAGCTGCGTGCCGTCATCGACAAGCTCGATGCACGCCGCGCCCAGGTGTTTGTGGAGAGCCTGATTGCCGAGGTCAGCGCCGACAAGGCGGCCGAGTTTGGCATTCAGTGGCAAGGTGCTGTGGGCAATGCAGGCGACGGCGTGATTGGCCTCTTGGGCACCAACTTTGGCAGCGCAGGCAAGAACATCATCAGCCTGGCCACCCAGGGTGCGGCAGGCACGGTGGCCCCCGCCCGCGGCTTCAACCTCGGTGCAGCCAGCAAAACCAATGGCGTTTACGTGCTGGGTTTTCTGGCGCGTTTTCTGGAAGAGTCAGGCAGTGGCAATGTGCTCTCCACCCCCAACCTGCTGACACTGGACAACGAGGAGGCCAAGATCGTCATTGGCCAGAACGTGCCCTTTGTGACCGGCCAATTCACCAACACCGGGGCCAGCACCAGCACAGTCAACCCCTTCCAGACCATCGAGCGCAAGGACGTGGGCCTGACCCTGAAGGTGAAACCACAAATCAGCGAGAACGGCACGGTGAAGCTGACCATCTTCCAGGAGGTCTCCAGCGTGCTGGCCTCAACGGCCAACGCCACCAACGGCCCCACCACCAACAAGCGCACCATCGAATCGAATGTGCTGGTGGAAGACGGTGCGGTGGTGGTGCTGGGTGGACTGCTGCAAGACGAGTACGCCGGCAACGAAGAGAAAGTGCCTGGCCTGGCCGATGTCCCTTTCTTTGGCAACCTGTTCAAAAGCGAGGCACGTAGCCGCAAGAAGACCAACCTGATGGTCTTTCTGCGGCCGGTGGTGGTGCGCGATGCGGCGGCCACACAAGCCCTGTCGACCGACCGTTACGAACTCATGCGCAGTGGCCAGCAAAGCAGCCAGCCTGCCCCCAGCAGCTTGGTGCCCATCAACGAGGCTCCCGTGCTTCCGGTGTTGCCCGCGCGCCCTGCTGCACCGGCCCCAGCGCCTGCAGCAGCCCCCGCCACCAGCACACCGTAGCCCGTATGCGCTACCCGCTGCCTTACGCATTTGCGCGCAGCCAGCAACTTTTGCTGGAAGACGACGGCCAGATTCTGATGCTGTGGGTGCACCCTGGAACGGCCCCATCGGCCGTGGGCGAGGTGCTGCGCAAGTACGCCGTCTACAACGTGCAGAACCAGGAAGCTGAGGCCTTGGCCCAGCGCATCAGTGCAGCCTATGCCCAGGGCGAGTCCAGTGCCGCCACGGTGATGCACGAGGTGCAGGGCGAGGCCGACCTCAGCCGCATGATGCAAGAGCTGCCCGCGGTGGAAGACTTGCTGGAAACCGCTGACGATGCCCCCATCATCCGCATGCTCAACGCCTTGCTGACCCAGGCAGCACGCGATGGCGCCAGCGACATCCATATCGAGCCCTATGAACGCCACAGCAGTGTGCGCTTCCGGGTGGACGGCACCTTGCGTGAAGTCGTGCAAGCCCAGCGTGCGCTGCATGCTGCGCTGATTTCCCGGCTCAAGGTGATGGCCGACCTGGACATTTCAGAGAAGCGCCTGCCACAGGACGGTCGCATCAGCCTGCGCATTGGCACGCGGGCGGTGGATGTGCGCGTGAGCACCCTGCCCAGTGCGCACGGCGAGCGCGCGGTGCTGCGCCTGCTGGACAAAAGCCAGGACCAGCGCAGCCTCGAATCCATCGGCATGCAGGGCACGGTACTGCAGCGTTTTGAGGGCCTGATCGCCCAGCCCCACGGCATCATTCTGGTGACCGGGCCCACGGGCTCGGGCAAGACCACCACGCTCTACGCATCGCTGGGCCGGCTGGACGCTGCGCGGCAGAACATCATGACGGTGGAGGACCCCATCGAATACGAGCTGCCCGGTGTGGGCCAAACGCAGGTCAATCCCAAGATTGAGCTCACCTTTGCCAAGGCCTTGCGCGCCATCCTGCGCCAGGACCCGGACGTGATCATGATCGGCGAAATCCGCGATTTCGAAACCGCGCAAATCGCCATCCAGGCCTCGCTGACCGGTCACCTGGTATTGGCCACCCTGCACACCAACGACGCGGCCAGCGCCGTCACGCGCCTGCTCGACATGGGGGTGGAGCCGTTTTTGCTGAGCTCATCGTTGCGCGGCGTGCTGGCGCAGCGCTTGGTGCGCAAACTGTGCACCCAGTGCAAGGGCAAAGGCTGCCCCCAATGCGGCCACACCGGCTACCTGGGCCGCACCGGTGTATTCGAGTTGCTGGTGGTGGATGACGCCATTGCAGAGCGGGTACACCACCGTGCCTCCGAAGCTGAAATCCGCCAGGCCGGGCTGGCCACCGGCATGGTGCCACTGCGCGAGGACGGTGAGCGCCTGGTGCGCGACGGTCTCACCAGCCCCGAGGAACTGCTGCGCGTGGTGCGGGACTGAGCCTGCCGCTCAGCAGCGCGTACAGGCGCGCAAAGCGTTGGCAGACTGCTGGCGAGTCTGCGTGATCAGGTAATCCAAAAACACACTGGTGCGCTCTGGCAGGAACTTGCGGCTGGGCAGTGCCGCATACAGCGAGAGGCGCCCCGCAATCCATGGCGCCAACACACGCACCAACGCGCCACTGTTGAGCAGCGGCGCCACCAGGTCCACCGGCGCGGAGGTGATGCCGGCCCCATCCATGGCGGCACGCAACAAGGTGTCGGAGTGGTTGGCCAGCAGCTTGGGCCGGATCGTTACCTCCTGCACCGCATCCGCATCGTCCGCATTCAGCAGACGCCACTGCGTGTGCACCTGGCCCGGCAGCTTCAGCCGCAGGATGTCGTGGCTGCCCAGGTCCTGGGGCAACACGGGAGCACCCATGCGCTGCAGGTACTGCGGCGAGGCGACCAGCACCGCCTCGGTGGACGACACCTTGCGGGCGATGATGTCTGCATCAAAGTCCCCTTCCGTGGGCAACAGGGTGACGTCGTAATCCTCGATCGGTGGCTCCTTGAAGGTTTCCACATCGATGTGCAGCGTGATGTCCGGATACTGGGCATTGAAGCCTGCCACCAGCGGTGCCAACACATGCGAAGCCAGCACTGGTGGTGCCAGCACACGCAGCACCCCCGAGAGCTCATGGGTCTGGGAGCTGGCCGCCTCATGTGCAGCATCGATGTCCTGCAGGATGTCACGCACACGGCCCAGGTAGGTTTCTCCCGCGGGACTGAGCGAGATACGGCGGGTGGTCCGGTGCAGCAGGCGGGTGCCGAGGTAGTCCTCCAGATCCGCAATCAATCGGGTGACGGCAGCCGAGGAAATATCGAGCGCACGGGCCGCCGCTGCAAAGCCACCCTGGTCGATCACAGTCTGGAATACCCGCATTGACATCAAGCGATCCATGGAGTCCCTTTTTTGATTTTCAAGTTCTGAATTATTCCAACTAACGTAATGAACCACTGTTCGCAGAGGTATTTTTCTAATGCTAGGCCTTCTCTAAAGTTCATCCCATCGACGAGACGAACCTTAAACGCCCCCTCGATACCGCCCACAGGACGCTGTGTCCTGCCGGCGGAATCAATCAACCAGAGAAGGATTTGAATCATGAAATACGCAACCGCTTCCATCGCATTGGCCGTCGCTGCATTGGTCACAGGCCACGCCCAGGCTGCCGACGTCGGCAAGACCCGCGAACAAGTACGCGCTGAACTGGCAGAAGCCCAGCGCACCGGGGACATCGCTGCCAGCAAAGACATGGGCACGGACGAATTCGCCTCCGGCGCAGGCCGCAAGCTCAACGAGTTGAACCC
>MGPB01000024.1:0-72007 GCA_001795455.1 Curvibacter sp. GWA2_63_95 | reverse complement strand
CGCAAGCTCAACGAGTTGAACCCCGCGGCCTACCCGGCAAAACCTGCAGTGGCAGGCAAGACCCGCGAACAAGTACGCGCTGAACTGGCAGAAGCCCAGCGCACCGGTGACATCGTGGCCAGCAAAGACACTGGTACGGACGAATACGCATCGGGCGCAGGCCGCAAGTTGAACGAACTGTTCCCCAACCTCTACCCCGCGACCCGCACCAACTAAAACCACGCACGCCGTGACAGCCCCCGCAGCGTTGCCGCTGTGGGGGCTTTTTTGCGTCAGGGCTCGTAGGCCGCCAACCGCTTGCGCTCCAGCTCCGAGAACTGCGTTTGCTGCAAACTGTCCAATGCCGCCACACGCTCCGACTCCGGGGCCTCGGCCAACGCCTTCAACACCGCCGCGCGTTCGGCCAGGTAGCGGTCCATTCGGCCCCTCCAGGCTTGGTCCTCCCGGTCCAGCTCGGCGAGTCGGGCCGCTGCCGAGGCATCCAGCGCCTGGGCACGCAAACGGTACACCTCGTCCTCGCTTCCCCCTTGGGCACGCAGCGCCCGGGCCTTGTCCTCCAAATGCAGAATCGCGCGCGGCGCATCGCGCTCTGCACGCAAGGCTTGCGGCATGGCGGCATCCAGCGTGGCCCACTGGGCGCTGCGTTGTGCCGCATCCAGAGCGGGGTTGTTCGCAATGTCCAACCGCGCCAGCGCATCCTGGTCGGCCACGTCCTCCAGGCCAAACATGGCCTGCTCTTCTTCGGCATTAAAAAAACGGGCACGCAGCGCCTGCATGCCGTCAAAGCGCTGACGCACACTTTGCGAGCCCGGCGGCAACTGGGTCCAGTGCTGCTCCAGCGCAAACAGCGCGTGTTTGAAATCGAGGTACCGTGCCAGCAAACGCTTGGCAGCCGCGGCCTGTTCGGGCGCCAGTGTCTGGTCCAGCGCCAGGTGAATCTGCTGCGCGATGGCGGGTACCGATTGCTCCCCCACCGTGCTCAGGTGGTAGTCAAACAAGCGCCGCAGCGCGGCGTAGGCCAGAGGGCCGCTGCCCGCTCCCGGCAGGGGGTTGAGCCCGCCCAGACTGTCCACGCCATCGGGCTCCGTGCCTTGCAGGGAAGCCGCAGGTGCCACCGGCGCCGACGCGCTACCCGCGATCCCCGGTACTGACGGTAAGGCCCACCACAGCACAGCCGCCGCCAGTGCGCCCCCACAGAGGCCCACGCACGCGCGGCGCCACCGCTGAGACAGCAAGGCTTACAACCCCGCGTTCTTCAGGCGGTTGGCCTGCTGTCGGAACAGGGTGACCGGGCTGGTTTCAAACAAATTGGTCAGGCCCACGGTCTGGTTCACTTCGTCCAGGTGGTTGATGGCGTAATCGTCGCGGATGACCTTGCCCAGGCGCGAAGAGCAACTGCTCACCAGGCCGTCGTTCTTGGCACCCAGGAAAGCCAGCGAGGTCAGGGCCAGCGCCGGGTCTGCGACATCCAGCAGGTGGGTATAGGGTTTGGCACCACTCCACGAGTAGTAGGCCACGCCATTCACGGTGTACGCGCCCTCACCGCAGACGCTGGTGGGCACACCTTGGGGGTGGGCGGCATTGAATTTTTTGCTGCCTGCCGTGCTGAGCGACTGGGCGGCCGCCAGCGAGTTCTGGCTCAGCCCACCACCACCCGACAAGAAGTTGATGAGGGTGCCCAGGCCGTTGGTGATAGACACCAGCACGGTATTGCTGAAGGTGCCCGCGGGCGCCACACCCAGGAGCACATCGGCCACTGCCGAGCCCTTGTTCACGCCGCCAATGGAAGTGACCGAGGCCACCAGGTCAGGCCGCACCGAGGCCACATACCGCGCCGTGGGCCCGCCATGGCTGTGGCCCATGAGGTTGACCTTGACCGCCCCCGTGGCGGCCAGCACTTGCCGGACCTGGCTGAGCAACTGCTCGCCACGCACCTCGGTGCTGTTGGCCGCAGCCACCTGCACCACATAGACCTTGGCGCCATCGGCACGCAGGGCGGAGGGAATGCCGTAGAAATACTCCACGGGGCCGATGTTGTCGAAGCCAAACAAGCCGTGCACCAGCACGATGGGGTATTTGGTCTGGGTATAGCCCGCTGCAAAAGCGGTGGGAATCAGGCTCAGGGCCAGCGCGCACGCGGCCAGCCAACGCATCACGGTACTCTTCATGCTTGTCTCCTCGGGACCTCTGGAGGGTCGATGGGGTTGAAGGGATATCAGTCGATGGAAGCGGTGCGACCACAGGGGTGGGGGACGCTGTCGCGCAGGACTTGCGGGCTGCTGCTTGTGTCGGCAGTTGCGAGTCTTAAATAGCACGGTCGTGCTTTTAGAGAAGCATACGCGGCAGGGTTTTTCTTGTCATGGTGGAAAACCCGCGACCGCGGCCTGCGGCTACCATTGCGCCATGGCCGCCTTCACCTACTCCGCCCTCGACGCCGATGGCAAGACCCATACGGGTGTGCTGGAGGCCGACGCGCCGCGCGCCGCGCGCAGCCAGTTGCGGGCCCAGCAACTGGTGCCTCTGAGCGTGCAGGAACTGCGCAGCGCCAGCGATACCAGCAACCCCAGCGCCCGCCGGGTGCGGAGGGCCTTCACCAGCACCCAGCGTGCCGTATGGACACGGCAGCTCGCCAGCCTGGTGTCGGCCGGGCTGCCCTTGGAGCGCGCGCTCAGCGCCCTCACCGACGAGGCCGAAACCCCCGCCCAGCGCGACGTAGTCGCCACCCTGCGCGCCGAAGTCAACAGCGGCAGCAGCCTGGGCCGGGCCCTGTCGCAGCAGCCGCGGGAGTTTTCCGAGATCTATGTGGCCGTGGTGGGTGCGGGTGAATACCGTGGCCACCTGGGCACGGTGCTGGAGCGCCTGGCCGATGAACTGGAAGAACAACACACCCTGCGCTCCAAGCTGCTGGGCGCAGCGCTCTACCCCGCTGTGGTCAGTGTGGTGGCCTTGCTGATCGTCATGTTTTTGCTCACCTATGTGGTGCCGCAGGTGGCTGGTGTGTTTGCCGGCTCCAAGCAGGCCCTGCCTTTGCTCACCCGCATCATGCTGGGCATCAGCAGCAGCGTCAGCAACTATGGCCTGCTGGCATTGACCGCTATCGTTATAGGAGCTATTGGTGCAAAGCTGGCTTGGGCTGGGGCCGCTTTTCGCTTAAAAGTCGACACCTTGTGGCTGCGCCTGCCGATTCTGGGCCGACTGGCCCGCGGCTACAACGCGGCGCGTTTTGCCAGCACCCTGTCCATGCTGGCGGCTGCAGGCGTGCCCATTCTCAAGGCGCTGCAGGCGGCAGCCGAGACCCTGTCCAACCGGGCCATGCGCGAAGACGCCCTGCGCGCGCTCGTGATGGTGCGTGAAGGCGCCCCCCTGGCCAGCGCACTGGCCCACGAAAAACGCTTCCCGCCACTCTTGGCCATGTTTGCCCGCCTGGGCGAACAGACCGGCCGCCTGCCCCAGATGCTGGACCGCGCCGCCCTGCAACTGCGCACCGAGGTGCAGCGCCGCGCCCTGCAACTGGCCACACTGCTGGAGCCCCTGCTCATCGTGGCCATGGGCATCGTGGTCATGCTGATCGTGCTGGCCGTGCTCATGCCGATCATCCAATTGAATCAATTAGTGAAGTAACCAACCCATGGCACTCACCCTCGACGGCAAACTGGTCGTTGCCATCTCCAGCCGCGCGCTGTTTGACTTTGAAGAAGAGAACCAGATCTTTGAGCAGGGTGACGACCGCGCCTACATGCAGCTGCAGCGCGACCGGCTCGACATCCCGGCCAAACCCGGTGTGGCGTTTTCGCTGGTGCAAAAACTGCTGGCCTTCAACGAAACCCCATCACAACGCGTGGAAGTGGTCATCCTCTCGCGTAACGACCCGGTCAGCGGCCTGCGTGTCATGCGCAGTGCGGCGCATTACGCACTGCCCATCATCCGCTGCTCGTTCACGCGCGGCGAGGCCCCCTGGCGCTACCTCAAGCCGCTGCACGCCAACCTGTTCTTGAGCACGCACCTGAGCGATGTGCGCGCGGCACTGGCGGCCGGTGTACCCGCGGCACAGGTCTACCCGCACAGCGCCCACGCCAGCGATGCCCACCCGTCTGAAGTGCGCATCGCGTTCGACGGTGACGCCGTGCTGTTCAGCGATGAGGCCGAGCAGATTTACCAGAGCGGCGGCCTGTCGGCGTTTCAGAAACACGAGATGGACAAGGTCGCCCTGCCCCTGCCAGACGGCCCCTTCAAGCCCCTGCTGGTGGCGCTGCACCGCATGCAGCAGGCGGCCATTCCGCACATGCGCATCCGCACCTCGCTGGTCACCGCACGCAGCGCCCCGGCGCACGAGCGCGCCATCCGCACGCTGATGGACTGGAACATCGAAGTCGACGAGGCCATGTTCCTGGGCGGGCTGGACAAGGGCGAGTTTCTGCGTGAGTTCGAGCCCGACTTTTTCTTTGACGACCAGACCGGCCACATCGAATCGGCCGCACGCCATGTACCGGCAGGCCATGTGGCCAGCGGTGTGCGCAACTAAAGTAACAGCGCGAAAAGCATTGGTAAAGCAATGTAAAACTGGCTGACAAGGCCGGGGCACGTGCCTAAGCTAGGCGCATGATGTCTTGGTTCAAGTCCGCCCGTGTGCCCTCTGCCACTCCAGCAGAGAGCGCCAGCCCGGTCGGCCAGTTGCAACACAGCCCCACGCTCTCCGCCAACGCGCAGATGTGGCGCCGCCTGGCCCGCGATGGGTATGACCGCACCGCCGAGCAAGTGCGCGCCTCGCAGCCCGCGCCGCTGCAGCGCGACATCGACACCCCTTCCCACCACTAACGCAACAAGCGGTTTGCAGCCGCTACCATGGCCCCTGCGCAGGGCTGTGGGCCGCTGCCATTTCAAACAAGGATGACAGACATGGCTTTTGTGGCAACCGTGGGCGCCAAGCTCCGCGCGTTTGGGCAGTTTGCGCGCCGCGTGTGGGCGCTGACCCAACCCTACTTTCACTCCGAGGACAAATGGAAGGCCCGCGGCATGCTGGCCGCCATCGTGGCGCTGAACCTGGGTCTGGTCTACATGGCCGTGTTGTTCAACGACTGGAACAAGCTGTTCTACGACGCGTTGCAAGAGAAAAATGCAGGCGTGTTCTGGACGCAGCTGGGCCGCTTCACCTACCTCGCCTTCGCCTTCATCGTCATTGCGGTCTACAAGTTCTACTTGACCCAGCTGCTGGAGATGCGCTGGCGCGCCTGGATGACGGCGCACTACCTGCAGCGCTGGCTCAGTGGCCAGGCGTTTTACCGGCTGGAGCTGGCCCGCTTCACCAGTACAGCCCACAGCGATGCCAACCCCGACAACCCGGACCAGCGCATCCAGGAAGACATCAACCAGTTCACCGGCTACACCATCTCGCTCAGCATGGGCCTGCTCAACGCCGTGGTGACGCTGGCCAGCTTTATTGGCATTTTGTGGAGTTTGTCGGGTGGTTTTGCCTTCAACGTGGCAGGCCACGACTACAACATCCCCGGCTTTATGGTGTGGATGGCGGTGCTGTACTGCGCTGCGGGCAGCATCATCACCCACTACATTGGCCGAAAGCAGATTCCGCTGAACTTTGCCCAGCAACGCGTGGAGGCCGACTTTCGCCACACCATGATCCGGGTGCGCGAGTACAGCGAATCGATTGCGCTGGACCGTGGCGAATCCGTGGCACGCCACCAGTTGGGCGACCGGTTTGACAAGGTGCTGGGCAACTACCTGGCACTCATCAAGGCGCAGAAAAGCCTGATCTGGTTCACCAGCTTCTTTGGCCAGGCTGCGGTGGTGTTTCCGTTTGTGGTGGCCGCACCGCGTTTCTTCAGCGGTGCCATCCAGCTCGGCGAGCTGATGCAAATCTCCAGTGCCTTTGGCCAAGTGCAAGGTGCCTTGAGCTGGTTTGTCGACAACTATGGCAGCTTGGCCACCTGGCGCGCCACCACCGACCGCCTGACCAGCTTTGAAGCATCATTTAAGGCTCTAGCGCCTGTGGTTATTGCGCAAGCAGCTCCTGAAACCATAGCAAAATCCGACACCCTGAGCGGTGCAGATGTGTCCGTGGCCCTGCCCAACGGCACGGTGCTACTGGCCCCCACACAGCTGCAGGCCCAGCCCGGCGACCGCATCTTGCTGCAGGGCCCGTCGGGCAGCGGCAAGTCCAGCCTGTTCCGCACACTGGCGGGCATCTGGCCCTTTGCCAGCGGTGCGGTGCACCTGCCTGCGGACACCATGTTCATCCCGCAGCGGCCCTACTTTCCCAACGGCCCGCTGCGTGAGGCCCTGGCCTACCCGCAGGCCACCACGGCTTACAGCGATGCCCAACTGCAACAGGCGCTGCGCGACGCGCTGCTGCCCGGCTTGGTGGACGATCTGGACCGGGTGGATGCCTGGAGCCAAAAGCTCTCGGGCGGCGAGCAACAGCGCCTGGCGATTGCCCGCGTGTTACTCAAACAACCGCAATGGATTTTTGCCGACGAAGCCACCAGCGCGCTGGACGAGGCGGCCGAACAGACGCTGTACCAGCGCCTGAGCGACCTGGTGACCCGGCGTGGTGGTGGCATGGTGTCCATCGCGCACCGTCCGGCGGTGGCGGCCTTCCACAGCCGCCAGTGGGTGCTCACGCCCCGTCAGGGCGAGGGGGCCTTGTTCACCTTGTCCGAAAACCGCGCATAACCCTTGGCCCGCAACTCGCAAGCTGGGCAGCTGCCGCAGCCGTAGCCCCAGGCCTGGCGGTGGGTGCGGTCACCCAGGTAGCAGGTGTGGGTGTGCTCCACAATCAGGTCCACCAGCGCCTGGCCGCCACCGGGCACGCCGGACTGCTCGCCCAACGCATGGGCCAGCTCCCAGGTCTGGGCCTTGTCGATCCACATCAGCGGGGTTTCGATCAGAAAGCGTTTGTCCATGCCCAGCGACAAGGCCAGCTGCAGCGCTTTCATGGTGTCATCACGGCAATCGGGGTAGCCCGAAAAATCGGTCTCACACACGCCGGTGACGATGACCTGCAGGCCGCGCCGGTAGGCCAGGGCCGCCGCCAGCGTCATGAACAGCAGGTTGCGCCCCGGCACAAAGGTGTTGGGCAGACCATTGGCTTCCATCTGGAAGGCGGTGTCGCGCGTGAGTGAGGTCTCGCTCACTTCGCCCAGCACAGCCAGATCCAGCAGGTGGTCCTCGCCCAGCTTGGTGGCCCACTGGGGAAAACGCGCGCGGATTTCGCGCAGCACGTTTAGCCGGGCCTCCAGCTCTACGCTGTGGCGCTGGCGGTAGTCAAAGGCAATGGTTTCGACACGCTCGTAGCGCGCCAGGGCATGGGCCAGGCAGGTCGTGGAGTCCTGCCCACCGGAGAAGAGGACGAGTGCGGTGGTGTGCATGGCCGCCATGGTAGAGCAAGGCGGAAGACCGTTGGCTGGGCCCGGGGGTGCCGGGCTCAGATGTTTTCGGTCTTTTTGATCTTGCTGGGCGTGTAGACCAGCACCTCCTTGGCCAACTGACCCGGCACTTCGGCGGGGGTCAGCGGCTGCGGTGGGGTGAGCTGGATCTTGACCTGCTCAATCTGGATGGCGCTGGCACTGGCGGTCCACATGGTTTTCAGGTGGTCCAACAGCACTTGCGAAATCGGCTTGGGCGGTGGGTCTTCCACTTTTTCCGGCTCCGGGCGATGGATCGTCCAGTCTTTGGGCGCCGTAGCCGCCTCCGCACCGCGCTCTGTCGGCTCAGGTACCACAACGCGGGGCGGCTGGCCCTCCGGGCTCTTGAGTGCAGGGTTCACCATGTCGATGACTCCAGGAGAGGACTCGACCGACGGGCTGGCGTTCGCTACAGGGTTGACCGGAGCAACTGGGATAACCCTATGTGCCCCAGACGAAGCCAAATCTGCGCCGGTGGGGCGCACATTTGGGTTTCGATCGATGGATGGCAGTTGCATTTTGGGTAGGCCTTGCGGCCCCTCCGGTTACTTTTAGGAGTTGACGTACATTTCTTAACGGCAGATTTAGGGGGTTATTTAGGCCTTTTTTTAAAAAATTTGGCTTTTTTGCGGGACGGCAGACATTTCCCATGCGAAAAACGCACCACAAGGGTGCGTTTTGATGTGTGGCAAGCCTTGCGCCCACAGTTCGTCAGGTCGCAGGCAAAGACAGGGGAGCGAGTCCACGCGCACCGCCAGGCAAGGTAAACCGGCCCACCAGGCGGTCCAGCAAGGCTGCCTGCTCACGCAGGGACGCCGCAGCCGCAGCACTTTGCTCCACCAAGGCCGCGTTCTGCTGGGTCATTTGCTCCAGCTCGGACACGGCCGCACTCACTTGCTGCATGTCCTGGCTCTGCTCGCTGCTGGAAGCGCTGATTTCGGCAATGATGCCGGTCACGCGCTGGACCGACTGCACGATGTCCTGCATCGTCTGTCCGGCCCCGTCCACCAGACGCGAACCATGTTCCACATTGGCAACCGAACTGCCGATCAGGGCCTTGATTTCCTTGGCTGCCTCGGCGCTGCGCCCGGCCAGCGCACGCACTTCGCTGGCCACCACAGCGAACCCGCGGCCTTGCTCGCCCGCGCGGGCGGCTTCCACGGCGGCATTGAGGGCCAGGATGTTGGTCTGGAAAGCAATGCCGTCAATCACCCCAATGATGTCCACAATCTTGTGCGAGGAGGCGTTGATCTCGTGCATGGTGCTCACCACCTGGGAGACCGCGGAGCCGCCGTTTTCCGCCACGGAATAAGCCGACCCCGCCAGCGCATTGGCCTGCCGGGCGGCCTCCACCGACTGCTGCAGCGAGCCATTGAGGTGGTCCATCGTCGAGGCGGCACGTTGCAGGTTGTAGGCCGTGCTCTCGGTGCGGTTCGAGAGGTCCTGGTTGCCGTGCGCAATTTCGGAGCTGGCGATGCTGATGCTGCCAGTGGACTTGTGTACCTGCCCCACCAGTTGGGCCAGCGAGTCGGCCATATGGGCCAAGGAACGCAACACTTCGCCCATCTCGTCTTGCCGTGTGGTCTGGATGGCCACGCTCAGATCCCCTTGGCCGATGGACTGAGCCACCCGAACGATGTCGTCCAGCGGGTCGCACACATTGCGCTGCAACAGGCGGGTACCGATGGAGATCAGCACCACAATCACCGCCATGATGCCCGCGACGGACCAGACCGTACGCATGCGCTCTTCGCCCGCCTTGTCTCGCAGGGCTGTGGCCCCGGCCTCGGTGAGTTCCACCATGGTTTGCTGAGCGGCCAAAAATGCCTTGAGTTCAGATTGCGTGGCCGACTGGATATGGCTTCCCACTGCAGCCATGTCGCCCGAAGCCTTCAGATCTTGGGCTTTGCTGATGGAAGCCTGCAAAGACTGCGCCCTGGCCTTCACCGCTTCGAGTGCCGACTTCTCGGCAGGGCTTTGCATGATTTTCTCCAGCCCCGCCTGCAACTGGCCGATTTCTGCCATGGCGCTGTTCTGGTCCGCCAACAACAACTGGCCCGCTGCGGCATCGGCGTTCAGCGCAGCACCAATGCCACGCAGGGCATTGGCCTCGCCCAGCCCCCGCCAGCGGGCAGCCATCTCCAATTTGCTCTGCTGTTCTGATTGCTCGGCCACCGTGATCGCCTGCGAACGGATGGTGCGAACGGCGGAGCCCGAGGCCATGGCCACCAGCCCCACACTCACCGCGATGGCAGGCAACCACAGCTTCAACGCAATACTCAAGGACTTCATGGACCGCTCCGTAACAGTAACGGTCCAGTATCCGGGCAGGCCCGGCCAGGGTCAATAGCGGACCAGTGCGCGATAAGTCAAAACAGTACTGCCTTCGGCAGGCACATTGACCTTCCAGACTGCAGTATTGGCAGCCCCTTTGGTATGCGCCTGGCTGGCGCTCAGAATTTGCCAATCTCCCGGCATGGGTTCCTGCACCGTCACGGTCACGGCCTCCTTCTTGGCATTCTTCAGCACCAGTTGGTAGGCGCTCTCGAACACATAGTTGTACTTGCCGGTACCGCTGAGCTTCTTGAAGTCGGTCTGCTTTTTGTCGGCCGTCACGTCAAACGCGTCACCCAGCTTGAGGCGGACCTTTTCGTTTTTCGGTGTGTGGTCGATGCGGTCTTCGCCGATGAATTGGGCGTTGCCCGCACTGTCTTTTTTGTACACCCGCACCACACCTTTGGGCAGGGGCATGCCCAAACGGGCGCTTTCCTTGTTGTCAAACTCCACGAACACGGCCACCTTCATCTTTTGGCCCAGGTCGCCGGCTGCCCCTTGGTAATAGTAGTCATTGCCTTGCAGCAGCAGCTCTTTGCGCGCAGGCACGCCGCTGGCCGACATCAGGGCCACCTGCTTGGTCTGGTTCTCGGCAATGGTGGTGGGGCGGTCCAGGGTGTAGAGGTGGTATTCAAACAAGGCTTCTTCGGCCATGCGCGATTCGGCCTTGGCCGCTATGGGCGCGGCCATCAGCACCGGGCGGCCACGCTGCAACTCGGGCTGCACCTGGTTGACATCGCCCGCCACCAGTTGCAGCTTCGCATTGCGGTAGGTGGCGCCACTGGTGTTGGTGAGCGTGACCCAGCCGGACATGTCGAGCTTGTCGTCCGCCGCGTTGAGCTCCACCACATAGTCGGCCTTCCAGCCCAGGCCGGAAGTCAGGTAGCTCAGTTCCACGTCTTGCTGGGCGACGCCCTTGTTGTCCAGTGCCATCACGAGTGTGGGGCGGTCGCGCAAGTTGGCTGGCACATCGCCAAACACCAGGCGGCCGGGGATTCCGGTTTCGATGCGCTGGCCGATCTTAAGCACCACGCCGTTGTTGGCGGAGAGCACGGTGGCCACCTCGGTGGTTTCCACCCCGGTGGCCGGGTTGGTGCGCACCACGTTCACGGTCTGGCCCACGTACTTCTCCAGCATCTTCTGGGGGGTGAGCAAATCAAAGTCGAAGTTCTGCTCCAACACGCTGAACGCGCCAGGGGCACTCACGCTGCGCAGCAGCGCGGTTTCGGGACGCATGCGGGCGCTCACATCACGGAAAGCAAGCGCCGACTTGCCGCCACTGAGCGACACCCGGCGCTGGTCTTTTACCAAGGCCAGGTTGTCGTTGTAAATGGTGACGGCCACCTCTTGCTGGTCCGCCAGCGTGCTGCGCTGCTCGGTGGACTGGGCCAACGCGGACTGGGCCAGCACCGTGAGCGCAGCCAAAGCAAAGGGAGCGGAAATAGAGCGCATAGAGAAACTTTCTGCAAAAGGTAGGCAACCGGCGCACCCCAAGTGCACCAGCGGCGGGGCCCATGCAGCATAGCCGCCTGCGCCCCGCCCCCACGCAACGCCCGGACACCACGCGGCGCCGACCTTGTTGCAGAGTGTTACGCAGCGTCACCTGGCAGCAACCATGATGCTATTTATTTGATAGCTGGTAGCGCAATAACCACGGTCTCCATAGGCATATTTGTACTTCAGGACCGATCCATCAACCCGACAGGCGGTGTGGCGACGTGTCGTGTCGCGCCTGGCAGGCGGCGGCAAAGGGGCGACATCCAGGCGGCCTTGTTCCTATGCGGCCACCGTCAACGTCCTGCGCAACGACTTGCAACCTGCACCCGCGGTCAACAGAGCAATCTGTGCGCACTCGAAGTGTCTCGTCCGGCGGGGGCTGTACAACGAGGTGCGGATCAAGCGTTCAGTGGGCTTCGGCAGTCCCGCCGGGCACTGTCGGCACCAGGGCATCGCTGCATAACCAGTCCAAGATTTCGGCAGCTCCGGTAGATCTGGTTTCGGAGGAAATCAACAGCCCTTGAATTCGAGCACCGGGCGCGCCGTGCCGGCCGTCAGGGCCTGGGTGGCTGAAGCAAGCCCGGCCTTCACGTCTTCTGTCTCGAACAAGGGCATGGCAATGTTGAACATCACATCGTCGGCCGCTTGGACACCGCCGTTGGCCCAGGTGCGCAGCAAGGCCTTGTGCGCGGCGTGGGCGCGTGTCGGGCCGTGCACGAACTTCGCGGCGAAGGCATGCGCCTCTGCAAGCAGCTCGGCATCGGCGACGACGCGGTTGATCACGCCGAAGCGCTCCATGGTCGCGGCGGGGACGCGCTCGGAAGTCAGTGCCCATTCCATGGCACGTGCGCGTCCGGCGCGTTCGGCGACGCGGTAGATGCCGCCCAGCAGGGTCACGAGGGCAAGCGACTGTTCCGGTTGGCAGAAGGTGGCGCTTTCGGCGGCAAAGATCACATCGGCGCGCAACGCCAGTTCGAAACCGCCGCCGGCGCACAAGCCGTGCACCACCGCGATGACCGGCAAGGGCAGGCGTTCGAAGCGATTGAAGACGTCCATATAACCTTCGAAGCGCGCACGCAACTGGCGGGGCGTGTCGTTGGGCCAGGGCAAGATATCGCCGCCAAAGCTGAAGTTCTCGCCTTCGGCGCGCACCAGCACGACGCGCGCGTCACTGCGTTCGATCGCGTTGATCGCCGTGGCCAGTTCGTCAACCATCTGGTCGTCGATGCGGTTTTGCGGCAAGCGATCGAGAATGATTGTGGCAATGCCATGCTCGATGGTATGGGTGAGATGAGGCATGTCGGGTTCCTGTGTTGTCGCAAGTTGAGGTTACGCGAGGTGTTCCTTGAACCAGTCCAGCGCGGCGGCACTGGATTGATCGAATCTGGTGAGGTACGGATCGAAATGGCCGCCGGGAATCATCACGAGGCGCTTCGGCTCAAGGGCGCGCTCGTAGGCGGCCAACTCGAGATCGGTCAGTGTGATGGTGTCCTGCAGCGCGACGACCATCAGCAGCGGCGTGGGCGACACGCGCGCAATCCACGCGCCCGGTTCGTACATGCGCGCGGCGCGCGTCGAGCGCACCGTGACGCTGTTGTCCCAGGCACCGTCGGGCACGGGCTGCAGATAGAACTCGATGGCGTCCTTGGCGCGGTACGAAGCAGGGACGGCCGGATCGGCGCTGACGATCGTCTGCCTGCGCGGCGGCTCGCCGCGCGCCTGCGCGCGTTCGTCCGCCGAGAAGGCCTCCTCGATGGCGGCGACGGCGTCGGGTGGAATGCGGCGCAGTCCTTGCTCGAAGCCGCTGATGGTCGGCACCTGCGCGACGACCGCGCGCAGGCGGCGGTCGGTTGCGCCAAGCACCAGCGCGTGACCGCCGGCATAGCTCGTGCCCCACAAGCCGATGCGCTTCGCGTCGACGACGTCCTGGCGTTCGAGGAAGCTGATCGCGCGCCGCCAATCGGCGACCTGACGCCATGGGTCGATATCCTGGCGCGGCGTGCCATCGCTGGCGCCGAAGTTGCGGTGATCGTGCAGGAGTACGACAAAGCCGTTGGAGGCGAATTTCTCGGCGAATCGCTCCAGGCCGTGCTCCTTCACGCCAGCATAGCCATGCGCCATGGTGATGGCGGGATTGGGGCCGCTGCCGCCGGTGGGCACATAGAGCCAGCCACGCAGCGTGACGCAGCCTTCTGCTTCGAATGCGATATCGGTACGTTGAAACATGGAAGTTCTCCTTGTAGAAAGATGTCAGGCGGTGCCGTAAAAGTGACAGGCATCGACCTTGCCGCGGTCATTCGCCCGGTCGCGCAAGTGTGAAGAGCTGCCCAGCGCCGATTTCGAAGTAGTCGGCCGGCCCACCGCCGCGCAGGATCGGACGCGCCTGCGCAGTCTGGTACACGCCGTCCTTGATCATCTGCCGGTCAATGTGGATCGCTACTGCTTCGCCCAACACCAGCCACGCCGGGAGCGCTGCGCCGCCCTGCGCCTCAAGCTGCACGATCTGGGTGACCACGCACTCGAACTGCACCGGGCTAGCCGCAACGCGCGATGGCCGCACCTTGGCCGAGGGCAGCGTCTCCAGTTTGGCCAACTCGAACTCATCGACGTGCGCTGGCACCATCGCTGCGGAGGCGTTCATCGCCTCGGCGAGCTCTCGCGTCGCCAGATTCCATACGAATTCGCCGGTGTCACGCGCGTTGGCGAGCGAGTCCTTCGCACCAAGCGAGCAAAAGCCGACGATCGGCGGCTTGTAGCTGAACAGGTTGAAGAAGCTGTAGGGCGCAAGGTTGCGCACACCGTCGTTAGAGACTGTGCTGATCCAGCCGATCGGTCGCGGAGCGACGATGGCGTTGAGCGGATCGTGACGCAGGAAATGCCCCTGCGCCGGTTCGTAGAAATGCCAGTCGGTCATAGCTTCGTCGTTCTTACTTGTTTACCCAAGGCATAGAAAGGTCGATGTCAGAGACCAGCTTGCCACCGCCGAAGCTCATGTTCTCCAAGGGAAGGGCATACATCATCAGGGTGACATCGTCCTGGCTGACGCCAACCTTTTCTACTGCGTATCGGGTGACCAACTCTGCGAGCTTGCGTTTCTGCTCCACCGTCCTGCTCGTACCGAACGTCACCGTTACGACCATGCGCTTGTCGGATCTCGTCAAGTCAGGAAAAGTCGGATGGATGAAGAATTCATCCTCCTTGTGCTCACTGATGATGATGAAACGGTCATCCATAGGCGTATCCATGGCTTCATGGAGAGCGAAATTTAAGGCATCCGCCAGAGCCCGCTTTTCTTCGCTGGAGAACTTTTGAGCCGGAATATGGGCGTGAAATATTGGCATAAGTAGTTGCTCGGTTGTGTTGTTCAGGCTGAACGAGGCGATAACGGTGCTTGTCTTCCCGGCTTAGCTAAAGAAGTCCTGGCCGAGTGTTCCTTCGAGCCGTTCCTTGAGACCAGACGAGAACTCACGAACGACGGGAAACGGGCTCTGGAAGAGCTTGATGTTGTTGATGAGGCCAGACGCATTCCGGGTGATGATGGTGGTGCCGGCGATCGGTTTGCCACCGTGGATGGCATCCCACTCAAGGTAAGTCTTCACACCGTCGACCGTCTCCGCAGTGAACACGAAGTGTTCGTACATCGTGCTCGTCGCGGCAAAGAATGCCCCGATGAGTGTCGATCCGACCACGGCCTTGCTGAGGGCTGTTGTCTGAAGGCTGGCGTCAGCGGTGAACGACGTCGCGAAGTCGCTCGTTCCTTTCTTCTTGACGATTTGCATCCATGCCGTTCCCGGCGTGTTGGTGTCAGTAGTCATTGCAGTCTCCTACTATTTAGTGCCTGCCTCTTCGCAGAGGGCGCACCCGATAGCGCAGGCTAAAAAGCGCCGCTGCGCTTTGTCGGGTGTGCGCGGTAGCCGCTACCGCGCACGGGATGCTTCGGCTTATTTCAAATTGACGAAGGTCGCCGGTACCCAGTCGTAACCAGTGCCACTGTCTGCCTTGCGAACACGGCCCAAGCCAGGGAACGGCATGTGAGCGGCGGCAATCATCGTCTTGTCCGCTGCGAGTTTCACCAGAAGGTCTTCACGCGTTTTGATGGCCATCGGGCCGTCGGAGTCGAAGGCGATGCCGATTTCCGGATGCGGCATCTGGACGGCAATGACGTGAGTAACGTCGCCCCAGACCAGCAGCGACTGACCCTTGGAAGAAATCATGTAGCCGGTGTGACCGGGCGTATGGCCGGGAATGGCATAGGGAGCGATACCGGGGACGATTTCGTTCATGCCTTCGAAGGGCTTCCATTTGCCTGCCGCGATGTAAGGCGCTGCGCCATCCTGTGCCATCGTGAAGAAGACTTTTGCTTCTTCCGGGGCCTGGGCGGCGATTTCCTTCGACAACCAGAAGTCGGCGTCGGCCTTCTTCATCACCACGGTCGCTTTCGGGAAGACACGTTTCCCGTTTTTGTAGATCCCGCCAACATGGTCGGCGTGAAGATGGGTCAGCAGCACCAAGTCAACCTGCTCCGGCTTGTAGCCGGAGGCCTTCAAGTTCTGTACGAGCTTGCCCAGCGTGGGCCCGCCCCAGTGGCCGCCCGCACCGGTATCGACGAGAACGAGCTTGGAGCCGGTGTTGACGAGGTAGCCTTGGACGGTAGCCGGGACATTCTTGGGATCGTTCTGGAAGGTGCGCGCCAGGAGGGACTGGATGAGTGCTGGATCGCCATGCAGGAGGCTGGAGTCGATGGCGCCGCTGCCGTCAAGGAGCGCGGTGACCTCATAGTCGCCAATCATCGTGCGATAGAAGCCCGCAACCTGCTTATGCTGCATCGGCGCTTCAGCTTGGGCCGGTGCGACAGCAACGAAGGTGCTGGCGAATGCCAACGATACCGCGAGCACGGCGCGCGAAGTGATGGTAGAGAATTTCATAGTGTTTCCTAACCGTTGGGTGTGGTGGGTATGTACGTAATGATCTTTAGCGGAACGCCAGCGCGTCATGCCATGTTGTTGCCAACTTTTCGGTCGCCAGCACTGCCGAGTCGCCGCTGTACCCCGTAATGAAAGCCGCACGCATGTTCGAATCCTCTGTCGATCTGCCAAGATCTCTATAGCACTTGCATTTTGCAAGTGGTCCAATAATACCTACACTACTTGCATAATGCAAGTGGAAATTTAAGGAGCATGACTGTGACGCAAACAAAACGATCGGGCTGCCCGATCAATCTGACGCTTGAGCAGATCGGCGATCGGTGGAGCCTGATCGTTATCCGCGATGTCGTGTTCGAGAACAGGCGCAGCTATGGCGCACTGCTGGAGCAAAACAAGGAGGGCATCGCCTCGAACATCCTCGCAAGCCGACTGAAGCACTTGACCGCGTCTGGCCTGCTGACACGATCTCCAGATCCGAGTCATCAGCAGAAAGGAATCTACAGCCTCACGGAAGCGGCCATACAGCTTGTACCTCTGCTCGCATATATGACTGCCTGGGGCCTTCGACATACGCATCCGAGTAAGGAGGCGTCTTTGCGCGCGGAACTGCTGGAAAAGGGCGGCCCTTCACTTTGGAGTGCCCTTATGGATGAGCTACGTTACCTGCATCTTGGTGCATCACGTCCGGCCCGCTCAGTATTGGGCGAACTACGAGCCGACGACGAGAAGGCAATCGCAAATTAATACCAATCTTTAGCCCGGCGCCACAGCCGGACCTGCGCCCCCCCTCTTTTGCCCGTGCTTGCCACGGCCAGACGACAACGCGCTCAGCGACCACAGTTTCAAAGAACTGCAGTCACAGGTTGAGCTGTTCTGAAGAACGAGTGAAATTGACCGGACAGTAGTGGCTTCAGGGCCGATCCATCAACCCGGCAGGCGGTGTGGCGACGTGTCGTGTCGCGTCTGGCAGGCGGCGGCAAAGGGGCGACATCCAGGCGGCCTTGTTCCCATGCGGCCGCCGTCAACGTCCTGCGCAACGACTTGCAACCTGCACCCGCGGTCAACAGAGCAATCTGTGCGCGCGCGACAGCGTGTTGGAGCCTTCCCACCGCATGAACCTGGAATGGCACTTTGTGCCGATATCGGAAGACCCAAGACACCACAAACCCACCAGACATCCATGCGGACCTTTGTCTTAAATCAAACTACAGGTAGTGTCTCAAGGCTATCGTGCACACCATAGGTAGTGTTTACGATCAACAATCACTCTGGAGCCCCCCCTTGCACAATCCCCCTACTTCCTTACCGCGCTCGGTCATCAAGCGGGGCGGCCAAAGCGCAGCTTTTGACGCAGCCAAGATCCACTCGGCCCTGGTGCGTGCGGGTGCGGCAAGCGGCGAATTTGGTGACGACGAAGCAAGCTTGCTGTGCGCCCAGGTGGGCAAGGTGCTGATTCACCGCTTCCATGGGCTGGCGCCCGCCATTGAACAAATCCAGGACGTGGTGGAACAGACCCTGATTGCCGCCAACCACCTGGCCACGGCGCGCGCCTACATTGCCTACCGCGAGCGCCACGCCACCCTGCGTGCCGACCACCAGACATTGGTGAATGTAGAGTCGTCCATCAACGAATACCTCACCCGTGCCGACTGGCGCGTGAACGCCAACGCCAACCAGGGCTACTCGCTGGGCGGGCTGATCCTCAACGTGGCGGGCAAGGTCACGGCCAACTACTGGCTGTCGCACGTCTACACGCCCGAGATCGGCGAGGCGCACCGCAACGGCGACATCCACATCCACGACCTCGACATGCTCAGCGGCTACTGCGCGGGCTGGTCGCTGCGCACGCTGCTGCACGAGGGCCTGAACGGCGTGCCGGGCAAGGTGGAAGCGGGGCCGCCCAAGCACATGAGCTCGGCGGTGGGGCAGATCGTGAACTTTCTGGGCACACTGCAGAACGAGTGGGCGGGTGCGCAGGCGTTCTCGTCGTTCGATACCTACATGGCGCCCTTTGTTCGCATCGATGCCATGGACTACGCCGCCGTGCGCCAGTGCATCCAGGAGCTGGTCTACAACCTGAACGTGCCCTCGCGCTGGGGCACGCAGACGCCGTTCACCAACCTCACCTTCGACTGGACCTGCCCCGAGGACCTGCGCGAGCAGGTGCCCGTGATCGCAGGCAAAGAGATGCCCTTCGCGTACGGTGACTTGCAGGTGGAGATGGATCTCATCAACCGCGCCTACATTGACGTGATGACCACGGGCGATGCCAAGGGCCGCGTGTTCACCTTCCCTATCCCCACGTACAACATCACCAAGGATTTTCCGTGGGAGAGCGAGAACGCGCAGCTGCTGTTTGAGATGACGGCCAAGTACGGCCTGCCGTACTTCCAGAACTTCATCAATTCCGAGCTGGAGCCGAACATGGTGCGCTCCATGTGCTGCCGCCTGCAGCTGGATTTGCGCGAGTTGCTCAAGCGTGGCAACGGCCTGTTCGGCAGCGCCGAGCAGACCGGCAGCCTGGGTGTGGTCACGGTCAACTGCGCGCGCCTGGGGTATCTGTACCGCGGCGACGAGCCAGCCTTGCTGGCCGCACTGGACCGACTGCTGGAACTGGGCAAACAAAGCCTGGAGACCAAACGCAAGCTCATCCAGCGCCTGATGGACCAGGGCCTGTTCCCCTACACCAAGCGTTACCTGGGCACGCTGCGCAACCACTTCAGCACGCTGGGCGTCAATGGCATCAACGAGATGGTGCGCAACTTCAGCGCCGACCTCTACGACATCGCAGCCCCGCAAGGCCTGGCCCTGGCCCTGCGGCTGTTGGACCACGTGCGTGCACGCATCGTCGACTTTCAGGAAGAAACCGGCCACCTGTACAACCTGGAGGCCACACCGGCCGAAGGCACCACCTACCGATTTGCCAAGGAAGATGCCAAGCGCTGGCCGGACATCCTGCAGGCCGGCAGCACTGAACGGCCCTACTACACCAACTCGTCGCAACTGCCCGTGGGCTTTACCGACGATCCGTTTGAGGCACTGCAGCGCCAGGAGGAGCTGCAGTCCAAGTACACCGGCGGTACTGTGCTGCACCTGTACATGGGTGAACGCCTATCCAGCGGCGACGCCTGTCGTGCGCTGGTCCAACGCGCATTGACCCGTTTTCGCCTGCCCTACATCACGGTCACACCCACCTTCTCGATCTGCCCCACACACGGCTACCTGGCGGGCGAACACCCGTTTTGCCCGGTGTGCGACACCGAGCGGCTACTGGCCAAACGCGAGAAATTAGCAGCCTAATTGGCATCTAGCCCCCGCCAAATATGCGCGAGTAGCTACCAAATTTATAGCAAACTCAACCACTAAAGGAGTATTACATGAACCACAGCACCACTGAATCTACCCCTCTGTCCGCTGCCGTGCAGCTCACCGACGCCGAGCGCCAACCCTGCGAGGTGTGGACCCGCGTCATGGGCTACCACCGCCCGGTGGCCAGCTTCAACATCGGCAAACAGGGCGAGCACCAGGAGCGCCAGTTCTTTGCCGAACAGCGCTGTGCGGGCTGAAGCCTCCGCGCGCGATGCGATAGCGGCTGCCCGCGCGGGCACCGGCCTTCGGGTGGGTGGCCTGACCCGGCTGACCACCATTGACTTTCCGGGGCGTCTGGCGGCGGTAGTCTTTTGTCAGGGCTGCCCCTGGCGCTGCAGCTACTGCCACAACCCCGAACTGCTAGATGCCAACGCCCCCACCCCGTGGGACTGGGCGCAGGTGCTGGCTTTTTTGCACACCCGCCGGGGACTGCTCGACGGTGTGGTGTTCTCCGGCGGCGAGCCCACCTTGCAAACCGCACTACCCGAAGCGCTGCAGGCGGTGCGCGCGTTGGGCTTTGCAACCGCCCTGCACACCGGGGGCATGTACCCAGAGCGCCTGGCGGCCGTATTGCCCCAGCTGGATTGGGTGGGCCTAGACATCAAGGCTCCCCTGCACTGCCACGACGTGCTCACTAGCACCCCTGGCAGTGGTGCGCGCGCCCGGGAATCATTGCGCCTGCTATTGGCCAGCAACACAGGCCTCGAATGCCGGACGACATGGCATTCCGGCCTGTTTACCGAGAATCAACTGCTTGCGCTCGCCGACGAATTGATGGAATGCGGAGTGCAACACTGGGTTTTGCAGGCACATCGCTCGCCGCTCGGTGAATCGGCTGAGATTTCGCTGCCATTGCAACGAACTCTGTCGGGAAAATTCCAGAGCTTTCGTTTGCGCTGAGGTTGCGGTTACCTGCACCGCTGTGCGTTCCAGCGCATGGGGCGATTCGGCATGGGAGCGATCAGCCTGCGCATCAGAATGCCGTGGCAGCACAGGCATTGATAAAAATCAAAATCATTCTCATTTAGAACGATTCAAATACCCAACCTGGGGCGATGCACCACATCGCAACCGAGAGTCACCCGCATCCACGATGTCGGCTCGAATCATCTTCTAAATGTCGAAAGTAAGCGCACCATGAAAACGAAACTGCTTTGCCTCGTACTCACCGGCTTGGCCCTCGCCGCCCCTCTGAGCCAGGCCGCCGAGACCCCGATTGGAAAACACCAGATTGTCGGTGGCATGGAAATCGGTGCGGTGTACCTGCAGCCCGTCAAGATGGAGCCGGACGGCATGATGAAGCGGGTGGAAGAGTCCGACATCCACCTTGAAGCCGACATCCATGCCACCAAGAAAAACCCGAACGGTTTTTCCGAAGGGGATTGGATGCCCAATCTGGTCATCAAATTTGAAATCACCAAGGTGGGCAGCAGCTTCAAGGTCGAAGGCGACCTGATGCCCATGGTGGCCAGCGACGGCCCCCATTACGGTGACAACGTCAAGCTCGACGGCCCCGGCAAGTACAAGCTCAAGTTCACGGTGCAGCCGCCGTCGGCCAATGCCCATGGCCACTTCGGCCGCCATGTGGACAAGGAGACCGGTGTGGCCCCCTGGTTCAAGGCCTTCGACCTGAACTACGACTTCACTTTTGCCGGTACCGGTAAAAAAGGCGGCTACTAAGCCCTTGCCGCGTTGGGACTGACCATGCAAAAACGACTCGCCCTGGCCGCGCTGGCCTGCCTGTGGATGCTGCCACTGAGCGGCGCGCAGGCTGCAGACGATTTGCCGACCTTTCGGTTGGAGTGCAACAACGGCGTGTTCAAGCCGAAAAAGCTGGTTGTCCCGGCGGGCAAGAAAATCAAGATCGAGATTTTCAACACCGGCACCGAGGCCATCGAATTCGAAAGCCTGCAGTTGCGCAAGGAAAAGGCGCTGAACCCGGGTGGTTCCTCCTTTGTCGTGATTTTTCCGCTGGAGCCGGGGGAGTACAAGTTCTTCGACGACTTCCACATTCAAACCGGTCAGGGAAGCATTGTTGCCAGGTAAACCATGCAGAATTTCAGCCAGATACTGTTCGTGATGTGGCGGGAAACCGTCGAGGCTATGCTGGTGGTGGGCATTTTGCATGCATGGCTGTCGCACAACCCGCAGGGCAAGCCCGGCTTGAAATACCTGTGGCTGGGGGTGCTGGCGGGCCTGGGCGGCGCCTTCCTGCTGGGTTTGGGCATTGATGCGGTGAATGCCGTGCTGTCCGACGAGGGCCAGGAATACTTCCAAGCCGGTTTGCTGCTGGCGGCGGCGGGCCTGATTGTGCAAATGGTGTTCTGGATGCGTCGCCACGGGCAAAGCATGCGCCGGAACCTGGAGCAGTCGCTGGGGCACAGCACACAGCAGCAAAACTGGTGGGGCGTGTTTTCGCTGGCCGCTATTGCCATCACCCGCGAGGGCAGCGAGGCGGTGCTGTTTCTGAGCAGCCTGGCCACGGGCGCGAATGGCCTGGGTGCCCCGTCTTTCTGGCTGGCGCTGGGCCTGGGTGTGGTGCTGGCTGCCGGCACCTTTTACCTGCTGCAACTGGGCGGCAAATACATTTCCTGGCGTGCGTTTTTCAAAGGCACGGAAATCCTGTTGCTGCTGCTGGGCGGTGCCCTGCTGGTGGCGGGCGTGGACCGGCTGATTGGCGTGCAACTGGTGCCGGCCCTGGTGGCGCAGCTGTGGGACAGCTCGGGCGTGCTCGATGACGGCACCGTTTTGGGTGGTGTGGTGTCGGCCTTCACCGGTTACCGGGCGCGGCCCTCACTGATGATTTTTCTGGTGTTCTGTCTGTATTGGGGTGGCGTGCAATGGATATCGCGGCCAACGCGCCAGCAACAAGCGCACGCCTGAACGCGCTGAGTGCCGCTGCCGGCGACTGGCTGCGCCGACACGGGCGCTGTATTCGCGCCACCCAATGGGTGGTGGTGCTGTTTTATGGCACGCTGATCATCGTACCGGCGCTGTTGCCGCTGCCCGACGAAACCGCCCACGTATTCACCCACCTCACGGTGTTTGCCCAGTTCGTGTTCTGGGGCATCTGGTGGCCCTTCGTGCTGTTGAGCATGGTGCTCATGGGGCGGGTCTGGTGCGGCGTCTTGTGCCCCGAAGGGGCCTTGTCGGAATGGGCCAGTCGCAAGGGGCGTAACCACGCCATACCGCACTGGATGCGCTGGGGCGGCTGGCCTTTCGTCGCTTTTGTGGGCACCACCGTCTACGGCCAAATGGTCAGTGTCTACCAGTACCCCAAGGCGGTGTTGCTGGTGCTGGGGGGCTCTACGGTGGCGGCCATTGCCATTGGTTATGTGTATGGCCGTGAAAAACGGGTGTGGTGCAAGTACCTGTGCCCGGTCAGCGGGGTCTTTGGCCTGCTGAGCAAGTTGTCACCCCTGCATTTCAAGGTGGATGCGACCGCCTGGCGTGCCTCCTACACCCCGCAGGGTGGGCGCACCATCCGCATCCAGCCAGTCAACTGTGCCCCGCTGGTGGCCATGCGCAAGATGGAAGGTGCCAGCGACTGCCACATGTGCGGGCGCTGCAGCGGCCACCGCGACGCCATCGCACTGACCGTGCGCTCGCCCAACACCGAAGTGGTGGCGCTGGGCGAACAGCTGGCCAATGGCTGGCAAACCCTGTTGATTCTGGTGGGTCTGCTGGGCATTGCCATCGGCGCTTTTCAGTGGACGGTGAACCCGCACTTTGGCGCGGCCAAGCAGTGGCTGGCCGAGTGGCTGATGGCGCGCGACATCTGGTGGCCCTTCGCCGAAAACGCGCCCTGGTGGCTGCTGACCAACTACCCGGCACAGCGCGACGTGTTTTCCTGGCTCGATGGCGGCTTGCTGCTGGCCTACATCTTTGGCATGGGCGCGGTCATGGGCCTGGGGCTGGCGCTACCCTTGACCGCGGCCAATCGTGCCCTCGGCCCTTGGCGCACGCAGCGCTTTTACCACCTGAGCCAGGCCCTCATTCCGCTGGCGGGCTGCGGCATCTTCCTGGGCCTGTCGGCGCTGACGGTGAATTTTCTCAAGAACGAAGGTGTGCCGGTGTACTGGGCCAATGACGTGCGCCTGCTACTGCTGAGCGCTGCCAACCTGTGGTCGCTGGTTTTGGCGCACGGCATTTGCCAGCGCTACGCCCCCCAGCGTAGCCGCTATGTGCCGGCGCTAGCGGCGATGCTTCCCGCGCTGGCACTGGTGGACTACGCCTGGACACTGATGTTCTGGATCTGGTGACTGCAAAGAGCGGCCTCCCATTGCGGCTTATCGGGGAATACTGAGGCTGTTGTTGTCATTATTTGTCTCCTTGCTCGATTCAGATGGAGGGATAGAAGAAATTCAGATACCGCTGGGGTAGAAAGCGTCTGCATAGACATGTTCTGGACTGACGCCTAGGTGTGCCACCAGTAAATTCAGAGCGTCAGTCATGAGCCCTGTCCGCTGCATTTCCCCGGCCTGACCGGTGGCCACTAGGATGTTGATGCAGATGTTGGAATGGTCTTTAGCCAGTTGGCGCAAGCGATCGGTGTCGTATACGTCTTGTTGGCTTCGAACACCAAAGTAGAGGTGGATTGGGTTGTTCATGCCCTCAGCAATTGCGCCTCGCACGATTGAGAGAACCGGGGCGATTCCTGTGCCTCCGCCGACGCAAGGCATTGGACCTGTATGTTTCTTGCGCAGTTAGCATGCTGTGCTTCCTAGCATCGTCAGGGAGTGCCATACCGGCGATGGCTGCTAGCTGTCCCAGTCTTGCCAAGGAGCAAACATCCTCCGAAATGTCAGGAAGGTGTTGGCGAACGAGATGCTTGAATTCCTTGTCTGAGTTTATTCCCAGAAACAAAGTCACCCGACCTTGATGGACCGGTGCAGCCTCATCAGGCATGGGATGAATTCAAAGTGAATTTTTCAATGCAGGTCTCTTTGAGGCGATACAACGTGCATTTGCAGCCCGGGGGCACCGAGCCGTGCTTCGATATGCCATCCGTGCGCCGAAACGATCTCCTTGCAAATGGACAGCCCGAGTCCCGCGCCCTCATCGCGCCTGGATGCGCCTCGCCAGAAGCGTTCAAAGAGTTTCTCCAGATGCTCGGGAGCAACGCCAGGCCCCTGGTCAGAGACGGAGAATCCGCTGGCATGCACCCGCAAATACACCGTGCCACCGGCCGGGCTGTGCTGAATAGCGTTCTCCAGCAGATTCTTGAGGAGCGTGAACACAGCTCCGCGATCCGCCATCCAGGTTGTTCCCACCGCATCCTCGAAGATCAGGCTGATCTGCACATGGCTGCGCTGCGCGACGCGGCTCATGAAATCAGATGCCTCCATCATGGCCACGCGGGGGGCGCATGCCTCCATGCGGTAGTTCCGCTCTTCGCTGGCCTCGGCCAGAAGCAGTAGTTGTTGCACCTGGCGTGCCATCCGGTCGATGTCCTGGATGAGATGCGGATTGCGAGTTTCTGGTGCCTCCATCTCTACCTGCGCCCGAATCAGCGCCAGCGGCGTCTTGAGTTCGTGCGCAGCATTGGCGAGGAATTCCTGCTGCGTCTGAAATCCCAGTTGGAGACGATCGAGGGCCCGATTGAACGCATCGACCAGCGGGACCAATTCGCTGGGAAGGCTTTGCAGATCAAGGCGATCACCCAGCGACTGTGGGGTGATGCGCTGCGCCTTGAGCGATGCAACCCGCAAGGGTCTGAGCGCACGCTGTAGCGTGAAATGCGCAGTGATCAGAAAAACAGCCAGAAACGTCACGCAGGTCGCCACCACGCCCTGAAGCAGTGCAGGCCGGCCAATGCTTTGCTGCACCTGCAGCACCAGGCGGTCGCTGAGGGCAAACTGCACGTACCAGGTTGTATCGCCACGCCTGACAGGTACGGTGGCTGCATGCATGACAACGCCATGGCGAACCAGCTGGAAAGCCTTTCTCGAAGGGTCAAACTGCGCACCGTCGGGTGCCAACGACTGCTTGCTGCCGTCTGAGGTGAAGTGCACCATGCCTTGACTGTCGAGGATGCGCGCCGCCACTTCCTCCTGCAAGCTGCTGAACGCCCAAAGCTCGATCACCGTGTGGTCAAACCCCGTCGGCATTCCTGCTGCGTCAAACTGCACACTGGCAGCAATCTGCTGCGCCTTGTCGATGGTGCCGCTCTCCAACATGTACCGGTTGAAAGGTTCGGCCAGCACCATGACAACGACGCCCACGAGGGCAGCACTCAGCGCCATGCCCGCCACATAAACGAGCAGCAGGCGCGCGCGGAAACTACGGGGCCACCGAATCGTCACGAAGCGCATATCCATGGGCCCTGATGTTCACGATCTCCATGTGCGAGCCGATCGCCAGGAGTTTTCTGCGCAGGCGATGCAACGCAACGTCTAGCGCGTTGGGGGTGACTGCTTCAGAGATTCCCCATGCTGCAGCCTCCAACGCAGACCTGCGCACGATTTGGTCCGTCTTCCGCAACAGGCACAGCATGATCTGCATCTCGGCGGGCGGCAACGTGATGGACTCTTCGCCGCACGCCAGACGGGCCTGCGCCGGAAACAGGCAAAGGTCTCCCAAAGCCGGGTTCATCGCCCGCAAGGCGGCGGGACGCCGCAGCAGCGCTCGCACCCTGGCAATCAGCTCTTCCATGGGGAACGGTTTGGTGAGGTAGTCGTCCGCCCCGGACTCCAAGCCATCGACCCTGTCATGCAATGCGTCCCTGGCCGTCAACATCAGGCACGGGATGGTGTTGTCCGCCGATCTCAGGCGGCGGACCAGTTGGAGCCCATCCCCATCTGGCAACCCACGGTCTACCACCAAAGCACCGTAGCTGATGTCTCGCAAGGCAAACCATGCGGACTCATAGTCCGGAAAAACGTCCACGCCAATTCCTGCGCCCGCCATCGCCTGGCGGACCAGGTTGGCGAGGCGTTCATGGTCTTCCACCAGTGCGATGCGGTTCATCTTTGTATCAATAGGGATCGCCAAGCTTAGTGCATGCATGCAGGGAATACCGCTGGCAAATCAACAGCCGACTGGCTGGCACGCCATCTCATGCATTCGTCAACGCCAGGAGGCGCTGCTGCACATCGGCGATGTAATCTGGCCCAGCCCCCCTTTCCAGGGCATAGTCCAGCCAAAGACCTTCCGCTGCGTAGCGACAGATCATTTGCGTTGCAGGGTCCATAGCGTCGCCGCTGCAGACCTCGTCGATGAAATCTGACCAGATCACCCGATACTCGGGAGTGCACATCAGCGAAGCCACTGCAGCACGCTCGTTCGGCCCCATGGCCATGGCGCTGGCGCATACCGCCCGGACATAGGCCCGCAGAAGCCGCGCAGGGCCAGGGGCTTCCGTACCCAGCGCATCTTCCAAGGCATGGCGGAACAGAGAAACGTGGTACTCAAAGAGCTCATCCAGCGCAATGGCGTGGACCTGCCCACTGAAAGGCGGTACGCACGGGAAGACACTGGACCGTACCAATGACAGCCCCATGCCTGTGCCGACCGCCCCCCCATCGGGAAGGGGCAGTGCGAAAGCGAGCGCGCAGCCTTGCATCTCAGAACCGGTAAAGATAGCCAACAGACACCCGCGATACGCTGGAGCGACCCACAATCGGGCTGTTCTTGATTTCTTCGGGCAAGCTCGTGGCGCTGACATCCACAAAAACCATTTGCTTTGGCCGGAACATGTAGTCCATCCGGACACCCACCTCCAGCGTAGAGGCAGCCTCGCCTGTGAACTGCGAGCGCCCTGGCAACGCCTCATGCGCCCGCACACCGAAGTAGTAGTCGACGTACTTCTTGTCGAGCCATTGGGCTTGAAGCCGTGGCGTAACGGCAAAACTGCCAAATCCAAAGCGGCGGTCCACTTGCAGTTGCAGTTTTTGCCCCTTGCTGTTGCTCGATAGATCGGAAAGCCATTCACCCGAGACCCGAACCACAGGATGGTTCCACGTCACAGCTGCCCCACCCCACAGGCCCCCTTTCCGCTCATCCATCCCGGTGAGCAATGGCGAGTCATCGGCTTTGAAGCCGCTGTCTTCGTACTTCAGCCGCCCCGCAAATGCCAGGGAACCAGTGGCGCCAAAGTCCTTGTTCGCAATTTTGAAGTCTGCGATGCCGCCGTTGATCCGGAGCCAGGAGTTCTCGTAGTACAGAATAGGAATGGCGCTGTTCTTGTTTTCCACGCCGGGATATGGACGTTGGGCCGATGAAATACCCAGACCCAGGCCCCAGGCTGAGGAAGTTTCTGGGGTTCCAGCCACGCCAGCATCTGATCGCACCTGGGCGCCAGCGGTAGCGCACCCCATGGTGCAAAGAACGGCAGCGGCGACGGTGTGAATACGCAGTGAGCGATGGACTGCGGGGAGTTGTAGTTTTTGCATGAGCTCTTGCAAGGGTTTGTGAAGAGCTCATCGTGTTCGAGGTTCTATTACCAGGCACTTACTGGCGAGAGCGTGGTTTACTGCTCCAAAGCGGGCACAAACACGCATATGCCGTCCGTGCGACTCGGATCAATCGAATCGTCCCCGCGCCGCACAAGCCACGAGGCCGTCAACGCCCACGCGATAGTGCCGTGGTTTGAAGACTGCCGAGGTCGTACAAGTAATGCTCACCCCACTGAATCTGTCGAAACCACAAGTAAGCGACCGTAATTCCTAGTTCACAACCTTTTTTCCAGTTACCGACTGTTTTTTCAGCCCGCAACACTTGCACTTTGTGCCCCCACTACTCCACGGTCACACTCTTGGCCAGGTTGCGTGGCTTGTCCACATCGGTGCCGCGCGCACAGGCCGTGTGGTAGGCCAGCAGTTGCAAGGGCACCACGTGCAAGAGCGGTGACAGCTCACCGTAGTGCTCGGGCATGCGGATCACGTGCAGGCCCTCGCCGCTGTCGATGCGCGTATCGGCATCGGCCAGCACATAGAGCACACCACCACGCGCGCGCACCTCGTGCAGGTTGCTCTTAAGTTTTTCCAGCAGCGCGTCGTTGGGTGCCACGGTCACTACCGGCATCTCACTCGTCACCAGCGCCAGCGGGCCGTGTTTGAGTTCACCGGCGGCATAGGCTTCGGCGTGGATGTAGGTGATTTCCTTGAGCTTCAAGGCACCTTCCATGGCGATCGGGAAGTGCAGGCCACGCCCCAGGAACAGCGCGTTCTCCTTCTTCGCAAAATCATCGGCCCAGGCCATGATTTGTGGCTCCAGTGCCAGCACCGCTTGCAGTGCGGCGGGCAGGTGGCGCATGGCCTTGAGGTGGCGTGCCTCATCGGCATCCGTCAACCGTCCCTTGGCCTGCGCCAGGCACAGCGTCAGCAGGAACAGCCCGGCCAGCTGGGTGGTGAAGGCCTTGGTCGAAGCCACCCCGATTTCCACCCCCGCGCGGGTGACGTAAGCCAGACTGCACTCCCGCACCATGGCGCTGGTGGCCACATTGCAGATGGTCAGCGTGTGTTGCATACCCAGGCTTTGCGCATGGCGCAGGGCGGCCAGGGTGTCGGCGGTTTCACCGCTTTGGGTGATGGTGACGACCAGGGTGTTGGGGTTGGGTACCGAATCGCGGTAGCGGTACTCGCTGGCCACTTCTACCTGGCATGGCACTTTGGCGATGCTTTCGATCCAATACTTGGCGGCGCAGCCGCTGTAGTAGCTGGTGCCGCAGGCCAGGATCAGCACGCTGTCGATCTGCTTGAACACGCGCGCCGCGTTGGCACCGGGCGCATGGTTGCCCTGCTGGTCAAACAGCTCGGGGACGATTCCTTCCACGCCTTCCAGCGTGTCGGCAATGGCGCGCGGCTGCTCAAAAATCTCTTTTTGCATGTAGTGGCGGTAGGGGCCGAGTTCGGCCGCACCGCTGTGTGCCACCACGGTTTTGACAGGGCGCTGGGCCGGGGTCACGGCCTTGTGGGCCTTGTCGATCAACCAGTACTTGCCCAGCTGCACGTCCACCACGTCACCTTCTTCCAGGTAGACGATCTGGTCGGTCACCCCGGCCAGGGCCATAGCGTCGCTGGCCAGGAAGTGCTCCTGCCCGTCCTTGCCCACGCCCAGAATTAGCGGCGAGCCGGCGCGCGCGCCCACCAGGCGGTGCGGTTCGTCCTTGCAGAACACGGCAATGGCGTACGCACCATGCAGCTGCAGCACGGTGGCTTTCACGGCTTCAAACAAATCGCCGTCGTACAGGCTGTCAATCAGGTGGGCGATGACTTCGGTGTCGGTCTGGCTATGGAACACATAACCCTTGGCCTTGAGTGCAGCCCGGAGTTCATCGTGGTTTTCGATGATGCCGTTGTGCACCAGGGCCACACGGCCGGGCTTGCTGTCGGCATCGGCACCGGTGCCATGGCTGAAGTGGGGGTGGGCGTTATGCACCACCGGTGCGCCATGGGTCGCCCAACGGGTATGGGCAATGCCCAACTGGCCCTGCACACCACCGCTCGCCACTTGTTCAATCAACTCGGCGACGCGTGAGGTACTGCGCGCGCGGCGCAAACCGGGTTGCCCATCTTGCGCATAGACCGCCACGCCGCAAGAGTCATACCCCCGGTACTCCAGACGCTCTAGGCCTTGCACCAGCACAGGAACAATGTTGCGGGTCGATACCGCGCCGACGATGCCACACATAAGCAGTCTCCCAATCTGTTAATGGCATGCATCGTAGGCAGAACACAGAAAAATATGCGTTCATATTTCATTTGAAAATGATCATTTATTTCACAAATTCATTGATGTGAATTTTTATTTCATTTATAAACAAAATATGGAATCAATAACACTAGATGCCGTGGACTTGCAGCTGCTGGCGGCCTTGCAACGCGATGCCAGCCTGAGCAATCAGGCCTTGGCCGCACTGGCCCACACCACGCCACCCACCTGCCTGCGCCGCGTCAAACGCCTGCGCGATGCGGGCCTGATCGAAAAGCAGATTGCATTGCTCAACCCGGAGCGCCTGGCCACCTCACTGGGCCATGGGCTGACGGCCATCGTCGAGATCACGCTGGACCGGCAAGATGCCGAGGCGCTGGAGCGGTTTGAGGCCCGCGTGGCGGACGAAACGGCCGTGCAGCAGTGCTACCGCGTGTCCCCCGGACCGGACTTTTGCCTGGTGGTGCACGCCCGCGACATGCCCGGCTACCAAGCGCTCACACAGCGCCTGTTCACTGCCGATGCCAATGTGCGCAATGTGAAGGCATTTTTCAGCGTCAAACGCAGCAAGTTTGGGGCGGAACTAGCGCTGGCTTAATACCGGGCCACAACCGGCGCCACACGCATCCATGGCGCTGGCCAGTTGCAAGCGGGTTTGCTCGGACAGGTAGTCCAGAAACACGCGCGTGCGCCGGGGCAAGAACTGGCGGCTGGGCAAGGCCGCGTACAAAAACATCTGGCCTTTGATCCACGGTGGAATCACGCGCACCAACTCCCCACTGGCCAAAAAGGGCGCCACCAGCTCCACCGTGGCGGGGGCAATGCCAGCACCATCCAGGGTGGCACGGATCAGGGTTTCGATGTGGTTGGACCAAACGACGGGGGTCACCGGCACATCCACAAAATCCTGCAAATTCTCCGAGTTCTTGAAACGCCACAGGCGCGTGCCCAAGTTTCCTCCCTTGATACCCAGACAGTCGTGGGCCGACAAATCCTCGGGCCGCAGCGGCGTACCTTTGCGCTGCAAATACTCTGGCGATGCCACGAAAACGCCCTCGACGGCCGCAATTTTGCGAGCCACCACATCACCGTCGTAGGCCTCGTCGGCGGTGAACAAGGTGACATCATGGCCATCAATGGGCGGCTCCACGAACGACTCGACATTCACATGCAACACGATCTTGGGGTACAGGGCCCGAAAACCCGCCACCAGCGGTGCCAGCACATAGGTCGCCAACACCGGTGTGGCGAGCACATGCAGCTCACCGGCCAACTCCTGGGTGTGCAGGTTGGCCAGGGCGTCGGCCTCGTCAATGTCCTGCAAAATCGCACGCACCCGTACCAGGTAGGATTCACCCGCTTCGCTCAGCGACAGGCGCCGGGTAGAACGGTGCAAGAGCCGCGTCCCCAGGTGCTCTTCCAGGTCGGCCACCAGGCGTGTCACCACCGCGGGTGACATGTCCAAGGCCCGCGCAGCGGCGGCAAAGCCCCCCTCGTCGATCACCCGCTGAAACACACGCATTGAAAGAAGTCGGTCCATGGGGGCACTTTAAGGCGATATCAAGCCGCCATTATTGCCAAAACAGAAACGTACATGTGCTGCGTACGCTGTTTATCTTCTTAATCAGAAATTTTACAGTTCATCCCATCGACGAGACGCATGAATTTAACGCCCCATCGATGCTGTTCAGACGGTGTGATGCCCGCCAGAGCGGATTCTTCTAAACATTGAAAGGAACTTCATCATGAACAAGACTTCTATCGCCGCAATCGCTATTGCTTTGACTTCCGCATTTGCTGGCCAAGCCATGGCTGCCGACCAAGCCACTGACGCCAAGGCCAACCAGCAAGTGGCCGCCGCTCCTGCCGCCAAGGCCAGCGCCAAGCCCGCAGCTGAAACCCAAGGAAAGTCCTCGGCCGACGCATTTGCCGAGCTGGACAAAGTCAAGAAGTGGTAAGCACGGTAGCTGCAGCGATGCAGTGACCAGCGCACCCCGCAAAGCCCGGCATGTCCGGGTTTTTTTATGCGCGGAAGTTTGGCGCGTCAGCGCTCGGCCTGGGGCCACGAGAGAGTCACCACACAGCCCACAGGCTGGGCTGGCGCCAGTTGCAGGACTCCGCCCATGCGCTGGGCAGCCTTGGCCGCCAAAGCCAGCCCCACCCCCAGCCCCGGGAACGTGCTGGCCGTGTGCAGGCGGCCAAATATGCGCAAGGCCTGCTCGGGGTGCGTGGCCGCAAAACCCGCGCCATTGTCCTGCACGACCAGCGTCCAGCGGCCTGCTGACAGCTGGGCACACACCCCGACGCGGGCCTGCGCTTCGGGCAAGCGGGAGGTAAATTTCCAGGCGTTATCCAACACCGCACGCAGCACCACACGCAGCAAAGTGGCATCCACGACCGCCGCGGTGTCCGGCACATCCACCTCCAAGGCCAACTGGCGTGGTCCATGGGCGTGCGCCAGTTCCGCAGCCACCTCGTGCACCAGCGCCGGCAGGGTCACAGGCTCCGGCGCCAAAGGCAGCGCCCCTATGCGCGCGAGCTCGCGCAGTCCGTCCAGCATGACGCCCAAGTGCTGGGCGGAGCCGGCAATGGTGGCCAAAAAACCCTGGACTTCGGCAGACAGCTGGGGCCCGGCGTCCTCTTCCACCAGTTGGGCAAACGACACGATGTGCCGGAGTGGGGCACGCAGGTCGTGCGACACCGCAGAGGTGAATTCCTGCATCTCGCGCCGCACCGCCGCGAGTTCGGCTTCGAGTTCGGCTATGCGGGCTTGAGGATCTGACATGGGGAGATTCAGGCCTTGGGTTTCTTGGCGGGCCGTGCCCAATTGGCGATGCTGACCTGCTTGCCGCGCGCTACGCTCAGGGCGCCGGGTTCGGTGCTCTTGGTGATGGTGGAGCCACCGCCCACCGTGCCGCCCGCGCCGATGGTGACCGGCGCCACCAGCACGCAGTTGCTGCCCACGTGCACATCCGCCTCAATCACGGTGCGGTGTTTGTTGGCACCATCGTAGTTGGCGGTGATGCTGCCGGCGCCGTAGTTGACGCGCTCGCCCACCGTGGCGTCGCCCAGATATGCCAGATGGTTGGCTTTGGCCCCCTTGGCCAAGGTGGAGTTTTTGACTTCCACAAAGTTGCCAATGTGCACCTCAGCCCCCAGCTTGGCGCCCGGCCGCAGGCGGGCAAAGGGGCCGATGAGCGCACCCACGCCCACGGTCACACCCAGTTTCTCCCCGTCGATGTGGGTAAAGGGGTGAATCACCGCGCCCGCCTCGATCACCGCATTGGCGATCACACAGTGCGCACCGATGGACACGCCCTCGCCCAGGCTCACCAGCCCCTGGAAAATGCAGTTGATATCAATGCTCACGTCATGCGCGCAGAGCAGGTCGCCGCGCACATCAATACGTGCCGGGTCAGCCAAGCGCACCCCCTCTTCCATCAGTCGGTGCGCCTGGCGCAATTGGTACGCACGTTCCAGCTCGGCCAGCTGCACCGGACTATTGACACCAGCCACCTGCACCGCGTCGTCGATCTTGTAGGCCACCACGTCCACGCCATCGGCCACCGCGAACTTCACGATGTCGGTCAGGTAGTACTCCTTCTGCGCATTCTGGTTGTCCAGCCGTGCCAGCCAGCGCTTGAGCTGGGCCGCCGGCACGGCCATGATGCCGCTGTAAATCTCGGTGATCTGGCGTTGCACGTCCGACGCATCCTTGTGCTCCACAATGGCCTGAACCGCATCGCCAGTGCGCACAATGCGGCCATAACCCGTGGGGTCGCGCTGTTCCAGCGTCAGCAGGGCCAACTTGTTGCCTGCGCAGGCAGAGATCAGGTGAAACAGCGTGTCGGCCTGGGTCAGCGGAACGTCGCCTGACAACACCACCACGACGCCGTCGTCGGCCAGTGCGGGCACCGCCTGCTGCACGGCATGGCCCGTGCCCAGCTGGGGCTCCTGGCGCACAAAATTAAGGTCAAATTCGGCTGTAGCCCCCGCGGATACTGCGCAGGCTGCTTCTACTTCGATAGCACCATGGCCGGTAATCACCACCACCTTGCGTGCCAGCAGCTGGGCCGCGGTGTCCAGCACATGCCCCAGCAACGGGCGCCCGGCCAAGGTGTGCAAGACTTTGGGGGTTTTGCTCTTCATGCGCGTGCCTTTGCCCGCCGCCATAATGACCACGTCCACGATCGGCCGCTGGCCTGAAGCCCCTTGAACCTGAAAACTAGACGTCACGTGCATGTCCTCGCGCAAATTTCTGATGAATGGGTTCGGCCACAGCGCTGGTGGGCCAGCGCGGGCCGTTGGTGCGCCATTATCGGGCTGCTCATGGGCTTGCTAAGCCTGAGCGGCTGCAACGCCGTACGCCTGGGCTACAACAACGCCCCGGACCTGGCCTACTGGTGGCTGGACAGCTACTTTGACTTTGACGGCCCCCAGTCCACCCGCTTGCGCAACGACCTGCATACCCTGCAGGACTGGCACCGCAAGGACGAACTTCCCGAGTTAGCCACCACCCTCAAGAACCTGCAGGCCGCCGCCCCCCAGGAGGTAACGGCTGCACAGGTCTGCCAGCTCAGCCTGTACGTGGAAGAACGCATCCAGACCACGCTGGACCGCGCAGCGCCCACGGCCGTGGCCTTGGGCCCCACCCTGAGCACGGCGCAGCTGGAACACCTGGCCCGCGCGCTGGACAAGCGCAACCGCGAATGGCGCGAAGAGTGGATGGACGGCAGCCCCGAAGAGCGCCAGGAACGCCGCCTGAAAAAACTGGTGGAGCGTGCCGAGGGCTTCTACGGCCGCCTCACCGAGGTGCAGCGCAAGCAGCTGCAGGGCCAGTTGGAGGCCTCGGCCTTCGATGCCAGTGTGCAGTACCGCGAGGTGCTGCGCCGCCAGCAGGACACCCTGCAAACCCTGCGCGCGCTGCGCAACGGCAACGCAACGGAGATCCACACCCAGGCCGAAGTGCGCGCCCTGGTGGCCCGCAGCCTGCAGTCGCCCGACCCAGCCTTTCGCCAATACACCGAGCGTGTGCGCAGCCAAGCCTGCGAGGCCATTGCGGCTTTTCACAACCGCACATCGGCCAGCCAGCGCCAGCGCCTGCAAGACACGCTGAAGGGTTACGAGGGCGACGTCCGCGCCCTGATGCGGCCCTAAGCCCCCGCCCCCCCATGGACGCCAGCTTTGCCGACTACGCTTGTGAACTGCTGGGCAGTGTCGGGCCCTGCCGCGCCCGCCGCATGTTTGGCGGCTGGGGCATCAGTGTGGACGGCATGACGATTGCCATCCTGGCCAACCTGGGCGATGGCGATACGCTGTGGCTCAAGGCCAGCGAAGAGAGCCGCCCCCGCTTTGAGGCCGAAGGCTGTGCCCGCTTCACCTACCTGGTGCAAGGCCAGCCCAAAAGCATGAACTACTACAGCGCCCCGGCCGACGCCATGGAATCGCACGCCCTGATGCAACCATGGGCACGGTTGGCGCTGCAGGCCGCGCTGCAGGCCAAGAAACCGGCTCCCAGGACCAGGACACCCGCCACAAAAAGCCCTGCCCGGAAGCACAAGCCGCCGCCGGGCCGTCCCAAGGCGGGTTAACCCCTCGGGGGCCGCGCCCCACACAGCCGCGGAGCGTAGGGCTACCTCAAATCGGCCAAACGATCCCGTGGTCGTTGAGGATGGCGTCCAGTGGCATGTCGTGCGGCTCGGGTTCAAAATCGTCCACAAAATCGGTGCCAAAGCCCAAGCCCACGGTAACCGGTTTGGGGTCCAGGCTGCCCAGCATGCGGTCGTAGAACCCACCGCCATAACCCAGCCGGTAGCCCCCCGCGCTGTAGCCCACGCAGGGCACAAACAGCAGGGTGGGCACAATCAATTCGGTGTCCTTGGGCTTGGGGATGCCGTAGGCGTCTTCCTCCATGGGGCAACCGGGGTACCAGGCATGGAAGGTCATGGTTTTGTGCTCCCGGTTCACCACCGGCAAGCCGATGCGGCGGGGCTGCGGCTGGTCAATCAGCTCGCCATCTTCCTTCCAGCGGTGCAGCGCCGGCAGCGGGTCAAACTCGCCCTTGATGGGCCAGTAGGCGCCAATCACCACGTCCGTGCGCCCTACCAGCCAGATCCGCATCACGCGCTGCAGAAGTTCCGCGCGCTGTAGGCGGTCGGGCAGGTTCAGGCGTTGTTCGAGAAGCGCCTTGCGAAGGGCTTTCTTTTGCGCGGCTTTGCTTTCGTTCGAGTTATCCATAATCCCCACATGCAGTTTTCAGCCATTCTGACATCCCTGGCCCTCGCGGGCTTCGCGGTGTCCTCCTTTGCCGCCCCGGCCAAAGCCCAAGGACGCGATGTGGTGCGCGAGTCCGCGCGCTCCGACGACACCATCCTCGACATGGCGCAAGCCTATAAGCAGCGTGACCGCAAGCGACTGGCGGCCCTGCTGCCGCAGGCGCGCAACCACCCCCTGGAGCCCTGGGCGGCGTACTGGGAGTTGTCGGCCCGGCTGGACGATGCCAGCAACACCGATATCCAGGACTTTTTGTACCGCTACAGCGGCACCTACCAGGAAGACCGACTGCGCGCAGAATGGCTGCAGGTGCTGGGCCGTCGCAGCGACTGGGCCAGCTTCCAGCGTGAGCTGCCGGCCTACCGCATGAACGACGACCGCGCCATTCGCTGCTACGGCCTGCTGGCGGACTACAGCACCCAGGGCACCGATGTGGCCAATGCGGTGCAGGACACCTGGCTGGCCCTCAAAGACGCCGACGAGGCCTGTGCAAGCGCAGCAGGCCAATTGCTCAACGACAAGAAATTCACTGCTCACACAGTCTGGCTGCGCGCCCGCTTGGGGTTGGAAAACGACCGCCTGCGCATCGCCACCCAGGCCGTGGGCCTGCTGGATGCGGATTGGGTCAAGACCGTCAACACCCTCTACCTCAACCCCGGCAAGTACCTCAACGACAAACTCACCGCGCTGCGCCCGCAAACCCGCGAGCTGGTGTCACTGGCGCTGATCCGCCAGGCCTACCAAGAACCCGCCGAGGCCGCAGCAGAGATGGAGAAGCTGCGCTGGAAAGCCCAGCTCACGCAGGAAGAGCGCAGCTGGATCTGGGGCGTGATTGGCAAACGCGCTGCCCAAAAACTCTCTGACGACGCCGTGGGCTACTTCGCCAAGGGCCAGTTCCAGCACATGCACGAAGACCACCTGGCCTGGGCCGCCCGCGCCGCCCTGCGCGCCGGGCGCTGGGCCATGGTGCAAGACGCCATTGCCGCCATGCCCGATGCGCTGCGCAACGACCCCACTTGGGTCTACTGGCGCGCCCGCGCCCAGTTGGCCCGCGCCACCACCGACGCAGCCCGGGCAGACGCCACCCGCGCGCTGGAGGGCATTGCCGGCATCAAGGGCTTTTATGAAATGCTGGCCCTGGAAGACCTGGGCCAGAAGGTCAATGCCCCGGCCAAGCCCCTGCCCCTGACCCCCGAGGAAAAAGACCACGCGCGCACCAACCCCGGTCTCATGCGCGCGCTGTATGCCGTGCAACTGGGTCTGCGCACCGAGGGCGTGCGGGAATGGAACTACACCACCAACCTGCACAGCAAAGGCGGCATGGACGACCGCAGCCTGCTGGCCGCCGCCGACCTGGCCTGCAAGGCCGAGGTGTGGGACCGCTGCATCAACACCAGCGAACGCACCAAGGGTGTGGTGGACATGGAGCAACGGTTCCCCATGCCCTTCAAGGCCGCCGTGCTGGCGCGCACCCAGACGATTGGCCTGGAGCCAGCCTATGTGTACGGCCTGATCCGCCAGGAAAGCCGTTTCATCATGGACGCCAAATCCGTCGTGGGCGCCGCCGGCCTGATGCAGGTCATGCCGGCCACCGCGCGCTGGACCGCCAAGAAAATGGGCCTGACCGACTTCCAGGCCCACCAGATCACCGACCGCGACACCAACATCGCCATTGGCACGGGTTATCTCAAGCTGGTGCTGGACAGCTTCGGCGGCTCCATGCCCATGGCCGCGGCCGCCTACAACGCCGGCCCGGGCCGCCCGCGCATCTGGCGCGGCCAGACCGGCAGCCCCACGGTAGAGGCCGCCATCTGGGCCGAAAACGTGCCGTTTTCCGAAACCCGCGACTACGTCAAAAAAGTGCTGGCCAACACCACGCTGTACGCCGCGCTGATCAGCGGCCAGCCCCAGTCGCTCAAGGCTCGCCTGGGCACGGTGGGCCCGCGCGACGCCAGCACGCCGGAAGCTGGGCTGGAACTGCCGTAAGCCCGCCGCCTGCAACGGCGTGCGGCATGCATCAATGGGGCCTGCCTTTGTCATCAATCGGCAGGGCCCAAGCCTTTAGGATGAATGCCCTTTCACGCACAGGTGCCCCATGCTCAAACTCTATATCGGCAACAAAAATTACTCTTCGTGGTCCATGCGCCCCTGGGTGCTGCTCAAGCAGGCGGGGATCGACTTTGAAGAAGTCATGGTCCGCTTCGACTCGTTTGACAGCAGCTCAAAGTTCAAAGCCACACTGGGCCCGCTGACGCCCACCGGCAAAGTGCCGCTGCTGGTGGACGGTGATTTGGCCATCTGGGACACGCTGGCGATTGCCGAATACGTGGCTGAACAGTTTTCTGGCACCCCGCTGTGGCCGCACGACAAGGCCGCCCGCGCCCGGGCGCGCAGTGTGTGTGCCGAAATGCACTCCGGCTTCACCGCCCTGCGCGGCAACTGCCCCATGAACATCGAGGCCGACCTGGCCGCCCAAGGCGCCCTGATCTGGCGTGACAAACCGGCCGTACGCGCCGACGTGGCACGCCTGGTCGCCATGTGGGAAGGCCTGCTGGACCAACACGGCGGCCCCCTGCTGTTTGGCAGCTTCAGCGTGGCCGACGCCTACTTCGCCCCGGTCTGCACGCGCCTCAAGACCTACGGCCTGCCGTTGCCGCCCAAAGCCGCCGCCTACGTGGCCCATGTGCTGGCCCTGCCCGGTGTGCAAGCCTGGGTGAACGACGCCTTGGCAGAAAAAGACTTTCTGGACTTTGAGGAACCCTACCGCCTGAAGCGCTAAACCCCACCACGCCTGCCCCATGCCTGCCGCCACAACGCCCCTCACCATCCCTGGCCAGACCTACCTGGTGGGCGGCGCCGTGCGCGACGCGCTGCTGGGCCTGCCGGTGCAGGACCGCGACTGGGTGGTGGTGGGCGCTACACCGCAGGCCATGCTGGACGCAGGCTTTGTGGCGGTGGGCCGCGACTTCCCGGTGTTTTTGCACCCACAGACGCACGAGGAATACGCGCTGGCCCGGACCGAGCGCAAGACGGCACCTGGCTACCGCGGCTTTGCCGTGCATGCCGAGCCGGGCGTGACGCTGGAAGAGGACCTGGCGCGGCGCGACCTCACTATCAATTCAATAGCTGCTCGCGCAGAATCCACGGGGGTCAGAGGCCAATTTGACTCAAAAACCGTGGTAGACCCCTACGGCGGCCGGGCCGACATCGCCCAGCGCGTAATGCGCCATGTGACCCCCGCCTTCCGCGAAGACCCGGTGCGCATCCTGCGGCTGGCGCGTTTTGCCGCGCGCTTTACCGATTTCACCGTAGCCCCCGAAACCACGGCCCTCATGCAGGCCATGGTGGCCGAGGGCGAGGTGGACCACCTGGTGCCCGAGCGCGTGTGGCAGGAGCTGGCTAAGGGCCTGATGGAAGCCCAGCCCTCCCGCATGTTTGCGGTGCTGCGCAGCTGCGGCGCGCTGGCGCGGCTGCTGCCCGAGCTGGACCGCCTGTGGGGCGTGCCCCAAAGCCCCGAGCACCACCCCGAGGTGGACACCGGCGTCCACGTGATGCTGGTGCTGGACCGCGCCGCCCAACTGGGCGCCCCGCTGGCGGTGCGCTTTGCCTGCCTGGGCCACGACCTGGGCAAGGGCACCACGCCGGCCGACGTATTGCCGCGCCACATTGGCCACGAGGAACGCAGCGTGCGCCTGCTCAAGACCGTGTGCCAGCGCCTGCGCGTGCCTACCGACTGTGCCGAGCTGGCCGAGGTGGTGGCGCGCGAACACGGCAACCTCCACCGCAGTGGCACGCTCAACGCTGCGGCCTTGGTGCGCCTGCTGGAGCGCTGCGACGCCTTTCGCAAGCCGGTCCGGTTTGCGCAGGTGCTGCAAGCCTGCCAGTGCGATGCCCAGGGCCGACTGGGCCTGAGCGACACGCCCTACCCACAAGCCGACCGCCTGGGTCGCGCTCTTGAACTGGCGCTGGCAGTCGCTACAGATTCCATAGCTGCTCGCGCAATATCCATGGGCGCCACAGGCCCAAAGATAGGTCAATTCATCCAAACCGCGCGCGCCGAGGCGATTGCCGCTGGTTTGGCCGCATCCCCTGCCGCCTGAGGGTAGTTCCGAGCCTGCGGCTTGGGTCGGCTTGGTATGCTCAGGCCATGGCCCATTTACTGATTGTTGAAGACGACGAATTGCTGCGCGACGGCCTGTGCGCGCAGCTGGTCCACGCGGGCCACAGCGTGAGCAGCGCCAGCGACGGCGCGCAGGCCCAGAGCCTGCTGGAAAGCACCCGCTTTGACGGTGTGGTGCTGGACCTGGGCCTGCCTGTGGTGGACGGCATCCAGGTGCTGCAGTGGATACGCCAGCGCCTCACGGCCTTGCCGGTGCTCATCCTTACCGCGCGCGACGGCGTGGACGACCGGGTGCAAGGGCTGAATGCCGGGGCCGACGACTACCTCACCAAGCCCTTCAACATGGCTGAGCTGCTGGCCCGCCTGCAGGCCATGCTGCGCCGCTCGCGCCTGCCTGCGTTTGGCGGCTCGCTGGAGGTGCAAAGCAGCTCCAGCAAAAACCTGCGCCTGGACCCGGTGCTGCCCCTGGCCTGGTTGGGCGAAGAGCCCATGGACCTGACCCAACGCGAGTGGTCCCTGCTCTCGCTGCTGGTCAACAACATGGGCCAGGTGGTGGGCCGTGAAGACGTGCTGGCCGTGTGGCAAACCCAGCCGCAAGACGGTGCCGCCGTGGGCTCGAATGCACTGGAGGTGTATGTGCACCGCCTGCGCCGCAAGCTCACCGACAGTGGCCTCAACATCCGCAACGTGCGCGGCCTGGGCTACATGCTGGAAACCGAAGGCGCATGAGCGCACCGGCCCGTTTCTCGCTCAAGCGGCAGCTGCTGGTGTGGCTGCTGCTGCCGCAGCTGGTGCTGTGGCTCATGGGTGGGGTGCTGGCGTTTCGGGTGGCGCTCACCTATGCCGAGAAGACGATTGACCAGTCGCTGACCCAATCGGTACGTTCGCTGGCGCGCCAGGTCAAACCCATGGGCTCGGGCCTGCTGGTGGACTTTCCGCGCGCGGCGCGCGACATCATTGAGCAGGACCCCGAGGACCGCGTGGCCTACATGGTGTCCTCGCCCCCCGGCAGCTTTTTGCTGGGCAACACCAAGATCCCGGGCATGACGCCGGACCTGCATGTTCCCAGCAACGAACCGCTGCTGTACGAAGTGGTGCTGGACGGCAAGCCCATGCGCGTGGCGTCCATGGACCTGAGTTTTGGTGACGGCTTTACCGACCAGCGCATGCGCGTACAGGTGGCCAAGAGCCTGGTGGTGCAGCAGCGCATTGCGCGCGAGCTCGTACGCGACGTGCTGTTCCCGCTGCTGATTCTGGGCGCCGTGCTCAGCGTGCTGGTGTACGAAGGCATCCGCCGTGGCCTGGCCCCGCTGGAGCGGCTGGAAGCCCAGCTTGCGCACCGCGCCACAGCGTCACTCTCTCCCATTGAGATGACCCAGGCGCCAGAGGAAGTGCATTCGTTGGCCAATGCCCTCAACCAGCTGCTCACCACGCTGCGCCGCAGCCTGAGCCAGGAAAAACGTTTCTTGAACGACGCCGCCCACCAGCTGCGCACCCCGCTGGCGGGCCTTATCAGCCAGACCGAGCTGGCCATGCAAGAGACCGAACCCGAAGCCCTGCGCCAGCGCCTGGTCAAGGTACACACCGGCGCGCAGCGCAGTGCCCACCTGGTGCACCAGCTGTTGTCTTTGGCCCGTACCGAGGCCGAGGTGGTGCTGCACCCGGTGGACGTGGCCGCACTGGCTCGCGAAGTGGCCCGCGAATGGACACCGCGCGCCGTAGCGGCCGGGGTGGACCTGGGCTACGAGGGCGAAGACACGCTGATGGTGCCTGGAGACAAGCTGTTGCTGCGCGAAGGCCTGAGCAACCTGATCGACAACGCCCTGCGATACGCAGGCAAAGGCGTCAACGTGACCCTGCGCACCGAAGTGCGCGACGGCCACTGCATTCTGGAAGTCGAAGACACCGGCCCCGGCCTGTCGGCCGAGCACCTGGAGCGGGTGTTTGAACGCTTCTGGCGTGCCAGCGAGTTGCCCGGTGGCTGCGGGCTAGGCCTGTCCATCGTGGCTGAGATTGCTCAGCGACACCGCGGCACAGCGACAGCACGCACGACGCTGCCGCATGGGTTGACGATCAGTTTGCAGTTGCCGTTGCAGGGGTGACGACGAGGCCTCTGCTATCGCGCAACGCCACTTTAAATTCACTCTTTTGGGGGATTGACACTGACCAAGGGCCATGCAGAATGGTCGGCGCAATGGCTCGGATAAGTCATCCCCTGTTGCTTACTCCCCAACCTCAATCACCCGAACCATGAACGCAGTGAAACGCCTGATCACGCCAGCCATATTTGCAATCGCAACAATTTGCACGCAGACTGCAAATGCAGCAGAACTTTTCCCAGATCAAAAACCTCGTCCTTTCGCCCTAGCAGACAAACTGGAGACAGATGCAACTATTGGCGGATATCCCATTTGGCAAGGTGAAGGAAAGTGGCGAATCGTTGATTTGGTTCGCTCAGACAGTACAGGTTCTGCAGCATCAGTACCGCTGGGAACTGCACGCTTCTTTCAATCTGAAGGCAAACAGTGGATTGCTGCGATGGAAGTTCGGAGCAACCTCCAAAGCGGCAGTGGTTTTTGGAACGGAGAGCCGTGCAAACGGGACGACATGTTGTTCAAACTGCAACTTGGAGCAGGGCGGGAAGACAACTGCGTCACCATTAATCACATTACCCGCTACATGAGCAACCCAGGCGGCAAAGCTGCGGAACTCTATGCACTGCTCAAGGAACAAGGTGTAGACATACCACCTACTGTTCTTTTGATTCAACTCACACGAAATGGACTCAGTCAACGGATGTTGCACTACTACATTTGGATCAATCCGGAACTTGTAGGCTTCGCCCGTGAGACTGAAAGTGAATGGGGCCGCAACCCTTGGAACAAGACAATGTCTTTCAATGACCCTGCCAAAAAGCAATACATTGAAGCCCTTACGATTTGGGCCACTAAATTTGTCAACCAAATGGACAATGGATTGAAGCAGAAGCCCGATGCATTTAGCCAGATTCCGACTTGGCGCGGCATTGCGGATGGCGTTGTCAAGGCGGAAGTTGTGAAGACAAAAATTATTCTGGATTGATCACAAAAAAACCCACTATTTACAAAAATAGCCGGACTGTCTTTCAGGACACGCCGGCTTTTTATTTTGTAGTCTTGCTCTATCAGACGTCCAAACGCACACCCGTTGCCGTGTTAAACCAGTTGGTATTCGCAGGGCTCACGCGCAAGCCCACCTGATCGCCCGACTTCCACTGGGCGCTAGGCGCAGTGCGCACGGTCACGTCGCCTGCGGCGGTCTTGACCACCACATAGGTGTCCGCACCAGTGGGTTCCACCACCATCACCTCACCGCGCCAGGAGGCATCGGCCAGCAGTTCGATGTGCTCGGGGCGCACGCCCAGCGTGGCGTCGCCGGTTGCGGGGGTAGCCAGCTCCAGGCTGCTGCCATTGAAGCTGAAGCGGCCTTGGGCGCCAGAGGTTTCCACATGGCCCTTGATCAGGTTCATGGTGGGCGAGCCGATAAAGGTGGCCACGTAGGTATTGGCCGGGCGGTTGTAGATGTCGTCGGGCGTGCCGATTTGCTGCAGGATGCCGTCCTTCATCACCGCGATGCGGCTGCCCAGGGTCATGGCTTCGATCTGGTCGTGCGTCACGTACACGCTGGTGATGCCGCTGACCTGGTGCAGGCGTTTGATTTCGGCGCGCATTTCCACGCGCAGCTTGGCGTCCAGGTTGGAGAGCGGTTCGTCAAACAAGAAGAGCTGGGGGTCACGTGCCAAGGCACGGCCCATGGCCACGCGTTGGCGCTGACCGCCAGACAGCTGCGCAGGGCGGCGGTCCAGCAAATGTTCGATCTGCAGCATGGCGGCCACTTCGGCAATGCGCTTTTTGCGCTGCTCCAAAGGCACCTTGCGCATTTCCAGCGCGAAGCCGATGTTGTCGGCCACGCTCATGGTGGGGTACAGCGCGTAGCTCTGGAACACCATGGCAATGTCGCGCTGCGCGGGGGCCACGCCCACCACGTTTTTGCCGGCAATGCGCAGTTCGCCTTCGGAAGGTTCTTCCAGGCCGGCAATGATGTTGAGCAGCGTGGACTTGCCGCAGCCAGAGGGGCCGACCAGGATCAGGAACTCGCCGGGGGCGACGTCGATTTCGATTTTCTTGAGGACTTCAACGGCTTTGTCGCCCTTGCCGAAAACTTTGCGAATGCCTGCGATTTGGAGAGAAGCTGCCATTTTTTTATCCTTTCACCGCGCCGGCGGTGAGACCTTTCACGAAGTATTGACCTGCCAGTACATAGACCAACATGGTGGGAAGACCGGCAATCACGGCCGCAGCCATGTCGACGTTGTAGCTCTTGACGCTGCTGGAGGTGTTGGCCATGTTGTTCAGGCCCACGGTGATGGGCTTGCTGTCGGCGCCGCTGAAGGCCACGCCAAACAGGAAGTCGTTCCAGATGTTGGTGAATTGCCAGATGAGCGTCACCATCAAGATGGGCGTGGACATGGGCACCACGATGCGGAAGAAGATGCGCCAGAAGCCGGCACCGTCAATGCGCGCAGCGTTGACCAGTTCTTTGGGAATGGCGGTGTAGTAGTTGCGGAAGAACAGCGTGGTTCCGGCCAAACCTGCGATGCAGTGCACCAGGATCAGACCACCCAGTGAGCTGGACAGACCCAGGAAACCGAGCACCTGGCTCATGGGCAAGAGCACCACCTGGAAGGGCATGAACACGCCAAACAGCATGAACCCAAACAACACCTCGCTGCCCTTGAACTTCCACATCGACAGCACGTAGCCATTGATGGCGCCCCAGGCGGTGGAGATGATCACGGCCGGCACGGCCATGATGACGGAGTTGACAAAGTAAGGCTGCAGGCCGCGGCAGTCGACCCCGGTACAGGCGGAGGACCAGGCCAGTTGCCAGGACTCGAAGTTGAGCCCATGTGGCAGGCTCAGCAAGTTGCCCGAACGGATTTGCTCGGCGTCCTTGAAGGACGTGGCCAGCATCACGTAGAGCGGCGCGAGGAAGAAGAAGGCGGCGATCAGCAGAACGCCGTAGATCAGGATGCGGGGGAGGTTTTTGGACAACATAGTTTGCGATCGTGGATTAGCGGTCGTGCGGTTTGGCGCGCAATTCGCTGTACAGATAAGGCACCACGAGGGCGGCCACAAAGGCCAGCATCATGGTGGCGCTGGCGGCCCCCAGGCCAATCTGGCCGCGTGTGAAGCTCATGGTGTACATGAAGGTGGCAGGCACATCGGACGAGAAGCCCGGGCCGCCGGACGTCAGGGCCATCACCAGGTCAAAACTCTTGATGGACAGGTGCGACAACACCAGCACGGTGGAGAACACCACGGGGCGCAAGATGGGCAAAATGATGCGCCAGTAGATGCGGGGCAGCGAGGCGCCGTCGATTTGGGCTGCCTTGATGATGCTGTCGTCAATGCCGCGCAAGCCGGCCAACGACAGGGCCATGGCAAAACCAGCGGACTGCCAGATGCCGGCAATCACCACGCAGTAAATAGCGGTGTCAGACTGCACCAGCCAGTCAAAGCTGAAGCTGGCCCAGCCCAGGTCGTGCATGAGTTTTTCCAGGCCCAGGCTGGGGTTCAAGATCCACTTCCAGGCGGTGCCGGTCACGATGAACGAGAGCGCCATGGGGTACAGGTACACGGTGCGCAGCACGCCCTCAAAGCGGATTTTCTGGTCCAGAAAAATCGCCAGGCCCATGCCCAAAATCATGGAACCCCCTACGTACAACACGCTGAACAGGCCCAGGTTCTTGAGCGCCACGTACCAGCGGTCCATTTCCCACAGGCGCACGTACTGCTCCAGCCCGACAAATTCTTCGTAGTTGGGCAGCATGCGCGAGCCGGTGACGGAGAGCACGCCGTTCCAGATCATGAAGCCGTAGATGAAGGCGAAGCCGAGCACAAAGCCCGGGGCGATCACCAGCTTGGGTAGGATGTTTTCAAGGGTTTTCATACGTTTCATTTCTGTTTGGGGGCGCTCACCGCCAACAGCTTGGACAGAGTTTCAGCGACTGTCAATTTGTCGTTGTTCCAGAACTCGGACACCGCCGTGCGCATGGCGGCCTGTTGCGACGACGACAGCGCCATGCCGTGGGCCACCGAAGGCACCAAGGTGCCGCTGGCAGACGTGGACACAAAGTCTTTGCTGGATGTCTTAGCGCAGTCGTCAAACTTGTCCATGGGCATGCCCAGACGCACGGGGATGGAGCCCTTGCGCAGGTTGAATTTTTCCTGGAAGTCCTTGCCCATCAGCAGGTAGGCCAGGTAGCCCTGGGCCTTTTGTGCCTCCCAGCCCTTGAGCTGGAACATGGCAAAGGAGTCCACGTTGAAGGTGTAGGCCTTGTCGGTGCCCGGCGCAGCCGAGCAGGTGAAGTCTTTACCGGGGGTTTGGCCTGCAGCCAAGAATTCGCCCTTGGCCCAGTCGCCCATGAACTGGAAACCGGCCTTGCCGTTGATGACCAGCTCGGTGGTCACGTTCCAGTCGCGCCCGAGCGATTTGTCATCGGTGTAGCCCTTGATGCGGCGAAACACTTCCAGCGACTTTTTCATCTCGTCGCTGCTCAGGGCCGCGCGGTCCAGCTTGACCAGGGCTTTGTCGTAAAACGCGGGGCCACCCACGCCCAAGACCACGGATTCAAACACCGTGAAGTCCTGCCAGTCCTGGCCGCCATGGGCCACGGCCACAAAGCCGGCTGCCTTGATCTTGTCGGCAGCGGCAAAAAATTCGTCGTAGGTTTTGGGCAGCGCTGCAACGCCTGCCTTCTTCAGCACGGCGGAGTTGGCCCACAACCAGTTCACGCGGTGCACATTCACGGGCACGGCCACGTAACGGCCTTTGTATTTCATCTGGTCTGCCACCACCTTGGGCAGGACCTCGTCCCATTTTTCAAACGATGCCATGGCATCGAGGCTGGTCAGCACGTTGAGCTCGGCCCATTCCTGAATGGCGGGGCCCTTGATGTTGGCCGCTGCCGGCGCATTGCCCACCAGCACACGCTGCTTGAGCACGGCCATGGCGTTTTGTCCGCCGCCGCCAGTCACCGTGAAATCCCGCCAGGTGTGGCCGCGTTGGGCCATCATGCCTTTGAGTTCGGCTACCGATTTGGCTTCGCCGCCCGATGTCCAGTAGTGGAGCACCTCCACCTCGCCAGCCCACAGGCTCGCACCAGCACACAGGGCCACACCGGCCCACAGGCAACGCAAAGAGGATTGGAATGACATGGGGAGCAATCGTGGAAGGGAACGCCCAAACTTGAAACAGCCCCACCCCCGTGGAGGGATGGGGCGTCTGCTTGGCTAGACACTGGCGCTTGCGCGCCAGCACGACTTACTTGGTCGCAGCAGCCTTGGCGATGTTCTTCACACCGTCAGCCACGGAGATCTTGTCGTCGTTCCAGAACTGGGACACGGCATCCTTGATCGCGCCTTCAGCAGCAGGCTTGATGGCCATGCCGTGAGCCACGGAGGGCACCAGACCACCGGACTTGGCGGTGTCCACAAAGTCCTTGGCAGAGGTCTTGGCGCAGTCGTCAAACTTGTCCATCTTCATGTTCAGGCGCACAGGGATGGAACCCTTGTTCAGGTTGAACACTTCCTGGAACTCGGTGCCCATGATGGAAGCAGCCAGATCACCTTGGGCCTTTTGGGCACCAGCGTCCTTGAGCTTGTACATGGCGAAGGAGTCCACGTTGAAGGTATAAGCGTTGGAGGTGCCAGGAGCGGCAGCGCAGATGTAGTCCTTGCCAGGCACCTTGCCAGCAGCAGAGAACTCGCCCTTGGCCCAGTCACCCATGAACTGGAAGGCTGCCTTCTCTTGGATCACCATGGCGGTGGCCAGGTTCCAGTCGCGGCCAGGAGCGGCTGCGTCGGTGTAACCCTTGATCTTGCGGAAGGTTTCCAGCACCTTGGTCATGGTGGCGCTGGTCAGCGCTTTTTCGTCGAGCTTGATCAGTGCGTCGTTGTAGAACTTGGTGCCACCCACGCCCAGAGCCACGGACTCAAAGGTGGTGAAGTCTTGCCAGTTCTGGCCACCGTGTGCCACGGGGATCAGGCCAGCCTTCTTGACTTTTTCAGCAGCGGCGAAGAATTCGTCCCAGGTCTTAGGAGTGGAGGTCACGCCAGCCTTTTTCAAGACAGCGGAGTTCGCCCACATCCAGTTCACGCGGTGCACGTTCACGGGAGCAGCCACGTAGTTGCCCTTGTACTTCATGACGTCAGCCACCACCTTGGGCAGCAGGTCGTCCCACTTTTCGGCCTTGGCAGTGGCGTCCAGGTTGGCCAACACGCCTTCAGCAGCCCATTCTTGGATAGCTGGGCCCTTGATTTGGGCTGCAGCAGGAGGATTGCCGCTCACCACACGGCTCTTCAGCACGGTGGCAGCGTTGTCGCCAGCGCCACCGGCCACGGCAAAGTCTTTCCAGACGTGGCCCTTGGCTTGCATGATCTTCTTCAGCTCAGCAACCGATTTGGCTTCACCGCCGGATGTCCAGTAGTGCAGGACTTCCACTTCACCAGCCACAGCGGCCGAACCAGCAACCACGAGTGCCACTGCGGTGGCGAGTTTAGAAAGCTTCAACATCTTGTCTCCAAAAAAGTTTTGTCTTCGTAGCCCCTTGGTGGGGCCCAAAGCAACGTTGAATTCGGACCGGCACCATGCCAATTCGAATTAATTAATTTTTCATTAATTTTTAACGTTGAACTACTAGGAGTTTCCCTAGGGCTGATTAAATCAAGCCAACTGATGAAGAATCAGGGAACCACCAGCGCCAGGGCGGCGTAGTCGCCCACCTGCTCGCCCAAACCCGCAGGCACAATGTCCACGCCCTGGGTCAGCGCAGGCAGCTTGCCCTGCAAGTAGGCCTGCAGCTTGGGCAGCAGGTAGTCGCGGTTGTGCCAAAAGACGCTGCCGCCCACGCTGATGCGTTGCAGGTCCAGCGTGGCCACCATGTTGAACAGGGTGCGGCCCATGACCTCACACAAACCATCAATAATCGCCACGGCGTCCGTATTACCTGCGCGAGCAGCTATAAAAAGCATAGCAGCATCGGCAAAACCGTCTTTGCCAAACCGGCGTGGAATGGCGTTACCTGCCACCAAGCCCTCGACATCGCCCACCAAACCGCAGCCGCACAGGGCATCGTCATTGCTGATGACAAAGGTGTGGCCCGCGTGGCCCGCGTTGCCGTTCTTGCCGCGCAAAATGTGCCCGTCCACACACAAGCCCATGCCAATGCCGGTGCTCCAGGTCACGTAGGCGCAGTTGTCCAGCCCCTGCAGGGCACCCCAGCGGCGCTCGGCTTCCAGAGCCCCCACGCCATCGTTCTCCACCCGCACATTCGGAAACACCGCCTTCAGCGGGGCTTCCAGCAAGGCGGTGGCCCAGTCATTGGGCAGGCCACGCGCCTTGCCGGCCAGGCCGCCACAGATATTGGGGCCCGCCAGCTCGACCATGCCCTGGTTGATGACAAAGGGGCCGCAGGTGGCCACCCCCACCGCAGAAATTTCGGCCACAGCAATACCAGCCAGCGCACAGCTTTCGCCAATCATGCGAATGATCTGCTGTGCCAGCGCGTCGTTGTTGCCGACCTTGGCGGTAGGTTCCGATACTTTGCCGCGTACGCCTTGGGCGTCGGCCACATTCACAGCCACCTTGGTGCCGCCGATATCCACACAGGCCACCGGCGGGCAGCCAGCGGGCAGTTGAACAATGGGGGTTGACGTTGTTGTTGCCATAGTGATGGTGCTCCTCAATTACTGGCGGCCGTAGTCGTCTTGCAGACGCACGATGTCGTCTTCGCCCAGGTAGGCGCCAAACTGCACCTCGACAATCTCGACCGGCTCGGTGGTCAGGTTGGCCAGGCGGTGCACCTGCCCCACCGCGATGTCGCAGTGCTGGCCCTGCGTCAGCTCAAACACCTGGTCATCCAGCGTGATGCGGACCGTGCCCTGGGTCACCACCCAGTGCTCGGCGCGCTGGTGGTGCTTTTGCAGGCTCAGCTGCTGGCCCGGCAGCACACCAATGCGCTTGATCTTGTTGCCCGCCACCTCCGACACGGTCTCGTACCAGCCCCAGGGGCGGAGTGTGCGTTCAATGGTCTCGGTGCGGTGGGTGGTGGTCATGATGAAACATTCCTTAAAACTCGCGGCCGATACTACCTTGCAAGCACCCCCGGCTGTTACGACTTCGTTACCAGCAGACCGTTGCGCCTGGCCTTTTACAACCGATGGGTTCTGTCACCACGGGCAAAGCCCCGCAGAGGGAGGTCAACGCCGCGGCCGAGGGCAATGACCTTGAAAAACTCGCCCATCTCGTGCTCCAAGATGAGCTTTTGTGCGGCGACACGCTCTGGCAAGGGTGCGTCTTGCATGGCCTCGACCAGGCCGCAATTGATCAGAAAGTGGGCTTGGCTGGTGTAGCCCAGCACGTCCAGCCCGGCGTCCTGCGCGGCCAGCGCAATGCCGGTGAAATTGACGTGGGCAGTGATGTCCTTGAGGCCCACGGCCTGCAGCGGATCCGGGTCGCTCCGGTGCGCCTGGTGGCACATCACCGTCCCCATATGGCGCTGCACATGGTAGTACTCACTCTCGGGGAAACCATAGTCCAGCAACAAGGCGGCGCCCAGCACCAAACGGTCTGCCAGGGTGCGTGCAAAGGCCTCCCCCTGGGGGTGAATCTCCGTCAGGTAGTCATGCGCACCCTCAATCTCCACCGGCGGGCGCAGGGCGGTGGGGCGGTCGCTCCACTGCAAAGCGCCCTGCTCCACCACCACGCCGCGCTCATGCCAGACACCGCTTTTGCGCACCAGCAGCTGCACCGGCATGGCGTCCAGCACCTCGTTGCCCACCACCACACCACGCATTTGCTCCGGCAGCGCGCTGACCCAGCGCACCTTGCCGGCGTGGGACGCCAGCGTCTGCGCCTGCCGCGCCTTGAGCGAATCGGACAGGTCCACAATCGTGTAGCAACGCACCTGGTCGCCCAAGGCGTCCAGCAGTTGCAGGGCCAAAGCCCCTGTGCCCGCACCAAACTCCCACACTTCGTCCGTACCGGTAGCGGCCAGCACCTGGCCCACCTGGCGGGCCAGGGCCTGGCCAAACAAGGGGGTCATTTCGGGTGCAGTCACAAAGTCGCTGCCCGCGCCCACCACACCTTCAGCACGCTGCAAGCCCTGGGGCATTTGGCCGAATTTGGACAGGCCATTGGCGTAGTAACCCAGGCCGGGGGTGTAGAGGGCCTGGCCCATAAAGGCGTCAAAACCCTGCCAGCCCCCGGCTTTTTCGATGGCATCCGCGATAATTCGGGTCAGGCTGGCCGGAATGCTTTCGGCAGTGAACATGAACAACGGTCTCGTGTTTGGTAAAGCCAAGGATTATCTTGCCCCCTCACCCCCACCCTGCTCAAGGACTATTTGGTGCTTAAACGCGTACTCATTACCGGCGGCGCCCATCGCCTGGGTGCGCTGCTGTGCGCCCAGTTTGCGCAAGCCGGTTGGGAGGTGTGGTGCCATTACCAGCGCAGCGCCGACGCGGCCGATGCGCTATGCGCAAGCCTGCGCACCCAAGGGTATGCAGCCCATGCCATCCACGCCGACCTGGCCCAAGAGGACAGCCGTCGCGCCATGGTGCAACAAATCAGCGCCCAATCGGGCCCGCTGCACTGCCTGGTCAACAACGCGTCCAGCTTCGAGCCCGACAGTGGCCAAGCCATGGACGTGGATGGAGCCCGCCAGCAAATCGAGGTCAACCTGCTGGCCCCTCTGTCGCTGTCAAGCCTGATGGCGCAAACCGATGCCAACGAACCCGCAGGTGCGCGCAGCATCATCCACGTGCTGGACCAAAAGGTCTTCAACCTGAACCCCGACTATTTTTCGTACACCCTGACCAAGCTGGCGCTGGAACGCGCCGTGGCCTTGCAGGCGCAGGCGCTGGCACCAGCCATCCGCGTGTGCGGGGTGGCGCCGGGGCTGATGTTTTTGAGCGGTCCGCAAACCCAGGACAACTTTGACCAAGCCGCCCGCGTGAACCTGCAGCGCCTGCCGTTGGACCCGGCGCAGGTGGCCGCCACCTGCGTGTTTCTGGCACAAAACCCCGCCATCAACGGCGTGACCATTGCGGTGGACAACGGGCAGCACCTGGTGCCACTGGCGCGCGACGTGATGTTCATGGTGCCCGCCGCCCAGGAATCCGCAGCATGAGCGAACGCATTTTTGAAACCCTGGCCGTGCAGTGCCGCCGCCTGTTTCTGCGTGACCACGTGGTGCCGGTGCAAATTGGCGCGCACGATTTTGAAAAAGGTGTGGCGCAGCGCCTGGTGTTCAACGTCGAATTGTTTGTGCCCTACGCCAGCACTACCCCCAAGGCCGACAAGCTGGCCGAAGTGGTGGACTACGACTTTGTGCGCGAGGTGATTGCGACCCGCATCTCGCGCGGGCATATCGAATTGCAGGAAACCCTGTGCGACGATTTGGCCGCCCTGTTGCTGGCCCACCCACAGGTGCGCGCTGTGCGCCTGTCCACCCAAAAACCGGACGTGTACCCCGACTGTGCGGGTGTGGGCGTTGAAGTATTCCGCATGAAAGGCATGAACGCATGAAGGCCAGCACCGGTCACCAAACCCTGACCCTGACGGGCCTGCGCTTTGACGCCAACCTGGGCATTCTGGAGTCGGAAAAAACCGCCCCCCAGCCGATCCAGGTGGACGCCGAACTCAGTCTGGGCACCCAGCCGCTGCTTCCGCACGACGATGACATCAACCATGTGCTGGACTACCGCAAGGTGCGCCAGATCATCATCGCGGAGTGCACCGCCGAACACGTGAACCTGCTGGAAACGCTGATTGGCAAACTGGCCAACCGCCTGATGCAGCTGCCCGGCGTGCTGGGCGTGCGGGTGAAGATTGCCAAGCTGGAAATTTTTGAAGATTGTGAAGTGGCCATCCGCATGGAATCGGGCCAGTGGTAAGGCGCTTGGCGCAATGGAGAAGACTATGAGTGCAGTGTGGGTAGAAGATGAAACCGCCGAGGCCGCAGAAGCGGCAACCGCGAACCGGAACAAAGAACTGAAGATCGAGCGCGAAACGCACAAGCTCGAAAAACGCCTCTGCCGCCAGATGGGGCAGGCCATCATGGACTTCAACATGATCGAAGAAGGCGACCGCGTGATGGTGTGCATGTCCGGCGGCAAGGACAGCTACGGCATGCTCGACATCCTGCTCAAGATGCAGCAGCGTGCGCCCATCAACTTCGAGATCGTCGCAGTCAACCTGGACCAGAAGCAGCCGGGCTTTCCCGACCACATCCTCCCCGAATACCTGGCCAAGCTGGGCGTGGAGTTCCATATCGAGACGCAGGACACCTACTCCATCGTCAAGAAGAACATTCCCGAAGGCAAGACCATGTGCAGCCTGTGCAGCCGCCTGCGCCGGGGCATTTTGTACAACGTGGCGCGCAGGCTCAAGTGCAACAAACTCGCGCTGGGCCACCACCGCGACGACATGCTGCAGACGTTTTTCCTGAACATGTTCTTTGGTGGCAAGCTCAAGGGCATGCCCCCCAAACTCACCAGCGACAACGGCGAGTTTGTGGTGATCCGCCCGCTGGCCTATGTGGCCGAAAAAGACCTGATCCGCTGGGCCGCCCACCGCGAGTTCCCCATCATTCCCTGCTCGCTGTGTGGCAGCCAAACCAACCTGCAGCGCGTGCAGATTGGCAACATGCTGCGCGACTGGGAAAAGCAGTACCCGGGCCGTGCCGAGACCATGTTCACGGCCCTGCAAAACGTGGTGCCCTCGCATTTGATGGACCACAGCAAACACGACTTCAAAGGCATACGCCCCACCGGCGTGGAGGACGAGAACGGTGACAAGGCGTTTGACGAAGAAGAGTTTCCCGCGCCGGCACTGCCCAGCCTGAGCGGTTTGCCGGGCGTACAGGTCGTCACCCTCTAAGGAGCCATCCATGGCGCTTGATCTGTGGTTTCGCCGCGCACTGCTGGTGCTTGCCGCCGCCGCCCTCACGGGCTGCGCGCTGCCGCGCATGATTGACAGCGATGTGCAGAGCTTTGTGGGCAACGCTCCCGCCCTCACGGGCGCGAGTTACCGGTTCGAGCGCCTGCCCTCGCAGGCGGCCGACGCCAACCAGGACCACATCGAAGCGCTGGCGCAAGAGGCCTTGGACCACATTGGCCTGCAGCGCAGCGACACTGCGCCGCGTTACCTGGCGCAGGTGAATCTGTCGGTCGACACCATGCGCAACCCGCACTACCGTCCGCCCCGCCCCCGTTTGGTGGTGGGGGCCACTGGCGCAGTGTACGAAGAGTGGCCCTGGGCTCTGAGTGTGGAGACCCCCTGGTACCGCCACCGCGTCCAACTGCTGCTGCGCGACGGCGGAACGGGCCAGCTTGCGTATGAAACCGCGGCGGTGTTTGAAGGCCCCTGGCGCGATACCCTGAACCTGCTGCCCCCCATGTTGGAGGCTGCACTGAAGGACTACCCCCTCCCCGGCAAACGCCGCGTAGTGGTGGAGTTGCCTGCCACCAACCGCAGCGAGCGCTGAATGGGGGCAACCCGCATCATTGCCGTGCGCCACGGCGAAACGGCCTGGAACGTGGACACCCGCATCCAGGGGCAGCTCGATATTGGCCTAAATGACCGCGGCCTCTGGCAGGCGCAACGCGTGGGCCTGGCGCTGGCCGATGAAGCCATTGACCACATCTACAGCAGCGACCTTTCACGCGCCCACACCACCGCGCAGGCCATTGCGCAGCACAGCAGCACCCCCAGCGCGCGCACCGTGCGCCTGCACACCGGCCTGCGCGAGCGCGGCTTTGGCACGTTTGAGGGCCAGACCTGGGCCGCCATTGCGGAGCAGTGGCCCGAAGAATCACGCCGCTGGAAGCAGCGCGACCCGCACTTTGCACCACCCGGCGGCGAAACGCCCACGCAGCTGCTGGCACGGGTCTCACGCACCGTGAACGAAATCGCCGTCCAACACCGGGGCGAGCACATCGTGCTGGTGGCGCATGGCGGCGTGATGGACATGCTTTACCGCCTGGCCACGCAGCAGGAGCTCCACGCCCCGCGCACCTGGGAGCTGGGCAATGCCGCCATCAACCGCCTGCTGTGGACCCCCGACGCCCTGACCCTGGTGGGCTGGGCCGACACGCGCCACCTGGATGAGGCCGCGCTGGACGAATCCAGCACCTAACACGGAGTACCCCCATGGGCCACTACCTCTTGCACGCAGGCTCGGTCCCCTGGCAGGACCAGTTGCTCTACGCGGGCCTCATCCTTACGGCCCTCGTGGTGCTGTTTGGCCTGCTCTGGTGGCGCAAGCGCGCGAGCCGGCCCGCACAGGGCGACTTTGCGGCGCTGGCCACCCAGGCCAATGTGGCCGAGGCTCTGGCCGCCCAAAACCGCAGTCCGCTGGCTGATGCGGCCGAGGCCTGGGAGCAGACCCAGCAGGCCGTGGCTACCGTGAAGACGGGCGTAGAACGCGCCCTGGCCCTGGTCTTTGTGCTGCTCTCGGGCCTGGGCTTCCTCATCAGCCTCACGGCCGTATTGGGCGATGCGTTCCGCTTCCCGAATATTTCCTGGGGCTCGCTGCTGTTCTGGCTGGCGCTGGGTGCCGTCTGCGCCTGGTTTGCACGGGTGCAGTGGCGCGATTTCCGCGGCAAATAGTCAGCCCGCTCTACACCGGCCTAGGGTTGTCCCGCTCGGCACCAAGCGCTTGCTCGGCAAAAATGCCAGCATGAGCAAAGTCATCGTATTCGCCACCCCCGTTTTTCTGCTGCTGATCGCCCTGGAGTTCTTCTGGAGCCGCCGCGCAACCGCCCGCGTGCCCAGCGCACAGGCCTACCGGTTGAATGACGCCATCAACAGCATCAGCCTGGGCATCCTGAGCCAGGTGGGCGGCGTGCTCACCAAGGTGCTGAGCGTGGGCATTTACACCGCCGTGTTCGGCGCCGTGGCCCTCTTTCCCGATTTGGAGTTCTGGAAGAGCTGGTACGGCGTGCTGCTGGCGCTGGTGTTCTACGACTTTTGCTATTACTGGCTGCACCGTGCCGGCCATGTGGTGGCGCTGTTTTGGGCGGCCCACGTGGTGCACCACCAGAGCCAGCACTACAACCTGTCCACCGCGCTGCGCCAAACCAGCAGCGGCGCCCTGTTTGGCTGGATCTTCTACCTGCCCATGGCAATTGCCGGTGTGCCGCCGCTGATCTTTGGCATCGTCGCCCTGATCGACCTGCTCTACCAGTTTTGGGTGCATACCGAGCAAGTCGGCAAGCTGGGCTGGTTTGACCGCGTGTTCTGCTCGCCCAGCAACCACCGCGTGCACCATGCGGTGAACGACCCGTACATCGACAAAAACTACGGCGGCATTCTGGTGCTGTGGGACCGCTGGTTTGGCACCTTCACCGAAGAGAAGGAGCCCTGCGTCTACGGCACCCGCGGCCCGCTGAACAGCTGGGACCCGCTCTGGGCCAACGCCGACGTCTACTGGGGTCTGGCCAAAGACAGCTGGGCCACCCGCCGCTGGAGCGACAAGGTCCGCGTGTGGTTCAAGCCGCCCGGCTGGCAACCCGCCGACCTGGCCGCGGCCCACCCCAAACCGGCCTTCCGGCTGGAACAGGTGCAAACCTACAACCCGCCCTTGCGCCCCGGCCAGCAGTGGTTTGCCGGCCTGCAGTTTCTGGCCTTGTTGGGCGCTGTGGCGGGCTACCTGTGGGTGGCCGATTCGCTCCCCTTCGCCCACGCCGCCGCGGGCTGCGTGGCCCTGTCGGCCGGGGTGTGGGCGCTGGGCCGCTACCTGCAGCACAGCCTGCATGCGCTGGAAGTTCTGGCCGTGGAAGCCGCCGCGCTGGCCACGCTGGGCGCCATGGAGATGCTGCCCTACTACCTGTTCACCAAACCGCTGGTGATGGTGATTGCTATGCTTTTCGTAGCTACTCGCGCATATTCCACGGGCGCCAGTGGCACATTTGGCGCTAAATCTCGCACCTTGCTGCTCGGAGCGCTGCTGTTTTCGCTGGCAGGGGATGTGTTCCTCATGCTGCCGGGCGACTACTTCATTCCGGGGCTGGCGTCGTTTTTGGTAGCCCATGTGTTTTACATCGCCCTGTTCCGCCAGGGCGCGGGCTGGTTTGTGCAACGCCAGGCGCTCTGGGGCCTGCTGGCCTTTGGTGCACTGATGTACGGGGTGTTGTGGGGCAACCTGGGCGACCCGGTGCTCAAGGGTGCCGTGGCTGCGTATGTCACGGTGATCTGTCTGATGGCCGCACAGGCCTGGTCGCGGGCCCATGTGCACGGCGACGCGGCAGCGCGCTGGGTGGCGGTGGGGGCTTGTGTGTTCATGCTCAGCGACTCGCTGATTGCTATCAACAAGTTCCTCACCCCCGTACCCCTGGCCTCGTTCTGGATTTTGCTGACCTACTACGCGGCCCAGTTGCTGATCGTGCACCACGTGGTGCGCACACGCAGCACCCCACCCGCCCAGGCCTGACTCAGTCGCCCAGCAGGTCCACCGCCGGCCCAGCAGGCGCCGTCACCCCCAAGTGCCGGTAGGCGGCCAGCGTGGCAATGCGTCCGCGCGGCGTGCGCTGCAGGTAGCCTTGCTGGATCAGGTAGGGCTCGATCACATCCTCGATCGTTTCGCGCTCTTCGCCGATGCTGGCGGCAATGTTGTCCAGCCCCACGGGGCCGCCGTCAAAGCGGTGGATCACCGCCTCCAGCAGTTTGCGGTCCATCAGGTCCAGGCCTTGGGGGTCCACATCCAGCATGGCCAGCGCACGGTTGGCCATTTCCAACGTGATGGTGCCCGCGCCCTTGACCTCCGCATAGTCGCGCACCCGGCGCAGCAGGCGGTTGGCAATACGCGGCGTGCCGCGCGAGCGGCGGGCAATCTCGAAGCCGCCATCCTCATCCATGGGCACACCCAGCAGGCCCGCGCTGCGCTTGACGATGCGGGCCAGCTCCTCATTCGTATAAAACTCCAGCCGCGCCACGATGCCAAAACGATCACGCAGCGGGTTGGTCAGCATGCCGGCGCGCGTGGTGGCACCCACCAGGGTGAACGGCTGCAAGTCCAGCTTGATGGAGCGGGCCGCCGGGCCTTCGCCGATCATGATGTCGATCTTGTAGTCCTCCAGCGCGGGGTACAAGATCTCCTCCACCACGGCCGAGAGGCGGTGGATTTCATCAATGAAGAGAACGTCGTTCTTTTCCAGCCCCGTGAGCAGCGCGGCCAGGTCCTTGGGTTTTTCCAGCACCGGCCCACTGGTCTGGCGCAGGTTCACGCCCAGCTCATGGGCAATGATGTGGGAGAGCGTGGTCTTGCCCAGGCCGGGCGGGCCAAACAGCAGCACATGGTCCAGCGCTTCGCCGCGTTTTTGTGCCGCACCGATGAAAATCTCCAACTGCTCGCGCACCTTGGTCTGGCCCACGTACTCGTCCAGCAGCTTGGGCCGCAGCGCACGCTCGATCGCCTCTTCGCTGCTGGAGGTGGGGGCGGCAGACACCACCCGGCTGGCACCAGCGGGCACGGGGGGAATGGCAAAGTCGTCGGTCTGGATGCTCACGCAGGGGGCCTGTAGGTTGCAAAATGGGCGAAACACGGGGCGGGTTGCCACTATAGCCTGCACGGGGCGACGCTCAAGAAGCCGGCCACAACTGCCGATAGCAGAGGTAAGCCCCATTATCCCGACCGTGCACGTCTGAAAGGCCATGCCCCCATGTTCTCCCGCCGCCCCACAGCTTTGCACCGATCCTTGGCACCGTCCAGACTCCTGGGCGCACTGCTTCTGACTGGCATGGCGCTTGGCGCCGGCCAAGTCCACGCCAACGACCCGCCCCCCGCCCCCAAGGCGGCCGCCAAGAAACCGGTGGCCGACATCACAGCCACCAGCGCCGCCAGCCCCAAAGAAGTGGGCGACCAGTTGCGCGAGGCCCTGGGCACCGCGGTGCCCGCCAAGAAAAAACTCACTATCGTGGTCAGCGGCAAAGCCGCCGGCAATGGCACACCGGCACCGGTGAGCGCCAAAACCGCGCGCGCAGCCGCCGTGGTGGGCCATGGGCAAACGGTGCATATTTCCTCGGTGGCCGCAGCACCTGCTGCAGACGCCCACGGTGGTGAGGCGCACTGGGCCTACGAGGGTGAGGCTGGCCCGCAGGCCTGGGCCAAGCTCAAGCCCGACTTCAACGTCTGTGCCCTGGGAAAACGCCAGTCCCCCATCAACATTGAAGACGGCAACACCCTGCAGGGCCCGGCGGAAGCGGTGAAGTTCAACTACGTGCCGAGCAACGGCACCGTGGTCAACAACGGCCACACCATCCAGGTGGATGTGCAGGGTGACAACAGCATCACTGTGCGCGGATCGCGCTACCGGCTGCTGCAATTCCACTTCCACTCCCCGTCCGAGGAACAAATCAACGGGCAACGGGCCGCCATGGTGGTGCACCTGGTGCACAAGAGTGACGAGGGCCAACTGGCCGTGGTGGCGGTGCTGCTGCAGCCCGGTGAGACCAACCCCCTGATCGACAAGGTCTGGACCTACATGCCGCTGGACGCGGGTGACCGCGTGCGCATGCCGCGCGAGCTGCTCAACCTCAACGAACTGCTGCCCGCCGACCAGCGCTACTACCAGTTCATGGGCTCACTGACCACGCCACCCTGCACCGAAGGGGTGTTGTGGATGGTGCTCAAGCAGCCCTCGCCGCTCAGCCGCAGCCAGCTCAAACTCTTCACCCAGCTCTACCCCAACAACGCCCGCCCGGTGCAAGCCCTGAATGGCCGCCCGGTGCGCGAAGCACAGTAATTTGCTATCAAATAAGTAGCTTCTCGCGCACTATCTACGGGCGTCAGAAGCTCATTTGGCCAATGCCTTCAGGGCCAGCTTGATACCGTCGCTGACACCCACGTCCTTGGGCAGGGCCTTGAGGGCGACCGCCGCTTCCTTGTCGCTGTAGCCCAGGGCCAGCAGCGCCTGCAGGATGTCGGATTGCGCGTCCCCCACCGCCCCCATGGGCGCGCCGAGGTCGGCCCCCAGCTTGCCCTTGAGCTCCAGCAGCAGCCGTTCGGCCGTCTTCTTGCCGATGCCCGGCACCTTGATCAGACGCCCCGCCTCCTGCAGGGTCACGGCCTGCGCCAGGTCGCCCACATCCATGCCGGACAACACCGAGAGCGCGGTGCGCGGCCCCACGCCCGAGATTTTGATCAACTCGCGGAAGGCCTCGCGCTCGGTGCTGGTGGCAAAACCATAGAGGATTTGCGCGTCTTCCCGCACCACAAAGTGGGTCAGCAGGCTCACCTTGTGACCGTCCGCGGGCAGGTTGTAGAAGGTACTCATGGGCACCTGCACCTCGTAGCCCACACCGCCGCAGTCGATGATGATCTGTGGCGGGTTTTTGTCGCTGACGATGCCTGTGAGTTTGCCGATCATGGGGTGGGGTCCGGGTTCTGGGGTGGTGGGTGGCCGACAGGGCCAACATTAGGGACAATGCGGGGGTCGCGCGCTCGTAGCGCCCATTCGCACTCAACCTGCTTTGCCGGATTATCAGCTTGATTCTCAAACACATCTTCACCCCGCTGAACAACACCCGCCTCTCGCACCTGTGCGGCCCGACCGATGAGCACCTGCGCACCATCGAGCGCGAGTTGGAAGTAAAAATTGCCCACCGGCATGAGCAGTTCAAGGTGGAAGGTGCCAAAGCCAAAGCCCAGCGCGCCCTGGAAATGCTGCAAGCCCTGTACGAGATTGCCGGCCGGCCGATCGCGGCCTCTACCGTGCAGCTCATGCTCAGTGGCGATGGCGGCATGGACGGTGAAGACGGCCCCAGCCTCTCCACCCGCCGCGCCGACCTCAAGCCGCGCAGCCAGAACCAGGCGCTGTACCTGGACAACATTGCCGAGTTCGACATTACGTTTGGCATCGGCCCGGCCGGCACCGGCAAGACCTACCTGGCCGTGGCCGCCGCGGTGGACGCACTGCAGCGCAGCGCGGTGCAGCGCATTGTGCTCACCCGCCCGGCCGTGGAAGCCGGTGAGCGCCTGGGCTTTTTGCCCGGCGACCTGAACCAGAAGGTGGACCCTTATCTGCGCCCGCTGTACGACGCGCTCTACGACCTGATGGGCTACGACCAGGTGCACAAGGCCTTTGAGCGCCAGCAGCTGGAAATTGCGCCACTGGCCTTCATGCGCGGGCGCACGCTGAACAACGCGTTTGTGATCCTGGACGAGGCACAGAACACCACGCCCGAGCAGATGAAGATGTTTTTGACACGCGTGGGCTTTGGCACCAAAACGGTCATTACCGGCGACGTGAGCCAGATCGACCTGCCCAAGTCGCAGATGAGTGGCCTGGTGGACGCCGAGCGCATCCTGCGCCGCACGCCGGGCATTGCCATCACGCGCCTGACCAGTGCCGACATCGTGCGCCACCCGCTGGTGGCCCGCATCGTGGATGCCTACGAGGCCGCGCGGCTGGAAGACCTGCCGCAGATTGCTATCCCCGAGCCGGAACCCGAGTTGCCCCGCGTGGGCCTGCCCAAAGCCCGCACACCGCGCCGCAACCCAACCCTTTGATGCCCTGAACACCATGCTCCCAGAACTCAGCCTCTCCCTGCAATTCGGCAAAATCAAAGACGCCGACCAACACCGCGACGCGCTGAAGCGCCACAAAGTCATCCGCTGGATCCGCAACACCCTGGAGGTGGAGGGTGAGATCACCGTGCGCATCGTGGACGCCGAAGAAGGCCAGACCCTGAACCGCGAGTACCGCCAGAAGGACTACGCCACCAACGTGCTGACCTTCGACTACACCCAGGAGCCCGTCACCGCCGACCTGGTGCTGTGCGCGCCGGTGATCGCCAAAGAAGCCAAAGAACAAAAGAAAACGCTGGAAGCCCACTACGCCCACATGATCGTGCACGGCACCCTGCACGCCCAAGGCTGGGACCACGAACTGGACGAAGACGCCGAAGTGATGGAGCTGCGCGAGAGCGAGATCATGGCGCGGCTGGGGTTCAAGAACCCGTATTGAGATGCGTGTGGGCCTGCGCTACTTCGGAACGCAGCTCGGGGATGGGGCCTGCGTTTTGCGCAGGTCAAGGAGGGGACCGCGCAGCGGGCGGGGGACACGGAGCAACACGCAGGCTCTATCCCCGGGTACGTGAGCACCAGTCAATTTGCATATCTTTTAACCCTCCAGCCCCCGCCCCACATGCGCGAGCAGCTACCAAATGCATAGCAAAACTCACTGGCTTCTGAGTATCGGCCTGCTGCTCGCAGGGGTTTCGCAGGCGCAGACCTGGAACTTCTCGCCGCCGCGCGATACCTTCCAGCCCGAGGCGCTGCTGGACCTGCGCAGCCTGAACGAAACCACCGCCGGGGAAACCGGCTTTGTGCGGGCGACTGCCGAGGGTGACCTGGTGCGGGGCGACGGCAAGCCGCTGCGCGTATGGGCCATCAACACCCATGTGGCTGGCCGCACCGGCCAGACACGCCCGCAGTGGCCGCTGGGGGCACCCAATCTGGCCCGCCACGCCCGCTTCATGGCCAAACGCGGCGTCAACATGGTGCGGCTGCACCAGCAAATCAGCCCGGCGCTGGACAAAACGCCGAACGCAGCCATCACCGACATCAACCTGGCCGAACGCGACGCCATCTGGCGCTCCGTGGCGGCCATGCGCAAAGAGGGCATTTACACCACGCTCTCGCCCTACTGGGCCGTGCCCATGAAGTTTGCCGCGGCCTGGGGCATAGCGGGGGGCGACAAGCAGTCGGCGCTGGGCCTGCTGTTTTTTGACCCCACGCTGCAGGCGGCCTACAAGGCCTGGTGGCGCGCACTGTTGACCGAGCCCAACCCCTACACCGGCATTCCGCTGGCGCAGGACCCCAGCGTGGCCATCCTGCAGTTGCAAAACGAGGACAGCCTGCTGTTCTGGAGCGTGAACGGCATCCAGGGCCCCCAGCGCCTGGCGCTGGAGCGCCGCTATGGCGAATTTCTGGCGCGCAAGTACGGCAGCCTGGACCAGGCCCTGGCCCAGTGGAAGGGCGCCGCCGATGCGGGCGACGCGCCGCAAGACGGCCGCGTCGCGCTGCTCAACCTGTGGGAGCTGACCCAGCCCCCGCGCGACTGGCCCCTGGTGGGCGACCCGCAGGATCTGCGCGGTGGCAAGGCCCTGCGCCGGGCCGACCAGACCGAGTTTTATGCGCGCACCATGCACAGCTTCAACACCGGCATGGTGCAGTACTTGCGCCAGACCCTGGGCGCGCGGCAGCTGGTGAACGCCGGCAACTGGAAAACCGGCAGCACCCGCTACCTCAACGATGCGGAGCGCTGGTCCTACACCGCGGGCGAGGTGGATGCCGCCAACGTCTACACCGGGGGCCTGCACAAGGGGGTGAACAACGGCTGGGCGCTGATGAAGGGTGACCAGTTCACCAACGAGAGCATCTTGCACCGCCCGGACAAACTGCCCATCAACCTGAAGCAAACCCAGGGGCGGCCCATGCTGCTGACGGAGGGCAACTGGGTGCTGCCCAACAACTTTGGCGCAGAAGGGCCATTCCTTATTTCGGCCTACGCATCGTTGACCGGTGTGGATGGCTACTACTGGTTTGCTACCGGCGACGAGGGCTGGACGCCGCCACAGTCGGCCAATGGCTACCTGCCTTCGCAAGGCAAATGGCTATTCGCCACGCCCGAGATTCTGGGCAGCTTTCCGGCCGCGGCATTGGCTTTTCGCATGGGTTATGTACGCCGTGGCACGCCGGTGGTGCTGGAGCAGCGCACGCTGGACGCGCTGTGGCAACGCAAGGCCCCGCTGATTGCGGAAGAAACCAGCTTCGACCCCAACCGCGACACTGGCGACGCCCCGCTGCGCGACGGCCAGGCCACCAGCGCACGCGCCCAGGCCTTCCAGGTCGGGCCCGTGCTGGTGGCCTACGGCCCCCCAAAAACCGCCAGCACCGTGGTGCCACTGGCGCCCTGGGTCGCACCGGGGCAGATCACCTCCAACACCGGGGAACTGGTGTGGAACACCCTGCTGGGCTACTGCACGGTGAACACCCCGCGAGCCCAGGGGGTGGTGGCCCACTTTGGCAATGCCGCCACCCACCAGTTGCAGGATGTGCGCTTTCGCTCCGGCAACACCTTTGGCGCCGCCATGGCGGTGTCCATGGACGGTGAACCGCTGCGCGCCTCCCAAAAAATTCTGGTTCAATTTGCCACCCAAAGCCGCCCCAACGGCTGGAAAGAAAGCCCAGCCACCCTGGCGCTGGACAACGGCGCCACGGCACCAGGCTTTATCTTGGAATCTTTCGGCCAGTCGCCTTGGCAGGTGCAGTCTGCGGACCTGGAGATCACGGTGCGCAACCCCCACATCCGCCGCGGCACGGTGCTGGACATGAACGGCATGGCCCTGCAAACCCTGCCGCTCACCCGCAACGGCGAGCTGGCCAGCGTCAAGTTCCCGCCCAACGCGATGTACCTGGTGCTGCAGTAGTACGATGGGGTAGGACTGGAACAAAGCCGAATTACAAGCCCTTTAAGGCTCCAGCCCAGGTAAATACTGCGCAAGCAGCTACTAAATCAATAGCAATCAGGCAGCAGGCGCCACCCGCATCGGAACCGTCACAGGTCCGTCATTGAGCAGCTCCACCTGCATGTCGGCCGCAAAAATGCCAGTCTGCACGATGGGATGCGCAACGCGGGCCTGGGCCACAAAATAGTCGTACAAACGCCGCCCCTCGTCGGGCGCTGCGGCACCTTTGAAACTGGGGCGGTTGCCACCCGAGGTGTCGGCCGCCAGCGTGAACTGGCTCACGATGAGCAAGCCGCCGTGCAGACCCGCACCATCCAGGTCTTGCACGCTGCGGTTCATCTTGCCTTCGGCATCGCTGAAGATGCGCAGCTTGAGCAGCTTGGCCAAGAGCTTGTCGCCCTGCAACTCGGTATCACCCTGCTCGGCACACACCAGCACCAGCAGGCCCTGGTCAATCTTGCCGACCGTGGCACCGTCCACCACCACCTGGGCGCGGCGGACGCGCTGTACCAAAGCAAGCATGGTGTGGAATCAGGCCAGGGTCACGCGGGCGAACTTGCGCTTGCCCACCTGCAGCACATAGGTGCCGGCACCGAGCTTGAGGCCCTTGTCGCTCACCACATTGCTGTCGATACGCACACCACCACCGTCGATGAGGCGGTTGCCCTCGCCGCTGGACGCCGCCAAGTTGGCAGACTTGAGCAACGCGCCAATACCGACCGGCGCACCGCCCTCACCCAAAGGCAGGCTGATCTCGTCGATCTGGTCCGGCACGCCGCCCTTGCTGCGGTTGATGAAGTCCTGTTCGGCGGCATCGGCCGCGGCTGCGCTGTGGAAGCGCGCCGTGATTTCCTTGGCCAGCGCCACCTTGGCGTCCTTGGGGTTGCGCCCGCCTTCCACCTCGGCCTTGAGCGCGGCAATGGCCGCCTCAGACTGGAAGCTCAGCAACGTGTACCACTTCCACATCAGCACGTCCGAGATGGACAGCACCTTGGCGAACATGGTGTTGGCGTCTTCGCTGATGCCGATGTAGTTGTTCTTGCTCTTGGACATTTTCTCCACGCCGTCCAGGCCTTCGAGCAAGGGCATGGTCAGGATGCACTGCGGCTCCTGGCCGTACTCGGCCTGCAGCGTGCGGCCCATCAGCAGATTGAACTTCTGGTCGGTGCCACCGAGCTCCAGGTCGCTGTTCAAGGCCACGGAGTCGTAGCCCTGCATCAAGGGGTAGAGAAATTCGTGCACGGCAATCGGGGTGCCGGCCTTGAAGCGGTCGTGGAAGTCGTTGCGCTCCATCATGCGGGCCACGGTGTAGCGGCTGGCCAGCTGGATCATGCCGCGTGCGCCCAGCGGGTCGCTCCACTCGCTGTTGTAGCGCAACTCGGTTTTGGTCGGGTCTAGGATCTTGTCGGCCTGGGCGCGGTAGGTTTCGGCGTTGACCTTGATCTGCTCGGCGGTCAGCGGCGGACGGGTGCTGTTGCGGCCCGACGGATCGCCAATCATGCTGGTGAAGTCACCAATCAAAAAGATGACGGTGTGGCCCAGATCTTGCAATTGCCGCATCTTGTTCAGTACCACGGTGTGGCCGATGTGGATGTCCGGCGCGGTGGGGTCCAGCCCCAGCTTGATACGCAGCGGCTTGCCGGTGGCTTCCGACTTGGCGAGCTTTTTCACCCACTCGTCTTGCGGCAGCAGCTCTTCCACACCGCGCAGGGTCACAGCCAAGGCTTCGCGGACACGATCGCTTACAACTAATGGGGGGCTTGAGGCTTGATTCATAAGGGTTTTTTCTTGTTGCCGGGGGGTACGCGACCGCTATACTGCGGGCTCTCTCCTGCAACGTGTTCGTTGCCAGCGGCTGGATTTTAGTCGTGCCGCCCCATCCACCGGAGTCCCAGATTTTGAAACACGGATTGACATCCGCCGTAGAAGCCTGTTTTGCCTACGTGCGCGACCTGGCACAACGCCACCCCCAACGTATCACCGCCGTCATGGCCGCCCTCTTGGTAGGCGGTACTGGCGCCACCTTTGCAGTGGCCAATCTGGCCCCCGACGCTGCCGATCTGCCGGTTCGCACGGTGGTGGAGTCGCTCCCCCTGCAACTGGTGCTGCCTGAGGCCACCCTCGCGGCCCTGCCCGCAACGCCCTTGTACCGCTCGGAGCTTACGCGCTCCACCGACACGGCAGACAGCCTGCTCAAACGTCTGGGCGTGTTTGACCCCGCTGCCGCCGCGTTCTTGCGCACCAACAACCAAGTGCAACAAATGCTCCTGGGCCGCGCGGGCCGCAATGTCACAGCAGAGGTGGATGGCCAACAGTCGCTGCTGAGCCTGACGGCCCGCTGGAGCCCGCAGGACGACGGCACCTTCAAACGCCTGAGCATCCGCAAGCAAGGGGCAGACTTCACGGCCCAGCTGGAAACCCTGCCGCTGGTCGCGTCCACCCGTTTGGGCGGCGGCGTGATCCAGACCTCGCTGTTTGCCGCCACCGACGACGCCCGCCTGCCGGATGCGATTGCCGTGCAGTTGGCCGAAATTTTCTCGGGCGATATCGACTTTCACCGCGCCTTGCGCAAGGGTGACCACTTCTCGGTGGCCTACGAAACCCTGGAAGGTGATGGCGAACCTTTGCGCTCCGGCCGTGTGCTGAGTGCCGAATTTGTGAATGCGGGCAAGGCCCACCAGGCCATGTGGTTCCGCGAACCCAGCGCCGCAGAAGCCGCCAAGGGTGGCTACTACACCCTCGAAGGCGAAAGCCTGCGTCGCGCCTTCCTGGCATCGCCCATGGAGTTCTCGCGCGTAAGCAGCGGCTTCAAGATGCGCTTCCACCCCATCTTGCAAAAATGGCGTGCCCACCTGGGTGTGGACTACGCTGCAGCCACTGGCACATCCGTGCGCACCGTGGCTGACGGCGTGGTCGACTTTGCAGGCGTGCAAAACGGCTTTGGCAATGTGGTGATGGTGAAGCACCGCAACAACCAAACCACGGTGTATGCCCACCTGAGCCGCATTGGCGTCAAAAAGGGGCAAACCGTGAGCCAAGGCCAGCACATTGGTGCGGTGGGCTCCACCGGCTGGGCTACCGGCCCGCACCTGCACTTTGAATTCCGCGTCAACGGCGTGCACCACGACCCACTGACCATTGCCCGCCAAAGCGAATCCATTCCGGTCACGGCCTCCGCCAAACCCCTGTTTGACAAGGCCGCGGCCCAGGTTCGCGCGCAGCTCAGCGCCGCAGCCCAGCTCAGTCTGGCCAGCGCAGAATAAGCTGCCCCTCGGTGTCCGAGCTGTACATTGGATTGATGTCCGGCACCTCGCTGGATGGCGTGGACGGGGTACTGGCCGATTTCGCCGCAGGGCAAATGCGTGTGCTGCACCACTGCAGCGCGCCTCTCCCCCCCGATTTGCGCGCCGAACTGCTGGCCCTGAACAGTACCGGCACTGACGAATTGCACCGTGCCGCACTGGCGGGCAACGCCTTGGCGCGCAGCTATGCGGAGGTAGTGCAGCGCTTGCTGGCCGCCACCCGCACGGCGCCTGGCTCGGTGCGGGCCATAGGCGCCCATGGACAAACCGTTCGCCACCGCCCCCGAGAATTCGACCGTACCGGCTATACCTTGCAGCTCAACCAGCCGGCCCTGCTCGCCGAGCTGTGCGGCATCGATGTGGTGGCCGACTTTCGCAGCCGGGATGTGGCTGCCGGTGGCCAGGGCGCACCGTTGGTGCCGCCCTTTCACCACGCATTTTTCGGGCAGACCGACGCAGCACTGGCCGTTCTGAATATCGGTGGCATTTCCAACGTCACCCTCCTGAACCCGGCGTCGGACACGCCAGTCTTGGGGTTTGACTGTGGGCCCGGCAATGCGCTGATGGACGGCTGGTGTTACCGCCACACAGGTCAGCCCTATGACGATGCAGGGCAGTGGGCCGCCGGTGGCCAAATTGACACGGCCTTGTTGGCCATGTTGCTCAGCGAGCCGTTCTTTGGCCAGCCCCCCCCAAAAAGCACGGGACGGGATCTGTTCAATGCCACCTGGCTGGCGCAGCACCTGCTGCGATTCGAAGCCCTGTCGCCCCAGGATGTACAGGCCACTGTGACCGAGCTGACCGCCCTCTCCTGCGCCCAAGCCCTGCACACCATGGCGCCGACTTGTCACACCCTGGTCGTGTGTGGTGGTGGCGCCCTGAACACCTATCTATTGCAACGCTTGGCACACCACCTGCCAGGCTGTCAGGTCCAATCGTCCGAAGTCCGAGGGCTCCCCCCCCTGCAGGTCGAGGCCACCGCCTTTGCCTGGCTGGCCCGCCAGGCCTGCCTGCGCCACACCGCAAGCCTTCCAAAAGTAACGGGCGCCCAAGGCGCCCGCATACTCGGTGCAATCTACCCTGCTTGAGCAGGGCACAGCGACACAATCAGGTCGAGAACGAAGAGCCGCAACCGCAGGTGGTGGTGGCGTTGGGATTCTTGATCACGAATTGCGCACCCTGCAGGTCTTCCTTGTAGTCAATCTCGGCACCCACCAGGTACTGGTAACTCATGGCATCGATCAACAAGGACACCCCGTTCTTGGTCATGGTGGTGTCGTCTTCGTTGGTGATTTCGTCAAAGGTGAAGCCGTACTGAAAACCGGAACAGCCACCGCCTTGCACAAACACGCGCAACTTCAGATCGGGGTTGCCTTCTTCCGCGATCAGGTCTGCCACCTTGGCGGCAGCACTGTCGGTGAACAGGATGGGGGCAGGCATTTCAGTTTGGATATTTTCAGCAACGGCGCTCATGGAAGACTCCGGTCTCAATCAGGATAGGGCAAATAGTACAGGAATCCGCTCGGGAATTCTTTCACTGGTTATTTGCCGCTAGTTTCAGTGTGGGCTTTTCGTCGCTGTCCAGCATCGGGCGCAGCTGGCCGGCAATCAGGGCACCTTGGTGCATTTCCAGCGCGGCATACTCCACATCACCTTCGATGCGGGCCTTGGGCTGCAATTCCAGCATGTGGCGGGCGTGGATGGGGCCTTTTACGGTGCCATTGACAATGATGTGGTCTGCCGTGATTTCGCCGGTAATGCTGGCGGAATCGGAGATCACCAAGATGCTGGCACCGCCGTCACTGGCAAGCACATTGCCGACGATGCTGCCATCAACGCGCAGTCCGTCCGAAAAGGTCATATTGCCTTCAATCTTGGTACCTTCGGCAATCAGGCTTTTGATCGGGGGCTGTTTCTTTTTATTGAACATGGTGAACCTCTGTAAAAACTACAGCTTGATGGACTGGGCCGCACGAACGACCGCACCTTCAAGAACCCGTGCCGAGACACTTTTGACAAGCACCTGAGGAGGAAGCGCCAACTCGCCCTCCATACGACCGTACTGTTTCACCTTGATTGGCATGGGCCCATCAGGCAAGGTAGCGGTCCAGGGTTTGCCATTCACCGTGCCCGCAAAAGTGATTTCCAAACGACCATTGAACTCTTGCGTGTTGCGACCCGGCTGCATCACCAGCGCTTGCCATTTTAGCGTCGTCGGGGCAATGAGTTCGGCCTGCAAACCACGGATGGCAAGACCTTCCACCGCACCCGCAGGAATCAATTTTTCAAAGAAACCCAAATCATCACGCAGCAGGCGGTTGTCAGCCTCCAACTGCTTGACTTGCGCCAACAGCTTTTCGTGCGAGGCTTTTTCCGCCGTCACCAGAGTGTCGGCCGTATTGGCCACCGACTGCGCTTCATCCCGTTCGGCCTTGACCGCAACCAACTCGGACCGCAGAGTCGTGACTTCGGTCCTGAGCTGCAGCAACTCGTCTTTGGAGCCCTTCTCCAGACCCGCAATGTCTTTGCCGAACTCAAAGGCCCACAAACCAATTGCCGCACAGAAGCCCAGCACAATCGCCAGCACGGCCCAACGAAACGGCCACGGCAGGGCGCTGCGCACGGCCATGCGGGGGGCACTGATGGTGAGGCGGCGGCGGAGCAGGCGAAATCTCATGGAGGGCGAAGTCTAGCAGCCCAAAAAGAAAAACCGCCAGGATTTGCACCCTGGCGGTTTTTGCAATTGCAACGATTCGTTGCCGGCGATTAACGCTTGGAGAACTGCTTGCGACGGCGAGCGCCGTGGAAGCCGACCTTCTTACGTTCGACTTCACGTGCATCACGTGTCACGAAGCCAGCCTGGCTCAAGACGGGCTTGAGGGTTGCGTCGTAGTCGATCAAAGCGCGGGTAATACCGTGGCGGGTTGCACCAGCCTGGCCAGACTCACCACCGCCAGCCACGTTGACCATGATGTCAAACGTTTCAGCGTGGTTGGTCAACAGCAGGGGCTGTTTGCAGATCATGATGGAAGTTGCACGACCGAAGAAGTTTTCGATCGCTTTGCCGTTCACCACGATTTGGCCGGAGCCTTTTTTCAGAAACACGCGGGCGACGCTGGATTTGCGACGGCCAGTGCCATTGTTCCATTCACCGATCATTGGGCGGCCTCACGTTTCACAGCGTTGTTGGAAATACCAGCGATGTCCAAAACCTTGGGCTGCTGGGCTGTGTGGGGGTGCTCGGCACCGCCATAAACCTTGAGCTTCTTGATCATGGCGTAGCCCAGGGGACCCTTGGGCAGCATGCCCTTAACGGCTTTTTCCAAAGCGCGGCCGGGGTGCTTGGCTTGCATGTCGCGGAAGTTGGTGGCTGTAATGCCGCCGGGGTAACCCGAGTGGCGGTAGTACACCTTGTCAATCGGCTTGGCGCCGGTGACACGCAACTGGGATGCGTTGATGATGACGATGAAGTCACCGGTATCGACGTGAGGCGTGTAAATGGCCTTGTGTTTGCCGCGCAAACGGAGAGCAACTTCGCTG
>MGPB01000023.1 GCA_001795455.1 Curvibacter sp. GWA2_63_95 | reverse complement strand
ACCGACCTGGACAAGCAGGGCCGCGACCTGGTGCTGGGCTGGGCCAAGGACGCGGGCATGACCATCACCATCGACAAGATCGGCAACGGCTTCATGCGCCGCGCCGGCCGCAACAACAGCCTGCCGCCCATCATGACCGGCAGCCACATCGACACCCAACCCACCGGCGGCAAGTTCGACGGCAACTACGGCGTGCTGGCCGGCATTGAAGTGGTGCGCACGTTGAATGACTTGGGGATCGAGACCGAAGCCCCCATCGAAGTGGCCTTCTGGACCAACGAAGAAGGCTCGCGTTTTGTGCCCGTGATGATGGGCTCGGGCGTGTTCGCCAAGGCCTTCACGCTGGAGCATGCGTATGCGGCAACGGATACCGAAGGCAAGAGCGTCAAGGGCGAGCTCGAACGCATCGGCTACATCGGCACGCAAGAACCTGGCGATCACCCGATTGGTGCGTACTTTGAGACGCACATCGAACAGGGCCCGGTGCTGGAAGACAACGATGTGACCATTGGCGTAGTCAGTGGCGTGCTGGGCATCCGCTGGTTTGACTGCACAGTGACAGGCATGGAAGCCCACGCCGGCCCCACGCCCATGGCGCTGCGCAAGGACGCGATGCTGGCCGCCACCCGCATCATGCAAGACGTGGTGGCCGCAGCACACCGCCACCCGCCGCATGGCCGCGGCACCGTGGGCATGGTGCAAGTGTTCCCCAACAGCCGCAACGTGATCCCCGGCCGCGTGAAGTTCAGCATCGACCTGCGCAACGCCACCGACGCACTGGTGGACCAGATGGCCGACGAGGTGAAAGCCTTTGCCGCCAAGGTGGGCCAGGAGCACGGCGTGGACGTGAAGATCGAAATGGTGTCCAGCTACAACGCCATCCAGTTCCACGAGAACTGCGTGGACGCCGTGGGCCGCGCCGCCAAGAAGCTGGGCTACTCCAACATGCCCGCCGTCTCAGGCGCGGGGCATGACGCCGTTTACATGGCCAAGCTGGCCCCCGCCGGCATGATCTTCATCCCCTGCAAGGACGGCATCAGCCACAACGAGATTGAGGACGCGAAGCCGGAGCACATCACCGCGGGGTGCAATGTGTTGTTGCATGCGATGCTGGAGCGGGCTGGCACCTGAGGCGGAGCCGCTGCAGGGGCGGCGAGCAGGGCCGCCGCCAAGGAGACCAAGGAACTCATCGAAGACTAAGTGGTCAAGGTTAGCGAGGGAACCCAGCTGATGGAAGCAGTTTTGGCCGCCGCGCAGTTGCTGAGTCAGGAGGCGCTGGCGAAGACGGTGGGAGAGTTCCGGGTAGCTTGAGGCACCGCGCAATGACCGGCATTCTGGTCACAGCGTTTGGTATAGAGAGGTATCGATGGTCTAGTCCATCGTGAACAGCCTAGCTAGGAGCGACTACAAAGTCCATTTGAACAAGCCGCTTCACCTTAAAACTGCGGGATACGGTTCATTAACCGCACGAGATATTCAGGTAGCGCGCCGCTTTCCTTCAGCGACTTCAGACGCTCAATATGAGTACCTTGCAGACGAAGGCGCCCACAAGCCATTGACATTAGGAATTCTGGCAAAGAATCCCCACCACTTTGAGACCACGCTAGGATGTCCGCACGAATCACTTCGTACATTTCCTCGCTACAAACCTCATCAACTGCGTAGTTGAGCTCCTGCTCATTTGCGGCTCTTAATAGCGCCGCCCTTAACACCGCATCATTGAAGTCCCGAAAGTTCGAGGGACAAAGTACTGATTGCACATAGATTGATTGCCCCCATATCGGCGTTGGTTGTGCTCTTGTTACCTTTGTACCCAACGCTTGCTTGTCACAACGCTCCGCAGCAAGCGCATTGGATGTAGCGGCATAGACGTCAGCTTGGCTAATCTTCTCTCGCTCTTCCTTGGTATCGAGCAAAACAAAGTCAGGCGATATAAAAAGCTCCCCGTGGTTGCCGGCTAAAAAAAGCTTATCTTTTGCCAATGCAGTATCCGACAACCAAGTAATCCTAGATTTCCAATCTTCTGGCAGCGGATTTTCCACATCCAGTTCACGCAACAGTTGCAGCTCCTGCACCCAGGGTGAAACGCGATCCCCGGTCCACGGAAGCATTAGTTCAGCTGCAGAACGGAAAACAAATGTCTCCGGTCCATGCTCGCCATACTGCAGAAAAATACGCAAATCTTCATGATTGCGTGGTGAGTCAGCAATCGTTAGACCCGAAAGATAGGCTACCGAACCACCAATCACCTTGGAACGCAACTGAGCATTCACGCCACGCAACAGAGCATGGTCGCAAAGATAGCCAACCATGACTAAGGCATGTGCCCCTACTATGGGCGACAAGTTCTCTACTTGTCCGGCATCAATAACTTGAGCGTTTGCAACATAGTCGCCCAAACCAGCACTCGCACAAATTTCACGCGCTTTACTTACATCCAGACCTGTTGCCACTACAAAAGCCACCGGCATGGGAGTGAACATCGCAAGTAGCCGTCGAAGTGGTTCATGTAGATGCCCATTGGGGGACAGCATGTGTCGGACATCAATATCGATATCTGTGCGCCGTGAGTCCTTCTTGTGAAGTCGAACTTCAATGACTCCCTTTTTTACGAGGTTGTCCAGCGTAGTGCGTGTGGCCCCTAGTTGCGATGCAGCACCAATCCGGAGTCGCTTCACGGCACGACGCTCAATAAGGAACTGATCACCCTCAAGCTCGGCAATCACAAACCCTCTCTTGCATAAAGCGCAAGATTCCGAAGAAAAACTATCAATTGCTGGATATCCAAATGTGCGTTCAGGAATGTATGTGAGGTCGCAGGCAACGCGCCCTTTTGTTTTTACCTTTGAGGATGACATCAAGAAGAACAGTGTCACCAGCATCTCTTCAACAACACCTTGTTGAACCAAGACATCTGCCAAACCACCGGAGGTCGATGCCGAAACTAGAACCAGGTCACTAGCGCCGAGCCGTGGGAGTGCGCCGACGCCTCCATACGAACTAAACGACTTGACAGGGGGCGATTCGCTCCAAAGATGTTGATTTGCGGCAATCCGTTGCATCGCGAGTGCTACTGAAATTAGCGGCGCAGTATCAACAAAAATTCGTCTTGGTTCTTTGAATTGTGCGATAGCTAGCGTAAAGAAAGCCAAAGCTCCGCATACTTCAGTGGACAGCAATACGCTACTGGCTCTTAAAAACTTATCCGCATGCTTGCCAGACGCCTTGGAAAAATGCACGCCCATCGGTGCATTAACAAGACCACCGTACATGTCAAAAAGACAAAAAAGCCAACCATGCCGCAGCTCATCTGAAAGACGCGTCCAATCACCACGCACTACATCCGCAGCGTCTTTATCTAAGACCAATGACTGACTTTCGACTTCGAGCTTTCCTGCTGCTTCTGACAATCGAAGAACAGCAACCTCAACAACTGTGTTGCGATGAGTGGCTCCAGCACGCTGCAAAGCACTGCCTGCAATGACCCCTGCAACGACGTCATCGTGCGGCAGAAATGGAGCCACACAAAAAATTCTGGAAGTGTTCGGCCGTCGGTCTAAAACGTCTCGAACATCATCTCCAATCGTCGCCCCATTTATGAGCGGGACATCGTAGACGAGTAGGCATGCGTCGCCCTCAAACAAGCCCTCCCTATACCTCGTCACCAATGTCAATGCTTTCATCTTTAATTGAGAGGAACAACTATTCGAACGGAAGCACCGACAAGAGGCTCGTGCTTGGAGGGTATTGCTAGATGTTTTCTTTCTACATCAAGCAGACGCGGTTTGGGCCAAGCGATATGAGCAAAATCATCCCGAGGACGCATTTGTGCTTGCAATTCACCATCTAAAAAAGTGCGGTACGCGAACAGCCGTCCGGTTCGAACTTCAATGCGGGCTTTGAGTGATTGGATGGCACGAAGTACTTCAAATAATCCCATTGCACGATGCCCCGCCCTACCATCAGAGACTTGAGGATAGTAGTGACGCTCCAGGCAGTTGTGAAGAACCTTCCATTCTTCATCAAGAGATGCTTCAGAGATATCTTTACCTCTTGTGTAGGACGAAAAATACCCTACACCCGAATCAAAAACTGATATTTCGAAGCAATCTACAGAGCGCATTCTTGGCTCTTCTGGCCTTGGCCTAGTAACAGGCAATTCAACGCGAATGCGCTTAAATATCACCCCACGAAAACTATCGCTTCCAATCGGCTTTCCAGATAAATCCAATCTGCCGTGCATATCAGTGTTTTCAAACAACTCCGCAGCAACGACACCAAGCGCACTGGCCCTGCGATACAAGCTCGTTGCCGTCAAACTTGACAATGACTGTGCAGTCAACGCATCCACAACCAATGTTTCAAAATCTTCGCGTGGTCGAAGTTGCAAGCTCTTAGTCGAATAGAGATCATTTGGACGAATCTCTGAACTGTCCTTACAAACAACCATTTCGCTGTCAGAAAAAAGATCTCGCGAAAACTGATACTTCAGTATGGATTTTCTGACACTGGCCAAACCAGCCGCATCCACGACACGCGCATCTGGAAAGATGTGTTCGGCTGAATCAATAGAAAGCAGCACTGAAAGCAGTGGATAAATGGAAGCACTGGCTAGAACTTTTTTAGCCATTGCACTGTCCCATTTCGCATTAAAGCGGGCACCACGCCTAGCAAGCGTCAATAGTCTTTGTATTGCAATGACTTCTGGCTGCGCGGTAGCAGCCAAGAGTTCTTCATAGTCACTTGGAATATGGATTTCCAAAACCATATTCGCCTCAACACTACTTACCCAATCGAACGCGCCCAAAAGCCCGAGAGGCAGATCAACGGACGCAGGTATGTAAGTAGACAATGGCCCCTCACTCATGACTAGTTTGCAGGGTGCGTATACGCATTATTTGAATGCCTCGCGTTAATGAGACAACCCCCCGATAGGGATCATTGAGGTCATATTACACGCTAGACATCTTTCGTATGAAGCTTGCGAGAACCAAGAATCCTGCATCGAACCCATCAACATCTGGCTTTGAAAGCCCAAGCCTCCTCACCAGACTTTCAATCTCTCAAGCAACCCCGCCTTCACATCCCCGTTCGCAAAACTAGCCTCAATCGAAGTCCGTGCTACTTCCCGCGTCACTTCATCCGTCCACCCAAACGCCCGCCGACACAGCGCGTACTCCCCCACCAAGCTCGCACCCGGCAGTGCCGGGTCATCGGTGTTGAGCGACACGCGAACACCCGCCAACCGCAGCCGCTCGATGGGATGCGCCTCGATAGACGGATACACCCCCAGCACCAGATTCGACGTGGGGCACACGCCCAGCGGGATCTGCCGGTCTGCCAGCATCTGCACCAGCGCCGGGTCTTCGATGGCGCGCACGCCGTGGTCTATGCGGTCGGCGCCCAGCAGGTCTACGGCGTCCCACACGCCCTCGGGCCCGCTGGATTCGCCCGCGTGCACAGTGCGACGCAGGCCGGCGCTGCCGGCCTTGCGAAAGGCTTCTGCAAACCGGGGGCCGGTGCGGCCGGCGGTGGCTTCGTTGCCGTCTACCGACAGGGCCACCACGCGCGGGTGGCGCAGCGTTGTCAATGCGTCCAACAGCTCAATGGCCTCGTTAGCCGACTGGGTGCGCAGCAGGCTCACGCACAGGCCCACGCCGGGCAGGCCGTCTTGCTCCGCTGCGGTAAAGCCCGCGTGGATGGCGTCGAGCATGGGGCCCAGGCGGCCGTGCCATACGTGCCAGTGCGTGGGGTTGAAGATGACGTCGGCATAACCCGTGCCATTGGCGGCCAGGCGCTGGCTGAGGCCGTAGCTCAGCTCCACCAGGCGGTCTTGCGTGCGGGCCAAACCGCAGGCCAGGTCCAAGAAGCCCAAAAAGTCCGCCAGACCCGAGAACTTGAACAGGTCTTCTTGCGGCCTGGGCAAAGCCACGCCTTCGGTTTGGGCCCACTGCGCGATCAGCGCTGCTTCAAAGCAGCCTTCCAGGTGCAGGTGCACTTCGGCTTTGGGCAGGGCTTTGAGGCGCGCGGCCTCTGCGGGTGCAATGGGCGCGCTCACTGGGCAGCTGCCAAGCAGTACGCCACCACCGCATTGGCGTGGCCGTGGCCCATGCCGTGCTCGGCCTTCAGCCAGGCCACGATCTCCATGTGCTTCTTGCCCTGCTGCTGCTTCACCAAGTCAAACCAATGGGCCATGGGCTGGCCGTAGGTTTTTTCGATGGAGGGGAAGTAGGACGCGGGGCCTTTGACTTTCTCGGGTGCTGCCATGGGGGTCTCCCTGCAATGCTGGCGGTAGTGCGGCCCCTATTGTTGTCTGCCCGCTGGCGCTACGCCACCCCCATGGCGGCGGGAATTGACACATGCGCTGGTGCAGGCAAACAGCCCATCCCCACCAGCGCCGCCTCCACCGCCTCGTCCAGCGGCGTGTGTGGCTCGTGGCCCAGCGTGGCCAGCAGTTGGGTGTTGTCCATGGTTAGCGGTGTGCGCCACAGATAACGCATCTCGCGGAGTTCGCGGATGGTGGGCACCAACGGTGCGATCAGGGCCATCAACCACCAGGGGAAGGCGCTGACTTTGGGCTGGGCACCTCCGCGCTTGACGACCACACGGCTGATGGCGGCTGCCATCTGCGTGCCATCGGCATCCCAATGGCCGGCCATATGAAAGACGGCAAAGGGCTCCAGTGCTTCGCGGCGTTGCACCAGTTCCACCATAGTGCGGGCCACATCGGGCAGGTAGGACCACTGGTGGCCCACGCCGGGCGCGCCAGGCAGGCTGATGGTTTTGACGGGCAGGCCCGGTTTGATGAGCCCTTGCGAGAACCAGCTGTTGCCGGGCTTGGGGCCAAAGAAGTCGCCCGCGCGCACCACGATGACCTTGCAGCCCTGGCGGCTGGCCGCTTGCAGGTGCTGCTCCATCTGCACGCGGATGGCGCCCTTGCGGGTGAGCGGCTCTTGGGGGGAGTCTTCGCGCAGCACGGGGAAGGCGCTGGGGCCAAAGTTATAGACCGTGCCGGGCAGCACGATGGTGGCGCCAACGGCCTGTGCGGCGGCAATGGTGTTGTCCACCATGGGCAGCACCAGCTCGGCCCAGCGGCGGTAGCCCGGTGGGTTGACGGCGTGCACGATGACGGCGCAGCCCTGTGCGGCGGTCAGCACGTCGGCGCGGTTCATGGCGTCGCCCTGCACCCATTCGATGCCGCCTTGCTTGCCAGTGGCGTGCGCAGCGCCGCGGCGCAGGGCGCGCACGGCCCAGCCTGCGGCCACCAGTTGCCGGGCGACCTCGCCCCCAATGCCGCCCGTGGCGCCCAGTACCAATGCCGTGTATGCCGATGCTGTGCTGTTGCTCATCTCACTACTCCTTCAAAACGTGTTGCGATGGGATGCAGTTTGGAAGGGCGGTGGCTATTAAGCAATTGACCAACATGTGCCAGCCGCCATACATTTCTGTATGACTACCGACAACCACACCGAGATTGGCTGGGAGCTGTACCGCTCGTATTTGGGCGTGCTGGAAGAGGGCTCGCTCTCGGGCGCGGCCCGCGCCATGGGCATAGCCCAGCCCACCGTGGGCCGGCACATTGACGCGCTGGAGAAGGCCCTGGGCGTGGCGCTGTTCACCCGCTCCCAAACCGGCTTGCTGCCCACCGACGCCGCGCGTGCGCTGCACCCCTTTGCCCAGGCCATGTACAGCTCAGCCGCCGCCCTCAAGCGTGCGGCCGAGAGCCAGGGCTCGGGCATCAGGGGCACGGTGCGCATCACCGCCAGCGAGGTGATGGGCGTGGAAGTGCTGCCGCCCATCTTGGCGCAGCTGCAAACCAGCTACCCCGAGCTGAAGGTGGAGCTGGTGCTGAGCAACCGCGTGCAAGACCTGCTGCAACGCGAGGCCGACATTGCCGTGCGCATGACGCAGCCCAAACAGGAGCAGCTGATTGCGCGGCGTGTGGGCCAGGTGGACCTGGGATTTCATGCGCACCGCACGTACCTGGAGCGGCGTGGCACACCCCAGTCGCTGGACGCACTGGCGCAGCACGCGCTGATTGGCTTTGACGAAGAGACCGCGTTTGTGCGCGCAGCGCGCAAAGGGTTTACGCAGTGGCAGCGCGATAGTTTTGCGCTGCGCACCGACAGCGATGTGGGCCAGCTGGCGCTGATTCGCGCGGGCTGCGGCATTGGCATTTGCCAAAACGCACTGGCTGCACGCGACCCGCAGCTGATGCACCTGCTGCCCGACAGCTTTACGCTGGGCCTGGAGACCTGGCTCACCATGCACGAAGACCTGCGCAACACGCCGCGCTGCAAGGTCACGTTTGATGCCCTGCTGCAAGGGCTGCAGGCCTATATGGGCGCGTGATGTCGCGCGCCGTCTGCGCGGGCTGCCTGCGCCCGCAAGCCACCTGTATCTGCCGCTTCGTCACCCCCACCGCCACTGCCTGCGAGGTGCTGATCCTGCAGCACCCGCTGGAAGCGCACCACGCCAAAAACAGCGCACGCCTGCTGCACCTGAGCCTGCCCGGCAGCCGGATGGTGGTGGGCGAGGTGTTGGACGATGCGGCGCTGCAGGCGCTGATGCCCGATGACAAGACCACCGTGTTGCTGTACCCGCCCACGGATTACGAGGGCCACGCGGCAGCCGCGCCACTGGACGCTGCGCGACTGGGTGACTTGCAAAAGGTGAGGCTGGTGGTGCTGGACGCCACTTGGCGCAAGAGCCGCAAGATGCTGCACCAAAGCCCCGCGCTGCAGCGCCTGCCGCGCCTGGCGCTGGACGAGGTGCCGGAGAGCCGCTACGCCATCCGCAAGGCGCACGCGCCGGGGCAACTGTCTACGCTGGAGGCCACCTGCGCGGCACTGGCGCAACTGGAGGGCGATGCCGCCCGCTGGCAGCCGCTGCTGGAAGCTTTTGACGGCTTTGTGGCGCAGCAGCGTGTTTTCATGCCAAATTAGCCCCTGGCGCCCGTAAATACTGCGCGAGCAGCTCCTGTTTTAGGAGCAAATACTCCGCCTAGGCCTTGCGCATGAACTTGAAGATAAGAATCCAGAAGCTCAGGATGAGGCTGGCCACGGGAAACTGCAGCGCGGTGGGCATGAAGTAAATAACCAGCACGCCGGGGCCCCACACGCACCACACGGCAATGATCACCGGCAGGTAACGCCGGCTCCAAAAGTCACCCGACGCAAAGTAACGCAGGGTGCTGGTGCGAAAGCCCTCGTCCTTCCAGAGGAAGATGGCCACCATGAGGAAGTTGGACACTGGCGAGTAGACAAACTGGTCGAACAGCATTTTCTTGACGATGGTGGCCGCATCGTTGCCGCTGCCAAACAAGGCCACCTGCACCGAATACAGCACATCCACCGAGATGCCAATGAGCCCAAACACCAGCGCGGCAAAGACCATGTCGCGCACGATCGTGGGCGGCACCGGCTGTCGCAGCACGGCCCAGGCCAGCAGCTCGGGCACCAACACTGCGAAGGCCGCGTAGGTGATGAAAGAGCCGGGGTAGCCCCAGGCCTGCTTGAACGCACCCCACTGCGTGAGCCCGCTTTGCACCGCCGGGCTCCAGAGGTAGGCCAGCAGCAGCAAGACCAGCCCGCTCCACAGCACCAGCCCCGGCCGCATATTGGCCAGCACTGCCGCGCGGACCTGGTGCAGCGCCGTGGGTTGGGGGGCCGCCCCCATCAGGCGGCAACCGCCGTGCGGGCGGCCAGCGCCAGCTCGGCCATCTTCACGGCGCCTTCAAAGCTGCGCGCGCCGCCGATGAAGAGGTTCAGGTGGCAGAACACGCTGTCCGCCACCCCGTTCACCGCCGCCAACTCACCATCGCGCAGGCCAGCCCAGGCATCGGGCAGGTCCATGCGGGCCGTGAAGGAGCCAGACTCCACCGGCACGGTCTTGATCTGGTACTGGTTGCCATCAGAGTCGGGGTAGATGACAAACATCACCTCGGGCATTTCGTTCACCACCACATGCGTCCAGGGCATGCCGCCCTCTTGCAGGTGCAGCACACGCCCGCCCAGCAGGCGCGGCGCATTGCGCACCGTGTCCATGGCGCGCAGCTGCGCCACCTTTTTGCTGATGGCGTGGTCCAGAAACTTGCGGGTGATGGCAATGGCTTCGCGAAAGCGGGTTTCCAGCAGTGCGGCCTTGGCGGTGTGGTCCAGGCCTTTTTCTTCCAGCCAGTGCGTGTTGAGCTGGGCGATGAGGCTGGAGAGGCCAAAGATGCCGGGCGACACATCGCCCTGACCGGTGTCCACGATGTCGAGGTACTGCACCAGCGAGTGGTCGATGGAACGCACGATTTCGGCCACGGCCGCGTCGTCCAGGCTGTGGCCGGCAACGCTGGCCCAGGCCTTCACATAGGCCGTGCCAAAGGCGGACCACACCAAGCCCGCGCTGGCGTAGCCCACGCCGGGCACGGTGGCGCCATCGACCTCGTGCGCGGGGCGCGCGCCGTCAAAGCCGCGCTGGTGGTGGTCAAAGCGACCGGTGGCCGCGTCCCAGGTGCCGCCCACGTCGACCACGTAGTCAGCGGCTTCAATCAGCTCTTGCTTGCGGGTACGAATCAGGGTGTGCGATGGGAACACACCCATCAGGATGCCCACGCCAAAGACGTCGTCGGCGTGGAAAGTGCCACTGTGCGTGGCGATGGTGGGGGTTTGGGTCATGGCAGGATTTTATGGACTTGTGCCCCCTGGCGCGGCTATGCTCGTTAAACCCAGGCCATCGGGGAGCACATCGCAGGCTGGCTTGGTTTTTTCTGGCACCACGCGTCTGCGCATATTGCCCGCCTTGTTGCCACAAGCCCCAGGGATTGGCATACAAAATGCTTGGGGTTTGCAGGTCAAACTGACTCCCAAGCTGCGCAGAATTTGCGCGAGCAGCTCCTAATTTCATAGCGTTCTTTACCTGGAGAAATTATGTCGATGCACCTCACCTCCCGCCGCCGCGCGCTGGCTCTTGCTGCCGCACTCGCCACCCTGGCCCCCGGTCTGGCACTGGCCCAGGCCAAACTCAAAGTAGCCGGCATCTACACCGTGCCCTTCGAGCAGCAATGGGCCGGCCGCCTGCACCAGGCGCTCAAGGCCGCGGAGGCGCGTGGCGAGATCGAATACAAGGCCAGCGAGAACGTGAGCAATGCCGACTACGAGCGTGTGATGCGCGAATACGCCACCGGCGGCAGCCAGCTCATCGTGGGTGAGGCCTTTGCCGTGGAAGCCGCCGCACGCAAGGTGGCCAAGGACTTCCCCAAGACCGCCTTCCTGATGGGCTCCAGCGGCAAGCCTGCAGCGCCCAACTTCAGCGTGTTCGACAACTACATCCAGGAGCCGGCCTACCTGTCGGGCATGGTGGCTGGCGGCATGACCAAGAGCAACAAGATTGGCATGGTGGGTGGCTTCCCCATCCCCGAGGTGAACCGCCTGATGAACGCCTTCATGGCGGGCGCCAAAGAGGTCAACCCCAAGGTCGAATTCAGCGTGAGCTTCATCAACAGCTGGTTTGACCCCCCCAAGGCCAAAGAAGCCGCCTTTGCCATGATCGACAAGGGTGCCGACGTGATGTACGCGGAGCGTTTTGGCGTGAGCGACGCGGCCAAGGAAAAAGGCAAGCTGGCCATTGGCAACGTGATCAACACCCAGGCCCAGTACCCCGACACCGTGGTGGCCTCTGCCCTGTGGCACTTTGAGCCCTCGGCCGACCGCGCCATCAAGTTGATCAAGGACGGCAAGTTCACCGCCGAAGACTACGGCCCGTACTCGATGATGAAGTACAAGGGCTCGTCGCTGGCGCCACTGGGCACGTTTGAGAAAAAAGTGCCTGCCGAGGTGGTGGCCAAGATGAAGGCAAAAGAGAAAGCCATTGTGGATGGCAGCTTCACCGTCAAGGTGGATGACAACCAGCCCAAGTCTTCGAAGTAGCGTGAGCCCCCACGCTTGTCACTGCGTGTACTGCGCTGCCCCCCCGAGGGGGCGCGATTTCCCTTGGGGCGGCCCGGCGGAAAATCATCTCGGTTAGTTCTGCGTGAGCGACCCCGTTCTCGTTCTCTCTGGCATCACCAAGCGCTTCGGGGCGCTGGTGGCCAACGACGCCATCTCGCTGCACCTGGGTGCGGGCGAGGTGCTGGCGCTGCTGGGTGAGAACGGTGCGGGCAAGTCCACGCTGGTGTCGATTTTGTTTGGGCATTACGTGGCCGACAGCGGTCACATCACCGCCTTTGGCCAGCCCCTGCCTGCCGGTGACCCCAAGGCTGCGCTGGCAGCCGGCATTGGCATGGTGCACCAGCACTTCACACTGGCCGACAACCTGAGCGTGCTGGACAACGTGATGATGGGCTCCGAGCCCTGGTGGCAGCCCTTCACCCGCCGCAGCGCCGCGCGCCAGCGCCTGGGCGAGGTGGCACAGCGTTTTGGCCTGGCGGTGGATGCGGATGCCCTGGTGGGCAGCCTGTCGGTAGGTGCCCGCCAACGGGTGGAAATCTTGAAGGCGCTGTACCGCGGCGCCCGCATTCTGATTCTGGATGAACCCACCGCGGTGCTGACGCCGCAGGAAAGCGAAGCCCTGTTTGACGTGCTTGCGCAGATGGTGGCGCAGGGTTTGTCGATTATTTTCATCAGCCACAAACTGGGCGAGGTGCTGCGTGTGTCGCACCGCGTAGCGGTGCTGCGCGGCGGCAAGCTGGTGGCCGAGGCTCCGGCCCAGGGCACCACGCAAAGCGAGCTGGCCCTATGGATGGTGGGCCACGCCATTGACGCGCCGGTGCGGCAGCCCAGCCCCGGTGTGGGCGAGGTGGTCTGCAGCCTGGACGGCGTGAGCACCGGCAGCGGCCGCGAAAAGCTGCATGGCGTGAACCTGCAGCTGCGCCGTGGCGAGCTGGTGGCGATTGCCGGTGTGTCTGGCAACGGGCAGGTGGCGCTGGCAGAACTGCTGTGCGGCACACGCCAGGCCACAGCGGGCCAGGCAATGCTGCAGGGCCAGCCCCTGCCTGCCAGCCCCGCCGAGCTGGTAAAACGCGGCGTCGCCCGCATCCCCGAAGACCGGCATGCCGTGGGGGTGGTGGGGGATTTGCCGCTTTGGGAAAACGCCATGTCCGAGCGCCTGCGCACAGCCGCCTTCTCCGCCTGGGGATGGGTGCGCCGCGCAGCAGCCAAGGCCTACGCCCAACGCGTGATCGCCGCGTTTGACGTGCGGGGCGGTGGCGCCAACAGTGCGGCGCGGGCGCTGTCGGGCGGCAATATGCAAAAGCTGATTTTGGGCCGCGCCCTGCTGCACCCCGATGCCGCAGACAGCCAGGTGCAAAGCCACACCCCCACCCTCATCGTGGCGCACCAGCCCACCTGGGGTCTGGACATTGGCGCGGTGCGCTACGTGCAAAGCCAGCTGCTGGCCGCACGTGATGCAGGCGCGGCCGTGCTGCTGATCTCGGACGACCTGGACGAAGTGCTGACCCTGGGCGACCGTGTGGCCGTGATGCACGCAGGCCAGCTCAGCGCCGCGCGCAATGCCGACGACTGGACGCGCGAAGCGATTGGCTTGGCCATGGCCGGAGCAGGTACGGAGCAGGTATGACGGATATGGAAAAGCCCCATGCCGTTGGAGGCACAGACGAAATTCGGCTGAATTTGCAGAAGGTCTACGGCGTTGACCGAGGGACGCTGATTTTTGGTAGTTTGAGCTCAGCCTATGACCGCTTGCTCTTTGCACATCATCACTTGAAGCTGTTGCGAAAAGCAGCAAAGCCAGCGGTTGAACAAGGGCTCAAAACTTGTGGTTTTCTGGAGTCGTTGGACAACGAAGAGGGCACGGAGGCCTTGTTTAGTCAATCCATGCACCAAATCAAAATGCATGTCACTGATTGCATTCAACACCTGCATGCCATAGGGGACACCGTAGCCTTCGCAATTTACTTTTTTATCGATGTTCCAGAAGAAAAGCAACTGATAAAGAAAAATATCACGCTATCTGCAGTTCACAAATTGTTTGAAAGAAACTCCGCATTGCCCGGTACCACCGTCTTCTCTACGAAGGCCAAAGAATTGGCCATCAACGAGAACTATGCGTACTTGGTCGATCTCAACAACCATGCGAAGCATCGCAGCATTGTTAAACCTTCAGTCAGTATTCCATTTGATAGAGAAGTATCTGAAGAAGAGCATGAAGACTTATTGATATTTTCCACAGTGGAAATGAGCAGTCCACCACCGTCACTACAGAACCGTGGTGCCACACCTGTTCACGCGCAGCGCCCAATTCTTCCGTTCATCGAAAGTGAATTAACTCGAATTTGGGGCATCTACGGGGAGATACGACAGGAAATTGAAAAGGAAGTTCGGTTGGCTGCCCCCAAGGCTGGCTGCGCAGCCGCTCGTCAAGCTTAGTTCTCCATGCAACTCCTCAAACGCAACACCGCCTCTCCCGCCGCACTGGTGCTGGCGCCGGTTAGCGCGGTGTTGTTCACGCTCTTGATCAGTGCGTTGCTGGTCCTGTGGGCCGGGGCGCCCGTGGGGCAGACCTATGGCCTGCTGTTGCAGGGCGGGTTTGGTTCGGTGTTTGCGCTGAGTGAAACCCTCACCCGCGCGGTGCCGCTGATGCTGACCGGGCTGGCCGCAGCGGTGGCCTTCAGGGCACGGTTGTTCAACATAGGCGCCGAGGGGCAGTTGTATGTGGGTGCGCTGGCGGCCGTTGCTGTGGGCGGCCTGCATGGCGGCACCGGGTTTGACCTGCCGCCGGCGCTGCTGTTTGTGCTGATGCTGCTGGCCGCGGCGCTGGCAGGCGCGCTGCTCTTGCTGGGCCCGGCGCTGATGAAGGCGCGGCTGGGGGTGGACGAGGTGGTGACCACGCTGCTGCTGAATTTCATTGTGCTGCTGCTGGTGTCGCTGATGCTGGACGGCCCCATGAAAGACCCCACCGCCATGGGCTGGCCGCAGAGCGTGGCGCTGATGACGGATCTGGAACTGGGCAAGCTGATTGCACAAACGCGGCTGCACAACGGCCTGCTGGGCGCCTGCGCACTGGCAGTGCTGGTGTGGGTGCTGCTCAAGTACACGGTGCTGGGATTTGATATTCGCGCGGTGGGCGCCAACCCGCGCGCGGCGGCCTTTGCCGGGGTGCCGGTTACACGCACGGTGGTGCTGGTGGCCATGCTCTCGGGCGCGCTGGCCGGGCTGGCGGGTGCCATCGAGGTGGCAGGACGCACCAGCTACCTGACGCTGGACATGTCACCGGGCTACGGCTACAGCGGCATCGTGATTGCCATGCTGGCCGGCCTGCACCCGCTGGGCGTGGTGGCGGCCAGTGTGTTTGTGGCGGGGGTGCTGGTGGGCGCCGACAGCATGAGCCGCGCCGTGGGGGTGCCCACCTACATTGCCGATGTGATCGTGGCGACCTCGCTGATCTCGGTGCTGGTGGCGACGCTGCTGACGCAATACAAGGTGAAGTTCAAATGACGGAGCTACTGGACATCTTGTCCAACCTCTCGTTCTGGGTGGCCGTGCTGCGCATTGCCACGCCGCTGATCCTGGGCACACTGGGCGTGCTGCTGTGCGAGCGGGCCGGGGTCTTGAACCTGGGCATCGAGGGCATCATGGTGGCGGGCGCCTTTACCGGCTGGCTCACGGTGTACGCGGGTGCGCCGCTATGGACCGGGGTTGCCGTCGCGGCGGGTACTGGCGCCGCGTTGGGTTTGCTGCATGCCTGGCTCACCGTGGGTTTGGCCCTGTCACAGCATGTGTCGGGCCTGGGCATCACGCTGCTGGCCACCTCGCTCAGCTATTACGGCTACCGCGTGAGTTTCCCCAAGGTGAGCACGCCGCCCACCATCACCCCGTTTGCCGAGATGGACTGGCTGGGCCTGCCCGTGCTGGCGCAGCAAACACCGCTCACGCTGCTGGCCCTGCTGCTGGTGCCGCTGCTGGGCTACGTGTTGTACCGCACACCGCTGGGCCTGTCGGTGCGCATGGTGGGCGAGAACCCGCAGGCGGCCGAGGGCCAGGGTGTGTCGGTGGCTCAAGTGCGCACGGGTGCCATCGTGGCCGGATCGGCGTTGATGGGGGTTGCGGGTTCCTTCCTCACGCTGTCGGCGTTCAATGCCTTTTTCTTCAACATGGTCAACGGCCGTGGCTGGATTTGTGTGGCGCTGGTGGTGTTTGCCTCGTGGCGGCCCGGCAAGGCACTGCTGGGCGCGCTGCTGTTTGCCTTTTTCGACGCCATCCAGCTGCGCCTGCAGCAAAGCGGTGGTTCGGTACTGCCCTACCAGCTGTACCTGATGCTGCCCTATGTGCTGTCCATCCTGGCGCTGGTGCTGGTGGCGCGCAAGGCCAGCTACCCGCAGGCGCTGATGAAGCCCTATCGCAAGGGCGAACGCTGAGCTTCAGGCGAAGTCTTCGCCAAACATCAGCCGCCACGCGGTGCCAAAGGCCACTTGCTGGCGCACCTCGGCGGGCAAGCAGCTCAGGAAGTAGCGGTGCTTCTGGTCGTACTCCCCGATGCGTTCCAAACGGTCACCCCCCAGGTCCAATGCCGACATGAAGCGGTTGGCACGTGCAGCGATCAGCTCCCGCCACGCGGGCTGGAGCTTTCCGTCGTCCGCCCAAACACGGGAATGCCGTTGGCGGCTCAGGGGGTAGACCGAGCGTGCATCGCCAAAGGCGGTGTCCAGGTAGAGGTTGGGGCAGCGGCTGAGCAAGCTGTCCAAGTACGCCGGACTGTAGCGCGTGGAGCGCTCCTGGTAGCGGATTTGCCCCACATGGCACCAGACCACGCGGGCCTTGGGGTACTGCAGCAGCATCTTTTCCAGCGCGGGCAGCAGGGTGTCTTCAATCTCGTAATGCAGCTGAAAACACAGCCCGGTGGCCTCGCTGATGGCAAACAGGCGGTGACCGACCGGGCCGTCGAGGGGGATGTCCACGTCGCGGTCGTCACCCCCACGTTTAACCTGGCGCGGAGACGGGTAGTGGCGGAATTCGTACTCACCCAACAAGGCCCATTCACCCGCGCGGGCGGCCTCTTCTTGCGCCTGTAAAAACGATTCGGCCACCTCGGTGGTGAAGGGCGGCTGGCCGCCGTTACCCACGGGGATGAAGTGTTCGGGAAACTGTGCGGTGGTCTGGCGGGAAAAATTGTCGCGCCGCAGCCCCCGCTCGAACTGGTTGCTGCCCATGTCGGACGACAGCGCCATGGCGCCGATGTGGAGCCGGTCCAACTCGGCCGCCAGTGCCGCCATATCCACTTTGGCGGGGTTGCACGAGCTTTCCACATCGATGTAGGGCAGCTGCCCGGCCGCCAACAGGCGCTTGATGCGGCGCGCATAGCCAGCCTTGAGCACGGCCAGGTTGGCGGGCGCCTCTTGGGCGCGCACGCCGCCCAGCCAGAGTACTGCAAACCCTCCTGCGGCCAAGCATTGCCTGCGTTTCATGGCATGAACCTCCGTATGCGTTGGGCCATGATACCGGGGGCCGACCAACGGCCACCGCACCAGTTGGCACGCCACAAGCCCCCGTGGTTCAAGGGGTTGAGCCGGCGAAAATTTCACGAAAAGTGGCCTGCGGCCCTACCATCCGCCGCCCAACGAATGAAAAAGGACCGCGCCATGAAGTGCCCCCAATGCACCGATGTGACCCTGGTGATGAGCGAGCGCCAGGGGGTAGAGATTGACTACTGCCCCAGCTGCCGTGGCGTCTGGCTGGACCGCGGGGAGCTCGACAAGCTGATTGAACGTAGCGCCAGCACACCGCCGGTGGTACAACCCATCCACCAGCCGCCCCCACGCCGCCCCGACTTTGCCGACTCCGACTACCGCCACCAAAGTGCTTACGGCAAACGCAAGTCCAAGTCGTGGCTCAGCGAGATTTTTGACTAAACCACCGAACCGGGAACCTGACCATGGATTTTTTACTTGACCCCAATGTGTGGATCGCCTTCGGCATGCTGACCGCGCTGGAGATTGTGCTGGGCATTGACAACATCATCTTCATCTCCATCCTGGTGGGCCGTCTGCCCCCCGAACTGCGCGACAAGGCGCGCCGCCTGGGCCTGGGTTTTGCCATGGTCTCGCGCCTCTTGCTGCTGTTCTCGCTGAGCTGGGTGATGGGCCTGACCAACGACCTGTTCACCGTGGCCAACCACGGCTTCAGCGGCCGCGACATGGTGCTTCTGCTAGGTGGCCTGTTCCTGCTCTACAAGGCCTCGCACGAGATTTTTGTGGAAGTGGAGGCGCGTGAACAAGATGCGCCGCCCGCCACCGACAGCGTGGCCATCAAAGCCGCAGGCACCAAGCTGTTCTGGGCCATCATCGGCCAGATCGCCATCATCGACATCGTGTTCTCGCTGGACTCGGTCATCACCGCCGTGGGCATGGTGGACCAGATCAGCGTGATGGTGGCCGCCGTGGTGGCCTCGGTGGGCGTGATGCTGGTGGCCGCCAAGCCGATTGGCGAGTTTGTCGACCGCCACCCCTCGGTCAAGGTGCTGGCGCTGGCCTTCCTGGTGATGGTGGGCATGGCGCTGACCGCCGAAGCCTTTGACCAGGAAATCCCCAAGGGCTACATCTACGCCGCCATGGCCTTCTCGCTGGGGGTGGAAGCCCTCAACATCCGCGCCCGCAGCAAACGCCAGGCACTCAAGAAATAAGCATCAAACAGGCACTTGGTGCCCGTGGATACTGCGCCAAAAGCTCCTGATTTCATAGCAAATCAGGAGCTGTTTTTTTGGCCCGTGGCGCCAGCCACTGGCCCAGCCAGCCGCCCCCGCTGACCAACACGATGCCCAGCAGCACGGGCACCGCACCCAGCACAAAACTCAGCTCAATGGGTTCGTCCAGCAACCAGGCGCCCAGCACGATGCCGAACAGCGGCGTCATGAACGAGAACACCCCCAAGCGCGACGCGAGGTAGTGGCGCAGCAGCCAGAACCAGACCAGAAAGCTGGCAAACGACACCACCAGGGTGTGAAACGCCAAGGCACCCCAGACCCGGGGCCCCGGCACAAAGTGGGCCTGGCCCGTGGCCAACGAAGCCACCAGCAGCAAGACAAACGCGCACACCAGCTGGTACAACAGCGTTTGGGTGGCCGGTGCACGGGACAGGCGCGAGCAACGCACCACCATGGTGGTGGCGCCCCAGGCCATGCCGGCCAGCAGACCCAGGAAGTCGCCCCACAACATATCGCCGGGCACCGTTGCGCTGGGCTGGCTGCGGCCAAAGAAGGCGATGGAAATGCCACCAAACGCCAGCGCAATGCCCAGCCATTGCACCGGCCCCAAGCGTTCGGCGGGCAAGCGCCAGTGCAGACCCAGCGCGGCAAAAATGGGTGCGGTGTACAAAAACACCACCATGTGCGAGGCACTGGTATGGCGCAGGCCCTCGCCCACCAGCAAAAACTCCAGCCCAAACAGGCCGCCCACCACCAGGCCGGCACGCCAGTGGCCATCGCGCAGGCCCCAGCTCTCGCCGCGCGCCAGCATCAAGAGCGCCACCAGCAGCGCAGCAGCGCCGGAGCGCAAGGCAATCAGGAAGATGGGGGCAATGTCGGCGGCCGTGGCTTTGAGTGCGACTTGCTGCAGGGCCCACAGCACACACAGCACCAGCATGCAGCCGATGGCTTGGGAATCGAGAGGTTTTCGGGTGTCCATGCGCTGATTATTGAAGTGACGGCTTTCATTGATATAGTGAAAACCAGACAAGCCATCCACCGAAGCCGCCAACCGTCACGCGCACCCCGCCATGCCCATCCTCAAACCCAAGCTGGAAGTGCCGCTCTCCAGCCCCAACCTGCCCGTGCCCATCATGTTCCGCAGCGCGGTGGCACCGGCCGAGGGCATCTACCCGCTGCACCAGCACGCCTGGGGCGAGTTTGTGTATTCCTTCAGCGGGGTGATGGAGGTGAAGGTGGCCGACCACCACTACCTGGCGCCGCCCCAGTACGGCGTCTGGCTTCCGCCCAAACTCCAGCACGTGGGGCTGAACCGCTACGAGGCGCACCACTGCTCACTGTATGTGGGCCCACAGCTGTGCCGTGCGATGCCCGCAACCCCTTGCGCCGTGACCGTGAGCCCCCTGGTGCGCGCCCTGCTGGAGCACCTGCGCCAGCAGCCGCCCGGCCAGGATGCAACGCTGCAGCACACACGGCTGCTGCAGGTGCTGCTGGACCAACTGGTGGCCGCGCCCCGCGCAGGCAGCTACCTGCCCACGTCGGAAGACCCGCTGCTGGGCACCGTGCTGCGCCTGCTGGAGGCCAACCCGGGCGACAACCGCTCGCTGCCCGAACTGGCCCATGCCGCCCACACCACCGAACGCACACTCACGAGACGCTGCCAGCGCGACCTGGGCATGTCACTGGCGGAATGGCGCCAGCGCCAGCGTGTGGTGCGTGCCATGCCACTCCTGGAGGCAGGGCAGACAGTGGAGACGATTGCACTGGACCTGGGCTATGGCAGCGCCTCGGCCTTCATCACCATGTTCAAGCGGCTGGTGGGCAGCACGCCCGATGAGTACCGCAAAGGGGCGCGCGCTCAGGCCACCTGAGCGGGCGCGCCGCCAAAGCGGCTGTCGGCCTGCTTGCGGAACTCCGAGGGCGTCATGCCCTTGAGCTCCAGAAAACGGCGGTTGAAGTTGGCCACGTTGTTGAAGCCGACGTCGTAACAAATGTTGGTCACATAGCGGTCCGAGCTCATCAGCAGCTGGCAGGCGCGGTTGATCCGCACGCGGTTCACAAAGTCGGTGTAGGTGTTGCCCGTGGCGCGGCGGAAGAAGCGCGAGAAGCGGCTTTCACTCATGGCCAGTTCGGCTGCCACTTCGGCTGCGGTCTGCGAGTGCGAAGGGTTCTCGGTGATGCGGTTGACGATGGTGTTGATCTGGTCCAGCTCGGCATCGTTTTCCACGCCGCGCATCTGCACGTTGGAGAGCAGGCGGTAGTCGGTGCAGCGGGCCAGGTCGGTCATGAATTCACAAAACGCCGCCAGGCGCTTGAGACCGCGTGAGGTCTTAACCGCATGCCAGTGCGCCTCGGCCTGGGCCGACAGGCCAAAAAACTCGATGCCGTGGCGGGCCCGCTCCAGCAGGGGCAGCATCTCGGCCAGCTCGGGAATGCTCTGGCAAGCCTGCTCCAGCGGTTCGTGGCGGAACTGGATCACCAGATCACGCTTGTCCACGCCCTCTTCGGGCACATCGAGCGAAATCCAGTTGTGCGGCAAACGCGGGCCACACAGGATCAACTGGCCGGGCTCAAACGGCCCAATCCAGTCGCCCACAAACACCTTGCCCGAGGTGGCCGTAATGAGGTGCAGCTCGTACTCGTCATGGCAGTGCCAGCGCGCCAGCGGCGTGGGGTAGCCATGCCCCAGGCAGCGGATGAAGCCCACTTCATCCGTGGGCTCGTAACCCAGCGAGGGGTTGCGGTTGTAGTCCGCCTCCAGCTCGGGCGCACGGCGGCGACTGGCTGGGCTGCCCAGTGGTGCGGTAGATGGATGGGGTGCGGCCATGGCGACTTTCCTCAGAAAAACGTCAACACATCACATTACCAGCATTGGCCCACGCATTCAGCCCAGGTGGTTTTGCACAAACAGCTGCACCCGTGCATGGGCCACACGCAAGGCATCGACCAACTGCGGGCGCGAGGCCAGTGCGCCCCACAGCACCGGGTCGGCTGCAAACGCCGCCACCGGGTCGGCAGACTCGCAGATGGCGTGGGCGGCCGCGGGGTCCATGGCCTGGTCCTGGTAGGTATAGGCAATTTCGCCCCGGTGCCAGCGCTGCAGGTAGGCCAGAAACAGCGCGGGCAGCATGGCCACGCTGGCAATCGGCTCACCGCGTGCCAGGCGCTCGCGGATGGTGGGAGCGATGAAGCCGGGAATCTTGGAGTAACCGTCCATGGCCACGCGCTGGTTCGTATCCTGAATGGCGGGGTTGCCGAAGCGGTCCAGCACCACATCGCGGTATTTGCGCAGGTCCAGCGGGCTGGGCTTCTCGGGCGTGTCCAGCACGGGGATGGTGTCGTCGGTCACGTAGTCAAAAGCCATGCGGCGGATGGCGGCGTCGTGGGTGCCTTCGTGGATGTACTGGTAACCCACCAGGGTGCCGGCCCAGGCAATGCAGCTGTGGGTGGCGTTGAGCAGGCGAATCTTGGCCTCTTCGTACGCATCCACCGAGTCCACCATCTCCACACCGACCTTTTCCCATTCGGGCCGGCCGGCGATGAAGTGGTCTTCGATCACCCACTGGATGAAGCTCTCACCCATCAGGGCGGCACGGTCGTCCCAACCCGTGGCGGCTTTCACGCGCTCGGCCACGTCGGGCGTGGGGCGCGGGGTGATGCGGTCCACCATGGCGTTGGGGCTGCTGGTGTGGGCTTGGACCCAGGCCTTGAGTTCCGCATCGCCCAGGGCGTCGATGAACTGCAGCAGGCCCCCGCGCGCGCGGTCTCCGTTGTGGCGCAGGTTGTCGCAGTTCATCAGCGTGACCGGGCCGGCACCGGCTTGCATGCGCGCACGCAGGATGCTGACCAGCCCGCCGTAAATGGTGCGCCCGGCCTGGCCCGCCTTCACCGCCTCCAGGTCGGCGCGCAGGTCAGCAAAGCTGGCCCAGTCGAGCTGGTGTTTGGCGTCCAGGTAGTAGCCGGCTTCGGTCACGGTGAACGAGATGATGCGCGTCGTGGGCTCGGCGCCTGCGGCGATCAGGGGTTTCAGATCGGGCTGGTAGGGAATGACGCGCTGGATGGACTCGATGCGTGTGTAGCTGCGCTCACCCTGGGGGGTGATGGTTTCCAGCGTGTAGGCGCCGCCCTGTGCCTGCAAGGCGGCCACGGTGTCGAGCATGTCCGGGCGCAGATTGCCCCCGGTGATGGACCAGCGGGTGTCGCCCGTCTGGCGCAGCTGGTGCACATACAAGGCCTGGTGCGCGCGGTGGAACGAGCCCAGTCCGAGGTGAAGAATCGTAGTCATGGTCAGTCGTGAGAAAAGAGAAAGGTCAGGGATCGCTCAAAGGTCGAACTGGGTGGGCATCATCACCACGTCGCGGATGGTCATGCCCCGCGGGCGGGTGAGCATGAACAGCACCACATCGGCCACTTCAGAGGCCTCCAGCAGGCTGCCCTTGGCCTTGGCCTCCTCCAGCTTTTCAGCAGGCCAGTCGGCCAGCAGCGAGGTGATGACGGGGCCCGGCGAGATGGAGCCCACGCGGATGCCGTGTTTGAACACCTGGCGGCGCACGGTCTGCACAAAGCAGTTGATGGCCCACTTGGACGAGGCGTAGACCGGCTCCCAGGGCGTGGGAAAGTGCGCAGCCAGCGAGCTGGTGACGATGATGTCGCCCACGCCGCGCGCGATCATGTGGGGCAGCACGTTGTGCACGTTTTTCATCACCACATTCACGTTCAGGTTGAGCATGCGGTCGATGGCGTCGGGGTCGGCGTCCACCAGATCGCCCCCCACATAGAGGCCGGCGTTGGCATGGAACACATCAAGCTGGCCGGCCAGATCGAGCACCCGCTGCAGCAGCGTGGCGCATTGTTTGGCATCGAGCAGGTCCAGCACCAGTGGCAGCGCCTGCGGGCCCAGGTCGGCACAGGCCTTGGCCAACGCGGCCTCGTCGCGGTCGACCAGCACCACACGGGCACCCGCCTCCACCATGGCGCGCGCGCTGGCCAGGCCAATGCCGGAGGCGGCGCCGGTCACGGCGCCCACCTGGCCTTGCAGGGGAAGTGTCGGCGTGGGGCTCATGGTGCCACCACGACGCGGCCGTTGGCGTCAAACAGATGGGCGGAATCGCCGTCAATGTGCACACCCACGGCGGAACCCACGTGCAGGTCGGTGCGGGTGTTCAGGCGCGCTACCAGCGGTGCCCCACTGTCGGTGCTGACATAAATCAGGGTCTCGGCGCCCAGCGCTTCGATCAGCTCCACCTTGGCCTGCACCTGGCCTTGGCCGGGCGCCACCAGGGCAATGCTTTCGGGCCGCAGGCCAATGGAGCCCAGGGCCGGCACGGCGACGCCAGCCACGGTGGTAATTTGGGGCAGCTTGGCGGCCTCCACCACGTTCATCTGCGGCGTGCCAATGAACTGGGCCACAAACTGGTTGGCCGGGCGGTCGTACAGCTCCAGCGGTGTGCCCACTTGTTCGATGTTGCCGTCGCGCAGCACCACCACGCGGTCGGCCAGCGTCATGGCCTCCACCTGGTCGTGTGTCACATAGATGGTGGTGGCGCCCAGGTCGCGGTGCAGCTTGGCAATCTCGATGCGGGTCTGGCCGCGCAGCGCGGCGTCCAGGTTGGAGAGCGGCTCGTCAAACAAAAATACCTTGGGCGCGCGCACGATGGCGCGGCCAATGGCCACCCGCTGGCGCTGCCCGCCGGACAACTCTTTGGGCGTGCGTTCCAGGTAGCTGGTGAGGTTCAGGATCTTGGCGGCGCGGTCCACCTTGTCCTTGATGATGGCGGGGTCCACATTGGCGAGCTTGAGCGCAAAGCTCATGTTCTCGAACACGCTCATGTGCGGGTAGAGCGCGTAGCTCTGGAACACCATGGCTAGGTCGCGCTTGCTCGAAGGCAAGTGGGTGATGTCGCGGCCGTCGAGCTGCAGGCTGCCGTTGTCTATGGCTTCCAGGCCGGCAATCAGGCGCAAGAGTGTGGACTTGCCGCAGCCCGAGGGCCCCACAAACACCACAAATTCGCCCTGCTTGATGGCCAGGTCAATGCCCTTGATGACGCGGTGTTCGCCGAACAGTTTTTCAACGCCGCTGAGTTGGAGGTAAGACATGAAGAAGGTCTCCGCTTAAATGGTTGTGTTACTTGACGGCGCCGAAGGTGAGGCCCTGGACGAGTTGTTTCTGGCTGAACCAGCCGAACACCACGATGGGGGCAATGGCCATGAAAGAGGCGGCCGACAACTTGGCCCAGAACAGGCCCTCGGGGCTGGAGTAGGAGGCGATCAGGGTGGCCAGCGTGCCGGCCTTGGCGGCGCTGAGGTTGAGCGACCAGAAGGCCTCGTTCCAGCTCAGCACCAGGGTCAGCAGGCCGGTGGAGGCCAGACCGCCCATGGTGAGCGGCAGCAGCACGTAGCGGAACTCTTGCCAGAGTCCGGCGCCATCCATGCGCGAGGCTTCCAGAATTTCGGCCGGGATCTCCTTGAGGTAGGAGTACAGCATCCACACCATGATGGGCAGGTTGGACAGGGTGAACACAATCACCAGGCCGGTGCGCGTGTCCAGCAGGCCGCTGGTTTGCGCCATCACGTACACGGGCACCAGCGCGCCCACGGCGGGCATCATCTTGGTGGAGAGCATCCACATCAGGATGTCTTTGGTGTACTTGCCCTTGAAGAAGGCCATGGCATACGCCGCCGGGAAGGCCAAGGCCAGCCCCAGGAGCGTGGAGGCCACACTGGTGATCAGCGAGTTGGTGGCATAGAGCATGTAGTCGCTGCGTTCCTGCACGATCTCGAAGTTCTCCAGCGTGGGCGTGAAGAGCAGCAGCGGCGGCACCGAGATGGCTTGCAGTTCGGTTTTGAACGCCGTGAGCACCAACCAGCCCAGCGGGAAAAACAGCAGAAAGGTGACGCCCCACGCGGTGAGCGTGCGCAACCAGAACAGCCAGGAGAAAGTTTTGCGTTGTGTCATGGGGATGTGCTCACTTGTCCAGGTTTTTGCCAACCATGCGAATCAAAAAGACCGCAGCAATATTGGCCAACACCACCGCAAACAGGGCACCGGCCGAGGCCACACCGGCGTCAAAGTTGAGCAGTGCCTGCTTGAAGATCAGGAAGGCGACGTTGGTGCTCGCGTCGCCTGGGCCGCCACCGGTGGTGGTGTAAATCTCGGCAAACACGCTGAGCAAGAAGATCATTTCGATCATCACGACGATGGCCACCGAGCGGGCCAGGTGCGGCAGGTAGAGGTAGCGCAGCTGCTGCAGGTAGTTGGCGCCGTCCATGCGCGAAGCTTCGAGCTGCTCGCGGTTCATGCTTTGCAGCGAAGTAATGAAGATCAGCGTGGCAAACGGCAGCCACTGCCAGGACACGATGAGGATGACGCTGAACAGGGGGAAGTCGGTGAGCCAGTCCACCGGCGTGCCACCAAAGAAGATCCACACCTGCGCCAGCACGCCGTAGATGGGGTTCATCATCATGTGCTTCCACAGCAGCGCATTGACCGTGGGCATGACGAAGAAGGGCGAGATCAGCAGGATGCGCACCAGACCACGGCCGGGAAAGGGCTCGTCGATCAGCAGCGCAATCAGCGTGCCAAACACCACGGTGATGAGGATCACGCTGCCCAGCAACAGCAGGGTGTTCATGACGGCCGTGCCAAAGGACGGGTCGGTCATGAAGTACACGTAGTTCTCCAGACCGATAAACCCCGACTGGTCCGGCTGCATCAGGTTGTAGCGGATGACCGAGAAATAAATGGTCATCACCAGGGGCACGATCATCCACAGGAACAGGGAGATGACGGCCGGTGCCATGAGGGCACGGGGTATGAAGCGGTTCATGGGGAGCCTCGCGGGCAAATTTGCGGAAAAGGGCGCGCAGGTTGCCCCGCGCGCCTAAAGTCGAGCTACCGGAGAGAGTTGCTTACTTGTAGTAGCCAGCCTTCTTCATTTCGCGGTCTGCCGCGACTTGGGAAGCCTTCAGGGCGTCGTCCACCGAGGTCTTGCCAGCCAGGGCCGCGCTCATTTGCTGACCCACGGTGGCGCCAATTGCCTGGAACTCGGGGATGGCAGCGAACTGCACACCCACATACGGGCTCTTGGGCAAGGTGCTGTCGTTGGGGTTGGCAGAGTCGATCGCGGCTTTTTCAGCAGCGGCAAACTTGGCGGCCTTCTGGAACTCGGCGTTGGCATAGGTGCTCTTGCGGGTACCGGTGGGCACGTGGGCCCAGCCATTGGTCTTGGCCACCAGCTCGATGTATTCCTTGGACGTTGCCCAGGTCACGAACTTGCTGGCTGCGTCCACCTTCTTGGAGCCCGATGGAATGGCCAGTGCCCATGCCCACAACCAGTTGGCACCCTTGGGGGTTACCGCGGTGGGAGCCTGCGCAAATGCCACCTTGTCAGCCACCTTGGACTGCTTGGGGTCGGTGATGAAGGACGCAGCGATGGTCGCGTCGATCCACATGCCGCACTTGCCTTCGTTGTACAGCGCCAGGATTTCGTTGAAACTGTTGGCGGAAGAGCCGGGAGGGCCGTAGTTCTTCAGCAGGTCCACGTAGAAGTTGATGGAGTCTTTCCAGGGCTTGCTTTCCAGCTGGGGTTTCCATTGCATGTCGAACCACTGGCCGCCGTTGGTGTTCACCAGCGTGGTCAGGAAGGCCATGTTGTCGCCCCAGCCCGGCTTGCCGCGCAGGCAGATGCCGTAGACACCGTTCTTGGGATCGTGGATCTTGGCGGCCAGGGCCTTGATGTCGGTCCAGGTGGGCTTGTCTGCCACCTTGATGCCGGCCTTGTCCGCCAAGTCCTTGCGGTACATCAGCATGGAGGATTCGCCGTAGAAGGGCACCGCATACATCTTGCCGTCCACCGACAGGCCGTTGCGCATGGCGGGCAGGATGTCGTCGGCGTCGTACTTGGCGTCGGTCTTCAGTTCCTGCAACCAGCCTTTTTTGCCCCAGATCGGGGTTTCGTACATGCCGATGGTCATCACGTCGAACTGGCCACCCTTGGTGGCGATGTCGGTGGTCACGCGCTGGCGCAGCACGCCTTCTTCCAGCGTCACCCATTTGAGTTTGATGTCGGGGTTGGCTTGTTCGAAGTTCTTGCTGAGCTTCTGCATTTCGATCATGTGGCCGTTGTTCACGGTGGCCACCACGAGTTCTGTCTGCGCAAAGGCGGCGCCAGCCACCAAACCAAAGGCCAAAGCGAGAGATGCTTTGAGTTTCATGAATCTGTCTCCTGTTGTTGAATGTCCGGGGTGTTCAGCCAATGCCAGCTTCGCATCGACAGGGCTGAATAGTAGAAGTCGCCCCCCTGCGGGGTTGATACTTTTGGCACGATTGCATGTATTTCCATGCGCCAACTAGCTAGGGTTTTCCCATATACACGCCAGAACGTATTGGTTTCGGGAAATTTTGGCGAAGCTAGGCTTTAGGGTTTTAGCCTGCGCTGTGGCCTGCAAACCCGCGCGCCCACCCCATCGCCCCAGGGCCAGTCACCAGCGAATTAAAGATGTTTTGGTAATTAAGAACTGAGAAAACAGTAGTTCCTGTTTTAACGACCCACTTCCAGAATCCACCCCATCGCACTGTTGCGTTGCATTTTTGGAGTGTTGTCATGGCCCACCGCCGTCTTGTCTTGAACCTGGCCCTTGCCACCGGCCTGCTGGCCAGCGCCGCCAGCAGCTTTGCCCAAAAGTCTGTAGAACTGCTCAACGTGTCCTACGACCCGACCCGCGAGTTGTACGTGGAATTCAACGCCGCCTTTGCCAAACACTGGAAGGCCAAGACCGGCCAGGACGTGAGCATCAAACAAAGCCACGGCGGCTCGGGCAAACAGGCGCGTTCCATCATCGACGGCCTGGAAGCCGATGTGGCCACGCTGGCCCTGGCCGGTGACACCGATGCCGTGGCCAAGAACGGCGGCTGGATCGCCAAGGACTGGCAAAAACGCCTGCCCCACAACGCATCGCCCTACACCTCCACCATCGTGCTGGCCGTGCGCGAAGGCAACCCCAAGGGCATCAAGGACTGGGACGACCTGATTCGCCCCGACGTGAAAGTGATCACGCCCAACCCCAAGACCTCGGGCGGCGCCCGCTGGAACTACCTGGCCGCCTGGGAATTTGCCAAGCGCAAGTACGGCTCGGACGCCAAGGCCAAGGAATTTGTGGCCAAGCTGTTTGCCAACGTGCCCATCCTGGACACCGGCGCCCGTGGCTCCACCATCACCTTTGCCCAGCGCAACCAGGGCGATGTGCTGATTGCCTGGGAAAACGAGGCCTACCTGCTGGAAAAGGAATTCGGCGCCAAGTTTGACGTGGTGGCACCTTCTCTTTCCATTCTGGCCGAGCCCGCTGTGGCCGTGGTCGACAAAAACGTGGACAAGAAGGGCACCCGTGCCGTCGCCACCGCCTACCTGGAGTACCTGTACACCGAAGAAGGCCAGGACATTGCCGGCAAGAACTTCTACCGCCCCGCCGTCTCGGCCAAGGCGCAGGCCAAGTACGCCAAGCAGTTTCCCAAGATCAACCTGTTCACCATCGACCAGGCCTTTGGCGGCTGGGACAAGGCGGACAAGGAACACTTTGCCGATGGCGGCAGCTTTGACCAGATCTACACCAAAAAGTAATCAAATTGGCCTCTAGCGCCCGTGGAATATGCGCGAACAGCTCCTATTTTCATAGCGCAGAGACTGCAAGGAGTCTTCTATGTCGGTTCTTTTGATTGCAGGCAGCCCCTCGGAACGCTCGCGCACCGCCGCCCTGCTGGAGGCCGCTGGCCAACGGCTGGAGGCACGCGGTGTGCAGGTGGACCGGCTGCGGGTGCGGGACCTCTCGCCTCAGGCCCTGCTGCTGGCGGACTTTGGCCACCCCTCCATCAGCCAGGCCACGGGCCAGGTGGCGCGGGCCGACGTGGTCATCGTCGCCACGCCGGTTTACAAGGCGGCCTACAGCGGCGTGCTCAAGGTGTTTCTGGACCTGCTGCCGCAGGACGGTTTCAAAAACAAGGTGGTGCTGCCCCTGGCCACGGGTGGCAGCCCGCACCACATGCTGGCACTGGACTACTCGCTGCGCCCGGTGTTGCAGGCGCTGGGGGCCAAACACATCCTGCCCGGCATCTACGCCACCGATGCACAGGTGACGGTGACCGAAAGCGGCAGCTACCAGGTGGGTCCGGACATCGGGCGCCGGCTGGACGATGCCGTACACACCCTGGTGACCGAAACCCTGCAGTCCGGCCTGGCCATTGCCGCACGGTTCGCCCCCGTGGCGTTTTCGCAGGTGCGGTACAGCTCCTGATCGTTCTCTCTCCCATTTATTTTTCTGGAAACCCCATGTCCATCCAAGCCATCAACGTCCGTAACCAGTTCAAAGGCAAAGTCCGCGAGATCATCCGCGGCGATGTCGTCTCCGAGATCGATGTCGAAACCCCCTGGGGCATCGTCACCTCGGTCATCACCACTCGCTCGGTGGACGACCTGCAGCTGCAGATCGGCTCCGACGTGGTGGCCCTGGTCAAGTCCACCGAGGTGTCCATCGCCAAGCTGTGATGGGTGCGGCTTGCGCGAGCCGCTAAGCTAGGCCGGTTTTCCACTACCGCGCCCGCCCAGCCTCGCTGCATGTCCAAGATCGGTTTTCTCATCATCGCCCTCACCGCGCTAGGGCTCATGGTGTTGTCAGTATGGCGCGACCGCAGGAGCGCCCGGTGGCGCAGCCTGGGCCTGTGCCACCAATGTGGCGCCCACCTGGGAGCAAACGCCAAGTCCGTACCCCTTCGCTTCAGGAACCCCGGCGCGGGCGTGGTGCGTATCTGCGGCGGCTGCGCCAAAGAGCGAACTATTCAGCGCTGGATGCTGGCCAGCTTCGCACTGGTGGCGCTCATCGCGCTGACCGTCTGGTGGTTGCTGCAACGCAGCTGAGTGCGCAGTGTGGCGGTGCCTGCGTCGGCACCGGCCGGCCCGGCTACACCACCGACTGGGGGCGCTCGATCATGTGTTGGTAGACCATGCTCTGCAGCAGCATCTGGTCGTTAGGGTCCAGCGCTACGAATTGCAAGCCGAAGTGCGCCAGCGAGGTGCCACTTTGTTTGAGTGTCTCATCGTCAAAGACTGTGCGCACCACAGCGGCCACCGACAGTTCGGCCTCGATGTTGTGGAGCTTGAGCTTGAAACTGAGACGCAGGGTGTCTCCCGTGTCTGCCATGGTGCGCCGCCCGTCCAGCAAAGCGCCATTGGCGCTCAAATTGGAAATCACAGCCGTATGTTCGGTCGTGTCGCCCTGTTCGGCACAGACCTTCACAATAATTTTGGTTTTGACGCGGGAAGCCTTGCGGATCACGGTCCCCTGGATTTTCTTGGGGAAAGAGATGTGCAGGTAGCTGTACGGCACCCTGCACACCCGCTGCACATCGCAGGCAAACCCAAACGCGTTCTGGCCCGAGAAGACCCGCATGATCAGCTGGTCGCCGGGCATCACTTGCATGGGCACACTGCCGCCCGTGGTGGGCGCAGTGATCAGCATGCTTTGGTCTTGCAGGTACCCAATCAGCTTGACCGGGCTGCGCTCCGCGGAGACGGTGGCGGGGGGCTGTACTTGCAGGCGGTCGCCCACCTTTAGGTTCATGGCCTCGAAAGGGAAGGTCTCCTGTGGCGTGCTGCCCGCGGCCTCTGCCGTAACCTGGCCCCCATCGCGGCTCTCAGACGGTGCGTCTGCCCCCCAATCGCGCGGCTCAACTTGCAAGCTATTCATCGTGTGTGGTGTGAAGTGGGTCTACCCAACCACTGTACGCGAGGAATAGCCCGGTGCTTACGCCGCCTTCTGCTTGCGCACCGTGAACTGGTTCACCGGCCGCTCCAGCCCCAGGTTCTCGCGCAGCGTGCTGCCTTCGTACTCGGTGCGGAACAGGCCGCGGCGCTGCAGCTCGGGGATCACCAGCTCCACAAAGTCGTCCAGCGATTCGGGCAGCACGGGCGGCATGACGTTAAAGCCATCGGCCGCACCGTTCTCGAACCAGGTCTGAATCTCGTCGGCAATTTTCTCGGGCGTGCCCACCACCACCCAGTGGCCGCGTGCACCGGCCAGGTACTCGTAGAGCTGGCGCACGGTGAGCTTGTCGCGGCGTGCCAGCTCCAGCACCACGTGGGCGCGGCTGTTGCGGCCAATGGGGGCTTGGGGAATGTAGGGCGGCGGTGCGTCCAGGTCCCATTTCGACAAATCTTCGCCCGGCCAGAACGGCGCAATGGTGCTCAGACCCACCGAGGGGTGGATGAGCTTTTGCAACGCGGCCCACTTGGCATCGGCCTCTTCCTGCGTGCGACCCACCACGGGCGAGATGCCGGGCAGCACCAGCAGCTGCTCGGGGCGACGGCCGTATTTGGCCAGGCGGCCTTTCACATCGGCATAAAACGCCTGCGCCTCGGCCAGGCTGGTCCAGGCGGTGAAGATGGCCTCGGCCGTGGCGGCGGCCAGCTCCTTGCCGGGCTCGGACGAACCGGCCTGCACGATGACCGGGTAACCCTGGGGCGAGCGCTCGATGTTGAGCGGGCCTTTGACCTTGAGGTGTTTGCCCACGTGGTTGAGCGTGTGCAGCTTGGCGGGGTCGAAGTACACGCCACTGACCGGGTCGCGGCTGAAGGCGTCGTCTTCAAAACTGTCCCACAGGCCTTTCACCACGTCCACAAACTCGTGCGAGCGTTCGTAGCGCGTTTCGGGGTCGGGGTGTTTATCCAGGCCAAAGTTGCCGTATACGTTCTCCGCGCTGGTGGTCACCACGTTCCAGGCCGCGCGGCCCTTGCTGATGTGGTCCAGCGAGGCAAACTTGCGTGCCAGCAAATACGGGTCTTCGTAAGTGGTGGAGGCGGTGGCGACAAAACCAATGTGCTTAGTGGCCGTGGCCAGCGCGGCCCACAGCGTGACCGGCTCGAAGTGCGACACCCGGCCCTGGCGGCTGAAGGCTTCGTCATCCCCCTCGAACCACAGGCCGGGGCTGTCGGCCACAAACACCTGGTCGAACAGGCCGCGCTCGGCGGTTTTGGCGACCTCGATGTAGTGGTCGATATTGGTGCCGGAGTCAATTTGTGAACCGGGGTGGCGCCAGGCGGCGATGTGGTGGCCGGTGGCCATGATGAAAGCGCCCAGGCGCAGTTTGCGTTGAGACATGAGGGTTCCTTGTAGGTATGAAGATGTGAAAAGAAGGGGCCGGTGGTGCCGGGGTCAGGTATTGCCCGCACCGGGCTTCCAGGCGGTCAGGCGGCGCTCGGCCACCTGCAGCAGCGCGTTGAAGACCACACCAATCAGCGTGATGGCGATGATTCCGAAGTACATGTCGGCAATCAGAAAGCTGTATTGCGCGTAGATGATCAGGTAGCCCAGGCCCGACTTGGCGCCCACCATCTCGGCCGCCACCAACACCAAAATGGAGGTGGCACTGGCCAGGCGGATACCCACAAAAATGGTGGGCACCGAGGCCGGCAAGATGACCTTGAGGAACAGCTGCCGCGCGCTCGCCCCCATGGTGCGGGCCGACTTGATGAGCAGTGGGTCCACCTGCTTGACGGCGGCAATGGTGTTGAGCAGCAGCGGCCAGGAGCAGGCGTAGACCACCATGGCCACCTTGGACACCTCACCAATGCCCAGCAACAAAATGAACACCGGCAACAAGGCCAGGGCCGCCGTGTTGCGCAGCAGCTCGATCAGCGGATTCAGGAAATGGCCCAGGCTGCGGTACCAGCCAATCGCCAGGCCCAGCGGCACGGCGTACACCACGGCAATGGCAAACCCACCTGCAGCACGCCCCACACTGGCCGAGGTGTGCTGCCAGAGCTGGCCATTCAAGGCCAAGGCCCAGCCTGCGGCTAGCACCTCGCTCAGCGGTGGAAAAAAGGCCGGGTCGGTCAGCTCCAGCCGCGGGGCCAGCTCCCACCACGCGGCCAGCGCAATGATCAGGGCAGAGCGCCAGCCCAGGTTCAGCACCTGGCGCAGCACGCGCAACCACGGGGCGGGTGGGGTCGGTAGCAGCGGGGCGCTGCCCGCGGTCAACAAAACATCAGACATGGAAACTCTCCTTGCGGGCGGGTAGGGTGGCAATACGGGCACGGCGCTGCTGGCGCGCAGCGGCCACCTCGTCGTGCAATAGGGACCAGATTTGGTGGCGCAGCTCACCAAACAGGGGCAGCGAGCGCACGTCCGGTGTGTCGGCACGCAGGGTGTCGGGGATGTCCACAATCTCCTTGATGCGCCCCGGGCGCGAGGTCATCACCGCCACGCGCTGGCCCAGCACCACGGCTTCGTCAATGCCGTGGGTGATGAACACAATCGTCTTGCCGGTGCGGTGCCAGATGTCCACCAGCTCCTCTTGCAAGGTCTCGCGGGTTTGCGCATCCAGCGCAGCAAAGGGTTCGTCCATCAGCAGCACCTCGGGCTCGTAGGCCAGGCTGCGCGCAATGGCCACGCGCTGCTTCATGCCGCCCGACATTTCGTGCGGGTAGTGGCGGGCAAAGGCACTCAGGCCCACCAGGTCCAGATAAGCCGCCGCCTTGGCACGGCGCTCGCTGCGGCCCAGGCCCGCGATCTCCAGGCCAAAGGCCACGTTGTCCAGCGCGGTGAGCCACGGAAACAGCGCGTACTGCTGGAACACCACGCCACGGTCTCGCGCCGGGCCGGTGATGGGTTTGCCATCGATCAGCACACGGCCGCTGGTGGGCAGGGTCAGCCCGGCCAGCAGGTCCAGCAGCGTGGACTTTCCGCAACCGCTGGGCCCCACCAGTACCAGGAACTCGCCCGCGCGCACGTCCAGGCTCACGTTGTCCAGTGCCACAAACCGCTGGGCCGCCCCGCCCTCTTCGGCGCGCACCGTGAACTCCTTGTGCACCTGCTCAAACCGGATCTTGGCGGCGCTCATTTGGCAGCCACCTTGGCGCCGTTGGCGTAGGGGTTGAAGGCGTTGGTGTACAGGTCGGCCGGCTTGATTTGGCCGGGCTTGACGATCTGTTCTTTCACCAACCAGTCGATCCAGACCTGCAGGTCCTTGTCCAGCACCACACCGCCCACAGAGGGCACGCCGGTGCTCTTCCAGTACTGGATGGCATCGGCACTCTCGGCACGGCCGCGTGCCTTGATGATTCCCTCAAACGTGCTGCGCACCTGCGCAGGTGGAGTGACACGCGCCCATTCAATGGCACGGGCAATCGCACTCACCAGGTGTTTGGAGGCCTTGGGGTTTTGTTCGATGAACTTGGTACGCAGCACGTACGAGCCGGCGGTGAAGTTGCCAAACAGGTCGCGGTCGGTGAACAGCGGGCGGATGCCGCCACGCTCCAGCGCCTTGTCGCGCAGGATGCCACCCAGCGTGGTTACCTCCACCTGGTTCTGGCGCAAGGCCTGCTCCCCGGTGACCGGTGGGGTGATGACAAAGGTGACCTGCTTGGCCTCTTCGTCCGTCACCTTGTTGCGCTCCAGGTACTCGCGCACGATGAAGTCGTGGTGCGCGCCCAGCGTGTTCATGGCCACCTTCTTGCCGAGCAGGTCGCGGGCGGTTTTGATGGGGCTGTCGGCCTTGACGTAGTAGCCGCTCCAGGTGTTGTCGTCTACGCCGTAATAGCCAATCACTGCTTTCACGGGCGCGCGCTTGGCAATCAGCTTGACCAGCGCGCCGTTGAAGGCGCCACCAATGTCAATGTCGTTGGTCACTACGGCCTGCACATCCTGCGGGCCGCTGATGGTGTTGCCCACCCACTTGGGCTTGAGGGGGGCCAGGTAACCCAGGTGGTCGGCCAGCTCGATCCACACCACGGTGCCCACGCTGCCCTGATAACGGATCTCCGAGACCTCCAGGTTCTCCTGGGCCCGTGCATTGGCCGTGAGGCTGAGTGCCACGGCGGTAGCGGTCAAAAGTTTGAAAAATGGTCGCATGCAAATTCCTTGTCGGTTGGTGATGGGAATGCAGCGTAAAGACGGCGCCCCCAAACAACAACGAAGAAAAACACGCTTGCATATGCGGACTTGCGCAGCGCATATCGACATGCGAATTGGGCGCTTCGCAAGGCCGCGCTGGCTTCCTACGATGACAGCGCCTTCTCGCTTTTTTTTGTCTTTCAACGCTGTCTCACCAAGGAGTTTTTATGTCTGCTGTGCTGAACCATCCCCATACCGAAACTGCTACCACCATCGAAGTGCGGCCCCTGGCTGGCCGCATTGGCGCCGTCATCCACGGCGTGCGCCTGTCGGGCCAGCTGGCCCCCGCCACCTTTGCCGCCATTCACCAGGCGCTGCTCAAACACAAGGTCATCTTTTTCCACGGCCAGCAGCACCTGGACGATGCGGCCCAGCAGGCCTTTGCCAGCCTGTGGGGCGATGTGGTGGCCCACCCCACCGTGCCCTCACGCAACGGCACGCAGATCCTGGAGCTGGACTCCAACCATGGCGGGCGCGCCAACTCCTGGCACACCGATGTGACCTTTGATGCGGACTACCCCAAGGTCTCGGTGCTGCGCGGGGTGACCATTCCCGAATCCGGCGGCGACACGGTCTGGGCCAACACCGCCACCGCCTACGACGAGCTGCCCGAGGAACTGAAGGCCCTGGCCGACAAATTGTGGGCGGTGCACAGCAATGACTACGACTACGCCGCCACCCGCGTGGAACCCGATGACGCTGGCGCCAAGCACTACCGCGAGGTGTTCCGCGCGCGCCTGATCGAAGCGCAGCACCCGCTGGTGCGCGTACACCCCGAAACTGGCGAGCGCACGCTCATTGCGGGCCACTTCATCAAGCGCCTGGTGGGCTACAACACGCACGACTCGGACCGCCTGTTCGAGGTCTTCCAGCACCACATCACGCGCTTGGAGAACACCGTGCGCTGGCAATGGACCACGGGCGATGTGGCGATCTGGGACAACCGCGCCACCCAGCACTACGCCATCAACGACTATGGCCACCAGCACCGCGTGGTGCGCCGCGTGACCGTGCGCGGCGAGGTGCCGGTGTCGGTGGATGGCCGGCGCAGCTTTGCGGTGGGCAGCAACACACAGCCTGCGCATACCGCCTGATGCGCGGGTTTCTGCAGCGCAACGCTTTCCTCTTGCGCTTTGCGCTGCTGTCCCTGTTCATGGGCATCAGCGTGGGCCTGGCCAAGTTCACCACCACGCTGTATGCGCTGGAGCTGGGTGCCCAGGGCTGGCTGCTGGCCGCCATGGCCGGCGCCCAGTCGGTGGGCATTGTGTTCACCAGCCTGCCCGTGGGCTTTTGGGTGGAGCGCTTTGGCCCGGCGCGGCTGTTTGTGGCGGGCAGCTGGGCCATGGGTGTGGTGTATGTGCTGATTCCGGCCGTGCCACACGCGCTCTACCTGCTGTTGCTCACAGCGCTCATCAGCTTCTTGATGCCGCTGCGCTTTGTCTCGCTCAACACCGTGTTCATGCTGGCGCTGGAGCGCCTGGGCCAAGGGCGTGCGGGCTGGCAGCGTGGGGCGCATATGTCGGGCATGTTTTTGCTGGGGCCGGTGTTGGCGGCAGCGGCCATTCCGGCGCTGGGGCATGCGGGCAGCTACTGGCTGATTGGTGCCATGTTTTTTGCCACCGCCCTCTTGGCGGCCCCGGTGCTGAACCACCATCCGCAGACGACAACAGGCAACGCAGCGCGGGTGCCCATGCTGCAGTCGGTGCGCGCCCTGTGGCAGCTGCCCGAGGTGCGGGCGCTGGCCGCGCAGGAGTGTGCGGTGCAGGCCGCGCATATGTATTACGCCTTCTACATCGTCGTCATCGCGGTGCAGCAGCTGGGGCTGCCAGCGCTGGGTGCGGGCAGCCTGGTGGCCGTGCAAGGGGCCAGCTTTATTGCCGCACTGTTGCTGCTGGGCCCCGCAGTCAGCCGATTCGGGCCGCGGGCCACGGTGCTGGGCGGGGGCGCACTGGCGGTGCTGGCCCTGCTGCTGTTGGCGCTGGCGCAGCACATGGCCTGGCTGTGGGTGGGCGGCGCGTTGCTGGGTGTGGGCTTGGGGCTGCTGCAGATCCACACCCTCACGCAGTTTGCCCAGGTGGGTGCGCGCTTGGGGCGCGGCCGGGTGTCGGGCCTGAGTGCGCTGGCCGGGCCCAGCGGCGGCCTGGTAGGTGGGCTGCTGGGCGGCACCTTGGGCGCGGTAGTGGGGCTGCAGACCGTGTTCTTGCTGTTGGTGCCGGTGTTTGCGGGCGTGGCCTGGGTTGCCTACCGGCAGCCCGTGCGGGCTCAGATGATTTCGGCGTAAGGAACCAATTTCTTGTTCTTTTGAGTTTTGGCCTCATCACTTTAGAGTCGGGATTTCCCCATGAGGGACTAGTGCATTTTTATACAAAAACAGGCCCTAGCCCCCGTGGAATATGCGCAAGCAGCTTCTGTTTTTATAGCAAAACCAACACCCTAGGAGAGGCACCATGTCCGAGAACTGGAAATTCGAAACCCAATCTGTCCACGCTGGCTACAGCCCCGACCCCACCACCAAGGCGGTGGCCGTGCCCATCTACCAAACGGCGGCCTACGCGTTTGACAGTGCCCAGCATGGCGCTGATTTGTTTGACCTGAAGGTGCCGGGCAACATCTACACGCGCATCATGAACCCCACGCAAGACGTGCTGGAAAAGCGCGTGGCGGCCCTGGAGGGTGGCATTGCAGCGCTGGCCCTGGCGTCTGGCCAAGCGGCAGTAACGTATGCCATCCAGACCATTGCCGAAGCCGGCGACAACATCATCAGCAGCACCGCGCTGTATGGCGGCACCTACAACCTGTTGGCCCACACGCTGCCGCAGTTCGGCATCACCACCCGGTTTGCCGACCACAACAACCCCGACAGCTTTGCGCCGCTGATTGACGCGCGCACCAAGGCCATCTTTGTCGAATCGCTGGGCAATCCGCAGGGCAATGTGACCGACATCCGCCGCATTGCCGACATTGCGCATGCGCACGGTGTTCCGCTCATCGTGGACAACACCGTGGCCAGCCCCTACCTGCTGCGCCCCATCGAACACGGTGCGGACATCGTGGTGCATTCGCTCACCAAATATTTGGGCGGCCACGGCTCCACCATTGGCGGCGCCATTGTGGACAGCGGCAAGTTCCCATGGGCTGAGCACAAGGCCAAGTTCAAACGCCTGAACGAGCCCGACCCCAGCTACCACGGCGTGGTCTACACCGAAGCCCTGGGCGCAGCCGCCTATATTGGCCGCGCCCGCGTGGTGCCACTGCGCAACACCGGTGCGGCCATCTCGCCGTTTAACGCGTTCCTGATTCTGCAAGGCATTGAGACCTTGGCCCTGCGCATGGAGCGCATCACCGAGAACGCGCTCAAGGTGGCGCAGCACCTGCAGGCCCACGCCAAGGTGGCGTGGGTGAACTTTGCCGCCCTGCCCGGCCACCCGGACCACGCACTGGCGCAAAAGTACCTGGGCGGCAAGGCATCGGGCCTGTTGACCTTTGGCGTGAAGGCCCCTGAAGGCCAGGGCCGCGAAGCCGGTGCGCGTTTTCTGGACGCCCTGCAGCTCTTCACCCGCCTGGTGAACATTGGCGATGCCAAATCGCTGGCCACGCACCCTGCCTCCACCACGCACCGCCAACTGTCGCCCGAAGAACTGGCCAAGGCCGGTGTGCCGGTGGATGCGGTGCGCCTGTCGGTCGGCATTGAACACATTGACGACCTGCTGGCCGACCTGGACCAAGCGCTGGCAGCGGTGTAAGACGGCATGAACTTCCAGCAACTCAGATCGGTGCGCGAAGCCGTGCGCTGCGGCTACAACCTGACCGAAGTCGCCAACATGCTGCACACCTCGCAGCCCGGTGTGAGCCGGCAGATCCGCGAGTTGGAAGAAGAGCTGGGCGTGGAGATCTTTGGCCGCGCAGGCAAGCGCCTCACCGGACTCACGCCACCGGGCAAAGACCTGCTGCCCATCGTGGAGCGCCTGCTGCTGGACGCCGAGAACCTCAAGCGTGCGGGGCAGGATTACAGCGCGCAGCTGGAGGGGCAACTATCGGTGGCGGCCACCCACTCGCAAGCGCGCTACGCGCTGCCGCACGTGGTGAAGGATTTTCGGGACCAATTCCCCAAGGTCACGCTGCACCTGCACCAGGGTTCGCCCAAGCAGGTGGCGGCCATGCTGCTTTCGGGTGAGGCCGACATTGGCGTAGCCACCGAGGCACTGGCCGACTACCCGCAGCTCGTCACCCTGCCCTGCTACCGCTGGACGCACAGCATCGTGGTGCCCCCCGGCCACCCGCTGCTGGCGCAGGACGGGCCGGTGACGCTAGCGCAGCTGGCGCGCTACCCCATCATCACCTACGAGCTGGGCTACACCGGGCGCTCGCACATCGACAACGCCTTCGCCACCGCTGGCCTGCGGCCCGAGGTGGTGCTGACCGCGATGGACGCCGACGTGATCAAGACCTATGTGGAACTGGGCATGGGCGTGGGCATCGTCGCATCGGTGGCGGTGGACGAGGAGCGCGACGCCCACCTGCGCATCCTCGACGCGGGCCACCTGTTCCAGGTGAACGTGACCCGGTTGGGGCTGCGCCGTGGGGCTTGGCTGCGGGGGTATGCCTATGGGTTTATTGAAACCTTTGTGCCGACCTTATCGCGGGGGGTGGTGGCGCAGGCGTTGAGCAGTGCGGAGGCGGTGGAGGCGTAAATATGCGCCAGGATCTGCTGGCCAAGGCCATGCAGTTTTCTTGCGGAGCGGGTGGATTGAATTCGCCATGGCTGGACGCGCCAGAATCGAATTCCGTGCCTAGACCTTATTGCGGCTGAAGCCCCGAAGCCTTCACCAGTTCGGCGTGCAACGCGATCTCCTGGGCAATGACTTGTTGGAACTGCTCTGGGGTGGTGGGGGCTGCATCCATGCCGATTTCATGCAGTTGCTTGCTCACATCGTCGCTCTGCAGAATCGCACGCACCTGGCGGTTGAGCTGGTCTACGAGGGGGCGCGGTGTACCCGCTGGCGCAAGCAGGCCGATCCAGGTCTGCATGACCATGTTCGGAATGCCTGCTTCGCGCATGGTGGGCACATCGGCAATCAGCGCCGAGCGCTTGTCGCTCATCAGCGCCAGTGCGGTCAGTTTGCCGGACTTGAGGTAGGGCAGCGCTTCGGGCAGGGGCGCAAACAGCAGGTCCACACTGCCAGCCAGCAGGTCGGTGATGGCCAGTGCACCGCCCTTGTAAGGGACATGGGTCATTTTCACCTGCGCCCGCGTTTCAAAAATTAATGCTGCGAGGTGTTGGGGGCTGCCGTCCCCCGAGCTGGCGTAGTTCAGGGCACTTGGCTTGGCCTTGGCTGCGGCGAGCAATGCTGCAGCGCTGGCGAACTTTTGCTTGTCCTTGACCACCAGCACCATGGACTGGTTGGCCAATTTGGTGATGGGGGCGAAGTCGGCCTGCGGGTCGTAGGGCAGCTCTTTGAAGATGCTCTTGTTGGTGGTCAGGAACGAAGCGGGGGACGCCATGAGGGTGTAGCCATCGGGCGCGGCTTTGGCCACCACCGGCAGGCCGATGCGGCCCGAAGCACCAGCCCGGTTGTCCACTACAAAAGGCTGCCCGGTGACGGCAGCCAGCTTCTGGCCGACCAGGCGCGCGATGATGTCCACCCCGCCTCCCGCAGGCAAGGCCACCAGCAGTTTCACGGGATGGTCGGGGTAGCTGCCCTGGGCGCTGGCGGGCAAGCTTGCGGCCAGCAGGCCCAGCGCGCACGCCAGGAGGGAAAGTTTGCGTCGAGTGTTCATGGGTAACTCCGGTAGTGGTGCAGGAAGAAGATCAGAAAGGGGTGGATTCGCCATGGCTGGCCAGAGGGGAAACATCGGACACCAGGCGGTCCAGGCGCAGGCGGGTGATGGCGGAAATTTCGGCGAGCGTGATGGCCAGCTCGGTGGCGCGGTCATGCGCCAAGCGCTGCGTGAAGGCCTGAAGGGCCGACTCCCGCGTATGGCGGCGGATGCAGAGGATGAACGGGAAACCAAAGCGCGCACGGTAGGCTTGGTTGAGCGCGTTCCAGTGTTCGGCCTCGTGGGTATCCAGGTGTGCCAACGAAAGTGTGCCCTGCTCGGCAATGGAGGCATCGGTCATCGTGCCCCGGCGGGCGTCTTCACCGGCCAGCTCCGGATGCCCTGCATAAAAGGCAACGCGCGTGCCTTCGTCTTGCCCGGCTACCAACCTCACCATCGCCGCGTGCAAGGCTTCGACCGTGGCGAAAGGGCGCTGGCCTACGACGCCCTCTGCCACCCAGGGCGCATGCTCCCAGACGTCGGACAGGACAGCACAAAAGAACTCGGGTGCGCAGGTATTGAGGTGTTCCAGGCTGGATCGTGTGGTCATGGGAACGGATCGTACGGAGGCAATTCATTGCCGTCCATCATCGTTTTTGCAGCTCTGCATACGCAAAATTAGTACACTCCCTCCCAGACTTCTCCCTCTACATCCATGCGCCATTCGCTCGTTCCGGCCGGACTACGCTACGCAGACCAGGTCGCGCGCTCAGGCTCGATCCAGAAGGCCGCACGCGAACTGCACGTGGCCGCTTCGGCCATCAACCGACAGATCCTGCAACTGGAGGAAGAACTCGGCGTGCCCCTGTTCGAGCGGCTGCCACGCGGCATGCGATTGACGCCATCAGGCGACGCACTGATTACGCTCGCGCGCCACTGGCGGCAGGACGAACGTGGGCTGGTCGCCGAGCTCCGGCGCATTCAAGGCATTCACCAAGGCCATGTGTCGCTCGTAGCCATGGACAGCCATGCCACCAGCGTCATGCCCGTCCTGGTGAGAGATCTGGCTGCGCAGCATCCATTGGTCAGCCTGTCCATTGCGCTAGCCACCCCCGACGATGCCGAAGCGGCACTGCTGACCGGCCAGGCTGACTTAGCTGCCATCTTCAACCTGAAACCACGCCGGGAACTGCTGGTGCTCTGGAAGAGTGCGCTGCCGCTGGGCTGCGTGGTGGCGCCCGGGCACCCGTTGGCGCAGCGCGAGACGGTGAGCTTCCAGGAGGCCATGGCCCACCCACTCGCGCTGCAAAGCAAGGCGCTGACGATCCGGCGTCATCTCGAAGCGCAGTACAACTGGCTGTTCAAGGAGCCGCACCGCTATACCGAGACCAACTCGCTGCAATTGGCCAAGCAGCTTGCGTTGGGTGGCACCCACGTGGTGTTCACGTCTGAGCTGGATGTGGCGGCGGAGCTGACCGCCGGACAGCTGGTCTTCATCCCCATCCGGGACCGTGGGGCCGAGCCACAGGAGATCAGCGTGGCCGTGGATGCAACCAAACCCCCCGGACCAATCGTCAAGCTGGTGTCCGAGCGGCTCATCGCGGCGCTGCAGGAATGCCTTGCGGGGGCACGTGGACTTAGTCCCCGTACGGGCTGACACGGGTTACCGGCGCCTAGGGGTGCTCCGCCGTGGCGTGCACCTGCTCGTGCCGCAGCACATACAAGCCACTGCCCACAATAATCGCGCCGCCCAGCAGGGTGAAGGCGTCGGGCAGCTGCCGCCACACCAGCCAGTCGATGCCCAAGCTCCAGGCCAGGGCGGTGTATTCAAACGGGGCCACGGCGCTGGCCTGGCCGTGCCGGAAGGCCTCGGTAATGGCCAGCTGCGCCAGAAAGCCCGAGGCCGCCAGCCCCGCCCACAGCGCCAGGTGATGCGCTTGCAGCGGCAGCCACTGCGGCGCGGCCAGCGCACCGGCCACCACGGTCAGGATCACCATGACCCACAGCACCAGGCTGTCTTTCGAATCGGTGCGGCTGGACAGGCGCGTGACCACGGCCGAGACGGCGTAACACACCGCAGCCCCCAGCACCGCCAGCCCCGACCAGCTGGCAAAGCCCTCGGCACTGGGGCGCAGCGCCACCAGCACGCCCAGCAGCCCGCCGCCCACGGCCCACCAGTGCGCACGTGGCACCCGCTCGCCCAGCACGGGCCAGGCCAGCACGGTGATGAGCAGCGGGGCAAAAAACATGAGGGTGTAGGCGTTGGTCAGCGGCAAGCCGCGCACGCCGTAGGTAAACAGCACCAGCATGGTGATGACCAGGCCACCGCGCAGCAGGTGCAGCGGCCAGCGCGCGCGCCAGACCTCAGCCCAGGCACCGCGCCACTGGATCCACAGCGCGATAAGTGGCAGCGTAAGTGCGCCGCGCATGGCGGCAATCTGCAGCGGCGGGTAGTGGGCAGACAGGGCTTTGATGAGCGAGTCCATGACCGAGAACAGCATCACGGCCAGCAACATGGCGGTGATGCTGCGCGGGTTGCCCTCTTGCAGGCGGGAAAAGAAGTGCGGCATGCGCCCAATGGTATCGGGCGCACCGTGGGTAACTGACCTCAGTGCCCTGGCGCGCGGCAGTAGCAATAGACAAACTGCTGCACCGTGCCAAAGGGCGTGGTGTGCGCCTCGCGCTGGTGGGCCACCAGGGTGAAGGGTTCGCCAAACTCGGCGTGCAGGCCCTCGGGCGCGTAGCGCATGACGGGCAGGCCGCTGCACTGCAGGGGGCCGTCGTCAGCAAAGGTGGCCACGATGACATGGCCACCGGGTTTGACGCTGCGCAGCACCTGGGCCACATAGGCCTGGCGGTCTTCGGCCCGGGTGAGGAAGTGGAACACCGCGCGGTCGTGCCACACATCAAACGCATGCACCGGCAATTCGGCGGTGGTGACATCGGCCACCAGCCACTGCACGCGGGCCTCCATGGGCGCCTGGCGGGCACGGGCCACGGCCAGTGCGCTGGCCGAGAGGTCCATCACCGTCACGTCCTGGTAACCGTGGGTCAGCAGGTCGTCCACCAGCGTGGAGGCGCCGCCGCCCACATCGATGACCTTGGCCTGCGGCCCCAGCCCCGTGGCCTGGATGAGCTGCAGGGAGCGGTCGGCATGCGCTTGGTACCAGCTCACCGCGTCGCTGGACTTGGTGTTGTAGACGGTTTCCCAGTGGTGCTTGTTGTCCGGCATGGCGTGCTCCTATGCTATGAATTTAATAGCTATTTGCGCAGTATCTGCGGCCTGAAGTGCCGATTTGACCATCAACCCAGCCACACACGCATGCGCGGCATCAGTTCGCCAACTGCCCATTGATAGGATTCAAATCCTCGGCCACCAGCGAGCCATTGGCCTGCTTGAGCTTCAAGCCCCCCACCAGCACGTCATACCGCGCCTTGGCCAGCTTGG
>MGPB01000022.1 GCA_001795455.1 Curvibacter sp. GWA2_63_95 | reverse complement strand
GCTTGCTTGAGGACTTCAGACACGTGCAGTGCCTTGAGTTCGTTTAAGTGCATGGAGTGGGTCCCGGTGAGGGCGTTGACCGATGTTCGGCGAATTACAAAAATCTGGGGGAATGGGGGAGAGGCAAAACTGGGTAAGTGCCTCTGCGCTCTGTGCCGGGAATCGGCGCCTGCCTTGGGGTGGGCGGGTGAACGGGATTTATTATGACAGGAAAACGCAGCCGTGCTGTTTTTTGCATGCACGCTGGCTGCTGCGTGTGCCGCGGTGGGCCGCCAAGGGGTTCAAAACTTGGACCGGCCCCGCGAAACATCGCCTTGTTGCCAAGGCGATGGGAACTCCATCAGGCCAGTTGCTGGTCAATGAAGGCGGTCAATTGGGCCTTGCTCAGGGCGCCGACTTTGGTGGCCGCCAATTGGCCGTCCTTGAACAACATCAGGGTGGGGATACCGCGGATGCCGAACTTGGCAGGAATGTCGCGGTTTTCGTCCACATTCATCTTGGCGATCTGCAGTTTGCCGGCGTAGGTGGTCGACACTTCGTCCAGGATGGGGGCGATCATCTTGCAGGGACCGCACCACTCAGCCCAGTAGTCCACCAGAATGGGTTGTGCCGCACCCAGCACATCGGCTTCGAAGGTGGCATCGGTGACATGTTTGATGAGCTCGCTGGCCATGGTGTTTCCTTTGGGAGATTGCTATAAGAGCTAAAGTTGCGGCATTGTGACAGAAACCAAGCCCATCCCCCATGCCGCTACGCCTATGGCGAGCATAGCCAAAAGCGATAGCACCACGGGTCTCAGGGCCTTCAGTTATGGGGCAGAGCACCCCGCCATGGCCCTCTGGTTGGCGGATGCCACGGGCCTCTTGCCGCGTATCCAGGCCCAGTTGCAGGCCCGCCAGGCCCACCCGGCGCGCACCTTGGTGCTGCTGCCCTACGCCCAACTGCTGCCACTGGCCAGTCGACTCTGGGCGCGGCGCTATCCGGACGGCTTTGCGCCGCGCTTTGAGACCACCCAAAACTGGGTGGCTGCTACCGGCGGTCGGGCGTTGGACGCGCAGGACATCAGCATGGACCCTGCCGTGGATACCCTGACCGCGCAGGCGCTGCTGGCCGGCAGCGGGGCCCAGGGGCAGGACGCCTTGGCACCGCTGCTGGTGCAAGCCGCCTACCAGCTGGCACCCCTGGCCGCGGCGGCCGGGCCCACACAGCGTGCGGGCTGGGCCCAGACCGCACGCCTGCACGCGGGCCTGGGTATGGACAGCCAGGCGTTGGCCTGGGAGGCGCGTGTGGCGCGCGTGGCGGTGGAGTGGGCGGCGGTGTCGTCCTACACCAGTGACGCCCTGTTTGATCCCCAATGGCCCGCGGCGCTGGATTGCCTGGTGCTGGTGCAGGGCGCCAACCAGGATGCCTTGTCGGCCGGTCTGGCCCCAATCTGGGGTGACAAGCTGGTAAGCCTGCCTCTGGCCGAATCGCTTGTAGATGAACAGCCCTCTCTTAGCGAAGCGCTGGTCTTGCATGCCTGCGAGGATGCCGAAGACGAAGCCCAGCGCACGGCGGCTTGCCTGATGCAGCACATTGCGGCAGAGCGTTACCCGGTGGCTTTGGTGAGTGCCGACCGCGCACTGACGCGCCGGGTGCGGGCCTTGTTGGACATGGCCGGTGTGGCGGTGCGGGACGAAAACGGCTGGAAACTCTCCACCAGCCAGGCCGGTGCCAGCGTGATGGCGCTGTTGCGTGCGGCGCAGTGGAACGCCAGCAGTGATGCGGTACTGGCCGCCTTGAAGCAGGCCCCGGCTTATCTGGATACGCTTGATGCAATGGAGGCTGCCGTACGCCGCGACCAGGTGCGCGACTGGCGCCAGGTAGCAAGCAGCCCCGCCGTGGCGAAAAGCCCCACGTTGCTGGCCAGTTGTGCCGAGGTGGAGCAGTTGCGCGGCCTGCTGGCCGGACGCAAGCCGCTGGCAGGCTGGCTCGCCGCCTTGCAACAAGCCTTGCAGCGTACGGGCCAGTGGCTGCGCCTGCAGGAAGACGGCGCCGGCAGCAAGCTGCTGGCGGTGCTGCGGCTCACACCTGCCGACGCGGCGCAATGGAGCCAACTGCTGGACCAGGCGCTGTGGGCCGGGCGGCGGCTGGACCTGATGGAATTCACACGCTGGGTCAACCAGGCGCTGGAGGGGGCGAGCTTTCAGCCCGACTACCCGGACCAGGAGCAGGTGGTGATCCTGCCGCTGAGCCAGATGCTGGGACGCCCCTTTGCGGCGGTGGTGATGGCGGGGTGTGACGAGGTGCGGCTCAACCCGTCGCCCGAACCCGCAGGCGGCTGGACGCCGGCACAGCGTGCGGCCCTGGGGTTGCCCTCGCGCGAGGCGCTGGAAAGCCAGCTGCGCCAGGTTTGGCGCCATGCGCTGGCCAGCCCGGCCTGCGATGTGCTCTGGCGCAGCAGCGACGACACGGGCGAAGCGCTGCAGCCCAGCGCGCTGGTGCAGCAGCTGCGCCTGGCCGACACTGGGTTGACAGAAGGGGCTGATCCGCGCGGCACCCGCTGGATCACGCCCCAGTCCTGCGTGCCGCCCCAGCCCACCGGCCCTGCGCTGGCGGTGCACACGCTGTCGGCCAGTGCTTACGAAGACTTGCGCCATTGCCCCTACCGCTTCTTTGCCCAGCGCATGCTGGGCCTGCGCGCCGTGGACGAGCTGGATGCCGAGGTGGACAAACGCGACTTTGGCCTCTGGCTGCACGCGGTGCTGCAGGCCTTCCATGCGGCCTTGGCAGAGCAGCCGGTGGCGGAGTTGGCCGCACGCACGGCCTTGTTGGACCGGTGCAGCACCGAGGCCACCGCCGCCATGGCCTTGCCCGAAGGCGAATTTTTGCCGTTTGCGGCCGCATGGCCTGCGGTGCGAGATGGGTATCTGGCCTGGCTGACCCAGCACGAGGCACAAGGCGCTGTGTTTGCCAGCGGCGAGCTGCCGCAGCGCCAGCGCATCGGCCCCGTCACCCTGATCGGTCGCACCGACCGGACCGATACCTTGCCCGATGGCACGGTGATGCTGCTGGACTACAAAACCGAACCCGTGGCCAAGACTCGCACGCGCATTCAGGACCCGCTGGAAGACACGCAGATGGCCTTCTATGCCGCACTTCTGCCACACGACACGCTGCGTGCCGCCTATGTGAATGTGGGTGAGCGGGATGGCACCGCGGCCTATGAACAACAAGAGGTGGTGATGGCACGCGATGCCTTGATTGACGGGGTGCAGACCGACATGGCCCGCATTGCCCAGGGCGCCACACTGCCGGCGCTGGGGGAGGGCACGGTGTGTGACTTCTGCCAGGTGCGGGGCCTGTGCCGCAAAGACTTTTGGGAGGCTGCATGAGCCCCACCTTGCACGCAGCCTACGAGCACAACGGCCGCTTGGTCGAGGCCCAGCGTTTTTACGAGATCGCCTGCGATCCGCGCCGTAGCGTGGCGGTAGAGGCCTGCGCGGGCGCGGGCAAGACCTGGATGCTGGTGTCGCGCATGCTGCGCGCGCTGCTGGAGGGCACGCAGCCGCACGAGATTCTGGCCATCACCTTCACCAAAAAGGCCGCGGGCGAAATGCGCCAGCGTCTGCAGGAGTGGTTGCGTGAGTTTGCCCATCTGGACGATGCGCGTTTGCAGCAGGAGCTGCAGATGCGCGGCGTGCGGCAGGCGGCGGATGCCGCCCAGTTGCAGACGCTGCGCGGCCTGCATGCGCAGCTGCTGGCCGGTGGCCGGCCGGTGCAGATCCGCACCTTCCACAGCTGGTTTGCCGCGCTGCTGGGCAGTGCGCCGCTGGGCGTGCTGCACCACCTGGGCCTGCCCACGCAGTACGAACTGCTGGAGAACGATGCGGTGGCCGTGGCCCAGGTGTGGCGGCGCTTTCAGACCCGCGTGGCGGGGGATGCAGTGGCGTTGGCCGACTACCAGGACGCCGTGCGCCTGTATGGCCGCCACCAGACGCACAAGGCGCTGGAGGCCGCCCTCAACAAGCGCACCGAGTTTGACCTGGCCGATGCGCAGGGCGTGGTGGAGGCCTCGGTGCAGCACTTCACCGCACAGTTTCCGGCCTTTGTCGGCCTGCAAGCGCCGCAGGAGCGCCTGGCGCTGGCCAGCGTGCAAACCCTGCTGTGGGACAGCGCGCGTGCGCTGGGCCAGTGCAGCGGCAAGACCTGCCTGACCGCCGCCAGTGCACTGGAGCGGGCGCTGACCGATGCGCACTGGCCCGGTGTGGTGGACGCGCTGTTCACCAAGACCGGCGGCCCGCGCAAACTCACGGACAAGCTGGCGGATCTGGGCAGTGTGCAAGCCGCCCAGGCGCTGCTGCAAGAGGTGCAACAGGCCCAGCTGCAAGACCAGGCGTGGCAGCACCAGCAGCGCATGGCCCGGCTGGCGCGTGGCCTGTTGCAAGACTACGCCGCCCTCAAGCGCGAGCGCGGCTGGCTGGACATGGGCGATCTGGAGCGCACCGCGCTGGTTTTGCTGTCGGACCCCGAGCTCAGTGGCTGGGTGCAGGAGCGGCTGGATGCGCGCGTGCGGCACCTGCTGATTGATGAGTTCCAGGACACCAATCCGCTGCAGTGGCAGGCGCTGCACAGCTGGTTGTCGTCCTACGCCGGGGCTGGCAACGCGCCCAGCGTGTTTATTGTGGGGGACCCCAAGCAAAGCATTTACCGCTTCCGCCGGGCCGAACCGCAGGTGTTCCGCGCGGCCAAGGCCTTTGTGGCGCAGGGCCTGGGCGGTGACCAGCTGAGCTGCGACCACACGCGCCGCAATGCGCCCGAAATCATTGCGCTGGTGAACCAGACCATGGGCCAGGCGCAGGAGGAGGGCGCCTACCAGGACTTCCGGGCGCACAGCACCGCATCGGACAAGACCGGCCAGGTGTTCAAGCTGCCGCGTATTGAGCGCGAAGCCAAGGCCGACAAGGAGGCGCTGCCGCCCGAAGCCGTGTGGCGCGACTCGCTGAGCATGCCCCGCCATGAGGCCGAGGACACACGCAAGACGCTGGAATGCCGCCAGGCTGCACAGTGGCTGGCCGCGCAGATGACCGCCGGACACTACCAAGCCAAAGACGTGATGGTGCTGGCGCGCAAGCGCGAACGGCTCACGCTGATGGAGCAGGAACTCTCCGCGTTGGGCATTCCCGCGCAGCAGCCCGAAAAAGCCGAGTTGGGCGAGTTTGCCGAGGTGCAGGACCTGGTGGCGTTGCTCGATGTGCTGGTGTCGCCGCGGCACGACCTGGCGCTGGCCCGGGTGCTCAAGTCACCGGTGTTTGGCGTGTCTGATGACGACCTGGTGGCCCTGGTGCTGCGCCTGCGCGCGCTGCAGGCGGCAAGCGAGGACGGCACTGGCAAGGGCGAGGTGCCGAGCTGGTGGCAGACCCTGCAAGCCAGCGCCGCGCACGATCTACCCCCCGCCTTGGCTAACGTGGGCCCCACGCTGCTGCGTTGGCAGCAGTGGGTGGCGCAACTGCCTCCACACGATGCGCTAAGCGCTATCTATGACGACGGCGATGTGCTAGCCCGCTACGCTGCGGCCAGCCCGCCCGCGCAGCGCGAGCGGGTGCTGGCCAATGTGCGGGCCCTGTTGAACGCCGCGCTGCAGGTGGACGGCGGGCGCTACACCACGGCCTATGGCCTGGTGCGTGCGCTGCGGGCCGGCGGCAACCCCGCGCCAGTGCGCGCCAACGCCCAGGCGGTACGCCTGCTCACCATCCACGGTGCCAAGGGGCTGGAGGCGCCGCTGGTGCTGATGCTGGACACCGATGGCGAGGCCGGCAAGACCGAAACCATGGGTGTGCTGGTGGATTGGCCCGGCGAAGACCCGCACCCCCGGCGCTTTGTGTTTCTGGCCAGCGAGTCCCGCCCACCCGCCTGCGTGGTGGACGCGCTGGCGCACGAACAGGCCGAGCGCAGCCGCGAAGAACTCAATGCACTCTACGTGGCCCTCACGCGCACGCAGCACACCCTGGTGATCTCCAGCCTGGCCCCGCATCGGGAAAACGCTGGCAGCTGGTGGCGCCGCTTGGAGGGGCAGGCGCAGGACGCGCCCGAGGCTCCGGCCGCAGCGCCGACCGACGCTGTGGGCAACGGGGGTGCGGAAGAGGCCTTGGCGCCCTATGCCCTGAAAATAGTGAAAAAAGTGGCTCTAGACCCCGTAGATACTGCGCAAGTAGCTCCTGAAAAGATAGCGGAACTACCAACCAAGGACATCAGCGAACCGACCGAGAGCCTGGAGTCCCGCCTGGGCCAGGCCTTGCACCGTCTTTTGGAGTGGGTGCAGCCCGCGCCCGGTGGCTACGCCAACAGGCCCTACACTTGGCCCCCCGCAGCCTTGGCCCGGGTCGGCAAAGAGTTTGTGCTGGATGCCGCGCAGGCCCAGGCCGCCGTAGACAAGGCGCAAGCGGTCTTGCAAGGCGAGGGCGCCTGGATTTGGGACAGTGCCCAACTGGCCTGGCATGCCAACGAAGTGCCCATCACCCAGCGCGGCCGGCTGCTGCGCATGGACCGCCTGGTGCAGCAAGGCAGCGGCGCTTGGTGGGTGCTGGACTACAAATCGAGCGCACAGCCGCAGCAGGATGCGGCCTTGTGTGCCCAGCTGCTCGGCTACCGCGATGCGGTTGCCCTGGCCAACCCCGGGCAGGCCGTACGTGCCGCTTTTTTAACGCCGCAAGGCCAACTGATTGAATTGACCCCCGAATGAGTTCTGAACTTTCCCAGTCCACCGCTTCTGTGCCTTCTCCCGGTGAGGTCCGCACCGTGGACGTGGCCATCGTGGGCGGTGGCCCGGCCGGACTGATGGCGGCCCAGCAACTGGCCGAGGCCGGTGTGGCCGCGCACCTGTTTGATGCCATGCCCAGCATTGGCCGCAAATTTCTGCTGGCGGGCAAAGGCGGGCTCAACCTCACGCACTCGGAAAGCGCCGACCGCTTTGCCGAGCGTTATGGCACGCGCCGGGCTGCCATCGAGGCGCTGCTGCAAGGGCTGGATGCCACAGGCCTGCGCGCCTGGGCCCAGGGCCTGGGGATTGAGACTTTTGTGGGCTCGTCGGGCCGGGTGTTTCCCAAGGACATGAAGGCCGCGCCGCTGCTGCGCGCCTGGCTGCAGCGCCTGCGCAATCCCGCCGCGCCCGGTGTTGGCGTGCAGTTCCACATGCGCCACCGCTGGACCGGTTGGGGCGAAGTGGCTGCCGGCGCGAACGGTACCGTTTTGTGCTTTGACACCCCCACCGGCCCGCAGCAGGTGCAGGCCCGCGCGGTAGTGCTGGCATTGGGGGGTGGTAGCTGGGCGCGCCTGGGTTCCAACGGCGCTTGGGTGCCGCTGCTGGCCCAGCGTGGCGTGGCAGTGGCGCCGCTGCTGCCGGCCAACTGTGGCTTTGATGTGTTGGGCGGCTGGAGCCCGTTTTTTGCCGACAAGTTTGCTGGCCAGCCTTTCAAGTCCGTGGCCATTGGCATCAGTACGGCCCAGGGCCAGAGTTTTCAGCGCAAGGGCGAGTTCGTGGCCACGGCCACGGGGGTGGAGGGCAGCCTGGTGTATGCCGCATCCAGCCTGTTGCGCGACGAGATCATCCGCAGTGGCAGCGCCAGCTTCACGCTGGACCTGCTGCCCGACATGCCGCTGGAGAAGGTGTTGGCCGAAGTGCGGCACCCGCGCGGCAGCCGGTCGTTGTCCAGCCACCTCAAGAGCCGTCTGCACCTGGAAGGCATCAAGTCCGCCATCTTGCACGAGCGGCTCAGCAAAGAGGCGATGAATGACCCGGTGCAACTGGCTGCGGCCATCAAGGCCTTGCCCATCACCCTGCAGGCCGCGCGCCCGATCGATGAAGCCATCAGCACTGCCGGTGGTGTGTTGTTTGAGGTGCTCACGCCCCAGCTCATGCTGGAGCAGTTGCCCGGCGTGTTTTGCACGGGCGAGATGCTGGACTGGGAGGCGCCCACGGGCGGTTACCTGCTGCAGGCCTGTTTTGCCAGCGGTGTGGCGGCCGGGCAGGGCGCTTTGGCGTATCTGCGGCAGCCGCGCTGATTTTTACGCCTTTTAGGCCTCTAGTCCTCGTGGATGCTGCGCAAGCAGCTCCTAAAACAATAGCATTTAACTGCTCTGTGGGGCGCTGATGCGGGGCGCGGCGGCGCGCACGCAGTTGCGGCCGTGGTGTTTGGCCTCGTACAGGGCTTTGTCGGCATCGGCCACCAGCGTGGCGGCCGAGGTCTGGCTGGCGGGGATGGCGCTGGCCACGCCAAAGCTGGCGGTGATGCGCAGGTTGCGGCCCTCGATGGGGATCTCCAGGGTTGCGATCTCGGCGCGCAACTCTTCGGCCACGTCCAGCGCGTCGCCCAGGGTGCTGTTGATCAGCAGCACCACAAACTCCTCGCCACCGTAGCGGGCCAGCACATCGCCAGCCCGCAACACCTTGCTGCGCAGAAAGTCGGCCAGGTAGCGCAGGCAGGCGTCACCCGCGGGGTGGCCCCAGGTGTCGTTGGTGGACTTGAAGTGGTCGATGTCAAACAGCAGCAGGGCCAGAGGTTGCTTTTGGCGGCTGGCGCGTTTGTGCTCGGTCTTCAGCGCTTCGTCAAAGTAGGCGCGGTTGCCCACCTGGGTCAGGGCGTCGGTGTTGGAGAGGCGCTGCAACTGTGCATTCACGGTCTGCAGCTTCTCTAGCGCATCGTGCAATTCGTTGGTGCGCTCCAGTACGCGGCTTTCCAGCTCGCGGTTGGCCTGGGCGGTGGAATCGATCAAGGCTTTTTGTGAGGCGCGGGCCTTGTGCGCGTGGGCCAGTGCCACGGCCTGGGCGTTGATGCGCAGGCTGCGGTCGGTGTTGATGCGGTCGGCCAGCGTGAAGGACAGCAGCAGCACCAGCAGCAACATGCCGATTTGCGAGGCGTTGTCGGTCCAGAAGTTGGCGGGCAGCAGGCCGAACTTGCCGATTGTCAATACGCTCACTCCGACGAAGACCGAGGTCCAGGACAGGCAATAAAACCGTGCAAAACGCGCGCCGGTCCACCAGCGCCAGTAACCACACACCAGCGCCACCACCGACACGACCAGAATCATGGCAGACGTCACGCGAATGATGAGGGGGTAGGGCAGCACAAAGGCCCCCACGAATAACAAGGCACTGATGCCCGCGAGCCCCAGCACGCCCCAGTGCGCCGGGCGCGAGAAGCGGCGCAGCTTGAGAAAGCTGTCGGCAAACAGGCAGGCTGCCACGCCGCCCGTGGCAATGAACACCGGCACCGCGATGCTGTTCCAACGGATTTCTTTGGGCCACACGTAGGCAAAGGTGTAGCCCCACAAGGTGCTCCAGAACATCAGGTAGCTCGCGACAAATGCGATGTAGTAGAGGTAGTTGATGTCCCGGGTGGAGAGGTAGATGAAGAGGTTGTAGACGATCATCACCACCAGCATGCCCAGCACGGCGCCGGCCAGCAGATGTTCTTTGGCCGCCGTGGCATGGAAGGCAGCGGGTTCCCACAGGCGCAGGGGTGCCTCGATGGTGCCGCTGGACGCCAGGCGCAGGTAGATCTGGTGCACACCGGGCGCCACGGTGAGCGGCATCACGAAGTTTTGGTGCTGAACCACGCGCTGGGCAAAGGGCTGCTCATCCCCCAGTGCGTATTTGGTCAGCAGCAGGCCGTCTTGCAGATGGAACAGGCGCACGTCGTCGATGAAGGCGCGGGGGAGCTCCAGCAGGCGCTGCTGGGTTTTGCCCGTGCGGTTGTCCAGCGCAAAACGGAACCAATAGGCCGTATCGGTGAAGCCGAAGTTGGGGCTGGTGCGGTCCATGCCGACCCAGGTCTGCAGCGGGCCACTGGCCTGGTCCAGGGAGAGCTTGCGTCCCGGGTCTTCCAAATAGGCCAGATGGGGGCTTAACTCGAGGCGCCCGGGCGTGTTGTCAGTAAGGGCAACGGTGGGGAAATCAGGGCGCTCACCCGGTGCCTGGGCCCAGGCGGCCACCGCTGCGCCACATGCCAGCAGCACAGCACCAACCCAACGGGAACACGCGTTGAGAGTCATTCCCGGAAATCCTCAGGGGGGGCAGGGGATGGAATGGGGGTTGACGAGCCTGACCCCGGCACTGGCTCCACAGTTAGGGCTGCTTGGTTCCCCACCTGACCCGGTTGGCCGCTTCACCATGCGGGAAGGCCCGTCAACGCGCATTGTACCTAAAGCGCCGAGCTGTTTCGCAGGGATCAGAGCAAGTTGGGCTGGGTGTTGGCATCCGACGTGAAGCGGTAGCCGTTGCGGCCCCCGGCCTTGGTGCGGTACATGGCCCGGTCGGCGTTGTTGATGACTTCTTCGGCCGTACTGCCATCTTCGGGGAACTGGCTGATGCCGATGCTGAACTCCACACACAGCGTGTGGCCCTCAAATTCCATGGGGGCCTTGAGGGCGACCAGCAGCTTCTCGGTGAACGCGGCAATGAGGTTGCGCTCCGAGAAGTTGTCAATCATCACCACAAACTCGTCGCCGCCCAGGCGTGCCACCGTGTCCACCTTGCGGGTGTTGCTGGCCAGGCGCAGGGCCACGGTCTTGAGCACGGCATCCCCCGCCGCATGGCCCAGGCTGTCGTTGAAGTTCTTGAAGTTGTCGACGTCGATAAAGAGCAGGGCGAAATCCTCTTCGGTGCGCTGGGCCCGGGCAATCGCCTGCTTCAGCCGGTCCATGAACATGCGGCGGTTGGGCAACTCGGTCAACATGTCGTGCTGGGCCAGGTGTTCGAGCTCCTCCCGGCTGTCGTGCAGGTCGTCCATTTGTTTGCGGATCTGGCCTTGCATCCGCGCGAAGCTTCGTGCCAGGGTGCCAATTTCATCGCTGCGCTCCACGGGCAAGGGCAGGACTTTGTTGTCGTTGGAGAAGCGGTGCACCGCGGCAATCATGCTGTTGATGGGGCGGGTCAGGGCACGCGCCACGAGGACTGCCAGCAGCGCGCAGGCCAGGCTCACCAGAATCACGATTTGCACGATGGTGCGTCCCAACTGGTCGGTTTGTTTCAGCACGCTTTCCAGGGGGCGGGCCAGTCCGAGGATCAGCCGCGTCTCTTCGCTGTTGGCCAGAACGGGGCGTCCGACAAAGGCTGCGAGCAAGGGGGCGAAGGCATGCGGTCCTTGGTCTGCCTGCAAGACGAGGTTTTCAGCGCGTTGGTCCACCAGCGCGGCGGTGGCTGTGAATTCCTCTTGCACCAGCACACGGTGGCCCCTGTCAAACCCGAAGGCCTTGGTGCTGTCGGGGTGGATCAGGTAGTCGCCACGGTGGTTGGCCAGGTAGAGGGCAAAGTCTTCGGGCAGGTCGGCCGACAGCAGCGCAAACATGCCGTCCAGGTCCAGATTGATGACCAGCAGCCCAAGCGCCTTGCCATTTGCATCGCTGACCGGTGTGGCCAATTGCAGCGTGGGACGATCCAGGCCTGCATGGGAGCCTTGTTCGTGGTTAATCGCGATCGGCGAGAGGTAGGTTTCGCCATAGGCGAGCTTGAGGGTCTCGGATACATAGGCAAAGTGGCCTTTTTCCTGCAGGTCTTCGCCCGTTACTTCCTGTAGCGTCCCGCTGTCGCGGTCCACCCGCACCCGTTCCAGGCCATGGTCTTGGGCACTTATCAGCCGGATTTGCAGGTAGGCCGGGTTGGCGGCCATGAGGACTTTGAACAGCGTGGCCAACTGCGCTTGTGCGACGGCGGAGTGGGCTTGCAGCGAGGTCTGCGCCGCCGGATGGGAGGCCAGCACCATCAGGTTGCGGGACACCTCCTGGCGCGTGAGTGCAATGCGGCGTGCCAAGACCTGGGTAGACAGCAGAAGCTCGTTTTGCGACGACTGCACCAGCAGGCTGCGGCTGACGTGATAGGCGTAAAACCCTGTCAGCCCCGCCACCAGCAAGCCCACCAGGGCCAGCACCAAGGTCAAGCGGGCACGGATGCCGAACCTCATGGCGCCAGCACCTTGCTGGCGCGGTCGCCAGAGACAATACGGTTCCAGAGCCGGTTGCGCCGATCCACGTCTTCCACCGGTTCCAGCCAGATCAGCTTGTCCTGTGGCCCCAGGTAGGGCGAGGGTGCGGTGGTATTGGCCAAGCCCTGGCGGTCCTGCAGCACTTTGCCAGGGCCGTCTTCCAGGGTGTAGTTGATCCAAGCCTCTGCCAGTGCCGTGTCTTTGGCACCGCGGGTGATAACCCAGCAGTCCAGCCAGGCGAGTGCACCCTCTTGCGGAATCGCGTAACCCACGTCCAGCCCGGCGGCCTGGAGTTGTTTGAACTGCTGGGAGCCGTAGTTGGCAAACAGCAGCGCTGCCTTGTTGCTTTGGAACCAGTTCACCGAATCGTCCAACTGGCTGTAGAAGGTCAGCGCATTGCGCCGCAGGGCAATCAGCTGCTGCACCGCACTTTCCCATTGCGACGCTTGCAGTGCAAACGGGGTGCGGCTGCCCATGGCTTGTGCAGCCAGCGCAAAGTTGTGGGCCCCACCGTTGTAGACCAACACCTTGCCCTGGTAGCGCGGGTCCCACAGCGCCTGGATGGAGGTGGGCGGGGTCTTGACCTGTCTGCGGTCATAGATCAGGCCCATTTCCGAGTAGGTGTAGGGCATGGCAAACACCTTGCCGCCGTGCACGATGCCGGGAATTTTCTGCAGGGCCTGAAATTGGGGCAACTGGCGTCGGGTGTTGGTGATCGCGCCCGGATTGATCGGAACGACCAGCGCCTGTTGAATGTAGCGCTGCAGCTCGGCGGTGTTCACCGCAAACACATCGAAGTCGCCGCCGTGGTTTTTGGCAATTCGGGCCCACAGGGCTTCGTCCGTGTCGATGTAGCTCACCTCGACCTTGGCGCCCGTGCGCTGCTCAAAGGCCTTGACGATGTCAGGGTCGGCATAGCCCGGCCAGGCCAGCACCCGCAGGGTGCCACCGGCATGCACTGTACTGCCCAAGAGGCAGGCCGCCAGCGCAAAAGCCAACCTTATAAAGCTGCTTCTCAACAAAGTGGGCACGTGAGTGGGTGGGTGGTCTTTGTGGGCTTCCAGTCTAACTGAGAGTGGCTGGGTTGGCGCACTAGAATCGGTGGATGTCTTACCTCGTGCTCGCCCGCAAGTACCGTCCGCGCAACTTCACCGAAATGGTGGGGCAGGACCATGTGGTGCAAGCCCTGACCAACGCGCTGACCACCCAGCGCCTGCACCACGCCTACCTGTTCACCGGCACGCGGGGCGTCGGCAAGACCACGGTGTCGCGCATCCTGGCCAAGTCGCTCAACTGTCAGGGCATTGACGGCAATGGCGGAATCACCGCTACCCCTTGTGGAGTGTGCCAAGCATGCTCTGATATTGATAGCGGTCGGTTTGTGGATTACACCGAACTGGACGCAGCATCCAACCGCGGTGTGGATGAGGTGCAGGCCCTGCTGGAGCAGGCGGTCTACAAACCGGTGCAGGGGCGCTTCAAGGTTTTCATGATCGACGAGGTGCACATGCTCACCAACACGGCGTTCAACGCCATGTTGAAGACGCTGGAAGAGCCGCCCGAGTATTTGAAATTTGTGCTGGCCACGACCGATCCGCAGAAGGTGCCGGTCACCGTGCTCTCGCGCTGCCTGCAGTTCAACCTGCGCCCCATGGCACCCGAGACCATCCGTGAACACCTGACCAAGGTGCTGGAGGTGGAGCAGGTCAGCTCCGAAGTGCAGGCTCTGCGCCTCTTGGCCCGCGCTGCGCGTGGTTCCATGCGCGATGCCCTGAGCCTGACCGACCAAGCCATTGCCTTTGGCTCGGGCCAGTTGCAAGAGGCCACGGTGCGCCAGATGCTGGGCAGTGTGGACCGCAGCTATGTGTTCCGACTGATTGAGGCGCTGGCACTGGGCGATGGCAAGACGGTGGTGGAAACCTCCGAGGCCCTGCGCCATAACGGCCTGAGCGCGGCCTCGACCCTCGAAGAAATGTCCACCGTGCTGCAACGCATGGCGGTGTTGCAGGCCATGGGGGGGGCGGCCGCTGCCGACGATAGCGATCCCGAAGCGGCGGATACGGCTCGCCTGGCCGGCCTGTTGCCTGCCGATGAAACCCAGCTGCTCTACAGCATTTGCCTGCATGGCCGTGCCGACCTGGGCCTGGCACCGGACGAATATGCCGCACTGACCATGGTGCTGCTGCGTCTGCTGGCCTTCAAGCCCCAGACTGGCGCAGCGCCACTGGCTGAAAAAAAAACTCTAACTGACGCCGCTGCGCCGGTGCGCACTGCGCCTGCAGCGGCTCCCGCAGCCGCTGTTGTTGCACCTGTGCCGATGCCTGCTGCGCGTCCGGTGGTCGCTCCCGCTGCCGTGCCGGCTTCGGTGCCCGCGCCTGCGGCGCCCGTGGCTGTTGCCGTGGTGGTACGCCCCCCGGTGGTGCAGCCCTGGGAAGAGGCGCCCGCGATACCCGAGCCCGCCGCAGCCCAGGACCCTGCAGAGATCCCTCCCGGACAGGTGCTGACCGTGCGCGACAGTGGCCCGGACGACGAAGAGCCCTCCGATCTCTATGAGGATCAAAATAGGCCTCTAGCCCCCGTCGTATCTGCGCCAGCAGCTACTAAAGTTGTAGCAGTTCCGGTGCGGACGCAGACGGAGAGTCGATCGGATGTGGCAGCTACGCAAGCCCCACAGGTGCTGTTGCCCACCGAAGAGGGCGATTTCTGGCATGCCACCGTGCAGCAGCTCATCCAGACCGAGGCGATCACCGCCATGGTCCGTGAGCTGGCGCTGCAATCGCAGCTGATCGCGCGCGACACGGACCAGTGGCTGCTGCGCCTGGAGCGCGAGACGCTGAATCAGCCCGGCACGCGCGACCGGCTGACCGCTGCACTGGCCGCTGCCGGGTTTGCGGTCAAGCTGGTGGTCGAGGTGGGGCGGGTGACCGACAACCCCAGTCGGCGCAACGCTGCTGCATCGGCTGAGAAGCAAGTGGCGGCAGAGAAGATAATCAACGACCACCCGTTTGTGCAATCCCTGGTGCGGGACTTTGGCGCGAAAATCGTGCCCGGCTCCCTACGGCCCCTCTGAGGCCTGTACCCCCTTTTTTTCTTTCTCTTACGCAAGGACATCCATGTTCAACAAAGGACAACTCGCCGGCCTGATGAAACAAGCCCAGGCGATGCAGGACAACATGAAGAAAGCCCAGGACGAGCTGGGCAATATCGAAGTGAGCGGTGAGTCCGGTGCCGGACTAGTGAAGGTCACCATGACCTGCAAGCACGATGTCAAGCGCGTGGTGATCGACCCCAGCCTGCTGGCCGATGACAAGGACATGCTGGAGGACCTGGTGGCGGCGGCTTTCAACGCTGCCGTGCGCAAGGCCGAGGAGACCTCGGCCGAGAAAATGGGCAAGCTCACCGCTGGCATGCCCGGCTTGCCGGGTGGCATGAAGTTCCCGTTCTGAGCGTCGTCACCCTCCTGAATAATTTGTGTCCGATACCAATGCCTTAGACGCACTGGTCCAGGCGCTCAAGCGTCTGCCTGGTGTGGGGGTGAAGTCGGCGCAGCGCATGGCCTTTCATTTGCTGCAGCATGACCGCCCCGGTGCCCAACTGCTGGCACAGGCCTTGCAAGCTGCCAGTACACAGGTGCAGCACTGCGAGCGTTGCCATACCTTCACGGAGCAGTTGGTGTGTGCATCCTGCCTGGACCCGCGGCGTGACCACAGCCAGCTCTGCGTGGTGGAAACACCGGCTGACCAGGCCGCCATGGAGCGTACCGGCGCCTACAAGGGCCTGTACTTCGTCCTGATGGGCAAGCTCAGTCCGCTGGACGGCGTGGGGCCGAACGACCTGGGCCTGAAGAAGCTGTTTGAGCGGGCCTGTGACGGTTTGGTGCAGGAGGTGATTTTGGCTACCAACTTCACCGCCGAAGGCGAGGCCACGGCCTACGTGATTGCCGAGGGGCTCAAGGTGCGTGGTCTCAAACCCACGCGCCTGGCACGCGGCGTGCCGGTGGGGAGCGAGCTGGAGTATGTGGACCTGGGCACCATTGCCCACGCCCTGGTGGATCGTCGCTAGTGCGCGCGTGGCTTGCCAGGCTTGTTTCTTGAAAGTAGTTTGTTCATGCAATACACCCATTTCACGGTTGCTTACTGGTGCGTGCTGATTGCCGCCTTGCTACCCATCGCCTGTGCCGGGCTGGCCAAGTCGGGGCGTTTGAATGTGCCCCGACGTGAGGGCGGTTACGACAATGTGAACCCGCGCGAGTGGCTGGCACGCCAGACCGATTGGCGAGCCCGCGCCAATGCCGCACAGGCCAACAGCTTTGAGGCACTGCCGTTTTTTATTGGTGCGGTCATCATTGCCCACCAGCTTGGTGCCCACCAGGCACGTATGGACATTCTGGCCTTTTTGTTCATCGTGCTGCGCATGCTCTACATCATGATGTATGTGGCGGGCATGGGCACGGCGCGCTCCCTGGTCTGGGGTCTGGGGTTGGCCTGCAACGTGGCCATTTTGCTGATCGGTTACCGCTGACCTACAGACGCAGCCCGGCGGGCTGCACCTGCCAGCGAAGGAAGCCTTGGCTTACTACTTCTTGGCGACTTTGGTGGCGGTGCTGCGTGGTTTTGCCGTGACAGTCTTGCCCTTCGCGGGGCTTTTGGCAATCGTGGCTTTGCCGCGGGCTTGGGCCGTGCTGGTTTTGCTGCGTGCCTTGGCAGGCAAAAACAACACAATCTGCTGGCCCGCCTTGAAACCGGCACTGGCACTGACCTTGTTCCATTCGGCCACTGAGCTCGCAGTCACCTTGTACTTGCGTGCCACGCTGGCCACCGTCTCACCCTTGGCGGCGCGCACCCTGGTGCGGCGCAAGGTCACTTCGGGGGCCAGGGTTAGCTGGCCGTTGTCGGCCACTCTTTCCGTCACGTCGGCCATGTGTGCGCTGCGTGGCACCAGCAGCGTGGAGCCTGCGCGGATGACGACCCGTGCGGGGATGTTGTTGATGCTGCGCAGATCGCTTTCTGACATGCCGACACGTTTGGCAGCGTCGGCAGGGCGCATGGTGGTGGGTGCGACCCAGGCGGTCCAACTGGCCAGCCGGTTGCTGCCATAGGCCTCCAGGTTGGACTGGAACACCTCGGCATTGTCCCAGGGCAGCAGGATTTGCGGGGTGCCCGCGGCCAGGATCACGGGGCGGTTGATGGACGGGTTAAGTGCCTTGAAGTCCGCCAAGTCCACTTCGGCCAGTTTGGCGGCCAGGGTGAGGTCGATGTCTCGCTGGAGAGTCACCGTTTGAAAGTAGGGGTGATTGTCGATCAGGGGCAGCTTGGAGCTGTATTGCACCGGGTTTGACACGATGTTTTTGACCGCCTGTAGCTTGGGCACGTAAAACCGTGTTTCCATGGGCATGTTCAGGTCTTGGTAACTGGTTGCCTGCCCTGCGCGCTTGTTTTTGGCAATGGCGCGTCCCACGCTGCCTTCGCCCCAGTTATAGGCCGCCAGCGCCAAGTGCCAGTCACCAAACATGCCGTGCAGCTTTTGCAGGTAGTCCAGTGCGGCTCGGGTGGATGCCAGAACGTCACGGCGGTCATCGCGGAAGGCGTTTTGTTTGAGCTCGAAGTACTTGCCGGTGGCAGGCATGAATTGCCACATGCCAGCAGCCTTGGCGCTGGACACTGCCTGGGGGTTGAAGGCACTTTCAATAAAAGGCAGCAAAGCCAGCTCGGTGGGCATGCCACGCAGCTCCAGCTCCTCAACAATATGGAAGAGGTACTTTTTGGAACGCTCCGTCATGCGGAAAATGTAGTCAGGGCGGCTGCTGTACCACTGCTCCCGGTCGCGTACCAGTTCGGTGTCCAGGTCGGGCATGCCATAGCCACGGCGGATACGCTCCCACAAGTCGGCAGGTGGGGCCAGGGCCACCACGGGGCGTGAGGACAGCAGGGTTTGCGCGTCGACCCTGCTCAGGGGGGGCGTGTTGGAGGGAGAGTTCTTTGCAGCAGGCGCCTTGCGCTGCAGCTCACGGCTGGTTTGCAGGCTCAGAGCCTCTGCGGATGGGGTGCTGTTGCCATCGGCGGAGGCGCTGGTAGCTTGGGGGGCCAGAGGCTGGGTGGTGCTGGCGCAAGCGGTGAGCAAAGCCACGGCCAGCAGGCTAGTGATTTTCAAAAAATTCATCGGTATTCGTTCTTCCAACGCCGCAGCGTGGCAAAGGCGCCATCGTGGGCCAGCCCGGCGGCGTCAAACGCGTGCAGGGCGGCAAGAATGGGAGGCGCACTGGCGCGCAAAAAAGGATTGATACGCCGCTCCAAGTCTATCGAAGACGGCAAGGTGGGGAGTCCCCGGTCACGCAGGGCTTGGCAATGGGCCTGGTAGGCTAACAAATCGGTGTTGTCCGGGTCTACGGCCAAGGCAAAACGCAGGTTACTCAGGGTGTACTCATGGGTGCAGCATACCCGGGTGGCGGCCGGCAGCATGGCCAAGCGCCGTAGAGAGTCTTCCATTTGCTCGGGCGTACCTTCAAACAGGCGACCGCAGCCTGCGCTGAACAAGGTATCGCCGCAAAACAGGAGCGGTGCGCCCTCAATGTCTGCGCTGTAGAAAGCAATGTGGCCGGCGGTGTGGCCCGGTACATCCAGGACCTCGAAACTCAAACCCAGGCAGGTCAGCTGCTGGCCCTGCGCCAGCGGCTGGTAAGGGGCCGGAATGGATTCCCGGGCCGGGCCCCAGACTTGGGCGCCTGTGGTGTCACGCAAGGTATGTATGCCGCCGGTGTGGTCGGCGTGGTGGTGGGTGACTAGAATGCTGCGCAGTTCGAGATCTTCCTGCTGCAGGGCCTGCAGCACAGGCGCAGCGTCTCCCGGGTCCACCACCAGTGCTTCTCGTCCATCGTGCAACATCCAGACATAGTTGTCTGAAAACGCGGGTAGCGGTATTAACGTCATGAGCGACCAAATTATAGGTTTGCACGACTGGTTCCAGACGCCAGCGGGCCGGTACTTGCTGCACTGGGAAGATGCGCAGCTGGAGTCCGCAGTGGCCGACATCTTTGGGTACCACGCGCTGCAGTTGGGGGTTCCGCAGTTGCAGGGCTTGCGTGCCAATCGCATGCCACACCAATGGCTCGGCATGCCCACGCCGGAGTCGGTGCCCGGCATTGCGATACCGCCCACCACGTTGGTAACCGACTATGCTGCGCTGCCTTTCTCTGCTTGCAGCCTGGATTTGGTTGTGCTGCCCCATACCCTGGAGCTCAGTGCAGACCCTCACACCACCTTGCGGGAAGTGGAGCGTGTGTTGGTGCCCGAAGGCCGCGTGGTGATATGTGGCCTGAATCCTGTAAGTTTGTGGGGGCTTCGGCAGCGGCGGGCCCATGCCTTGCGGCGACTGGGCGCAGGCGACCTGTTTTTGCCCGATTGCGGGGAATTTATTGGGTATTGGCGCTTGCGCGATTGGCTGCGCCTGTTGGGCTTTGAAGTGGAAGAGGGCCGCTTTGGCTGCTACCGGCCGGCCGTGCGCAGTGAGACCTGGCTGGAGCGTTGGGCCTGGATGGACCGCGCGGGGCCGCGCTGGTGGCCCATCGTTGGGGCTGCGTATTTTTTGGTGGCCGTTAAGCGTGTGCGTGGCATGCGCTTGCTGGGTCCCGCATGGAAAACGGCATCGGCAGGCGCCGGTGCTCCGGTTCCGGTGGTGCAGCGCAGCCAGCGGCCCGGGTTTACACAAAAATGAAAGTAGAAGGAAAGTGACTCAGAGCATGAATTCAGTGGTGATTTATACGGATGGCGCTTGCAAGGGCAATCCGGGGCCTGGTGGCTGGGGCGTGTTGCTGCGCTCGCCGGACGGGAGTGAAAAGGAGTTGTTTGGCGGGGAGTTAGGCACCACCAATAACCGCATGGAAATGATGGCCGTGATCCAGGCCTTGGGGGCACTCAAACGCCCCTGCAGTGTGGTGTTGCACTTGGACAGCCAGTACGTGCTCAAGGGCATCACCGAATGGCTGGCGGGCTGGAAGGCCAAGGGCTGGAAGACGGCAGCCAAACAACCCGTCAAGAACGTGGACTTGTGGCAGCAACTGGATGCACTGGTCAGCACTGCAGGCCATACCATTGACTGGCGCTGGGTGAAGGGCCATGCCGGTGACCCCGGCAATGAGCGCGCCGATGCTTTGGCCAACCGGGGCGTGGACAAAGCACTGGGTCGGTGCTAGCTCGCGCAGCGTGAATGCCAATACGCAGGCACGGGGCTTGCGTATTGGCGCGTCCGGTGTCACGTCCAAGGGCTACTATCGGCGGTTAGCCCGTTTTCAACCCCCAAAATCACTTTTTTTCATGGCATCAAAAGCTGTTTACTCCGCGGTCGCAATTGTTGGTATGGCAGCGCTCTCTGGTGCAGCATGGTGGTACCAATCCAAGCCCCAGGGCCCCAAGGAAATGGTTGGTGGCCATGGCCCCACCGCGGTTGGTTCCACGACCGCTGCACCGCCGCGTATTGCCGGGGTTGAAGTTGCCAAGGTCATGCGCACCACTCTGCAAGACGATGCACAGTCGGTCGGTTCCTTGCGTTCGCGCCAGAGTGTGATGGTGCGTCCGGAGGTGGCAGGGCGTGTCAAGACCCTGGGATTCAAAGACGGCGCGCAAGTGCGCAAGGGGCAACTTCTGGTGCAGTTGGATGACACCCTGCAACGCGCAGAACTCAGCCAGGCCCAGGCCCAGTTGTCGATTGCCGAGGCCAACTTCAAGCGCAACCAGGAGTTGCTCGCGCAAAACTTTGTGGCCCAGCGCGTGTTGGACGAAAGTGCCGCCAACCTACAGGTCGTGCAGGCCCAACTCTCGCTGGTGCAGGCCCGTTTGGGGCGCATGGCGATTGTTGCGCCCTTCGATGGAACGGTGGGCCTGCGTGCGGTGAACGTGGGTGACTACGTCAAGGATGGCGCGGATCTGGTCAATCTGGAGGACATCGGCAGCATGTTGGTGGACTTTCGGCTGCCCGAGCGTTACCAGCGCAAGCTGCGCCCCGGTCAGGTGGTGGAACTGGCCCTGGACGCATTTCCCGGTCAGGCGTTCAAGGCGCGCATCGAGGCGGTCGACCCGCTCCTGGATGCCAATGGCCGCTCAGTCGGTGTACGGGCTGTGTTGCCCAACACAGGCGGAGAGCGGACCGGGGGCTCTGGTGGTGCGCCGCTGCGGCCTGGCATGTTTGCCCGGGTAACGGCAATTTTTGGCGTCAATGACGCCGCACTGGTGGTGCCCGAAGAGTCTTTGGTCCCGCAGGGGGGCAAGCAATTTGTGGTGCTGGTGGTTGCACCATCGGATGTGCCTGCCGCAAGCAATGTACCGGCCAATACGGAGTGGGTATCCAAGCGACAGGAAGTGAAGCTGGGGGTGCGTCGTCAGGGCAAGGTGGAGGTGAGGGAAGGTCTGAGCGAAGGGCAAACCATTGTGGTGGCGGGCCAACAGCGTTTGCAGCGCGATGGAACGCCTGTGCGTATCGTCGAGCTGGGCAAGGGGGCTGCGGCGTCCACGCCGGCCAGCAGTGCGTCCGCACCACGCGCGTCTGGAGGCTGATGCACCATGCAATTGGCTGAAACATCCATACGTCGGCCGGTCTTCGCGACCGTGTTGTCTTTGCTCATCATGTTGATTGGTGCGGTGTCTTTCACCGGCCTGTCAGTCCGGGAGTACCCAAAAATTGATGAGCCCGTTGTGACGGTGACCACGCGGTTTGGCGGCGCATCGAGTGAAGTGGTCGAAGCCCAGGTGACCAAGGTACTGGAAGATTCCCTGGCGGGGATTGAGGGTGTGGACGTCATCACCTCCAGCAGCCGCCAGGAGCGCAGCCAGATCTCCATCCGTTTTGCGCTGTCGCGTGATGCTGATTCTGCTGCCGCCGACGTGCGGGACAAGGTCTCCCGCGTGCGCCAGCGCCTGCCCCAAGGGATTGACGAGCCCGTCATCGCCAAGGTCGAAGCCGATGCGTTTCCGGTGATTTTTTTGTCTTTGAGCTCCGATACCCACAATGCTCTGCAGTTGTCGGAAATGGCCAATACGTTGGTCAAACCGATCTTGCAGACCGCCCCCGGTGCTGCCGATGTGACGATTTCCGGAGAACGCAAGTTCTCCATGCAGATATCTTTGGACCCCGCCAAGCTGGCGGCATTTCGCTTGACGATCCAGGATGTGGAGGACGCCTTGCGCCGTTCGAACCTGGAAGTTCCTGCCGGACGCATTGAAAGCAACTTGCGCGAATTCAATGTGACCGCCGCGACCGACCTGAGCCGACCCGGCGAATTTTCCCAGGTGATTGTCAAAACCGTGAACGGTTTTCCTGTGCGCATTGGGGACGTCGCCCGCGTGGCGCAGGGCCCGGCGGAGGAGCGCTCCAGTGTGCGCCTCAACGGCAAGGATGCGATCGGGGTCGGCGTGGTCCGACAGGCGACCGCCAATCCACTGGATTTGTCGGCGGGGGTGCGCGCGCTGATGGCGAAGATCCAGAAAGACTTGCCACCGGGGGTGTTGGTGGAGGTTGCCAATGACAACTCTGTTTTCATTGATCGCTCCATCAAAGCCGTCTACCAGACGATTGTCGAAGCCTCTGTGCTGGTGGCGCTGGTCATTTTTGTCTTCCTGCGCACCTTGCGTGCGGCGATCATTCCGCTGGTCACCATTCCGGTGGCGCTGATTGGCGCTTTTGCGTTGATGGCCTTGGCCGGTTTCAGCATCAACACCCTGACCTTGCTTGCGCTGGTGTTGGCCATTGGTCTGGTCGTGGACGATGCCATTGTGATGCTGGAGAACATTTACCGGCACATTGAAGATGGTGTACCACCATTCCAGGCTGCCATCCAGGGCGCACGGGAGGTGGGCTTTGCGATTGTGGCCATGACCTTGACCTTGGTGGCGGTCTACGTGCCGTTGGCGTTTGCACCGGGCCGTACCGGGCGCTTGTTTACCGAGTTCGCGCTGGCGCTGGCGGGGGCCGTGCTGGTGTCGGGTCTGGTGGCCTTGACCTTGTCGCCGATGATGTCCTCGGTGCTGTTGCGCCACAACCCACGCCCTAGCTGGTTTGACCGCACCATGGAGCATGCGCTGGAGTCGTTCACCAAAGGCTACGGCACGGTACTGGCTTGGACATTGCGCCACCGCTGGCTGGTGGTGTTGGTGATGGTGGGGAGTGGGGCCGTGACCTGGGCGGTGATGGGTTCCATCAAACGCGAACTGTCACCCATGGAGGACCGGGGGGTGGTGCTGGCGCAGATCAATGCTCCCGATGGTGCCACGCTGGATTACACCAACCGCTACGCCCGCTCCATCGAAAAGGTGGGGGAGGGTTTCCCGGAGTTTGACCGGATTTTTGCGAACATCGGTAGCCCCACAGTGGCCCAGGGGAATGTGTTTTTTCGGGCCGTGCCCTGGGAAGAGCGTCAGCGGACGACGGTGGAGATGGCGCGTGAGATGACCCCCCGCGTGTCCGGCATGCCCGGGGTCACAGCATTCCCGATCACACCGCCGTCCTTGGGCCAGGGCTTTACCCAGCGCCCTGTCAACTTTGTGATCATCACCTCCGAGAGTTACCAAAACCTGTCACAGGCGGTGCGTGCGTTTCAGGATGAGTTGGCGAAAAACCCTGGTTTCTTGCAAGTGGATACCGATTTGCGACTCAACAAGCCCGAATTCAGGCTGGAAGTAGACCGCGAGCGGGCCGCCGATATGGGGGTCGGGGTGGATGTGATTGCGCGCTCGATTGAAACCGTGTTGGGAGGGCGCAACGTGACCCGCTACAAGCGGGATGGTGAGCAGTACGACGTCGTGGTGCGTACTGCGGCGACGGGGAGAGATACGCCCGATGACATTGAGAACATCTTTGTGCGTGCCAAGGGGGATGCCATGGTGCCGCTGTCTGCTCTGGTCAAAATCAAAGAAGTCGTGGTGCCGAGGGAGCTGAACCACTTTGGCCAGCGACGCTCCGCGACCGTTACGGCGAACTTGTCCCCTGATTACTCGCTCGGCGAGGCCTTGGACTTCCTGGATGCCACGGCCAAGAAGGTACTCAAACCAGGGTATGCAACGGATGTGAATGGCTCCAGCCGCGAGTTTCGCAAGTCTTCAGATTCCTTGACACTGGTGTTTTTACTCGCCTTGGTGTTCATCTTTCTGGTGCTGGCTGCCCAGTTCGAGAGTTTTGTGGACCCCTTGGTCATCATGCTCAGTGTTCCCTTGTCTATGGCAGGCGCACTGGTCGCCCTGAAATGGTCCGGCGGGACTTTGAATGTGTTCAGCCAGATTGGCCTGATCACCTTGGTGGGCCTGATTACCAAGCACGGCATTTTGATGGTGGAATTTGCAAACCAGTTGCGTGAGCAGGGCATGCAGACTTTGCAGGCTATCCAGCAGTCTGCTTCCCAGCGTATCCGCCCCATCCTGATGACCACTGGCGCCATGGTACTGGGCGCTATTCCGCTGGCCTTGGCCTCGGGCGCCGGGGCCGAGAGCCGCCAGCAAATCGGCTGGGTGATCGTGGGCGGCATGTCAGTCGGGACCTTGCTGACGGTGTTTGTGGTTCCTACCATGTACACCTTGCTGGCCCGCAAACACGCACCGGGTGCGAAGAAAGACCCGGTCTGACTCAGCCAGGTGCCCTGGAGGCCAAGTCCGCCAGGGTGTTGAAGTTATCGAACGCATCCGCTGGATAGGCGGGGGCGTCAAAGTCCACCCATTGCACCCCGCTGGCTTCCAGCCAGGTTTGCACCTTGCGTTGCCCGCTGTCCAGGTAATGGCGGAGGTCTGGTGCCAACTGGGTGGATAGCAGACATGCCAAGGGGTGGGTACGTCCGTTGGCGCGGGCCGCTGCAGCGTGGCGCTGTGTGGCTTCCAGTGTGCCTGCAAGGCGCGATGCAAGGTCCAGCGGAATATGTGGCGTGTCACACGGCACGATCAGCAGGTAGTGCGTGGTTGGGGGCAGCGCCGCTGCATGTTGAAAGGCCGACCAGATGCCCTCCAAAGGTCCGCCATAACCTGTGCGCTCGTCGGCCCAGACCGGGTAACCCAGTGCTGCGTACTCCTGCGCATGGCGATTGGCACTGATGCCCATGTGTTGCGCTGGCCCCCAGCTTTGCGCCTGAAGGCGCTGCAGGCCATACGCGGCCAATGCCTGGCCCCGGTAGAGCTGGAGCCCCTTGTCGGCCCCTCCCATACGCTGGCCTTGACCACCCGCCAGGAGCACGCACAAGGTGTTGGCGGGCGCGGCAGATGGGGGGCGAGAATCAACCACCGATATAACTCATCTCCACGCGGCGTACGCCTGGCCCGCTGCCGGGGGGCAGGGCACTGCGCAAGGCGGAATACTGTTCGCTGCGCTGGTGCCAGATCTGGCGGATCGCGGCCCCCAATTGGGCATCCGGGCTGCCATCGCGCAGCAGGCTGCGCAAGTCATAGCCCTGGCCTGCGAACAGGCAGAGGTAGAGCTGTCCTTCGGTGGAGAGGCGTGCCCGGTTGCAGTCGCCGCAAAAAGCCTGGGTGACACTGCTGATCACTCCAATCTCTCCCGCTGTTGTGTCATGGTGCCCCGCTGCGTTGGCGTAGCCCCAGCGCTGTGCGGTTTCTCCGCGCGTGGCGTGCCCCAGTGTGAGCATGGGCCACTCGGTCTGGAGGAGGCGAACCACCTCGGCCGATGGCATCACTTCATCCATGCGCCAGCCATTGGTGGCGCCCACGTCCATGTATTCAATAAAGCGCAGCACGATTCCCGACCCTTTGAAGTGCCTGGCCATGGGCAGGATCTGCTGCTCGTTGGTGCCGCGCTTGACCACCATATTTACTTTGATAGGCCCCAGGCCTACTGCCTGAGCGGCTTCAATGCCGCGCAGCACGTCGGCGACTGGAAAATCCACATCGTTCATGCGCCGGAATACGGCATCGTCCAGCCCATCCAGACTGACGGTTACTCGCTGCAGGCCGGCCTCTTTCAAGGCCCGAGCCTTTTTGGCCAGCAGGGAGCCGTTGGTCGTCAGGGTCAGGTCCAAGGGCTGGTCCTCAGGCGTCCGCAGGGCCGCCAGTTGTGCCACCAGTATTTCCAGGTTTTTGCGCAGCAGGGGCTCGCCACCCGTCAGGCGGATTTTTTGTACCCCTTGCGCCACAAACTGGCGGGTCAGGCGGGTGATTTCTTCAAAGTTCAGTAGCGCCGTTTGCGGCAGGTACTGGTAATCTTTGTCGAACACGTCCTTGGGCATGCAGTAGCTACAGCGGAAGTTGCAGCGGTCTGTCACGCTGATACGCAAATCCCGCAAGGGTCGGCCAAGCACATCGCTCAAGCCGGTCTGTCCGGGGTCTGACGCACGCGGATCTGGGGGCAGGCTGCTCACGGGGATAGACCGCGTGCGTTGGTCCACCAAGGGTACGATGCGCAAATTGCCGGGTTCTGCCATGCGCTCTATTGTCCACGCTTCTGCGGCGTCGGATGAATCGCAGTGCAAAATCGAGGCAGTACAAGAAATACAAAACCTGTCGTTGGAGAAGAAACCATGTCCTCCAAACTCTTACCCCTGTTGTTGTCAGCCGCCTGCGCGATAGCCCGAGCCCAAAGTGGTTCCCAGGCTAGCGCGGTGAGTGAGCGCGACTTTTTGGGCGAGGTGCCCGTGGTGCTGTCGGTGTCACGGCTGGCCCAGCCACTGGATGAGGCGCCCGGGGCTGTAACGATTCTGGACCGCCAGTTCATCCGCATGTCGGGGGCGCGCGATGTTGCAGACCTTCTGCGCATGGTGCCGGGCTTCCAGACGACTACGTCCTTTGAGACCGATGCCCCACTGGCCTCCTACCACGGGCGCAGCGATGACTGGGCCAACCGCATTCAGGTGCTGGTGGATGGGCGCTCGGTGTACTCCGGTCACTTGCAGGGCTCTGCGGGACTGGGTTTGCAGACCCTGGCGCTGGACGATATTGCCCGCATTGAGATACTGCGGGGGTCCAATTCCGCCACTTACGGGGCACGTGCGTTTCTGGGCGTGATCAACATCATCTCCAGAGATGTTCGGGATTTAGGGTCAGCAGCAACCATGACCATGGGTGACAACATGGTGGCTGATGCAGGCGCCAGCATCGGCTGGGGGCTGCCCGGGGCGACTTACCGCATTAGTGTGGACTCGCGGGGGGATGAGGGGCTGCGCGCGGCCTATGGTCGCAACCGTGTCTCCCGCGTGAATGCCGTTGCGTCCTGGGACACGGGGGGCGGCGCGGAACTCGACATGCGTGTAGGGGCCTTGGGCATTGATGCGGGGCGTGGTTCTGCGGACTCGCCCGGCAATGTCCAGCGCATGCGATTCTTGGGCTCCCAGTTTGTGCAGATGGACTGGCGCAAGCCGCTGGACGGCGACCAGGATGTGCAACTGAGTTTTTCTCGGACCCAGAATACCCACAAAGACAATTTTCGTTACCAGAGCACCGGCCTGATCAATGGGATCAACTACTTCGGTGCGTTGGTGGACTTTGGCGGTCAGGAGCAGAACGATGCCCTAACACTGCAACACACCGTGGTGCACTCGCTCAGCCTGCGATCCGTGTGGGGAACAGAGTTGCGGCGCGAGCAGGTGACCTCGCATTCCAGTTTCGACACCCGTGAGCAGGTGGTCTCCAACTTCTCACGCTTGTTTGGCAGCGTGGAGTGGAGATTGCAACCCGATTGGGTGTTGAATGTCGGCGCAATGGCCGAGCAAAGCGATATGGGCGGCGGCACCTTCTCCCCGCGCCTGATGCTCAATTGGCATGTGTTTGCGGGCCACACCCTGCGTGCCGGGGTATCGAGCGCCTTTCGCCCACCGAGTGCCTACGAGAAGTATGCCGCCGTGCGTTATTACGATGCCAATGGCACCCAACCCCTCACCACGGTGCTCAGTAGCGGAGCCCTGTTGCCTGAGAAAATTTACACCCGTGAGCTGGGCTACAACTACAACCTCGCACCACATGGCATTTCGGGGGACGTCCGTTTTTTTGATGAACGCATTACGGATGGCATCGAGCGCCCGAGCGGTGTTTCTCCGGAGGACTACCGGAACATAGAGAACTTCAGCATCACCGGCGTCGAACACCAGATTCAATGGAAACCCTCGACCGCTACCCAGCTGTTTGCCACCCAAACCTGGACCCAGATTGCAGGTGCGGAGCGCTTCAAAACCACCCATGGGGCAGCCCGCTATGCCGCGTCGCTGATGGCGGTGCACACCTTGTCCTCCGGGACCACCTTGTCGCTGATGCACCAGCAGTCCGACGATATCGGACTGATGTCTGGCAGTGACCGTCTCTACTCGATGGGGCGCACGGATATCCGCGTGGCCCAGCCCCTGCGTTTTGGCAAACACAAGGCCGAACTGGCTTTTGTCGTCCAGAATGTGGACCAGCCCTATCGAGACGGTGACCGCAAATTTTTCTTTGACCGCCGCGCCTTTGTGTCGTTGCGGGTGGACCACTGACGCATGGGGTGGGCACGCGCGCTCTGTGGCATCTTGCTCGGCTGGACGCTGTGGGGCGCGCCCGGGGCATTTGCGGCGGAGGTGCTGGTCCTTAGCAGTGAGCGAAGTCCCAATTACCACGATGCCAGCCAGGCTGCTGTTGCCGAGCTGGTCAGGTTGGGGGTGCGGCGCACGGATATCTTGCAACTGTATGCATCCGAACTGGCGGCGGGAGATCTGGGGGCGGCGCTGTCCGCCAAGGTCTGGATCACGCTGGGTTCCGATGCCCTGGCCCGCGCTTTGCAGCGCGAGGGGCGCCCCACACTGGTGTCAGCCCTGATTCCGCGTTTGGGCTTCGAGCGCATTCTGCGGGACAGTCCCGGCAGGGCCGCTGCCCCTGCGGTGGCGGTGTACCTCGATCAGCCCTTTGGCCGCCAGCTTGACCTGATGCACCTGGCCTTGCCAGAGGTCAAGCGTGTGGGGGTACTGTGGGGGCAGGAGTCGTTGGCGCAGCAGCCGAATCTGCAGGCCGCAGCCCAGGTCCGGGGTATCGAACTGGTCGCGGGGTCCGTCCCATCGTCGGCCAACCTGTTTGCTGGGCTGAAAACCGTACTCGATGGCGCTGATGTGCTGTTTGCCGTGGCCGATCCGCAGGTTTACAACAGCAGCACCATCTCGAATATTTTGCTGGCTACCTACCGCGCACGTGTGCCGGTCATGGCATTTTCCCCGGCGTATGTGAAAGCAGGCGCCTTGTTGGCGGTCTACAGTACGCCGCGCCAGATTGGTGTGCAGGCGGGGGCGATGGCGCGCACCGTGCTTCAGGGGGGGGCGGTGCCTGCGTCGCAGTACCCGCTGGAGTTCAGTGTGGCGCTGAATGAACACGTTGCCCGCTCACTGGGCATGTCGCTGGATGAGGCGGTCTTGAACGAACGTCTGCACCGCTTGGAGAAACGCCCATGATGTTCCCGGGTATTCGCACCCGCATGCTGGCCGCAGCGCTGGTGCCGGTCACCTTGGTGGTGCTGGCGCTCGTCTCGGTGTTCTGGACCAGCCGCATTTCCGACCTTGATGAATCACATAGCCTGCGGACCCGCCTGATGGCGCGCCAAGTCGCGCTGGCCAGTGAATACGGCCTGTTTTCTGGCAATGTGGCTGCGCTTCAAACGGTGTTGGCCGGCCTGCAGCGCGAATCGGATGTGCGCTCTGTCGCTGTATTTGATGTGGACGGTCGCATGCTGGCAAGTTCCGGCCTTTTGCACTACAACGGACTCAAGGAAGCCAGCAGTTCAGCCTACGCCCGCCAACAGCTTGGCGACAGCATTGACGTGGTGGTGGTGGAGGTGACCTCGGGCAATGTGCCCATTGATGATCTGTTTTCCCCATCGCCTGGCGCGCAGGGCTCTGCCCCCGAGGTGTTTGGCCATGTGGTGCTGGAAGTGTCGCGCGCGCGCTTGGTGGCGCGCGAGCGCGAGCTGCTGGTGCTGGCCCTGGGCATTGGCCTTGCGGGATTGGTGTTGGGGGGCATTTTGGCCACCCGGATGGGGGAGGGCGTGGTGCGCCCGGTGCTGCGTGTGTCCCGCATGATCGAGCGTATTGGCGAGGGCGACCTGACGCCCAGCTCCGAGTCACGTCCGAACGACCCTTTGTACGACCTGCAGACCCGGTTGAACCAGATGGCCCAGCGCCTGGCTTGGGGGCGCGAAGAGATGGAGTTCCGCGTCGAGTCGGCCACGCGTGAGCTGCGGCTTAAAAAAGAAGAAGCTGAAACCGCCACCTTGGCCAAGTCCCGCTTTCTGGCAGCGGCTAGCCATGACTTGCGCCAGCCTACCCATGCCTTGGGCATGTTTGTCGCCCGGCTGGGGCAATTGCCGCTGGACGCCCAGACGCGCCAACTGGTAGCCAGCCTGGAAGCCTCGGTGCAGTCCATGCAGGATTTGCTCGATGGTCTGCTGGATGTCTCTCGCCTGGATGCCGGCGCGGTGCAGGTACAACTGGGCCCGGTCAATATGGGCGAGCTGTTCCATAGCCTGCGCAAGGCCTTGCAGCCGCTGGCAGAAAGCAAGGGTTTGCGTTTGCGCATACGCCCCAGCCCGTACTGGGTGATGACCGACCCGGTGCTACTGCAGCGCATGGTGATGAATCTGGCCAACAACGCAATCCGCTATACCGAGCGTGGCACGGTCATGATCAGCTGTCGGCGTGTGGGCGATGGACGCAAGGTACGTCTGGATGTGGCGGACAGCGGCATTGGCATTTCACCCGCACACCAGGAAGATATCTTCCGGGAGTTCTACCAGGTTGGAAACTCAGGCCGTGACCGGGCCCAGGGTCTGGGGCTGGGCCTGAACATTGTGGAGCGCACGGCTCAGTTGCTGGGCCATAGCATCACGCTGCGCTCAGCGCTGGGGTGTGGCACGCGCTTTTCCATCCACCTGCCTGCTGCCCAAGCGGTGGAAGCCTCTGTCAGCATGGCATTGGTCGACCCGCAGGGCCTGGGCGGTGTTGAAGGCATGCGCGTGCTGGTGATCGAGGACGATGGCTTTGCACTGGAAGCGATCCGTGACTTGCTCACCTCATGGGGCTGCGTGGTCAACGCGGCCGCCACCGTGGCCCAGGCGCTGGATTTTGTGAATGCGTACGCCGCACCCGATGTGGTGTTGAGTGACTTCCGCTTGGGTGAGGCGCGCAATGGCCTGGACGTGATTGCCATGGTACGGGCCCACGCGCGGCGCGAGATTCCTGCCTGTCTGATGAGTGGCGACACGGATGCCGGCCTGATCCAGGCAGCCAAGGATGCGGGTTTGACGCTGTTGCACAAACCAGTGCGTCCGGCCAAGCTGCGCAGCTTCCTGCGCCGATCGGCCATGGCAACCGAGGTGAACGATGCCGCCGAGACCTAAGCGGCTGAGGTGGGGCGGTAGCCGCTGCGGGCCGCTGCCACGACGGCTTGGGTGCGGTTTTGTACGTCGAAGTAGCGCAGGATGGAGGTCACGTGTGTCTTCACGGTTTCTTCCGACACATTCAGCGAGCTGCCGATTTCCCGGTTCGAGCGGCCGTCGAGCAATTCACGCAACACCAGCTCCTGCCGCTGGGTGAGGGGGGGTTTGGTATTGGCACCGTCAAACGACAGGGCACCAAAGTCACTGTTGAGCTCTGACGGCGAATAGACATCACCATTGAGCACCAAACGCACTGCGTGCAGCAGCTCATCGCTCAGGCTGGATTTGGTGACAAAGCCCGAGGCGCCGGATTGCAGCACCTGGCGCATGATTTGCACATTGGCAGAGCCCGACAGCATGACGATGGGCAGCTCGGGGTGGTTTTTTCCAAACACGTCCAGGGCCTGCAGGCCCGTCATGTCGGGCAGGTGGTAGTCCAGCAGCACCAGGTCAATGTCCACATGCTTTTCTGCCAGGGCAAAAGCCTGCTCGCAGGTGCCCGCCTGCAGCACGGAGACGTCTTCGTCCAGACCTTTGAGCACCTGGTGCAGGCCTTCGCGTACCAAGGCATGGTCGTCAATCACAAGTATTTTCACGGGCTTGCTTTAAGAGAAGGGCGCAAGTAACGCCTATGGCGCCATGGTAGCGCATAGCCACCACCGTCCGCTACCCAAAAAAAAGCCCGCCGAAGCGGGCCATGGCAAAGCCGGCGTACTTTTAGCCGCCGTGCAGTTTCATCATCAGTGGCACGATCAGCAGCGCCACGATGTTGATAATCTTGATCAAGGGGTTGACCGCGGGGCCGGCGGTGTCCTTGTAGGGGTCGCCCACGGTGTCGCCCGTCACGGCTGCCTTGTGGGTCTCGGAGCCCTTGCCGCCGTGGTGGCCGTCTTCGATGTATTTCTTGGCGTTGTCCCAGGCACCGCCGCCGGTGCACATGGAGATGGCCACAAACAGACCGGTCACGATGGTGCCCATCAACAGGCCACCCAAGGCCGCTGGGCCCAAGGCGAGGCCGACCACGATGGGTACTACTACGGGCAGTAGCGACGGGATCATCATTTCCTTGATGGCAGCCGTGGTCAGCATGTCTACCGCGGTGTCGTACTCGGGCTTGCCCGTGCCGTCCATGATGCCCTTGATTTCCTTGAACTGGCGGCGCACCTCCACCACCACCGAGCCCGCGGCGCGGCCCACGGCCTCCATGGCCATGGCGCCAAACAGGTAGGGGATCAGGCCGCCGATAAAGAGGCCAATGATGACCATGGGGTCGCTCAAGTCAAACGTGATGTGCTTGCCAAACGCGTCCAGCTTGTGGGTGTAGTCGGCAAACAGCACCAGCGCGGCCAGGCCGGCAGAGCCAATGGCATAACCCTTGGTCACGGCCTTGGTGGTGTTGCCCACGGCGTCCAGCGGGTCGGTGATGTCGCGAACGCTGGCGGGCAGCTCGGCCATTTCGGCAATACCCCCGGCGTTGTCGGTGATGGGGCCGTAGGCATCCAACGCCACCACGATACCGGCCATGCTCAGCATGGAGGTGGCAGCGATCGCGATGCCGTACAGGCCGCCCAGGCTGTAGGCACTGTAAATCGCCATGCAGACAAACAACACCGGCCAGGCGGTGGAGCGCATGGACACGCCCAAACCGGCAATGATGTTGGTGCCGTGGCCCGTGGTGGAGGCCTGGGCGATGTGCTGCACCGGCGCGTACTGGGTGCCGGTGTAGTACTCGGTGATCCAGACCAGTGCGCCGGTCAACACCAGACCCACGGTGCAAGCACCAAACAGGCTGCTGGCGCTGAGTACATGGCCGTCTGTCAGGGTAATGGATGCAGGAAACATGCTTTGCGTCACAAAGTAAAACGCAATCAGCGACAACACGCCGGCGATGGCCAGGCCCTTGTACAGCGCCGGCATCACGTTCTTCATGCCGGGCGAGGCCTTGACGAAGAAGCAACCGATGATGGACGCCACAATCGACACCGCGCCGAGCGCCAGAGGGTATAAAACGGCTGTAGCCCCCGCAGAACTTGCGAGAAGTGCTCCCAAAACCATAGTGGCAATCAAGGTCACCGCATAGGTTTCAAACAGGTCGGCGGCCATGCCGGCACAGTCGCCCACGTTGTCGCCGACGTTGTCAGCGATCACGGCGGGGTTGCGCGGGTCATCTTCAGGAATGCCGGCCTCCACTTTGCCCACCAGGTCGGCACCCACATCGGCGCCCTTGGTGAAAATGCCACCGCCCAGGCGGGCGAAGATGGAAATCAGCGAAGAGCCAAAGGCAAAACCGATCAGAGGGTTGAGCTTGGCGGTCGTCACCGTGCCGTCCGGCACCAGGTACCAGTAAAAGCCGGTCACGCCCAGCAGACCCAGACCCACCACCAGCATGCCAGTGATGGCGCCACCGCGGAAGGCCACATCCAGCGCCGGGCCGATGCCTTTGGTGGCGGCTTGTGCTGTACGTACGTTGGCGCGCACCGACACATTCATGCCGATAAAACCGCATGCCCCCGAGAGCACCGCACCCACGACAAAGCCCACGGCGCTCAGACCGTCCAGAAACAGGCCGATCAGGATGGTCAGCACCACGCCGACGATGGCGATGGTCTTGTACTGCCGCGAGAGGTAAGCCGCTGCACCGGTCTGGATGGCGGCTGCAATCTCTTGCATGCGCGCATTGCCGGCGTCTTGGGAAAGGATCCAGCTGCGTGCCCAAACGCCGTACACCACGGCAATCAGTCCACAGCCAAGCGCCAGAAACAGCGCTGTGTTGCCCGTCATAGAAATACTCCTCTATGGTTGTTTCGCAAAGATGGGAGCAACGCTAGCGAGGCCCCCGCTGCGTTGCTTCCTCAGTGCTCCAACCCTACAAAGCAAGGGGAGATGATTGGCCAACGGGCCGAATGTAGCGTGCTTTGAAGACAGCACGCGAAAAACGAAAGTGTGTAGTCAGTAAAATCCGGGTTAATCCCTAGGTTTCCCACCAGGGTTTCCCGTTTCCCACTTTCAACATAAAGAGAACATCCATGTCCCTCGACAAAGTCACCCCCGGCAGCAAAGTCCCCGATGCGTTCAACGTCATCATCGAAATCCCCATGAACGCCGATCCGGTGAAGTACGAGGTGGACAAGGACTCGGGTGCCATTTTTGTGGACCGCTTCATGAGCACCGCCATGCACTACCCCACCAACTACGGGTATGTGCCCAAAACCATCGCGGGTGATGGCGACCCCGTGGACGTGCTGGTGATCACCCCCGTGCCGCTGATTCCCGGCGTGGTCGTTCCCTGCCGTGCCATCGGCATCTTGAAGATGACCGACGAAGCCGGTGAAGACGGCAAAGTGCTGGCGGTGCCCGTGGACAAGATCTTGTCGCTGTACAGCCAGTGGAAGAAGCCCGAAGACCTGAACCCCTTCCGCCTGAAGACCATCGCCCACTTCTTTGAACACTACAAAGACCTGGAAGAAGGCAAGTGGGTCAAGGTGGAAGGCTGGGAGGGCCCAGAGTCCGCCCAGAAGGAAATCATGGACGGCATCGCCAACTACAACAAGCAACAGGCGTAACATGGCCCGTGGCAGGGTTTAGAGGTAAAATAGGCCTCTAGCCCTTGTAGATACTGCGCGAGCAGCTATCAAAAAAAGAGCGCTACCTCGCAACGGGTCGCGCTCTTGGTGTTTCTGGCCCGCGGATAGCGGGCGTCCGATAACCCTCAGTCTCTTGTGGGGTCGGGAAACACCCACTGCTGCAGGCGGCCTTCGCGTTCAAACGGTTTCCAGGCACCATGCACCTGGGCCAGGCGGTCGGCCACCACCCACCAGGCGCTGGGGTTCAGCCCCAGGCCGATGTGGCTGGCAAACACTTCCACGTTTTCGGTATGGGGGTTGTTTTTACAGGGCGCTTGCAGGCTTGCGGACCAGGCCACCACCCCGTCGGTGCGGGAGTAGATGGAGGTGGTGGGCACGGGCGGCGCGGCGGGCAGGTCGAAGTTTTCCACCTCCTGCGCAATGCTGCGCCCACTGGTGAGTTCGTACAGGCGCCAGGCATTGGTGCTTTTGTGGGAGCCTGCAAAGGGCGTGCCCAGGGTGATGACGCTGCGCACATGCTGGGGCAACTCTTTGGCCAGCTCGCGTGCGTACACGCCGCCCAGGCTCCAGCCCACCAGGCTCACGGCCTCGCCGCTGGCCTCCGCCGTCTCTTGCACCTGGCGCTTGGCAGTCTCCAGCACTCCGGCGCGGGGGCCAAAGTTGTAGCCCTGGTTCCAGCCGGAGATGTCGTAGCCCAGGTTGTTGAGGTAAGCCCGCAGCGGCACAGTGGAGCCGTCACTCGCCGACAGGCCGGGGAACACGATGACCGGGTGGCCGTCGCCCACTGGCGCCTTGGCCAGCGCGGGCCAGCTGGGCAACACCGACCACAGCTCCCAGGGTGCGCGCAGTTCCAAGGCCATCAGCCAGGCATTGGGGGCGGGGTGGTGGTCGCTCTTGGATGCGCGTTTTTTGGCCATACGACGGGGTTCAGGCGGCTTTCGGGGGCCGCTTTTTTAGAGGGGTTTTAACAGTAGCAGCTTTTGCCATGGTGCCCCGCCGGGGTGCTGTGGCTTTAGTCGGGGCTCTCTGTTTTTCCGTCGCCTTGGTGACTGTGGCTATCTTTGCTGGTTTCTTTTGGGCTTGGGCGTGCCCCAGCAGCGCGCGGCCTTCTTCAAAGGCGGCCACCAGCGCATCCGTCAGGTCCTGCACCTGGGGCACCGCTTGGGCGTCGGCGATCACGCCAAAGTCCACGCTGCCGGCGTAGGTCTGTACCGTGATATTGAGCGCAATGCCGTGCACCACGATGGACATGGGGTGGAAGGTCCGCATGCGCGCGCCGGCCAGGTAGAGCGGCACGCGCGGCCCCGGCACATTGCTGATGACCAGATTGGCCACCATGGGCAGGCGGTGGGAGAGGCCGGTGGCGCTGTAGGTCTTGAACGCGGCCTTGGCCACCCCGCCCACAATCCACGGCGCCAGGAGCGATGGGTAGTCGGTGGGCAGCATGCCTTTGAGCTGGACCATGGCGGTTTTTACCTTGGCGGTGGAGTCCATGATGGCCTGCAGCCGCTTGAGCGGCAGGGCCAGGTGTGTCCCCAGCGCTACCACCGTCATGGAAGCCTGGGTGCTGTAGTCGGTGTTGCCCTCTTCGCGCAGGCTCACCGGCATGGCGGCCAGCAGGGGCTTGCGTGGAATGCTGCCGTGCTGGGCCAGATAGCTGCGCAGCGCAGTGGCGCAAATCCACAACACGATGTCGTTGAACGATCCGCCCGCGGCCTGCGCCATGGCGCGGCAGTCTTCAAACGCGATGCTGGCCGTGCCAAAGCTGCGCGCCGTGCCCACGGCCACGTTGAAGTCGGTCATGGGGGCCAGCGTGATGGGCGACTTGGGGCGCAAGCCGCTGCCTTGGCCCTGCAGGCTTTGCCGCGCCACGGTGCTGCCCAGGGCCTGCACGGCCTGGGGCAGGGCGCGGGCCAGCTTGGCGTACTGGGCCAGCGAGTTGGAAAACACCGCCCCCAGCATCTGGCCGACTTTCAGGCTTTGCGCCTTGCGCGGTTTCTCGTGTGGCGGCGGTACCGCACGCGGCGTGGGGCCCACGTCCATCATGGCCTGGGTCAGGATGGTGCCACTTTTGCCATCCAGCGTGGCGTGGTGGATCTTGGAGTACAGCGCACCACATACGGTGCCGTCCGGGCACAACACGCGGTCAAACACATGGAACTCCCACAGCGGGCGGCTGCGGTCGATCAGGCCACTGTGCAGCTCGGCCGCCAAGGCTTGGGCTTGCGCCAGTGGCAGGGCACGGCCCTTGATCTTGCGGATGTGAAATCCCAGGTCCACCGCATCGGCTTGCAGCCACACCGGGTGGCCCAGGTCCAGCGGCATGAAGCCCAGCTTGCGCGTGAACACCGCCGCCAGGTGCAGGCGCTGGCCAATGTGGGCGGTGATGGCCTTGTGCAGGCTGAAGCGCGGGGTGGCGGGGAGTTCGTAGAGGCAGAACGAGCCCACGTGCATGGGGGTCTGCGGCGTCTCTAGGTACAGAAAAGTGGCGTCCAGGCCGCTCAGGGTGTGCATGGTGATCGGTCTCCTGCAGACAGGGTAGCAGCGTGCTGTAGGGCTGGCAGCTAGGGTTTGCCAAGGGCAAGGGCGCGTGTATGATGATTTGCAAGGCGTTGGATTTCGCTTGCCGAGCCTGACCAGGAGCTCCCATGGACCTGCCACAAAACGCACCGATGTTGGACCAGAGCCATGTCCATGGCGCTGCGGCCCAGGCCGATTCCAGGCAGTACCTGACCCTGCGCCTGGGTACCGAGGAGTACGCCATTGACATCATGCGGGTGCAAGAGATTCGCTCTTATGAGCAGCCCATCAGCATGGTCAACTCCCCCAGTTTTGTGAAAGGTGTGGTGAACCTGCGCGGCGTCATCGTGCCCATCGTGGATCTGCGCCTCAAGCTGCAGTTGCCGCGCGTCGATTACAACGACTTCACCGTGGTCATCATCCTCAAGCTGCAGGGCGCGGTCGTCGGGGCTGTGGTCGATGGTGTGTCGGACGTGGTGACGTTCAGTGCCCAATCCATCAAGCCAGCGCCCCAGTTCGACTCGGCGCTGGACGCACGTTTCATTCTGGGGCTGGTCCATGTGGGCGAGCGCATGCTGGTGGTGATGAACATGGAGGCATTGCTGGGCAATGCCGAAATTGGGGTGATGGTGGGCTGAATTTACTGGAGCACAAACAATGGCATTTGGTTTCTTGACCTCCCTGCGCGGGAAAATTGTGGCAACGGTGGGTCTGCTGGTGGCTGCCGGTTTGCTGGTTCTGTCGGCAACCAATGTGTATACGGCGCGCAGCCACGCGCTGGAGTCGCTGGACAGCCAGACCCGGGCTCTGTCGCGCTCGCACGCGGCGGGTGTGGGGGACTGGGTCAGTGCGCGCAAGCAGGTGGTGGTCTCGTTCGCTGGGGCAGTGCCCGAGGCAGACCCCATCAAATTTCTGCAGCAGGCCAAGATTGCCGGCGATGTGGACACCGCGTACATCGGATTTGCGGACAAACACACGGCCTTTTCCAGCCCGCAAGAGCTGCCGCCAGACTACGACCCCACTTCACGACCCTGGTACCAGCTGGCGGCCAAAGAGTCTGGGCCGGTGGTGACCGATCCCTATCTGGACGCTGGCACCAAAAAACTGGTGATCACCTTTGCCTCGGCCGTGAAGGACGGTGCGCAGGTGAGTGCGGTGACGGCGTTGGACGTCTTCATGGACGGCGTGGTGCGCAATGTGGCTTCCATCCGGCCCACGCCAGGCACCTACGGCCTCATCGTTGGCAAGGACGGCAAGATCGTGGTGCATGAAGACACGGCGTTGGCCATGAAACCCATCACCGACATTGCCCCCAGCCTGGGCGCTGGCGGTCTGGAAGCCCTGGTCGGCGCGGCCGGACTGCGGGACGTCACCATCCGTGGCGAAAACCGCCTGGTCTATGCCGAGCCGATTCCCGGCAGCAACTGGATCCTGCTGGTGGCGCTGAACCGGGCAGAGGCCATGCGCGGCGTGACGGCCTTGGTCTGGTCTGCGGCCGCCTGGAGCGTGGCGATCGCGGTGATGACGGTGTTGGTGATTGGCGGCATCCTGAGCACGCTGCTGGGGCGGCTGCTGGTGCTGCGCAATGCCATGCAGGACATTGGCTCGGGGGAGGGTGACCTGACGCAACGCATCCCCACGGAGGGCAATGACGAGCTCGCCGCGATTGCCACGGGCTTCAACCAGTTTGTGGAGAAAACCCAGGGCGTGCTGCGTCAGGTGCGCTCCAGTGCTGATGGGGTAGCCACCGCCAGCGCCGAAATAGCGCAAGGCAACCACGACCTGAGCGCACGGACCGAACAACAAGCCAGCGCGCTGGAAGAAACCGCCGCCAGCATGGAAGAACTGGGCTCCACCGTCAAACAAAACGCCGACTCCGCCCG
>MGPB01000021.1 GCA_001795455.1 Curvibacter sp. GWA2_63_95 | reverse complement strand
CGTCAGCGTGAAGAGCGCAAACACCGTCTTAACCGGGAAATCATGGCCCCAGAGGTTCGCCTCTCTGGTCCTGAGAATGAGCCGCTAGGTGTCGTTAGCCTGATGGAAGCCCTGCGTATGGCAGGCGAGCTGGACGTTGATCTGGTTGAAATTGCCGCTACTGCCAACCCGCCTGTGTGCCGGTTGATGGACTATGGCAAGTTCAAGTACCAGGAACAGAAAAAAGCGGCGGAAGCGAAAGCCAAGCAGACGGTTATTGAGATCAAGGAAATCAAGTTCCGTCCTGGTACCGATGACGGCGACTACAACATCAAGATGCGCAACATCCGGCGCTTCTTGGCCGATGGTGACAAGTGCAAGATCACTTTGCGTTTTCGGGGTCGCGAAATCACCCACCAGGAAATTGGTTTGGCGATGTTGCAGCGTATGCGCGACGAACTGGGCGACACCATCCTCGTGGAGCAATTCCCGAAGCTGGAAGGCCGCCAGATGATCATGATGATTGCCCCCGGTCGTAAAAAGCCCGGTGGCGCACCAAAGCCCGCAGCAGAACCTGCGGCCTAAATTCTCTCGGCAGGTCTGGTCACCTGCCGGGTTGAGCGGCGGATCTTCGGGTTCGCCAAGTAGTGGAGCGGTAAAACGCGCCACTTTAAAAGTGGCTCGGGGCCAACAAGGCTGGAAGTAGTTTTCCGGACGCCTCACGAGCACAAATGAAAAGGAGCATTTACATGCCCAAAATGAAGACCAAGAGCGCGGCGAAGAAACGCTTCCGCGTCCGTCCAGGTGGTACCGTCAAGCGCGGCCAAGCCTTCAAACGTCACATCTTGACCAAGAAGACCACCAAAAATAAACGCCACTTGCGCGGCTCCACTGGAGTTCATGAGACCAATATGGGTCACATGGCACAGATGCTGCCCGGTCGTGGTATTTAATTAACGACGAACAAGGAGTAATCACATGCCTCGCGTCAAACGTGGTGTAACGGCTCGCGCCCGCCATAAAAAAGTTCTGGCCCTTGCAAAAGGTTTCCGCGGTCGCCGCGGTAATGTCTTCCGGATTGCCAAACAGGCCGTCATGAAGGCTGGGCAATATGCCTACCGTGACCGTCGTACCAAGAAGCGTGTCTTCCGTCAGTTGTGGATTGCGCGTATCAACGCCGCAGCCCGTCAATGCGGTCTGACATACAGCCAGTTTGCCAATGGTCTGAAGAAAGCGAACATCGAGATCGACCGCAAGGTTCTGTCCGATATCGCGATCCATGACATGGCGGCTTTTGCTGGCATCGTGGAACAAGTGAAAGCCAAACTGGCTGCTTGAGTTCGCGGCTGAATGCTACTGATTTTGTAGCGTTCTGCGCACCAGAAACAAGGGCTAGCGCTTGAAAAAGCACTAGCCCTTTTTCAATGACATAAACAGTCTCCTCAAATTTATGACCGAGTTGAACGCCATCGTTGACACCGCCAAAGCGGCTTTTGCCCAAGCGGCAACGCCTGCAGATCTGGAAAATGCCAAAGCCCTGTTTCTAGGGAAGTCCGGCCGCATGACCGAGCTCATGAGGGGGATGGCCGCGCTGAGCGTGGAAGAGAAAAAGTCAACCGGTGCCGCGATCAACGTGGCCAAGCAGGCGATTGAAGCTGCGCTGACTGAGCGCCGTCAGGCGCTGGCTGATGCCGAGCTGCAAATGCAGCTGCAGGCCGAAGCGCTGGACGTGACGCTGCCAGGTCGTCAGCGCGGGCAGGGTGGTTTGCACCCCGTGTCTTTGACGCTGGAACGTATTGAAGCCATTTTCGGGTCCATGGGTTTTGAAGTGGCCCAGGGCCCGGAGATCGAGTCCGACTGGTTCAACTTCACCGCGCTGAACACGCCCGAAGACCATCCCGCGCGCTCCATGCACGACACCTTCTATGTGGAAGGTGGTTCGGAGACAGCGCCCAACCTGCTGCGCACCCACACCAGCCCCATGCAGATCCGCTACGCAGTGCAACACGTCAAGACGCATCGTGCCGCTGCAGGTGCTTCCGCCGATGGTCTTTTCTCCGGCGACATGCCCGAGATTCGCGTGATTGCGCCTGGCCGCACCTACCGTGTGGACAGCGATGCCACCCATTCCCCCATGTTCCACCAGTGCGAAGGCCTGTGGGTGGGCGAGAACGTGAGTTTCAAGGATCTGAAGTTTGTCTTCACCGATTTCTGCCGTACCTTCTTTGAGAGCGACGATCTGGTGCTGCGCTTCCGCCCCAGCTTCTTCCCCTTCACCGAACCCAGCGCCGAAATTGACATCCAGTTCCAGACCGGCCCGCTGGCTGGCCGCTGGCTGGAAGTGGCCGGTTCCGGCCAGGTTCACCCCAATGTGATCCGCAACATGGGCCTGGACCCCGAGAAGTACATTGGTTTTGCCTTTGGCATGGGCCCGGACCGCCTGACCATGCTGCGCTACGGTGTGAACGACCTGCGCCTGTTCTTTGACGGTGACATTCGTTTCTTGTCCCAGTTTCAGTAACTGCCACAAGACCCCACCGTCGCCCACTGTCGTATCTCTAGCCTGACTGACCATGCAATTTTCTGAATCCTGGCTGCGCACCTTCTGCAATCCTTCCCTTTCCACCGCCGAGCTGGCGGAGACGTTGACCATGGCGGGTCTGGAGGTCGAAGAGCTCAAGCCCGTCGCTCCTCCTTTCACCAAGATTGTGGTGGGTGAGATCAAGGAAGCCGAACAACACCCCAACGCCGATCGCCTGCGCGTCTGCAAAGTGGATGTAGGCCAGCCCGAGCTGTTGAACATCGTTTGCGGCGCACCGAATGCCCGCGTGGGCATTCGCATCCCGTGCGCGCTGGTGGGTGCCGAGCTGCCGCCCGGCGAAGATGGCAAGCCCTTCCTGATCAAGGTGGGTAAGCTGCGCGGTGTGGAAAGCCAAGGTATGTTGTGCTCGGCCCGTGAACTCAAGCTGTCGGAAGACCATGGTGGCCTGCTGGAGCTGCCCCTGGACGCGCCTTTGGGGCAGGACATTCGCCAGTATCTGGATCTGGATGACACCCTGTTCACCCTCAAGCTCACGCCCAACCTCGCGCATTGCCTGAGCGTCTATGGCGTGGCCCGTGAAGTGGCTGCATTGACCGGTGCGCCGCTGATCACCGCACCCATTGTCCCCGTGGCGGTGACGACCCAGGACAAGGTAGCCGTGAAGATCAGCGCCCCCGATCTGTGTGGCCGTTTCTCCGGGCGCGTGGTGCGCAATGTCAACACGAAGGCCAAGACTCCCCAATGGATGGTGGACCGCTTGGCCCGTTGCGGTCAGCGTAGCGTGACGCCGCTGGTGGATATTTCCAATTACGTGATGTTCGAGTTGGGACGTCCTTCGCACATCTTCGATTTGGACAAGATTCATGGCGCTTTGGACGTGCGCTGGGGCAAGCCCGGTGAGCAGCTCAAGCTGCTCAATGGCAACACCGTCACCCTGGATGACAAGGTGGGTGTGATTGCGGATGACTCCCAGGTCGAGTCGTTGGCCGGCATTATGGGCGGTGATGCCACCGCCGTGTCCGACGACACGCAACACATTTACGTGGAAGCCGCCTTCTGGTGGCCCAAGTCGATTGCCGGTCGTTCACGCCGCTTCAATTTCTCCACCGATGCCGGCCACCGCTTTGAACGTGGTGTGGACCCGGAGCTGACTGTGGAGCACATTGAGCGCATCACGCAGCTGATCATCGAGATCTGCGGCACACCGGCCACCACCTGTGGCCCGATGGACGACCAAAAAGCGAATGTGCCTGCACCGGCACCGGTCACGCTGCGTGTGGCCCGTGCCATCAAGGTCATCGGCATGCCGCTGACCCAGGCCCAGTGCGCCGATGCCCTGACGCGTTTGGGCTTGCCCGTGGTGGAAGGTAATGGGGTGGTCACCGTCACACCGCCGTCCTACCGTTTCGATTTGCAGATTGAAGAAGACCTGATCGAAGAAGTGGCCCGCATGGTGGGCTACAACAACCTGCCACATACCCCTCCGCTGGCACCCATTACCGCCAAAATCCGTGCCGAGGCGCAGCGCAGTCCGTTTGCCGTGCGGCGCGCGCTGGCCGCGCTGGGTTACCAGGAAACCATCAACTTCAGCTTTGTGGAGGAGCGCTGGGAGCACGAGCTTGCTGGCAACCCCAACCCGATCAAGCTGCTGAACCCGATTGCCAGCCAGATGAGCGTAATGCGTTCCTCGCTGATCGGCTCACTGGTGCAGGTGTTGCGCTTCAATGCCGCCCGCAAGGCGCCGCGTGTGCGCGTGTTCGAACTGGGTCGCGTGTTCCTGCGCGACGCATCCGTCAAGAGTACCGATGCCACCGTCGAAGGTTTCGACCAACCCATGCGTATCGCCGGCTTGGTGGGCGGCAGTGCCGACACCCTGCAGTGGGGCCGCAAAGAGCAGGGCGTTGATTTCTTTGATGCCAAAGGCGACGTGGAAGCCTTGCTGGCGCCGTTGAAAGCCACCTTCACCCCTGGCACCCACCCCGCCATGCACCCCGGCCGCTGTGCCCAGGTGGTGTTGGACGGCAAGGTGATTGGCCATGTGGGCGAGTTGCACCCCAAGTGGCGCCAGTCCTACGAGTTGGCCACAGCACCCATGGTGTTCGAACTGGCGCTGGATGCGGTGTTGGCCCGTCCGGTACCCGAGTTCAAGCCGGTGGCCAAGTTCCAGGCTGTGCAGCGCGATATCGCGGTGGTGGTGGCTGACAGCGTGACCCATGCTGATTTGATGGCCGCCGTATGGGCCGCGCCTACGTCGGGCTTGTTGCGCGATGCGCAGTTGTTCGATGTGTACCGCCCCAAGTTGGCCAAGGATGCGGTGGCTGCAGACGGCGGGACCGACCGCAGCTTGGCTGTGCGCCTGACACTCAACAGTGACGAAGCCACTCTGACTGAAGAACAGATTGAAACCGCGGTGAAGGCCGTGGTGGAGCAACTGGTTGCGGCGGTTGCTGCCCGCCAGCGCGTTTGACCTGACCCATTCCCACGAGAAGGTTGTAGCCACCATGGATTTTTCTGTTGAGAGCCTGGAAACGCCGGCGCTGACCAAAGCCCAGTTGGCCGACATGCTGTTTGAGCAAATCGGGTTGAACAAACGAGAGTCCAAGGACATGATCGACTCGTTCTTTGACCTGATTGCGGCCAGCCTGGTGGATGGCACAGACGTGAAAATCTCCGGCTTTGGCAACTTTCAGATCCGCACCAAGGCGCCGCGGCCGGGCCGCAACCCGCGTACCGGCGAGGCGATCCCCATCCAGGCACGCCGCGTGGTGACCTTTCATGCCAGCCACAAGCTCAAAGAGCAAATCCAGGACGAAGGCAGAACGGTTTAGCGCCGTTTAGCAACACCCGACCGCCATCTGGCGGCTGGCCGCAAAATGGTCTTTGCACGCGAGTAAAAGTTAGAGTAACCTCTGCGCTTTGCCTCGTACAGCTTTGATTTAAATGGAGAAAACTCTCCCCCCCATTCCCGCCAAACGCTATTTCACCATCGGTGAGGTGGGGGATTTGTGCGGCGTAAAACCCCACGTGCTACGGTATTGGGAGCAGGAATTCACGCAGCTGCGCCCGATGAAGCGCCGTGGCAATCGCCGCTACTACCAGCACCACGAGGTGCTGATGATTCGGCGGATTCGTGATTTGCTCTACGACCAGGGTTTTACGATCAGCGGTGCGCGCAACAAGATGCAGGAGCTCCTGCAAAGTGAACGCGACAAGAAGCGCAATGGCGAAGTCATGCTCGATGGTCTGGAAGTCGTTGAAGTCGATGACATGGACTTGGATGACTTTGAAGACAGCCAGTTGGTGGATGCACCCGACCTGCCAGCGATGGAGTTGGTGCAGCTCAAGCGGGAATTGTTTGAGATTCGTGAACTTCTTGCCGAAGCAATCTGAAAGCGCCTCAAACAGAGGTTATAATTTGAGACTCGATCGGTGTGTGGCGCAGCCTGGTAGCGCACTTGCATGGGGTGCAAGGGGTCGAAGGTTCGAATCCTTTCACACCGACCACGATAAATGTCAAAAGCCTTCAAGCAGTGATGCTTGAAGGCTTTTTTCATTGGAGAATCGTGGGCGCTTGGTTGCAATCGAATGCCAAGGTACTTCATTGATGGACACTCTTTCAGGACTGGTATCTTCCCCATGAGCTCATTGATCAATTCCCTCAAATCCGAGATCGCCCGCGTTGCCCGCAAGGAGCTCAAGGATGAGTTGCTGGCCCTGCGCAAGACCGTGACAGCCCATCGCTCCGAGATTGCCGCACTCAAGCGTGAGGTCAAAGCGTTGGCTGCGGCGGTGAGGGTTGGTATGCGGGCCTCCAAGGCACGCGCGCAGGACGACACTGCTGCACCTGCAGTCGCGGCACCGGGCATTCGCTTCAGCGCGGAGCGCTTTGCGGCACTGCGTGGCAAGCTGGGTCTGACCCAGGCCCAGATGGCCACTCTGCTGGATGTGTCCTATCTTTCGGTCCACAAATGGGAAGGGGGCAAGGCCCAGCCTCGGGCCGCCCAGCAGCAGAAGATTGCCGTGGTGATGAAGATGGGCAAGCGCGAAGCCATGCGGCGGCTGTTGGCCTGAGGCCTGGTCTGGCCCGGACCTCTAGACCAGGGCGAGTGCAGTTACAAACAGGGCTTTGACGATAGCCCAGGTCAGCACCACCAGAAGCCCCGTTTTCCATCGTACCCGTGCGGCGTTCAGTGTGTTTTCTGCCAAGGTGAATACGGTGGCCGCGACCAGGCCGAACGCGAGCCCCAGTGCCACGCGGACCAAGAGGCGTTGCCAGAGTCCGTTGACCCCATCGTCTACCGGCTGGAACACACCTACCACCACGCCGAATACCAGCCAGCGTACCAAGTAGCCCCACCAACGGGTCCAGAGGCCCGCACCGACCTGGGGCCACGGGGGCAGCGCACTATCAGATTTTTCCATTGTCAGCCTCTTGGTAAAAACAGCGCGCGCAGGCCTGCCGGTAGCGTTCATTGCCACCAATCTCGACCTGCTGCCCTTCGCACACCCGTCGACCTTGTGCATCGATGCGGATGTTCATGGTGGCTTTGCGACCGCAGGCGCAGATGGTCTTGATTTCTTCGATGTCGTCCGCCAGCGTGAGCAGGTAGGCCGCGCCGGGAAACGGGTTGCCCTGAAAGTCCGAGCGCAGGCCAAAGCAGATGGTGGGAATGTCCACGGTGTGGGCAATCTGGTGCAGCTGGCGCACTTGCACGGGCGTCAAAAATTGCGACTCGTCGATCAGCACACAGGCCAAGTCGGTGCGCGGCGTGAGCAGGGCCAGGAAATCGGTGTCAGCGTCGAACACGCTGGCCGGGCGCTGCAGCCCCAAGCGGGAGGAAATGCTGCCGCGGCCGCTGCGGTCATCAATGCCGGCGGTGAAGAGCTGCACAGCCTGGCCTTGCTCCTCATAGTTGTAGGCAATTTGCAGCAGCGAGGTGGACTTGCCGGCATTCATTGCCGAGTAGCGGAAAAACAGTTTGGCCATGGTGCGCGTAAGAACAGTAGGAATCGCGTGAAATGTAGTTAGAGAAGGGCGGGTGCCGTGTGCGCTGGTGCCAGCCGCACCGTGCGAAGCACCCAGGGAACGAAGAGTGCCACAAACACACCGCTGACCATCCCTTTGACAGCCGACCATAACGATGGCTCCCACTGCAGCTGCAGGCCCAGAACCTTGAGCAGCTTTTGTTCACCCCAAAAAAGCAGGGCACCCAGCAGGGCCGCGCCGATGACGCGGGCCGGGCCTGTTGGCGCTGCGAACCGCAGCTTTCGGCGATCCCAGTGCAGGCAGATGGTGGCGGTGGACAGCCAGGCCGTGAGCATGGGGACATAGTCGGGTGGCTGACTGCCTGGCCAGCTCAACAGCGCCGCCATGGCTACGCCCACAATGGCCGCCAACTGCCAGCCCAGAGAGTGCTGCAGCGGGCTGGGTTGGTGGCGGGCCCAGGCAAACACAAAGAGGCTGGCACCGCCCAGCAAGGCGCCGCCCAGCACGTCCTCCAGGTCGTGCACACCCAGGTACATGCGGCTGAACATCACCCCCAGTGCAATGGCGCTGCACAGACACCAGACCCAGGCACGGCGCACCTCCCAGGCCAGCCACATCCACAAGGCCACGGCCATTTGGGCGTGGCCGCTGGGCAGGCCGTAGCTGGCACCCACCAGGTCATCCAGGCGGATCTCCAGCGGTGGGCGCGGGTCCTGGAACAGGTCTTTGGCGTAAGCGTTGAGCAGCGCGTTGCTGGCCACTACCACCAGCAGGCGAAAGAACCGTTCCTTGTTCCACACCCAGTAGCCGATCGACATGAAGAACATCAAAAACGTGGCGTAGCCCAGCCACGAGAAGGCCATGGCCAACTGCGTGCCAGCGTCCGAACGCAGCGGCAATACCCACTGCAGGTCATGCAGAATGTTCATTGATTGCTCCTGTTTTTATAGCTATTCGCGCAATATCCACGGGGGCTAGGCCCCTGTTTTATTCTCAAACAAGGCCACGGCGTTGTGCGCGACCTGCAGGGTGTCGTAGTAGGCATACGCGCCCACGCTGACCGCGCCCAGCAGTGGCACAAAGCGAGAGGCACCCTTGCGCAGCGCTGCCACGGCGAGCATGCCGCCCAGCTTCTGCGCCAGGGTCTGCAGCACCTTGAGGGTGGTCGGGCGCACCACCACGCGCTCGCCCATGCGCACCGCGATGTCGCGAAACAGCTGGGCCGAGAGTTGCTTGAACAGGCAGTACAGCAGGTGCTCACGCCCCAGCGTGTGGTGCTGGCCGTAGACCGCGGCGATGTCGGCCACCATCTGCACCTGCAGCCTCCACACGCCCACCATCTCGGGCAGCACGGTAACCCAGCCCAGCCAGCCCGGCGGCAGCGAGAGCGAACCCGCCAGCAAGCTGGCCTTGCGCGCGGTGGCCCTGGCAATGGCGTGGGCGCGCTCGGCAGGGTGCTGCTGCGTGGGTTCGTTGCTGGGGGGCACCTGCACCACCAGCTCCAGAATCGCGTTGGCCATCTGCACGCGCAAGGGCAGGCTGCGTTTAGCCATGGGTGTTCTCCAGGGGAAAGACCGCGCTGTCGCGGCCCATGGGAGGTGCCAGTCGCTTGGCCAGCACGCGGTAGGTTTCCAGGTCAAACGTGAGCGCCTGCCGGCTCTGGCGTACATCGTCCAGGTCTTCGGCCGAGTGCACGGTGGCCACATAGCACCACTGGTCAAACACATGCACATCGGTGCGGCCGGTGCGTGCATGGTGCTCGCGGATGCCGATGCGGCCCGCGTGCGGCCACGCTTGCAGGGTTTGTTGCACCAGGTCCACCTGGGCCTTTTTGCTGGACTTGCGGTTGTGTAGCGGCTTGAGTTCCTGGACCAGGCGTGTTTGCATCAACAAGGCACCCAGCTCGCCTGCGGTCTCATGCCACTCCACACGGCGAATCGCCTGCGCGATGCGCGCCTCGCGCGCCACTTTTTCCGCACTCTGGAAATGGGCCCGCACGCGGGTGCGCATGTTCACGCTTTTGCCGATGTACAGCGGTGTGCTGCCCTCGCCGTAAAACAGGTACACGCCTGGGGTATCGGGGATGTCGTCCACCGGGGTTTCGAGCTGGGCGGGGGCGCTGGTGCCACCACGCAGCAGGGCTGAGGCTTCGCGTTGCACCGCCTCGGCGCCCAGGTCGGCCTGGGCGAGCTGCAGCCATTGCAGCACCACCTCCACATCGCCCATGGCGCGGTGGCGGGCCTGGGTGCGCAGGCCGTGGCGCTGCATGATGGCGTCCAGCCCATGGCCCTTGTGCTGCGGGTACAGCCTGCGCGACAGGCGCACGGTGCACAGGGTCTTGACCTTGAGCGGCTTCTCCAGCCGGGCCAGCTCCTGCACCGCAAAGCCATGGTCAAAACCCACGTTGTGGGCCACAAACACCGCGCCGTCCAGCAGCGCCAGCAGCCGGGGCGCCACCTGCGCAAATGTGGGCGCGTCTTCCACCATGGCATCGGTGATCCCAGTCAGGCTCTGGATGAAGGAGGGAATGGGCACGCCAGGGTTCACCAGCGTGCTCCAGCGCGCCACCTCCACGCCGTGCTCCACACGCACGGCCGCAATTTCGGTGATGCGGTCATGCACCGCGCTGCCTCCGGTGGTCTCCAGATCCAGCATGACAAAGCAGGGCAACATGGCAGCGTTCAGCAAAACATCAGGGCCAGCCAGGCCGGATCGTCCAGCAGGTTGAAGACCACAAAAGCACCGACCTGGTACGACCGAGCCTGCAACTGCGCGCGCTGGCCGTCGTCCAGCCAGCGACCCAGCAGCGCGTCAAACAATGTCAAGGGCATGGATGCCAAAGTGGCCGGCACGGCGGTCGGCAAAGTAGCGTTCCAGCGTTTCCTTGACGGTGCGAAACGCGATCTCATCCCAGGGGATTTCGTCTTCGCGGAACAATTTGGCCTCGATAGTCTCGGTGCCGGGGGTGAACTGGTCGCTGGTCAGGCGGGCGCGGTAGAACAGGTGCACCTGGCCCACACGCGCCACATTCAGCAGGGTGAACAGGCCTTCCATCTCAAACTGCGCGCCGGCTTCTTCATCGGTCTCGCGTGCGGCCCCCTCGGCGGTGGTTTCGTTGAGCTCCATGAAGCCTGCGGGCAGGGTCCATTTGCCAAAACGCGGCTCGATATTGCGTTTGCACAGCAGCACCTGCTCACCCCAGTGCGGCACCGTGCCCACCACGTTGAGCGGGTTCTCGTAATGGATGGTGTTGCAGGCCGGGCAGACGGCGCGCTCCTTGGTGTCGCCGTCATCCGGCACGCGGTAGACCACGGCGGTACCGCACTGTTTGCAATGGCGAATGGGGGGGCGCAGCATGGGCGCGCTCAGACCAACTGCACGTGCAGGGGCTGCAGCCCCTCCACACTGGCCAGCAGCACATCGCCGCGCACCACGGCGCCCACGCCCTCGGGCGTGCCGGTGAAGATCAGGTCGCCAGGCTGCAGCGTCCAGGCGGCGGACAGCTGTTCGATGGTCTCGGCAATGTTCCAGATCAGCTTGGCCGTTGTGCTGCGCTGGCGGTCCTGCCCATTCACCTGCAGAGCAATGGCGGCGCTGTGGATCCCGGGCACCTCGGCCGCGGGCGTGATGGGGCCAATGGGCGCCGAGAAATCAAAGCCCTTGCCGATGCACCAGGGGCGGCCTTGTTTTTTCATCTCGTTTTGCAGGTCGCGGCGCGTCATGTCCAGGCCCACGGCGTAGCCGTAGATGTGCTGGTGCGCGTCGGCTGCGGCAATGTTGGCACCGCCCTTGCCAATGGCCACGACCAGCTCCACCTCGTGGTGCAGATTGCTGGTCAGCGTGGGGTAGGGCATGGCCACGGTCTGGCCGGCCTCGGCCACCAGCGCGACGTCGGCCGGTTTCATGAAGAAGAAGGGCGCCTCGCGGCCGGTGTGGCCCATTTCCTTGGCGTGGTCTTCGTAGTTGCGGCCCACGCAGTACATGCGGTGGATGGGGAAGCGGGCGGACGCACCCACCACGGGGATGGACGGAATGGCAGGGGGCGTGACAACAAAGCTCATGGCGCGTTCCTTCCTTAGGCCGACTTCACCACCAGGTCAAAGTGTTCCACCACGGGGGGGGATGCAAAGAAGGGGCCCACGATGGCGCGCCACTGGGGGAACAGCTCGCCCTCGCGGAAGCCCACGGTGTGGTCTTCCAGCGTGTCCCAGAAGATTTGCAGGATGTAGCGCTCGGGGCTCTCGATGCCCTTGTTGACCTTGTAGCCCTGGAAACCCTTGGCCTTGGAGATGACGTCGCGCAGGCCGCGGGCAATGGCTTCGTCAAAGGCGGCGTTTTGGCCGGGGTGGATGCGGATGTCGGCAAGTTCCAGAATCATGGGGGCTCCAGGCGGGGAAATGTCAGTGGGAGGGGCTCCAATGGTAACGGCTTCGGGTTTATCCTCGCGGGCATGAAGCTGTACAACTACTGCCGATCGTCCGCCTCGTTCCGGGTGCGCATCGCGCTCCACCTCAAAGGCCTGCCGTTTGATTACCTGCCGGTGCACCTGGTGCGTGGCGAGCAGTTGCAGGACGACCACCGCGCGTTGTCGGCCGATGGCCTGGTGCCCGTGCTGGAGGTGGACGGTCACACGCTCACCCAGTCCATGGCCATCATCGAGTACCTCGACGAAACTCGCCCCACACCGCCCCTGTTGCCCGCCAGCGCACTGGGCCGCGCCCAGGTGCGGGCGCTGGCGCAAACCATTGCCTGCGAGATCCACCCGCTCAACAACCTGCGCGTGCTCAAGTACCTCAGGCATACGCTGGAATGTGCGGAGGAGGAAAAGACCACCTGGTACCGCCACTGGGTGCGCCAGGGCCTGCTGGCTTTTGAGCGCCAGTTGGAGGTGCTGCACGCCCAGGGCCTGCGCCCCACGGCCTTTTGTTACGGCGATGCGCCCACGCTGGCCGATTGCCTGCTGGTGCCGCAAATCTTCAACGCCCGCCGCTTTGACACCGACCTGAGCGGTTTGCCGCTGACGATGGCGGCGTTTGATGCCTGCATGGCCTTGCCCGCGTTTGATGCGGCCCAGCCCAGCCGTTGCCCGGACTTCACGCCATGAGTGTTCCCGCAGACTGGCTGGTGCCAGACTGGCCGGCTCCGGCCCGAGTCAGGGCGCTGTGCACCACGCGCAGCGGCGGGCAGTCTCAAGCGCCCTATGACCTGCTGAATTTGGGGACCCATGTGGGCGACAACCTGTCGGATGTGCAGGCCAACCGCGCCGTGTTGCAGCGTGCGCTGGCCGTGCGGCCCGTGTTTCTGGAGCAGGTGCATGGCACGCAAGTGCAGCGGCTTGATAGCACGGTGCCTGACGGTGCCCAAGCCGACGCCTGCCTGGCCACCCAGCCCGGCGTAGCCTGCACCATCATGGTGGCGGATTGCCTGCCCATCCTCTTGTGCGACGCCAGTGGCAGTTGGGTGGCCGCAGCCCACGCGGGTTGGCGCGGGCTGGCCGGGCAGGGGGGGGTGGGGGTGGTAGAGAGCACGCTAGCCGCCGTTTATGCATCAAATCGTACTCCAGCCCCCGTGGATAGTGCGCCATTAGCTCCTGAAATCATAGCGTGGCTGGGGCCCTGCATAGGCCCTGCGGCGTTTGAGGTGGGGGACGAGGTGCGTCATGCGTTTCTAGACGGCACACCCGGCGCAGCGGACTGCTTTGTACCGGCCAACGCTGGCAAATGGCTGGCCAACCTGTCGGCGCTGGCGCGGCAGCGCTTGCTGGCGGCGGGCGTGCAAGCCATCTACGGCAATGACGGCAGCACGCCCTGGTGCACTGTCAGCAATCCCTCACGCTTCTTTTCCCACCGGCGGGACCGGGTCAGTGGGCGTCTGGCTGCCTGTGTCTGGCTGGATTGACGCTGCGGCGTGGGCCGCAATGGCGGCTTCGCGCTCCGCCACCTCCTGCGCCCGGATTTTGCGTTTGCGTGCCGGCGTGCCCATGAAGTACACCATCAGGGCGATAGGCAGCACCCCGTAAAGGACAAAGGTGACGATGGCGCCCAGCACGGTGCCATTGGAGTTGGTGGCTTCGGCCACACTCATCATGAGGGCGACGTAGAGCCAGGCGATCGGAATGATGTACATAGGGTTTCTCTTGGTGTATGTCAGGATAGCGCAGGTCTTGGACTGCCATACTTGGGCGTTAGACTAGAGACACTAATTCCGAAGGTGATGGCGTGACCCAACCCAATTCCGACTTTTTGGCCCAGGCAACGCAACAATTTCAGCAGGCCTTCACCCAGAGCTGGTCCAAGGCGCTGGAATCCTTTCAGGGCTTGGACCTGGGAGCGGCCGGTGCGGGCTTCCCCGCCATGGCCGAAAAACCACCTGAAATCCATTTCGCCCCCGAGAAACTCCAGGCCTTGCAGCAGCAGTACCTGCAGGACGCCATGGGCCTGTTCAGCCAGGGCCTGAGCCACCCCACCCAAGCCCCCGCCAGTACCGACCGCCGTTTTGCCGCGCCCGCCTGGGGCGACAACCCCATGGCCGCCTACGCCGCCGCCGTCTACCTGCTCAACGCGCGCACCCTCATGGGCCTGGCCGAGGCCGTGGACGCCGATGCCAAGACCAAGAGTCGCATCCGTTTTGCCGTGGAGCAGTGGATGGCCGCCGCCGCCCCCAGCAACTTTTTGGCCTTCAACGCCGAGGCGCAGAAGAAGGCCCTTGAGACCAAGGGCGAGAGCATTGCCAAAGGCATGAAGAACCTGGTGCACGACATCCAGCAGGGCCATGTCTCCATGACGGACGAAAGCCTGTTCGAGGTAGGCAAAAACGTGGCCACCACCGAAGGCGCGGTGGTGTTCGAGAACGAGCTGTTCCAGCTCATCGAATACAAGCCACTCACCGCCAAGGTTTTTGAGAAGCCATTTTTGCTGGTGCCCCCGTGCATCAACAAGTTCTACATTCTGGACCTGCAGCCCGAGAACTCGCTGATTCGCTATGCGGTGGAGCAGGGCCACCGCACCTTTGTGGTGAGCTGGCGCAACCCCGACGCCACACTGGCCCACAAGACCTGGGACGACTACATCGAGCACGCCGTCATCCGCGCCATTGGCGTGGCCAAGGACATCAGCGGCTCACCCACCATCAACGCGCTGGGCTTTTGCGTGGGGGGCACCATGCTGGGCACCGCGTTGGGCGTGTTGGCCGCGCGTGGCGAAAAACCGGTGGACAGCGCCACCTTCCTCACGACCTTCCTCGATTTTTCGGACACCGGCATCCTCGATGTGTTTATTGACGAAAGCTTCGTCAAATACCGCGAAGGCGAGTTGGGCAAGGGCGGCCTCATGAAGGGCCAGGACCTGGCCAGCACCTTCAGCTTTTTGCGCCCCAACGACCTGGTCTGGAACTACGTGGTGGGCAACTACCTCAAGGGAGAAACCCCGCCGCCGTTTGACCTGCTGTACTGGAACAGCGACAGCACCAACCTGCCGGGCCCGTACTACGCCTGGTACCTGCGCAACACCTACCTCGAAAACAACCTGGTCAAGCCCGGCAAGCTCACCGTGTGTGGCGAGAAGCTGGACTTGCGGATGGTGGATATGCCGGTCTACATCTACGGCTCGCGGGAGGACCACATCGTGCCGATTGGCGGCGCCTATGCGTCCACGCAGGTGTTGCCGGGCAAAAAGCGCTTTGTGCAAGGCGCATCGGGCCACATTGCCGGCGTGATCAACCCGCCGGCCAAAAACAAACGCAGCCACTGGATCCGTGCCGACGGCAAACTGCCCAAGACGCATGCTCAGTGGCTGGAGGGCGCGACCGAGCATGCCGGCAGCTGGTGGACCGACTGGTCCCAGTGGCTCAAGGGCCATGCTGGCAAGCAAATTGCTGCGCCCAAGAGCTATGGCAAAGGCAAGTACAAAGCCATAGAGGCGGCTCCCGGACGTTACGTGCAAGCCAAGGCTTGAGATTTTTTAGATTCATTAGAAGGAGACACCTATATGGAAGACATCGTGATCGTTGCTGCAGCCCGTACTGCAGTGGGCAAATTTGGTGGCTCTTTGGCCAAAATCCCCGCCACCGAGCTGGGTAGCCTCGTCATCAAGAGCCTGCTGGAGCGCAGTGGCTTGCCGGTGGACGCCGTGGGCGAAGTGATCCTGGGCCAGGTGCTGGCCGCAGGCGTGGGCCAGAACCCCGCGCGCCAGGCCGGCATCAAGTCCGGCCTCGCCAAAGAGACACCCGCACTCACCATCAACGCCGTGTGTGGCTCCGGCCTCAAGGCCGTGATGCTGGCGGCCCAGTCCGTGGCCTGGGGCGACAGCGAGATCGTCATTGCCGGAGGTCAGGAGAACATGAGTGCATCGCCCCACGTGCTGCTGGGCAGCCGCGACGGCCAGCGCATGGGTGACTGGAAGATGGTGGACACCATGATCACCGATGGCCTGTGGGACGTGTACAACCAGTACCACATGGGCATTACTGCCGAAAACGTGGCCAAGGCCCAAGGTATCACCCGCGAACAGCAGGATGCCCTGGCGCTGGGCAGCCAGCAAAAGGCGGCAGCGGCGCAAGAGGCGGGCAAGTTCAAAACCGAAATCGTTCCGGTGTCCATCCCCCAGCGCAAGGGCGACCCCATCGTGTTTGATGCGGACGAATTCATCAACAAGAAAACCAACGCCGAAGCCCTGGCCGGTCTGCGCCCCGCGTTTGACAAGGCGGGCAGTGTGACTGCCGGCAATGCCTCCGGCATCAACGACGGCGCCGCTGGCGTGGTGGTGATGACGGCCAAGAAGGCCGCAGCCCTGGGTCTCACGCCCCTGGCGCGCATTGCCAGCTTTGGTACCACCGGCCTGGACCCCGCCCTCATGGGCCTGGGCCCGGTGTCGGCCACCCAGCGTGCCCTGGCCCGCGCGGGCTGGAAGGCGCAGGACGTAGACCTGTTTGAACTGAACGAAGCCTTTGCGGCCCAAGCCTGCGCCGTCAACAAGTTGCTGGACATCGACCCCGCCAAGGTGAACGTGAACGGTGGCGCCATCGCCATCGGCCACCCCATCGGCGCGTCCGGTGCCCGCATCCTGGTGACGCTGCTGCACGAAATGCAGCGCAGCGGCGCCAAGAAGGGCGTAGCCTCGCTGTGCATTGGCGGCGGCATGGGCGTGGCCCTGGCCGTTGAGCGTTAAGTATGTTTTTGGCTGCTAGCCTGCATGGGATATGCGCTAGCAGCTCTTGTTTTCATAGCAGTTAGATTTAAAAAGAGGACACAAAATGAGCCAAAAAGTAGCGTACGTCACCGGTGGCATGGGTGGTATCGGTACCGCCATCTGCCAGCGCTTGCACAAAGAGGGCTTCAAGGTCATTGCGGGCTGCGGCCCCACACGCGATCACGCCAAATGGCTGGCTGAGCAAAAGGCGCTGGGTTACACCTTCTACGCTTCGGTGGGCAATGTGGGAGATTGGGATTCCACCGTGGAAGCCTTTGGCAAGACCAAGGCCGAGCATGGCAGCATCGATGTGCTGGTGAACAACGCCGGCATCACGCGTGACCGCATGTTCCTGAAGATGAGCCGCGAGGATTGGGATGCCGTGATGAGCACCAACCTGGATTCCATGTTCAACGTCACCAAGCAAGTGGTGCCGGACATGGTCGAAAAGGGCTGGGGCCGCATCATCAACATCTCCTCGGTCAACGGTGAGAAAGGCCAGGCCGGCCAGACCAACTACTCGGCTGCCAAGGCCGGCATGCACGGTTTCTCGATGGCGCTGGCGCAGGAGCTGGCCACCAAAGGCGTGACCGTGAACACCGTGAGCCCCGGTTATATCGGCACCGACATGGTCAAGGCGATTCGTGAAGACGTGCTCGCCAAGATTGTCGCCACCGTGCCGGTCAAACGCCTGGGCGAACCTTCTGAGATCGCGTCCATCATCGCCTGGCTGGCATCTGACGAGGGTGGCTACGCCACCGGCGCCGATTTTTCGGTCAACGGCGGTTTGCACATGGGGTGATCCCCAGGCAGCTGTGCCCCGGCCCAGGCCGGAGGTATTCCAAAAGGCCCGCTGCGTGCGGGCCTTTTGCGTGGTGCCGCGGGGCCCTAGGGCAGCGAAAGCGTGAGGTTGTAAATGCCGCTCAGATGGGGGGCATGACCGCAGGGGTGTCTGCCGAAGGAAGATAAAACAGGCTCACCGAGAGCGGCGCGATGGTGGGTGGTGTGGCGGGGCCCAGCACGGCTTGGTGCGGCATAAACCGGGTAAAAAATGCGGTGTCATGGGTGTTTTTGGACGCTGGGCAGGTGTTTCTCGTCCGGTGAGTTGGCATGGACCACATGCGTACAAGGATACGGACTGTTGCAGATATACAGAAACTGAAGGCCAAAGTAGATTTTTTCCCTAGGGACGTGGGGTATGCTCAGCACACTTGACAGACGCACTGCGCATCGCAAGCCACTGAATATGACCATTGAAGATTCCGTTTGGGTAGATATAAAGTTGCTACGTTTGGGGCTTTATATTGAGCTGGATGTGGGCTGGATGTCCCATCCCTTCCCCACGGGAAGCTTCAAGATCAGTTCCCCCAAGCAGATCGAGACCCTGCAGACTCTGGGCTTGACCCGCATCCGCTGCCTCCCCTCCAAGAGCGACCCCGATCCCGCTGTCGAGCAAGCAGCAGCCGGTGCACAGGCACATGCCGCTGCGCTGGACGAGCGCCAACTGGCGGCGCTGCGCGACAAAGAGCAACGTCGTCTGCGCGCTACCGCACTGGCAGCGCAGGACCGCGCCCTGGTGGTGTGCGAGCGCCGTTTTGGTGAATCGGTGCGCCTGTACCGCAAAACACTGGACCAGGTGCAGACCCAGCCCAAGGTGGTGGCTGAGCAATGCCAGTCCATGGTGGCGGCCTATGTGTCCGAGCTGCTGGACCATGGCGAAGCCTCCATTCGCTTGCTCTCCGAGGCGGCGGGCGACAAGTCTTCAATGCATCCGGTCAATGTGACCGTTATCTCACTGCTGCTGGGCAAGGCTATGGGCTTGCAGGCAGGCGAATTGCAAGACTTGGGCATGGCGGCCTTTTTGCATGACATTGGCAAGGTCAATGTGCCGGACCGGGTGCGCTGGGTGGAGGAAAACTTCTCCACCGCCGAGTACCGCATGTACCAGGAGCACGTGGCCCAGGGCGTGAACCTGGCCCGGGCCATGGAGCTGCGCCCTGGCGCGCTGCTGGCGCTGGCACAGCACCACGAGCTGGCCGATGGCAGTGGGTTTCCGGCCCGTATCCGGGGCGAAGCCATGTCGGTGGCTGGCCGTATCTTGGCGTTGGTGAACCGCTATGACAACCTGTGCAATCCCGGTCGCCCTGCCACAGCCCTGACACCGCACGAAGCGCTGTCGTTGATCTTTGCGCAGCTCAAGACCCGCTTCGACGCCGCCGCCCTGAGCGCCTTCATCCGCATGATGGGGGTGTACCCGCCGGGCTCGGTGGTGCAGCTGATCGACGACCGCTACGCCATCGTGGTGTCGGTCAACTCGGCACGCCCGCTCAAGCCGCGTGTGATCGTGCACGAGCCCAGTGTGCCCAAGCACGAGGCCTTGATCCTGGACCTGGAGCACGCGCCGCAGTTGGGCATCCGGCGCAGCCTGAAGCCGGCCAGTTTGCCGCCCTCAGCCCTCGACTACCTGGCACCACGCCAACGCATTTGCTATTTCTTTGAACAGGCCCCAGACCTCGAGTTGCCTGCGCAGCCTGCATGACCGACGCGGGCCTGGCGGAGCTGCTGGACGGCACGCTTGACGCCATCTGGCTGGTAGACCCCAAGACCCTGCGCATCACCGCCGTCAACCCGGCGGCCGCCAGTTTGGTTGGCCTGCCCGCAGACACGCTGGTCGGAATGCCCGCCATTGCGCTGGCCGTAACCCCCGAGGACATGTTTTTCTGGGAGGACGTGGCCGCGGGTCTGGCGCATGCCATCCACTCCAACGCCATGCTGCGCGGAGCGGATGGGGACGCAGTTGCCGTGGAGCGCAAGGTCAGCCGGATCTGGTTGACCCCGGACACCCCCTGCTACCTGGTGGCACTGCGCGATCTGCGCGCCGAGAAAGCGGCAGAAGAAACGCTGGAGCACCGGGTGTCGGAGCTCAGCGCCACGCTGGAGTCCACCGGGGACGGCATTCTGGTCATCGATCTGCAGGGGCAGGTGCGCAACTTCAACCAGCGGTTTGCCGATTTATGGGCCCTGCCCGGGGCGCTGCACGGCAGCCAGGCACACGGTGAGCTGGCTGCGTATCTGCAAGAGCAGGTGCTGGACCAGCCGGCCTACGAAGCTGCGGCCCAGGCCCTGGCCTTGGACGACACCGTGGAGCAGGTGGACATTCTGCGCCTGCGTAGCGGCCGGATTCTGGAGCGCCGCTCGGTGCCCCAGCGCAGCCGCAATCGGGTACGCGGGCGGGTGTACTCGTTTCGTGATGTCACGCAACACCTGCAGTCCGAAGGGCAACTGCGCCTGGCGGCCAAGGTCTTCGATTCCAGCCCGGAGGCGGTCTTCATTACCAACGCTGCCTTTGAGGTGCTGCAGGCCAATCCGCGGTGCGTTGCGCTCGCCGGGCCCGCCTCGGGGCAACTTTTGGGTACATCGGCGCGGCAGTTGTTCCATGACCCCACACGGCCGCAGCTGTTCGCCGAAATCGAAATGGCGCTGCTGGCCCATGGTTTCTGGTCGGGTGAGGTCTGGCGCAGCATGGGTGAGACCCCTGTGGCGGTAGAGGTGTCCTGGGTCGCACTGCAGGATGCACAAGGCCAACTGAGCCACACGGTGGGCTTTTTCAAAGACATGACTGAGCGCCTGGAGGCGCAACGCCGCATCGAAAAATTGGCCTATCGCGATGTGCTCACGGGCCTGCCCAACCGTCTCTTGCTGGGGCAGCGCGTGGAGTTTGCCCTGCGTCTGGCCGAGCGCGGAGGGGGCGACTTCGCCATTCTTTTCATTGACCTGGACCGTTTCAAGAACATCAACGACTCGCTGGGCCATGCCTTTGGCGACCGCGTACTGATGGAGGTGGCCGACCGCATCCTGCACTGCATGCGCGATGTGGATACGCTGAGCCGCATGGGCGGCGACGAGTTCGTGGCGTTTTTGCAGGACGCCGATGCCATGGGGGCCGAGGTGGCAGCGCGGCGCATTCTGGATGCGCTGGCCCAGCCTTTCCTGGTCGACGAGATGAATTTTTCGCTGGGCTGCAGCATCGGTGTGGCCATGTACCCGGCCGACGGGCGCACGCTGGACGACCTGATCAAGTGCGCCGATACCGCCATGTACCGCGTGAAGGAGCGGGGCCGGGGCAACTTCCGTTTCTACCAGCCGCAGATGAATGTGGACCTGCTCTCGCGCATGAAGATGGACCATGCCATGCGCCGTGCCATGGAGTCGGGCCTGTACGGCCTGCACTACCAGCCCCAGGTGGCGCTGGATGATGGCCGCCTGCTGGGTGCGGAGGCGCTGGTGCGCTGGACTGATCCCGAGCTGGGCGTGGTGTCACCGGCCACCTTCATTCCGCTGGCCGAGGAGTCGGGTTTCATCATCACCATCGGCAGCTGGGTCATGCAGGAGGCGGTGCGCCAGGCTGCCGTCTGGCAGCGTGGCGGGCGGCCACTCGTGGTGTCGGTCAACGTGTCGGCCCTGCAGTTCCAGCAGCCCGATTTTGTAGAGCGTGTGGCCGCCTGCATTGCCGATGCCGAACTGAACCCTGCACTGCTGGAGCTGGAGCTTACCGAGTCCATCCTGGTGCAAGACGCCAACGAGGCCCTGGCCCGCCTGCATGCGCTGGCCGGCCTGGGCGTGAGCCTGGCCATTGACGACTTTGGCACGGGCTACTCCAGTTTGGCCTATCTGAAAAAATTCCCCATCTCCAAGCTCAAGATCGACCGCACCTTTGTGATGGGCTTGCCCGAAGACGAAAGCGACCGCGCCATCGTGGGCGCCACCGTGGCCATGGCACGCGCGCTCAAGCTCTCGGTGGTGGCCGAAGGGGTGGAGACCCAGGCCCAGTGCGACTACCTGCGGGAGCTGCAGTGTGCCTCGTTCCAGGGATTCTTGTGTTCGCCGGGGCTGCCGGCAGCCGAGTTTGAGGTACTGGTCGCGCGGCTCACACCGCCGCCGCTGCCCGGGGCTCTGGGTTTCTAGCCGCGCAAGCCCTTGTAGAGCATGTAGGCAGCCAGCAGGTAGAGCACCATGGCAAAGGTGCGCTTGAGCTTGGCGATCGGCAGGCGGTGCGCGGTGCGGGCACCCAGCGGTGCGGTCAGCACGCTGCAGCAGGCAATCACCAGCAGGCCTGGCAGCCACACATAGCCCAGTGACCAGGCGGGCAGCCCGGCCACGCCGCTGCCACTCCACACATAGCCGGTCGTGTTGGCCAGTGCAATCGGAAAGCCCAGTGCCGCACTGGTGGCCACGGCGTTGAGGATGGGCACATTAAATGCCACCATGAAGGGCACACTGACAAAGCCACCGCCTGCACCCACCAAGCCTGACAAAAAACCGATCACGCTGCCGGTGGCGGTTTGCCCGGCCATGCCGGGCATCTGACGGCTGGGTTTGGGTTTTTTGTCCAAAAACATCTGCGTGGCCGAGTAACCCACAAAGGCTGCAAACAGCAGCGCCAGCGTGGTGCCTTTGAGCAGCGCGAACACGCCCAGGCTGGCCAGGGCCCCGCCCAGCACGATACCGGGGGCCAGGCCCTTGACCAGGTCCCAGCGCACGGCGCCGCGCTGGTGGTGGGCGCGCACGCTGGAGATGCTGGTAAACATGATGGTGGCCATGGAGGTGGCAATCGCCATCTTCACCGCCAGGTCGGCCGGAATGCCGCGGGCCGAGAGAATCAGGGTGAGAAAGGGGCCGATCAGCATGCCGCCGCCTATGCCCAGCAGCCCTGCCATAAAACCGGTGGCCAGGCCCAAGGTAGCCAACTCGCCAATCAGCAGAGGTTCGAAGGTCATGCGGGGAAGTCGGGAAGTGAAGGGTGTCTGTGAAGGCCACCGGACCGGCATCCTGAACCGGGGTTCAGGTGGGCGAGGTCAGCACCAGCATTGGGTTCATCTAACGCGAGATGATCACGCTTGCGGGGCAATGTTCCAAGCCCTGGCTCAATGAGCATTGGTTCAAGGAAATATAAAGCCCGGCAGCTTCACAGACAACGCTATTGTAGGCCGGGCCACGTGCCGTGCGCAGGCAAACGCGCAGGTTTAAAGCAGGCGGCCGTCTTCGCCCAGTGCCGCGTCCAGCCGTTCCAGCAGGGAGTTCAGCAGCAGGCCGCCATCGGCTGCGGGCAGCGCTGTGGTGGCGGGACTGGTGGTTGCGACCTCGGCACTGGCTGGCGCAGCCGTCACGGGGCGTTCCGACAGGTCAAAGGCCAGGTTCAGCGCAGCCAGCACCGCAATGCGGTCGCGGGCCCGCACCTTGCCGGCGTCGCGGATCTTGCACATGGCGGTGTCCACGCGCTCCACGGCTTCCAGCAGGCGGGCGTCGCCGCCTTCGGGGCAGCCCAGCAGGTAACTCTGCCCCATGATTTGAACTTCAAGCTGTTTCATGGTGCGTCTTTGTGCGTGGCCAGGGCGTCAGGTAAACGTTCCAGCAGCGCATCGACCCGGGCCCGTGCGGCATTGAGGCGTGACTTCAAGCCGTCGCGCTCATGGGTCAGTGTCTCCACCTGCGAAGCGAGCAGGGCGTTGGTGCGCTGCAGCTCGGCGTAGCGCACCAACAGGCGCTCCACGCGTTCGGCAATTTGGTCGATGGGGATCTGGTTCGACATAGATCGCACATTGTAGGGTGAGCGAAAGCTGGGGCAGCGTAAAATGCGCCCGTTGGTGCTCGCGGTGTGGTTCACACGCCGCAGTTCAACGGGAAGCAGGAGGGAGAAGCCGGCAACGGCCAACCTAACCTGCGCTGCCCCCGCAACGGTAAGTGGACGAGTCCTTGAACTCCGCTTCCATCACGGCCACTGAGCGTATCGAACACACGCTTGGGAAGGCGATGGAGGTTGCTTCCACCAGCCCGGATACCGGCCAACACGGTGGAGGTGCGTCTGGCGCGCCTCCGTGATGCCCATGCCTGGCGGGGAAGCCGGGGAGGGTTCCTGTTCGGGTTTTGCTTTCATGACATGGTGTATTTCTGGAGTGCGATGTTCGGCACTTCTGCTCGCCTTATGGGCTTCGTCTGCGCAGGCGCAGGCGCAGGCGCAGGCGGAGTCTTCGCGTACCCTCAAGGAGGTGGTGGTCACCGCCACCCGGGTGGAACAACCCCTCGCCGATTTGCTGGCCGATGTGTCCATCATTGACCGCGATGCCATTGAGCGCAGCGGTGCCGCTTCGCTACCCGACGTATTGCGGGGACTTCCCGGTGTGGAAATGGTGCGCAACGGTGGAGCGGGTGCCTCCACCTCGGTCTACCTGCGCGGTGCGGAGTCGCGGTTTACAGCGGTGTATGTGAATGGTGTGCGCATGGATTCGCAGGCCACGGGTGGCGTATCGTGGGAGGCAATTCCACTGGCCCAGATCGAGCGTGTGGAGGTGCTGCGTGGGCCCGCAGCTGCAGTCTATGGCTCGGACGCACTGGGCGGTGTGATCCAGATTTTCACGCGCAAAGGGGATGGCGTTTTTTCCCCCTCGGTGAGCCTGGGTGTGGGCAACTATGGGACCTCGAAACTGGATGTGGCGCTCAGTGGGGGGGAAGGGCACTGGGATTACGCGCTCGCCCTGGGCACTGAGAGCAGCAAGGGGTTTAATGCGCGCGTGCAGGCAGGTCAAAACCCGGACGATGATGGCTACAAAAGCGACTCTGCCAGCCTGCGGCTGGGGGCTGCTCTGGTGGCCGGGCACCGCCTGGAAGCCAGTTTTCTGGGCAATGATCAGAACTCCCAATACGACAGCACCGGTGTGGCGGACAACCGCAATCTGCGCCAGGTGCAGGCGACTGGACTGAGCTGGAGCGGCGCGTGGAGTGACGCCTACCGCACCACCGTGAGCGTGAACGAGTCTGTAGAACGCTACGAAACCCTTCCCAGTCCGTACGTAACCAAGACCCTTCTGCGGGGCTACCTGTTGCAAAATGAATGGCGCGCGGGCACCCACCTGCTTACCGCCACGCTGGAGCGGCGCGAGGACTTGCTCAACAACGCCAGCACCACGCCCCGCGATACCAGTCGTTTTCAGAATGCGCTGGCGCTGGGGTATGGTCTGGCGGGTGAGGTGCATTCGGTGCAGGCCAATATCCGTCGGGATCAGGACAGTGAGTTTGGCCAGCAAGCTACCGGCAGCCTGGCCTATGGCTATGCCATCACGCCGCAATGGCGCGCCACGCTGGCCAGCAGCACGGCGTTTCGGGCACCCACCCTGTACCAACGCTTCAGCGTCTACGGCACCGCCGACCTGCAGCCGGAAACCAGCCGCAACCAGGAGCTGGCACTGCGTTACCGCCAGGGCCCCGCACAGTTTGCGGCCACGGTTTACTTCAACGAGGTCAGCAACCTGATCAGCTACACAGCCCGTACCGGCAGTTGTATCAACAACCGGCCGCCAGTGGCACTGTCATCCCGGGGTTGCTACCTCAACACGGCGCGTGCCCGCTACCGCGGGGTGACGCTGTCGGCCCAGTCTATGGTGGCCGATGTGCATTGGCATGCGTCGCTGGACTTGCAAGACCCCCGAGATGGCGTCACGGGTGACCTGCTGGCACGCCGTGCCACGCACCATGCCGTGCTAGGGGGCAGCACTCGCTGGGGTGTCTGGTCTATGGGGGCGCAAGCCCTGCTGTCTTCGGCGCGTTATGACAAAGTACCGAATGCCACTGTGTTGCCCGCCTATGCGGTGCTCAATGTGTCCGCCACGCGTCCGCTGTCTCCCCAATGGAGCGTATTGGTGCGCGTGGACAATGCAACCGATGCCAGCTACCAACTGGCAGAAACCTATGCCGCCGCTGGCCGCACCCTGTATGTAGGCCTGAAATGGGCGCCCTGACATTTATGCAAACCACCGCCACATGCCCCGCCATCCTGATCGCCGCACCCGCCTCCGGGCAGGGCAAGACGACGGTCACCTCGGCACTGGCACGTTTGCACACGCGCCAGGGGCGGCGCGTGCGGGTGTTCAAGTGCGGCCCGGATTTTCTGGACCCCTGCTGGCACGCACTGGCCAGCGGTGCACCGGTGTACCAGATGGACCTGTGGATGACGGGGGAGGCCGATTGCCGTGCGCGCCTGCATGCGGCAGCACTGGAGGCCGATCTCATCATCGTGGAAGGTGTGATGGGGCTGTTTGATGGCGAGCCCAGCGCGGCCGATCTGGCGCAGCGCTTTGGCTTGCCGGTGCTGGCGGTGGTGGATGCTTCGGGCATGGTGGGCACCTTTGGGGCGCTGGCGTTTGGCTTGCAGCATTACCGGGCAGATATGCCCTGGGCGGGTGTGCTGGCCAATCGCGTGGCCAATGTGCGCCATGCGGGCATGTTGCAGGCCAGCGTGGCGCCTGAGCAATGGTTGGGCGCAGTGCTGCGCAATGCCACCATGGCCCTGCCCAAGCGCCACTTGGGGTTGACCGTGGCCACCGAAGTGGTGGACGCCATGGAGCGCCTGGACGCGGCGGCGGATGCGCTGGCCACTACACCGCTGGGGCAGATGACGCTGGAGGATTTGCAGCGTTGGGCTGTTGACTTCGTTGCACCGGAAATCCCCCTTCCTATGGCGCCAGGCGGCTGGGCGGCAGAACGTTCTGCTGCGTGTCCCCCGACCGCTTTGCGGTCTCCTCCTTTACCTCCGCAGAACGCTCTGACGCCCAGCCACCTTCCATTGTTTGGAACTACCGTTGCTGTTGCGCGTGATGCGGCCTTCTGTTTTATCTACGCTGCCAATCTCGACACGCTGCGCGTGTTGGGGGCCGAGCTGGTGTTTTTCTCTCCGCTGGCCGATGCGGCGCTGCCGGTGTGCGACGCGCTGTGGATTCCCGGTGGCTACCCCGAGTTGCATGCCGAAACGATTGCGGCCAACAAGGCTTTCAAAAACAGCCTGACTGCGCACGTTGCCGCTGGCAAGCCCGTGTGGGCCGAGTGCGGCGGCATGATGGCCTTGTTCGACACGCTGGTGACGTTGGACGGCCAGCGCCACGCGCAATGGGGGGTGCTGCCCGGCGAAGTGACCATGCAGAAGCTGCTGGCAGGCCTGGGCCCGCAGCAGTTGGCTTTGGAAAGCGGCACCTTGCGTGGCCATACCTTCCATTACTCGACCACGGCCACGCCCTTGCAGCCCGCCGTGCGCACCTCCCGCCCCCATACGGAGCCGTCTGACGACGCAGGGGAGGCCGTGTGGCAAGTGGGCGGCGTGCGGGCCAGTTACTTCCACGCCTGGTTCCCGTCCTGCCCCGAAGCGGTGGTGGAGCTGTTCACTGCGTCTGTGGAGGTGACGGCGTGAGCGTCGACCTGCTGCACTTCCACCCCGGCCCGCAGCGCATCGTCTGCCTGACGGAAGAGACCACCGAGTGGCTCTACCTGCTGGGCCAGGAGGCGCGCATTGTGGGCATCTCGGGCTATACGGTGCGGCCCAAGCGCGCGCGCGACGAGAAGCCGCGTGTCAGTGCCTTCCTGAGTGCCAAGCTGGACAAGATCATGGAGCTGCGGCCCGACTGCGTGCTGGGCTTCTCCGATCTGCAGGCCGACATTGCGGCGGATTTGGTCAAGCGCGGCGTGCAGGTCACCATCTTCAACCAGCGCAGCGTGGCCGAGATTTTCTCCATGCTGTTCCAGCTGGCCGCCATGGTGGGCGAGGCAGAGCAGGGCGCGCAGCGCGTTGCGCAGATGCAGGCGGACTTGCGCGCCATGCAGGCGGCAGTGACCACCAAGGTGGTCGCCGGTGCGCGCCGCCCCAAGGTCTTTTTTGAAGAATGGGACAGCCCGCACATCAGCGCCATCCGCTGGGTGTCGGAGCTGGTCGGCATGGCGGGGGGCGACGACTGTTTCCCGGAACTGGCGGCCGAGTCGCTGGGCAAGAACCGCATCATTGCGGACGGTGCCGAGATAGTCCGCCGCAACCCCGACATCATCCTGGGCTCCTGGTGCGGCAAGAAATTCCGGCCCGAGGCCGTGGCGGCCCGCGAGGGTTGGGGCGCGGTGAACGCCGTGCGCCACCAGCAGCTGTTTGAAATCAAGTCGCCCGACATCCTGCAGCCCGGCCCTGCCGCGCTGACCGATGGCGTGGCCAAGATGCACCAGATCATCCTGCAATGGATGGACGCAGACCAGGCGGGGGCGTTCCGATCATGAGCGCCATGACGATTGCGAAAAGTGAACTCATTCTGGGCGGCCAGAAGAGTGGCAAGTCGCGCCGCGCCGAGCTGCTGGCACGCCAGTGGCTGGACCAGAGCCATGATCACCGCGCCGTGCTGATCGCCACCGCCCAGCCCTGGGACGACGAGATGCGCCAGCGCATTGCCCGGCATCAGGCTGACCGTGCGGAGCGCGTGCCCGGCATGACCACGGTGGAAGAATCCTTGGCGTTGGCCGAGGCCATCCAGACGCATGGCAGCGCCGACACGCTGCTGGTGGTGGACTGTCTGACGCTGTGGCTCACCAATCTGCGCATGCCTGCAGAATATGAGTCAATTATGCCTCTATCCCCCGTGGATACTGCGCCAATAGCTTCTCTTTTGATAGCAATTGCACAGGCGCCCGGCCCCGTGGTCCTGGTGGGTAACGAGATTGGCCTGGGCGTGATCCCCATGGGACGCGAGGTGCGTGCCTTTGTGGATGCGCTGGGCAGGCTGAACCAGGACGTGGCCGCCACCTGCCAGCGCGTGACGCTGATGGCCGCCGGCCTACCGCTGACCTTGAAAGACGCCGCATGACCATGACCTGCGCCGGATTATTTCAACAGATCAGGCATTGGCTGGAAGGCGGGGTGCCAGTGCGTTTTGCTCCGTGTCCCCCGCCCGCGTTGCGGGCTCCTCCTTTACCTACGCAAAACGCACTGGCACCCCGCCTTCTTCTTGCGCTTTTGCTTGCGTTCAGCTTGTTGGAGGCAGCCCACGCCCTGCAAGTCACCGACGACCGCGGCGTCACCGTCACGCTGCCCGCCGCACCCCAGCGCATCGTGAGCCTCTTGCCCTCGTTGACCGAAACCGTGTGTGAACTCGGCCAGTGCCATCGCCTGGTGGGGGTAGACCGCTATTCCAACTTCCCGGCCAGCGTGCAAAAGCTGCCGCAGGTGGGCGGCGGGCTGGACCCCAACATCGAGAGGATCGTGGCGCTCCAACCCGATGTAGTGCTGATGGCCACCTCGTCGCGCGCGGGGGATCGGCTGCAGGCCCTGGGCATCAAGGTCATTGCGCTGGAGCCCAAACGCCATGCCGATGTGCAGCGCGTGATGCTCAAACTCGGCCAGTTGCTGGAAGTCCAGGATGCCGCCCGCATCTGGCGCGCGATTGACGCTGCTGTGTCGGCCGCGGCCCAGTCGCTGCCGGCCAGTGTGCGTAACACCAAGGTGTACTTTGAGGTCAACCAGGGGCCGTATGCGGCGGGTGAGTCCTCCTTCATTGGCGAAACGCTGGCGCGCCTGGGTGCCAAAAACATCGTCCCTTCCAACCTCGGCCCGTTCCCCAAGCTCAACCCCGAATACATAGTCCGTGCCAACCCCGACCTCATCATGATTGGCCAGCGCAGCGCCGATGGCCTGATGGCGCGGCCGGGCTGGCAGAGTATCCGCGCGCTGCGTGAACAGCGCGTCTGCATCTTTCCCGCGGATCAGTCCGACATGCTGGTGCGCCCCGGCCCGCGCATGGCGGAAGGCGCACGCCTGATGGCCCAGTGTTTGATCGCGAAAGCCCCCGGAGCCAAACCATGATGCCCACACGCGTCTTCTGGCTGGTTTGGGCCGGTGTGCTGGGGGCATTGGTGCTTGTGGCACTGGGCGTCTGCGTGGGCAGTGCCGGGCTGGAGAACCTGATAGGCCCGCTGCTCAACCCTGCGCAAGACCCTCAGCAAACCGCGATGGCGCAGCAAATCGTCTGGCAGATCCGCCTGCCACGCACGCTGGGCGCCTGGGCCGCTGGGGCCCTGCTGGGCTTGGCCGGTGCGGTGGCGCAGGGTCTGTTTCGCAATCCGCTGGCCGATCCGTATTTGCTGGGCAGCGCCTCCGGCGCCTCGCTGGGTGTCGCGCTGGCCTTGGCCGCGCTCGGTGGCGGTGCCGGCATGTTGGGCGGCAGCATGATGAGCGGGGGCGTCGCGGTCAGTGTGTTTTCCAGCAGCCTGTGGGTGCGCCTGGGCCTGACCGGCGCGGCGTTTCTGGGTGCGGTGTTGGCCGTGATGCTCACGCTGGTGCTGTCGCGCGGCGTGGGCCACACGCTGCGCCTGCTGCTGGCCGGTGTGGTGGTGGGCGTGGTGCTGGGCGCCATGACACACCTGGTGCTGCTGTTTTCGCCCGAATCGCTGCAGGCCATGCAGGCCTTCATGCTGGGCTCCACCGCTTTCGTCGGCTGGACGTCCTGTGTACTTATGGCCAGCGTCTGGGGCGTGTGTGTGTTGGCGGCGTGGCTGCTGGCGCGTGTGCTCGATGGCCTGAGCCTGGGCGACGCCACGGCTATCAGCCTGGGCTTGCCGGTGGCGCCCATGCGTGCGGCGCTGGTGGGGGTGTTGGCGCTGGCCACGGGTACGGCGGTGGCGCAGACGGGTTTGATCGCGTTTGTCGGCCTGGCCGCGCCGCACTTGGTGCGATCAGTGGTGAAGACCACGCATGCGCACCTGATGCTGCTGTCCAGCCTGATGGGCGGCGTGCTCTTGATGGCGGCGGATATGCTGGCACGCGGGCTGATTGCGCCGCAGGAGCTGCCTGTGGGCATGCTCACCGCCGTGCTGGGCGGCGGCTATTTGTTGTGGCTGATGCACCGCAGCAGCAACCTGGGCGGAGGGCGTGCGGCATGACGGGCGCTACCAAAATCATAGCTATTGGCGCATATTCCATCGGGGTTAGCCTCGGGAATGGTTTGCAAGGGGGCTTGCAAAAGCAGCCCATCCTGCACAACATCAGCCTGGAACTTGCGGCGGGGCAGTGGACCAGCATCGTCGGTCCCAATGGCGCGGGCAAGTCCACCTTGCTCAAATGCCTGGCTGGCGTGTTGCCCCACAGCGGCAGCGTGAGTTTGCTGGGCCAGCCGCTGTTGAGCCTGCCGCATCGCCAGCGCGCGCAGCAACTGGCCTGGCTGGGCCAGAACGAAACCTCGGCCGACGATTTGACGGTGTGGGACGTGGCCATGCTGGGCCGCCTGCCGCACCAGGCCTGGCTGGCACCACCCGGCGCGGCCGACCATGCCGCCGTCGAAAGCGCGTTGCGCGCCACCCGTGCCTGGGATTGGCGCGAACGCGCACTGGGCCAACTCTCGGGCGGCGAGCGCCAGCGTGTGTTGCTGGCGCGTGCGCTGGCGGTGCAGGCACAAGTGCTGCTGATGGACGAGCCCCTGGCCAACCTGGACCCGCCACACCAGGCTGACTGGCTGGATGTGGTGCGCGCACTGGTGGCCCAGGGCAAGACCGTGGTCAGCGTGCTGCACGAGATCACCATGGCGCTGCAGGCCGATACGATGGTTGTTATGGCCGCCGGTCGCGTCACCCACCAGGGCGCATGTTCCGACCTGGCCACGCACCGCGCCATGGAAGATGTATTCGACGGACGTATTGCCGTCCACCCCGTACAGGGGCAGTGGATTGCGCTGCCCAAAGTCACCCAACCCGCCAAAAGGGCTCCCATGCAAATTGAAACTCCACCGGTCGACTACGAACGTGTCGTCCCCACGGCCGAGCGCCGCGGCCTGATCCTGATCAACACCGGCCACGGCAAAGGCAAGAGCACAGCCGCCTTTGGCCTGGCCCTGCGCGCGCATGGCCGTGGCAAGGCCGTCAAGGTCTACCAGTTCATGAAAGTGCCGACCGCGCGCTTTGGCGAGCACCGCCTGTTTGAGCAACTGGGCATTCCCATCGAAGGCCTGGGCGACGGTTTCAGCTGGAAGAGCAAAGACCTGGACCAATCGGCCCAACTGGCGCTGGACGGCTGGGCCAAGGCCGAGGCGACGATTCGCGCGGGCGAACACTTCATGGTGGTGCTGGACGAGATCATGTACCCGCTGCGCTACGGCTGGATTCCGCTGGAAGCCATCCTCACCTGCCTGCGCGAGCGCCCGCCGCATGTGCATGTGGTGCTGACCGGTCGCAACGCGCCGGGCGAGCTGGTGGACCTGGCGGACACGGTGACCGAGATGACGCTGGTCAAACACCATTTCAAGGCCGGTGTGCCCGCACAACGTGGCATTGAGGATTGAAGCTTTGCGTGCATTTTTTGTTCTTGTTGCAGTGGCGCTCGGTTTGATATCCAGCGTAGCCATGGCGCAGGCACAGCCTGTGTCGCGCATCGTCACGCTCGCCCCCTCGCTGACCGAGGCCGTGTGTGCGCTGGGCCACTGCGCGCAGCTGGTGGGCACCGATCGGCACTCCACCTGGCCTGCATCGGTGGTGGCACTGCCCAAGGTGGGGGGCCTGGAAGACGCGCAGATCGAGCGCATCGTGACGCTGCGGCCCAACCTGGTGTTGCTGGGGCCACGCAGCCGCGCGGGCGAACGCCTGCAGGCGCTGGGCGTGCCGGTGTTGATGCTGGACGCACGCACCCACGCCGATTTGAAGCGCATGCTGGTCAAGTTGGGGGAAGCGCTGGGCGAACCGGCCCGCGCCGCCGAACTCATTGCGCGCCTGGATGGCGAACTGGACGCTGCGGCCGGTCGCATGCCAGCCGCCTTGCGCGGGCGCAGCGTGTATGTGGAAGTTGGGGCCGGGGCCTCCGCCGCCAGTGACAAAAGTTTTATTGGCGAAACCGTGGCCAAGCTGGGCCTGGTCAATGTGGTGAGCGGCGAGCTGGGCCTGTTCCCCAAGATCAACCCCGAGCTGCTGCTGCGCCGCCCACCCGACCTGATCATCGGCCCGCGTGCCACGCTGACCAATCTGTCAGACCGCCCCGGCTGGAGCACGCTGCCCGCAGTGCGCCAGCAGCAGCTGTGCCTGCTGGACACCGAACGTATGGACCTGCTGTCACGCCCCGGCCCACGCCTGGGCGAGGCGGCGCACATGCTGGTGGAGTGCCTCAAGGCGCTGCCGCCCCGTTAACTTTTTTCTTCAAGGACTTCCTGATGCAAACCCGAAAAATCCCCGCCACCATCGTCACCGGCTTTCTGGGCAGCGGCAAGACCACGCTCCTGCGCCACCTGCTGGCCAATGCGCAGGGCCGCCGCATCGCGGTCATCGTCAACGAGTTTGGCGAACTCGGTATCGACGGCGAGCTGTTGCGCGGCTGCGGCATTGGTTGCGACGAAAACGGCGAAGAAAACGGCCAGTTGTACGAGCTGGCCAACGGCTGCCTGTGCTGCACCGTGCAGGAAGAGTTTGCCCCGGTGATGGAAAAGCTGGCCGCCCGCCGCGACCAGATCGACCACCTGATCATCGAAACCTCGGGCCTGGCCTTGCCCAAGCCACTGGTGCAGGCCTTCCAGTGGCCCGCGCTGCGCAACACCTTTACCGTGGACGCGGTGGTGACCGTGGTGGACGCGCCTGCGGTGGCTGCCGGCGACTTTGCCGACGACCCGGTGGCCGTGGACGCCCAGCGCCGTGCCGATGACAACCTGGACCACGACTCGCCGCTGCACGAACTGTTTGAAGACCAATTGGCCACGGCCGACCTGGTGATCGTGCACAAGACCGATGGTGTGACGCCCGCGCAGCTGGTGGAGGTGGAAGCCGCCATCCGCACCGAAACCCTGCCCGGTGTGAAGCTGGTGCACGCGCAGCATGGCCGCATCGACATTGGTGTGCTGCTGGGCTTGGAGCGCGCGGTGGAAGACCAGATTGATGGACGCAAGACCCACCACGACGAGGAAGAAGACCACGACCACGATGCGTTTGATTCGGTGCAGGTCTTGCTGGACGTCACCAGCCGCGAAGGCCTGCTGGCCGCGCTGCAAGGTGTGGTGGCACGCCACGAGATTTACCGCGCCAAAGGCTTTGTGGCTCTGCCCGGTGCGGCCATGCGCCTGGTGGTGCAGGGCGTGGGCACCCGTTTTGACAGCTACTTTGACCGCCCCTGGCGTGCCGATGAAGTGCGCCAATCGCGCCTGGTGCTGATTGGTTCCGAACTCAATGCCGCAGTGTTGCAAGCCGAGTTGAGCGAAGCGCTGGTGGCACCCGTCGCAGCTTAAAACACGTACAGAAAGAAAGACTCCATGCATTTGCTCTCCACCCGCCCTGGTGGCCACGTGGAAGACGGTGGCCAGGGTGTCGTGCGCGTGGAACAGACGCGGGGCGACATTGTGGTGCTCAGCGCGGCCGACACCACACTGTCTTTGCTGGCCGATGCGGCGCAGCAGTTGCCCGAGGGCTTCCCCACGGTGCGCCTGGCCAACCTCATGTGGCTGCGCCAGCCCGCCTCGGCCGACATGTACGTGGACGATGTGCTGCAGCATGCACGCGTGGTGGTGATCGACCACCTGGGTGCGGCCAGCGACTGGGCCTATGTGGTGGAGCGTGTGCGCGAGCTGGCACGCGAACGGGGCCAGTGGCTGGCCCTGTTCTCGGGTGATGCGAGTGAAGACCTGCAACTGCTGCTGCGCAGCACCGCCCCGCACGAGGATTGCCGCCAGCTCTGGCGTTGCCTGCGTGAAGGTGGCCGTGACAATGCGCGCGGTTTTTTCGACTTGATCGGCCATTCCGCCTTTGGCCTGGGGGCTCGGCCCACACCGCCGACGGTGTTGCCTGCGGCCATGGTGTACGAATCGCTGGGTGCCCAAGCATGGCAAGACGATGCCCCCGTGGCATTGCTGGTGTTCTACCGCGCCCATGTGCAGGCCGGCAACACGGCGGTGTTTGACGCCATGCGGGCCGCGCTGCACGGCCAGGGCCTGAACACCGTGGCCGTGGCGGTGGACTCGCTGAAGAACCCCACCAGCCTGGCACTGCTGCAATCGCTGGCCGCACAGCACGGCGTGGGTGTGGTGCTCAATGCCACCAGCTTTGCGATCACCGCGCTGGACGGTGGTGACAGTGATGGATTGGACGGACCGCCACTGCAGCCATTGGCGGGCGACGCACCGGTGTTGCAACTCATCACCGCCGGCTGCGCACAAGAGCAGTGGGCGGCCGACCCGCATGGCCTGGCACCGCGCGACCTGGCCATGCAGGTGGTGCTGCCCGAGGTGGACGGCCGCATTGGCACGCGCGCCATCAGTTTCAAGGGCCTGGCCTGGCGCTGCGAACGTACCGAGGTGGACGTGGTGCGCTACCAGCCCGAGCCCGAACGCATGGCCTTTGTGGCCGAACTGGCGCGCCGCTGGTGCGTGCTGCGCGACAAGCCGAATGCCCACAAACGCGTGGCGTTGATCCTGGCCAACTACCCCAACGACGACTCCCGCCTGGCCAATGGCGTGGGTCTGGATACTCCCGCCTCCACTGTGGCCCTGCTGCACGCCATGCAGGGCGCGGGTTACGCCACCGGTGCCTTGCCCGAGGGCAGCGACGCGCTGATGGCCGCCTTGGTGGCGGGCGTGACGAACAACCTGGACGCCAACGACATGCGGCCCGCCAGCCAGAGCCTGGCCATGGCCGACTACCTGGCGGACTTCAACCGCCTGGACGCCGCCAACCGCGATGCGGTGAATACGCTGTGGGGTCAGCCGGAGCAAGATCCCATGGTGCGCAGCGGCCGCTTCATGGTGTCCGGCCATCGCTACGGCCATGTCTTTGTCGGCAACCAGCCCGCACGTGGGCGTGATCTGGATCTGGTGGCTACCTACCACGATGCCGATCTGGTACCCACGCACAACTACCTGGCGTTTTACTTCTGGCTGCGCCGCCAGTTTGCGGTGGATGCGGTGGTGCATGTAGGCAAACACGGCAACCTGGAATGGTTGCCCGGCAAAAGCGTGGCGCTGGGTGCCAACTGCTGGCCTGACGCCATCCTGGGCCCTTTGCCGCATCTGTACCCGTTTATCGTCAACGACCCCGGCGAGGGCAGCCAGGCCAAGCGCCGCACCCAGGCCGTGATCATCGACCACCTGATGCCGGCCCTGACTCGCGCCGAGACCTACGGCCCGCTGCAAAAGCTGGAGCGGCAGATGGACGAGTACTACGAGGCTTTGTCGCTGGACCCGCGCCGCGCCCAGCGCCTGCGCGGCGACATTCTGGACCGCGTGTTGACCGAGAACCTGCACACCGACCTGGGCTTTGCCAAACCCGCCGACGATGCGGGCCGCGAGGCCTTGCTGCAGCGGCTGGACGCCTACCTGTGCGAGATCAAGGAATCACAAATCCGCGACGGCCTGCACATCCTGGGCACCTCGCCACAAGGTCGCCAACAGATCGACACGCTGGTGGCCTTGGCACGTTTTCCCGGTGGCACGGCGGCCGGGCAGCGCAGCCTGCTGGTGGCCCTGGCAAAAGACTTGCAACTGGATGGCGTGGACGGTTTTAATGCGCTGAGCCCGGAATGGGCTGCGCCCTGGAGTGGCCCGCATCCGGCAGTGCTGCAAGCACAAAGTGATGATGCGTGGCGCCATGCGGGTCATACGCGGGAGCGGCTGGAGCTGCTCGCACGGCAATTGGTCACGGACCATGTGGTGGGCGATGACGCACTCGATGCCGTGGCTTGGCCCCATACCGCACCGGTGCTGCAGCGCATGCAGGCCGTGCTGCGCCCGCGCCTGGACGCCTGCGGCCCGCAAGAAATTTTGCAGTGCCTGCGTGGCCTCTCAGGCAAATTTGTCCCCGCAGGCCCCAGCGGCGCGCCATCGCGTGGCCGCCCTGACGTGTTACCCACAGGACGCAACTTCTATTCGGTGGACACGCGCGCCGTGCCCACACAAACTGCCTATGCCATGGGTGCCGCTGCGGCCGAGCGCGTGATCGAGCGCCACTTGCAGGACCATGGCTGCATGCCGGGCCAGGTGGGGCTGTCGGTCTGGGGCACCAGCACCATGCGTACGGGGGGCGAAGACATTGCCCAGGCCTTTGCGCTGCTGGGCGTGCGGCCCAAGTGGGCCGATGGCAGCAGCCGGGTGGTGGACATCGAGGTGCTGCCCATGGGCCTGAAGGGCCGGCCACGCGTGGATGTGACGCTGCGCGTATCGGGCTTCTTCCGCGATGCCTTCCCCAATGTGATTGACTTGTTTGACACCGCTGTGCGTACCGTGGCTGCGATCAGTGAAGAGGATGAGCCCGACGAAGTGAACCCGATCCGCGCCCGCGTGCGGCGCGAAGCGGCGGATGCACAGGCCAAGGGCTTGAGCACCGAGGCGGCTGAGCGCGAAGCGACCTGGCGCGTGTTTGGCCCGCGCCCCGGCGGCTATGGCGCTGGGCTGCAGGAGCTGATGGCCAGCGGCCGCTGGAACGATGGTGCGGATTTGGCTCAGGCCTATTTGCGCGCCGGTGCCTTTGCCTACGGCCAGGGCGAACACGGCGTGGCCGCGCGTGGCAGCTTTGAGCAGCGCATCGCCGGGCTGGACGCGGTGCTGCACAACCAGGACAACCGCGAGCACGATGTGCTCGACTCGGACGACTACTACCAGTTCCAGGGTGGCATGGCGGTGGCTGTGGAAGCGTTGACCGGTGAGCCGGCTGCGCTGTACCACGGCGACTTCAGCGTGCCTGGCGCGCCACGCATCCGCACGCTGGGCGAAGAGGTCGCGCGCGTGGTGCGCTCCCGCGCGGTCAACCCCAAGTGGCTGGAAGGTGTGCGCCGCCATGGCTACAAGGGCGCGTTTGAGATGGCCGCCACGGTGGACTATTTGTTTGCGTTTGACGCCACCACCGGTGTGGTGGGTGACCACCAGTACGCGCTGGTGGCCGACGCCTATTTGCACGACGACACCAACCGCGCGTTTTTGCAGCAGCACAACCCCGGCGCGCTGCGCAGCATTGGTGAACGCCTGCTGGAGGCCATGCAGCGCGGCCTGTGGGAAGCGCCGGGCGACCAGCGCGAACGTATTGAAGACCATTTGCTGGCGCTGGAGCGCCGCGTGGAAGAACACGGAGAAGGACCCCTGCCATGAGCACGACCATGAACACTTCTGCACACGCCATTCCCCTGGAAGCCGCCACGCGCGCGGCGTTTCCCTTCACCGCGCTGGTGGGCCAGCCCACTTTGCAGCGCGCGCTGCAACTCGCCGCCATTGACCCCGGCATTGGCGGTGTGCTGATCAGCGGCCCGCGTGGCACGGCCAAGTCCACCGCAGCGCGTGCACTGGCCGCGCTCTTGCCCGGCGCACCGTTTGTCACGCTGCCGCTGGCCGCCAGCCTGGAGCAATTGGTGGGTACGCTGAATGTGGAAGACGTACTGCGCGATGGCCAGGTGCGCCTGGCGCCCGGTCTGGTGGCGCGTGCGCATGGCGGTGTGCTCTATGTGGACGAAGTGAACTTGTTGCCTGACGCGTTGGTGGACGCGCTGCTGGACGTGGCGGCCAGTGGTGTGAATACGGTGGAGCGCGATGGCATTTCGCAGCAACACGCCGCACGTTTTGTGCTGGTGGGCACCATGAACCCGGAGGAGGGCGCGCTGCGCCCGCAACTGCTGGACCGCTTCGGCTTGTCGGTGGCACTGGCCAACCCGGTGGACGCAGCGCAGCGCAGTGCCATCCTGCGGGCACGCCTGGGCTTTGATGAAAACCCCGCGGCGCTGGGTGCGCAGCATGCAGAAGAACAACGTGCCTTGAGCGCCGCCCTGGTGGCGGCCCGCGCCGCATTGCCGCGCCTGGCATGGTCGGATGAGGTGTTGAATCACGCCGCAGCCTGTGCCATTGCTGCCGGTGTGGATGGCATGCGCGCCGACCTGGTGATGCTGCGCGCTGCCCGTGCGCTGGCCGCGCTGGAAGGTCGCACGGAGGTGACGGTGGCCGAGGTGGACGCTGTGGCCGAACTCGCACTGGGCCACCGCCGACCCGAAGGCAGTGCGGCGCAGCCACCGAGCAAAGCCAGCGCACCGCAGCAACCCCAACCAAACCCCCAGCGCCTGCAAGACCAACCGCCTGAAGCATCCTCCCCCCAAGGCGACTGGGGCGCCATGCCAGCCCAGCCTGAAGGCACCACCAAGGTCCAAAAAATAGCCGGGTGGCCGCCAAAAAAAGCCTAGGCCACCCCAGCCGCCACCCGCGTAACGGGCCTGGCAGCTGGCGGTGGCCTCCACCCTCTACCGCATCCGCAACGACTGCGCCCGGTGCACGACAGCGCAGCAACGCCATTGCCTGGCTGCCTACTGTTGTTGCCAAGGGGCCTGCACAGCTCACGCGCGAACACTTGCGTCGTCAGCCGGTGGCCTTGCGCACCAGCCGCCTGCATTGCATCGTGCTCGACACCTCAGGCTCCATGCGCCAGCGCGGTCGCCTTGCGTGGGCCAAGGGCCATGCGGCCTTCATGATCGAGCAGGCGGCGCGCCAGGGCGACGATGTGGCGCTGCTGCGTTTTGGCGGGCAGGGCGTGGAGTTGTTGTTGCCACCGGGCCGTGCGCGCGCCTCCGGTAGCCAGCGCCTGCGCCCCGTGGGTGGCGGCGGTGGCACGCCACTGGCCGAAGCATTGGTGCAGGCCGACCGCTTGCTGCAGCGCACGCTGCGCATCAGTGGCCCCACCGAATGTTGGCTCTGGCTGCTGACCGATGGCCGCACGCTGGAGCAGCCGCAGGCGCCGCTAACGCCGCAACACGTGGTGATCGTCGACTTTGACGACCCGAAGAAAGGTCTGGGCCGCTGTGCCGCCTGGGCCACACGCTGGGGGGCGGAGCACCGGTGGGCACAGGCCTGAACCCTCTGCACCGGAACCTGCCCATGCTCCATACCGCCGCCATTGTTTAATGTCACCAGATTTGCTTTTTTTTAACCCGTAACCCCAAGGAGAACGCCATGACTGAATCGACAACGCTGACCCACACCCCCTCTGCCACCCAGAACCCCGGCCTGGCCGTGCTGCGCCCGCTGCTGGCCGCCGCCGCCCTGGGCTTGGTGGTCCTGTACGGCGTGGCCTTTGCCGAGAGCCCGCTGGCGCACAACGCAGCGCATGACGTGCGCCACGTGACCGTCAAACCGTGCCACTGAGCCACGCGCACTTCACAGGGAGATCGCCATGATTTTTCAACGATTGATCTTTGCCGCAGTGGCCGTCGCGCTACTGGTGGGCAGTGTGCAGTCGGGCGTGCAGCAGTTGCAGGCCGTACCCATCATCCTGGCTGCGGAAGTGTTTGAGAGCCAGAAGGTGGAGGCGCCCGAACCGGTCGCCACACCCGCCATGGCCGCAGCGCACACGCATGCCGATGCGACGGCCCATTCCCATGGGGATGCGGCAGAAGAATGGGCACCCGCCGATGGCGTGGAGCGCGCACTCTGGACCTGGGTGGCCAACGTGCTGCACGCGTTCAGCATGGCCTTGCTGGTGTTTGCAGTCATGGGCCTGAGCCTGTACCGCGGCAGCCGCCTGCGCTCCCTGGCGCTGGCCGCCTGGGTGGCTGCAGCCGGTTGGTTGACCTTCCATTTCTGGCCGTCGCTGGGCTTGCCCGCCGAAATTCCCGGCATGGACGCTGCCCGATTGGGCTCGCGCCAGGGCTGGTGGGTGTTGGCGGCCGGCAGTGCGGCGCTGGCCTGCGTGTCAGTGGCCATGCTGCGCAGCCATTTGCGCTGGGTGGCCGCGGCGGCCTGGCTGGCCTTGCCCTATGTCGTGGGCGCTCCCCACATCATGGCCGACCCCTTGGCCGGTTTCAGCGGGGAGGCCCAGGCCACCCTGCGCCAACTGGGCACGCAGTTCGTCTGGGCCACCACCTGGGTGTCGCTGTCGTTCTGGCTGAGCATGGCAGTGGCGGGCGGGTTGGCGTTCCAACGCTGGGTGCGCCCGGCTGTGATGGCCATGCTGCCGCGTGCAGAAGCGCACGCCACGGACCCGGTGCAAGCTCCCCAATGAGTGACAGGGGCTGCACGTCGGTGCAGTGCCCTGTGCAAGAGACACGTACATAACAACAAGGAAGTCCCGTATGGACGCGACATTTGCAACGCCCCAACCCCTGCATTTCCACGCCCCCCACAAAACGCCTGCGCAGCGCCCTGACGCGGGCCAGCGCGTGTGGACGGTGGCCGAAGTGCAGGCCCTGCTGGAGCTGCCCTTCAATGACCTGATGTTCCAGGCGCAAACCGTGCACCGCCAGCACTTCGACCCGAATATGGTCGAGCTGGCCACGCTTTTGTCCGTCAAAACCGGCGGCTGCCCCGAGGACTGTGGCTACTGCCCGCAAAGCGTGCACTTTGACACCGGTGTAGAGGCCGGCAAGCTGATGGGCGTGGACGCGGTGCGCGAGGCTGCCGAGCGCGCCAAGGCCGCGGGCGCCACGCGTTTTTGCATGGGCGCCGCCTGGCGCGCACCCAAAGACCGCGACGTGGAGGCCGTGGCCGAGCTGGTCAAAGCCGTCAAGGCCACCGGCCTGGAAGCCTGCGCCACGCTGGGCATGCTCAACGACGGCCACGCCGAAACCCTGCGCGACGCCGGGCTGGACTACTACAACCACAACCTCGACAGCGCGCCCGATTTTTACGGCGACATCATCACCACGCGCGACTACCAGGACCGCCTGGACACGCTGGCCCGCGTACGCAACGCGGGTGTCAGCGTCTGCTGTGGTGGCATTGTGGGCCTGGGCGAATCGCGCCTGCAGCGTGCCGGCCTGATTGCCGAGCTGGCCAATTTGTCGCCGTACCCGGAGTCGGTGCCCATCAACCATCTGGTGAAGGTGGAAGGTACGCCGCTGGCCGACCAGCCCGACCTGGACCCGCTGGAATTTGTGCGCACCATTGCCGTGGCGCGCATCACCATGCCGCTGGCGCGTGTGCGCCTGTCGGCCGGGCGCCAAAGCATGGGCGACGCGGTGCAGGCCCTGTGTTTTGTGGCCGGTGCCAATTCCATCTTCTACGGCGACAAGCTGCTCACCACCGGCAATCCCGATGTGGACGCCGACGGCGCGTTGCTGCAGCGCCTGGGCCTGCGCACTGGCAAGCCCATGCCCACGCCCTGACGCACGGTCCCACCATGTTGGCCATGGCCCTGGCATTGCTCGTCGCACTGGCGGTAGACCGCTGGTGGGGCGAGCCGCGCCTGCGCCTGCACCCCGTGGTGTGGATGGGGAACTACCTGGGCGCCGTGGGCGCCTGGGTGCAGCGCCATGCCGTGCAGCAGCCCGAGCGCCGCGATTGGAAGGCTTTTTGGCTCGCAGCCCTGGTGTGGATTGCGGGAGCAGCTATGGTTTCAGGAGCGGCCTGGGCGCTGCAGGCAGCCTTGCTGATGCTGCCCTGGTGGGCCGCCGGCCTGGGCCTGGGCCTGGCGCTCAAGCCCTTGCTGGCCTGGGCCATGCTCCATAGCGAGGTGCAAGCGGTGGAAGCGGCGCTGGGCCAGTCGCTGGCGGCGGGCCGCGAGCGCCTGCGCTGGCTGGTGAGCCGCGAGGTGGCGCAGTTGACTGACACCCAGGTGCGCGAAAGCGCCATCGAGACGCTGGCCGAAAACCTCAATGACTCGGTGGTGGCGCCCATTTTCTGGTTTGTGCTGCTGGGCCTGCCCGGTGCGGCGCTGTACCGCTTTGCCAACACGGCCGACGCCATGTGGGGCTACCCCGGCGTCTACAAAGGCCAGAACTGGGCCTGGGCCGGCAAATGGGCGGCACGGGTGGACGATGTCCTGAGCTGGCTGCCCGCGCGCATCACGGCGCTGCTGCTGTTGCTGGTGACCGGTGTGCGCGGTGCCGGTTTGGCGCGGCAGCTGCCCGCCCAGGCACGCCAGACGCCATCGCCCAACAGTGGCTGGCCCATGGCCGCCATGGCGCTCAACCTGGACGTGGCACTGCGCAAACCCGGTGTGTATGTGCTCAACCCGCAGGGCCGTGCCGCCGTGGCCGCAGATACGGCGGGAGCCCTGGTTTATGCATCAAAAGCACTGCTAGCCCTTGTGGTGATTACGCAAGCAGCTATGGTTTTGATAGTGTGGGGGGCGAGGCGATGAGCCAGGCTCCCCGTATCCATGGCGGACCCGACGCGCTGGGCGCGCCGCGTTACGACTTTTCCACCAACAGCAATGCCTGTGGCCCCTGCCCGCAAGCGCTGGCCGCCGTGCAGGCGGCCGATGCCACGCGCTACCCCGACGCCAGCTACACCGCGTTGCGCGCTGCGCTGGCCGACTTTTATGCGGTCGCACCCTGGCGCATCGTGTTGGCGGGCAGTGCCAGCGAGTTCATTTTTCGCATCAGCGCCTGGGCGCGGCGGCAGGGCGCCCGCACGGTGAGCCTGCCCACCCACGCCTACGGCGACTACGCCCATGCAGCGCAGGCTTGGGGCCTGCAGGTGGTGGCGGATGGTGACCTTGCCGACCTGGCATGGGCCTGTGAACCGTCCAGTCCGCTGGGGCAGGCGCACAGCCCCATGCTCACCCGCGTGCGCGGCACCGTGGTGCTGGACAGTGCCTACGCGCCGCTGCGCCTCTCGGGCCAGCCCACGCTGGGCGACAGCCAGCGCCAGCAGCTGTGGCAGCTGTTTTCGCCCAACAAGGCGCTGGGCCTGACCGGCGTGCGCGCCGCCTTTGCCATTGCGCCCTTGGGCGCAGAGGCCGCGGTGCAGCAGATGGAAGCCCTGGCCCCCTCGTGGGTGCTGGGCGCGCATGGCGTTGCCATGTTGACGGCTTGGACGCAGCCTGACACCCAAGCTTGGCTGCAGGCCAGCCTGGTGACGCTGGCCGCATGGAAGCAGCGTCAGACCACGCTGCTGCACGCCGCAGGCTGGACCCTGCAGACCAGCGACACGCCGTTTTTCTGTGCCCGCCCACCTGCAGGGGTGGACGCTGCCGCCCTGTGCGCCACGCTGCGTGCGCAAGGCATCAAGCTGCGCGATGCCACCTCATTTGGCCTCTCAGGCTGGGTGCGGTTGGGGGTGTTGCCACCTGCCGCTGTGGCCGCCTTGGTGCAACAACTTTTACACGGAGATTGAGCATGCGAATTGCTTGTGGCCTGGGTCGTTGGGGAGCCCCTTGGGGTTGGGCACTGGCGTTGCTCCTGGTGGCGCCTGCCGCCTGGGCGCAGGCCAAGCCATGCGCGATGGTGCTGATGCATGGCAAGTGGGGGCATCCGAACGGCCTGGCAGCCTTTGGCCGCACCCAGGAGGTGGCGTGTGACACCAAGAGCCTGGAGATGCCCTGGTCGCGTCGACGCAACTACGACCAGCCCTACCCGGTGGCGATTGCCGAAATCGCGGCGCAGGTCAAAGCGCTGCGGGAACAAGGCTACAGCCGTGTCCTGCTGGCGGGCCACAGCTTTGGCGCCAACGCCGCGCTGGCCTACATGGCCACCGAGGGCGATGCCGATGGTGTGATTGCCCTGGCACCGGGGCATTCCCCCGCGTTCACCTATGCCCGTGGCATCGGCAAGGCTGCTGTCGATCAGGCGCGGCAGTGGGTGCAAGACGGCAAGGGCGGTGATTCACTGGAAATGGAAGACTTCAACCAGGGCAAAGCCCGGCCAGTGCGTATGCGCGCCGAGGTGGTCTTGAGCTACTTTGACCCCGAAGGCTTGGGGCACATGCCGTTGAGCGCCTCTCGTTTCAAGAAGGCGGTTCCCTTTTTGTGGGTGATTGGCACCAGCGACCCCTTGTATGCCTCGGGGCCCACCTATGCCTATGACAAGGCGCCAGCGCATCCTGCCAGCCAATACCTGGTGGTCGAGGCCGACCACATGGGCACCCCCGATGTGGCCGCCGCGCAGGTGTTGGCGTGGGTGAAGGGTCTGCCATGACCGCCAAGTGCATCATGGTGCTGGGCACCACCAGTGGCGCCGGCAAAAGCTGGCTCACCACTGCGCTGTGCCGCTATTACGCGCGCCAGGGGCTCAAGGTCGCGCCCTTCAAGGCGCAGAACATGAGCAATAACGCAAGGGTGGTTGCCTCTGAAAACGGCCAGGGAGAAATTGGCTCTGCCCAGTATTTCCAGGCCCTGGCCGCTAACGCCGTGCCCGATGTGCGCATGAACCCCTTGCTGTTGAAGCCCGAGCGCGACACGCACAGCCAGGTGGTGCTGATGGGGCAGGTGAGTGCGGAGCTGAGCGCCATGCCCTGGCGCGGTCGCAGCCTCAAGGTGTGGCCGCAGATTGCCGTGGCGCTGGATGCGCTGCGGTCCGAGAACGATGTGGTGGTGATCGAGGGTGCGGGCTCACCGGCCGAGATCAACCTGGCCGCCAGCGACGTGGTGAACATGCGCGTGGCCCAGCACGGCGACGCGGCCTGCCTGCTGGTGACCGACATTGACCGTGGCGGCGCGTTTGCCCATCTGTATGGCACCTGGGCTTTGTTGCCTGAAGACCAGCGCCACCTGATCAAGGGCTTTGTGCTCAATAAGTTCCGGGGTGACGCGGCGCTCTTGGCGCCCGCGCCGCAGATGCTGCAAGACCTGACCGGCATTCCCACTGTGGCCACCTTGCCGATGTGGTGGCAGCACGGCTTGCCCGAGGAAGACGGCGTGTTTGACGACCGGAGCGTGGCCAAGGGGGCGGTGAACCTGACGGTGGCGGTGGTGGCCTATCCGCGCATCAGCAATCTGGACGAGTTCCAGCCGCTCAAGAACATTCCGGGGCTGCGCTTGCAGTGGGTCCGCAGTCCGTCTGAATTGGCGGGCCTCACGCCTGCGGACTGGGTCATCCTGCCGGGCTCCAAGCACACCAGTGGTGACCTGGCTTGGCTGCGCGCGCAAGGGCTAGATGCGGCGATTGCGCGCCATGCGGAGCAGGGTGGGGCGGTGCTGGGGGTGTGTGGCGGGCTGCAAATGTTGGGTGAGGCGCTGATTGACCCGCATGGGATTGACGGCAATGCACCGGGCCTGGGGCTGCTGCCGCTGGTGACGGTGTTTGCGGAGGACAAGACGGTGCGGCACACCAGCACTCAGTTTGCTGCCGAGTTTCATTCGCCCGCGCAGGGAGGCAAAGCCGGGGGGCTCATACTGCCAAACGCGCAGAAATCGCCCCCCGACTTCGCCTCCCCGCGCTCGGAATCTAGCGTGGGTGCGGGTTCAGCCTCCGCTTCGCCATGGTCCGCTTTGGCTGGCGTATCGGTCGCTGGTTACGAGATTCACCACGGCCAGACTGCCCAGCACGCCGCCATGGCGGCTGCTGGCGACGTGGCCCATGCGGTGCTGCCCGACGGGCTGGGCTGGTGCAACGCGCGCGGCAACGTGCTGGGCCTGTACCTGCACGGCCTGTTTGAAGACGCCGCCGTGTTGCAAGCGCTGTTTGGCGCGCAACTGGGTGGCACCGTGCCCACGCTGGAGACCGTGTTTGACGGGCTGGCGGACTACATCGCAGCGCACTTTTCTGAAGGTGTGCTGCAGGATTTGTTGAACTGATTTTTTGAAAGCGATTGCCATGACAAACTTTTTGCCCACCCTTGCCGATATCTCCGACGCCACGCTGACCGGCGCGCTGCAGCACACGCTCAACAACAAGACCAAGCCCCTGGGCTCGCTGGGGCGTCTGGAGGATGTGGCGCTGACGATCGGCCAAATCCTGGGCAACACGGCCCCCGTGCTGGACCAGCCGCAGATGGTGGTGTTTGCGGGTGACCATGGCCTCACGGCACGTGGTATCTCGGCCTTTCCGAGTGATGTGACCTGGCAGATGGTGGAGAACTTTCTGGCCGGTGGCGCGGCGGTGAGTGTGCTGGCCAAGCAGAATGGCATTGCACTGACCGTGGTGGACTGCGGCGTGAAGCGCGACTTTCTGGCGGGCATGCCTGCAGGCAGCACGCGCCCCGGTTTGCAGGTGCGCAAGGCCCAAGGGGCCGAGTTGGGCACGGCCGATTCGTCGGCCCAAGCCGCCATGACGGCCGCGCAGCGCGACGAAGCGCTGCAGCACGGTATCGATTTGGTGAAGGGCCTGCCGGGCAACGCGCTGCTGCTGGGTGAGATGGGTATTGGCAATACCTCGGCCGCGTCGCTGCTGCTGTCGCGTTTGGCGGGGCTGGACATTGCTGTGTGCACCGGTGCTGGCACGGGCCTGGATGCGCCTGCGGTGCAGCGCAAGACCGAGGTGCTGCGCGAAGTGCTGGCGCTGCATGCCAAGGCCACGGCACCGCTGGATGCACTGGCTGCCTTTGGTGGCTTTGAGATTGCCACCATGGTGGGCGCGGTGCTGCAAGCCGCGCAGGAGCGCCGCGTGATAGTGGTGGACGGCTTCATTGCCACCAGTGCGGTGGTGGTGGCGCATGCGCTGCAGCCGCTGGTGCTGCAGCGCTGTGTGTTTGCGCACCGCTCGGGCGAACGCGGCCACGAGTTCATGCTGCAGCACCTGGGCGTGCAGGCTCTGCTGGATCTGGGCCTGCGCCTGGGCGAGGGTTCGGGTGCCGCGCTGGCCTGGCCCCTGCTGCAGTCGGCCTGCACCATCCTGCGGGACATGGCGAGTTTCGCGTCTGCCGGGGTGTCTGAAAAATCGGCCGATCCGGTCGCCGCGCACTGAGCCGCGCACGGTGTCGCAGTTCCTTCGCCACTACCTGCTGTCGCTGCAGTTCTTCACGCGGGTGCCGGTGACCGGCCGGCTGGCGGACTGGGTGGGCTTTAGCCCGGCGATGTTGCGCGCCAGTGCCGCACATTTGCCGGGCGTGGGCTGGCTGGTGGGGGGCGTGGTGGCGCTGGCTAGCTGGTTGCTGCTGGCGCTGCTGCCCGCCAGCCCGTTTGCCCCACTGGTGGCCGCGGTGTTGGGCACGGTACTCAGTGTGCTGATCACCGGTGCCTTCCACGAAGACGGTCTGGCCGATGTGGCCGATGGCTTGGGGGGCACGCAGAACCGCGAGCGGGCGCTGGAGATCATGAAGGACTCGCGCGTGGGGGCTTTTGGTGCCATTGCCGTGGTGCTGGCGCTGCTGGCCAAGGTGGGCCTGCTGGCGCTGCTGGGTTCGCTGCATGGGGCAGTGCTGTGTGTAGCGCTGTTCACGGGCCATGTGGTCTCACGCTTCTGGCCGCTGCTCACCATCCGCCTGCTGCCGCATGTGGGTGATGTGGCGGGCTCCAAGTCCAAGCCGCTGGCGGACCAGATCAGCCTGGGCAGCCTGTGGGTGGCTGTTTTATGGTCGTTTAGTGCTCTAGCCCTCGTGCTTATTGCGCAAGCAGCTACTATTTTGATAGCGTTTGGCTGGACGGTGCCGACACTGCTGGTATGGCTCGCTGCCGGTACATGCGCCAGCGGTCTGGCTTGGTTGGGCATGCTGCGCTGGTTTGCACGGCGCTTGCAGGGTTTTACCGGGGACTGCCTGGGGGCCACGCAGCAGGTCTGCGAGTTGGCGTTTTACCTGGGGCTGGCGCTGGCCTGGAGCGCGGTGTCGCGCGGCACGCTGGCATGACGCTGTGGGTGGTGCGCCATGCGCAGCCGCGGGTCCCCCCCGGCATTTGCTACGGCGCGCTGGATGTGCCCGCGGAGCCTGAGGCAACCCAAACCGCGGCCCGGGCATTGGCCCAGATGCTGCCGCAAAGGGCGCAAGTTCATGTCTCGGTGCTACAAAGATGTGAGCTGCTCGCGCAGTGTTTACGGGGGCTGCGGCCCGATTTGACCTTTAAATCCGAACCGCGGCTGGTGGAGATGCACTTTGGCATGTTCGAGGGCGTCGCCTGGGCCGATATCGGCAAGGAGGCGATGGATGCCTGGACGGAAAACTTCTGGGCCCACCGCTTTGGCGGGCAGGAATCGGTGGCGGAGTTCATGGGCCGGGTGGCCGAGGTCTGGGACGCTTGCCAGCCCGCGCGGGCGGCAGGGCAGGTGCAGGTCTGGATCACCCATGCCGGCGTGGCCCGGGCGGTCACCTTGCTGGCGCAAGGCTTGCGCAGCGTGCCCCATGCCGAGCAGTGGCCTCGGGAGGCGCCAGCCTTTGGCCAATGGATGCAGGTGCTGCCCTGAGCCTCGGGGTGCCGTCCACCCCATTCGCCTGCAGCTTGGCCCGCTAGACGCTGGGCGGCCTCAGGCCAGCAGGGTGGACACGTCGCTGAATGTGTCCGGGTCGGGAATGCGTGCGTGCAAGGCGTCTGCATCCAGCTGCAGGGCGTCGCGCGCTGCGGCTGGCAATTGCAGCACGGCCCGCCGCACGGCGTCGTGGTTGCTTGCCTGGTCTGCCAGCCAGCCCGCCAGATGCACCACGGCACACAGCTTGGAAACCTGGGCCGTCTGTGTGTCGGCTGCATGGCCCAGCGCTTGCACCACGTCCTCGGGGAAGTCCCAGCGCTTGGCCACTTCTGCCGTGATCTGGCCCTCGTCAAAGCCAACCAGGCTCCGTTCGCGTTGCCAGCGCTCGCCAGGGACGCAGGGCAGTTTTTCAATCGCCTCCAGCAGTTGGGGCTGGTGCTGCGCAATCATGAGCTCTCCCAGGCGCAACATCATGGCGGTGAGCCAGGCCTGTTGCTCGTCGATGTGCACCTCGTTGGCCAGAAACTTGGCATACCCTGCACACACCATGCTGTAGCGCCAGAACTCCAGTCGGTTGACGCCGTGCGGCAGCGCAAACACCTGCGCCATGCAGATGCCCAGTGCGCGGGCGCGAATTTGCGACATCCCCACCACACTGACCGCGCTGTCCAGCGTGGTGACCGAGCGGGACAGGCCAAACAGCGCGCTATTGGCCATGCGCAGCAGGGTGGCCGTGAGGGCGGGGTCTTTGGCAATCACATCCCGCACCGTCACGACATCGGCGTCTTCGTCGTTGAGGGTACGGATCAGTGCATGCGCCACCTCGGGCATGACCGGCAGCTTGACCGTTTGGATGAAGGTGCTGATGTCGGACATGGTGCGGGTTTACCGAGTGGGGGCAGGTGTCTTGAGTGTATAGCTACAGGTGGGGGCCACACTGCATTGCCAGCACAGGGGCTTGCGCGCCTGGCACACATAGCGGCCATGCAGGATCAGCCAGTGGTGGGCATCCACCAGATACGGCGCCGGAATGCGTTGCAGCAGCTTGCGCTCCACCTCCAGCGGCGTCTTGCCCGGAGCCAGTCCGGTGCGGTTGCCAAGGCGAAACAGGTGTGTATCCACCGCCATGGTGGGTTCGCCAAAGGCCACATTGAGTACCACGTTGGCCGTCTTGCGGCCCACACCCGGCAGGGCTTCCAGCGCCTCGCGCGTGCGGGGTACTTGGCCTGCGTGCTGGTCCACCAGCATCTGGCAGGTTTGCAGCAGGTGCTTGGCCTTGCTGTGGTACAGGCCAATGGTCTTGATGTGTTGCTCCAGACCTTCCAGTCCCAGCGCGAGGATTCTTTGGGGGGTGTTGGCGACTGCAAAGAGCCGCCGGGTGGCCTTGTTCACCCCCACATCGGTGGCCTGGGCCGACAGCAGTACCGCCGCCAGCAACTCGAAGACTGAGCTGTACTCCAGCTCGGTCTGCGGGTGCGGGTTGGCCGCCCGCAGGGTGGCAAAAAATGTTTCGATATGGGCAGGGGTCACTAGGCGGTTACATCCAGGAAGGTACTGGTATCCGGAAACTTGGCACGCAGCCAATCGGTATCCAGGGTCAATGCGGCAATCACTTCGGTGGGCAGGCTGTCCACAGAGTCGGGGCCGGCATCCTCGGTTTCGGCCAGCAGGCCGGCCAGGTGCACCACCGCACCCAGGCGCGAAAAGGCTTGCTCGGTGATGGGGTCGGCCGAACGCTGCAAGGCCTGCACCATTTGCATGGGGAAGTTCCAGCGACGGGCGAGTTCCGCCGTGATCTGACCCTCGGTGAACCCAATCAGGCGTTTTTCGCGTTGCCAGCGCACACCGGGCAGGTGCGGGAGTTTTTCGATCTCCCGCAGGGTGGCTGGGTCGGCCTGGGCGATGAGCAGTTCGCCCAAGCGCAGCATCATGCCGGTGAGCCACGCCAACTGGCTGTCAATGGCCAAGCGTTGCGCCAGCCATTGCGCATAGCCTGCACAGGCCATGCTGGTGCGCCAGAAATCTCTGCGGTCCAGGTCTGGCAGGTTGGGGAAAGATTCGCTGAGGCAAGCGCCCAGTGCCAGCGTGCGCACTTTGACCATCCCCACCATGGTGATGGCGTCGTCCAGAGTGCCCACCCCACGGGGCAGGCCGAACTGGGCGCTGTTGGCCAGGCGCAGCAGCTTGGCCGAAAGCGCCGGGTCTTTGGCGATCAGGTCCCGCACCTGGGCGACGGAGGCATCGTCATCGTTCAGGGTCTGGATCAACGCATGGGCGACCTCAGACATCGATGGCAATTTGATGCTCGCAAAGAATGACTCTAGGTTGGCCATGGACTCTCCAGAAATGGGGGCGACCCAATCGGTGACAATTTACCCCAATCCCACCGGTTGCCTGTCCAATTGGCCGGACGCCCAGATTTATTTTTTGCCCTTGCAAGTCGAAAGAGAGCCTCATGCAATTTGCCGATCGTCTGAACAATGTAGAAACCTCCGCCATCCGTGAGCTGTTCAAGCTGCTGGGCAAGCCCGGCATCATCAGTTTTGCTGGTGGGTTCCCCGACCCTGCGCTGTTTGATGTGGAAGGCATCCGCGAATCCACGGATGCGGTGTTGAAGAACAACCCCGGCCCGGTATTGCAGTACGGCGCCACCGAGGGCTGGCAGCCGCTGCGTGAAGGCATCAGCACCCATATGGCCAGCAAGGGCGCCACCGTGGCCCCCGATGGTTTGATCGTCACCACCGGCAGCCAGCAGGCGCTGGACCTGATTGGCAAGACCATGATCTCGCCCGGCGACAAGGTCATCATGGAGGCGCCCACCTTCCTGGCCACGATCCAGTGCTTCCGCCTCTACGGCGCGCAAGTGATCGGCGCGCCGATTGATGCCAACGGCGTGGACGTGGACAAGCTCGAAGCACTGATCGAAGAGCACAAACCCAAGCTGGTCTACCTGATCCCGACCTTTGGCAACCCCAGCGGAGCGATGCTGAGCCTGGAGCGGCGCAAGCGCATTCTGGAGATTGCGGTGCGCACCCAAACGCTGGTGGTGGAAGACGACCCCTATGGCGAGCTGTTCTTTGATCAGGCCCCGCCACCGAGCTTGCTGGCTCTGAGCGACAGCGTGCCCGGCAGCCGCGACTGGCTGGCGCACTGCGGCAGCTTCAGCAAGGTGCTGAGCCCCGGCTTGCGTGTGGGCTGGCTGATTGCGCCGCCTGCGCTGTTGAGCCGGGCCACCATGTGCAAGCAGTTCAGCGATGCCCACACCAGCAACCTGACGCAGGCCACCGCCGCCCACTACCTCACGCTCAACCGCCTGCCCACGGCGCTGAAGGCGGTGCGCGCCACCTATGCCGAGCGTGCCCGTGTGATGGCCGAATGCCTGCAGCGCGAGCTGGGCGATGCGATTGCCTTTGACCAACCCCAGGGCGGCATGTTCTTCTGGGCGCGCCTGACCGGCGCCCACGGCAAGGGGCAGAACGCCAGCGAATTTGCCAAACGTGCGATCGAGAAGCTGGTGGCCTTTGTGCCAGGGGCACCGTTTTATGCAAACGACCCGGACCCCAGCACCCTGCGCCTGAGCTTTGCCACGGCTGACGTGGCCAAGATCGAAGAGGGTATTGGCCGTCTGGGCCAAGCCCTGTAACGGGCCTGCATGTGAGCTGGACCGATCTGGAGCGTTCCTCCCAGGCCAATATCGGCCTGGGGTCTGCATTGGCCTTTGTGGCGGGGGCCACCAATGCAGGCGGCTTTCTGGCGGTGGGAACCTACACCTCCCACATGACGGGCGTTGTCTCCGCTGTAGCCGACTACCTGGTGCTGGGGCAGTGGTCCGTGGTGTTGATCGGTGTGTGTTCGCTGGCGGCTTTTCTGGCGGGAGCCATGACCACGGCCTGGATGGTGAACTGGAGCCTGCAGCGCAAACTGCGCAGCGCCTTTGGCCGCCCCTTGCTGCTGGAGGCCATTCTTTTGCTGTGTTTCGGTGTGTTTGGTTCGGCCGCCGAGGCGAAATTCTGGTTCTTTGAACCGCTCACCATCGTGCTGCTGTGTTACCTGATGGGTTTGCAAAATGCGGTGGTGACCAAAATCTCCAAGGCCGAAATTCGCACCACCCACCTCACCGGCTTGGTAACGGACCTGGGTATCGAGTTGGGAAAGCTGGTGTACATCAACGGCCATACCAACACCCCGGTGCGCGCCAACCGCGAACGCCTGCGGTTGCAGCTGCGCATGGTGGCCTGCTTTTTCGGCGGTGCGCTGGTGGGCGCGATGGGGTTCAAATGGGTGGGCTACAGCACCACGGTACCGCTGGCGCTGATCCTGATGGCCCTGGTCTGGCGCCCATTGTGGGCGGACTACCAAGCCTGGCGCGCGCGCCAGGGGCAGGTCACCTAAAGCTTGGTGATTTTGGTGGCGGGCACCATGCCCGGCGTGCCTAGCAGGTGCACCACCAGTTCGCCTTGGCGGAAAATCACATCTTTGACCGTTTCGTAGCGTCCCTGGTACAGCACGGCATCCCCCGCCTTGAACTTGGGCAGTGGCGGCACAACAGGCCGGGCCTGGGCGGGCCTCAGGTTGCTGGCCATCCAGGGGTGCCGTTGCGCCATCTGCTCCATGGCGTCGGCCATGGCTGCCTTGATGTCCGCAGCGGTAAACGGTTTGGACAATTGAAACAGGGCCCCTGCGCGCTGGGCCTGTTCGGCCAGGGTCGGGCTCATGTAGGCACTCATCAGCCCGAATTGGCACTGCGGGTTGAACTTTTGCAGCGACTGGTGCAGGGAAATGCCGTTGATGGAGTCTTTGGAGTAACAGTCCGTCAGCAACACGTGGGGTTGGTGTTCAGCGGCCACTTCCAGTGCCGCATGCGGCGTACTGGTGGTTTTGATCCAGGACGGCTCAAAACCGTATCCTTCAAGTAGCTGGCGTAGAAAGGTCTGGATTGCGGGGCTGCTATCTGCCACCAAGAAATGGATCGCGGGCATGGAGAACGAAGAGAGCTCGAAAGGGGCCGGGACATTTCCCCAGAACCCACAGGAATGGATGGCCCTGAGCATAATGGCGCGGCCGCGGTTTTTGATCGCCCATTGAAGGAATTTTGATGTACTCCACTCTAAAAATCGACTTTGTGTCGGATGTGTCCTGCCCGTGGTGCGCCATTGGCCTGCAGAGTCTGCAAACCGCCCTGGAACGCCTGGAGGGCGAGGTGCGGGCCGACATCCATTTCCAGCCCTTTGAGCTGAACCCCAAGATGGTGCCGGAAGGCGAAGACATCACCGAACACCTGCACAAGAAGTACGGATCTACCCCCGAGCAGGCCGCCGCCGCGCGCGAGAACATCCGCCAACGTGGCGAGGCCTTGGGCTTCACCTTCAACATGGACAAGCGCGGCCGCATCTACAACACCTTCGATGCGCACCGCCTGCTGCATTGGGCCGCAACGTCCGGCCAGCAACTGGCGCTGAAGAAGGCCTTGTTCACGGCCTACTTCACCCAGGGCGAAGACCCCAGCAACCACGAGGTGCTGTTGCGTGCCGTGCGGGCGGCAGACCTGGATGTGGACGAGGCCCAGCGCGTGTTGGCGACCGACGACTACGCCACGGAAGTACGCGAGCAGGAACAGTTTTATCTGGACCAGGGCATCCATTCGGTGCCTGCCGTGGTCATCAACGACCGTCACCTGATTTCGGGCGGCCAGCCGCCCGAGGTGTTTGAGCAGGCGTTGCGCCAGATCGCGGCGGGCTGATTATTGTGATGGACCGGCGGCAACTCCTGGGCTGGGCGGCCGCTGGCACGAGCACCCTGTGGCTGCCACGCAGTGCCTGGAGCCAGCCCAAGCTGCAGGACAACCCTTTCGCATTGGGGGTAGCCAGCGGTTCCCCCACCCATAACTCCGTGGTGCTGTGGACCCGCCTGGTGACGGAGCAGGCGCCATCACTCGGGCCTGTCACCGTGCGTTGGGAGGTGGCACACGATGCGGAGTTCCGGCGCCCGGTGCAGTCCGGGCAGGCGCAGGCCTTGCCCGCGCTGGCGCATTCGGTGCATGTGGAGGTGCAGGGCCTGGAGCCGGACCGCTGGTACCACTACCGCTTCATGCTTGGGGCTGCGGTCAGCATGGTGGGCCGCACGCGCACTTTCCCGGCACCGGACGCTGCGGCCCACAGGCTGCGCCTGGGGTATGCCTCGTGCCAGCATTGGGAGCATGGCCACTACAGCGCCTACCGCCACATGCAGGCCGAGCAGCTCGACGCCCTGATGTTTCTGGGCGACTACATCTACGAATACGGCGGTAGCAGCCAGGCCGTGCGCACCGTGCCACTTGCAACCACCCTCACGCTGGACGATTACCGCGCCCGCTACGCCCTCTACAAAAGCGACCCCCACCTGCAGGCCATGCATGCCGACTGCCCCTGGCTGCTGACCTGGGACGACCACGAGGTGCAAAACGACTACGCCAGCAGTACGCAGGGCAGCCGCGGGCCCGAGGGCATTGACTTTGCCGCCCGCCGTGCCGCCGCCTACCAGGCCTATTACGAACACATGCCGCTGCGCGCCGCGGCACTGGGCCGGGCGCTGAACGGGGTGTGGGGGGCCAAGCGCGAGTTGCGCCTGTATGACCGGGTACCGTTTGGCCGCCTGGCGACCCTGCATCTGCTCGATGACCGCCAGTACCGCGATCCGCACGCGTGCACCAAGGGCGGTGGCCCGGGTTCCAGCACCGTCAACCCGGCCAGTTGCGCCGCCTTGGCCGACCCGCGGCGCACGCTGTTGGGCGCGGCGCAGGAGCGTTGGCTGGAACAATCTTTGGCCGCAGGCGGTGGGCAGTGGACGGTGCTGGGCCAGCAAACCGTGTTTGGCCAGCGGGACTTCAAACCCGGCGAGGGGCGCAGTGTGTCCAACGATGGCTGGGACGGCTACGCCGCGGCCCGCACGCGGGTGACCGATGCCTTGCAGCACCACCAGGTGAGCAACCCCGTATTTCTGGGCGGTGATGTGCATTCCAACTGGGTGGGCCATGTGAAGGCCGATTACGCGCGCCCTCAGAGCAAGGCGGTTGGCGTGGAGTTTTGCGGCACCAGCATCACCTCGCGCGGCGGCAGCAACGACGGCTTGCCAGAGACCCTGGCCGAGAACCCGCACTTTGTGTTTGCCGACCGCGAGCGGCGCGGCTATGGGGTGGCCGAGTTCACGCCCAAGGGGCTGAGTGTCACCCTGCGGGCGGTAGACGATGTGACGCGGCCAGACTCCGGGGTGCAGACCCTGGCCACTTTTGCCGTGGAACCAGGACAGGCGGTGGTGCACCGGGCCTGAACACACCGCCCAGGCGGCGGTTTACGCCAGCACTTCCAGCAAGCGGTCCAGCCCGCCTTCGTTGATGGCCACCTGGGCCTGGGCGCGCACGGCGGGCTTGGCGTGGTAAGCCACCGAGAGGCCCGCCGCACCCATCATGGGCAGGTCATTGGCGCCGTCGCCCATGGCAATGCACTGCGCAGGTTCTATACCCAGGAGCGAGGCCACTTCCAGCAGCGTGCGGCGTTTCTCGGCACCATCGCAGATGTCACCCCAGCTCTGCTGCACCAGCCCCCCGGTCAACACGCCGCAGTGGGGGCCTGAGGCAATTTCCAGCACATTGGAGCGCGTGAAGTCGATACCCAGCAGCGCGCGCACATGCTCGGCAAAGTAGGTAAAGCCGCCGCTGACCAGCAGCACCTTGAGCCCCGCCTTTTGGCAGGCCGCCACCAGCGCGGCGGCGCCGGGGTTGAGCTGCAGGCGTTCGCGCTTGACGGCTTCCAGGTCAGCCACCGTCACGCCCTGGAGCAAGGCCACCCGGCGGCGCAGGCTGTCCTTGAAGTCGGTGATCTCCCCGCGCATGGCCGCCTCGGTGATGGCGGCCACTTCGGCCTTGCGGCCCACGGCGTCGGCTATTTCGTCGATGCACTCGATGTTGATGAGCGTGGAGTCCATGTCAAACGCGATGAGCTTGTAGTCGGCAAGCTTCAGTGCGGCGGGCAGGTTCTGGATGACGAGGCCGGGGGAGGTTTCGGTGCTGGACATGGGGTTGTTTGCTATGAAATTAGGAGCTGTTCGCGCAATATCTACGGGGGCTAGAGGCCGATTTGATGCGTAACTAGGCGGGGGTGGCTGCGAGGGGTTGACCCAGGCTCTTGAGGATGTCGCGCACCATCTGCGCCCGGTCTTTCACTTCCAGCAGCTCGCGCTCAATGCGCAGCTTCTCGTTGCCGGCCAGCTTGATGTGTTTGTTCTTCTGGATCAGGCCAATGATCTTCATGGGGTCGATCGGCGGGTCCTTCTTGAAGGTGATGGTGATCACGCCGGGGGCTGCGTCCACCTTGACCACACCGTAGGGCTTGGCAATCACCCGCAGGCGGTGCACGTCGATGAGGGTCTGCGCCTGGGCGGGCAGTTTGCCAAAGCGGTCCACAATTTCTTCGAGCAGGCCGTCCACCTGGTCGGTGTTCTTCGCCGTCGCCAGCTTTTTGTAGAACGAGAGGCGCAGGTGCACGTCGCCGCAGTAGTCGTCGGGCAGCAGCGCCGGGGCGTGCAGGTTGATTTCGGTGGTGACGTTGAGCGGGCTCAGCAGGTCGGGCTCGATGCCGGCCTTCAGGCAGCGCACCGCTTCGCTCAGCATCTCGTTGTAGAGCTGGAAGCCCACCTCCAGCATGTTGCCGCTCTGGTTTTCGCCCAGCACCTCGCCGGCACCGCGAATCTCCAGGTCGTGCATGGCCAGGTAAAAGCCGCTGCCGAGTTCTTCCATCTGCTGGATCGCATCCAAGCGCTGCTGGGCCTGCTTGGTCAGCCCTTCGATGTCGGGCACCATCAGGTAGGCATAGGCCTGGTGGTGGCTGCGGCCCACACGACCACGCAGCTGGTGCAGCTGCGCCAGGCCAAACTTGTCGGCGCGGCTCATGACGATGGTGTTGGCCGTGGGCACGTCGATGCCGGTCTCAATAATCGTGGAGCACAGCAGCAGGTTGTAGCGCTGGGCGATGAAGTCGCGCATCACCGCTTCGAGCTGGCGCTCCGGCATCTGGCCGTGGGCCACGGCAATGCGGGCCTCGGGCAGCAGCTCTTCGAGCTTCTGGCGCCGGTTCTCGATGGTCTCCACCTCGTTGTGCAGAAAGTAGACCTGCCCGCCACGCTTCAATTCGCGCAGCACGGCCTCGCGGATCACGCCATTGCCCTCGGAGCGCACAAAGGTCTTGATCGCCAGCCGGCGCTGCGGGGCGGTGGCAATCACGCTCAAATCGCGTAGGCCTTCGAGCGCCATGCCCAGCGTGCGCGGGATGGGGGTGGCGGTGAGCGTGAGCACATCCACCTCGGCGCGCAGCGCCTTCATCTGTTCCTTGTGGCGCACGCCAAAGCGGTGTTCCTCGTCGATGATCAGCAGGCCCAGGTTGGCGAACTTGGTGTCCTGGCTCAGCAGCTTGTGCGTGCCCACCACAATGTCCACCGTGCCATCCGCCACGCCCTTGAGGGCGGCGGTGATTTCCTTGCCACTGCGAAAGCGGCTCATCTCGGCAATCTTCACCGGCCACTTGCCGAAGCGGTCCACCAGCGTCTGGTAGTGCTGTTCGGCCAAGAGCGTGGTGGGCGCCAAAAACGCCACCTGTTTGCCGCCCGTCACGGCGACAAAGGCTGCGCGCAAGGCGACTTCGGTCTTGCCAAAGCCCACGTCGCCGCAGACCAGGCGGTCCATGGGGCGGGGGCTGATCATGTCCTGGATCACGCAGTGGATGGCGGCCTTCTGGTCGGCGGTCTCTTCAAAGCCGAAGTCGTTGGCAAAGGTTTCGTAGTCGCCCGGGCTGTAGCGGAAGGCGTGGCCTTCGCGCGCCGCGCGGCGCGCGTAGATGTTGAGCAGCTCGGCCGCGCTGTCGCGCACCTGTTCGGCAGCGCGGCGTTTGGCTTTTTCCCACTGTCCGCTGCCCAGGCGGTGCAACGGGGCCTCGTCGGCACTCACGCCGGTGTAGCGGCTGATCAGTTGCAACTGGCTCACGGGCACATAGAGCGTGGCCTTGTCGGCGTACTCCAGGTGCAAAAACTCCTGCAGTTCGGGCTCGCCCTGGGCATTTTTGTTGCCCATGTCCATGTTGATCAGGCCGCGGTAACGCCCAATGCCGTGCGCGCTGTGCACCACGGGGTCACCCACATTGAGCTCGGAGAGGTCCTTGATCAGCGCTTCCACATCGCTGACCTGCTCCTGCTTCTTGCGGCGGCGGGTGGTGGGGCCGGCGGCAAACAGCTCGGTCTCGGTGACCAGGTCGATGCCGAATTCCAGCCAGCTAAAGCCGACCGTCAGGCCCGCGGTGGCAATGCCAAACTTCTCGTCGCTGGCCAGAAATTCGGCCAGCGAGTCAAACGCCGGTGGTGAGATGCCACTGGCGCGCAAGAAGTCCAGCAGGCTCTCGCGCCGGCCATCGCTCTCGGCCAGCACCAGGATGCGGTGCTGGGTGTTGCGCGCGTGGGCCTTGAGGCGGGAGAGCGGGTCTTCGGTGCCACGCTCGACCGACAGGGGGGGCAGGCCCGCAAACTCCACAAACGCATCACCTTCACCCGGTGCGCGGATCGCCAGCTGGGCGTGGGCGTTGGCCCGGGCATAAAACTGCTCGATGCCCAGAAACAGGGCTTCAGGGGGCAGGGCGGGGCGGTCGGGGTCGCCCTGTACCAGGCGGTAGCGGTCTTTGGTGTCTTGCCAGAAGCGCTGGAAGGCAGGCTCCAGGTCACCATGCAGCACTACGGTGGAGGAATAGGGCCCCTGGGCGCCTGCTGCGCGGGCACTGTCTCCCACATAGTCGAACACCGTAGCCATCTCGTCGAAGAACAGTGGCAGGTAGTACTCGATGCCGGCGGTGGCGACACCATTGCCAATGTCTTTGTAGATACGGCTTTTGGTCGGGTCGCCCTCCAGCATCTCGCGCCAGCGGCTGCGGAACTTGGCACGTGCCTCGTCGTCCATGGGGAACTCGCGGCCGGGCAGCAGGCGCACTTCGGGCACCGGGTAGAGGCTGCGCTGGCTGTCGGGGTCGAAGGTGCGGATGCTGTCGATTTCGTCGTCAAACAAGTCCACCCGGTACGGCACCGGGCTGCCCATGGGAAACAAATCAATCAGCCCGCCGCGCACGGCGTATTCGCCGGGGCTCACCACCTGGGTGACATGGCTGTAACCCGCCAGCGTCAATTGGCTTTTGAGTTTGGCTTCGTCCAGCTTTTGCTTGACTTTGAACTCGAAGGTGTAGCCCGCCAGAAAGCTGGGCGGCGCCAGCCGGTACAAGGCGGTGGTCGCGGGCACGATAACCACATCGGCACCGGTGTCCTGGTCGCGCTGGGAGATGCGCCACAACGTGGCCAAGCGCTCGCTGATCAGGTCCTGGTGCGGCGAAAACGTGTCGTAGGGCAGGGTCTCCCAGTCGGGAAACAGGGCGCAGCGCAGGGTGGGGGCAAAAAACGCGATTTCTTCGAGCAGGCGCTGGGCGTCACTGGCATTGGCCGTGACCACCGTCATGGGCTGGCCAGCCGCTTTTTCGCGTTCGCCCAGGCGGGCCAGGAGCAGGGCATCCGCCGAGCCGACCGGGCGGGGGAGGGTGAAGCGTTTGCCGCTGGTGAGTTTAGGTAAATCCATAACGGGTATCGAATGCGGCAAGAAATGCAGAACACCCCCAAACGACGGTTTGGGGGTGTGAAAAACCTGCGGGGGCAGGCTACGGGTATTTTAAGGGCCGTTCACAGCTCCAGCACCGAGGGGGAGAAGCCGGTACGCCCCTCACCTGGGGTGCTACGGGCCATCTCCAGCAGTGCGGCAGGCGTCATGGGGCGGGCGAACAGGTAGCCCTGCATTTCGTCGCAATCCAGCGTCAGCAGAATGTCCCGCTGGGCCTCTGTCTCGACGCCTTCTGCCACCACGTGCAGGCCCAGGGCATGGGCTAACTTGATGACGGCGTCCACAATGGCGCGTGCATCCACACTGTCTTCAATATCGAGAATGAAACTGCGGTCGATCTTGAGCTGCTTGGCGGGCAACTGGCGCAGGTAGCTCAGGCTGGAGTAGCCGGTACCAAAATCGTCAATCGACAGCAGCACGCCGAGGCGGCTGATGGCATCGAATGCGGTTTGTGTGGCCCGGATGTCTTCCATGGCGACAGACTCGGTGATTTCGCACACCAGGCGTTCGGGGGGAATGCCGTGGCGTTTCAGCGCGGCGCCAATGCGCTCGCCCAGGTTGTCCTGGCGCAGCTGGTAGACCGACAGGTTGATGGCCACAGAGAGGTTCAGGCCCGCCTCTTGCCACGCCTGCATTTGCCGGCAGGCCTCGTTGATGACCCAGTCGCCCAGCGCATTGATCAAGCCGTAGCGTTCGGCAATCGGGATAAAGATATGGGGCCCGACAGCGCCACGCCGTGGGTGTTGCCAGCGCAGCAGGGCCTCCACCCCGCGGATGGTGCCGCGGCGGTTTTCCACCTTGGGCTGGTAGTGCAATGAAATCTCGCCCCGGGCCAGCGCCTGGCTCAGGTCCGCATGCAGGCTGACCTCGCCGTGGTTGCTGGCGTCCATATGCGCTTCAAACAGGGCGTAGTTGCGGCCTCCCATGCGCTTGGCGGCGTACATGGCGGCATCGGCGTGGGCCAGCAGTTTTTCGTTCTGTGCATGGTCGGGGCATAGCGCAATGCCGATGGAAGTGCCCAGGTGCATGGAGCGGCCGTCGATCTCCAGCGGGGCCGCAAACTGGTTGATCACCCGCTGTGCCAGAGTGACGGCATCGGCGGTATTGCCCAGGTCTTCCAGCAAGATGACAAACTCGTCGCCCCCAAGCCGGGCCACGGTGTCGGCCTCGCGGGCGCACTGCTGCAGTCGCTGTGCTACTTGCTGCAGCACCTTGTCGCCAGTGGCATGTCCAAAGGCATCGTTGATGGGCTTGAAACCGTCCAGGTCGATAAACAGCACGGCGATGCGCTTGAGATGGCGCGACGCCGGCGATTTGTCCTGGCGTTCGAAGCGGCTCACCGCGTGGCGCAGCCGGTCTTCCAGCAGCAGGCGGTTGGGCAGTCCCGTCAGGGCGTCTGTGAATGCGTGCTGCTGCAAGACCTCGTTGGCTTTTTGCAGTTCGGCGTTGGTGGATTGCAATTTGTTCGAGAGTCGCGATGCTCTGCTTTGCATGCGTGCATCCAGGATGGCGGTGACCATGGTCATGCTCAGGAGCATCAAGGTGCCCAGGATCACAAACAGGCCCAGTTCATCTCCGGCCAGCGCATCTGCGCTGAGGCAAATGGAGTTGATCGGAAACTGCGCCGCTGCCATGCCGGTGTAGTGCATGCCGGTGATGGCCAGGCCCATGACCAGGGCGGCGGCCAGTTGGTAGGCCCACAGGTGCTTTCGATTGACACGGCGCAGCCAGAAAAAAATCAGCAGTGCAACTGCCGATGCGGTGGTTGCAATCACCGCAGAGGCCGCCACCAGCCACCAGTCCCAGACGATGCCCGGAGCCATGTCCAGCGCAGCCATGCCGGTGTAATGCATGGCACAAATGCCAGCTCCCATTAACAGTGCGCTGGTGACCAGCCGTGGTCGGCTGAGCTGCCCTTGGTTGGCAGCCCCCAGGGCAATCGCGGAAACCACGACCACGGCGATCCAGGACACAAAGGTCTGCATGCCCCGGTAACCCAGTTCAATGGGCAAGGTGAATGCAAACATGCCCACAAAGTGCATGGACCAAATGCCCGTGCCCATGGTGATCGCCCCGCCAAACCACCAGAAGCGGGCCAGTGCCTTGTCGGGCGAACGCATGCGTTTGGCCAGTTCCAGCGTGACAAAGGACGCAAAACAACCAATCAGCAGTGATAACAGGACCGTGGTGGGGTCGTACAGGGGAAGGAGATACGGCATGGGCTCAATTGATATGATTCGTCGCTGCGACGGTTTGCATCCATTTTTCACCTGCATGGGTGAATCTTTGCCCTGCGAATGGACGTGGAAATTTTGCCATCTTTTCCTTATCTTCGCCGCACAGCGGGCACCTTGCCGACTCCCACCTGATTACCCCTGTCAGAGAACGCTATTGACCATGCAGCAGATCACAACCTCGCGCTTCTTTGCGTTGATTCCCTGTGCTGGCTATGGCAGCCGCTCAGGCGCTGCAGGCCCCAAGCAGTACCAGCCCATCGCCGGTCAGCCCATGGTGCTGCATACGCTGGCAGCCTTCACCGCGGTGCCCCGGCTGGCAGGGATTCTGGTGGTGGTATCCCCCGGCGACCTATTCTTTGATCAGCAAAATGCTATGGTTTTGGTAGCTGCTTGCGGAGGATCCACAAGGGCTAAGACCGTATTGAATGGTCTAACTGCCTTGCAGGCGCAGGGTGCTTTGGCCGATGACTGGGTGCTGGTGCATGATGCCGCCCGCTGCTTGGTGACGCCCGCCCAGATTGAGGCGCTGATGGATGCCTGCCAGCACGACGCGGTAGGCGGCCTGCTGGCGCTCAAGCTGCCAGACACACTGAAGCAGGCGCAGGATGGGCGCGTGGCCCAGACGGTGGACCGCAGTGACAAGTGGCTGGCCCAGACCCCGCAGATGTTTCGCATCGGCGCGCTGCAGCAGGCCTTGCAGATGGCGGGCGATGCCGTGACCGACGAGTCCAGCGCCATGGAGTTCGTTGGCCTGCAGCCCCGCCTGATCGAGGGGAGCGCGCAGAATTTCAAAGTGACCTACCCGCAGGACTTTGCGTTGGCCCATGCGGTGCTGGCCGCGCGCGCACTGGAGTAAATCGCCATGCACGCCTTTGCCGCCTTGCAGGTCACCCCGATTGCCAGTTCTGCCGAGCGCAAGCCGGTGCTGGCGTCTATTTCGGGCATGCAGATGCCCACGTTTTCGGTCAACCCGACCCCAAGAACCAAGGACACACGGGAATGAACATTCGAATCGGCGAAGGTTGGGACACGCACCAGCTGGTGGAAGGCCGCAAGTTGATTTTGGGCGGAGTCGAGATTCCCCACACCAAAGGCCTGTTGGGCCACTCCGATGCAGACGCCTTGCTGCACGCCATCACGGATGCCCTGTTGGGTGCCGCTGCGCTGGGCGATATTGGCAAGCATTTTCCCGACACCGATGCCCAGTACCTGGGGGCTGACTCCGCGGTGTTGTTGGCCAAGGTGGCGGCCGATATTCGGGCGCTGGGCTATGCCATTGGCAATGTGGACAGCACCATCATTGCCCAGGCGCCCAAGCTGGCGCCCTACATCGTGCCCATGCGTGAGCGCGTGGCGGCCGTGCTGGGTATCGATGTGGGCCAGGTGAATGTGAAGGCCAAAACCGCTGAAAAAATGGGCCCGGTGGGCGAGGGGCGCGCCATGGAGGCACGCGCTGTGGTGCTGCTGTTGAAAGCTTAAAGACGGGTGGCGCGCTGCAGCCGGATCTGGGCTGTCAGGCCGCCTGACGTGGAGTTGGCCAGCTTGAACACGCCGCCCATGCGTTGGATGGTTTTGTCCACAATCGCCAGACCCAGGCCGGCCCCATTGGCCGCCGTGCGCGCGGCCTCTCCGCGGTAAAAGGGCTGGGTCAGCTGGTGTAACTGCTCTTCGCCCACGCCAATGCCGTGGTCGCGCACCTTGATCAGCACCCACTTGTCACGCGCAATGGCGGCAATGTCGATCATGGCGATGCCGGTGTGCACCGATTTGCCATAGCGTCTGGCGTTTTCCAGCAGGTTGGACAGCACCCGGCCCAGCTCCACTTCGTCAGCCATTACCAGCAGGTCGTCCTGCATGTCGATCTTGATGCGCACGTCGGGCAGTTTCTGCAGGGAGTAGACGCAGGCGTCCACCACATCGCCCAGCACGACCGGGGCCAGGGCCACGCGGTCAGGGCGTGCATAGTCCAGAAACTTGTCGATGATGGCATCGAGCTGGTTGATGTCGGCCACCATGTAGGCGCGGGCGCTTTCTTCGGCCACGCTCATCTCGGTTTCCAGTCGCAGGCGCGCCAGCGGTGTGCGCAGGTCATGGGAGATGCCGGCCAGCATGACGGCCCGGTCTTGCTCCACCTTGGCGAGTTTTTGCGCCATGCGGTTGAAGCCGATGTTGACTTCGCGGATTTCGCTGGTGTTGACGTGTTCGTCGAGCTGGCTGGCGCTGAAATTGCCCTCCCGCACGCGGCTGGCCGCAAACGACAGGTCCTTGAGCGGGCGGTTGATCAGGCCCGCAATCAGTGCGGCCCCGGCCAGCGAGAGTGCTGCCGCCACAAACAGCCAGATCATCCAGGTGGCCCCACCGGCAATCGACACCCGGTTCTGGTCGGTCTGCAGCCAGTACTCGTCGCCATCAATCACAAAGCTGACCCACAATCCCGGCTGGTCATTGACCATACTGGCCACGATGGTGCCTTTGCCCAGCCGCTCGGTCATGTCCACCGCTACGCGGCGGCTCAGGGCATCGTTGTCCAGCAGGGAGAAGCGGTCGTTTGGCTCGCGCGGCACGATGCGCAGGCCTTCCTCGTCCTTCATGGTTTTGATGAGGGAGATACGGGCAATGCCATCGGCGTGGATAAGTGCGGCACGGCTCAGGTTGACCTGTGAGGCCAGTTGCTGTGCGGTTTGCAGTGCGCGAGGCTCAAATTCGAGCGAACGCAAGGTCTGCAGCCAGGCCAGAATACTGCCCAGCAGCAGGATGGCCAGCAGAAAAAACGTGCGCCAAAACAGGCTCAGGCGCGTAAAGCGCCAACGGCCGGTTGGGACTTCCGCATCGGCCAGCGCGGCGGGGGCGCTGGCATCAAAATCGGCTTGCTCGGTTTTTGCCACAGTGGCGCGGCCCAGCATCAGGCCGCGTCGTCAGGCACAAACACATAACCCACGCCCCATACCGTTTGAATGAACCGCGGGGTGGTGGCATCACTTTCCACCAGTTTGCGCAGGCGGGACACCTGAACGTCCAGGCTGCGGTCAAAGGGTTCAAACTCGCGGCCTCTCGAGAGCTGGGCCAGTTTTTCGCGGGACAGCGGAATGCGCGGGTGGCGCACCAAGGCCTTGAGCATGGCAAATTCGCCCGTGGTCAGGGTCAGTTCCTGGCCTGCCTTCGTCAGCGTGCGGGCGCCCAGGTCAAACACAAAGGTGCCGAACTTGACCACTTCGTTCTCGCTGGACGGCGCACCCGGCACCTCGGTCACCGGTCGGCGGCGCAGCACGGCGTGGATACGGGCCAGCAACTCGCGAGGGTTGAAGGGCTTGCCCAGGTAGTCGTCGGCGCCTACCTCCAGGCCCACGATGCGGTCGATGTCCTCGCCCTTGGCGGTGAGCATGATGATGGGGGTCACGTCATTGGCTGCGCGCAGGCGGCGGCAAATGGAGAGGCCATCTTCGCCAGGCATCATCAGATCCAGCACGATCAGGTCTGCCGTTTCGCGCAGCATGATGCGGGTGAGCGACTTGCCGTCCTCGGCCAGCAGCACATCAAAACCCTCCTGCGTCAGATAACGGCGCAGCAGGTCCCGGATGCGGGCATCATCATCAACCACCAGAATTTTGTTGGGACGGTTTGCGTTGGCTTGCATGGGGTACTCGAAATTTGTAACAGGCGCGATTTTGCGTTGCACAGGCCCGCGAATGCCGAGGCCAAGCCTTACTTTGACACTATGTTACAAATAAGCAAGCCCATTGACAGGCCTCCGCTCCAACAATGTCGCCACCACAGCGAACTCTTGCGTTAACCCACCATGCGTTGCTTTTTACTTCCCCTTGTGTTGGCTGCCTGTCCCCCTTTGGGGTTGGCCGGGCCTGCCGATGGTCGGGCGCCCACGGCCCCTGCGCAGGGGCGTGATGCGGCGTCCGGGGGCGGAACCACTGAACTAGGCAAAGACCAACGGCGCGCCGCCTTGCGCCAGGCCTTGGTACCTGTGCAAGATGCGGTCCCTGCCGGGGCCGAGCGTCCATCCGGGCGCCAGCTGAGTCCGACCGAGCGGGCTGAGCTGCGCCGCCAGTTGCGCGACCAGTCCAGCCGCTGAGTTAGCGCCCCGGCCCGGTCGCGCTGGGCGAGCCGCCAGGGGCGCGCGAAACCTCCCGCAAACGCGCAGCTGCGCGCCATAATGTTTGCAAGAACACTTGTAGGGAGGGCATTTGGCGTGTATTAGCGTTCCGGGTGGCTGGAGTTTCCCTTGCTGTTAGAGCTTGCCAAGGGCGTGGCACTGCTGCTGGCTTTGAGCCAGTTGTATAGCTACAGCGTGCGCGCTTTGCGCCAGCACCCCTGGCTCAGCCAGGGGGTGGGAGGACCCCTGTTTGGCGGGATTTGTGTGGTGGGTATGCTCATGCCGCTGCAGATCGCCCCCGGAATTATTTTTGACGCACGCTCGGTGGTGTTGAGCATGGCCAGCCTGTTTGGCGGGCCCTGGGTTGGCAGTGTGGCCGTCGGCATTGCAGCCGCCTACCGCTGGCACCTGGGCGGTGCGGGGGCCAGTGTGGGGGTGGCGGTTGCGCTGGCCTGTTACGGGATGGGCCTGGCGTATTACTGGGTGTACCGCCGTGGCTGGGTGGGGTTGGGCTGGTGGCAATTGCTGGCTTTTGGGCTGCTGGTGCACGTGGTCGAGCTTTATCTGTTCACCTGGCTTCCCGGCAATGTGGGCGCTGCCGTGTTACAGACGATTGCCTTGCCCATCCTGCTGGTGTTTTCCCCTGCCACCCTGCTGATGGGGGTTATTCTGAAAGATGTGCGGGCGCGCATGGAGACCGAGGATGCGCTGGGCAGCCAGGAGGAGCGCTTGCGCGCAACCATTGGGGCCATCCCCGACTTGCTCTATGTACTGGACGCGCATGGCACCTTTGTCGAGGTCCTGTCTGACGCTGCCCTGTTGCTCGGCGGCAGGGGCCAGCACTTGCTGGGCAAGCGTCTGCATGATGTACTGCCCCCCGAGGATGCCGATTCCCTGTTGGCGCACTTGCTGCGGACCCTGGAGTTGCAAACCACCCAAACCTTTGAGTTCGATTTGCAGTCCACACAAGGGGGCCGTCGTTTTGAGGGCCGGGCCCACGCACTCAAGGCTGTGGCGGGCCAGCCGCGTTGCCTGGTGTTGTTGGCCCGCGATGTGACCGCACGCAGCGAGGCCGAAGCCGCATTGCAAGCCTCGGAGAGTCGCTTTCGCAGCCTGCTGCAGAACGTGGGCGCCGTGGCGGTGCAGGGTTACACGCCCGACGGCACGATCACCTATTGGAACAGCGCGTCCGAGCGCCTGTATGGCTACACGGCCGAGGAGGCGGTGGGCCGCAATTTGTTCATGCTGGTAGTGCCGCACATGCTGCGCCAGGCCTTTCAGGATGTGCTGCAGGACATGCAGGCCAGCCCCGATGCTTTTGTCTCGCAGGAGCTCACCCTGGTGCACAAAAATGGCCAGGAAGTGCCGGTGTACTCCAGCCATGCGGCGGTCTACGCCCAGGGGGCCGTGGCGGAGTTCTTCCGTTTTGACATGGACTTGGCCGAGCGCCGCCGTACCGAAGCGGAGTTGCGTGTGGCGGCTACCGCCTTCGAGGCGCAAGAGGGCATGATGGTGACCAACGCGCGCCGGGACATCCTGCGTGTCAATCAGGCATTCACCCGGATTTCGGGCTACGAAGACCACGAGGTGATTGGCAAGTCCCCCAGCATGTTCAGCTCCGGTTGGCACGACAACGCTTTCTACGCGGCACTGAATCAGATGCTGGAGCAACAGGGCCATTGGGAGGGCGAGATCTGGAACCGCCGCAAGAACGGCGAAATCTACCCGCAACAAATGCATATTTCGTCGGTTGCGGACGACGATGGCCGGGTTACCCACTACGTGGCGACGTTCATTGACATCACCCAGCGCAAGGCGGCCGAAGACCAGATTCGCCAGTTGGCGTTTTATGACCCGCTCACCGGACTGCCCAACCGCCGCATGCTGATGGACCGCCTGCAGCATGCGCTGGCAGGCAGTGCCCGCAGCGGGGCTTGCGGGGCGCTGCTGTTCATTGACCTGGACCACTTCAAGACCCTGAATGACACGCTGGGCCATGACAAGGGCGATTTGTTGTTGCAGCAGGTAGCGCACCGCCTGATGGATGCAGTGCGCGAAGAGGACACGGTGGCACGCCTTGGGGGTGATGAATATGTGGTGATGCTCGAAGGGCTGGACACGCAGCGCACGGTGGCGGCCGGGCAAGCCACCCAGGTTGGCGAAAAGATCATTGGGGCACTCAACGCACCCTACCGGCTGGCCGGGCACGAATACCACAGCACGCCCAGCATCGGGCTGACGTTGTTCAGCGGGCACGAGATGGCACTGGATGAGTTGCTCAAGCAAGCCGACCTGGCCATGTACCAGGCAAAAAGTGCCGGCCGCAACGGCCTGCGCTTTTACGACCCGCTGATGCAGGCCGCCGTAACCCAGCGCGCAGAGCTGGAGGCCGACATCCGCCAGGGCTTGCTCTTTGGCCAGTACGAGTTGCACTACCAGCCGCAGGTGGACGCCCTCGGGCGGGTGCAAGGCGCCGAGGCTTTGCTGCGATGGAAGCACCCGGTGCGCGGCATGGTGTCTCCGGCGGACTTTATTCCGGTAGCGGAAGAGAGTGGCCAGATCGTCATATTGGGCGGCTGGGTGCTGGAGACTGCATGTGCCCAGCTGGTCAGCTGGGCCAAGGACCCGGTCACCGCCCACCTGAGCCTGGCAGTGAATGTCAGCTCGCGCCAGTTCCGCCAGCAAGACTTTGCCGAGCACATGCTGGCGCTGCTGGACTACACCGGTGCCAACCCCAGGCGCCTGAAGCTGGAGCTGACAGAAAGCCTGCTGGTGGACAACGTGGAGGATGTGATCGCCAAGATGTCGGCGCTGCGGGCGCGTGGCGTGGGCTTCTCGCTGGATGATTTTGGCACCGGCTACTCCTCACTGAGCTACCTCAAGCGCCTGCCCTTGGACCAGCTCAAGATCGATCAGTCCTTTGTGCGCGATGTCCTGAGCGACCCCAACGATGCGGCCATTGCCAAAACCATTGTCGCCCTGGGACACAGCCTGGGCCTGGAGGTCATTGCCGAGGGGGTGGAGACGCTTGAGCAGCGCGATTTTCTGCTGAACAGTGGCTGCCAGGCCTACCAGGGCTACTTGTTCAGCCGACCGCTGCCTGTGGATGCTTTTGCTGTGTATGTGTTGGCCTCGCAGGTGCAAGAGGAGCCTGCATGAACGAGAACCTGTCTCCACCGGGCCATTTGCACCAACACCGGGTGCGCATGATGCTATGGGTGGCGGCGGTCTTGATGATGGGCATCGGGGTGGGGTGGGCGGCCTTCTTTTTTGCCCGCGGGGCCTGGATCATCGTGGCGATGGAGGTGACCATGGCCTTGCTGGGGGCGGGAGTGGCCTGGCTCACCCAACAGCGCCGCACGCGGCTGGCTTTTTTTGTGATGCTGGCCACGGTGTATTCCTCGATCTGTGCTTTTGGCCTGGTGTTTGATATTCCCGACGCGCAGGTGCCGCGCTCCACCCACCACTTCCTCCTGGTGCTGGCGCTCGCGGCCATGCTGGTGCTGCGCGATGAGGCGGGCTGGATGCGCCACAGTGTGGTGGGCCTTTTGTTTGTCTCTTATGTGGCGTTGAGCAGCACCACTTGGGGTCTTCAGACGCAGTACTTGATTCCGCATGAGGTGCGCATCAGCGGAACCTGGGTCAACACGGCGCTGGCCATGCTGGGCTTGTACGCACTGGTGCACATCATGGTGACGGAGGTTGCGGAGTCCAGCGCGCTGGCGGTGGACATGCGCAAGGGCATCGCGCGGGACGAGTTCTTTTTGCTCTACCAGGCCCAGCTGACCCACGAGGGCGAAGTGCTGGGTGCCGAGGCCTTGCTGCGCTGGCGTCACCCCAAAATGGGCCTGGTGGCGCCCGGGGATTTCATCGACATGGCAGAGCAGACCGGCCTGATTTTGCCCCTTGGGGCCTGGGTGCTTCGCCATGCATGTACCCAGCTCGTCACCTGGTCGCAGGTGCCCGAGATGGCGCACCTGAGTTTGTCGGTCAATGTGAGTGCACGGCAGTTCCGCCAAAGCGATTTTGTTGGACAAGTGGAGGCAGTTCTGGAGCGGACCGGGGCCAACCCGCAACGCCTCAAGCTGGAGCTGACCGAGAGCATGCTGGTGGAGGACATGGACGACATCGTGCACAAGATGGAGTCCTTGCGCGCACTGGGCGTAGGCTGCTCGCTGGACGATTTCGGCACGGGCTATTCGTCCCTGAACTACCTGAAGAAGCTGCCGCTGGACCAGCTCAAAATCGACCAATCCTTTGTGCGCGACGTGCTGAGCGATCCCAACGATGCAGCGATTGCCCACGCCATCATCACGCTGGGCAAGAGCCTGGGCTTTGCCGTGGTTGCTGAGGGCGTGGAAACCCAGGGGCAGCGCGAGTTTTTGGTGGCGCACGGCTGCCATATTTTTCAGGGCTATCTGTTCAGCAAGCCGATTTCCTTGCCGGAATTTGTGGCGTTTGTACGCAACGCCCGTGGCCACAAGCCCGGGCCTGACGCTGCCGCTGCGTGAGGGAAAACCAGCTGTATTTTTGCGGATCAAGTGCTCATCTCGGTGCCATACTTGGGGCTAGCCCTTGCGACTGACGTACCACCCACAGAGCCCGCGACATGCCAGATCCCGTCTCCTTTGCCAACAGCCGTCCCCCTGTCGCTGAGGCCGGCACTGCACTGGGGCGGTTTGAACTGCGACGGGTGCTGGGGCAGGGGGGGCAATCCACCGTGTGGCTGGCATTTGACCCACGCATGGAGCGGGAGGTGGCGATCAAGGTCATGCGTCCGGGGGCCAACTCTGACGCGCAGTCCGTGGCCCAGTGGCTGCAAGAGGCGCGCAACGCCAGCCGCGTGACCCACCCCAACATCGTGCCCGTCTACGAAGCCGATGTGCATGGCCGCCAGCCCTACCTGGTGTTTGAATACATTCCCGGCAGCACGCTGGACCAGCACCTGCAGCAGCGTGGTGCCTTGCCGGCAGCCGAGGCCGTGGCCCTGATGATGGATGTGTTGGATGCGGTGGCCGTCGCCCATGCCGCCGGTGTGGTGCACCGAGACCTCAAGCCGTCCAACGTGGTGGTCGATTCGGCCGGCCGTGCCCGCGTCATGGACTTTGGCATAGCCGCCCGTATTCGCGACAGCCAGAACCAGGCCACGGTTGCCGACAGTGCAGGCACGGTTGGCTACCTGTCGCCCGAGGCGGCGAATGGGGACGCGCCAACACCCGCCATGGATATTTTTTCATCCGGCCTGGTGTTGGCTGAGCTGCTGATGGGGCGGCCCCTGCTGATGGAATCGGACCCGCACCGCGCCATTTACCGCACCCTGCACGAACAGCTGGAGTTGCCCAAAGTGCTGCCTGCCGGGGTGGATGACCGCCTGCGCGCCATCGTCCAGCGCGCCTTGGCCAAAGATGCCAAGCAGCGCTACACGAGCGCGCGCGCTTTTCAGAGTGAGCTGGAGCTGTGGAGCAAGTCCTTGCAGGGGGATGCGGCCGGTGAGGGGGGGGCGGTGAACAACAGCACGCTGGAGTTTCTGCTGCGCCGCATGCGCCACAAAAGCGACTTTCCGGCCATGTCCGATTCGGTGGGGCGTATCCAGAGCATGGCCAGCTCCGAGACCGAGAGCGTGGGCAGCGTTACCAACGAAATCCTGAAGGACGTGGCACTGACCAACAAGCTGCTGCGCTTGGTGAACAGCGCCCACTATGCACGCGGCGGCAATATCAGCACGGTGTCGCGTGCGGTGAGCCTGGTGGGCTTCAACGGCATTCGCAATATGGCGCTGAGTCTGGTGCTGCTGGAGCATATGCAGGACAAGGCCCACGCGGGTCAGCTCAAGGAGGAGTTTCTGCGCTCGCTGATGGCCGGATCCATTGGTGGCGAATTGTGTCCGGTGCTCAAGGACAGTGAAGAGGCCTTTATCGGGGCCATGTTCCAGAACCTGGGCCGTCTGTTGGCCCAGTTTTATTTCCCCGAAGAGGCCACGCGTGTGCGCACTCTGGTGCAGTCGGCGCGTGAGCCCATGACCGAGCGGGCCGCCTCTACCAGTGTGCTGGGCCTGAGCTACGAAGATCTGGGCCTGGGCATTGCCAAGGCCTGGGGTTTGCCGGTCGGCATCCAGCGCTGCATGACCAAGCCCACGGGTGCGCCGCCTTCGCTGGCGCCTAAGGATTCGGCCGAACGTATCCGCTGGATTGCCTTGGCGTCCAACGAGATTGCCGACGTGCTGCTCAAGAGCGACTCCAAGGATGTAGAGGGGCGGATTGCCCTCATCACCAAGAAGTACGCGCAGGCCATGGGCACCAGCGGCAAACAGGTAATGGCGGCCACCCTCAAGGCACGGCAAAAGCTGATCGATCTGGCCGCGGCCATGGAAATCCGGGTCAACCCCGGCTCGGCTGCCGCCAAGCTGCTGCGCATGCCTGACGAGCTGGGCAGCCGGCCTGCGGACCTGCAGTCGGACACCGACGGTAACCTGGGGCGCTTCGAGCTGCAGGCCACCCAGTCGGCATCGCTGGACAGCGCCGCAGCCCCCATCACCCGGGCCGGCCAGGTGGCAGAAACGCTGGCGGCGGGCATCCAGGACATCACCAACGCCATGGTGGAGGACTTCAAGCTGACTGATGTGCTGCGCATGATTCTGGAGACCATGTACCGCGCACTGGAGTTTGACCGCATCATTTTTTGCATGCGCGACCCCAAGACCGAGATGATGTCCGGCCGCTTTGGCCTGGGCCAGGGCGTGGAGGCCCACGTCAAGGACTTCAAGACCCACCTCAAGGCCGCCACGCCGGACCTGTTTGGCGTGGTCTGCGTCAAGGGTGCGGACACCATGATCACCGACGCTACCGAGCCCCGCATCGTGCAGCGCCTACCGGCCTGGTACCGGCAAAGCCTGAATGCGCCCACCTTCTTGCTGTTGCCGCTGCAAATCAAGAATGCCCCGTTTGGCCTGATCTACGCCGACAAGGTGCGCCACGGTTCGCTGGAGCTCGACGAAAAAGAGCTGGCCTTGCTGCGCACACTGCGCAACCAGGCCGTCATGGCGTTCAAGCAGTCCAGCTGATCGGCCTTTTTACGGGCGCTATCTAATTGATAGCTGCTTGCGCATATTCCACCGGGGCTAGAGGCCTAAATGGCTCTTATTGGGCGGCCCAACCACCGTCCATGTTCCAGGCCACGCCGCGCACATTGTCTCCCGCAGGCGAGCAGAAGAACACGGCCAACGCGCCCAGTTCTTCTGGTGTGGTGAACTGCATGGATGGTTCTTTTTCGCCCAGCAGCTGCTTGGTGGCTTCCGCATTGCTGATGCCCTGAGCGGCGGCCTTGGCATCCACCTGCTTTTGCACCAGAGGCGTGAGCACCCAGCCGGGGCAGATGGCGTTGCAGGTTACGCCGGTGGTTGCATTTTCCAGCGCGGTCACCTTGCTCAGACCCACCACCCCATGTTTGGCCGCTACATAGGCCGATTTTTCTGCCGAACCCACCAGTCCGTGGACGGATGCCACGTTGATGATGCGGCCCCAGTTTTTGGCTTGCATGCCGGGCAGGGCCAAACGGGTGGCGTGGAAGGCGCTGCTCATGTTGATGGCGATGATGGCGTCCCACTTTTCCACCGGAAAGTTCTCCACCCGTGCCACGTGCTGGATGCCGGCGTTGTTGACCAGAATGTCCACACCGCCAAAGGTGGCGTTGGCGTAGTTCACCATGGCTTCAATCTCGCCGGGCTTGCTCATGTCGGCCCCGTGGTAGCCCACCTGGGCACCCAGCGCAGCAATTTCGGCCTTGGGGCCGTCCACATCACCAAAGCCGTTCAGCACGATGTTGGCGCCCTGGGCGGCGAGCGCCTTGGCGATGCCCAAACCGATGCCGCTGGTGGATCCGGTAACGATGGCGGTTTTACCTTTCAACATGCTGCGTCCTTCCAAAAGAGTAGGGGGGTTTCCATTAGGATGTGGTCATTATCAAACGAGTGATTGCACCATGGCTGACCCTACGCTGAACTACGTACCCTGCGCTGACGCCCACGGCGGGCACCGCATGGCGTATTGGCAGTGGGGTGTGCCGGATGCGGCCCACACCATCGTCTGTGTCCACGGTCTGTCGCGCCAGGGGCGCGACTTTGATGTGTTGGCCCAGGCGCTGCTGGCGCACAGCGTGCAGCCGCTGCGTGTGGTCTGCCCCGATGTGGCGGGCCGCGGCCAGAGCGACTGGCTCAAAGACCCGCAGGGCTACCAGTTGCCCATTTACGCGGCCGATATGCTGGCGCTGCTGGCCCACCTGAAGCCCGCCACGCTGGATTGGGTGGGCACCAGCATGGGGGGCCTGATTGGTATGGCCGTGTGCGCACATGCGCAGGCCGTGGGTGCCACGGTGCGCCGCCTGGTGCTCAACGATGTAGGCCCCGCCATCCAGTGGGAAGCCTTGGCCCGCATAGGCACCTACCTGGGCAAGGCCCAAACCTTTGACACGCTGCAGCAGGCAGCCGACGCCATGTGGGCGATCTCGCAAAGTTTTGGCCCGCACACGCCGGCCCAGTGGTTGGCGCTGTCGCGCCACATGGTCAAGACCACAGCTGACGGCCGCGTGGGCCTGCACTACGACCCGGCGATTGCCGTTCCTTTTGGGGCGGTGACACAAGAGGTTGCCGCCCAAGGCGAGGCCCAGCTCTGGCAGCTGTATGACAGCATCACGGCACATACGCTGTTGCTGCGCGGCGCCAATTCTGATTTGCTGTCGCCTGCCACCGCGCAGGCCATGACCCAACGTGGCCCCAAGGCGCGGCTGGTCGAATTTGCCGGTGTGGGCCATGCCCCCACACTTATCGCGCCCGACCAGGTCGAGACCGTAACGAGTTTTTTACTGGGGTGACATGCCCCGGATGATGTGAGCCTTGCATGAAAAGTTTGTATGCCGAGCACAGTGCTTCGGCCACCCCGCAGGTCATCGCGGCCACCGCAGACAGCCTGCCCGAGCAGGCCGACGCCCTGGCGCGTGCACGTGCCTTTGCCGAGCCCTTGTTGGCCACCCAAACGCTGGATACCGGCGAAAACGTGCTGCTGCATGCCGATGCCGTGGCCGCCATCCTGCGCACCATCGGTGGGTCCCAGGCCATGCAGGCCGCCAGCTATTTGGTCTACGCCTGTGACCACCTGAACAAGCCGCATGAGGTGATTGCCAAGGCCTTTGGCGACAACTTTGCCGACCTGGCGCTGGAGACCACCAAACTGGTGCGCCTGCAGCGCATGGCGCGTGTGGCGCAAAACTCGGCCAGCCACAGCGGCAATGCAGCGCCCATGGCCCAGACCGCCGCCGCGCAAACGGAGAGTGTTCGCAAGATGCTGCTGGCGTTCTCCAAGGACCTGCGCGTGGTGATGCTGCGCCTGGCCTCGCGCCTGCAGACGCTGCGCCACTTTGCGGCCACCAAGCTGCCGGTGCCGCCGGGCCTGGCGTCCGAGGCGCTGCAGGTGTTTGCCCCGCTGGCCAACCGCCTGGGTATCTGGGAGGTCAAGTGGGAAATGGAAGACCTGTCCTTCCGCTTTCTGGAGCCCGACACCTACAAGCAGGTCGCCAAGCTGTTGGACGAGAAGCGTGCCGAGCGGGAGGCCTCGGTAGAGCGCCTGCGCCAGCAACTGGCAGAGGAATTGGGCACACAGGGCATTCACGCCACTGTGCAGGGGCGGCCCAAGCACATCTACAGCATTGTCAAAAAGATGCGCGGCAAGTCGCTGGGGTTTGACCAGGTGTATGACATCCGCGCGCTGCGCATCGTGGTGGCCGCGGTGCCTGACTGTTACGCCGCTTTAAGCTGGGTGCACAGCCGCTTTGTGCCAGTGACCGAGGAGTTTGACGATTACATCGCCCGGCCCAAGCCCAATGGCTACCAATCCCTGCATACGGTGGTTCGTGATCTGCAGGGCCAGCCCATCGAAGTGCAAATTCGCACCCAGGTCATGCATGACCATGCCGAACACGGCGTGGCCGCGCACTGGGCCTACAAGGAGGCCGGTGCCAAGGGGTATGGCGGCAGCGTGACTGCCGCGGGCGAGTACGACGCCAAGATTGCCGTGCTGCGCCAGCTTCTGGCCTGGGAGCGCGATTTGTCGGGTGCGCAAGCGGGGGGCGACGGTGCGGGCATGTTCGAAGACCGCATCTATGTGCTGACCCCCGATGCCGCCATCGTGGAGCTGCCCCAAGGCGCCACGGCGGTGGACTTTGCCTACAGCGTGCACACCAACCTGGGCCACCGCTGCCGCGGTGCCAAGGTGGATGGCGCCATGGTGCCGCTGAACACACCGCTCAAAAACGGGCAGACCGTGGAAGTGACAGCGGTCAAGGAAGGCGGCCCGTCGCGCGACTGGCTCAACCCTGAGCTGGGCTACCTGGTGAGCCACCGTGCGCGCGCCAAGGTACGTGCCTGGTTCAACGCGCTGGCCATGGGTGAAACCATGGCCAAGGGCCGCGAGGCGGTGGAAAAGCTGCTGCAGCGCGAGGGCAAGACGGCCATCAAGCTGGACGACCTGGCCAGCCAGCTGGGCTTCAACAATGCCGATGCACTGTTTGAAGTGGTGGGAAAAGACGAGTTTTCGCTGCGCAACATCGAGATGCTGCTGCGCCCACCCGAGCCCGCCGCGACACAAGACGACTACATGCCGCTTAAAAAGCCGCGTGCGGCCGGTGGCAAGGGAGGGGTGTTGGTGGTCGGGATCGATTCGCTGATGACCCAGCTGGCCAAGTGTTGCAAGCCCGCACCGCCCGACCTCATCAGTGGCTTTGTGACACGCGGCAAGGGCGTGAGTGTGCACCGCTCCGATTGTTCCAACTTGCGCAATATGGTGAACCGCAGTGGCGACCGGCTGATCGACGTGGAGTGGGGGGTGCCCAGTGGCAAGGACGGCAATGTGTATCCGGTGGACGTGGCGGTGGAAGCCATAGACCGTCAGGGGCTGCTGCGCGACATCTCGGACGTGTTCGCCAAGGAAAAAATGAACGTCATTGGTGTGCAAACCCAGTCGGTCAAGGGGATCGCCTGGATGACGTTTACCGTGGAGGTGGCAGAGTCCGGTCGCCTGGCCCGCGTGCTGAAGATTGTGGGCGAGCTGGCGGGTGTGCGCACGGCGCGGCGGCGGTAAAAACCCGCGGCCTGTAGGCGGCATTGCATGGTTTTGAGTCTTGACAAACATCAAGAATCCGCGATAGTAACCCCACGCGCCGCACCATGTTGCCACGGGCTTGGGCCTGCAAAGAGCAACGCGGCGTGCCAAAAATATCTGCATGGCTTTTCAGGGGAAAGCGGAGGAAGTGCATGGACGATACGCTGGTGCAAGGGCAGGAAGGCCAGTTTCGACAGATTGTGGAAATGGCTCCCTATGCCATTGTCATGATTGGAGAGGGCGGGCTGATTGAGATGGTGAATCGGCAGGCGGAGACCATATTTGGTTATGTCCGCAGTGAGTTGCTGGGGCAGGCGATCGAGGTGCTGTTGCCCGAGCGTTTTCGGCGTGTGCACCCGGCCCACCGCGGCAACTTTGTGGCCGAACCCAGCCCCCGCTTGATGGGCATTGGCCGTGACCTCTACGGGAGGCGCAAGGACGGCGGCGAGTTCCCCATCGAGATCGGCCTGACCCCCATCAGAACCCCAGAGGGCATGAAGGTGGTGTCGGCAATCGTCGATTTGTCCGAGCGCAAGCGGCAGGAAGAGCAGTTCCGCCAAGTGGTGGAGATGGCCCCCAATGGCATGGTCATGATCGACAAGTCCGGCACCATTGAAATGGTGAACACGCAGGCGGAGAGCATCTTCGGTTACAGCCGCTCGGAGTTGCTCGGGCAGTCCATCGATATGTTGCTTCCGGCCCGTTTTCGGGGGGCGCACCCGCACCACCGTGCCTCGTATTTCTCAGACCCCAGCCCGCGTGCCATGGGCAGCGGTCGCGACCTGTATGGCTTGCGCAAGGACGGTAGTGAGTTTCCCGTGGAGATTGGCCTGAACCCCATCCTGACGGCTACCGGGGTGAAGATCCTGTCTGCCATTGTGGATATTACGGCCCGCAAGCAGTCAGAGCAGCAGCTCAGCAACCTGGTGGGGCAGCTCACGCGCAGCAATGACGACCTCAACAACTTTGCTTACGTGGCTTCACACGATCTGAAGTCGCCACTGCGGGGGGTGGACCAGCTCGCCACCTGGATTGCAGAGGATCTGGGCGATTCGCTGAGCAGCGAGACCCAGGACCACCTGCGGCTGATGCGCAGCCGCATCAGCCGCATGGAGATGCTGCTGGACGACTTGCTGGCCTACTCGCGCGTGGGGCAGTCGGATAACCCGGTGGGTGCGGTGAATACGGGCAACCTGGTCCGCGATATTTTTGAGCTGGCCGCTTCGCGCAAGAACATTGCGCTGGTGGTCGCGGAGGACATGCCCATTGTGCGCACGCAGAAGGTGCCGCTGGAGCTGGTGCTGCGCAACCTGATCAACAACGCCATCAAGCACCATGACAAGCCCGTGGGCACAATCCGGGTCCATGCACGGCCTTGTCCGGGAGGCTATGAATTCACGGTGCAGGACGATGGGCCTGGCATTCCGCCAGAGCACCAAAAACGCGTGTTCACCATCTTCCAGACGCTGAAGCCGCGCGACGAGGTGGAGGGCAGTGGCATGGGGTTGGCCATTGTCAAAAAAGCCGTGGAGACGGTAGGCGGCGTGGTCACGCTGGAGTCGGACGGCCAGACTGGCTGCGCCTTCCGCTTCACCTGGCCCACACAACCCGACTGAGGAACAACAACGATGCTAGCCAACAAGACCGACAAAGACGTGACCTTGCTGCTGGTGGACGATGACGATGTGGATGTGATGGGCATCCAGCGTGCGCTCAAGAAGCTGCAGATCACCAACCCCATCGTGCGGGCGCGAGACGGCATCGAAGGCCTGGCCAAACTGCGCGAGTGCAACGCGGCGCGGCGCCCCTACCTGGTGCTGCTGGACCTGAACCTGCCGCGCATGAATGGCCTGGAGGTGCTGGCTGCCATTCGCAAAGATCCGGAACTGTCCAGCGCGGTGGTGTTTGTGCTCACCACGTCCAAGGCCGAAGAGGACAAGGCCTTGGCCTACAAGCACAACATCGCCGGCTACATCATCAAGAGCCAGGTGGGCGACGGGGTGATGCGTGCCATGGAAATGCTGCACGGTTACTGGCGTGTGGTGGAGCTGATTGCGTAGCGACAAAGGACTTCATGATTGCGGAACTTTCCCTGCTGCTGATTGACGACGACGAGCTGGACCGGCACGCCATCACGCGGACCCTGCGCAAGAGCTCCGTACCCTGTGACGTGAGTTATGCCGAGACTGCGGCCGCGGGGCTGCAAATGGCGTCCAACAAAAAGTTCGATGCCATCTTGCTGGACTACCGCCTGCCGGATGACAACGGACTGGAAGTCTTGCGTACGCTGCGTGGCGGTGCCTACGACGGCGTGGCCGTGGTGATGCTGAGTCGATACGAAAACGAAACTCTGGCCGAAGAGTGTCTGGAGGCGGGGGCGCAAGATTTTTTACTGAAAGATGAAGTGAACAGCCGCCACCTGACCCGTGTGGTCATGCAGGCGCGCCAGCGGTTTCAGATTGAGGAGCGCTTGCGCTACAGCCTGGAGCAGGTCCGCAGCTTGTCTGAGCATGATGTGCTGACCGGACTGATGAACCGCCGCGGCTTTGAGCGCTCGCTGGAAGCCCAGTTGGCACGTGCACGCCGCATGGATGGCCGTTTGGCCATCCTGCTGCTGGATCTGGACGACTTCAAAAGCATCAACGACACCCTGGGGCACGATGCGGGTGACCAGCTGCTGGTGGAAGTGGCGCGACGCCTGACGCTGATTGCACGCGATGGCGACCAGCTTTGTCGGCTGGGGGGCGATGAATTCGTGGTGATGATGACCAACTTTGACCACGACGAGCAGGCCATTGTGCTGGCGGACCGCATCAACGCCAAGCTGCGCGAACCCATCTTCATCGGTTCTACCGAGCAGACCATCACCACCAGCATTGGCATTGCCGTGCTGGGCAACACCACCGACAACGCAGCCGACCTGCTCAAGTACGCCGACCTGGCCATGTACCAGGCCAAGCTCGATGGCCGAAACAAGAGCCGCTTCTATTCGGTCTCGCTGCAGGAGGCGGTGCAGTTTCGTTCGCTCATCAAAAACGATTTGCAGCGGGCGTTGGAGAAGGACGAGCTCAAAATTTACTACCAACCGCAGATTCGCTCTGCCGACGGTGGCTTGTCCGGCATGGAGGCCTTGCTGCGCTGGCACCATCCGCGCCTGGGGGTGCTGTCACCCGCGGCCTTTTTGGCCATTGCCGAAGAAACCGGCCTGATTGTGGATATTGGAGCTTGGGTGCTGTACGAGGGCTGCCGACAGCTCAAGGTCTGGCGCGACCGCTACGCGCCTCATTTGGCGGATTTGACGCTGGCGATCAACCTGTCGGCAGTGCAAATCAAGCAGGAGAAGCTGCCCCGTACCGTGATGGCAGCGCTGGCCGCACATGGCCTGCCCGCCAATTGTCTGGAGCTGGAAATTACCGAGAGCATGCTGATTGAGGTGACCAGCACCACGGTGTCCCTGCTCTCGGAAATCTCCTCCCAGGGCGTGGCGATGTCGCTGGACGACTTTGGGACCGGGTATTCCTCATTGGATCACCTCAAGCTCTTCCCCATCAGCATTCTCAAGATCGACAAGGGTTTTGTGTCCGCCGTGGGAGAGGGGGGCAAGAGCGAAAAGCTGTTCGTGGCCATCATCGCCTTTGCCAAGGCACTGAACATGCAAATTGTGGTGGAAGGGGTGGAGACCCAGGCCCAGGCGGAGTTCTGCACCCAGCAGGGCTGTGACCTGTTGCAGGGCTATTTCTATTCCAAGCCCATTCCCGCCCACGAGTTTGAGGCCACTTTTCTGGCGGGCTCCACGCGGCACTAGGGCTGGGTCAGTCCAGTGCCACTTCGGCCAGTGGCACGTCGCACAGTGCGGCCAGCGCCTTCACCACCATGGCGTGGTCTTCACGCTGGGGAATGCCTGATACGGTGACTACTCCCACCACCCCCACGCCGCGCACGCGGATGGGAAAGCTGCCGCCATGGGTGGCGTAGTCGCGCAGGGGCAGGCCTTGTTTGGCCTCCAGCGAACTCTTTTCCTGATCCAGCTTCAGCCCCAGCGCGTAGGAGCTGGTGTGCAGCAGCTCCACCGCGTTGCGTTTGCGGCGCGCCCAGTCAGCATTGGTGGGGCCGGTGCCGGGCATGGCGTAGTAAAAAATCGTTTCCTTGGACAGGCGCACTTCAATCGCCAGCGCGACGCCGGCTTCTTCGCACAGCGCCTTGATGCGCGTGCCCAGCGCCCAGGCGCTGCTTTGGTCAAAAGCGTCGAATTGCAGGCGCTGCTCTTGCAGGGCCAGGCGGTCGAGGTCGGTGTGTTTCATGGTGAAAAGGAGGGGGATGGTTGGCTTGATGCAAGTCAATGGTAGCCGCTGGATAGGCCGTTCGGAGTATTGTTTTGCTGGTGGAAGTGTGCAAACTACTGCCGTGTTCTTCGCAGTACAACGCGAAATCACCAACAACAAAAAAGGGATGGTCATGAACAATTTGAAAATTTCTACACGCCTGAGCCTGCTGATTGCGGTGCTGTCCCTTCTCATGGTGCTGATTGGGGGCATCGGGGTACGCGGCATGGCCGAATCGAACGCAGGCTTGCAAACGGTGTATGAGGACCGCACGGTGCCACTGGGGCATTTGCTCAACATTCAACGTTTGATTTTGCGCAACCGGGTGGACCTGAACAACTCGGTGGCAGTGGCCAAACCCGAGGTCACCCAGGACAATCTGCAGGACCTGCAACGCAATATTGCCGAGGTGTCCAGCATCTGGAAAGCGTATAAGTCGTCGACGCTGAGACCTGAAGAGGCGGAGATCGGACAGAAATTTGAAGTGGCGCGCGGGCGCTATCTCAACGAGGTGTTGATGCCCGCCCAAGCGGCCATGAAGGCCAATGACCTGGAGGCCCTGCGCACCCTGGTGGCCGAAAAAGACAACGCGGTGTACCAGGACGTGCGGGCCCATATGGTCGGTCTGACCGAGCTGCAGCTCAAAGTCGCCAAGGAGGTGTTTGACCAGGCCCAAGCCAGTCTGAACACCGTGCGTACCCTGGCGATTGGCATGGGGGTGTTGGGGGTGCTGTTTGGCATCCTTTCTGGCGTGAGCCTGGTCCGAAGCATCTCAGGCTCGTTGAAGCAAGCCGTGGAAGCGACCGACGCGGTCGCGCAGGGCGACCTGACCCACAGCATCCGCACCGAGGGCAAGGATGAAATTGCGCAGTTGATGCAGTCGCTGGCGGCCATGCAGGACAGCCTGGTAGGGGTGGTGAGCACCGTGCGCCAGGGTTCGGAGTCCGTGTCCACGGCGAGTGCAGAGATTGCGCAAGGCAACCAGGACTTGTCGTCCCGCACCGAGAGCCAGGCCAGCGCACTGGAAGAGACCGCTGCGAGCATGGAGGAGCTGTCTTCCACCGTCCAGCAAAACGCCGACAACGCGCGCCAGGCCAACCAGTTGGCGCAAAGCGCCTCGTCGGTAGCGGTGCAAGGCGGCGAGGTGGTGGGCCAGGTCGTGCAGACCATGCGCGGGATCAGTGAGAGTTCCAAGCGCATTGCCGACATCATCAACGTGATCGACGGCATTGCCTTCCAGACCAACATCCTGGCACTGAACGCCGCAGTGGAGGCTGCGCGGGCTGGTGAGCAGGGCCGCGGCTTTGCCGTGGTGGCCAGTGAGGTGCGCAGCCTGGCGGGCCGTTCGGCCGAGGCCGCGAAAGAGATCAAGTCCTTGATCAGTGACAGTGTCAGCAGGGTCGACCAGGGCACTGCTCTCGTCGACCAGGCCGGCGCCACCATGCAGGACGTGGTCAACAGCATTCGCCGGGTGACGGACATCATGGGCGAGATCAGCGCGGCCAGCAGCGAGCAAAGCGCAGGTGTCAGCCAGGTCGGGGAGGCGGTGACGCAGATGGACCAGGCCACCCAGCAAAACGCGGCGCTGGTGGAGCAAATGGCCGCCGCCGCCGCCAGCCTGCGCAGCCAGGCCCAGGATCTGGTGCAGGTGGTGGCCGTGTTCAAGCTGCGCCAGGGGGCGGATTTGCAGCCCGCCAGTCGGTCCGCGCAGCGATTGCTATCGAATCAATAGCTGCTAGCGCAGTATTGACATGGGCTAGAGGCCATTTTTATGCCAAATCCGGCATGCCAAGCAGCTGAACAATGTGTTGCCAGTGTCGCGGCTCCACGGGGGTGATGGAGAGGCGGTTGCCCTTTTTCAGCACCGTCAGGTCTTGCAAGGCGGTGTCTGCCCGCAGCGCAGGCAGCGTCAGGTTGTGGGTTTTGTGCAGCACCTGCACATCCACCAGCAGCCAACGCGGCGCCTCGGGTTTGCTGGCGGCATCGAAGTAGGGCGACTTCGGGTCGAATTGCGTGGGGTCGGTGTAGGCGCCGGATGCCACGCACGCAAGGCCCACGATGCCCGGCTCCGCACAGCTGGAGTGGTAGAACAGCACACCATCGCCTACCTGCATGCCATCGCGCATGAAGTTGCGTGCCTGGTAGTTGCGCACGCCGGTCCAGGGCACGGTGGCGTTGGGCATGGCCAGCACATCGTCGATGGACGCTTCGGCGGGTTCGGCTTTCATGAGCCAGTAGTTTTTCATCGTGGTTTTACCCTGCAGTGTGCTGGCTGGATTTTCATGTGTTCGTTGCGCTGGGTGACGCGATCACCAGCCAGTCTCCAGCTCCACTAGCGGCTGCGATGCAGCGTCCACCCGCATCCCAAATTCCACTTTTCCCCGCTGACACATAGCCCCCCGATGACCCGCCGTGGTTGGCGATGAGCACCACCATGTGGTGCTCGCGCGCGTAGCTGGACCAGAGTGGCGCCTCGGCGGCGTAGCCGTTCTCCGACGTCAGAATTCCAGCCGCATACACCCGGGCGCCGGCTTGCGCCGCACTGGCGGGGTGTGATGGGTGGTTGGTGTCTGCACAGATGGCACTGGCAATGTGGGTTGGCCCCAGGGTCTGCAGATGCACGGCCTGCGCGCCCGGGGTGGCAAACGTGACTTCACTGCCATGCAAATGGAACTTGCGGTACACGCCGTGCTGGCCATCGGGCCGCAGCGTGATGGCGCCTAGGGAGGGCAGGGCACCACCCGAATCCACGGGCGCGCCCACGGTGATGGCCATGCCGGTGCGACGCGCCGCTTCGCGCAACGGCGCCAGCAGTGCGTGGTCGCCGTGCAGCACCAGCTTGGGCATGGCGGCCAGTTCGTAGCCGGTGAGGGACAGCTCGGGGAACACCAGCCACTGCACGCCATGGTCGGCTGCGGCCTCCACAAACCGTAAGTGCTCCTGCACATTGGCAGCCACCTCCAACGGCACCGAAGTGCTTTGTGCAGCAGCGATGGTGATTGCTACATCTTTGGTAGCTGCTTGCGCAATATCCACGGGGGCTAGAGGCTTATTTGGTATGTAAAAACGAGGTATGGGCGGGGCGACCCGGCAGGCTCAGCGCCGCAGTGCGGGCAGGTGTTTGCGCCACCAGCGTGCCGCGGCGCCAGACCTTGAGGCGGGTGGCCTTGAGGCGCAGGGCTTCTACGGGGTTCTGCGCCTGCAGGAGCACGAAGTCGGCGTTGCAGCCGGCCTCCAGACCGTAGCCTTCCAGATGCAGGATGCGCGCAGGGTTCTTCGTTACGGCGTCAAAACATTGCGCCATGGCGGCCTGGCTGGTCATTTGCGCCACGTGCAGGCCCATGCTGGCTACCTCCAGCATGTCGCCGCTGCCCATGCTGTACCAGGGGTCCATGCAGCAATCCTGGCCAAAGGCCACGGTCATGCCGGCAGCCATGATCTCGGGCACGCGTGTCATGCCGCGGCGCTTGGGGTAGGTGTCGTGCCGGCCTTGCAGCGTGATATTGATAAGCGGGTTGCTCACCACGCTGATCTGCGCCTCGGCCATGAGCGGCAGCAGCTTGCTGACGTAGTAGTTGTCCATGCTGTGCATGGAGGTGAGGTGCGAACCGGTCACGCGGCCGTGCAGGCCCAGGCGGTTGGCTTCAAAGGCCAGTGTTTCGATATGGCGTGACAGCGGGTCGTCCGACTCGTCGCAGTGCATGTCCACCAGCTTGCCTTGTTCGGCGGCCAGTTCGCACAGCAGCTTCACGCTGTCGGCTCCGTCGGCCATGGTGCGTTCGAAGTGCGGAATGCCGCCCACCACGTCCACGCCCAGGCTCAGCGCCTTTTTCAGGTTCTCCACGCCACCTTTGCTGCGCAGCACGCCGTCCTGCGGAAAGGCGACTAGCTGCAGGTCGATGTAGGGCGCCACTTTCTTTTTGACCGCTAGTAGCGCTTCCACCGCCAGCATGCTGGCGTCGCTGGTGTCCACATGGCTGCGGATGGCCAGCAAGCCATTGGCCACGGCCCAGTCGCAATACGCCAGGGCGCGCTGCACCAGGGCATCAAAGGTTAGGTGGGGTTTGAGCTCGCCCCACAGCGCAATGCCTTCCAGCAGCGTGCCGCTTGCGTTAAGGCGCGGCAAGCCCAGGCTCAGCGTGGCGTCCATGTGGAAATGCGCGTCCACAAAGGGCGTGGAGAGCAGCAGGCCGCCGGCGTCCACCGTTTCCTTGGCAGGTGCCGCAGCAGGACTGAGCCCCTCCGTGACTTCGGCTATGCGTCCTGCCTGTACGGCCACGGACATGTTGGTGCGCCCATCGGGCAGGGTGGCGTTGTGGATGAGCAGGTCGAGCATGGAAATGTCCTGATGGTTACTACTAATTTGATAGCTGCCTGCGCAATGAATACGTGGGCTAGAGGCCTATTCAATTGATGCGGCGCCACCTTCAGCAAGCAAGAAGTGTGGCAAATACTCGTTCACCAATTCGGTGACGATGCGGGACTGCAGCGCATCTTTGCCGCTCTTGTTCGGATCGCGCCCCAGCTGGGTGGAAAGGCCTTGCTTGATGCGTGCAAAGTCCAGCGGGTGGATGGTGCGCATCAGCGCCATCTCGCCAGAAGTAGCCACCACCACCTGGTCCATGCGCCGGGCCGACTGCAGTCGCTCGCCCATGGATACCTGTACCGCCCAGAAGTCATCGTCCTCATCGCTCATGCGCAGTGGATGCGGGTCGGCATCTTTGGCTGCACGGCGGATGATGTCGACCTCAAAACCGTCCTGATTCCTGGCCGTGTACAACTGGTCTTCCACCACTTCAAAGCTGGGATCCACCTTGCGCAGCACGCCAATCAGGGAGCTGTCGAGCTTCTTCATGGTCGTGAAAAAGGAGATGTGTTTGCGGGCGTCAAACAGCATGTCCACATCGCGCGTGGCCATGGCCTCTTCGGCAATGCGCACACCGGCTGCTGTCTCGTAGGCATACAGCGCGTGGGTGCCGACCACCATGAAGTGTTCTTGTACCCCAATGCTTTCCAGCGCGTTGAGCACGCCGACGACCACATTGGGCACACGGCCCACACGCAGAGCGCGATTCAGGCGCTGCTGGGTGGCCAGCTGTGCTTTCAGCGCTTTGAGTCGGTCCTCTGCTGACTTTTTGCGTGCCATGAAGTTGGCGTAAATCGCCTCGGTTTCCGCGCTGCGGGGTCCGAGGGATTTTTGCGCACTGTTGGCGGATGTGCGAATCAGAGTGGATTTGTCACGCAAGTCACGCCAGAGCATGCTGCCACGCACCTCTGCCGCGGCTTTTTTTGCTTTGGCTACCGCCAGAAACACCGTTTCCGCGTCAATAAACTGACGTTTCTGGCTTTCTGACTGGTCTAAAAAGAAGGTGCTGGATGGCATGTTCAATGTATTTTTCTATTTTTAGATAATACATTGAACATTCAATAAATTCAAAGACTTAGAAGTTATTGGGTGCCGAAAATCCGGTCCCCTGCATCCCCCAAACCCGGCATGATGTAGCCGTGGTCGTTGAGGCCGCGGTCGATGGCGGCGGTGAAGACGCGCACATCGGGGTGTTCCTTGTACAGGGTGTTGATGCCTTCGGGGCAGGTCAGCAGGCACAGGAATTTGATGGACTTGGGTTTGCAGGCCTTGAGGCGCGTAACGGCGGCGGCGGCGGAGTTGCCGGTAGCCAGCATGGGGTCGACGATCACCACATCGCGCTCTTCCATGTTGCTGGGCATCTTGAAGTAGTACTCCACGGCCTGCAGGGTCTTGGGGTCGCGGTACAGGCCCACATGGCCGACGCGGGCGCCGGGCACGACGCTCAGCACGCCGTCCAGAATGCCGTTGCCGGCGCGCAGCACGCTGGCGAATACCAGCTTCTTGCCGTCGATGACCTTGCCGGTGGTCTTTTCCAGCGGGGTCTCGATTTCCAGGTCCTGCAGCGGCATGTCGCGGCAGACTTCGTAAATCATCAGGCCGGCCAGCTCATTGAGCAGGCGGCGAAAGCTGCTGGTGCTGGCTTCCTTCTTGCGCATCAGCGTGAGCTTGTGCTGTACCAGCGGGTGGTCGATCAGCGTGACATTGGCACGGGCTGCGGGATCGATAGTGACCATGTTCTTATTCCTTGTTGGTTTTGTGGAAGGTGCAATTGTTACGAAGCAAGTTTGGCGCCCAGCGTTTAGCGGCGGCTGCCGCCCAGAATGCTGCCCAGCACGCCGCGGATGATTTGGCGACCCACTTCGCGGCCGATGGAGCTGGCGGCGCTCTTGATCATCTGCTCGCCCACGCTGGCGCGCGAGCGCCGGGCACCGCCGCCCAGCATGTCGCCAATGCTGTCCAGAATGCCGCCCCCACTGGGCGCAGGGGTTGCGGTCGGTGTGGGAGCAGATCCACGCCTCGATGCGCGCGGCGCGGCCGTATCTGCGGCCGGAAAGTCGTCTTCCACCGGTTCGGCATGGCCCATATTGGCCTGGGTGCGGCCCTTGAGTTTCTCGAACGCAGACTCGCGGTCCACGGCCTTTTCGTACACGCCAGCAACGATGGATTCAGAGAGCAGCGTCTTGCGTTGTTCCGGCTTGATGGGGCCGATCTGGCTGGCCGGGGGCAGCACAAACACACGCTCAGTCAGGCAAGGGCGGCCTTTTTCGTCCATCAGGCTCACCAGCGCCTCGCCCACGCCCAGCTCGGTGATGGCGGTGGCCACGTCCAGGCCAGGGTTGGCCCGCATGGTGTCGGCCGCGCTCTTGACGGCCTTTTGGTCGCGCGGTGTGAAGGCGCGCAGCGCGTGTTGCACGCGGTTGCCCAGCTGGGCCAACACGCTGTCGGGAATGTCCAGCGGGTTTTGTGTGACGAAGAACACACCCACGCCCTTGGAGCGCACCAGGCGCACCACCAGCTCAATGCGTTCGATCAGCACCTTGGGTGCGTCGGCAAACAGCAGGTGGGCCTCGTCAAAGAAGAACACCAACTTGGGCTTGTCCAGGTCGCCCACTTCGGGCAGGGCCTCGAACAGCTCGGACAGCATCCACAGCAAAAAGGTGGCGTACAGGCGCGGCGACTGCATGAGCTTGTCGGCCGCCAGGATATTGACCACCCCTTTGCCCGAGCCATCGGTCTGCATGAAGTCTTCGATATTGAGCATGGGCTCGCCAAAGAACTGGTCGCCGCCTTGCTCCTCGATTTGCATGAGGCCGCGTTGGATGGCGCCAATGCTGGCGGCGCTGATGTTGCCGTATTCGGTGGTGTACTGGCTGGCGTTCTCGCCCACGTCCTGGCACATGGCGCGCAGGTCTTTCATGTCCAGCAGCAGCAGGCCGTCGTCATCCGCAATCTTGAACACCAGTTGCAGCACGCCGGCCTGGGTTTCGTTGAGGTTGAGCATGCGGGCCAGCAGCAGGGGGCCCAGGTCGCTCACGGTGGCACGCACCGGGTGGCCTTGCTGGCCAAACACGTCCCACAGCGTGGTGGGGAAGGCGGAAAACGCGGGTTCATCAATGCCGCGTTCCTTGAGGATCTTCGCCAATTTGTCGCCCAATGCACCTTTTTGGGAGATACCGGTCAGGTCGCCCTTCACATCAGCCATGAAGACGGGCACGCCGATGCTGGAAAAGCCCTCGGCCAGGGTCTGCAGGGTGATGGTTTTGCCGGTTCCGGTGGCGCCGGTGATCAGTCCATGGCGGTTGGCCTTGTCGGGCCGCAAAAAGCAGCGGATGGTGGAGTTGCCGGTGCCGTGTTGGGCAATCAGGATGCCCTCGTCTTGGATGGAAGCCATGGATGTCCCGAAAAGTACAATCAGGGGAGTAGCGTAACGAATTTTTGAAGGATTTCGCGTGGCAGGACACAGCAAATGGGCCAATATTCAGCACCGCAAGGGGCGCCAGGACGAGAAGCGCCAGCGCGTCTGGACCCGGGTAAGCCGGGAAATCATGGTGGCAGCCCGCACCGGCGGGGGGGACCCCAGCGCCAACCCCCGTTTGCGCCTGGCGATTGAAAAGGCCAAGGCAGCCAATATGCCGTTGACCAACGTGAGCCACGCCATTGCCAAGGCCACCGGCACACTGGAAGGCGTGAGCTACGAGGAAGTGCGCTACGAGGGGTATGGCATTGGCGGTGCGGCCATCATCGTGGACTGCATGACCGACAACAAGGTGCGCACCGTGGCCGAAGTGCGCCACGCTTTTCTGAAGCACGGCGGCAATATGGGTACCGAAGGCTCGGTCGCTTTCCAGTTCAAGCACTGCGGCCAGCTGATTTTTGCCCCCGGCACCAGTGAAGACAAGGTGATGGAAGTGGCACGAGTTGCCGGTGCCGTGTTGGGCAATCAGGATGCCCTCGTCTTGGATGGAAGCCATGGATGTCCCGAAAAGTACAATCAGGGGAGTAGCGTAACGAATTTTTGAAGGATTTCGCGTGGCAGGACACAGCAAATGGGCCAATATTCAGCACCGCAAGGGGCGCCAGGACGAGAAGCGCCAGCGCGTCTGGACCCGGGTAAGCCGGGAAATCATGGTGGCAGCCCGCACCGGCGGGGGGGACCCCAGCGCCAACCCCCGTTTGCGCCTGGCGATTGAAAAGGCCAAGGCAGCCAATATGCCGTTGACCAACGTGAGCCACGCCATTGCCAAGGCCACCGGCACACTGGAAGGCGTGAGCTACGAGGAAGTGCGCTACGAGGGGTATGGCATTGGCGGTGCGGCCATCATCGTGGACTGCATGACCGACAACAAGGTGCGCACCGTGGCCGAAGTGCGCCACGCTTTTCTGAAGCACGGCGGCAATATGGGTACCGAAGGCTCGGTCGCTTTCCAGTTCAAGCACTGCGGCCAGCTGATTTTTGCCCCCGGCACCAGTGAAGACAAGGTGATGGAAGTGGCACTGGAAGCCGGTGCCGAAGACGTGATCACCGATGACGATGGCGCCATCGAGGTGCTGACGGCCTATGCCGACTTTGAAGCCGTGAAGAAGGCGCTGGAGGCTGCAGGCCTGATGGCCGAGGTGGCCAACGTCACCATGCGTGCCGACAACACCATTGAGCTGACCGGTGAAGACGCCGAGCGCATGCAAAAACTGCTGGACATTCTGGAAGACTTGGACGACACCCAGGATTTGTTCCACAACGCCGCCCTCTAAGAACACAAAGCAATTTATGAACGTACTTGTTATTGGCGGCGGTGGTCGCGAGCATGCCCTGGCCTGGAAGCTGGCGCAGTCTCCCAAAATTCAGATGGTCTATGTGGCCCCCGGCAACGGTGGCACAGCGACCGACCCGCACCTGGAAAACATCAATATCACCGACGTGGTGGGCCTGCGCACCTGGGCGCAAGACAACAAGATCACGCTGACCGTGGTGGGCCCCGAAGTGCCGCTGGCGGCGGGTGTGGTGGACGAGTTCCGCGCCCACGGACTGCGCATCTTCGGCCCTACCAAGGCTGCAGCCCAACTGGAAAGCTCCAAGGCCTTCAGCAAGGCCTTTATGCGCCGCCACAACATTCCCACGGCCGAATACGCCACGTTCTCTGACCCGGTGGCCGCCCACGCCTATGTGGACAAAATGGGCGCCCCCACCGTGGTCAAGGCCGATGGCCTGGCTGCCGGCAAGGGTGTGGTGGTGGCCATGACGGTGGCGGAAGCGCACGAGGCGATTGACTTCATGCTGGTGGACAACACGCTGGGTGTGGCGCACAACGACGGTGGCGCCCGCGTGGTGATTGAAGAGTTTCTGGAAGGCGAAGAGGCCAGCTTCATCGTCATGGTGGACGGCAAGAACGTGCTGCCCCTGGCCACCAGCCAGGACCACAAACGTCTGCAAGATGGCGACCAGGGCCCCAACACCGGTGGCATGGGCGCCTATTCACCCGCGCCGGTGGTGACGCCCGACATCCACGCCAAGGCCATGCGCGAGATCATTTTGCCGACCGTCAAGGGCATGGAGGCCGATGGCATTCCGTTCAGCGGCTTCCTCTATGCCGGCCTGATGATCGACAAAAACGGCCAGCCCAAGACGCTGGAGTTCAACTGCCGCATGGGCGACCCCGAGACGCAGCCCATCATGATGCGGCTGAAGACCGATCTGGTGGACGTACTGATGGCCGCCACCGAGCCCGGCCTGCACGGCAAGCTGGACGAGGTGGAACTGCAGTGGGATCGCCGCACCGCACTGGGCGTGGTGCTGGCCGCCCATGGCTACCCGCTGAGCCCGCGCAAGGGTGATGCCATCACCGGCATCCCCAAGGACAGCGAAGACGCTGCCGTGTTCCACGCCGGGACGACGATCAAGGACGGTGTGCTGCAAACCTCTGGTGGGCGCGTGTTGTGCGTGACGGCGCTGGCCGACAGCGTGAAGCAGGCGCAGCAACGCGCTTACCAGGTCATCAGCGAGATTGCGTTTGACGGCATGCAATACCGCACGGACATTGGTTACCGGGCCCTCAAGGGCTGAGCATGCAGCCGATCGAGAAGCTGCCGCACCCGGTGCAGTTGCGGGGCAGCCCGCTGGCGCGCTGGGTGCTGGCCCTGTTTGGCTGGAGGGTGCGCTTTGACGGCTTGCCGGCGTTGCAAGGCGTGTTCGCGGTGTACCCGCACACCAGCAACTGGGACTTCATCGTCGCCATTTTGGCCAAATGGGCCGTGGGCCTGGAACTGAACTTTTGGGCCAAGGACACCTTGTTCCGGCTGCCAGGCTTTGGCCGCTGGCTGCGCTGGGTGGGAGGCGTGCCCGTGCGGCGCCACGCACCCCAGGGCGTGGTGGCGCAGGTGGTGGACGGTGTGGCCCAGGCACGCGCACAACAGCGTTTGTACTGGTTGGGCTTGTCGCCCGAAGGCACACGCCAGTGGGCGCCGGGCTGGCGTAGCGGCTTTTACCAAGTGGCCCTGCGTGCCGGCGTGCCGCTGGGCGTGGTGAGTCTGGATTACGGACGCAAGGTGGTGAATGCCACCACATTTATGACTTTGACCGGTGATGCAGAGGCAGACTTTGCCAATATCGCCGCAGTGTTGGCCGGTGTGCAGGGCAAGAACCCGGCGCTGGCCGCTCCCATACAACCCATGCCGGCACCCCCTGGGGCTGGCAAACGCACACAATGAGCGCCATGTCCGATCCGCAAGCCACTCCCGCCTTGGTGCGCCAATATTTGCTGGGCTTGCAGAGCCGCATCACGACGGCCATCGCTGACCTGGATGGCGGTCAGTTCCTGGTCGACCCCTGGGAAAAGGCTGCGCATGAGCCTTTGCAGGGCAATGGCATCACGCAGATTCTGGAAGGCGGTGCGGTGTTTGAGCGCGCAGGCTGTGGTTTCTCGCATGTGCGCGGCGCCAAGTTGCCACCCAGTGCCACCCAGCACCGCCCCGAGTTGGCTGGTGCGCCGTTTGAGGCCATGGGTGTGTCGCTGGTGTTCCACCCGCGCAACCCCTATGTGCCCACAGTGCATATGAACGTACGCATGCTGGCCGCCAAGAATCCGCAAGGGCAAGAAGTGTGCTGGTTTGGCGGCGGCATGGACCTGACGCCGTATTACGGTTTTGACGAGGATGCTGTGCATTTTCACCAGACCTGCAAGGATGCGCTGGTGCCGTTTGGGGATGACAAGTACCCGCGCTTCAAAAAGTGGTGCGACGAGTATTTCTTTCTCAAGCACCGCAACGAGCCGCGTGGCGTGGGCGGTGTGTTTTTTGACGATTTTTCCGAATTGGGCCAGGACCGCAGCTTTGCCATGCTGCAGGCCGTGGGCGATGCGTTTCTGGCTGCCTACCTGCCGATCGTGGAGCGCCGAAAAGACGCGGCCTATACCGAGCGCGAACGCGCGTTTCAACTCTACCGCCGGGGCCGCTATGTGGAATTCAACCTGGTGTGGGACCGTGGGACGCACTTTGGCTTGCAGTCAGGCGGGCGCACGGAGTCGATTTTGCTGTCCATGCCGCCGCTGGTGAGCTGGGCCTACCAGCAGCAGCCGGAGCCGGGTTCGCCGGAAGCGGCCTTGATCGGGCATTTTTTGACGGCCAGGGATTGGGTGTGATGCAGCCTCGGCGCATTGGCGTGTTTGGCGGGGCGTTTGACCCGCCACACCGGGGGCACCATGTGTTGGCGGCGACGGCGATTGCGCAACTGCAGCTGGACGCACTGCACATCGTCCCCACCGGCCACGCCTGGCACAAAAGCCGCACGCTGAGCGACGCCTCACATCGTCTGGCCATGGCGGAGCTTGCCTTTGCGGACCTGCCACAGGTGGTGGTAGACGGGCGGGAGCTGGACCGCCCCGGGCCGACCTATACCGTGGACACCTTGCTGGAGTTGCAGCAGGATAATCCGGGCGCGCAGCTGTACCTGCTGATTGGCGAAGACCAGGCGCGCGCGCTGCCCAGTTGGAGCCGCTGGGAGCGCTTGCCTGCACTTGCTATAATTTGTGTAGCTGCTCGCGCAGATTCAACGGGGGCCAAGGGCCAATTTGATGCCTTAAAGGCACATGTGCCCGGCCTGACGGTCCTGAATATGCCCCCCGTGGCCACCAGTGCCACCGACATCCGACACCGCGCCGCCACGGGCCAAAGCATTGGCCCTCTGGTTTTTGAAACCGTTGCGCGTTATATTGACCAACACCATCTTTACCGACCGACCTGATGACTACTTCCACCGTTGCCAAAAACACCCAAAAACTCCAACGCGCCATTGTGGACGGCTTGGAAGACGTCAAGGCCCAAGACATTGTGGTGTTCGATACCGAGCATCTTTCCTCCTTGTTTGAGCGCGTGATCATCGCCTCGGGTACCAGCAACCGCCAGACCAAGGCGCTGGCCGCCAGTGTGCGCGATGCCGTGCGTGAAGCCGGTTTCCCGAAGCCCCGCATTGAAGGTGAAGCCAACGGCGAATGGATCATCGTGGACTGCGCACAAGCCGTGGTGCACATCTTCCAACCCACTTTCCGCCAGTACTACCACCTGGAAGAGCTGTGGGGCGAAAAACCGGTGCGCCTGAAGCTAGGTGCGGCCAAGCCTGTCGTGGCAGAGGCCGCCAAGCCTGCAGCCAAAGCACCGGCCAAAAAAGCAGTGGGCGAGCCCAATATGCGCCGCTCCAGTGCCGCCAAGAAGGGTGTGGAAGAGGCATTCCCCTCCAAAGCCGCACTGAAGAAGGCCGCGGCGAAGTCTGCTGCAGCCAAAGCACCGGCCAAAAAGGCGCCCGCCAAGAAAGCCGTGGCCGCCAAAGCCCCGGTCAAGACCGTGGTGGTGAAACCCGAAGTGAAGCCCGCCGCCAAAAAGACGGCTGCCAAACCTGCCGCGGCGAAAAAAGCGCCCGCCAAGAAAGCTGCCCCCCGTAAAGCCTGAGGTCGGCGATGCGGCTGGTCATCATCGCTGTGGGGCAGCGGGTGCCCGATTGGGCGCAAACCGCGTGGGACGACTACGCCAAGCGCTTTCCGCACGAGCTCAAAGTCGAGCTCAAAGCCATCAAAACCGAGCCACGCGGCTCCAAAACCGTTGAGCAGTTGTACGCCGCGGAACGCAAGCGGATTGAGGAAGCCATCCCCAAGGGCGCGCGCATTGTCGCGCTGGACGAGCGCGGCACCAGCCTGCGGACCACCGCCCTGGCCGAGCGCTTACGGGAATGGCAGCTGGGTGGAGGCGATGTGGCCTTGGTGATCGGCGGGCCCGACGGGCTGGACCCGGAGTTCCGCCAGGGCGCCCATGAGCGTATTCGCCTCTCCGATCTGACCCTCCCACACGCCATGGTGCGCGTGCTGCTGATCGAGCAGCTCTACCGCGCCTGGTCCGTCAACGCCAACCATCCCTACCACCGCGAGTGAGCATGCCCAGTCCTGGTTTCATCTATCTGGCCTCCCAAAGCCCGCGCCGCCGTGAGTTGCTGGCGCAAATTGGTGTGGCGCATGAATTGCTGCTGCCCACGCCTGACGAGGATGCCGAGAGTTTGGAGGTGGTGCTGCCAGGAGAGGCGCCCGATGCCTATGTGCAGCGCGTGACCGCTCTTAAATTGATAGCTGCTCGCGTACGTTTGACGAGGGCTGGAGGCCAAAATCGTCCGATTTTGTGTGCCGACACCACGGTGGCGATGGGCGATGCCATTCTGGGCAAGCCCGAGCATGAAGACGATGCCAAGCGCATGTTGCGCGCCTTGTCAGGCCAGACGCACCGTGTGTTCACCGCCATTGCCATTGGCTGGGGTGACAAGACGGTCCAGGCCTGCTGCGAATCGCGGGTGACCTTTGCCGCGATGAGTGATGCCGAGATTGCCGACTACGTAGCCAGCGGCGAGCCCATGGGCAAGGCCGGTGCCTATGGCGTGCAGGGCCGGGCGGCGGCGTTCATTGCGCGTATCGAGGGGTCGTACTCTGGCATCATGGGCCTCCCTTTGTTTGAAACAGCGCAAGCCTTGCGCGAAGTGGGCTTTGCATGCAACAAGACATCCTGATCAACTGGTCGCCGCAAGAGACGCGGGTGGCCATCGTGGAACACGGTGCGGTGCAGGAACTGCACGTGGAGCGTACGCTGGAGCGCGGGCTGGTGGGCAATGTGTATCTGGGCAAGGTGGCACGTGTGCTGCCGGGCATGCAGTCCGCCTTCATCGACATTGGCTTGGAGCGCGCGGCCTTTCTGCATGTGGCGGATGTGTGGCACCCACCGGCTGAGGGCGAATCGCTGAGCGCCTCGCGCGCCTCGCAACCACAAATACCGATCGAAAAACAGGTGTTTGAGGGCCAGTCGCTCATGGTCCAGGTCATCAAGGACCCGATTGGTACCAAGGGTGCGCGCCTGTCCACGCAGATCAGCATTGCCGGGCGCCTGCTGGTGTTTTTGCCGCAGGACGACCATATCGGTGTGTCGCAAAAAATACCCACCGCACAGCGTGACGAGCTGCGTAACCGCATGCAGAAGCTGGCGGGCAAGGAGGGTGGTGGTTTCATCCTGCGCACCAATGGCGAAGATGCATCGGACACTGAGCTGGGAGATGACATTGCCTACCTGCGCAAGGCTTGGGCGCGTATCAAGGATGCCGCACTGCGTCTGCCCGCCCAAAGCCTGCTGCACCAGGACCTGAGTCTGCTGCAGCGCGTGCTGCGCGACTTGGTGGGCGAGGGCACGCAGACCATCCGCGTGGATTCGCGCGAGCAGTTTGAGGCGCTCCAGGCCTTTGGTTCGGAATTCATGCCGGCTGCGGCCGAGAAGCTGCAGCACTACAAGGGCGAGCGCCCGATTTTTGACCTGTATTCCATCGACGAAGAAGTGGCCAAGGCGCTGGCGCGCCGTGTGGAGCTCAAGTCGGGTGGTTATCTGATCGTGGACCAGACCGAGGCGCTGACCACGGTGGACGTGAATACGGGCGGTTTTGTCGGTGCGCGCAATTTTGACGACACCATCTTCAAGACCAACCTGGAGGCCGCGCAGGCGATTGCCCGGCAGTTGCGCCTCCGCAACCTGGGCGGCATCATCATCGTGGACTTCATCGACATGGCGCGCGAAGATCACCGCGAAGCCGTGCTGGGCGAATTCCGCAAGCAGCTGGCGCGCGACCGCGTGAAGACGATGGCCGGCGGTTTTTCGCAGCTGGGCTTGGTGGAAATGACGCGCAAGCGCACGCGCGAATCGTTGGCCCACATGCTGTGTGAACCGTGCCCCACCTGCGAAGGCAAGGGTATTGTTAAGACCCCGCGCAGCGTGGCGTATGACATCTTTCGCGAGATATTGCGTGAGGCGCGCCAATTCAACCCGCGTGAGTTCCGCGTGGTGGCGTCGCCTAAAGTGATTGAACTGTTCCTGGACGAGGAAAGCCAGCACCTGGCCGGACTGTCCGAGTTCATCGGCAAGCCGGTGTCGCTGCAAAGCGAAGCCGTCATGGCGCAGGAACAGTACGACATTGTGTTGTTGTGATGGTGGCGTGTGACTGAACGACTGCGGATCGCCGTACTGAGCCGGAACTTTGCCACGACTGGTGGCGGCGCCGAGCGCTATTCCATCGCCATGGTGGAAGAGCTGGCGACGCGGCACGAGGTGCACGTGTTTGCGCAGACCATCGCGCATGATTTTCCGGGGGTGACCTACCACCGCATTCCCATGCCATTGGACCGGCCGCGCTGGATCAACCAGCTGTATTTCGCCTGGAAAACCTGGCAAACGACGCGTCAAGGCTTCGATATCGTGCATTCGCATGAGAACACCTGGCACGGCAATGTGCAGACAGTGCATGTACTGCCAGTGCAGCACACCTTGTTTGAGGGCAAACAAGGTGTGGCGCTAGTACTGCGTTGGCTCAAGGTGTTGACGAGTCCGCGGCTATTGGCCTATTTGTGGCTGGAAAAGCGCCGCTATGCCTGGGGTCTGCGCAAACAAGTTGTTGCGGCTTCGGAATCTTTGCGAGAGGTGGTGGCCAAGACTTTTCCGGGGGCGCAATCCATGCTGTCGGTGATCGCGCCGGGGGTGGAGGCTGTGCCCGGCAGGGTGACGCCAGCGGAGCGGGAGACCGCCCGGCGAGGCCTGGGTTTATCGGCGGGAGATGGCTCCTGGTTGTTGTTTGTGGGCAATGATGTGGTTCGCAAGGGCTTGCCAACGCTGTTGGATGCGATGCGACAACTGCCCTCCTCGGTGGGTTTGCTGGTGGTGGGGCAGGGGGACGGACATGCCCAAGCGATGGCACAGGCCCAGGAGCTGGGTTTGGCGCCTCGGGTGCGTTTTCTGGGGGCTCTACGCGATATGGGCCCGGTGTACCGCGCGGCCGATGCCTTGGTGCACCCCACACTGGAAGACGCCTATGGCATGGTGGTCTTGGAGGCGATGGCGCATGGGTTGCCGGTTGTCGTCAGTCAAGCGCACTACTGTGGTATTGCACGTGAGCTGCGTGACGGTGTTGATGCGCTGTTGTTGCAGGATCCACAGGATGCCTCTGCCTTGGCCCAAGCGATAGGGCGCATACTGCCCGGCGGACCCGTGATCGACGCGTTGTCGCAGGCCGCCGTGGCTTTTGCACGTGAACGCTCTTGGGCGCAGGCGGCCACTTCGTACGAGCGCTTGTATAAGTCTGCAGCACCACACTTCAAACAGCGCTGGCTCGTGTTGGCCCACGCCTTCAACATGGATGGCCGGGCCGCTAGCCAGACAATTACCGACAAGCTGCCGCATCTGGAGGCTGCTGGTATTGAATTGGTCGTTCTAAGCGGCGTGTCCGGTAGCCGTGACCACCACTACGAGCACTACCAACTGTGGCCAGCGGGGCCAGCAGGCCTTCGTTTTGAATTGCGGCATGTGCTGCGCAAGCACCTCAAATCACCCCTAGCTTACCGCAGCGTCATGTTAGTGGCTTCTGTCCTGCTGTTGCCGTTTATGCTGGTAGAGAAACTGCTGCGTCCAGTGGAAAGCTCTTGGTCCTGGTGGTTTAGTGCCTATTTGATGGGGAGGCGATTGGCGGAGGGGCGAACGTTCGACCTGATTTATTCCACTGGCGGAGCCTTTGCCGCCCATCTGGCGGGCAGAGCGCTGAAGCAGCGCTTGGGCGTGCGCTGGCTGGCCGAAGTGCATGATCCGCTGGTTATGCCCGGCAGTGTCCCGAGCACCCCGCAGGAGCGTATGCAAGCGGAGGTGGAGCGCGCTATTTGCACGGATGCTGACGTAGCCATCTGGTTCACCGACGCCGCCCTGGCAAGCGCCCGGCGGCGCCATCCCCAGTTGGGCGCGCGCGGCAAGATGATGTTGCCAGGCATTGATGCTCCATTCAAGGAGCTGCCTGTGTATGTACCCGGACCCAAGATGGTCATCGGGCATTTCGGTTCGCTATCTCCCACACGCAATCTCACCCCTATTTTGGTTGCGCTGGAGTCTTTGGTTGCGCGACGTCCAGAATTGCGTTCCGTAATGGAGTTGCAACTGACCGGTGGGCCCTTGGATCCCGTTTCACAAGCATATATCGCCCAATCTCCGGTGCGAGATATGGTGCGCCATTTGGGGCGTATCGAGGCCGACCCGATCACAGGCATGTCAGGTCGAGAGCAGATATTGCACCGTATGCGCAGCGCTGACGTGCTGCTTTTGTTGCACGGTACTGAGCCCATCTGCGCCGAGTACATTCCGTCCAAGTTGTACGAATACCTTTGGATGCAGCGGCCGATTTTGGCGACGGTGCATGGGAATGCGCAGATGGCGGGATTGCTGCGGGAGCAGGGGCATAGTGTCGTTGAAACCCAGGATAAAGGTGCTCAGGAGGAACTGGCCTTGGCGGCCATGCAGTTGGTAGCGCACTGGGAGAGTACCGGCCTGGCTGACTGTGGGTTGCCCAGTCCTTATACGACGCAGGCAGCGGTCCGCCAATTGCTGGGCAGGTTGATGGCGGAGGCGAGTGCATGAGCATTGCGTACCGCTCCGATATCGATGGCCTGCGGGCCATTGCCATCCTGACTGTGGTGGCCTTCCATGCATTCCCTGAAGTATTTCCCGGCGGGTTTATCGGTGTTGATGTCTTTTTTGTGATTTCGGGCTTTCTGATCACCAGCATCCTGCAGCAGGAGATACAGGCTGGTCGCTGGAGCCTTGCGTCTTTTTACGCACGGCGCATTCTGCGCATCTTTCCAGCGCTGGTCTTGGTGCTGCTCGTATGCCTAATTGTGGGCTGGCATACCTTGCTGGCTCAGGAGTACATGCAGCTGGGCAAGCATCTGGGGCTGGGAGCAGCATTTCTCTCGAACATAGGTTTGTGGTGGGAGGCGGGCTACTTCGACAAGACGTCCGAAGCCAAACCGCTGCTGCATTTGTGGTCGCTCGCGATCGAGGAGCAGTTCTACATCATCTGGCCATTGTTGCTGTGGCTGATTCTGCGCAGCCGGCGTAAAGCCGTGCGCAGCGTCGCCATGCTGGCCGTGGTGTCGTTGTTGCTATCGATCTGGTGGGTTTGGAGCGACCGCACGCAGGCTTTTTATTCGCCTGCGAGCCGTGCCTGGGAATTGCTCGCGGGGGCGTGGCTGGCCTTGCAGCCCCAGCGTTTGCAGTCTGTACGAACCGTCGTGCGGGGTCTTGCCGTCGCAATCTTGCTGGCGGCTACGGCGCTGTTGAATGCCAAGGCGCCGTTTCCTGGTGCGTTGGCGCTGCTGCCTGTGCTGGCCGCGGTGCTATTGATTGGTGTGCCGGCCAGGTCGGATTGGACGGGGCGTCTCTTGAGCCAGCCATGGATGGTGGCATTGGGCAAAGTGAGCTACCCCTGGTACCTGTGGCATTGGCCATTGTTGAGCTTTGCTTACATCATCGAAAGTGGGCAGGCATCTGTGGGGCTGCGAATGGGGTTGGTATTGGCGAGCCTGTTGCTGGCAGTGCTGACGTATCGGCTCTGTGAGGTGCCCCTGCGCAGATTGCCGCGCCGTCTGGTGATCAGTCTGTTGGTGGTGGCCATGGCCATCCTTGGCTTGCTGGGCAAGAATATTTATGACCGCCATGGTCTGGAGCGCATACGCCATAAGAACCTCATTCAGCTGGATCAGACTGCCATCCAGGATTTTCTGGACTTTGAGAAGCAGGGGTTGATTACCGAGGCGAAATGTGAAAAACCCTTCAAATTCCCGGAGCGGGAGGTCTGCCTGCTGGCACACGCCGACAAACCGGTCAGTGCCGTGGTGCTCGGAGACAGCCATGCAATGCATGCGTTTTGGGGTCTGGCGAAGGCCTTCGATGGCCAAGGGCTGAACCTGGCGGTGCGTGGCAAAGGTGCTTGCGTTCCTGTGATGGCGGCCAAGCCAGGCACCGGGACATCGGAGTGCGAGCACCATATGGAGGCTACGCTGCGCGATATTGCCGCTGATTCCCGGGTACGGGCTGTGGCGCTGGTGTTTCGAGGGCGCTATCTGACAGAACAGTCTTCGCCGAAGGAGCGCCAGGACTTTGAAAACAAGCTGGATGCAACACTGGCGCTGTTGCAATCGACCGGCAAGCAGGTGTATTACTTTTTACCGGTGGTAGAGCCGGGCTTTGACCCACGCCTGTGCATGGGTGCGTTGCCATTGGGGCGCAAGCCACCCTATTCCTGCGTCATTGACAAAACCGCTGACGATGCCAAATCCGAAGCGGTGCGCGCCAGTGCAGCGCATGTGCTCGCACGTTGGCCGCAGGTCAGTGTCGTGGATCCGAATACCATGCTGTGCCGTGAAGGGCGTTGCCCCATCCTGCAGGACGGGCACAGCCTTTTCAAGGACGAAAACCACTTGTCCCAGGCCGGCTCCATGCGGCTGAGCGAGAGTTTGAACGCCGCTAATCATTGAGAACCACATGATGTTGAACCGATTTCAAGGGCTTTATCTTGCGCTGCTCCTGGCCTTTGCCGGTGTGTTGTCTGTGTCGGGCACGATTGCCTTGCGCAATGTCTTGCACCTAGGCTTGCTACTGCTTCTTTTGACCTACCTAGGCTTTGCGTGGCGCACTGAGCGTGGGCGCATGGTCACCCTGGCTTCTGCGGTGCCATTGCCGGTCTGGCTCTGGTGTGGCTATCTCTTGCTATTCCCCTTGATAGCTCCGAACCCGGCCGGGGCATGGAGCAACATGATTGGCAAGGGCATGTGGGGCGAGTCCATGCTGACTTGGTTGCTCGCGTGGGGCGCATTTCTGATCCTTGGCACAAAGCGCCTGACGCTCTGGGTACTTGCACTGGTCAGCGCGGTGCCGGTATTCATTCACTTGGGCCTTACAGTGCTGGCCTGGGCCGGCATATTTCAGCCCGCGTTTTATGAAGATCCGTCTTTGCAGGCGGCGTGTCAGTCGTTGTGGGCGGTATTGCAGGATGTGTCCCTGTTGCAGAAACCGTTCCAAACCTTTCCTCTGGGGTTTAGGGGCATAGAGCCCATGCATGGCAATTTGGGCTATCCGGCTTCCCAGGCCATGTGCATAGGCTTGGCTGTGATGTTTGCGGCATGGCACCAGGGCACGCACCGTAGGGCGATCCAGGCCGGAGCCTTGGTTGCGTTGTGCTTCGTGAGTGTGGTGATTGCGCAGTCGCGTGCGGCTGCCTATTTTGGTCTGCTGATTCTTGCGTTAGCCTGTTTGATTTATGCGAAGTTTGTGCGCGTGCAGCGTGTGCCGCTGCGCTTGGGATGGGGGGCGGGCCTCGTGATGGCTGGTGTCGGGGCTCTGTGCCTCGTGTTCTTTTACCAGGTGGTCTCTCACAACCCGGTTTGGTATTCCATGGTAGACAAGGTGGCGATTGGGTTTCAGATTGAAAAACCGAAAGACTTGATCTGTGAGGGCTTTACCCCCGTTACCTCAGAGTTTGTGCGCCAGCAGCATCCTGACAAGGACGAGGCCTATGTTGAGTCCTTGATTGATGGTCTCCGTGGTGATGGGGGGCGTGTCCTCTTGGCCCGTGTTGGGGCCGAGCTCAGTGCCAGCAATCTCTGGGGCTGGAGTGGTGGGCGGGATGCCTACCAGCATCGCATAGAGCAGCTCTGTGGTCATGCACCCGCAATGAACTTTTCCCATGCGCACAATGCTTGGATTAATCTGATACTGGCTGTGGGCTGGGTTGGGGCCATCCTCTACGCTTGGGTGCTGTTGCATTTCGCAAAATCGGGTTGGAGCACGCTGATGCAAGAGCAAACATGGCCAGCGGGTTTGGCGCTTCTGCTGCTGTCCATTTTTTGGTTGTTGCGCGGCATGGTGGATGCCGTCTACCAGGAGCATTATCTGGAGATGCAGGCTTTTTTCCTGCTCACGCTATTCTTGTCGCTGCGGTCAGGCAAACAAACTTCGGAATAGCGAATCGCGCTTGACAAGCTGGTAGCGCCATTTTTCCTTGAATTGCCGCAGGGGCGTGTTCTTGTAGTAGGCACCGGTTCCACCTCCGACGCCGCTGATGACCGGAGGAGGGCTCATCAGGCAACCCTGCAGTTGCTCGTTCAGAAAGACATCCCTGAAGCTTTCTTCCAGTCCATAGCCGTTCTGGGCACGAATGGCCTCGTGGGCACACAGAAAGTGTCGCCGGTATGTCCGGACGTCCATCGCGTAAAACCGCGTGTCGATATAGGCCAGCGTTGTTGCCTTGTGTGGCGAGAAGACATGGTCAAACACCCCTTTCATGAGCAGCCGCCCATTCCACTGCTGCATACAGGCGCTAAAGTTATCCACCCAGAGTTTGGAAGTACATTTGGCAAAGCTGCCAGCAGACTGGATTAGCGAGGAGTGCTCTATAGCATGGCGCACGATTTCACCTTCACCATAGCCCCGGCCATGCAGTTGGACCAGTTCCACATTATTCTGGAAATACAGACACTCCACGGGGCCGCTGCTAAGCAGCGTAGCCAGCATGGGCTGGAAATCAAAGCCCGAACCATCGCAGAGCACCAGCGGACTATGTGGTGCAATGGTTCTCCATTGTTGCACTGACTCCATTGCCAGTCGGGCCCGTTCGGAGGGGTCCTGCAGGCGGACTCCCTTGTCATGGGCCACTACGCTGGATGTCAGCAGTATGGGGATATTGTGCGTGCTGGCGGGTCTCATATCCTGCCCAGCTTGCGACGCAGTTGCCGGCCCATTCGTGACAGCAGGCTACCGCCTTCCCTCGGCCAATCCATCTCGCGCTCCCATGCCGACTGGTAGATCACTCCACAATACAGGGCGGACAGTTGCTCATGGGTGATGCCACTGCGTGTTTCCCGGTCCAGTTGCCAAGCATAGTGATAGACCTTGAAAAGCGCCTGGCAGGGGTGCAGTGGAATAGCTTGGTAGGCCAGTAGTGATTCGCCGTACCAGCGTGACTCAATCGGGGTTTGCATAATCGCATCAGCGAAGCTCAAGCCGCGTGGTTGCAGGTAATTGCTGTCCAACGATTCCCATACTTTGCGGTGCCACACAAGGGGAAAGGGGCCAAAGCTGTAGTGGCGGCCGTATCGTCCAAATGTTTGTTGCATTGATGCGGCTTCTCTCACAAAGTCATCCACGATGCGTTGGCGGCCATGTTGCATGGCACTTTCCAACAGGTCGTGGGCCTCATCTAGCACCGTATAGGGATAGCCGTCTGCCGCTAAAAAATCATCGCTTGAGAAAGGTCGTATAAAAACTGCATCCGAATCTAGGCAGACATAGGCTTCGGCCAGCCCTAGCCGCCAGAACTCTGACTTTACAACCTGTTGTGCCACAGCACCGTGCATACGTGCGACGTGGGCTAGGTCTATACGGGGAGATGCACGCAGGATGCCCTCATCAGAGATGACTTCGACGGAAGTGTGAGCTAAGTGTTCACGAAACAGGGGAAGTTCGACCTCTGGCACAGATACATAGACCGGAATGTGTGTCTTGTTGAAGCGCTCGATGGATTGCATCAGGCGTATGACACGCCGCAAGTCGGTGCTATAACTTTTGCAGTACAGCGCCAAAGGATTCATGCCCGCTTGTCCTCGTAGGCCGTGGCCACTTTCATCAAAAACTGCAAGGGGTTTGTTGCCCGCGCCACCATGATCCGGCTAAGCGCGTAAAGATTATCCCCAGCCTGCGCACGCCCTCTGTTTGTACTCGTAGCGGTGGCATAGCCCGCCGCACACACCATTTTTTCGTGCTTGGGTTCGAACCAGCCATAGGGATAACAGAAATGCCGGACTTCGGCTCCCAGCATCTGCTGCAACTCGTCCTTGGATCGTTCTATCTGCTGGCGCGCTGCATCGTCCGGCATCTCCTTGAGGTTGGCGTGTGTCTGCGTGTGTGAGCCGACGTCCATGCCGGCACCGTGCCAAGCCAGCCAATCATTTTTTGTCATCAGTGGCTTCTGCGCCACCTTCCCTTCGTCCCAGGCATTGGTGCCTCCTACCATGCTGCTCACGCCGTAGCAGGTTGCAGTGAAGCCGTTAGCCTTTAATGCGGGCATGGCGTATGCAAGGTTGTTCTGGTAACCATCGTCAAAGGTGATCCCCACTACCTTGCCTTGCTGATCTCCGCGTAAGTAAGGCTCCAGATCACGCATGGATAAGCCTTTATAACCGAGCATCCGGAGCATGCGCATTTGCCAGGCAAAGGAGGCGGGTGCCACGATCAAACCACGCAGCGCCGTGCCACGTGGCGGCGGTTCGTCGATCTGGTGGTACATAAGGATGGGGATTTTCATGTTTGCAAGCGGCACAGGTTGGCGTAGTAGCCGTTGGCCTGGATCAACTGCGCATGGTTACCAGACTCTACGATGCGTCCCTGATCCAGCACCAGTATCTGGTCTGCCCGTTCGATAGTACTCAAGCGGTGTGCAATTACCAGTGTGGTTCTGTTCTGCATCAGTCTTGAGAGTGCATCCTGCACCTGTCGCTCTGACTCCGTATCCAGTGCGGAAGTCGCCTCATCGAGAATCAGAATCGGTGCGTTCTTGAGCAGGGCCCTCGCAATAGCGATGCGCTGGCGCTGTCCACCTGAGAGTGATGCGCCATTCTCCCCAATGATGGTGTCCAAGCCTTGCGGCAACTGTGCAATAAACTCCCACGCATTCGCAGCCTTGGCCGCCTCTTGAATCTTCTCTGTATCCATGCTGCGAGACTGGCCAAATGCGATATTGGCACGTACCGTATCGTTGAGCAGCACAATATCCTGGCTTACCAAAGCTATATGTTCACGCAAGCTTGCTAGCGCAAGTGTACTGATGTCTACGCCATCGATACAAATTTGTCCCGAATCTATTGCGTAAAAGCGAGGGATCAAAGTAGCCAGCGTGGTCTTGCCGCCACCTGATGCCCCGACTAGCGCAACGGTTTGGCCAGCCCGCGCATGCAAACTCACGCTGCTTAGGGCAGCCCTGTCACTGCCAGGGTAGCGAAAAGTGACCTTCTCAAAGGTGATCTCGCCTCGACAGTGCTCCAATTGGACGCGCCCCTGGTCATCTTCACCTGGCGCATCCAGCACGGCAAACACACTCTCACATGCCGCGAGCCCGCGCTGGAGTATCGGGCTGATGGTCGTGAGTTGTTTGATGGGGGAAATCAGCAACAGCATGGCTGTGATGAATGAAACAAACCCTCCGGCGGAGTCACCAGCTTGGCCCATTGCGCGACTCAAGGCCATAAAGATAATAAACGCGATGGCCACAGATGCTGTCATGTGCGTGATGGGCGTCAGCGCCGAAGCTGGTATTGCTTCTTTCATCATGCTGCGGCGAAAGCTTTCTGTCACCGCATGAAAGCGCGCCTGCTGCTGGGCTTGTCCACCATAGATCTTGATGACCTTGTTTGCCGCGGTGGTTTCCTCTACCGTGTGGGCCACAGCCCGCAGAGACTCCAGGCTGGCTTTACTAGCCTTGCGGATGCGGCGCCCAAAGCTTTGGATCAGCACAGCGATAACGGGGCCGACCGTCAGCGTGATCAGTGTGAGTTTCCAGTCAAGGTAAAGCAAGTAGGCGAGTAGCGCCGTGGCCGTCAGGCTTTCCCGCACGGCTGTCACCAGCACATTGGTTGCCGCCTGGTTAATGTTGTCTACGTCATACAGCAGGCGTGATATCCATTGCGAGGCCGGTTGCGTATGAAACAGTTGTGTTGGCGCGTGTACCAGTTTGTCGAACATGGCGCGCCGCAGATCTACAACCAAGCGCGTAGACACCCATGTCATGAGATAGTTGGTGACAAAGGAAAGGACACCGCGTAACAAAAACAGTAGAACAATGCTGCTGGGGATGAGCCACACCATCCGTGCATCAGCGGTACGAAACCCGCTGTCCAGCAGGTATTTCATGATGGCTGGAAACACGGGCTCTGTGGCCGCCGTACACACCATGCAGGCCACTGCAATCGAAAACGCTTTCCAGTAAGGGCGGATAAAGCCCAGTAGCCGAAGGTACAGAGTACGGTCAGACTTGGTCATGCGTGCGCAATTCATTCTGGTCAGGGGCGCGCCACGCAGCACCCTGCTGTATTTCCAGTGCCTTCACATAGCGGTAGAAAGTTCCCTCAAAATTTCCGACCGCAATGACAAAACCCGCCCATCCGTCGAGGAAGCCTAATTTGAAAAGATAGTGTTTCCAAAATGCCCATTTGGCATGGAGCAGGGCAGACCACATGGTGATTTTTTTATGTTTGATTTTTTCTGCGCCAAGGCTGGAATAGCGGTTGGCCTTGTGCATGACTTCCGCCATGTTCTTAAAAGGAAACTGCCAAATCTCGGCATGCATGTGCCCCAAAGGCTTGTCCGTGTGCAGCACGTAACCCTCGTGGACCGGCTTGAGGTCATACGTCATGGCCCCTTTGCGGAACAACTGAGGTTGACGGTAGTTGGGGTACCAGCCCGAATGCCTAATCCAGCGACCCATAAAAAAGTTGCGCCGGGGCGTGTGGTAGGCGTCCAAAGCATCCTTGGCCTCGATTAGCTGTCGTATTTCATGCGCTGCTTCGGGCGTGCAGCGTTCATCCGCATCCAGGCTGAATATCCACGCGTGCGAACACGCTGCAATGGCTCGGTTTCGCAAATCTCCAAAGCCTTTGAACTCCACCTGAATCACCTTGGCGCCCAGCTGAGTCGCCAGCTCGGGGGTTCCGTCCGTGCTCCAGGAATCCACCACCACAACCTCGTCTGCCCAGCGTACGCTCTCGATGGCTGCCCGCACTTTCTCCGCTTCATTGAAGGCGATGATGTAAACAGAAATCAATGGCATGGGGGTGATAACATCCATATGTGGTGTGAACTTTCTCTGCAGCGCTGGCTCTACTGCAAGCAAAGTGCCGTCAACACCCTCCGCGCGAGCGGCCTAGTCTATTCCAAAATGTCTTCTTTCGATCTGATATCGGTGGTTATTACCACCTATAACCGTAGTGACGCGCTGGCACTAGTGTTGGAAGGCTTGAGGTACCAAACTGACCGCCATTTTGAAGTCATCATCGCGGATGACGGATCAACACAATTCCATCAAGATCAGATTGCTCAGGCTTGCGCATCTATGGGCATTGCGGTGCACCATGTGTGGCACCCGGATGTCGGTTTCACCGCGGCCCAGGTGCGCAACTTGGGTGTCGCAGTGTCCAAAGGTCCGTACCTGGTATTGATGGATGGCGACTGTGTTCCCGAAGTGGACTTCATCGCACGCCACCGGGCGCTGAAGCAGGTCGGTTGTTTTGTGAATGGTAGCCGAGTTTTGCTCCGTGAGGGTTTTACCCGCCGATTGTTGGCACATACCGAGGCCATCACTTCTCGCTCCATCGGCTATTGGTTACGCAGGCGATTGTCCGGAGATGTCAGCAAGCTCACAGGCCTGCTGCGTCTGCCAGACTCTCGCTACCGTTTGCAACCCAAGTTTGTTTGGAAAGGCATACGCAGTTGCAATATGGCCGTCTGGAAATCCGATTACCTTACAGTGAATGGTTTTGATGAGAGTTTTGTCGGATGGGGGCATGAAGACGCAGACTTTGTGCTGCGCTTGCACAACGCAGGCTTGCTGCGCAAGAACGGCTTTTGCGCCACGGAGGTCTACCATCTATGGCATCCAGAAGCTAGCCGTACGCAAGAGGGCGTGAATGCCGATAAGGTTCGGCAGCGCCAAGCTACCGGCCAAGTGCGCTCTACCATTGGTTACCAAGAAAGCATAGATGCCGCCGATGTGGTGGTGCGCAGTTGGGGATAATCAGAAGATGATGAATAAATTTTTGCTGGCCGTCATCACATGTGTTGTGAGTCTGCAGGCGAGCGCGCAGTTTCGCGTCGAGGTCTCGGGCGTCGGCTTGACCCAGATTCCGGTGGCCATCACCAGTTTTAAGGGGGAAGAATCGTCCCCTCAAAAGCTGTCGGCCATTGTTATGGCTGACCTGGAACGTAGTGGCCAGTTTCGTAGCACAGAAAGTGTCTCTGGCCTTTGGGACGAATCCTCCCGCCCGGACATGTCGGCTTGGCGTCAAAAGGGGGCTGATGCCTTTGTGATGGGGAGTGTTACGCGATTGGCAGATGGCCGGTTTGATGTGCGCTTCCGCTTGTGGGACGCAGTACGCGCCCAGGACTTGGGCGCCCAAAGCCATGCGGTGGTGGCTGGGGACTTGCGTCTCGCGGCGCACAGGATCGCCGATTTTGTCTACGAAAAACTTACCGGGGACAAGGGCGCATTTTCCACACGGCTGGCGTATGTCACCAAGGCTGGTAGCAACTACAATCTGTGGGTTGCGGATGCGGATGGAGAAAATGCTCAAAGTGCTTTAAACAGTCCGGAGCCAGTGATCTCGCCATCCTGGGCTCCCAATGGCAACCAACTTGCCTACGTGTCGTTTGAATCGCGCAAGCCCGTGGTTTATGTGCACGACGTGTCCACGGGGCGGCGCCGATTGGTCGCCAACTTCAAGGGTTCCAATAGCGCGCCAGCTTGGTCTCCAGATGGGCGAACGCTTGCGCTTACCTTGAGTCGTGATGGCGGATCACAGCTGTACTTGATGGATGCCAATGGCGGCGAGCCCCGCCGATTGGCCCAATCCAGTGCGATCGATACCGAACCTGTGTTCACTGCAGACGGAAAGACCATTTACTTTGTCAGCGACCGCGGCGGCTCTCCGCAAATCTATAAAATATCTGCCACCGGCGGAAATCCGGAGCGTGTCACGTTTTCCGGGTCTTACAACATTTCGCCGACCATGAGTCCAGATGGTAAATGGCTGGCATACGTCTCCAGGGTGAACGGGGCTTTCAAGCTCCATGTGATGGATGTCGCGTCGGGTACGGTGAATGCGATCACCGATACCAGCGCCGACGAAAACCCCAGTTTCTCGCCCAATGGCAAGTTGGTGATTTACGCCACGCTGCAGCAAGGGCGAGAGGCGTTGATGACCAGCACGTTGGATGGAAAAATTAAAGCGCGCTTGGCGGGGCAAAATGGTGATATCCGGGAGCCCGATTGGGGCCCCTTCCAAAAGTAATCTGAAATTTAACAAGGAGTTTTTAATGAAGCGTATCGTTTTGTCCCTGGCAGTTGCCTTGGTCCTCACTGCCTGTGGTTCGTCCGTCAAGTTGGACAAAGTCCCCGTGGAAGACAAATCCGGCTCGTCTGTGGGTACCACCAGCGGTGCAGGCAAAACCGACGGCAGCGGCGTTGCAAAAAGTGACGTAGCGACAGTCGACTTGGACAAGGCCAAGCAGGATGCCTTTATGAAGTCCACGACCCGTACCGTGTATTTCGATTACGACAGTTTCGTGATCCGCTCCGAATTTCAGTCCGTGATCGAAGCACATGCCAAGTTTCTGAAATCGGACAAGGCACGCAAGGTGACTTTGGAAGGCCATACGGATGAGCGTGGTGGCCGCGAGTACAACTTGGCCCTGGGTCAAAAACGTGCAGAAGCAGTGCGCAAGGCGCTGGTGCTGCAAGGCGTTGCAGACAACCAACTGGAAGCTGTGAGTTTTGGTAAGGAAAAGCCCGCGGCATTGGGCAATACCGAGGCAGCGATGGAGAAAAATCGCCGCACCGAAATCAGCTACCGCTAAACCATGGTCACACTGGGTTCAGGTGCACGTGGGCGGCACTGGTTATTGGCGCTCACGTTGGTGGCGGGCGCAGGTCTTGCGCATGCGGGTTTGTTTGATGACGAAGAAGCCCGGCGTGCCATCCTGGATCTGCGCCAGCGCATTGATGTGCTCAAGCAGGAGTCCGAGCAAAAACTCGCAGAGGAAACCAAGCGCTCTTCAGAAGAGAGTGCCCAGTTGCGCCGTGCAATGCTTGATTTGCAGAACCAGCTGGAGGCGATCCGTGCAGAGATGGCCAAGTTGCGCGGGCAAAGCGAGCAATTGGCCCGTGACGTAGCGGAAATTCAGCGCCTTCAGAAAGACGCTGGACAATCGCTGGAAGAACGCCTCCGCAAACTGGAGCCTGTCCGTGTGAGTGTGGATGGTCGTGAGTTTTTGGTCGAACCTGCCGAAAAACGCGAATTTGAGACTGCGCTGGCCGTGTTTCGCAAGGGGGATTTCGCAGCGGCCCAAACGTCGTTCGTCGACTTCTTGTCCCGCTACAGTGCCACTGGCTACCGGCCATCCGCCTTGTTCTGGTTGGGCAACGCGCAGTACGCAACCAAGGACTACAAAGAAGCACAAGCCAATTTCCGGGTATTGGTGCAGCAAAGTCCCGACCACATGCGTGTGCCCGAAGCACTCTTGGCCATTGCCAATTGCCAGTTGGAAGTCAAAGATGTGAAGGCCGCGCGCAAAACCTTGGACGAAGTGCTGGCAAAGCACCCAGGAACCGAGGCTGCCGCTGCGGCCAAAGAGCGCTTGGCGCGTCTCAAATAAGCCAGCCAACAATAACGCCCATGACCGATAGCCCGGCGCCTGCCGATCTCGTGCGCCGCTTCTCGGGTCTGGACCGCTTGTTGGGACTGGCCCCTGCAGAGCGGGTGCGGCACGCGCATGTCATGGTGGTCGGAATCGGCGGAGTCGGTTCCTGGGCCGCCGAGGCATTGGCACGCAGTGGGGTGGGGCGTCTGACCTTGGTGGACATGGACCATGTCTCCGAATCCAATATCAACCGCCAGCTGCACGCCCTGTCCTCCACGCTGGGCATGGCGAAAATCGAAGCCATGCGACAGCGGATTGCCCTGATCAATCCAGCATGCGAGGTCTGTTGCCTGGATACCTTTGCCGATGCCGAGAACTGGGCCTCGCTGGTTGCTGAGGGTGTGGATGCGGTGCTAGACGCTTGCGACCAAGTACGCACCAAGACCGTAATGGCTGCCTGGGCTGTCCAAACGAAGACTCCGTTCATCACGGTAGGTGCTGCCGGTGGTAAACGTATGGCCCATGCCGTAGACATTGCAGACCTCAGCGAGACGACCCACGACCCCTTACTCGCTCAAGTTCGGTACCGCTTGCGCCGAGAGCATGGTGCCCCCAAAAATGGCAAAAAAATCCAAGTGGCATGTGTATTTAGCAAAGAAGCGGTTGCCGGTCCCGACGCCTCTTGCGCGGTAGAGTCGGACGGTTCGCTCAATTGCCACGGGTATGGCTCCCTGGTGACGGTGACCGCAACCTTTGGCATGTGTGCTGCTGGCTGGATCATTGACAAAATATCGCGACGAGAGCCGAGGAGCGAAAAAAACACGTTATAATTTGAGGCTTCGCGGGATGCATGCAGCGTTAGTTGCAAGTTCTCGTTGGGACCATAGCTCAGTTGGTAGAGCAGCGGACTTTTAATCCGTTTGTCGTGGGTTCGACCCCCGCTGGTCCCACCATTATTTTGGGAATTTAGCTCAGCTGGTAGAGCAGCGGACTCTTAATCCGTAGGTCGAGAGTTCGAATCTCTCAGTTCCCACCACTTTATGTGGAATCGAAAAGCCCACTGTTGCAAAACAGTGGGCTTTTTCTTTGTTTGGTGCCGCTCCGTCCGGTCAGGGACGAAGCGCGTTGAACGAGGCTTTAGCCCTCCATCTGTGCGGTCAATGCCAGCCACTGTTCTTCCAGTGACTGAAGTTCGCTGTTGACGGCTTTCAGACGCTTGCCGGTTTCGGCAATCACGGACGGGTGCGGGTTGGTAGAGAGTTTGGCTTCCAACTCGGCACCTTCGGTGTTGAGCGTGGCCATGTGTTCTTCTACTTGGGCCAGTTCCTTCTTCCATTTGCGCAGGGCTTCGGGTGCTGGGCCGGTTTTGACCACCACCGGCGCTGCCACAACGGGGGCCGTGGCAGCCGATTTGGCTTCTTCCTTGGCTAATTCGCGCTGGCGCTTGGCTTCATCCAGCAGGTAGCGCTGGTAGTCATCCAAATCGCCGTCAAACGGCTCCACGCCGCCGCGCGACACCATCCAGAATTCATCGCACACCGAGCGCAGCAGCGCACGGTCGTGGCTCACCAGCATCACGGTGCCTTCGAATTCGTTGAGCGCCATGGCCAGGGCCTCGCGCGTCGCCAAATCCAGGTGGTTGGTAGGCTCGTCCAGCAGCAGCAGGTTGGGGCGCTGCCAGACGATCATGCACAGCACCAGGCGGGCTTTTTCGCCACCGCTCATGCTGCCCACGGCCTGCTTGACCATGTCGCCGCCGAAGTTGAAGGTGCCCAGGAAGCTGCGCAAGTCCTGCTCGCGCGTCTGCTGACCGGCAATTTTGCCTGCGGCTGTCATTTCCCGCACCAGGCGGATCATGTGTTCCAGCGGCGATTCGTCAGGCCGCAACACGTCCAGTTCCTGTTGCGCGAAGTACCCGATGTTCAGGCCCTTGCCCTCGGTCACCTCACCGCCCAGCGGGGCCAGGTCACGCGCCACGGTTTTCACCAGCGTCGATTTACCCTGGCCGTTGGCACCCAGAATACCGATGCGTTGCCCGGCCAGCACCGATTTGCTGACGTTGTGCACGATGGTGGTGGGCTGCGTGCCCTTGGGCGCGTCTTCGGGCGGTGGGTAGCCAAAGCTCACGCCGCTCATGGACAACATCGGGTTGGGCAGGTTGGCCGGTTCCTTGAACTCAAAGGTGAAGTCTGCCTCGCTGAGCAGCGGTGCAATCTTCTCCATGCGGTCCAGTGCCTTGACCCGGCTTTGCGCCTGCTTGGCCTTGCTGGCCTTGGCCTTGAAGCGCGCAATGAACTTTTGCAAATGGGCAATCTTGTCCTGTTGTTTGCTAAAAGCAGTTTGCTGCAGCGCCATTTGTTCGGCGCGCAGGTCTTCGAACTTGCTGTAGTTGCCGCCGTAGCGCACCAGCTTGCCAGCATCGATGTGCAGCGTCACATTGGTCACCGCGTCCAGAAACTCGCGGTCGTGGCTGATGACGACCATGGTGCCTTCGTATTTCTTGAGCCAGGCTTCGAGCCAGACCAGGGCATCCAAGTCCAAGTGGTTGGTGGGTTCGTCCAACAGCAGCAGGTCGCTGGGGCACATCAGGGCGCGCGCCAGTTGCAGGCGCATGCGCCAGCCGCCGGAGAAGCTGTTCACGGGCTTGTCCAGCTCCGTGGTCTTGAAACCCAGGCCCAAGATCAGGGCTTGGGCGCGGGCGGCCGCGTCGTACTCGCCCGCATCGTGCAGGCCGGTGTAGGCGTGGGCCATGCGGTCGTAGTCGTCGGTTGCTTCTGCGGCGGCCACTTCGGCACGGGCAGCGCCCAACTGGGTGTCGCCTTCGACCACAAAGTCGGTGGCGCCCATCTCGGTTTCGGGCATGTCCTGCGCCACTTGGCCCATGCGCCACTGGGTGGGGATGTAGTACTCGCCGGCATCTTCATGCAAATTGCCGTTGAGCAAGGCAAAGAGCGAAGATTTGCCGGCGCCGTTGCGGCCCACCAGGCCGACTTTTTCGCCGGGGTTGAGGGTGACGGAAGCACTTTCGAGGAGCACCTTGGCGCTGCGGCGCAGGGTGACGTTTTTTAAGGTAATCATTCTTTGGGACTCAGCTATCTATGGATTCATTCAGGCGTTTCAGGCCTAGGGGTTGGCGAGGGCTGGTAGACGGGATATCCGTTCTACGGCGCATCTCGCGGGCGAACACTTTGGGTCCGCAATGGTTATTTCGTTAACACCGTGTTGGACGGGCTTGCGCTGTGACAACCGCGAACAGCGCCTGCGCCCGGACACCCCATCCACCATCCCCAGCGAGGTGTGTCTCCATCGCCTAAGGAAAACCTGTTCGTAGCGGCGGGGTTGGGGGGCGGGGCGCAGTGAGGTCAAGGAGGAGGCCTAAGGCCGGGGGACACGAACGGAGTCACGTACCCCAACTCCGCTGCGAGCCCAGCAAAGAGCTATAGCAGCAAGGCCTCCTTGGTCACCAACAACACCTGGTCTTCCCCAGCGCTGGTTTCCAGCCACACCACTTCCAATTCCGGAAACGCGGCTTCAAAGAAAGCCCGCTCATTCCCAATCTCCAGCACCAGCACCGCATTCGGCGCCATCACGGCCGGGGCCTGCTTCAGCAGGGTCCGGATGAAATCCATGCCATCCCCACTGCCACCTGCCTGGTTGCCATCCAGCGCAATAAAGGGCTCGGCCAGGTACTCGGCAGGCAACTCAGCCATGCTCTGGGCGTTCACATACGGTGGATTGCAGAGGATCAGGTCAAACGGGCCGGGCAGGGCACTCAGGCCATCCGACTCGACCAGCTGCACACGCGCCTGCAAGCTGTGCTTGTCCACATTGATACGGGCCACGGCCAACGCATCAGCCGAAATGTCGGCACCCGTCACTTCCACATCGGGGTAGACCATGGCCGCCAGAATGCCCAAGCTGCCGTTGCCCGTGCACAGGTCCAGCACCCGGTGCGTGCTTTCTTGCAACCAGTAGTCGATGCCGCCATCCACCAGCAACTCGGCAATCAGCGAGCGCGGCACGATGACCCGCTCGTCCACATAAAAAGGGACACCCTGCAACCAGGCCTCGTTCGTCAGGTAGGCCGCAGGTTTGCGTGTACTGATGCGTGCTCCTAAAAGCGCAGCTGTTCGCGCATATTCCTCGGGGGTTACGGGCCTATTTGACTCTAAATCATCGCTCCCCAAGGGGGTATCCAGCGGCAGGCCCAGCGCGTGCAGCACCAACCAGGCCGCCTCGTCGCGTGCATTGCTTGTGCCGTGGCCGAAGGACACTTTGGCATCGGTGAGCTGCTGGGTGGCTTGGGCCACCAGTTCCGACAAGGTCATGCCTGTTCCTGACGGTTCAGATTGACCAGCACCTGGCGGTAGATGTTCTTGAGCGGCTCGATGTCGGCCACCGCCACAAACTCGTTGATCTTGTGGATGGTGGCGTTGGGCGGGCCCATCTCGATCACCTGCGGGCAGACCTGGGCAATGAAGCGCCCGTCGCTGGTGCCGCCGGTGGTGGAGAGCTGGGTTTCGATGCCGGTCTCGGAGCGGATGGCGTCGCGCACCGCGTCCACCAGCGTGCCCGGTGTGGTGAGAAAGGGCAGGCCACCCACGGTCCAGGCCAGGTCGTACTCCAGCTCGTGCTTTTCCAGCACGCTGGCCAGCCGCTTTTGCAGCGACTCGGGCGTGGACTCGGTGGAGAAGCGGAAATTGAAATCGATCACCACGTGGCCGGGAATCACATTGCTCGCGCCCGTGCCGCCGTGGATATTGCTAATCTGCCAGGTGGTGGGCGGGAAAAAATCGTTGCCCTGGTCCCACGCGATGCCCACCAGCTCGGCCAGCGCGGGCGCGGCCAGGTGGATGGGGTTTTTGGCCAGGTGCGGGTAGGCAATGTGGCCCTGCACGCCCTTGACCGTGAGCTTGCCGCTCATGGTACCGCGCCGGCCGTTCTTGATCATGTCGCCGGTGCGCTCCACCGAGGTCGGCTCGCCCACGATGCAGTAGTCCAGCACTTCGCCCCGGGCCTTCAGTGTGTTGCAGACCACTACGGTGCCGTCATTGGCCGGGCCTTCCTCGTCGCTGGTCAGCAGCAGGGCGATGTTGAGTTGCGGGTCGGGGTTGGCAGCCAGGAATTCTTCGATAGCCACCACAAATGCGGCCAGCGAGGTCTTCATGTCGCTGGCGCCGCGGGCAAACAGCTTGCCATCGCGGTGTGTGGGGACAAAGGGCGCACTGTCCCACTGCTCCAGCGGGCCGGTGGGCACCACGTCGGTATGGCCAGCAAACACCAACGTCTTGGATGCTATGTTTTTAATAGCTTCTTGCGCAGTATCCACGGGGGTTGCAGCCCGTTTTGCCCATAAGTTGGTGACGCGAAAATCTGCCGGACCACTTTCGATGGTCTCACAAACAAAGCCCAACGGAGCCAGGCGCTGGGCAATCAAGGCTTGGCAACCGCCGTCGTTCGGCGTGACTGACGCCATGGAGAGCAGCTGCTCGGTGAGCTGCAACGTTGTTGTCATCAGTGCTTTACATCCAGGGTAATTTCGGTGAACGAGGCTTCTTCTTCCTCTTCCGCCGCCGCGACCGGCTTGGCGGCTTTGGTGAAATCGTTTTGCAGGCGCCACAACAGGTTGGTGGGCGAGTCGGCGTGGGCCAGGCCTTCCTTGCGGTCGACCACGCCTTCCACAATCAGGCGGGCAATGTCGTGCTCAAAAGTCTGAGAGCCCTCGGCCATGGACTTTTCCATCGCTTCGCGCACGCCGGAGAAGTCGCCTTTTTCAATCAGTTCAGCGATCAGCTTGGTGTTGAGCAGCACCTCCGCGGCAGGAGTGCGCGTGCCGGCGGTGGTACGCAGCAGACGCTGCGACACGATGGCACGCAGCGCGGCCGCCAAGTCGCCCAGCATGGTGGAGCGCACCTCCACCGGGTAGAAGCTCAAAATTCGGTTCAGCGCCTGGTAGCTGTTGTTGGCGTGCATGGTGGCCAGGCACAGGTGGCCCGACTGCGCATACGCCACCGCCGCTGACATGGTCTCGCGGTCGCGGATTTCGCCAATCAGGATCACGTCGGGCGCCTGGCGCAATGCGTTTTTCAGGGCGACCTGTAGCGACTGCGTGTCAGTGCCAATCTCGCGCTGGTTCACCACCGACTTCTTGTTTTTGAACAAAAACTCCACCGGGTCTTCGATGGTCAGGATGTGGCCCGACACGTTTTCATTGCGGTAGTCCATCATGGACGCCAGTGTGGTGCTCTTGCCCGCGCCGGTGGCACCCACCATGAGCAGCAGGCCGCGCTTTTCCATGATCAGGTCGCCAAGAATCGGTGGCAACTGCAGGTTGGCCAAACTCGGAATGTCTACGGCGATGTAGCGAATGACCGCCGCGATGGACCCCCGTTGGCGCATGGCGCTGACGCGAAACCGCCCCACGCCAGCCATTGGAAAGCCCACATTGAGCTCGCCCTCTGCCTCCAACTCGGCAATTTGTTCAGCCGACAGCACCTCGGCCAGCAGGTTCCTGGGCGCGTCGGCCGGCAGCACCTGGCTGTTGATCGGTACACACTGGCCATTGATCTTGATCAGCGCAGGGGCGTGCGCGGACAAGTACACATCCGACGCCTTCTTGTCGCTCATCAGGCGAAGAATGCGTTCCATCGTTCCCGAAGCTTGGGGCGTGGTGGTGGCCATGGCGTACCTCTCTTGGAACAGGTCGGGGGCTTAGTCGCGCAGCAGGTCGTTCAGGCTGGTGGTCGAGCGGGTCTTGGCGTCCACCTTCTTGACGATGATGGCCGCATACATGCTGTACTTGCCATCCCCCTTGGGCAGGCTGCCGCTCACCACCACCGAGCCGGCAGGCACGCGGCCGTAGCTCACGGTGTCGGTGGCGCGGTCGTAAATGGGGGTGCTTTGGCCGATGTACACGCCCATGGAGATGACCGAGTTTTCTTCCACAATCACGCCTTCGACCACCTCGGAGCGCGCGCCCACGAAGCAGTTGTCTTCAATGATGGTGGGGCCGGCCTGCATGGGCTCCAGCACGCCGCCAATGCCCACGCCGCCGGACAGGTGCACATGCTTGCCGATCTGTGCGCAGGAACCCACGGTGGCCCAGGTATCCACCATGGTGCCTTCGTCCACATAGGAGCCGATGTTGCAGTACGAAGGCATCAGGATCACGCCTTTGCCCTGGAAGCTGCCACGGCGCGCCACGGCGGGGGGCACCACGCGCACACCAGTGGCCTTGAGGGCTTCGGCGCTCATGCCGGCAAACTTGGTGGGCACCTTGTCGTAAAAGCCCAGGTCGCCGGACTGGATGATTTCGTTGTCTTTCAGGCGGAAGCTCAGCAGCACAGCCTTCTTGATCCACTGGTGCGTGGTCCACTGGCCCACACCTTCACGCGTGGCCACGCGCAGATGGCCGGCATCCAACTCGTTCAGCACATGCTCCACCGCGTCGCGCACTTCGGCGGAGGCAGAGGCGACGGAGATGTTGGCGCGGTCTTCCCACGCGGCTTCGATAACGGTTTGCAGTTGTTGGCTCATAGGGCTCTTGAGAAAGGAAAAAGTGGTTGAAAGACTCAGGAAACTCGGGATTTCACAAATTGGACGATGCGCTGCGCGGCTTCCACGCACTCTGCCGCCTCGGCCACCAGCGCCATGCGGATGCGCTGCGCGCCAGGGTTGCTGCCATGGGCCTCGCGGGCCAGGTAGCTTCCGGGCAAGACCGTCACATTGTATTGAGCGAGCAGGTCGCGCGCGAAATCGGTGTCGCTGCCCTCGACCTTGGCCCACAGATAAAAGCCCGCATCGGGCAGGGCCACGTCCATCACCTCGGCCAGCATCGGCGTGACCTGGGCGAACTTGTCGCGGTACTGAGCGCGGTTGTCCACCACATGGGCCTCGTCGTCCCAGGCGGCGACGCTGGCGGTTTGCACCACCATGCTCATGGCGCTGCCATGGTAGGTGCGGTAGAGCAAAAACTGCTTGATGAGTTTGGCATCACCCGCGCAAAAACCGCTGCGCATGCCCGGCACATTGCTGCGTTTGGACAGGCTGGTGAAGGACACCAGGTTTTTGAAGTCCGTGCGGCCCAGCTTGGCGGCGGCCTCCAGGCCGCCCAGCGGCGGCTCGTCGCGGAAGTAAATCTCGCTGTAGCACTCGTCGGACGCAATCACAAAGCCATACTGGTCGCTCAGCGCAAACAGCTTGGCCCATTCGGACAGCGGCATCACGGCACCCGCCGGGTTGCCGGGGGAGCACACGTACAACAACTGGGTGCGCGCCCACACCTCGGCTGGCACGCTGTCCCAGTCCTGCGCAAAATTGCGCTCAGGCACCGATGGCACAAAGTAGGGCTGTGCACCGCAGAGCAGAGCAGCGCCTTCGTAGATTTGGTAGAACGGGTTGGGGCACACCACCTGCACCGGGCCACGCGCGTCGGCTTTCTCAGGGTTCACCACCGTCTGGGCAAAGGCAAACAGCGCCTCGCGCGAGCCGTTGATGGGCAGCACCTGCGTGGCTGCGTCCAGCTGCAAGCCATAGCGGCGCTCCAGCCAGCGCACCATCGAATTCCGCAGCTTGGCATCGCCCGCCGTGGCCGGGTAGACCGACAGGCCGCCGTCACTGCTGCGGATGGCATTGCAGTAGGCGTCCTTGATCAGGTCGGGCGTGGGGTGGCGGGGCTCGCCAATGCCCAAACTGATAGGGCGGTAGGCGGGGTTGGGGGTGACGGTGGAGAACAGCTGGCGCAGGCGTTCAAAGGGGTAGGCCTGCAGGCGCGACAAATTCGGGTTCATGGGGCGGCATTATCCCCCGAGTCCCTCGCGACTTTGGGCCGCAGGCGCTGCCTGGCACAGGGATGTGCACCGCATTTTCATGCTGTAACGTTTGCCCAGCGTTGCAGGGCGGGGCGTGCACCTGCTACACAGTATCATCGGGGGCCATTCGTCAGTCATCGCTGACTGATTAATCCAATGAAATCAACTGCTTAGAGCAGACACCATCGATCCGTGCGCCTCAATTCCATCAAGTTATCCGGCTTCAAGTCCTTTGCGGAGCCCACCAACTTCCTGTTGCCAGGGCAACTGGTGGGGGTGGTGGGGCCCAACGGTTGTGGCAAATCCAACATCATGGATGCCGTGCGCTGGGTACTGGGCGAGAGCAAAGCCAGCGAGTTGCGTGGCGAATCCATGCAGGACGTGATCTTCAACGGCACCACCACGCGCAAGCCGGCCAGCCGTTCCAGTGTGGAACTGGTGTTTGACAATGCCGACCACCGGGCCGGCGGCCAGTGGGGCCAGTTTGGCGAGATTGCCGTCAAGCGCGTGCTCACGCGGGACGGCACCAGCAGCTACTTCATCAACAACCAGCCCGTGCGTCGCCGCGACGTGCAGGACGTGTTTTTGGGCACCGGCCTGGGCCCACGTGCTTACGCCATCATTGGCCAGGGCACCATCAGCCGCATCATCGAATCCAAGCCTGAAGAGCTGCGCCTGTTCCTCGAAGAAGCGGCGGGCGTGTCCAAATACAAGGAGCGCCGCCGCGAAACGGAAAACCGCCTCTCCGACACCCGCGAAAACCTGACCCGGGTGGAAGACATCTTGCGCGAGCTGACCAGCAATTTGGAGCGCCTGGAAAAGCAGGCCGAAGTCGCCCAGAAATACAACGCCTTGCAGGCTGACGTGACACAGAAGCAGCACCAGCAGTGGTTCTTGAAGCGTGCCGAAGCGCTGGCCGACCAGGCCAAGGTGCAGTCCGAAGGCTTGGCGGCGGTCAACGCGCTCGAATCGCGCATGGCCGACCTGCGCCACATCGAGGCTGATCTGGAAACCGTGCGCCAGGCCCACTACGCGGCGGGCGACCAGGTGAACCAGGCCCAGGGCCTGCTGTACGAGGCCAGCACCGACGTGGGTCGGCTGGAGGCCGAAATCCGCTTTGTGGTGGAGGGCCGCCAGCGCGTGGAGCAGCGTATGGTGACGCTGAAAGACCAGATTGCCGAATGGGCCGTACGCCGTGACGATGCCCAGGCCGAAATCGAACGCCTGGCCGAACTGGCCGCCTTGGGCGAAGAGCAAACCGAGCTGCTGGCCGCCCAGGTGGAAGAGCAAGCCATGCAGTTGCCCGACATGGAAGAGGCCGTGGCCAGGGCACAGAGCCAGGCTAACGACCAGCGCGGCGGCGTGATGCAGGTGCAGCAGCAGATCCAGGTGTTGGCCGCCGAACAGCGCAATATTGAAGAACAAAGCCGCCAGCTCAGCACCCGACGCGATCGCCTGATGGCCGACCGCAATGCGCTGTCGGCCCCGGACGAAGCGCGCTTGGTGAACCTGCAAGAACAGCTGGAAGCTGCGCAGGAGGCGAACCAGATTGCCGATGCGCGCCTGCAAGACCTGCAGGAATCCGTGCCACAACTTGACGAAGCACGCCGCACCCAGCAGCAGGCTGTGAACGACGAATCCGCCAAGCAGGCCGACTTCTCGGCCCGCCTGGAAGCCCTGAAAGCCTTGCAGGAGAAGGTCAAGACCGACGGCAAGCTGCAACCCTGGCTGGCCAAACACGGCTTGGGCCATTTGCAGGGCCTGTGGACTCGCATCCATATCGAACAAGGCTGGGAAAACGCCCTCGAAGGTGCGTTGCGCGAGCGATTGGGTGCGCTAGAAGTATCACGACTGGAAATGCTGCGCGCCTTCGCGGTGGACGCGCCTCCCGCCAAGCTGGCCTTCTACAGCCCGCCCTTGGCAACCGTACCGGAGCGCGCCAGCAGCTTGCCGCGCCTGTCGGACCTGCTGCGCGTGAACGAGGCCGGCCAAAAGGCCGTGCTGACCGACTGGCTGCAGGGCTGCTACACCGCCAGCAGTTTTGAAGATGCCCTGGCCCAGCGCGACAAGCTGCAGGGCGGCGAGAGCATTTATGTGAAGTCCGGCCATGTGGTGACGGCGCACAGCGTGAGCTTTTACGCACAGGATTCCGAACAAGCCGGTCTGTTGGCCCGCGCACAGGAGATTGAAAATCTTGAAAAGCAGCTGCGTGCCCAGCAGTTGATCGCGGACGAATCCCGTGTGGCCCTGAGCCGCGCCGAGAGCGCCTACGCTGAGAGCGCCCAGCGCCTGGTCGGTGTACGCCGCGAAGCCGCAGAGACGCAAAGTCGCGCGCACGAGTTGCAGGTGGAGACCCTGCGCTTGACCCAAATCCTGGAGCAGACCCGGGCCCGCAGCGCACAGATCGAAGCCGATATGTCCGAGGTGGAAGCCCAACTGGACGACCTGCAGGAGCGCCGCGTGGAAGCCGAAGGCCGCTTTGAGTCCCTGGACATGCAATTGGCCGACAGCCAGGAGCGCCACGCCCAACTGGAAGAACGTGTGATCGAAGGCCAGCGCAAACTGGCCCAGTGCCGGGAGCAGCAACGCAGCCTGGAGCGCCAGGCGCAAGAGGCGGTGTTCGCCCAGCGCAGCCTGCAGGCGCGTAATGCCGAACTCTCCCGGGCCCTTGAAACCGCGGCGCAGCAAACCCAAAGCGTGCTGGCCGAGCAGCAGCGCGCCCAGGACGAGCTGACCCGCCTGACCGATGCTGCTGCCCAGGCTGGTTTGCAAAACGCGCTGGCCCTGAAGCTGGAGCGTGAACAGGCCCTGGGTGCCAAGCGCAGCGAATACGATGACCTGACCGCCAAGCTGCGTGCCAGCGACGAGCGCCGCATGCAGCTGGAGCGTGAGCTGGAACCCTTGCGCCAGCGCATCACCGAATTCCAGCTGAAAGAACAGGCCGCGCGCCTGGGCTTTGAGCAGTTTGAAGCCCAGTTGGTGGATGCCCAGGCAGACCTGGCAGCCATCGAACAAAGCATCAAAGACGGCAATGTGCGCTTGTTTGGCATGCAGGGCGATATCGACCGCCTGCACCGCGAAATTGCGGCCTTGGGCGCCGTCAACCTGGCTGCGCTGGATGAACTGGCCGCCGCGCGCGAGCGCAAGCAGTTCCTGGACATGCAGAACGTGGACCTGACCCAGGCCATGAACACGCTGGAAGACGCAATCCGCAAGATCGACGCGGAAACGCGCGAGCTGCTGTCGGGCACCTTCGATCAGGTGAATATGCACTTCGGCCGCATGTTCCCCGAGCTGTTTGGCGGTGGCAATGCGCGCCTGGTCATCACCGGCGATGAAATTCTGGACTCCGGCGTGCAGGTGATTGCCCAGCCGCCCGGCAAAAAGAACCAGACCATCCACCTGCTGTCGGGTGGCGAAAAGGCGCTGACCGCGATTGCGCTGGTGTTTGCCATCTTCCAGTTGAACCCCGCACCGTTCTGCTTGCTGGACGAGGTGGACGCGCCGCTGGACGATGCCAACACGGAGCGTTATGCCAAGCTGGTCTCCAGCATGAGCAAGGGCACGCAGTTCCTGTTCATCAGCCACAACAAGATTGCCATGGAAATGGCCGAACAACTGATTGGTGTGACCATGCAGGAGCAGGGCGTGTCCCGTATCGTGGCCGTGGACATGGAGTCCGCCGTCACCCTGGCTGAACTGGCCTGACCTGCGGAGCGCATCTCCCGCAAACCACACAAGATTCCAACGATGAGCAACTTACAACTCGGACTGGCCATCGCAGGCGGCATCGTGCTCGCCGGCGTGGTGGCCCACAGTGCCTGGACCTCACGCCGCAACGCCCCGCGCCAGGCCCTGCCCGAACCCAGCACAGACACAGCGGCCCCGGCAGACCAGGAGCCCACGCTGTCCGACAGCGGCTTGGATACGCCAGAGTTTTCGCTCCCACAGCCCCCCCGTCGCCCGGTGATGGACTCGCTGATTGACGTGATCGCCACCGTAGCGCTGGACCCCAGCGTGTCTGCGGTGTCAGGCGAAGCGGCGCTGGCGGCCTTGCCCAGCACACGCCGTGCGGGCACCAAGCCGTTTTCGGTCGAGGGCTACAACCTGCACACCTTGGTGTGGGAAGCGCCCATGCCCGGCCAGCGATATGGTGGATTCCAGGCCGGTGTGCAACTGGCCAACCGCTCGGGGGCGCTCAACGAGATCGAGTACTCCGAGTTCGTGGTCAAAACCCAGGCCTTTGCTGACGCCATCAACGCCACCCCCGAGTTTCCCGAGATGCTGGACGAAGTGGCTCGCGCACGTGAGTTGGACCAATTTGCCAGCGCGCATGACGCGCAGCTGGGTTTCACCATCCGCGCCCGCAATGCCTCGTGGAGCCCCGGCTACATCCACCAGAATGCTGCACGCTTGGGGTTTGTGCCGGGCGTGATTCCGGGTCGGATGGTGTTGCCCGCATCACAGGAAGGCCTGCCGCCGGTGTTGGTGCTGGGCTTTGACTCGCAGGCTGCACTGGCCGACGACCCGGCCCAGTCGGCGATCCGCGACATCAGCCTGCACCTGGACGTGGCGCAGGTAGACCGCGCCGAACATGCCTTCGAGCGCATGCGCGAATCGGCCGCCGCACTGGCCCAGGCCATGGAGGGCGTGGTGACGGACGACAATGGCCAGCCGCTGCCCGCACAGACCATGGACGTGATTGGCACCGAGCTGCAAACCCTGTACGACACGCTGGAACAGCGTGACCTGGCTGCCGGCTCCCCGCTGGCACGGCGCCTCTTCAGTTAACTCCTTCCGCTTTCCATGGCCACGCTGGACTTGTTTTCCCCCGAGCCGGCCACGCCGGACCACGATCGCTTGCTGGCGCTGCATGCCCAGCTGCACCACCATGCCCACCAGTACTACGTGCTGGACGCGCCGCACATCCCCGATGCCGAGTACGACCGCCTGTTTCGCGAGCTGCAGGCCTTGGAAATGGCGCACCCCGAGTGGGTGACACCCGATTCACCCACGCAGCGCGTGGGCGGCAAACCGCTGGATGCGTTTGCCACGGTGCGCCATGTGGTGCCCATGCTCAGCATCCGCACCGAGACCGATACCGAGTCCACCGGGGCCGAAGCCTTTGACGCCCGGGTACGCAAAGAGCTGGAGCTGACGCCGAGCGACGCACCGGTGGAGTACGTGGCCGAACTCAAGTTCGATGGCCTGGCCATGAGCTTGCGCTACGAACAAGGCGTGCTGGTGCAGGCCGCTACACGCGGGGATGGTGAATATGGCGAGGACGTCACGCAAAACATCCGCACCATTGGCCAAATCCCTTTGCGCCTGCCGGAAGGTGTGCCTGCTGTTTTGGAAGTGCGTGGCGAGGTTTATATGCGCCGCGACGACTTTGAAGCCATGAACGAGAAGCAGCGCGAGAAGGGCGAGAAAACCTTTGTCAATCCGCGCAACGCGGCCGCCGGGGCCGTGCGCCAGCTGGACCCCGGCATTGCCGCCCAGCGGCCACTGAGTTTTTTTGCCTACGGCCTAGGTGAGGTCACGCCGGCAGAGCAGGGTGGCCCGGCATTCGCCACGCACTATGCCATGCTGCAAACCCTCAAATCATGGGGTTTTCCGGTCGCAGCCCAGGTGGATATTGCGCGAGGCGCTCCTGAATTAATAGCATACCACCAACACATCGGTGCCTCGCGCGACCAGCTGCCCTACGACATTGACGGCGTGGTCTACAAGGTCAACAGCCTGCCACTGCAGCGGCAGCTCGGTTTTGTCACGCGCGAGCCGCGCTGGGCCGTGGCGCACAAATACCCGGCGCAGGAGCAAATCACCAAGGTCTTGGGTATTGACGTGCAGGTGGGCCGCACCGGCAAGCTCACCCCCGTGGCGCGCCTCGACCCGGTGTTTGTGGGGGGCACCACGGTGTCCAACGCCACGTTACACAACCTGTTTGAACTGCGGCGCAAGAGGGTGCGTGTGGGTGACCAGGCCATCGTTCGCCGCGCAGGGGATGTGATTCCCGAAGTGGTCGGGATTGTCAGCACCAGCCCGCGGACCACTTATGTGCCCAACTTCCGCATGCCCCGCAGCTGCCCCATCTGCGGTAGCGCCGTGGTGCGTGAAAAGACCGAGATGAACCACCGCTGCAGCGGTGGCCTGTTCTGCCCGGCCCAGCGCAAGCAGGCCATCCTGCATTACGCGCAACGCCGCGCCGTGGAGGTGGAAGGCCTGGGCGAAAAGCTGGTGGAGCAGTTGGTGGACATGCAGGTGATCCGCACCCTGCCGGACCTGTACAAGCTGGGGCTGAGCGCACTTGCTGCGCTGGACCGCATGGCCGAGAAATCAGCCCAGAACATCGTTGATGCGCTGGAAAAATCCAAGCAGACCACGCTGCCCCGTTTCCTGTTTGGGCTGGGGATTCGCCATGTGGGCGAGGCCACGGCGAAAGAACTGGCACGCCACTTCGGCACGCTGGACGCGATCATGGATGCCTCCGAGGAGGCACTGACGGGGGTGAGCGACGTAGGCCCCATCGTCGCCAAAAGCCTGCACACCTTTTTCGCCCAGCCACACAACCGCGAAGTGGTGGAGCAACTGCGCGCCTGCGGTGTGCGCTGGGAGGAGGGTGACGCCGCGGCGCAGACTCCCAAGCTGCTGGTCGGCAAGACATTTGTGTTGACGGGGACCTTCCCCACCTTGAGCCGTGACCAAGCCAAGGATCTGCTGGAAGCGGCAGGCGCCAAGGTGGCCGGCTCGGTCAGCAAGAAGACCAGCTATGTGGTGGCGGGGACCGAAGCTGGCAGCAAGCTGGACAAAGCCCAGGAGCTGGGTGTACCCGTGCTGGATGAGGCGGCCATGTTGGCGCTGTTGGCCCCAGGTGCGGAGGCACCAGAGCCATGATACGTCGTCGCTACTTGTTGGGTACGGCGGGCGTCGCGCTCGCAAGCCTGACGCTGGCCTGGCCTGGCGTGTCGCAGGCACAAGGTGCGGGGCGTGAGGCGTCCATCTTGGGCTGGCGCGGGCGTATCCAGCGCATGCTGGACCGGCAACGCCTGCCCCTGATCGATATTGAAGCCACCTATGTCGCAGGCCGTACCAATATTGCCTACCTCATCGAGCGCATGGACGCGCTGGACGTGGCGCAGATTGCGTTTGCACCGGCCAACGCAGCCAACAGCCAACCTGCGCTAGACCTGCACCGGGACTATCCCGAGTACTTCATCCCGACCAGCAACAGCGGCGAATTTCCGCGATGGTGGAACGATCCCGTGGCATTTGTGTCCGGGGTTCGCAAGGAATTGCAGAATGGCCGCTACTACCTGATGGGTGAGCACGAGTTTCGCCATTACCCCTCGCCCGAACAGGTGGCGGCTGGCCAGACATCTCGCGACATCACCATTGCGCTGGACGGCCCTGCGGGCCATGCCCTGTTCCAGCTCAGCGAAGAAACCGGCGTGGCATTTCAGCTGCACTACGAAATCGAGGATCGACTGCTGCCGGTGCTGGAGGCCATGCTTGCACGTTATCCCAAGGCGCGCGTGATCTGGTGCCACGCGGGCATGGTGCGTTATGAACAGCGCGCCACTGGCTACTCTCCCGACTATGTGCGCGGCCTGATCGAACGCTACCCGGGCCTGCATTGGGATCTCGCCGTGCCGGCGCCCGAGCATATCTACCAGCCGTCGGGAGCGCGGGATTCAACCTTGTTTCGCGAGGGCCGACTCGACCCGCGCTGGCAGTCAGTGCTGGAGCAGCATGCCGACCGTTTTCTCGCCGCCAGTGATTACCGGCCACCCGTAGAGCAGGAATACACCCGCAATATCCAGCGCCTGCGCAGCCTGATTCTGGATGCGCTGAGTGAGCGCAGCCGCCACCAGATTGCCTATGGCAATGCCTGGCGCTTGCTGACCGGTGCGCCTTGGCGTGCCGCATCGGCTACGTCCTGACGACTGTCACAGCCAGACCGAGGAAACAACCATGAGCGTTCGTGAAATTTTGAAGATGGGCGACCCGCGCCTGTTGCGCACAGCGCAGCCGGTGACAGACTTTGACAGCGATGCCTTGCATCTGCTGATCACCGACTTGCTGGACACCATGCGCGCGGCCAATGGGGCCGGACTGGCAGCACCGCAGATTGGTGTGGACTTGCAACTGGTGATTTTTGGCTCCAACGAGCGCAACCCGCGCTACCCGGACCGCCCCAGCGTGCCTCCCACCGTATTGTGCAACCCCATCATCACGCCGCTGGGCGAAGCCGAAGAGAGTGACTGGGAAGGCTGCCTCTCGGTACCCGGCTTGCGGGGTATGGTGCCGCGCTGGTCGCACATCCGCTACACGGGTTTTGACCCGTATGGCGACCCGATCGACCGCACGGTGGAGGGCTTCCATGCCCGCGTGGTGCAGCACGAGTGTGACCACCTGTGGGGCAAGCTCTACCCCATGCGGATGCGCGACTTTAGCCAGTTTGGCTACACCGAGGTGCTGTTCCCCGGGATTGCGGCGGCAGAGGACGATTGAAGCCCTTGATTGCTATTGAATTGATAGCTATTCGCGCATATTTCATAAGGGCTGAGGCACTAAAACACCCTAAAACTGCGGGTTTGTATCGGGGTGGCGTGCGGTCGCATTCAGCGCTAAGCTGGAGTTCCATGAAGAACTGTGTGTTCACGCCATGCGCACTCCCATTCGCCTACTGATGGCCGGTCTGGGAATTGGCCCCCGGATCGTGCTGGTTTTTGTCCTCGTGTTTGGGTGCATGGGCAGCGTTGGCTTGCTGCTGATGCGCAACAGCCTCTTGCCCACCTTTGACAGCATGGAGCACAGCTTTGCCCAAGAGGGTGCCAAGCGTGTGGTCAGCCTGTTTGACCAGGAGATGGTCAGCGTCGGCAACCAGAACCGGGACTGGGCCTTCTGGGACGATTTGTACCAGCACATGCAGCGCCCCAACCCGGTGTTTGCACGCAGCAACCTGGGCGCTGAGGCCATGCAGAGCTCCAGCCTGCACGCCATCATGTTGGTGGACCTGCAAGGCCGCGTGGTGGGCTTTGGGCCCCGCGCCTTTAGCGGTGGGGCGCAGGCGCAGGCACCAGACCTGCTGGCCCCCTTGTTGCAGCGCTGGGCCCGCTTTCCGGTGCAACCGGGGGTCACCGAATGTGGGATGGCACGTGTGGCCTACGCCTTGAATGCGGTGTGCTGGACCGGCATTGTGCAGAGCAATGGCAAGGGACCGGCCGTGGGCACGGTCGTGATGGCCCGGGAGCTGGATGCCCACACGCTGAAGCACATGGCCCAGTTTGCCGGGGTCACGTTTACCCTGGAGCAGTTGGGTGCCAACCACACGTCGGCCCCCTTGCCCGGCATGTTGACGTGGGAGCTTCCGGCCCTGCAGTACCTGCCCAAGAGAGAACTCTATGCAGAGTTTTCGAAAGACGCCATGGCCATGCAGTACCTGCTGCGGGACCTGAATGACACCCCGCTCTCGTGGGTGCGCATCCGCATGCACCGCGAGCTGATGGAGCAGGGGCGGCGCGTGGTGGTGAATGTGCTGGTGCAGTTGGCGGTGTTGGCGGTGGCCACCGGGCTGGTGCTCCTGATGACGGTGCACTGGTGGCTGGTGCGGCCGATTGCCCGCTTGCGTTCGGCGGTGGCCGACGTCAGTGCAACACGGCGCTGGGATCAGACCCTGGCCTATGAACGGCCCGATGAAATTGGGGCGCTGACGCAGGGCATCAACAGCCTGCTGGCGGTGCTGCACGAGCAGGTGGGCGTGCTGGAAACGTTGTCCAGCACCGACGCGCTGACGGGCATTGCCAACCGTCGCCAGTTTGACGAGCGACTGGCCCATGAGCTGGTGCGGCTGGGTCGGCACAGTGCACCACTGTCCCTGCTGTTGCTGGATGTGGACCACTTCAAGCTCTACAACGACCACTACGGCCACCCGGCGGGGGATGCGGTGTTGCGCCAGTTGGGCGGGCTGCTGCGGGCGAGTTGCCGCCAACAGGATTTGCCTGCCCGTTTGGGAGGGGAAGAATTTGCCCTGCTGCTGCCCGACACCGCGGCAGCCGGTGCTGCGGCTATGGCCGACAAGGTCATGAAGGCGCTGGCCGCCCTGGCGATTGGCCACGAGCGTTCGCTCACCGCACCCCATGTCACCGTGAGCATTGGCATCGTGACCTGGTCCGAGGTGCTGGACGGGGGCGCCGCCGAGCTGTTTGCCCAGGCCGACAAGGCCCTCTATGCGGCCAAACACAGCGGGCGCCAACGGGCCTGCGTGTACGGAACGCCCGCCGTGCCTAAGCTTTGAGGGCGTCCAGCAGCTCGGTCTCGATGTCGATCTGCGCACGGTTGTGCTGCAGCTGCGGGCCGTGGATCAGGAAGGTGTCTTCCACGCGCTCGCCCAGCGTGGCCACCTTGGCCAACTGCACCACAATGTTGTGGCGCGCCAGCACGCGGGCAATGCTGTAGAGCAGGCCCAAGCGGTCGCTGGTCGAGATGTTGAGCAGCCAGCGCTGGGCTTTTTCATCGGGCTTGAGCGACACACGTGGTGCGATGGGGAAGCTCTTGACCCGGCGTGACACCCGGCCCCGGCTGGGCGCGGGCAGGGGGCCGGCCTCGGCTATGGCTTGGGCCAGACCGGTTTCCAGCAGGCTGGTCATCTCGCGGTAGTGCTCGTCCATGTCCGCTGTGGTGACGACCTGGAAGGTATCCAGGGCGTAACCCTTGTGCGTGGTGTGGATGCGGGCATCCAGAATGCTGAAACCACCCTGGTCAAAGTAGCCGCAAATGCGGGCAAACAGGTCGGGCTGGTCTTGTGTGTAGACCAGCACCTGCAAGCCTTCACCCACGGGAGAGCGGCGGGCCCGCACGATCGGTTGGTCGGTGGCCACATGGCGCGACAGCTGTTTGGTGTGCCAGGCGATATCGGCCGCGTCGTGGCGCATGAAATAACTCACGTCCAGCGTGTCCCACAGCGGCTTGTGGGCCTCAAACGGCATGGCATAGAGCGCCACCATCACCAGCGCTTCGCGTTTGCGCAGCTCCACCTCGGCATCGGCATCGGGGGCACGGCCGCCCAAGGCGCGGGCCGTGTACTTGTACAGGTCTTCCAGCAGCTTGCCCTTCCAGGCATTCCACACTTTCGGGCTGGTGCCGCGGATGTCGGCCACGGTGAGCAGATACAGCGCCGTCAGGTAACGCTCGTTGCCCACGCGTTTGGCAAACCCGGCGATCACCTCCGGGTCGGACAAATCAGACTTCTGCGCAATGCGGCTCATGGTCAGATGTTCGCCCACCAGAAATTCGATGAGCCGGGCGTCTTCGGTGGCAATGTTGTGTTGCTTGCAGAAGCGGCGTGCCTCCACAATGCCCAACTCCGAATGGTCGCCCCCACGGCCCTTGGCAATGTCGTGAAACAGTGCCGCCACGTACAGAATCCAGGGTTTGTCCCAGCCTGAGGCCAGTTGCGAGCAAAACGGGTACTCGTGCGCATGCTCCCCCATGAAGAAGCGCCGCGCATTGCGCAGCACCATGAGGATGTGCTGGTCCACCGTGTACACATGGAACAGGTCGTGCTGCATCTGCCCCACGATCTTGCGGAACACCCACAGGTAGCGGCCCAGCACCGAGGTCTGGTTCATCAGCCGCATGGCGTGGGTGATGCCCTCGGGCGCTTGCATGATCTGCAGGAAGGTGCTGCGGTTGACCGGGTCGCTGCGGAACTTGGCGTCCATCAGGTCGCGTGCGTTGTACAAGGCGCGCAGTGTGCGGGCTGACAGGCCTTTCACGCCCACGGTCGTCTGGTAGACCAGAAAGGTTTCCAGAATCGCATGGGGGTTGCGGCGGTACAGGTCGTCGCTGGCCACCTCGATCATGCCGGCCTTGTCGTTGAAGTGGTCATTGATGCGGCGTGGCGCATGGGTGGAGGGGTTGAGCCGCTCCTCAATGTTCAGCAACAAAATCTGGTTGAGCTGGGTCACCGCTTTGGCCGCCCAGTAGTAACGCTTCATCAGTGCTTCGCTGGCGCGCACCATATTGCGTTTGTTGGGTTCGGAGGCCAGGGTGACGTAGCCAAACGACTCGGCCACGGCGGTCTGCATGTCAAAAATCAGGCGGTCTTCGCGGCGGTTGGCAATCAGGTGCAGGCGCGCGCGGATCAGCAGCAGCAGGGTCTCGTTGCGCTGGATCTGCTTGATCTCGAAATCGGTGGCCAGGCCACAGGCAGCCAGGGCCGCCCAATCATTGCCGTAGCCCGCCGCCTTGGCCACCCACAGAATGACCTGCAGGTCGCGCAGGCCACCGGGCGACTCCTTGCAGTTGGGTTCCAGGGAGTAGGGGGTGTCTTCAAACTTGGTGTGGCGCTGGCGCATCTCCAGCGTCTTGGCCACAAAAAAGGCCTTGGGGTCCATGGCCGCAAAAAAGGCCTGCTGGAACTGGGCCACCAGCGTCTGGTTGCCGGTGATGAGCCGACACTCCAGCAGCGCGGTCTGCACCGTCACGTCCTTTTCGGCCTCGGCCAGGCAGTCGGCCAGGGTGCGCACGCTGGAGCCAATCTCCAGGCCCACGTCCCAGCAACTGCCGATGAAGGCTTCGATCTTCTTCTGCAGCTCGGGGTCGAACTCGGGCGACTGGCCGTTTGGCAACAGCACCAGCACGTCCACATCCGAGTGTGGGAACAGCTCGCCGCGTCCAAAACCGCCCACCGCGAGCAGCGCATAAGGCTCGCCCAGGCCGGCCTGTTGCCACAGGCGCACCAGCACGCTGTCGGTGAGCTGCGACATGCGCTGCAGCACCTTGCGCACGGCGCGGCCGGTGGATTGGGGGGCCGCAATGGTTTGCAGCAACTGCGCTTTGTGCGCGCGGTACTCGGCGCGCAGGGCCTGCAGCTCGGTCATGGGCTTGTAAAAATCAGGCGTTCACAAAGTCTGGTGTGGCGGGGCTGCCGCTGGAGAGCGTCATCACCTCGTAGCCGGTGGGGGTGACCAGCACGGTGTGTTCCCACTGGGCAGAGAGCGAGCGGTCTTTGGTGACGATGCTCCAGCCGTCCTTTTCGGGGCCGTCCTTGATGTCCTTGCCGCCGGCGTTGATCATGGGCTCAATAGTGAATGTCATGCCTTCGACCAGCTTTTCCAGCGTGCCAGGGCGGCCGTAGTGCAGCACCTGGGGCTCTTCGTGGAAGATGCGGCCGATGCCGTGGCCGCAGAACTCGCGCACCACGCTGAAACCATGGCCTTCGGCGAATTTCTGGATTGCATGGCCAATGTCACCCAGGTGAATGCCGGGTTTGACCATCTTGATGCCGTGCCACATGGCGTCGTAGGTGATGGCGCACAGGCGCTTGGCGGCAATCGAGACCTCACCCACCATGAACATGCGGCTGGTGTCGCCGTGCCAGCCGTCTTTGATGACGGTGACATCGATGTTGACGATGTCGCCCTTTTTGAGCTGCTTGTCGTTGGGGATGCCGTGGCAAACCTGGTGGTTGACCGAGGTGCAGACGGACTTGGGGTAGGGGATGTTGCCACCGCCGGTGTAATTGAGCGGGGCGGGGATGGCGCCTTGCACCTGGGTGATGTAGTCGTGCGCCAGCTTGTCGATTTCGTTGGTCGTCACGCCGGGTTTGACGAAGGGGGTCAGGTAGTCCAGAACTTCGGAGGCCAGTTTGCCCGCCACGCGCATGCCTGCAATGCCGTCGGCGTCTTTGTAGGTGATAGTCATGGGGCGAGATTATCCCAGACCCGACGCCGCCTAGCACGGCCAAGGGGTTCCTGCGCCCACTTTGACGCTAGCATTGACCGTTTCCAGGGAGAACACCATGAAACGCTTTTTTCTTGCATCGCTGCTGACACTCTGCGCTTGGTCTACCCACGCAGCGCCCCCGACACCCGAGTCCATCGAGATACTGCTGAGCCTGGTGCAAGCAGACAAAGTCATGGATGGCATCAAGCCGCAGGTTCATGTCGCCATGAAAACCAGCATGGACCAAGCACTGAAGGGCCGCAAACCTACTGCCGAGGAACAAAAGGTGCTCGACGCCTACCTGCTCACGGCGACGCAGATCGTGAATGAAACCTTGACGATGGAACGCATCAAGCCCTTGCATTTGCAGCTCTACGGCCAGCATCTGACCCAGGAAGAGGTCGACGGCATGATCACTTTTTACCAAAGCCCGGTGGGCAGGTCGATGGTGACCAAGATGCCACAGATCATGCAAGGTGTGATGGCGGCCTTGCCGTCCCTGATGGCGCCCATGCAGGAGAAGTTGCGCCTGGCCGGGGAGCTCATGGTGCGCGAGCTGGTCACACTGCAGAGAAAAGCGCCCCAAACCAATCTTTGAGCCTATCCCGCAAGACTCCGCCCCAAGCCCCCCGGGGATCAGGTAGACGACAGCGGCGCGGGCATGGTCATGGGGGTTTTGCGGCGCGGCACGTGCTGTTCGTCCAGCAGGCGCTCAATGCGCTCAAACACCTCCAGCCGTGAGAACGGTTTCTTCATGAAGTCGTCTGCACCGATGGCGCTGCCAAAGAACTGCTCGGTGGCCTGCTCGTTGCCGCTGATCATGATGACCGGGATGGAGCGGGTCAGCGCATTGCGGCGCAACACCCGCAGTGCCGAGAATCCGTTCATCTGCGGCAGCACGATGTCCAAAAAAATCAGGTCGGGCGGATCGGCCATCACCATGGCCAGGCCGTTTTCCGCATCTCCGGCAATGCGCACATTCAGGCCAATACTTTGCAAAATCTTGCGCAGTGCCGCACAGACGGTGGCGGAGTCGTCGATGACAACGATGCGCAAATCGGGGCGGGCATTGAGCCGCGGGCGCCCCCGCCGTTCGGGCAATTGCCCGGTGGGGTCAACAATGGGCAAGGCTGCCACGGGCGTGGGGGGAGCCTGAAAAAGATTGCGAAATTTGCTTAAAAGCGCCACGGGCAATTCTCCGGTTTGCGGTGCGGGCCTGCGCCCGCGGCAAATTGTGCGCCCAAGAAGGACATCCTGTCGCGCCAAAGGCAGCCGCACAGCCAGTTAAAATCGCCGCTCACCCATCCAGCCCTGCCGGGCGACGCTTCATCTTTCCTAGGCCACCACTGTGACCCTGCACCTGACCTCTTTTGAGGGCGGCAACGCCCTGAGCAACTTCCGTGTTCAACAGCTTTTGCCGCAATTGCAGGGCATTCACGACAAAATTTCGGGCATTTCGGCCCGTTTTGTCCATTTGGTGGCCACCGAGACCGCCTTGGACCAGTCACTGGCGGACAAACTGGCCGCCTTGCTGACCTATGGCGATCCCTACGCCGGCCCCACGGACGGCGCCAGCATCGTTGTCAGCCCCCGTTTTGGCACGGTGAGCCCCTGGGCCTCCAAGGCCACCGACATTGCCCACAACTGCGGTTTTGCGGTCAAACGCATCGAGCGCCTGGTCGAGTACCGCCTCACGCTCAAGAGCGGCCTGCTGTCCAAGACAGCCCTGAGCGCGGATGAATTGCAGAAAGTTGCCGCGCTGCTGCACGACCGCATGACCGAAAGCGCCATGCTGGACCGTGCCCAGGCGCAAGAGCTGTTCAATGCGCTGCAGCCCGCACCCATGGACCATGTGGATGTGCTGGGTGGTGGCAAGGACGCACTGGTCAAGGCCAATACCCAGTTTGGCCTGGCCCTGGCCGCTGACGAGATTGACTACCTGGTCAATGCCTTCACCACGCTGGGCCGCAACCCGACCGACGTGGAGCTGATGATGTTCGCCCAGGCCAACAGCGAGCACTGCCGCCACAAAATTTTCAACGCCGAGTTCACCATCGACGGTGTGGCGCAGGACAAGAGCATGTTCGGCATGATCCGCAACACGCACCAGTTGCACCCCCAGTACATGCTGGTGGCCTACTCGGACAATGCCTCCGTGATGGAGGGTGTGGAAGTCGAGCGATTTGTAGCCAAATCGGCCTCTGGCCCCCGTGAAATAAGCGCAACAAGCTATGAAAAACGTAGCGAAACCAACCACATCCTGATGAAGGTGGAGACCCACAACCACCCGACCGCGATCTCCCCGTTCCCCGGCGCCTCCACCGGCGCAGGCGGTGAAATCCGCGATGAAGGCGCCACCGGCCGTGGTTCCAAGCCCAAGGCGGGCCTGACCGGCTTCACCGTCTCCAAGCTCTGGGGCAGCACCATGGGCAAGCCCGAGCACATTGCCAGCCCGCTGCAGATCATGGTCGAAGGCCCATTGGGCGGTGCGGCCTTCAACAACGAATTTGGCCGGCCCAACCTCTTGGGCTACTTCCGCGAATACGAGCAGACCGTGGCGAGTGACGTGGATACCGTGCAGCGCGGCTACCACAAGCCCATCATGATTGCGGGCGGCCTGGGCATCATCGACGCGGGCCAGACCCACAAGATCGAATTCCCCGCTGGCAGCCTGCTGATCCAGCTGGGCGGGCCCGGCATGCGCATCGGCATGGGCGGCAGCGCCGCCAGCTCCATGGCCACCGGCGCGAACGCGGCCGAGCTGGACTTTGACTCCGTGCAGCGCGGCAACCCCGAGATCGAGCGCCGTGCGCAAGAGGTGATTAACCAGTGCTGGATGCAGGGCGACCAAAACCCCATTCTGGCGATCCACGACGTGGGCGCCGGTGGTTTGTCCAACGCCTTCCCCGAGCTGACCAACGACGCAGGCCGCGGTGCACGTTTTGATTTGCGGGCTGTGAAGCTCGAAGAGTCCGGCATGGCACCCAAGGAAATCTGGTGCAACGAGAGCCAGGAACGCTATGTGATGGCCATCGCCCCCGAGTCGCTGGCGCAGTTCACGGCGCTGTGCGAGCGCGAGCGTTGCCCGTTTGCGGTGATTGGCGTGGCGACCGAAGAGCGCCAGTTGCAATTGGTCGATGAAGGCAATGAGTCGCCCGTCGACATGCCCATGAACGTGCTGCTGGGCAAGCCGCCCAAGATGCACCGCGACGTCAAGACGGTTGCGCGCACCTTCGAGCCATTGGACCTGACCGGCGTGGACATCCAGAAGGCGGTCATCGACGTGCTGGCGCACCCCACCGTGGCGTCCAAACGCTTCCTGATCACCATTGGCGACCGCACTGTGGGTGGCCTGACGCACCGCGACCAGATGGTCGGCCCCTGGCAGGTGCCGGTGGCGGACTGTGCCGTCACGCTGGCCGACTTCAAAGGTTTTGCGGGTGAAGCCATGTCCATGGGCGAGCGCACGCCGCTGGCCGCGCTCAACGCACCCGCATCGGGCCGCATGGCGGTGGCGGAGGCCATTACCAACCTGCTGGCTGCGCCCATCGAGCTGCCCCGCGTGAAGCTGTCTGCCAACTGGATGGCCGCCTGCGGCGAAGCCGGGGAAGACGCGGCGCTGTACGCCACGGTCAAGGCCGTGGGCATGGAGCTGTGCCCGGCCTTGGGCATTTCCATCCCCGTGGGCAAGGACTCCTTGTCCATGCGCACGCAGTGGAAGGATGAAGGAGCTGATAAGAAGGTCACGTCTCCTGTGTCCCTGATCGTGAGCGGCTTTGCGACGTTGCAGGATGTGCGCGGCACGCTGACGCCACAGCTCAATGCCACAGAAGATACGACTCTGGTGCTGGTGGACCTGGGCAAGGGCCAGCACCGCATGGCCGCCAGCATCCTGGCGCAAACGCTGGACCAGATCGGCGACACCGTGCCCGATCTGGACGATGCCAAGGACCTGGTGAACCTGGTGAACGCCGTGAACGCGCTGCGTACCAAGGGCCAGGTGCTGGCCTACCACGACCGAGGCGATGGCGGCCTGCTGGCCACAGTGGCCGAAATGGCCTTTGCCGGCCGCGTGGGCGTGGCCTTGAATGTGGACATGCTGGTCACCGAAGGCGACGGCATTAGCGACAGCCGCATGGACGTGGGTGACAGCAAAAACTGGGCTGGGCAGGTGGGCGCACGCCGTGAAGAACTGACGCTCAAGGCCCTGTTCAGCGAAGAGCTGGGCGTGGTGCTGCAGGTGCGCACATCTGAACGCTCCGACGTCATGGCCACCTTGCGCGAGCATGGCCTGTCCAAGTTCAGCCACTTCATCGGCAAGACGCGTCCTGCCACCGATGCCATTGCCGCAGGCAAGGGCGAGCTGCAAATCTGGCGCGATGCCAAGAGCATCTTCAGCGCCAAACTGGCCGACCTGCACCAAGTATGGGACGCCGTGAGCTGGAAGATTGCCCAGCAGCGCGACAACCCTGTGTGTGCCGATGCCGAGCATGCCGCGGCGGGTGCCGAAAACGACCCTGGATTGCATGTTTACATGCCAAATAGTGCTCTAGCCCTCATGGAATCTGCGCAAGCAGCTACTAAAAACGTAGCGCCTGCCATTCTGGGCAGCCGTCCCAAAGTGGCCGTGCTGCGCGAGCAGGGCGTCAACTCGCATGTGGAAATGGCCTACGCCTTCACCGAAGCCGGCTTTGAGGCTTACGACGTGCACATGACGGATTTGCAAACCGGCCGCGCCAAGCTGCAAGACTTCAAGGGCGTCGTGGCCTGCGGCGGTTTCAGCTATGGCGACACACTGGGTGCCGGCATCGGCTGGGCCCGCTCCATCACGTTCAACGACGTGCTGGCTGACCAGTTCAAGGCCTTCTTTGCCCGCCAGGACACCTTTGGCCTGGGCGTGTGCAATGGCTGCCAGATGTTTGCCGAGCTGGCCGACATCATCCCGGGCGCGCAAGACTGGCCACGCTTCACCACCAACCAGAGCGAGCGTTTTGAGGCACGCCTCTCGCTGGTGGAGGTGCTGGAATCCCCATCTTTGTTCTTCAAGGACCTGGCCGGCATGCGCCTGCCCATTGCGGTGGCGCACGGCGAAGGTTTTGCCAACTTCAAGTACCGCGGCAACGCGGACAAGGCAATTGCCGCCATGCGTTATGTGGACAACACTGGTGCGGCCACCGAGGCCTACCCGTTCAACCCCAACGGCAGCCCTGGCGGCCTGACCGCCGTGACCACGGCCGACGGCCGCTTTACGGCCATGATGCCGCACCCCGAGCGCGTTTTCCGCAACGTGCAGATGAGCTGGACCTCGCTCGACAAGAGCGAACTCAGCCCCTGGATGCAACTCTGGCGCAATGCGCGCAAGTGGGTGGCGTAAGCACCACGCCCCCGGCGAAACTGGCCGCAGTTAGCCGCTTTGCCTGCTTGGCGCCCGCTGATAGCACTTTTTGAGCACACGGGCAGGGCGCCCAAGAATGTGGGGTCGCGCGTCCCGTGAATTGGGGGGGCAAGCCTTGCAATTGGGCAAAGTCCCCCAAACTCTGCCCCCTTAGCAACCAATTTATGCGACGCACTATGTCCGACCTGATCAGCAAACTGCAATGGCGCTACGCCACCAAGAAGTTCAACCCCGCCAAAGCGGTGCCCCAAGAGAAGGTGGACCGCATTCTGGAAGCCATTCGCTTGACCGCCACCTCCAGCGGCTTGCAGCCTTACGAGGTGTTTGTGGTGACCAGCAAAGAGGTGCGCGAAAAGATCAAGCCCATTGCCTGGAACCAGGAGCAGATCACTGACGCCTCGCACCTGCTGGTGTTTGCCGCCTGGGACAACTACACCGTTGAGCGTATCAACACCATGTTTGACCTGGTGAACGCTGAGCGCGGCTTCAAGAACGAAGGCTGGGAAAACTACCGCCAGATGCTGCTGGGCACCTACCCCCAGCGCGATGCCGAAGTGAACTACCAGCACACCGCACGCCAGGCCTACATCGGCCTGGGCACCGCACTGATTGCGGCAGCCGAAGAGCAGGTGGATGCCACGCCCATGGAAGGTTTCGATCCCAAGGCGCTGGACGAAATCCTCGACCTGCGCGCCCGTGGCCTGCGTAGCGTGGCGATTCTGCCGCTGGGCTACCGTGCGGATGAAGGCGACTGGCTGCAAAACCTGAAAAAAGTACGCCGTCCCCGCGACCAATTCATCACCGAAGTCGCATGATCCACTGGCGCCGCCTGATCCAGCCACGCAAACTTGCGTTCTGGCTCATGCTGGCGTTGAACGCGCTGTCCACCGCTCTGATGTGGATCGTGCAGCGCTACCCACTCACCCCGCTGGCCAGCCTGGTCATCGGGGTGTTTGCCTTGGGGAATGCCTGGTTGGGCTTGCGATTGGCTTGGCGCTTGTTGTCCACACCGCCGGAACCGCCAAAGCCAAGCGCCTGACGTTCAAACCCGAGCCCCCAAAGCTCAGTGCCCAAACTCCTGCCCTGTGCGAGGCCGGGTTTTGTGAAAGGTCATGGGTACGGCCCGGGCCGCCTCCAGTTCCTGGCGACTCTGGTTGGCCACGCTGGTCTTCATCTTGCCCACCACGTGCATTTCGCAGGGCTTGCAGTCAAAGCGCAGGGTCAGTTTTTCTTTGCCGTTGATGAGCTGCAGTGGCTCGGCCTTGACCTGGCCCTGCACACCGGTCACGCCCTTGGCCTGCTTGGGGCACAGGCTCAGCGAGAAGCGCACACAGTGCTTGGTGATCATCAGGCTGACCTCACCCAGCTCCTCCACCGCCTCGTAGGCCGGGGCAATAACCTTGACACCGTGTTTGGCATAAAAGCCGTGTGCGGCCTGGTTAAACACATTGGCCAGATAACTCAGGGTGTCTTCCGGGTAGGCCACGGGTGGCGACACCGGCACACCAGGTGCCAGCCGCACAAAGCCGGCGGCACGGGCACGCTCCAGCGCTTCTACGGCCTCACGGCGCAAGGGGTTCAGCACCGATGCAGGGACAAACAGGCCGCTAGCCCCCGTCACATCTACGGAGATTGCTTCAAAAATGGTAGCACCTAACTTGCTGATCTGGGTGCGGTTGCTGGCATCGGCCGCCGCGGCGTCGTTGGCACGTTCAGCCGGCAGGTCGGTCTGGGCCGTTCCCACAAACCCGTCTTCGTCCGTGCAGGTGAGGGCAATGCCCCGTGCCGTCTGCTGCAGTGTGGCCCAGACACCGATGCGGCGCTCGCTGCTCTTCTTGTCCAGTACCCGGGTCCAGTTCACATCGCGGTTGCGGTTCACCTCCACGCCCTTGCGCAGGTCTTTCAGGCCCGGCACCGGGTCTTTGGGGAAGACGCGCCACAGGCCCTTGGCGGCGTTGAGGGCTTCGGCACGGTTGATGGCCAAACCCACCAGTTCCTTCTGCAAGTCGTAGTAGCACAGGCCGTCACCGTTGCTCAGCGCCTGGCTGGGGTCATTCAGTTCCAACTCCACGCTGTCAGCGTTGACCTTGCGCACATAAGCAATGGCCTGGCCCGGGTTCTTGGGGCTGTCAAAGGCGCCGATGTCGATCTGCCGACCCTGCACAAAATAGTCCGTGAACTCCCGGTTGAAGTTCTGGTTGGGGTCCGGCTCGAAGCTAAACGTCGTGGTTCCGCTGCTGCTGCGGGCCAGCGGTTGGTCGGAGTCTTGGCGGTCTTCGATCAAGCGGTCCAGCAGCTTGCGGTAATGGGCGGTGATGTTCTTCACATAACCCATGTCCTTGTAGCGCCCCTCGATCTTGAAGCTGCGGATGCCTGCATCCACCAGCGCGGCCAGGTTTTCGCTCTGGTTGTTGTCCTTCATGGACAGCACATGTTTGTCATGCGCCACAAAGCGCCCCTTGTCGTCCACCACCTGGTAGGGCAGGCGGCAGGCTTGGCTGCATTCGCCGCGGTTGGCGCTGCGCCCGGTATGGGCGGCGCTGATGTAGCACTGGCCGCTGTAGGCCACGCACAGCGCGCCGTGGATGAAGAACTCCAAGGTGCATTTTTCAGGGTCGGTGGCGGCACGGATGGCGGCAATTTGCCTGGCCGTCAGCTCGCGTGCCAGCACGATTTGGCTGAGGCCCACGTCCTGCAAAAAGCGCGCCTTTTCGGGCGTGCGGATGTCGGTCTGGGTACTGGCGTGCAGCTGGAGAGGCGGCATGTCGATGGCCAGCAGCCCCATGTCCTGGACGATCAGCGCATCCACCCCGGCCTCATAGAGCTGCCAGGCCTGTTGGCGTGCCGGCTCCAGCTCGTCATCGCGCAGGATGGTGTTCATGGTGACGAAGATGCGGCTGTTGAAGCGGTGGGCATGCTGCACCAGACGGGCAATCTCGGCCACGCTGTTGTCGGCGCTGCTGCGCGCCCCAAAACCGGGGCCTCCGATGTAGACCGCATCGGCGCCGTGGTTCACGGCTTCGATGCCGATCTCTGCCGTGCGCGCAGGGGCCAAAAGTTCGAGTTGAAAATCTTGCAAGGACATGGGCGCAATTATCCCAGCCTCGCACCCCAGGCGGTACACTGCGGCGCTTCCCATGGCCCAAGTTCCCTCTCCCGTTTCCTCTACCCGTTGGCCCCGCGTGGCCGTGCTCTGGTTCAGCGGCATTTTGGCCGCCATGCAGTTCGCCAAGATTGCGGTGGCCTTTGTCGAGCTGCAGCGCCATTACGCGGCCAGCGCCGCCAGCATGGGCTGGGTGCTGTCCACGGTGGGCATGGTGGGGCTGCTGCTGGGCGTGACCATGGGGCTGCTCGCCCCGCGCATCGGCTACCGGCGCCTGCTGGTGGGTGGGCTGGGCTTGGGCGCACTGCTGGCCCTGGCCCAATCTTTCCTGCTGCCTTTGCCCTGGTTTTGGGCCAGTCGCGTGTTCGAAGGGGCTTCGCACCTGGCCGTGGTGGTTGCTGCGCCCACGCTGATGGCGGCCAGCGCCGCGCCGCAGCACCGGGCCATTGCCATGGGCTTGTGGAGCACCTTTGTCGGGGTGGCCTTTGCCATCACGGGGGCCGTGGGCTTGCCTTTTATTGCCAACTTCGGCCTGTCGGCCCTGTTCCAGGTCCACGCGCTGGGTCTGGCGGTTGTGGCCATGGCGGTGCTGCTGCTGTTGCCTGCCGATGTGTTGCGCCAGCGCAGCCCGCACGCCGGGCTGCCGTCCCACCATGGGTACGCACTGTTGCGCCAGCACGTGCACATTTACACGCGTTGGACCACCGCTTTGCCAGGCCTGTGCTTTTTGGGCTACACGGGCATGGCCGTCGCGCTGCTGACATTTTTGCCCCAGCAGGGCGGGGCAGACCGCGCCTGGCTGGCCGCGGCCCTGCCGCTGACCGGCGTGGCGGGCACGTTTTGCGCGGGCTGGATTGCGCAGTACTGGTTGTCGCCACTGCGCCTGGCACGTTGGGCCTTTGTGGCGGTCGGTGTGAGCGGTCTGGCTTGGGGTGTGGGGCTGTGGTTCGGTTGGTGGGTGGCACCGGTGGCACTGGTGCTGATGTTTGCCGCGGGCCTGTCGGGTGGCAGCTCGTTTGCGCTGATTCCTTTTTTGAATGAAGAACCCGCCCAGCAGGCGCGCGCCAACGGTGCCGTGGCCCAGTTGGGCAATCTGGGAGCCACCTTGGGCCCTCCCTCCTTTGCGCTGGCCATCAGCGGATGGGGCGGGGCGGGTCTGGCGCTGTGTGTGTTGCTCTGTGCCAGTTTCGGGCTGTCACTCAGTCTCTGGGGCGCCACCCTGCACAGGCGGGGTGCCGCGTGAAACCGCAGCGCCATGCGGGGGTGGATGTGCTGCGCGGCGCGGCCTTGCTGTGGATGACGGCCTATCACTTCTGCTTCGACCTGAACAACGCGGGCCTGATCCGGCAGGATTTTTACAACGACCCAGTCTGGACCTGGCAGCGTACCGCCATCCTGAGCCTGTTTTTGCTGTGCGCCGGAGCCGGGCAGGCCCTGGCTGCCGAGCGGGGGCAGCCTTGGCTACAGTTCTGGCGTCGCTGGGGGCAGATTGCACTGTGTGCGCTGCTGGTCACGGCGGGGTCTGTGCTCATGTTTCCCAAGAGTTACATCTACTTTGGTGTGCTGCACGGCATGGCCGTCATGCTGCTGCTTGCGCGGCTGACGGTGCATTGGGGCCGCTGGCTCTGGTGGCTGGGAGGGTTGGCCATTGCTATGAAATATGTAGCTGCTTACGCAATGGATGCGGGCGCCATACCCCTTTTTTTCAATGAAAAGGGACTCAACTGGCTGGGCCTTATTACCACCAAGCCGCAGACCGAGGACTACGTTCCCTTGCTTCCCTGGTTGGGCGTGATGTGGTGGGGTCTGGCCGCCATGCAATGGTGGCTGCGCCAACCAACGTCCGGCCCGGCCTGGACGCCGCCGCCAGCCTTGCGTCCGCTGGCCTGGCTGGGCAACTGGAGTTTGAGCTACTACATGCTGCACCAGCCGGTGTTGCTGGGCTTGCTCTGGGTATTGGCCTAGCGCTGCGCGCGGCGCGGCCGCAGCAGCTGTTGGCGTTGCTCGGCGTCCAGCAACTGCGCGCGCAGGCCGGCAATGGCGCTGGTGTGAAGCTGGGAGACGCGGGATTCGCTCAGGCCCATGTGGGTGCCAATCTCGTGCATTTTGTATCCCTCGGCGTAATACAGGCTGAGCACTTCCTGCATCTGTCCGTTGAGTGTGGCTAGGCTGTTGGCCAGTGCCTTGCGAAACACGGAGCGTTCCAGCATGACCAGCGGGTCCGCATCGCTGCCTGCACACTGGTCCAGGTAGCCACGCAAGTCGGCGTTCTCGGTCAAGTCGTCCAGCGACACCAGCCAATAGCCATGGGCCTGCTGCAAGAGCTGGCGATAGTCTTCCAGCGGCATGTCTATGTCCTGTGCCACTTCGCCTTCGACCGGCGCGCGGCCCAGTCTGTGGCCCAGGCGTTGCAGGGCCTGCTCCACCTCGCGCATGCGTCGGCGCACCAGGCGGGTGGCAGGGTCCAGCGCACGCAGGCCGTCCAGCATGGCGCCACGGGCGCGCCGGGCCAGGTAGTGTTCAAACTCGGCGCCCGATGTCTCCCGTGTGGTGCGGATGATGGCGTCGATCAGCCCCAGCATGCCGTCCTGCACCAGATCGTCAGTCAGCACATTGGGTGGCATGCCCTGGGCCACAGAGCGCGCAATACGCCCCACCAGCGGGCTGTGCTGCTGCACAAGTTGCTGCTGTTCCGGGCGGCTGAGGTCAGGTTTGCGGCTCATGAAAAAATGATGGGCAAAGAAAAAGCGCGGCCGGGGCCGCGCTTGGACTGTACTGCTTCGTCGAAAGGCCGGGGATTTATTCGACCTTGGCCTTGGCGCGCAAGTCTTCCTGGAACTTGCTCATCTTCTGCTGCTGCAGTTGCTGGGCAATTTGGGGCTTCACGTCGTCGAGCTTGGGCAGCTGGCTTTCGCGGATGTCTTCCAGGCGGATGATGTGGTAACCGAACTGGGACTTCACCGGGGTGTCGGTGGTCTTGCCCTTGGCCAAGGCCACCAGCGCGTCCGAGAACTCTTTCACGTAGTTGCTGGGGTTGGCCCAATCCAGGTCACCGCCGTTGGCGCCGGAGCCGGGGTCCTTGGATTCTTTCTTGGCGATGTCTTCAAACTTAGCGCCCTTTTTCAGGCGGGCGATGATGGCTTTGGCCTGCTCTTCTTTTTCCACCAAGATGTGGCGGGCACGGTATTCCTTGCCGGCGTTGGCTGCGGCAAACTTGTCGTACTCAGCCTTGACTTCCTCGTCGGTGACGGGGTTCTTTTTCTGGTAGTCGTTGAACAGCTCGCGGATCAGGATGGACTGGCGGGTCAGTTCCAATTGGTTCTTGTAATCGTCGGTTGCGTCCAGACCGCGGGCCTGGGCTTCCTGCACGAAGATTTCGCGGGCGATGATTTCTTCTTTCAGCTGGCCTTGCATTTCGGGCGTCACGGGACGGCCGGAGCGCTTCACCTGTTCGGCCAAGGCATCCACACGGGACTTGGGAACGGCCTTGCCGTTCACGATGGCGATGTTCTGGGCCATGGACACCGACGCGACGCTCAATAGCGCAGCGGCGGCCAGGGCGGACAAAATGTGCTTCTTCATACCGGTTCCTTCAGGGATGCATTAAATGGGGGTGCTGCCAGAGGGCGAGTCTTCGGCCTCAATGGCCAGGGCATGCAGGCCCTGATCAATGAAATCTTGCAGCGCATCATACACAAGGCGATGCCGTGCTACGCGGCTCTGGCTTGTAAACAATGGTGAAGCGATTCGCACCCTGAAATGGGTGCCAAAACCGGTGCCGTTGGCCCCAGCGTGGCCCGCGTGTTGGTGGCTTTCGTCCATCACTTCCAGGTGGGTGGGGGCCAGGCGTTCCTGCAAACGCGCTTGCAGGTGCGCGGCGGTAGGGGCGGTGCTCATGGTGCGGGTTTGTCCTGGGATGCTTCGTCACCCTTGAGGTAGGGCGAGATGTAGAGGCCCTGCCCGATGATGAAAACCAGCGGGAATACATAGCCCCAAAGTTTGAAGTTCACCCAGGTCTCGGTGCTGAAGTACAGCACCACATAGGCGTTGATGGCGGCCATGAACAGGGTGTAGGCAATCCACGCCACGTTGAGCTTGTGCCAGATGCTGTCGGGCAGCTCCAGCTGGCTGCCCAGCAACAGCTTGAGAAAGTTCTTTTTCAGGCCCCACACGGCCACAGCGAGTGCGATGCCCATCACGGTGTAGAGCACGGTGGGCTTCCATTTGATGAAGCGGTCGTCATGCAGGGCCAGTGTCATGGCGCCAAATCCCAAAATCAGCACCAGCGTGATCTTGTGCATCATCTGGAGCTTGCGGTCCATGGCGTAAATCACCGCCATTTGCAGCACGGTGGCCCCCATCAGCACCGCGGTGGCTACATAAATGTCGTAAAACTTGTAGGCGCCGACGAACAGCAGAATGGGAAAGAAGTCGAGAAAGGTTTTCATGCGGGTGTGAAGTGTAGCGAGGCCGAATTCATGCAATAGCGCAGGCCGGTTTCGGTCGGGCCATCGTCAAACACATGGCCCAGGTGCGCGCCGCACTGGCTGCACACGGTCTCTACGCGCACCATGCCGTGGCTGCGGTCGGTGATTTCGGTGATGGCGCCGGGTACGGCCAGCGAGAAGCTGGGCCATCCGCAGTGCGCGTCAAATTTGGTGCCGGAGTCAAACAGCGTGTTGCCACAGCAAATGCAGTGGTAGCTGCCGTCGGCCCATTGGCGTTCGTACTTGCCACTGAAAGGGCGCTCGGTGGCGGCGTGGCGCGTGACCTGGAAGGCCGCGGGCTCAGCGCCCTTTTCAGCCAGCACGGCTTGCCATTCGGCGTCGGTTTTGGTGATGGGGTAGGGCATGGGACGTCTTTCAAAAAGAAGAACAGGCAGGGGGCTAGGAGCTGCAGCTGATGGCAATGCTGCCCGCCCAATCCGGCGGAAAGTCGGCCCAGTCTGCGTGCTCTGGATGTTCGTCGAACGGATGCTCCAGAACTTTCAAGAGATCGGCGACCACGCTGAAATCCTTGCGCTTGGCGGCTTGGATGGCTTCTTCTCCCAAATGGTTCCGCAGCACATATCTGGGGTTGGTTTTCAGCATCAAATCGGCCGCTAGGCCTCGTGGAATATGCGCGAGCAGCTCTGAGTACGATAGCAGCCAGGCATCCAGGCCGGCCCGATCCAGGAACAGGTCGCGCACCGAGGCATCGTCGGCACGCTGCTCACGCGCCCAGTGGCTCAGGCGGCGCCAGAAGATGGTGAAGTCCACCTTGTCGGCCGCCAGCAGTTTCAGGATGTCCTCAATCAATGGGCGGTGCACTTCCTGCAGGTCCACAAAGCCCAGCTTGGCCGCCATGCGCTGGGCAAACGCCAGCGGGTAGATGGCTTTGAAGGTCTCCAGTGCGGCAATGGCCTGCTCCTGCTCCGCAATCAGCGGCATCAGCGCCTGGCCCAAACAGAACAGGTTCCAGTACGCCACGTTGGGCTGTTTGTAGAAGGCGTAGCGGCCCTGGTGGTCCGAGTGGTTGCAGATGTGACCGGGATCGTAGGCGTCCATGAACTGGAAGGGGCCGTAGTCAATCGTCAGCCCCAGGATGCTCATGTTGTCGGTGTTCATCACACCATGACAAAAGCCCACGGCCTGCCACTGCGCCACCATCTGCGCGGTGCGCTCGGTCACCGCGGCCAGCAAGGCCACATAGGGGTTGCCGCCCCAGCGTGCGTCGGTGCGGCAGGCGGGGTAGTGGTGGTCAATCACAAAGTCGGCCAGCACCTTGAGCTGTTCGTGGTGGCCATGGTGGCAAAAATGCTCGAAGTGGCCAAAGCGGATAAAACTGGGCGCCAGGCGGGTGACCACCGCAGCCGTTTCCATTTCCTCACGTCGCACGGGGGCGTCCGAGCCTGTGACGCAGAGGGCACGCGAAGTCGGAATGCCCAGGCCATGCATGGCTTCGCTACCCAAAAATTCGCGGATGCTGCTGCGCAAAACGGCACGGCCATCGCCCATGCGGGAGAAGGGCGTCAGCCCGGCCCCCTTGAGTTGCAGCTCCCAGCCTGGAGTTTCGCCCAACAGGATGGCACGGCCATCACCCAGCTGGCCGGCCCATTGGCCAAACTGGTGGCCGCTGTAGACACTGGCCAACGACAGGCCGCCGGCCAGCGGCCGGTTGCCGGTGAAAGCCTGTAGCGCGTCGTCTGACTGCAGCTTTTGTGAATCCAAACCCAGGGCCCGGGCGGCACTGGCGCTGCGGCCCACCCAATAGGGTGCGGGCAATGGGGTAGGGGAGAGTGCGGCGTAGAAGTCTTCGCCCAAGCTGGCAAAGCGATTGACCCAGGGCAGTCCCACATCCAGCGGGTCACCCAGATGTGACGAAATAGGCATGGATGAATTGTCCCGCATATGACTAATGCTGGCCTTTTTCAGGGGCTTGGTGGGATTACCATGCGGCGACGCGTAGGCGACACCCGGTCGTGGCGCGCAGCAACATTCGAATAATTCCAGAGGTGACCCATGTTAGGTTTGATGCAAAGCCAGCAGCTGCTGATTTCTACCCTGATCGATTTTGCGGAGCGCCACCATGGCGAAGGCGAAGTGGTATCGCGTCGCGTGGAGGGTGACATCCACCGCACCACCTACAAAGACATTGCCGTGCGGGCCCGCAAAGTGGCCAACGCCTTGGACCAGATGGATCTCGCGTTCAGCGACCGCGTGGCCACGCTGGCCTGGAATGGCTATCGCCACCTTGAGCTGTATTTTGGTGTGAGCGGCTCGGGCCGCGTGCTGCACACGCTGAACCCACGCCTGCACCCGGACCAGATTGCCTGGATTGCCAACCACGCAGAAGACCAGGTGCTGTGTTTCGACATGAGCTTCCTGCCCATCATCCAGGCTGTGCACAGCCGCTGCACCACGGTGAAGCACTGGATTGCGCTGTGTGATGCCGACAAGCTGCCTGCCGACACCGGCATCCCGGGTCTGCAAAGCTACGAAGCCTGGATGGGCAAGCAACCCGAGCAATACACCTGGCCCGAGTTTGATGAAAACTCGGCCTCCAGCATGTGCTACACCAGCGGCACCACAGGAAATCCCAAGGCCGCGCTGTACAGCCACCGCTCCACCATCCTGCATGCGTTCTCCGGTGCCTTGCCCGACGCATTGAACATGAGTGCCCGCGATGCTGTGCTGCCCGTGGTGCCCATGTTCCACGTGAATGCCTGGGGCCTGCCGTATTCGGCCGCCATGACGGGCGCCAAGCTGGTGTTTCCCGGCCCCGCCATGGACGGCAAGTCCATCTTTGAGCTCATCGAGTCCGAGAAGGTCAGCTTTGCCGCTGGGGTACCCACTGTGTGGCAAATGATGCTCGCGCACATGCAGTCAGCCAACCTCAAGTTCTCCACCCTCAAGCGCACGGTGATAGGTGGCTCCGCCTGCCCGCCCGCCATGATTACGGCGTTCAACGACGTCTACGGTGTCGAAGTGCTGCACGCCTGGGGCATGACCGAGATGTCGCCCCTGGGAACCGTGTGCACGCTCAAGAACAAACACCTGAGCATGGACTCGGCGGACAAGATGAACGTGCGGCTCAAGCAGGGCCGCGGCATCTACGGCGTGGACATGAAAATCGTGGATGAAATGGGGAAGGAGCTTCCCTGGGATGGCAAGGCCTACGGTGACTTGCTGGTCAAGGGCCCCTGGATCATCAGCGAGTACTTCAAGGGCGAGGGTGGCTCTCCGCTGGTGGATGGCTGGTTCCCCACTGGCGATGTGGCCACCATCGACCCCGATGGCTATATGCAGATCACCGACCGCAGCAAGGATGTGATCAAGTCCGGTGGTGAGTGGATCAGCTCGATTGATGTGGAAAACATTGCCATGGCGCATCCCGCTGTGGCCATGGCCGCGTGCATCGGCATGAAGCATCCCAAGTGGGACGAGCGGCCCATCATTGCTGTGGTGAAGAAGCCCGGCAGCGAGGTGACACGCGATGAACTGCTGGCCTTTTACGAAGGCAAAACGGCCAAGTGGCAGGTGCCTGATGATGTGGTGTTTGTCGACACGATTCCCTTGGGGGGCACCGGCAAGATGCAAAAGAGCAAGTTGCGCGAAATGCTGAAGGACTACCGCCTGCCCATGCTCTAAATATGCGTGCAGTCGCATGGGCGATAGCTCTTGGGGGAAACCCTTGCGCTGCACTGCACAAACAAATGTACGCTGCGCAGGCTTGAGTTTTACAGGAGACAACACCATGAAGAACACGCTCAAATTCATCGCCGCAGCGACCCTGGTGGTCTGCGCCCAGCAGGCCGTCGCACAAAAGGGCGAGACCGTCAAGATTGCCTGGATTGATCCGCTCTCCGGACTGATGGCGCCCGTGGGCACCAACCAGCTCAAGAGCTTCCAGTTCTTCGCTGAAAAGTTCAGCGCCAACAACCCCGCAGGCGTCAAGTTCGAGGTCATTGGCATCGACAACAAGCTCAGCCCCACCGAGAGCCTGAACGCACTCAAGTCGGCGCTGGACCAAGGCGTGCGCTACATCACCCAGGGCAACGGCTCTGCAGTGGCCGGTGCCCTGATTGACGCCGTGGCCAAGCACAACGAACGCAACCCCGGCAAGGAAGTCATCTTCCTCAACCACTCGGCCGTAGACCCCGATTTCACCAACAGCAAGTGCAACTACTGGCACTTCCGGTTTGATGCAGACACCTCCATGAAAATGGAAGCCATGACCACCTTCATGGCGGACAAGAAGGACGTCAAGAAGGTGTACCTGCTGAACCAGAATTACTCGCACGGCCAGCAGGTGTCCCGCTACGCCAAGGAGACCCTGGCCCGCAAGCGCCCCGATGTCCAGATCGTGGGAGACGATCTGCACCCATTGGCCCAGGTGCGGGACTTCTCGCCCTACATCGCCAAAATCAAGGCATCCGGCGCCGACACCGTGATCACCGGCAACTGGGGCTCGGACCTGGCCTTGCTGGTCAAGGCCGCCAACGAGGGCGGCTACACCGGCAACTTCTACACCTACTACACAGGTGTGAGCGGCACGCCCACCGCCCTGGGCACCAACTCGGCCGGCCGCGTGTACCAGATCGCTTACAGCCACTACAACATGGGCGGCCAGATGGACAAATGGACCGCCGACTTCAAGGCCAAATTCAACGACGATTTTTATACCGGCTCGGTCATCCACATCTACACCGCGCTGGGTGAGGCCATGGCCAAGGCCAAATCTACCGACCCGGTGAAAGTGGCCGCGGCGCTGGAAGGCATGAAGTTCAAGAGCTACAACGGCGACGTGGAAATGCGCAAAACCGATCACCAACTGCAGCAGCCCCTGTACCTGACAGTCTGGCAAAAGGCGGACAAAAAGTACCCCTACAGCCCGGAGAACACCGGCATGACCCTGGCTCCGGTCAAGACCTTCGAGTCCTATGTATCCAGCACGCCCACCAGCTGCCAGATGAAGCGCCCCGGCTGAGCGACCATTGGCGCAACGTCAGCAGGCCCGACCCGGTCTTCCTAGTCGGGCCTTTTTTTGGGTGGGTGCCCACTGCACCCGCCTTGCCTTGAAAGGTAGATAGCGGATGGAGTTTTTCATCATTTCGATGCTGAATGGCTTGAGCTACGGGCTCTTGCTGTTCATGCTCAGTGCCGGACTGACCCTGATCCTCAGCATGATGGGGGTGCTCAACTTTGCGCACGCCAGCTTCTATATGGTCGGAGCCTACCTGGGCTACACCGTGTCGGGCTGGGTCGGCTTTTGGCCCGCCTTGGTGGTGGCCCCGCTGGTCGTGGGCGCGCTGGGCGCCGTATTTGAGCGGGTGGCCCTGCGCAAGGTGCACAAGTTTGGCCATGTGCCGGAGCTGCTGGTCACCTTCGGCTTGTCCTACATCCTGCTGGAGCTGGTGCAACTCATCTGGGGCCGAACCGCCCTCGAATTCAAACCACCTGTGTCGCTGCAAGGCCCGGCCTTCACCCTGGTCAACCATGTCGTGAACGGCCTGCAACTGGTCTGGGGTGCCGCGCCGGCCGAGCTGTGTGCGGCCGCGGATGCCGCGGTGCGCGTGGTGTGTTCACCGTTCCCCATGACGCGGGGCTTCATGATGGTGATTGCGCTGCTGATGCTGCTGGCGCTGTGGCTGATGCTCACGCGCACCCGTATTGGGCTGGTGATCCAGGCCGCGTTGACCCATCCCGAGATGGTGGAGTCTCTAGGCCACAACGTGCCGCGTGTTTTCATGCTGGTGTTTGGCGTGGGCACCGGGCTCGCGGGTCTGGCGGGCGTCATTGGTGGCAGCACCTTTGTGACGGAGCCTGCCATGGCCGCCACCGTGGGGTCGGTGATCTTTGTGGTGGTGGTGGTCGGCGGCATGGGTTCACTCTCGGGCGCCTTTCTGGCGTCGGTGCTCATCGGTGTGATCCAGACCTTTGCGGTGGCGTTTGACTACGCGTTGCTTGACGTCCTGCCCCACCTCGGCGTGCCGGTCAGTGACACCTTGCGCGCCAATTCCATCGCCAAACTCACCATCGCCCAGGTCGCGCCCATCTTGCCCTACCTGTTTTTGGTATTGATCCTGATTTTCAGGCCCAAGGGTCTGCTGGGCACCCGGGAAGGCTGAACTGTTTATGCAAACACCTGTGCGTTTGTACGCATCCCAATCCCTCAACCTGGGCCGCATTGTGGTGTGGGGGCTATTTGCCCTCGTGTTGCTGGTGTCGCCGCGGGTATTCACCAGTGGCCTGTCCATCACCATGCTGTCGCAAATGGGCATTGCCATCATTGCCTGCCTGTCCTACAACATGCTGCTGGGGCAGGGCGGCATGCTCAGCTTTGGCCACGCGGTGTATACCGGCCTGGGTTCCTACATGGCCATCCATGCACTCAATGCGGCGGGGGCAGGCACCTGGGCCATTCCAGTGAGCCTGGTTCCGCTGGTCGGGGGCGCTGCCGGCATGGGCTTTGCTGCCCTGCTGGGCTATGTCACCACGCGCAAATCGGGCACCACCTTCGCCATGATCACACTGGGCATGGCCGAGCTGGTGTTTGCCATGTCGCTCATGTTCTCCGAGTTCTTTGGCGGTGAGGCCGGCGTGTCGGCCAACCGCGTGGTCGGACAGCCGTTTTTCGGCATCACCTTTGCCCCTGCGGTGCAGGTGTACTACCTGATTGCGGCCTACACCTTTGTGGCCGTGGCGGCCATGTTCGCCTTCACCGGCACGCCGCTGGGCCGCATACTCAATGCGGTGCGGGACAACCCCGAACGTGTGGAGTTCATTGGCTACAACCCCCAGCGCATCCGTTACACCGCCTTCATCATTGCCGGCTTCTTTGCCGGAATTTCAGGGGGTCTGGCAGCGTTGAACTTTGAAATCGTCACCGCGGAAGTGGTAGGGGCTTCGCGGTCCGGCGCTTACCTGCTGTTCACCTTTCTGGGCGGTGCCACCTTCTTCTTTGGCCCCATTCTGGGCGCCGTGCTCATGGTGCTGGCCTTTGTGCTGCTCAGCGAATTCACCAAGGCCTGGTTGCTGTACCTGGGCTTGATCTTCCTGTTCATGGTGATGTACGCCCCGGGCGGCATTGCCAGCCTCATCATGATGAACCTGCGGGTGGCCAAGTTTGGCAAGCTGGGGCGGTTGTGGGTCAGCTACCTGGGGCTGGCCGCTACCGCGCTGTTGGCACTCGCCGGTGCGGGTGCCATGGTCGAGATGGTCTACCACCAGCAACTCAACGCCGCACTCGGTCCCGAACTGCGCTTTCTGGGCACCACGCTCAATGCCACCAGCCTCAACAGCTGGTTTGGTGCGTTCCTGGTGTTGGTGACCGGGGGAACCCTGTTTGAGCTGGTACGCCGACAGTTCAGCCGCGACTGGAGTCAAATCCAGGAAGAGATAGAAGCAGAAACCCAGCGGAGGGACGCCCAGTGAGCGCCACACCCCAGCATTCCCCTGCGCTGGAGCTGCGCGACCTGCGCAAGAGCTTTGGCAAGTCGGAGATCATTCGCGGCGCCAACCTGGCCGTGCAGCCCGGTGAGCGCGTGGCAATCATCGGCCCCAACGGCGCGGGCAAGTCCACACTGTTCAACCTGATCAGCGGGCGCTTCGAGCCCAGCAGCGGTGACGTGCTGCTCAACGGCCAACGCATCAACGGAAAAAAGCCGTTTGAAATCAACCGCATGGGCCTGTCGCGCAGCTTCCAGATCACCAATATCTTCCCCAAGCTCAGTGTGTTCGAGAACTTGCGCTGCGGCGTGCTCTGGAGCCTGGGCTACAAGTACACCTTCCTCAAATTTCTGGTGAACCTGCACGACGCCAATCACCGTGCCGAAGAACTCATGGCCATGATCAAGCTGGACAAGAAGCGTGATGTGCTGGCCATGAACCTGACCTACGCCGAGCAGCGCGCATTGGAAATTGGCGTGACCATCGGCGGCGGCGCCAATGTGATCCTGCTGGACGAACCCACGGCAGGCATGAGCAAGAGCGAGACGGGGCGATTTGTCGGCCTGATCAAAGAGGTGACCGTGGGCAAAACCCTGCTGACGGTGGAGCATGACATGGGTGTGGTGTTTGGCCTGGCCGACAAGATTGCCGTGGTGGTCTATGGCGAGGTGATTGCCTTTGACACCCCCGAGGCGGTGCGCGCCAACCCGCGCGTGCAGGAGGCGTATTTGGGCTCTGCCGTAGCCGACGCGCAGGCGGGAGGACACTGAGATGGGTTCTGAGATGCTGACGATCAAGCACCTGCACGCCTTTTATGGCAAAAGCCATGTGCTGCATGGCGTAGACATGGCAGTAGGCGAGGGCGAGATTGTGGCCCTGCTGGGCCGCAACGGCTCGGGCCGCTCCACCACGGCCAAGGCCATCATGGGCCTGGTGGAGTGCGAGGGTTCGGTGTTATGGCGCGGACAGGAAACCCGCGGCAAAGAAGCGTTTGAAATTGCCCACCTGGGGATCGGGTATGTGCCCGAAAACCGCGATGTTTTCCCCAAACTCACGGTGCATCAAAACCTGCTGCTGGGCCAAAAGCGCAGCAAAAAGCAGGCACGCTGGAGTTTTGACGACATGTACCGCATGTTCCCGCGCCTGAAAGAACGAGAACATACCGAAGCAGGCGTTCTGTCGGGCGGCGAGCAGCAAATGCTGACGCTGTGCCGCACGCTCATGGGCGACCCCGACCTCATCATCATTGACGAACCCACCGAAGGCTTGGCGCCCAAGATCGTGGAACTGGTGGCCGAGTACCTCAAAGTCTTGCGCAGCCGCGGCATCTCTGTGCTGCTGATTGAGCAAAAACTCACCATCGCGATGGCCATTTCCGATCGCTGCCTGGTCATGGGCCACGGCAGCATTGTGTTTGATGGTACGCCGCAGACACTGCGCGACAACACGGACATCCGCAAGGAGTGGCTGGAGGTCTAAGGGATAACCCTTGGTTTGTCCCACGAGGGACAAAAGCGCTTGGATTGGAATCCAAAGCCCCTACAATCTTAAAAAAGAACGATCGTTCTATTTTCTCTGGCTCCACCTTTTCAAGGAATGAAAGCATGACCGCCCAGTACCAAGTCCATGGCGATATCGCCGTCATCACGCTGAACAACCCGCCGGTCAATGGCTTGGGTTTGTCCACCCGTCAGGGTATTGCAGACGGCATGGCCCAGGCCAATGCCGACGCAGCGGTCAAGGCCATCGTGATCACTGGCGCTGGCAAGGCCTTCTCGGGCGGTGCAGACATCAAAGAATTCGGCAAACCCACGGCCCTGCAAGAGCCCAACCTGATCAGCGTGATTGGCGTACTCGAAGCGTCCAGCAAACCCGTGGTAGCGGCTATCCACACGGTGGCCATGGGCGGTGGCCTGGAACTGGCACTGGGTTGCCACTACCGCGTCGTTGCCCCAGGCACCAGCGTGGCCCTGCCCGAAGTGAAGCTGGGCCTGCTGCCCGGCGCCGGTGGCACGCAGCGCCTGCCGCGCGTGCTGGGTGTGGAGCCCGCATTGAACATGATCGTCAGTGGCGAAACCGTCAAGAGCGACATGCTGGCTATGGCCCCTGGCCAAAAGCTGTTCGACAAAATGGCAGCGTCGGCCGAGAGCGTGCTGGAAGAGGCGATGGCCTTTGCACGTGAAAAGGCTGATGTGCGCCCCCTGCCTCTGGTGCGCGACCTGAAGTGCAAGCACCCCCAGGGCGACGCCTACTTCCAGTTCGCCCGCAACATGGTCAAGGGCATGAGCAAGAACTTCCCCGCACCTGCCAAGTGTGTGGACGTGGTGGAAGCCGCCACCAAGAAGAAGTTTGACGAAGGTATGAAAGTTGAGCGCGAGGCGTTTATCAACCTCATGTTTACCGCCGAGAGCAAATCCCTGCGTCACCTGTTCCTGGCTGAGCGTGCAGCATCAAAAATAGCGGATGTGCCCGCCGACACTGCGCAGCGTGCTATTAATTCTGTAGCGGTTATTGGCGCTGGCACCATGGGTGGCGGCATTGCCATGAACTTCCTGAACGCCGGCATCCCCGTCAAGATGCTGGAAATGAAGCAGGAAGCGCTGGACCGCGGCATCGCCACCATCCGCAAAAACTACGAAGCCCAGGTGGCCAAGAAGAAACTCAAGCAGGACAAGTACGAGCAGCGCATGAGCCTGCTGAGCACCACGCTGAGCTATGACGACCTGAACACTGCCGACATGGTGATCGAAGCCGTGTTTGAAGAAATTGGCGTGAAGGAAGCCGTGTTCAAGGAACTGGACCGCGTCATGAAGCCCGGCGCCATCCTGGCCTCCAACACCTCCACACTGGACGTGAACAAGATCGCCGCCTTCACCAAACGCCCCGAAGACGTGGTGGGCCTGCACTTCTTCAGCCCGGCCAACGTGATGAAGCTGCTGGAAGTGGTGCGCGGCGAGAAAACCGCCAAGGACGTGATGGCGACCGTCATGTCCGTTGCCAAGAAGATCAAGAAGACCGCCGTGGTCTCCGGCGTGTGCGATGGTTTCATCGGCAACCGCATGATCGAACAGTACGGCCGCCAGGGCGGCTTCCTGCTGGACGAAGGCTGCACACCTGCGCAAGTGGACAAGGCCATGGAAAAATTCGGTATGGCCATGGGCCCGTTCCGCATGGGCGATCTGGCCGGCAACGACATTGGCTGGGCCATCCGCAAGCGCCGCTACACCGAGCAGCCCGACATGAAGTACAGCAAAACCGCTGACCTGCTGTGTGAGAAGGGACGCTTTGGCCAGAAGACCGGTGCTGGCTGGTACGACTATGTGCCCGGCAAGCGCGACGCCATCCCCAATGCCGAGGTGGTGGCCATGATTGAAGAGCACCGCAAGAGCCTGGGCATTACGCCGCGCAAGATTTCGGACGAAGAAATCGTGCAACGCCTGGTGTTCAGCCTGGTCAACGAAGCGGCCCACATCCTGGAAGAGGGCATTGCCGCCAAGGCCAGCGATATCGACATCGTCTACATCTTTGGCTACGGCTTCCCCGCGCACCGCGGCGGTCCCATGAACTACGCCGACGAAGTGGGCCTGTTCAATGTCGTGCAAGCGATGAACCGCTTTGCCCAGAACCCGCTGGACGACGCCAAGTTCTGGCAGCCCGCGCCGCTCTTGGCCAAGCTGGCCGCTGAAGGCAAGACCTTCAACTAAGCAGGCTGCACCATGCTCAAGAAAATAGCCTGGGGTGTGCTGGCCTTGCTGCTGGCACTGGTGGCTGTGCTAGCCATCAACACCCTGCGCAAGGGCTCGCGCCAGCTGGATGTGCCGCCGGTGCCAGTGGTGGCGGTGGATGCAGTCGGCGTGGGCCAACGCTTGGCAGAAGCTGTGCGTTTGCGCACCATTTCCTCGCGGGATGACGCCAATCTCAACGCCGACCAGTTCAGGCAACTGCACGCGCTGTTGCAGGCCAAGTTTCCCAAAACCCACGCCGCCCTCAAGCGGGAAGTGGTGGGCGACCTGAGCCTGCTCTACACCTGGCCCGGCAGCAAGCCAGACCTGCAGCCCATCCTGCTGATGGCCCACCAGGACGTGGTGCCCATTGCGCCTGGCACCGAGAAGACCTGGGAGACCGACCCCTTTAGCGGTGACGTAAAAGATGGCTTCGTCTGGGGCCGTGGCGCGTGGGACGACAAGGGCAACCTGATGGCCCAGCTCGAAGCCATCGAGTTGTTGGTGGCCAGTGGCTACCAGCCCGAGCGCACCGTGTACCTGGCCTTTGGTGCCGACGAAGAGGTGGGCGGCCACCGTGGTGCCGAGAAGATTGCGGCGCTGCTGAAAGAGCGCAAGGTACGGCTGGACTTTGTCATTGACGAAGGCCTGCTGATCACCGAAGGCATCATGCCCGGCCTCAAAGCCCCGGCCGCGCTGATTGGTGTGGCTGAAAAAGGCTACCTCTCGGTCGTGCTCAAGATGTCGGCCACACCCGGTCACTCGTCCATGCCGCCGCCCAAGGGCACCAGTGCCATTGCCATGATGAGTGCCGCCCTCAAGCGCATTGACGACGAGCAGCTGCCGGCGGGCATCCGTGGCGTGGCGGCAGACATGTTTGCCACCGTGGCTCCCGAGATGGGCGGCTTCTCCCGCGTGGCTCTGTCCAACCTCTGGTTGTTCGGCCCCATCGTGCAAAAGCAACTGGAGAATGGCGCAGGCACCAACGCCGTGATGCGCACCACCACGGCGCTGACCATCGTCAACGCTGGCAACAAGGAAAACGTGCTGCCTGGCAACGCCGAGGCCACGGTCAACTTCCGCCTGCTGCCCGGCGACACCAAAGACATGGTGGTGGAACGCACCCGCGCCCTGGTGGCGGATGCCACCCGGAGCGACAAATTCGAGCTGTTTGCGCTGCCCGGCGGTGCCGAAGCCTCGAAGGTGGCACCTACCGATTCTGCGCAGTACGCCCTCATCAACCGCACCATCCGCGAAGTGTTTCCGGGCACGCTGGTGGCCCCTGGCTTGATGATTGGCGCTACCGACTCCATCCACTTTGGCGAAATCAGTGAGCACATCTTCAAGTTTTCGCCCGTACGTGCCGGCCCGGAAGACCTGAAACGTTTTCATGGCACCAACGAACGCATTGCGGTCAGCAACTACACCGAACTGATCCGCTTTTACCACCGCCTTTTGACGCAAGGTGCCAAGGCACCCCAACCCTGACCCCATTTAGGAGAGCTTCACCATGACATCAGCAGTAATTGTTTCCACCGCTCGCACCCCCTTGACCAAGGCCTGGAAGGGTGCCTTCAACATGACCCACGGCGCCACCATGGGCGGCCACGTGGTGGAGCATGCCATTCAGCGCGCCGGCATCGAAGCCGGTGAGGTGGACGACGTCATCATGGGCTGTGGCACACCCGAAGGTGCCACGGGCGCCAATATCGCCCGCCAAATCGCGCTGCGCGCAGGCTGCCCCGTCACCGTGTCGGGCATGACCATCAACCGTTTTTGCTCCTCCGGCCTGCAAACCATTGCCAGCGCCGCCCAGCGCATCATGGCCAACGAAGGCGACATTTACGTGGCCGGCGGCGTGGAAGCCATCTCCTGCACCGCGCAAGAGATGAACCAGCACATGCTGCAAGACCCTTGGCTCATGAAGAACAAGCCCGAGGTCTACTGGGCCATGTTGCAAACCGCCGAGCAAGTGGCCAAACGCTACAACATCAGCCGCGAGGCCATGGACGAATACGGCGCCAGCAGCCAGCAAAAAGCCAGCGCTGCCTTGGAAAAAGGCCTGTTCAAGGACGAAATCGCCCCCATCACCGTGACCATGGGTGTGGCCGACAAGGTCATGGGCCTGATGACCAAACAAGTCACCGTGAGCGATGACGAAGGCATCCGCGCTGGCACCACCTATGACAGCATCAAGGACCTGCGCTCTGCCGTGCCCGGCGGTTTGGTGTCAGCCGGCAACGCCAGCCAGCTGTCCGATGGCGCAGGCGCCACGGTAGTGATGCACGAAAAGCTGGCCGAGCAAAAAGGCCTCAAGCCCCTGGGCCGCTTCCTCGGTTTTGCCGTCGCCGGTTGCGAGCCTGACGAAATGGGCATCGGCCCCGTGTTCGCCATCCCCAAAGTGCTCAAGCGTCTGGGCCTGACCATCAATGACATCGACCTGTGGGAGCTGAACGAGGCCTTCGCCGTGCAGGTGATCTACTGCCGCGACAAGCTGGGCATCCCCGCTGACAAGCTCAACGTCAACGGCGGCGCCATTGCCGTGGGCCACCCCTTCGGCATGAGCGGCCAGCGCCTCACCGGCCACGCCCTCATCGAAGGCAAACGCCGCGGCGCCAAAAAGGTCTGCGTCACCATGTGTATTGGTGGTGGCATGGGTGCTGCGGGCGTGTTTGAAGTGCTGTAACACTGTCTCGGCATTTGCCAATCCAAGGGCCACCGTCTACGGTGGCCTTTTTTTTGTTTTCACACAGCCTTCACCCGGCCCGCACCGTGCCATCACATCGGCATCGCACACCCTGCCGACACTGCCAGCACATGCAACAACAAGGGTCGGAAATGATGAAAAACGCACTGTTTTTGAAATGCACGCTGGTGTTTGTGTTGGGCGTATTGCTCTGGGTTCCGCTGCTCATGATTGAAAACACCATCCACGAGCGCACCACCTACCGCGAAGAAGCCGTGCAGGCCATCGCCGCCAGCTCTGCCGGCGAGCAAAAGCTATGGGGCCCGGTGCTGACCATCACCGTGGACGAGGAATACGACGAGCCCGTGAGCGGATGGACCAAGGCCGGTGCCGTGGCGGGCAGCACCCGCGCCACGCGCAGACACACCCTGCAAGTCACACCGTCGGCGGTCGATTTGAAAGGCCAGATGGACGTAGAGCGGCGCAAGCTGGGCTTGTTCAGCACTCCCGTGTTTGAGCTCAACGCCACACTCAGCGGCCACTATGTGGCCCCCACGGCCAAAGACTTGCCCAAGCTGGGGCCCAACGCCCGGCTCAAGTGGGGCGCACCCGTGTTGACCGTGGGCGTGGGCGACACACGAGGCATTGCCGGTGCACCCGTGGTCACCCTGGCAGGTACCACGCTGGCGGTGGAGGGCGGCAGCGATGTCAAAGACTTCACCAGCGGTTTTCATGGTGTGGCCAACAATGTGCCCCTGGATGGAAGCGCCAAGACCTTGCCGTTCTCCGTCACGGTGCGCCTGGTGGGCACCAGCGCCTTCGGCTTTGTGCCGGTAGGTGATGTGGTGACCGCCAACCTGAGCAGCAACTGGCCGCATCCCAGCTTTGGTGGCGACTTCTTGCCCCGCACGCGAACCGTACAAGACACCGGCTTTACAGCCCAGTGGGGCACCACAGCGCTCGCATCCAATGGCGGCGGCACTACAGAAGGGTTCCAGGTGCGCCTGATTGAGCCGGTGGACGTGTACCAGCAAGCCACACGGTCGGTGAAGTACGGCTTCCTGTTCATCGTGCTGAGTTTTGCCGCCTTCTTCGTGTTCGAGCAACTCAAGAACCTGCGCATCCACCCCATCCAATACCTGCTGGTCGGTCTGGCCCAGGCGGTGTTCTTTCTGCTGCTCACCAGCTTGTCGGAGCACATGGCCTTCGCCGTGGCCTACGGCGTGTCCGCTACGGCGTCGGTGGTCTTGGTGGGGGTGTACTTGGCCTCAGTGCTGCGTGGCGCAGCGCGGGCTGTGGGGTTTAGCACTGCCATGGGCACGCTCTACGCAGCTTTGTTTGGCATCTTGCAGTCGGAGCAAAACGCGCTGTTGTTGGGCTCGGTGTTGATCTTCTTGCTGTTGGCAGCGGTGATGCTGGGCACGCGCAAGGTGGATTGGTATGGGCGGGCTGTTTGAGATACGGCCCTGATCGAAGGCAATTGCCCCTTCGATCTACAAATTTTTTCTCGAAAGGGCTGCGAGACGCCGCTAGGCATACAAATGAACAGGATGCATGTTGGGGCATAGCCGTTTTGGCCTATCAGATTCACCCATTCGGGGGATATGCAGTTCAAGAGGTGATAGTCAAAATTGTGGTTGAAGAGGTAATTTTGAAATTACTTTCATTTGATCGACTTCGCACGAGCTTCTCCAAGGGTCCGGAACATTGAATACTCTGCATTACTCACCGGGGGCCTGTTCACTCGCGCCACATATCGTTCTCGAAGAAATCGGCATCCCTTTTCATCTCAACTTGGTATCAACGTCCGACGGATCGCCCCGGAGGCCTGAATACCTAGCGCTCAACCCCAAAGGTCGAATACCCGTACTCTGTTACGAAAATGCCGTTTTGACCGAGGCTCCGGCCATACTGCTCCATTTGGCCACTTCCAATCCTCGTGCGGGTCTGCTGTCCTCAGAGCCGGACGGCTTGGTGAGAACTCTTGAGTGGTTTAACTGGCTTTCGGGTACTGTCCATTCCATCGCCATACGGCAAGTCTGGCGACCTGAGACCTTTACGGTGGACGCCTCACAACATGCTGGCATTGTCGAGAAGGGAAGGGAGAATCTTGCATTCGCCTTTGCCTTGATCGATGCCCAGTTGTCGAATGCAGAGTGGGCCGTAGGGCAAAGCTACTCATGCGTAGACCCATTTATTTTGGTCTTCTATAGGTGGGGGAATCGCATGGGGGTCGAGATGTCTGAGCGCTACAAGGCTTGGACACAGCATACACACCGGGTCATCAAGCGCGATGCCGTAGTGCGAGCCTTGGCAACGGAAAAAATCTCTGTCTGGAAGTAGCCAAAAAATCAACAGAACCACGCTTCTACGTTTCAGTAGGCTGCAACCGGATACTTTCACATGCGACAGCACATAGCCTTTCTTCATACATCACCCGTACACATTGCGACCTTTGAACGCCTTGTGAAGGACGCCGCCCCGACGATAACTGTCGAGCACATCGTATTGGAAAAACTCTTATTGGAGGCCCAGCGCTTGGGACCAACAGAGCCGTCTGTAGTTAAACGCGTCCACTCGGCGATGCACTCTGCTGCCACTAATAGCCCGGCACTCGTCATTTGTACCTGCTCAACCATTGGAGGCGCAGCTGAGCGAACTCCAACGGAAGGTCGCTTTATTGCGTTGAGAATTGACCGAGCCATGGCAGATCGTGCAGTCTCGTTGGGGCCCCGCATACTGGTCGTTGCGGCACTTGAAAGCACACTAAAGCCAACCATTGAACTTCTCCAGGAATCGGCATCCATGCTGCAAGCCGAGGTGGAACTCCAGGTCGTGGTGGCACAGGACGCTTGGCAGCACTTCATCGATGGAAACCACGCTGCCTATATAGCCGCAATATGTCAAACAGTACAAGCTGCGGCCTCAACGGACATCAGCGCCATTGTGTTGGCTCAAGCGTCAATGGCTCCTGCGGCCGAGGTATTGCGCGGCTTCGGAGTAGAGGTACTTTCCAGCCCTCAACTGGGCGTTCAAAGCCTCATTGCGCGCATATACAACGCGGGCTAGTTTTTTTGCATGTAGCCGCGTGGATCGGTAAAGCCAGAACTTGTGCTTGGTCACGCTGTTCTCTAACGGTCACCGACCGGACAACCTCGGTTTTCTGCCGCTGAAAGCTGCGCAACAATGTGCAAATGACCCTACGCACCACCCTCGACTTCCTGCTCAACGACTGGCTGGACGCCACAGCGCTCACGGCGCGCGAACGCTTTGCGGACCACAACCGCGAGACCTTTGACGCGGTGCTGGACACCTGTGAACGCATAGCACGCGAAAAGTACGCGCCGTTCAACCGCCTGGCCGATGTGGAAGAGCCGCGCACGGTGACGGAGCCCGATGGCAGCCTGCGGGTGGTGTTGCCGCAGGCCACGCACGATGCGCAGAAGGCCTATGCAGAATCCGGCATGCTGTCGGCCGCGCAGGACTACGACATGGGCGGCATGCAGCTGCCCTATAGCGTGGAGGCGGCGGCCAATGCCTTCTTTGCTTGCGCGTCTGTCAGCATTGGCACCGGCATGCTGACCACGGGCAATGCCAACCTGCTGATGACACATGGCACGGCGCTGCAAAAAGAGGTGTTTGCCAAGAACGAATTTTCGGGCCGCTGGTCGGGGACCATGTGCCTCTCTGAGCCGCAAGCGGGCTCCAGCCTGTCGGACGTGGCGACCAAGGCCGTGCCCGATGGGGCGGACTTTGCCAACGATCCTCTAGGACCACGCTACCGCCTCAAGGGCAACAAGATGTGGATCTCGTCGGGCGAGCACGAGATCAACGAGAACATCATCCACCTGGTGCTGGCCAAGATTCCCGATGAAAACGGCAAGCCGGTGCCCGGCACACGCGGCATTTCGCTGTTCATCGTGCCCAAGAAGATGGTGAACCCGCAGGGCGAGCTGACCGGTGTGCGCAACGACGTGGCGCTGGCCGGCCTGAACCACAAGCTGGGCTGGCGCGGCACCACCAACACGCTGCTGAACTTTGGCGAAGGCAAGTTCCCCGTGGACGGCCAGCCTGGCGCCGTGGGCTACCTTGTGGGCCAACCCGGCAAGGGCTTGGCCTGCATGTTCCACATGATGAACGAGGCCCGCATTGGCGTAGGCATTGCAGCCACCATGCTGGGCATGGCGGGCTATTACGCGGCATTGGACTACGCCAAGAACCGCCCGCAAGGCCGACCCATCACCGGCGCCGGCAAAGACGCCGCCGCACCACAGACCCGCATCATTGAACACGCCGATGTGAAACGTATGCTGCTGGCGCAAAAATCGTACTGCGAGGGCGCACTGGCGCTGGAGCTGTACTGCGCGCGCCTGGTGGACGAGCACCACACGGCCGGTGGTGCAGAGGCCGAAGAGGCACGCTTGCTGCTGGAGGTGCTGACGCCCATTGCCAAAAGCTGGCCCAGCGAATGGTGCCTGGAGGCCAACAGCCTGGCCATCCAGGTACACGGCGGCTATGGTTACACGCGCGATTTTCCGGTGGAGCAGTACTGGCGCGATAACCGCCTGAACATGATTCACGAAGGCACCCACGGCATCCAGGCCATGGACCTGCTGGGCCGCAAGGTGCTGATGGAGGAGGGCAAGGGCCTCACGTTGCTCAGCCACCGTGTCATGGCCACGGTGCACCGCTGCAGCGGCATTCCCGCGCTGGCGGCACACGCCAAGGCGCTGGGCAAGGCCTTGCAAGAAGTTGGCGGTGCCACCCAAAAAGCCTGGTCCACCGGCGTGCCGGGCGAGGCGCTGGCCAATGCCGTGCCCTACCTGCAGGCCTTTGGACACACGGTGCTGGCCTGGATCTGGCTGGACGTGGCCGCCTGCGCGCTGGACAACGACCCCAAGCAGGAGCAGCTGAGCACCCAGGGCAGGGTGGGGGCAGCGCAGTTTTTCTTCCATTACGAATTGCCAAAAATCGGCGCCTGGCTGGGTGTGGTGCAATCACGGGATCTGACCTGTGCATCATTTCCCGAAGGAGCTTTCTGATGGCCTTTTTCAAAAAATACAACGGCACCACCAACGCCCGCCTGCTGCGGGTGGAGCGCGCGATCTGGGTGTTGATTTACGGCGGCCTGTTGTCCATCGTGCTGGGGGCCTTTATTGACCAGCAAGAGGCGCAGGACGCTGGCCTGTTTTACAACCTGGGCGGCCTCGCCGTGGTGGCGGGCGTGGTGCTGATTTACGTGCGCTCGCGCCTGCGCGAAGAGGACTGAACGGTACCCATATCGCGCGGGAGACATGGTTGTGGCGCGCTGAAACGGACAATCGTTTTCGCCGGGCTGCGCCTACAGGTGTGGCCCCATTTTTTTCTCCATTCCAACAAGGTAGACACGCATGACACGCACCATCCAGACATTGTTTGACCTGACCGGCAAGACCGCTCTGATCACCGGCGGCTCGCGCGGCCTGGGCCTGCAAATGGCGCACGCCTTGGGCGAAGCCGGTGCCAAGGTGATGATCAGCTCACGCAAGGCCGAAGACCTGGAAAAAGCCTGTGCCGAGCTGCAGGCCGCCGGTATCGATGCCCGCTGGATTGCCGCCGATTGCGCCAAGGACAGCGAAATCACCCGCCTGGCCGAAGAAACCCTGCACCGCATGGGTGAGGTGGACATTCTGGTCAACAACGCCGGCGCCTCCTGGGGCGCCCCGGCCGAAGACCACCCCGCCGAGGCCTGGGACAAGGTGATGAACCTCAACGTGCGCGGCTACTTTTTGCTGAGCCAGATCATTGCCAAGAAGAGCATGATTCCACGCAAGACCGGCCGCATCATCAACATCGCCTCGATTGCCGGCCTGAACGGCAACCCCGAAGGCATGATGACGATTGCCTACAACACCTCCAAGGGTGCGGTGGTCAACTTCACCCGCACCCTGGGCGCCGAATGGGGCAAGTACAACATCACCGTCAACGCCATCTGCCCGGGCTTTTTCCCCAGCAAGATGACCTATGGCCTGCTCAAGACCATGGGCGAGGACAAGCTGGCCGCAGGCGCACCGCTCAAGCGCCTGGGCGATGACGAGGACCTGAAAGGCCTGGTGGTGCTGTACGCATCCGACGCCGGCAAACACATCACCGGCCAGTGGCTGGCGGTGGACGGCGGCGTGTCGGTCGTCACAGGCGGCTGACCGGTATGACGCACGCGGTCAGCGGCGGTTTTGGGGTCGAGATTCCCTTTGTCACGCACCTGGGGTTCGACCTCACCCTGTTTGCCGATGGGCACTCCGAGATCCGGTACGCGCCCAAGGTCGAGCACCTCAATTCCTTCAACGTGACCCACGGTGGCGCACTGATGACGCTGCTGGATGTGACCATGGCCACCGCCGCGCGCAGCGTGGCGCCCGAGATGGGCGTGGTCACCATCGAGATGAAAACCAGCTTCATGCAGCCCGCCGTACCCAGTGCCGATGGGCCGCTGGTGGCCAAGGGCGAGTTGATGCACCGCACGGCCACCATGGCCTTCACCCAGGCCACGGTGTTGGACGCGGCAGGCAAACCTTGCGCCCACGCCACGGGCACTTTCAAATACGTCAAACGCCTGGTCACCGGCAGCCGCAGTGTGAACCCGTTGAACCTGAACCCCGGCGGCCTGTCTACCGACTGATTTCAAGATAAATGGGGCGCTAGCCACCGTGGAATATGCGCGAACAGCTATCAAAAGAGTAGCGCTTAACAGGAGCACGGCATGAGCATCACGACACTGCAGTACCTCAACACCCACACGGTGTTCAACCAGGCCGAGCCGCTGGTGGGCCGCAACCTGTTGACTGGCAACCGAGCGCTGCAGAGTGCGCTGAAGTTCAACGCCCCCGCGCTGGACACCGCCAGCCTGCACGCGCTGGGCGCGCAGATGGGCAGTGCCGAGATGCAAACCCACGCCCGCCTGGCCAATGTGCACCCCCCCGTGCTGCACAGCCACGACCGCACGGGCCGCCGTGTGGACCAGGTGGAGTTTCATCCCAGCTACCACGCGCTGATGACCGCCGCGGCGCAAGCAGGCCTGCACGGAACGCCGTGGACTGAAGAGGCCCACGGCCACACCCGCCGTGCAGCGGCCTTCATGCTGTTCACCGAGGCGGAGCCTTCCATCCTGTGCCCCATCTCCATGACCTACGCCGTCATGGCCGCACTGCCGGGCAATGCCGCCATCTTCAAGGACTGGGCACCGGGTTTGACGGCGCGCGCCTACGACCCCGCTTTCAAGCCCTTCAGCCAGAAAGCCGGCCTAACCATGGGCATGGGCATGACGGAGAAGCAGGGCGGCTCTGATGTGCGGGCCAACACCACGCAGGCCTTCCCCGACGGGCAGGACGCCTGGGGCCAGCGCTACACGCTGGTGGGCCACAAGTGGTTTTTCTCGGCGCCCATGTGTGACGCGTTTCTGGTGCTGGCGCAAACACCGGCTGGACTGAGTTGCTTCTTCATCCCGCGTGTGCTGCCGGACGGCAGCACCAACGCCATCCGCATCCAGCGCCTCAAGGACAAGCTGGGCAACAAGGCCAATGCGAGCTCCGAGGTCGAATTCCTCAACGCCACCGCCTGGCTGGTGGGTGAAGAGGCCCGCGGTGTGCCGCAGATTCTGGAAATGGGCACCATGACGCGGCTGGACTGCGCCCTGGGCACCAGCGGCCTGATGCGTCAGGCGCTCAGCATCGCACTGCACCACACCGCGCAGCGCCAGGCCTTTGGCAAGCGCCTGATCGAGCAACCGCTGATGCGCAATGTGCTGGCCGACCTTGCTATCGAAAGCGAAGCTGCTTGCGCACTGTCCATGCGACTTGCACGCTCTTTTGACCATAAAAATGACGCCCATGAGCTGCTCATGGGCCGGCTGCTTACGCCGATTGCCAAGTTCTGGATCTGCAAGCGCGGTGCCGCGTTTGCCCAAGAAGCCATGGAGTGCCTGGGCGGCAACGGCTATGTGGAGGAGGGCGGCGAGGGCACCATGGCCCGCATCTACCGCGAGATGCCGCTCAACTCGATTTGGGAAGGCGCGGGCAACATCATGGCGCTGGACCTGCTGCGCGCGCTGCGCAAGGGCGACGTCGCCGCCGCGCTGGTGCGCGAGCTGGCCCCGGCCCAGGGTGCCCACCCCGCACTGGACCGCCTGGCCACGGCGCTGCCCAGCCGGGTGGAGCATATGGCCACCGAGATGGAAGCGCGCCGCCTGGCGCAAGACGTGGCGCTGGCCGTGCAGGCCGCGCTGCTGTTCCAGAGCGCACCCGCCGCCGTATTTACCGCATTTTGTGATTCCCGCCTTGCGGGCAACTGGGGCCACACCTTTGGCACCCTGGGCGCCGCGGTGGACTTTGACAGCATTATTGAAAGGGCCATGCCATGAGCGCTACGTCGACCGACCTCATCCTCCACCACTACCCCACCTCGCCGTTTTCGGAAAAGGTGCGCCTGGTGCTGGGCTACAAACAACTGGCCTGGAAGTCCGTCCTCATCCCCGCCATCCTGCCCAAGCCCGATGTGCAGGCACTGACCGGCGGCTACCGCAAGACGCCGTTCCTGCAAATTGGCAACGACATCTACTGCGACAGCGCGCTGATCTGCGATGTGCTGGAGCACATCCAGCCCACCCCGACGCTGTACCCCGAAAGCCACAAGGGCGTGGCCCGCGTGCTGGCCCAGTGGGCCGACACCACGCTGTTCTGGGCCGCCATGGCCTACAACCTGCAACCCAAGGGTGCTGCCAGCATGTTTGAAGGCGCGCCGCCCGAGGCCGCCAAAGCCTTTGGTGCCGACCGCGCCGCCATGTCCGCCGGCATGACACGCCTGCGCCCGGCCGATGCCACCGCCGCCTACAAGAGCTACCTGCGCCGCCTGGCCAATATGCTCGAAGGCCAAGACTTCTTGCTGGGCAGCACGCCCTGCGTGGCCGACTTTGCGGCCTACCACCCACTGTGGTTCAGCCGCAAACGCGTGCCGGTGATGGCCGATATCCTGAACGCCACCCCGGCCGTGCTGGCCTGGATGGACCGCATGGCCGCGCTGGGCCATGGCAGCTTCGAGAAACTGACCGCTACAGAATCGATAGCTGCTTGCGCAGCATCCACGAGCGCCAGCGCCCCATTTGCCCATGATGCAGACACCACCTTCCAGGACGAGCACGGCATTGCGCTGGGCAGCGAGGTGACGATTGCCGCCGAACTGTTTGGCCAGGAACCCACTGCCGGAACGCTCATTGCCGCCACGCGCACGCGCTTCACGCTGCAGCGCACCGACGAGCGCGCCGGCACCGTGCGCGTGCACTTCCCGCGCATCGGCTACGTACTCAAGGCCGCCGCATGAGCGAAGGGTTGCAATGGCAGTGGCTGCGCTTTGACCAACTAAGCCGGGAACAGCTCTATGCGCTGCTGCGCCTGCGCAGCGAGGTGTTTGTGGTGGAGCAGAACTGCATCTTCCAGGACATGGATGGCCTGGACGCCCAGGCCATGCATCTACTGGGAGTTCGGGTGGCAGTGGGCTCTGCGCAGGTCCCCGAACTGGTGGCCTATGTACGCTGCTTCCCCAAGGGCGTCACGTTTGACGAAGCCAGCATCGGCCGCGTGGTCACGCGCCAGAGTGCGCGGGGCGGTGGCCTGGGCCATGTGCTGATGGCCGAGGCGATTCGCGCGTTGCAGCAGCAGTGGGGCGCGCAGCCGATTCGCATTGGCGCGCAAGCGCACCTCCAGGCCTTTTACGAGCGCCATGGCTTTGCCGATATGGGCAAGCCCTATGTAGAAGACGGCATCACCCACATCGAGATGGTCCGCCAGCCCGGCTGACCCCACAACAACTTGGAGACACCCCCGTGATCACTGATTTCAAAGGCAAAACTGCCGTCCTCACCGGCGCCGGCTCGGGCTTTGGCCTGGAATGCGCACGCCTGGGCGCCAAGCTGGGCATGAACCTGGTGCTGGCCGATGTACAGCAGGATGCGCTGGACACGGCCGCCGCCGAAATGCAGGCCGCCGGCGCGCCGGTGCTGGCGATGAAGGTGGATGTGTCCCAGGCCGCGCAGGTGGAGGCCTTGGGTGCCGCCACGCTGGCGCGCTTTGGTGCGCCGCACTTTGTCTTCAACAACGCGGGCGTGGGCGCCGGTGGTCTGGTGTGGGAAAACTCCGCCAAAGACTGGGAATGGGTGCTGGGCGTCAACGTCATGGGGGTGGTCCACGGCGTGCGTGTGTTCACCCCCATGATGCTGGAAGCCGCCGCCAAAGACCCGGCCTGGACAGGCCACATCGTCAACACCGCCAGCATGGCCGGCCTGCTGAATGCGCCCAATATGGGCGTGTACAACGTCAGCAAACATGCGGTGGTGGCGCTGAGCGAAACCCTGTACCAGGACCTGGCGCTGGTGACCGACCAAATCAGCGCCAGCGTGCTGTGCCCCTTCTTTGTGCCTACCGGCATCAGCCAGAGCCAGCGCAACCGCCCCGAGGGCGAAGCCGCCCCCGCCACGCGCAGCCAGCGCATCGGCCAGGCCATGACCGACAAAGCGGTCACCCACAGCAAGGTGACAGCGGCCGAGGTAGCGCAGAAGGTGTTCGACGCCATCGCCGCCAACCAGTTCTATATCTACAGCCACCCCCAGGCCATTGCCTCGGTGCAAACGCGCATGGAAGACGTGCTGATGGCGCGCAACCCGACCGACCCGTTTGCCCACAAACCTGCGCTGGGCGCGGAGCTGAAAAAGGCGCTGCGCGGCTGACCCGGCAGGGCCGCAGAACCTCTGGCTTGGGTTAGAGTCGTATCCCAGTGCCCCAAACGTTGGGCACCCGACGCTTTTTCATCTGGAGTGCCGCATGCGTTTTCAACCAAGCTTGCACCGGCTGGCCGCTGTCGTTGGCGCCATCGGACTGTTGCAGCCTGCCGGGGCCGGCACGCTGCAGTTGCAAGTGCAAGACAAAAACGGAAAGCCCCTCCCTGAGGCCATCGTGTTTCTGGAGTCCCCCGAGGCCAAGGCTGCCGCCAAGCCGCTCAAGGGCGTGGAAGTGGCGCAGGTGGCCCGGCAGTTCAAGCCCGCCGTCACCGTGGTCACGCCCGGCACCGCGGTGCTGTTCCCCAACCAGGACACGGTGCGCCACCACGTCTACTCGTTCTCACCCGCCAAGACCTTCGAGCTCAAGCTCTACACCGGGGTGCCGGCCAACCCGGTCACCTTTGACAAGGTGGGCGTAGCGGTGCTGGGCTGCAATATTCACGACACCATGGTGGCCTGGGTGCTGGTGGTGGACACGCCGTATTTCGGCCGCACCGATGCCAGCGGCAAGCTCACCCTGGACAACGTACCCCATGGCAACTACAAGCTGCGCACCTGGCACACTTCGCTGCCCACTGGTGCGCCCGCGGCCGAGCAGGCACAGGCGGTGGGCGCTGCCGCTGCGCCCGTGCTGGTGAAGCTGGCGGGGAGCAGCATTTGAAGCCCAGCCTGTTTCGCCTGTATGCCCACTGGGGCATAGGCACCAAGTTTGTGGTCTTCTCGGTGGCCTTGCTGCTGCTGGTGCAAATTGCGGTGTACAGCGTGGTGCGCAGCAGCATCAGCAGCAATGTGCGCGCCCAGTTGGCCCAGGAGCTAGCGATTGGGGACAAGGTCTGGTGGCGCCTGCTGGACCAGAATGCCCAAAAATTGCGCCTGGGTGCGGCCGTACTGGCGGCCGACTTCGGGTTTCGTTCCGCCCTGAGCAGCGGTGACACCGAAACCCTGCGCTCCGCACTGGAGAACAGCGGCGCGCGTATTGGCGCCCCTATCACCGCGCTGCTGGACACCGGGTTTGCCCTGCAGGCGGCGGGCTATGAGATGGGCGGGCAGGAAGCCCTGACACCGGTGCTGCAGCAGGTGGCCGCCCAGCTCAGCCAGACAGAGCAAAGCTCGCAGCTGCAACTGATCAACGCCACGCTCTACCAGTTCGTCATGGTGCCGCTGAAGGCGCCACTCACCATTGGCTGGGTACTGATGGGCTTTCCCATCGAACAATCCCAGGCCAACGACATGTTTGGGCTCTCGGGCATCCACGTGGCGCTTGTCAAACCGCAGGGCGGCGTGGTGTTGACCAGCCTGGCGCCCAAAGAGCAGGCCGCACTCAGCCAACTGGGGCAGGGCACAGAACTGCAGCTACCCGAGGACACGCTGGTGGTGCGCCGCAGTACCGAGCGTACGGACGTGCAAGCGGTTGAGACCTACCTGCTGCGTTCGCTGGACGAGGTGGTCGCTCCGTATCTGCAGGTGCAAATTGCCCTGTTGGGCATCACGGCGCTGGGCCTGGCCCTGTTTGTGGCGGGCAGTGCAGCGCTGGCGCGCCGTATCACCACGCCCTTGCGGTCGTTGGTGGGCGCGGCAGAGCAGCTCAGCCGGGGCGAGTACGACCACCAGCTGCCCGCGCTGCGCCACAAGGACGAGATTGGTGACCTGGCGCGTGCGTTTGACCAGATGCGCAGCAGCATCCGCAAGCAGCAGGGCGAGATCCTGCAACTCGCCTACTGGGACCGCCTCACCGAATTGCCCAACCGCACCCAGTTCCGCGACCTGCTGCAGCAGTCCATCCGCGCCAGCATTGCGCTGGAGGGCGCGGCGCCCCCGGTGGCCGTGGTGCTGCTGAATCTGGACCGTTTCAAACACGTGAACGATGTGCTGGGCTACGCCTTTGGCGACGGCCTGCTGGTGGCTGTGGCGCAGCGGCTCAGTGCCTTGATTGGGGCGGAATTGGGTGTGGTGGCCCGCATGGGCGGCGACGAGTTTGCGGTATTGATTGAAGGCAGCACCGCCGAGGAAGCGGTGGCCGTTGCCCAGAAGATCGCCGCCTCGTTTGACCAGCCCTTGACGCTGGAAGACCAGACGGTGGACTTCAGCGCAGGCATTGGGGTGGCATCCTGGCCGGCCCACGCGCAAGACGCCGATACCTTGCTCAGCCGCGCCGAAATTGCCATGTACGTGGCCAAACAGAAAACCACCGGCATCCAGGTCTACGACCCGGCGCTGGACTCGTCGAGCACACAAACCCTGTCGCTCCTGACCGAGTTGCGCCATGCGGTGGAGCAGGGCCAACTGCGCCTGTACTTGCAGCCCAAGCTCAACCTGGCCGACAACACCGTGCGGGCTGCCGAAGCGTTGGTGCGCTGGCAGCATCCCACACGCGGCCTGGTGCCGCCCATGCAGTTCATTCCGTTTGCCGAGCAAACCGGCTTTGTGCGCCAGCTCACGCTGTGGATGTTTGAGGAAGTGGCGCGCGAACTGCCCACGCTATGCGCCGACGGTCGGCCCCTGCGCGTAGCCATCAACCTCTCGACCCGCGACCTGCTGGACCAGGACTTTCCGGCCAAGCTGGACGCGATGATGGCCAAGTACAACGCCCCCACCGACGCGTTTTGCCTGGAGATCACCGAAAGCGCCATCATGGACGACCCGCAGCGCGCCGAGGCCACGCTGAACCGCCTGGCCGAGCGCGGCTTCAAGCTCTCGATCGACGACTTTGGCACCGGCTACTCGTCGCTGGCCTACCTCAAGCGCCTGCCGGTCAACGAACTCAAGATCGACAAGTCGTTTGTGATGGGCATGGAAACCGACGAGAGCGACGCCAAAATCGTGCGCTCCACCATCGACCTGGCGCACAACCTGGGCCTGAGTGTGGTGGCCGAGGGGGTGGAGAACCAGGCCATTCTGGACAAGCTGCGCGAACTGCACTGCGACGAAGCCCAGGGCTACTACATGAGCAAGCCCGTTCCGCTGCCCGAGTTCATGGCCTGGCGCGCCAGGCACCTGGCTGCGGCCTGACGGCCTTCAGGCCGCCCGCGCGGCATCCGCCTGCCAGCGCCGCCAATAGTCCAGTGCCACGGCATAGGTCGTGCGTTGCACCTGCACGGTGTCTTCGATGTTCACCCCGTAGCCGCCCGCCATGGTGAACACCAGCGGAATGCGGCGCTGCCAGCACCACGCCATCACACGCCGGTCGCGCGCCTCCAGGCCATCGGCCGTGATCTTGAGGCGCCCCAGGCGGTCGCCCTCGTGCGGGTCGGCGCCGGCCAGGTAAAACACCACACCGGGCTGGCACTGGCCGTCCAGCGTGAGCAGGGCTTGCTCCAGGGCGGCCAGGTAGTCGGCGTCCCCACAGCCATCGGGCAGCGGCACATCCAGGTCACCCGCCTCTTTGCGAAACGGGAAGTTCTTGTCCCCATGCAGCGACAGCGTGAACACGCTGGCGTCGTTGCGAAAGATATGCGCGGTGCCATTGCCCTGGTGCACGTCCAGGTCAATCACCGCCACCTGCAGGGCAGGGCGGTGGCGGCCGTCGGCCAGGCGGGTACGGCCCCATTCGGCCTGCAGCACACGGGCGGCCACGGCCACGTCGTTGAACACACAAAAGCCGCCCCCCTTGTCGGCATAGGCGTGGTGGGTTCCGCCGGCCAGGTTGGCCGCCAAACCTTCGTTCAACGCCACGCGGGCTGCGGCCACGGTGGCGCCCACGCTGCGGCGGGCGCGCTCTGCCATGGCCGGGCTCCAGGGGAAACCAATCTCGCGCAGCACCGCGGGCGCGGCCGTACCCTCCAGAATCGCGTCGATGTAGGCCTGTGTGTGCACCAGCGCCAGTTCGCCACGCGTGGCGGCCGGCGCCTCGGTCAAGCGCACGGCGGGCAGGTGCGCCGCCAACTGGTCGCGCAGCATGCGGTACTTGGCCATGGGGAAGCGATGGCCTTCGGGCAAGGGGAGTACAAACTGGTCGGAATAGAAGGCCTGCATGCGGGGATTGTGGCAAACGGAAAAGGCCTTCAAAAAAAGTGAGAAAATACGCGTTTTCACACCAACCAACAGGATAGTTCCATGGGCAACAAAATCGTTACCGAAGCCGACCGCAAAGCCACTCCCGCCCCCAAGCCCCTGCCTGGCTACACCCTGCCCACCGGCGGCCGCGGCCAACGCATCAGCCTGGAGCGTGGTGTTGCTACCCGCAGCAAAAAGAACCCCGGCAAGCGTCACAGCTAAGCCCTGACACCCCTCACCGGGTGTCCCCATGCAAAAGGCCCTCAAACGAGGGCCTTTTTGCTTTTTTGGCATCAAAAGTGGCTGCAGCCCGCATGGATGCTGCGTGAGCAGCTACTGAATGCATAGCATTATTTGACACCCATGTAGTCTTTCTTGCCCACTTCCACACCGTTGTGGCGCAGCAGCGCGTAGGCGGTGGTCACGTGGAAGAAGAACTGGGGAATGGCGTAGTGCAGCAGGTAGGTGGAGGCGTCAAAGCGGCGCTCGCGCGGGGTGCCGGCCTGGATCACGATTTCGCGGCTGTGGGCTTGCTCAAACAGCTGGGCATCCAGGCCATCGATAAAGCTCACCACCGTGGCAATGCGGGTTTGCAGCTCGGCAAAGGTGAGTTCGGTGTCGGGCATCACCGGCACGTCCACACCGGCCAGGCGCGCTGCGGCACCTTTGGCAAAGTCGCTGGCAATCATGACCTGGCGCAGCAGCGGGAACATGTCGGGGTACAGGCGCGCCTGCAGCAGGGCGTTGGGGTCAATCTTTTTGGCGGTGGCATGTTCCTCGGCCTTGTGCAGCACGCCGCTCAGGGCTTGCAGTATCTGCTTGAAAACGGGGATGGAGGCGGTGTAGAGGGCGTCGGTCACGGGAAAAATTCTCAAACATGAAGGGAGGCCGAGCCTAACAAGCTTTGCGTTTTTCTGCCCGCTGGTGGGCTTTCGTGCTTGTCAGACCCGGTGTTTCTCTGCATCATGGGCCGCACGACAACTCCCCAGCTGACGCGATGAATACTCCACGGCTTCAGCAACTCTCTGCACACGCAGGCTTTTCTGCCGGCAACCTGACCGAACAATTACGCACCGTGCACGCAGTCGTGTGCTCACGCTATCCCGCCATAGACCGTGTGGCCTTGGCAACTTACTCCCCAGATACCGACGAATTGCAAACCTTTGTGAGCAGCAACCTGGACGGGGTCAAACTCTCCCATTACCAGGCGAAGCTGGCGGAGGTTCCATCGCTGATGGTGCTGGCACAAAACCGCCAGTGCCGGGTGGTGGATGACATAGCCGATAACTTTCAGTCACACCGCGCACACACCGATTGGCTCAAGGAGCGCGACTACCACTCCAGCTTCACGGTGCCGGTGTTCCACGGCGATCACCTGGCCGCCTTTTTGTTCTTTGACTCCAAAATCCCCCAGGCTTTTGATGCAGACACCACGGCATTTCTGGAGGTGTTTGCCAACCTGATTTCGCAGCTCTACCTGTTGCAGCTGCAAGTGGTGCACAGTTTGGTGGGCACGGTGAACTTGGCCAGCGGCTTGGCCCGTATTCGCGACCTGGAGACGGGGCAACACCTGGAGCGCATGGCGGCTTATTCCCAGTTGATGGCGCGCAGTTTGGCGCCACAACACGGTCTGGACGACGAGTTTGTGGAATACGTGCATTTGTTTGCCCCTTTGCACGACATTGGCAAAGTGGGAATTCCAGACAAGGTCTTGCTCAAACCCGGCAAGCTTGATGCCGACGAGTGGGTGACCATGCGCCGCCATGTGGAGATTGGCGAATCGATCATCGCCCAAATGGCGCAAGAGATGAACCTGGGCACCAGCCTAGCCACCGAAGTCATGCGCAACATTGTTGCCGGCCACCATGAACGGGGCGACGGTTCTGGCTACCCGCGCGGCCTGCACATGGCAGACATCCCAATGGAGGCCCGGATTGTGGCGGTGGCCGATGTCTACGATGCCTTGTCCAACCGCAGACCGTACAAAGAGCCCTGGACCGAAGAGGCCATTGCCACCGAGTTGTCCAAAGAGGTGGCGCTGGGCCGCCTCGATGGCGATTGTGTGCACGCGCTCATGTCTGCGGCCACGGAGCGCCACGCCATCCAGGTGCGCCTGGCAGACCGACCCGCAGCTTAGTGCAGGGCGCCCAAGCGCCACAAGGAGGTGACCTCTGCCGCACGCGCTGCGTGCAAGGCGTCAGTGCCCTCCGTGGCCTTGGGGTGCAGGGGCTTGGCATCATGCCGGCCCAGCACCTGCAGCCCGGCTGCGGCAAAGGCGGCCAGCAGTTCCTCGCGGCTGCGCAGACCCAGGTGCTCGGCCAGGTCCGACAGGATCAACCAGCCTTCGCCCCCCGGCGCCAGGTGGGCCACCAGGCCATTCAGAAAACCCAGCAGCATCTGGCTGTTTTCGTCGTACACCGCGTATTCAATGGGCGAGCTGGGCCGCGCCGGCAGCCAGGGCGGGTTGCACACCACCAGCGAGGCCAGCCCTTCGGGGAACAGGTTGGCCTGCAACAGGGTGACCTGGGCGGCCACGCCCAGCTGGTCCAGATTGGCCCGGGCGCAGGCCAGGGCGCGCGGGTCCTGGTCGGTGGCCACCACGGTGGCCACATCGCGCCGCGCCAGCACGGCTGACAACACGCCAGTGCCGGTGCCGATGTCAAACGCCACCAGAGTGGCCCCCAGTGCCAGTGCGGCGGGCAGCAGCACCGGCAGCGGGGTGGTGGCTACCAGGTCCACATACTCGCCACGCACGGGGGAGAACACGCCATAGTGGGGATGGATGCGGTTGTTGGGCGCCGCGCCCAGTGCGGGTATCTCCACGCCCTTTTTGCGCCACTCGTGTGCGCTGGTCATGCCCAGCAGGTCGCGCAGCGTGGCCACACAGGCGCCATCGGCGGCCACCACCGGGCCCCAGGCCTCGGTGCAGGCCTGGCGTGCATCGGGCGCACGGCGCAGCGGAATGCTGTAGTCGGCATTAAAAGGCAGCAGCACCATGGCCAGCACGCGGGCCCGCTGCGACTGGGCCTGGCGGTGCAGGTTGAAGCCCTCGGCCGCCGAGGCGGGCGGTTTGTGGAGGGCCGCGCCCTTGGCCGCGCGTTGTTTGCGCTGCGGGGTCTTGTCAATGCGCCGGGCCAGCGCCTGCAGCAGCTGGCGGGCATTTTGAAAATCACCGCGCCAGAGCAGGGCGGTGCCTTCGCAGGCCAGGTGGTAGGCGTCATCGGCCGTGGTGGTGTCGTCGGCCAGCACCACGCGTTTGGGGGGCGCGGCGCCGCGCTCGGAGCGCCACAGCGCAGAACAGGCCTGGCCCGCTTCGGTCCAGTGGATATGGGAGGGCTGCATGGGGAGAGGAGGCCTTAGAGGTTGTGGCGCACGGCCGGCGTGCGCATGGTGACCAGCTCTTCAGCGGCCGTGGGGTGGACCGCGAGCGTAGCATCCAGCGCGGTCTTGGTCGCCTGCAGTTGCAGGGCCACGCCCACTAACTGCGCCATTTCACCGGTATCTGGCCCCACGGCGTGGAAACCCAGCACACGGTCCGTGTCGCGGTCCACCAGCAGTTTGAGCAGCATCTTGCCCGTGTGGCCGGACAACGTGGCCTTAAGCGGGCGAAACACGGCACGGTACACGTCCAGTCGCGGGTGACTTTTCAAGGCTTGCTCCTCGGTCAGCCCCACCACGCCAACCTCGGGTGTGGTGAACACAGCCGTGGGTACCAGCGTGTGGTCCACACGGCGCGGGGTGCTGCCAAACACGGTGTCGGCAAAGGCATGGCCCTCGCGGATGGCCATAGGCGTAAGGTTGACGCGGTTGGTCACATCGCCCACGGCATAGATGTTGGGCACCGTGGTCTGGCTGAAGTCGTCGACGGGGATGGCACCCTGGGCGTCCAGCGTGATGCCCACGCCCTCCAGGCCCAGGCCCTGGGTGTTGGGCCCTCGGCCCAGTGCGCGCAGCACGCAGTCGGTGGCCAGGGTGTCGCCGTTGTCCAGGTGCACCTGCAACGCATCGCCTACGCGGGCAATGGCCTGCACTTCGCGGCCAAAGCGGAACTGCAGGCCGCTGTGGGCCATTTCTGTCGCCAAGTGCTGGCGCAGATCGTCATCAAAGCCGCGCAGGATCTGCTCACCGCGCACCACCACCGTCACGTCTGCCCCCAGCAAATGCAGCACACAGGCCAGCTCCAGCGCGATATAGCCCGCACCTTGCACCACCACACGCCGGGGCAGGGTGGGCAGGTCAAAGAAGCCATTGGAGTCAATCGCCAATTCATGGCCCGGAATGTCGGGGCCCCGCGCCGGCTGTGCGCCGCTTGCTATCAAAATGTGTTTGGCCTGAAAGCGCTGGCCATTCGGCAGGATCACCGTGTGGCGATCCAGCAGGGTCGCCCGGCCTTCCAGAATCTGCACACCGGCGTTCAGCAGGTTGCTGCGGTAAATGCCTTCCAGACGCGCCACCTCGGCGTCACGCCGGGTCTTGAGCGTGGCCCAGTCAAAGCGGGGCGCATCCACCAGCCAGCCAAAACCGGCGGCCTCTTCAAACTCCTGCGCAAAGCGCGAGGCATAGACCATCAGCTTTTTGGGTACGCAGCCGCGAATGACGCAGGTGCCGCCCATGCGGTATCCCTCGGCTAGTGCCACCCGGGCACCGTGGTTGGCAGCAATGCGCGCTGCGCGCACGCCGCCGGAGCCGCCCCCGATGACGATCAGATCAAACTGCTCCATAGGTTCCCTCGTGTGGGCCGCGGTGCCGATGCTGGATTACAACTGACCCGCGTACTTCTTCAGAATGGCGTCGTACACGCCGTTGGCCTGGATGGTTTTGAGGCCCGCGTTGAAACGGTCGCGGATGACCGAGTCCTTGAACACCGCCTTGCGCGGGTTGGGCGGGAAAATGGGGTGGATGGTGACGGGTTGACTCACATCCACCTTGGGGCCCAGCTGGGTGCTGAAATAGCGGAAGATGCGCCGGTCGCCTACCACCACATCCACACGTTGGGTGTAGAGCAGGTTGTTCTGGATGATTTGCTGCGGATACTCTTTGTACTGGGAGTGGTTGAGCACCAGGGTCTTGAAACGCTCACCCAAAATCACTTCGGCATTCTGGAAAGCTGCCACCGAATGGTTGGCCAAGTCTTCGACCCGTTTGATCTGCAGATTGCGCGAACTCAGCGTGATGGCCACGTTCTGGTAGACGATGTAGGGGTCGGAAAAGTAGTCGTTGCCGCCTATGCCCTCGTCAACGGTCAGCAGCACGTCCAGCTGACCGGCCCGGTGCATGGCCAAGGCCCGTGCCGGTGGAAACTGCAGCCCCACCATCCGGTAGCCCCCAGCGGCCAGGGCCTGCTCGGCAATCTCCACCTCCAGGCCTTCCTTGCCAGACTCCAGCACGTAGGGCGGTTTGGTCAGGCCAAAACCCACCCGCAATTCCACGGCACCCGCGCTCCCCAGTGCCAACAAGTAGCAACAGGCACTGACGATCAGGGTGTGGAACCAAGGCATGGTCTGCAGTTTACGCGCCTCCGCAGAAAGACTAGTCCGAACGGGCTATTGAGAAATCCGGACCGCAGCCCAGAATGAACCAAGAGTTGTAAGCGTATGTAAACCACCCCTAGGAGAATGGCATGAACATGAGGTACACGCTGCTGGCCGCAGCAGGGCTGATGCTGGCAAACGCCGCACATGCCGGCCTGTCTTTTGTGCAGATTGCATCGAACCCGGTCGTTGCCAGAACTGAGGTTTTTGACGGTATTGCAGGCCTCAACGCCATGGCTGTCGGCACATCGGTGACGCTGGGCAAGCTGGTGTCAGACCAAGCGGGTACCGTCACTTTCACCTATTTGGGGCAAGAATCCAGCTATCTGGACAGTTTCAGCATGTACCTGGGCGGCCCTGGGCAGACTTTGCTGGAAAGCCAAGCCGTGGGCAGCGCGGTGTCCGCCTCCATCGGCCCTGGCGACCTGAACTTCTGGTTCGAAGGCATCAGCGGGAAATTTGCCTACAACGGCGGAAGCTGGGACTCCGGAACCTCGATCGGCCTGATCACGGGGGCCACGGGCGCCAAGTCCGGCAACTACCAGTTCATCCTGGGCTACAACGACTCTGCGGGCTCCTCTAAGCTGGGCGACTGGGACGATTTTGTGGTGGGCGTCACCTTTGTCTCCGCCGTGCCAGAGCCAGAGACCTACGCCATGATGCTGCTGGGCCTGGGGGCTGTGGGGGCCTTGGCGCGCCGTCGCAAAGCAGCCCAAACCAGCGCATCCCGGGCGTCCCAGGCATAAGTCCTGCGGGCCCTCGCACCCAAGGCCCCGGGGGACGGGGGCGGCTTGGTCGCCAAATACAAGGCGGGGCAATGGCTGTGGCAAACTCTCGCCCTTAATTCAGCAGCCTGCTGCCCCGCGCAGCCGTCCCATCTCTGTCAGCGTTAGCCCGTCCCCATGCAGAAAATCATCGCGCAGATCGCGCAAGAAATCCAGGTTCGTCCCCAGCAAGTCGAGGCCGCCGTGGCCCTGCTGGACGAAGGTGCCACCGTCCCGTTTATTGCCCGCTACCGCAAGGAAGTGACCGGCGGGCTGGACGACATCCAGCTTCGCGAGCTGGAAACCCGCCTCTCTTACCTGCGCGAGCTGGCCGACCGCAAGGAAGCGGTGTGCAAAGCCATTGACGAGCAGGGCAAGCTCACACCCGTGTTGATGGCCGCCATCCACAACGCTGCCACCAAGCAGGAAGTGGAAGACATCTACCTGCCCTTCAAGCTCAAGCGCCGTACCAAGGGCCAGTTGGCCCGGGAAGCCGGACTGGAGCCGCTGGCCGACGCCTTGTTTGCCGACCCCACGCTGGTGCCCGCCGAGGCAGCACTGGCCTACCTCAAGCCGCCACTGACGCCGGAGCAGATTGCCGACAAGCAGCCCGATTTCTCCACCGTGTTTGCCGTGCTGGACGGTGTGCGCGATCTGCTCTCCGAGCGCTGGGCCGAAGACCCGGTGCTGGTGCAGGACCTGCGCGCCTGGCTGTGGAACGAGGGCCTGCTGCAAAGCAAGCTGGCCGAAGGCAAGGACGAGAACAACGCCGACGTGTCCAAGTTCCGCGACTACTTCGACTACGACGAACCGATTGGCCGGGTACCGAGCCACCGTGCGCTGGCCGTGTTCCGGGGCCGTGCGCTGGACATTCTGGATGCCAAACTGGTACTTCCCGAGTCAAATGTGCCTCCAGCCCCCGTGGCTTCTGCGCCAGAAGCTCCTAAAAAGATAGCACCCCCCGCAGTCTCCCTGGCCGAAGGCCGCATCGCCCTGAAGCTGGGCTGGAGCCACCAGGGCCGCGCGGCGGACGACCTGATCCGCAAATGCGTGGGCTGGACCTGGAAAGTGAAGCTCAGCCTGTCCACCGAACGCGACCTGTTTGCCCGCCTGCGCGAAGACGCCGAAAAGGTCGCCATCAAGGTGTTCGCCGACAACCTGCGCGACCTGTTGCTGGCCGCCCCGGCCGGCCCGCGCGTGGTGCTGGGCCTGGACCCTGGCATCCGCACCGGGGTGAAGGTGGCCGTGGTGGATGCCACTGGCAAACTGGTCGATACCACCACCGTATTCCCCCACGAGCCGCGCAAAGACTGGGAAGGCTCGCTGCACACCTTGGGCAAGCTGTGCGCCAAGCACGGCGTCAACCTCATCGCCATTGGCAACGGCACGGCCAGCCGCGAGACTGACAAGCTGGCGGGCGACCTGATCAAGTTGCTCGGCAAAATGAGCGCGCAGGCCGGGGCCCCCGAGCTGAAGATTGAAAAGGTGGTGGTGTCCGAAGCTGGGGCTTCGGTCTACTCCGCCAGCGAATTTGCGTCGCAAGAGATGCCCGATGTGGACGTCAGCCTGCGCGGTGCGGCATCGATTGCCCGCCGCCTGCAAGACCCGCTGGCCGAGCTGGTGAAGATCGACCCCAAGAGCATTGGCGTGGGCCAGTACCAGCACGATGTGAACCAGAGCGAGCTGGCCAAGACGCTGGACGCGGTGGTGGAAGACTGCGTGAACTCGGTGGGCGTGGACCTGAACACGGCCAGCGTGCCGCTGCTCTCCCGCGTGTCTGGCCTGTCCGGCACCGTGGCCAAGGCGGTGGTGCGCTGGCGCGAGGCCAATGGCGCCTTTGGCAGCCGCCAGGACCTGATGAAGGTCACCGGCCTGGGCGCCAAGACATTCGAGCAGAGCGCGGGCTTCCTGCGCATCCGCGGCGGTAGCAACCCGCTGGACATGACCGGTGTGCACCCCGAAACCTACCCCGTGATCGAACAGATCATCGCCAAGACCGGCAAGCCGGTGGCCGAGATCATGGGCCGCGCCGACATGCTCAAGACCTTGCGCCCCGAGCTGTTTGCCAACGAGCAGTTCGGTGTCATCACCGTCAAGGACATCTTCACCGAGCTGGAGAAACCCGGCCGCGACCCGCGCCCGGACTTCAAGGTGGCACGCTTCAATGACGGCGTGGAAGACATCGCCGACCTGAAGGAAGGCATGATTTTGGAAGGCACCGTGAGCAACGTGGCCCAGTTCGGCGCCTTCATTGACTTGGGCGTGCACCAGGACGGTCTGGTCCATGTGAGCCAGTTGGCGCACAAGTTTGTCAACGACGCGCGCGAGGTGGTGAAGACCGGCGACATCGTCAAGGTGCAGGTGCAAGAGGTGGACGTGGCGCGCAAGCGCATCAGCCTGACCATGAAGATTGGTGCCGCACCCGCGGGCAGCAAAGACCGGGCAGGGGACAACCGCTACCAGGGGCCAGCACGGGGTGAGCGCCAGCAAGGCAGCTACCGCGACAACGCCCCCTCGGGCAACTCCGCCATGGCCTCGGCGTTTGCCAAGCTCAAGCGCTAGACCGGCCCCGCCAGGGCCCAGTGGCCTCCATTGCGAAACCCCGCGGCTGCGGGGTTTCGCTTTTGTGACGCAGGCGGCCGCGCAGGGATAGATAATCGGCACATCCCCAAAAGTTGGTTGAGGAGACCGTGGCCATGAAACTCAGTGCATTGCTGGAGCAGCAGTTCAATCTGCCCAGCATCCCCAAAGTGGTGGCACTGCTGCTCAGTGAGCTGGAACGTCCGGAAATTGACCTCAAGAAGGTGACCCAACTCATCAGCACCGACCCGGCGCTGACCACCCGGCTGCTGCAACTGGGCAACTCCCCGTCTTTTCAACTCTCGGGCCGCATCAGCAGCGTCTCGGAGGCACTGGCCCTGCTGGACTTGAACCAGGTGCGCACCATGGCGCAGGCCGCGGCCACCGGAGCGTCGCTCAAGGCGGTGCCAGGCATCCAGCTACAGCAGTTCTGGGACTACAGCCTGAATGTGGCGCGGGTCTCGCGCTCGCTGGCAGGGGTGGTACGGCTGAACCAGCAGGCCGCCTTTACCTGCGGGCTGATCCATGCCGTGGGCGAACTGGCCATGCACCTGGCCATGCCCGACATCACCGCGGCGCTGGACGAAGACGTGCACCCGCTAGGCATGAACCGGGCCACGCAGGAGCGCAAGCTGCTGGGCTACTGCTACGCCAGTGTGGGCGCAGGCTACGCCCGCATGTGGCATTTTCCGCAGCCCATGGTGGATGCGCTGGAGCACCAGTACGCCCCTTTTGAGAACCATGTCTACGAGCCGCTGGCCGGGGTGATTCACCTGGCAGCCTGGCGCGCCCGCGGCAAAGAAGCCAAGCTCACCCAGCGTGGCCTGGCAGTCACCTTTCCCGGCTCCGTGGGTCTGGCCCTCGGGCTGGATATCGACATGGCGCTGCAACAAGACCCGTTTGACTGGGCAGCGTATACATGAGGCCCTCGCGCCTTGGGGCGGCCCGGCGGCACTCAAGCCTGGTCCACCGGTCAACAGGTGTTTTTCGTTTGAATTCTTAGATGCAGGCACTTCACATATACGCGGGCCCCAAAGCCCGGGCGGCGCTGGCTGCCCACGGGCTGCAGCCCGAACACATTCGCACCATCCCCGGCGCAGCCGGTGGGCCCAAGGGCCTGATCCTCGGGCCGCTGGATCGCTTTATTTTTGGCGACTGGCTCACGCGCTCGCAGCAACCGGTGGATCTGGTGGGCGCCTCCATTGGCGCATGGCGCATGGCCAGCGCCTGCCTGAACGACCCGGCCGCCGCATTTGCGCGGCTGGAGCATGACTACATCCACCAGCACTACGAATTGGCGCCAGGCCAAAAGCGCGTGCGTGCAGAGCAGGTGAGTGAAACCTTTGGCCAAAGCCTGCAAGCCTTTTATGGTGGCCGGGTGCCCGAGGTGCTGCAACACCCGCGTTACCGGCTGCACATCGTGACCTCGCGCGGGCGCCACCTGCTGCACACCGAGCACAGCCTGCGCACGCCGCTGGGCTATTTGGGCGCCTTTTTGACCAACACCGTGCACCGCCGGGCCATGGGCGCCTGGCTGGAGCGGGTGGTGTTTTCCAGCCCACATGCAGCCTCGGGCGGCTTGTGTGCCCCCTTGCCCTTTGCCACAGGGGACTACCGCACGCGCCAGGTGGCGCTGAGCGAAACCAACTTCAAGCCCGCCCTGCAGGCGAGCTGCTCGATCCCCTTTGTGCTCAAAGCCATCCACAACATCCCCGGCGCCCCCCAGGGCGCCTACTGGGACGGCGGCATCACCGATTACCACCTGCACCTGAACTACCCTGGCGCCAGGGATGCTATAAAAACAGGAGCTACTCGCACAGAATCCACGGGGGCCAGAGGCAAATTTAATGCAAAAGGACTGGTCCTGTACCCCCACTTCCAGAAAAGCGTGGTGCCGGGGTGGCTGGACAAGGGACTGAAGTGGCGCCACGGCTCCACCGCATTTCTGGACACCATGGTGCTGCTGGCGCCCAACCCCGAATGGGTGAAAACTTTACCGAACAGCAAACTTCCAGACCGCACAGACTTTACGCACTATGGCAATGATCTGGCAGGACGGGTGAAGGCGTGGACAGCCGCCACCCGCGCGAGCCAGCAGATGGTGGACGAGTTCATCGCCTGGCTGGACAAGCCCGACATGAACCTGGTACGCCCTCTATGAACCCTCCTGCTACGAGTCACTTTGCCTTTGCCCTGATAGCTGCGCTGGTACTGACCGGCAGTGCGGCCTCGGCCGGCCCCTTGCTGGAACGCCTCAAGGAGCGACGGGCGGCCCAGGCGGAACCCCGCCCCGGCGAACCGGGCCCCGCAGGCAGGGAGCAAGCGCTGGACAACCCCTATGGGGACCACCATGCGACCCAGCAGACCGCACACCGCAAGGTACTGCGTGACGTGCCCTACGGCAGCGATGCGAAGCAGCGCATGGACGTCTACCTGCCTGCCCAGGCGCCGGTGCCGGGCCTGGCCCCCGTCATCTTCATGGTGCACGGCGGCGCGTGGCGCGTGGGGGACAAGCGCATGGGCAATGTGGTGGACAACAAAACGGCGCGCTGGTTGCCCAAGGGCATTGTGTTTGTCTCCATCAACAACCGTTTGCTGCCCGACGCCGATCCGCTGGACCAGGTGCACGACGTGGCCCAGGCTCTGGCCTTCGCCCAAACCCGGGCAGCCAGTTGGGGCGCGGATCCGCAGCAGTTTGTCCTCATGGGGCATTCAGCGGGCGCGCATTTGGTGGCCTTGCTGGCGGCTTCTTCCACGCTGGGCAACGAGGCGGGTACCAAACCCTGGCTGGGCACCGTGGCGCTGGACAGTGCGGCACTGGACGTCGCACCCATCATGCAAGGCAAACACTACAAACTTTACGACCCCGCGTTTGGCACCGACCCCGCCTTCTGGCGGGCAGTCTCCCCGCTGCAGCAGTTGCAAGCAGGGGCCAAACCGTTGCTGGCGGTGTGCTCCAGCCGTCGCACCGAGTCCTGCGACCAGGCGCGCGCTTTTGCCGCCCATGCCAGCCAGCTGCAAGTGCGGGCCCAGGTGCTGCCGCAAGACCTGAGCCACGGGGATATCAACGAACAGTTGGGACTGCCCGGCGACTACACCGCCGCGGTGGAAGGATTTTTGTCCAGCCTGTCACCCGCGCTGGCCAGTCGGCTGCGCTAGGCCAGAACGCCAAGACCTGTGTACGCAGCCGCCCAGCTGGCCATGGCCTGCGCGGGCATGGGTTTGGCAATGCCATAGCCCTGCCCAAGCTCACAGCCCAGCGCCAGCAGCTTACGCGCCTGGGCTGGGGTTTCCACGCCCTCGGCAATGACGGAGCGCTCAAAGGCCTTGGCCAAGGCCACAATCGCGCTGACCAGGGTGCTGTCCTCGGGGTCATCCAGAATGCCGTCGACAAACATGCGGTCAATCTTGATGGTCTCGGCCGGCAAGCGCTTGAGGTAGGACAGCGAGGAGAAGCCGGTGCCGAAGTCATCGAGTGCGAAGCACACGCCCAGGGTCTGGCAGCCCTGCATGACCTCGCGCATGTGCTGGATGTCCTGCAACACAGCAGACTCCAGAATCTCCAGTTCCAGCAAATGCGCCGGTGCCCCAGGGTACTGCGCCAACAGCACGCGCAGGCGGTCGACAAAGTCCTTGCGGTGGAAATGGCGCGCCGCAATATTGACGCTGACCACCCAAGGCTGTCCCTGCAGCACCCAGGCCTGCAGTTGCGCCAACGCCTGGTGCAGCACCCACTCACCGGTGTCCACAATCAGGTCGGTATGCTCCATCAGTGGCAAGAAGTTGCCCGGCCCAAGCAGGCCCTGCTCAGGATGTTGCCAGCGCAGCAGTGCCTCCACACCCACCACAGCGCCCGTACGCAGGTGGACCTTGGGTTGGTAATGCAGGCGAAACTCGTCCTGCTGCAGGGCCAGGGACAGCCGGGTCAGGCGGTTGTAGTGGGTTTGCACCTCCTGGTCCTGCTGTGCATCAAACAGATGCAACCCGCCGCGCCCGGCCTGCTTGGCGCTGTACATGGCTTGGTCGGCATGGCGCAGCAGGGTGTCGGGGCTGGCCTGGTCCTGGGGGAACACGGCCACTCCCGCACTGGCAGTGCAATGGATCAGCAAGTCGTCAATCGCATATGGCTGGGCCAGGCGCTGCAGCAACGCCTGCGCCCCGGCCTCAATCGCGCCCACTTCACGTTGCCCGCGCAGCAACACCACAAACTCATCCCCGCCCAGCCGTGCGGCATCCCCCAGATCGGACACACAGCCCTGGAGGCGCTGTGCCACCTCTTTGAGGAGGCGATCGCCCACCCAGTCGCCATGGAGCTCGTTGATCGCCTGGAAATGGTCCAGATCGAGCAGACAAATGCCCAGCAGCTGGTGCGCCTCGCGCGCCTGGAACACTGCATGGGTCAGGCGCTCGGCCAGGGCGGTCCGGTTGTTCAGTCCGGTCAGCGCATCGTGGCGGGCTTGCCAAGATATTTTTTTCTCCAGTTCGCGGGTCTCCGTCACATCGCGAAACACCAGCACACACCCCATGGCCGGGCCCTGGGCCCGGCGGATGGGCGCTGCGGTGAACTCGATGGCGTAACGCTCGCCCGACCGGTGTTGCAAGAACTGGTGTACGGCATGTACCGGCGCGTCTACCAAGTGCAGTTGGGCCACCAGCATGTCCTGCGGCAGTGGATGGGATGCCGAATCGCGCAGGAATACCGCCGCCAGGGGCTTGCCCAGCGCCTGCGGGGCGGAATAGCCGGTCAAGAACTGCGCTGCTTCGTTGATGGTTTCGATGCGGCCGCATGCGTCAGTGGTGATGACGCCATCGGCAATCGAGGACAAGGTGATCACGGCCCGTTCTTTTTCGGCCAGCAGGGCTTCTTGGGCGAGCTTGCGTTCGGTGATGTCGACCAGGGCACCAATGGTGCCGCCTTGGCTGCCATCGGTCAGGGTAAAGGGGGCCTTGAAATACGCCATCTCCCGCACCTCCTGCGCGCCCACCTTGACCACAATTTCATTGTCCTGCTGCGGCCTGGCACGCCGCTGGCGGGTCGCCCGCTCCTGTGGCATGGCCACAAAATCGCTGCGCAGCGGTGCGCCCACCACATCGCTGGCAGGCAGGTGGAAAAAGTCTTCCCAGGCTTTGTTGACGCCCAGGCAGGTGCCGTCGTGGCCCCGCACAAACACGGGCAAGGGCAGGGCGTTGATGAACTGGTGGGTGAAGTGGCGCTGCTCACTTTGTTCGGACTGCGTGGCCCGCAAGGAGCCCACCAAGGTCTGGATTTGTTCGGCCATGGCGTTGAATGCTTGGGCCACGGCCCGCATCTCCAACGTGCCTTTTTCCACCATGCGGGTGTCCAAGGCCCCAGAACGCAAATTTTCTGTCGCCTGGTTCAGGCGGGCCAGCATACGGGCGTTGGCACGCAGCAGCAGGGTCAGCAGGAACAGGACTGTCGCCACGTTCAGAACGGTGATGGGAATCTGCGTACCCACGGTGCCCCAAGCCTGCTCCACCGAAGCCTTGGGGCTGAGCACAACGGACAGGACGGCGGGGGAGCCATCAGGCAGCGTGGCATGAAATTCCCGTTGCAAGGGCTGCAAGGCAGCCAAGGACTCAAACCAGCGAGGCACCGCAGGCATGGTTTGGGTGCGTGGTTGGGCCTGCACCTGCTGGCCGTTCACCGCCCAGGCCAGGTCTTGCAGCTCGGGGTGGAAAGCCATCGCGGTATCCAGTGCTTGCTGCAATTGCGCCGGGCTGCCATGCAAGCTGGTCTGCAGCAGGGTCGGGGGCAGGTAGTGGCCCAGCAGGGCGATCTGGGCTTGCCGCTGTCCTGCGGCCTCTTGTAACTCGGCACGCAGCATGAGGTGGTAACGCACCATCACCACCGACACGATGATGCCGAGTATGGGCAGGAACAGGCGTGGGTAGGTGCCTTGGCTAAGCCATGTCTGGAAAGAAAATGCGCGCATTGTTATTGTGACTCGCCCTGTGGTGCCGGTGCCGGCCCCGTAAGAAATCGGTTTCAAACTCCGAGGGCGTTTATATACCGATTGGGGCAGCAAGGTCACGCATGCGCGCGCTGCGGCCCCCCTCAGAGTGAGGCGTACAACAGACCGCGGTACTCGTCCGCCGTGGCAATGCGTGGATTGGTCTTGTGGCAATGGTCGGCCAGGGCGCCCGTGATGATCTGGTCGAATTGCGAAGCATCCACGCCCATGGCAGCCAGGCCGGTCGGCAGCCCCAGGCGGGCGTTCATGTCCTTGATGGCTTCTCCCATGTCGCTGGCGGAACCCAGGCCCATGGCGTGGGCCATGCGCTGCAGGCGCTTGTCCCTCTGGACCGACTCCGCCTGCGCGTTGAAGGCCACCACGGCAGGCAAAAACATGGCGTTGAGCGTGCCGTGGTGCAGGCGCGGGTCCACACCACCCAGGCTATGGCTCAGCGAATGCACGCACCCCAGCCCTTTCTGGAATGCCATGGCACCCTGCATGCTGGCGCTCATGAGTTGGGTGCGGGCTTCCACGTCGCTGCCGGTCTGGGTAGCGCGGGCAATATGGGCCCAGGCGCGCTCCAGGCCATCCAGCGCAATGCCATCGGCCGGCGGGTTGAACGCGGGGGCCATGAAGGTCTCCATGCAGTGCGCAATCGCATCCATGCCGGTGGCAGCGGTCAGCTTGGGTGGCAGGCCCAGGGTGAGCTCGGGGTCACAAATGGCGGTCTTGGGTACCAGGTGCCAGCTGTGAAAGCCCAGCTTGCGGTGGTCGTCCACGATGAGGATGGCGCCGCGTGCTACCTCGCTGCCGGTGCCGCTGGTGGTGGGCACGGCGATGATCGGGGCCACGCGATCCGTGATGCGCACCGAGCCGCCTTCAATGGTGGCGTAGTGGGTGAGGGGGCCTTCGTGCGTGGCGGCGATGGCCACGCCTTTGGCGCAGTCGATGGCTGAGCCGCCGCCCACGGCAATGAGCCCGTCGCAGCCCTTGGCCACGTACATCGCTGCTGCAGCGCGCACGGCAGCTTCGGTGGGGTTAGAGGGCGTCTGGTCAAAGACTTCGACGGTCAGGCCGGGCAGGGCGTCGAGAGCTTTTTGCACAATGCCGGCGGCCTTCACGCCCTGGTCCGTCACGATCAGGGGGCGGGTGATGCCCACACGCTCGCACTCTTGCCGGAGCAGGCGCACGGCACCACACTCAAACTGGATCTGGGTTACGTAGTAGATGAAGGCCATACTGCTCCACGTGTAGGATTGAAAAAAACACTGTAGCAAGAAGCCACGTTCCCATGAGTCACCACCATGACCGCCACGCCAACCCGCGTGCCCTGTTGACCCCCGCCATGCGCAGCGTGGTGGACCGCATCGCCCGCGCCGGCCACGTACCCATGCATGCCCTGAGCCCCGACCAGGCGCGCGCCGCCTACGCTGCCGGTGCCCATGTGCTGGAGCTTCCCACCCAGAAACTGCCACGAGTGGAGGACTTTACGGTCACTGCGCGCGATGGTTTTGCCATTCCGGTGCGCCACTACGCGCCTGCCGCGGGCATGTTACCTGTGTTGCTGTATTTTCACGGCGGCGGCTTTACCGTGGGCAGTGTCACCACCCACGACGGCCTGTGCCGACGCCTGGCCCACCTGGGCCATTGCGCGGTGCTCTCGGTGGACTACCGGCTGGCGCCCGACAGCAAATTCCCCACTGCCCACAACGATGCCTGGGACGTGGTGCAGTGGGTTGCACGTGAAGGTGCTTCACGTCAGCTGGAGGCCACCCGCATGGCCCTGGGAGGTGACAGCGCGGGCGGTACCCTGGCCGCGGCCTGCGCCATCGAGGCACGCAACGTGGGAATGCCGCTGGCCTTGCAGCTGCTGTTCTACCCCGGCTGTGCCGGCCACCAGGACACGACCTCGCACCGCACCTTTGCTGCGGGTTTTGTGATTGAGGAGCCGCATATCACCTACTTCTTCGAGCAATACATCCGTACCCCGGACGACCGCAACGACTGGCGCTTTGCCCCCCTGGATGGCAAGGGGCCGGACGGATACGAGGTCGATCTGGGCGGCGTAGCGCCCGCCTGGGTGGGCCTGGCGGAATGTGATCCACTGGTCGACGAGGGCGTGGCCTACGCCGACCGCCTGCGCATGGCCGGCGTACCGGTGGACCTGGAGATCTACCGCGGCATGGTCCACGAATTCATCAAGATGGGCCGTGCCATTCCCGAAGCTGCCACCGCACATGCCGATGCTGCGCGGGCACTGCGCCAAGCTTTTTCCATTTCCTGAACGACACACCACCATGCACCTGCAACGCTCTGATTTCCGTTTCTTCCACCCCCTGCGCGTGCGCTGGGCCGAGGTGGACATGCAACACATCGTGTTCAACGCCCATTACCTGATGTATCTGGACACTGCCATGGGCGACTACTGGCGCGCGCTGGCCATGCCTTACCAGGAGAGCATGGCGCTGCTGGGCGGTGACATGTATGTGAAGAAGTCCACGCTGGAGTACCACGCCTCAGCCCGCTACGACGACATGCTGCACATTGGCCTGCGCTGCGCGCGCGTGGGCAACTCGTCCATGGTGTTTGAAGGCGGCATTTTTCGGGGCGATACGCTGCTGGTGTCTGGCGAGCTGCTGTATGTGTTTGCCGACCCTGTCAGCCAGACCTCGCGCCCCGTGCCCGAGGCCTTGCGCCAGGCGTTTGCCGCGCAGACGGCTGGGCAGGCCTTAACCCACACAGCCGTCGGGGACTGGCACACCTGGGGTGCTCGCATTGCACCTTTGCGCCGCGCGGTGTTTGTGGAAGAGCAGGCTATTTCCGAGCAGTTGGTGTGGGATGAAGCCGACGCCGACGCGGTCCACGCGCTGGTGCACAACGCACTGGGCCAGGTGGTTGCCAGTGGCCGCATGCTGGTGCATGCACCAGGGGTGGCCCGCATTGGGCGCATGGCAAGCCACCGGATGCTGCGGGGTTCGGGACTGGGCTTGCAGGTGCTGCGCGCCCTGATGGCGGCAGCGCGCGCGCGTGGTGACACCGAGGTGATGCTGCATGCCCAATGCAGCGCAGAGGGCTTTTATGCCCGGGAGGGTTTTGTGCCGTGCGGCCCGGTATTTGTGGAAGCCGGCATCGCGCACCAAGAGATGGTGCGGACTTTGGCGTGAAGACTAAAAGCCCAGCGAAGCCAACAAGTCGTCCACATCGTCCTGCTTGAGGGCGCTGTCGGCCGTTTGGGGGCCTTCAAGCACATGGTTGTCCACAGTCACCGGCTCGGTGCCGCTGCTCCGGGCAGCACTGGAAGGCGCGGCGGGTGAGCTGTCGACCAGCAGTTGCACCAACTGCATTTCGGTGCGGGTGATGATGTCTATGACCTTCTTGATCACCTGGCCCGAAAGGTCCTGAAAATCCTGCGCCATCATGATGTCGCTGAGCACCGCGCCCTGGCCATCGGCAAACTTTGCGGTGCTTTGGGCAAACTTGCCGCAGACCACCATCAGGCCGCGGGCCTTGTCCACACTCATGTCGGAGGAGGCCGCCAAGCGGGCCAGCGATTCGCCCAGCTCCACGCCACGGGTGGCCAAGTCATCGCACTCGGGTTTGGCAGTTTCCACCAAGGTCAGAACCTTGTTGGCCGCGTCTTCGGTCATCTTGCCAACATAGGCCAATCGGTCACGGGCATTCGGGATTTCCTCGACGATGGCGCTCAACTGGTTTCCGCCTAGCACCGTCAATGCCTCATGCATTTCGCGGGTGATAGCGCCCAGTCGGGCAAATGCTTCTTCTTTGCTAAGCGGCGTTGACATAAAAAAACAATCCCTTCCCGACGCGTTATATGGCGTGTTTATTATGAGTCCAGCCGCCGGCCCCGTGGCGTCAACTCGCAGAAAAACAGCGCTTTATATGTCTTCGAGCAAAAGATAGGGCAGGGGAAGCAGCTGTAACTCGGAATCTGCGGCAAGCAGAGGCCCAGTTTCCAGAGCAGCCAGTTGCAAGGACACGATGGCATCCATGCCGCCACCAGGGGCCCTGGCCGCCTGTACCACCGTGCCCACGGGTTGGCTCGTGTCGGCCGGGGTGAAAATTTCTTGGCCGACTTGCAGCTCTCCGGCGCTGTGTACTACAAACGCTCGGCGCTTGAGCGTGCCGCGGAACTGGCTGCGTGCCACCACTTCCTGGCCGGGGTAGCAGCCTTTCTTGAAGCTCACGCCCCCCACCGATTCGTAATTCAGCATCTGCGGCACAAAGGCCTCGAACACCGGTTGGCTCAGGGTCGCAACGCCGCTGCGTACCTCGCTCCACAGCCAGGTCTCCAGCGCCAAGGCCTCGCCCTGCGGTACTGCGGTACCCACTGGCGCCACCCAGAGCTGCCGTGGTGTGCCATCCGCCGGGTACAGCTGGACCACGGATTCAGCATCAAAATCAGCCTTAGCCCATGCCACACCTGCGTTAGCAGCTACATTTTTTGTAGCATTCCCAAGCAATCCGTAGATAGAAAAACGTTCGCTGGCATCGCTGAGTTTGGCCTTGGCACGCATCACGAACATGGACAGGCGCTTGAGCGTGGGGGCCAACAAATCTCTGCTGCACACCAACAGGATGTCACCGGCCGGGCGTTTGAACCCAATGAAGCTGGCCTGCATGCGGCCCTTGGCCGAGCAAAACGCGGCCAACCGTGCGCTGCCCAGGTCCAACAGCGCAAAGTCGTGCGTCAGCTGGCCGTGGATGAATTTGGCGGCGTCTTCGCCTTCGATCTGGATCACGCCCAAGTGGTCCAGGCGGGCCACACCATTGAGGGTGGCAAGAGGTGAGGTGGAGGAGGGCTGCATGCTCATGGCTGAATTATCATTCCGCTTTTGATGACTGACGGGAAGTAGGGCTGTGCGCTTGTTTTTTGCTGCGGTGCTACTCACCGCTTTGGGGTTGCTGGGGGCGGGCTATGTCTGGGTACAGTCGCCGCTGGCGCTCAGCGCGCCGGTTGTGGATGTGTCCATTGCACCGGGGGCCAGCGCTCGCCAGGTGGCCAATGCGCTGACACAGGCCGGCGTGCAGGCCAACCCCAGCCTGCTGTACGGGTGGTTCCGGCTTTCAGGCCAGTCCCGCGCGATCCAGGCCGGTAGCTATGAAATAGAAGCAGGCAGCACGCCCCACAGCCTGCTGCGCAAGCTGGTTGAGGGCGACCAGGCCCTGCGCACGGTGACGCTGGTCGAGGGCTGGAACTTCAGGCAAGTGCGCGAGGCCTTGCGCAAAGCTGCGCATTTGCAATCCGAAACTACCAGCCTGTCCAGCCAGGCACTTATGGCCCAGTTGGGCCGCCCCGGGGTGCACCCGGAAGGCCGCTTTTTCCCTGATACCTATACCTATGCCAAAGGCTCCAGCGACTTGGCGGTCCTGCAGCGCGCACTGCGCGCCATGGACCAGCAGTTGGAGGCGGCATGGTCGTTACGCAACCCGCAGGTCCCACTCAAAACGCCGGAGGATGCCTTGGTACTGGCCAGCATCATCGAGAAGGAAACCGGCAAAACCAGCGACCAGCCTCTGATTTCGGCGGTGTTTAATAACCGCCTCCTGATTGGCATGCGCCTGCAGACTGACCCTACCGTCATCTACGGGCTGGGTGAGTCGTTTGATGGCAATTTGCGCCGCGCTGATCTGCTGGCGGACACGGCATACAACACCTACACCCGTGAGGGGCTACCCCCAAGCCCAATTTCCATGCCGGGCAAAGCGGCGCTACTGGCAGCCGTGCAGCCCGCAGCCAGCAAGGCTTTGTACTTCGTGGCGCGCGGCGACGGCAGCAGCGAGTTCAGCGAGTCGCTGGACGCGCACAATAGGGCAGTCAACAAATACCAGCGCGGCCAGTAGCGCCAGACGCAAGCACAGGGACGGCATGAGCGGACTTTTCATCAGTTTTGAAGGCATCGACGGCGCGGGCAAATCCACCCATATTCAAGCACTCGCTGACGCCTTGCGCGCCCAAGGCAGGGCACTGACCCTGACCCGCGAGCCGGGCGGAACACCACTGGCTGAGCAGCTGCGCCATATGGTGTTGAACGACAGCATGGACCCGATGACAGAGGCGCTGCTGGTATTTGCCGCACGGCGCGACCATGTGCAGCGCGTGATCATGCCGGCGCTGGCGCGGGGGGAGGTGGTGCTGTGCGACCGCTTCACCGACGCCACCTTTGCCTACCAGGGTGGCGGGCGCGGGTTTGACTGGCAGGTGCTGCGACAGCTGGAACAGTGGGTGCAAGGCCCGGACCAGGCCGGTTTGCTACAGCCCCACACCACGGTCTGGTTTGACCTGCCGCCGGCGGTGGCTGCGGAGCGGCTGGCGGGTGCCCGGGTGCCCGACAAATTCGAATCACAACCGATTGCTTTTTTCGAGAGCGTAGCAACGGGCTATGCGCGCCGTCAGGCGGAAGACCCCGCCCGTTTTGCCCGCATCAACGCACACCAGACGCCTGCGGCGGTGTGGCTGGATGTGCAAGCCGCCTTGCGTGAACGCGGAGTCCTGCAACCATGAGCGAGCCTGGCAAAAACAACGCCCTGGCCCCCTGGATTCAGGCCCAGGTGCACACCCTGCTGGAGCAGCGTGGCCACGCCTGGTTATTGCAGGGGCCTTCCGGTCTGGGACAGTACCCCTTGGCACTTGCATTGGCCCGTGCCTGGCTGTGTGAAAACCCGAGTCCACGAGGTGCGTGTGGCGAATGCGGCAGCTGCCATGCCATTGAGGTGCGCACCCATGCCGACCTGTGCATGCTGATGCCCGAAACCACCATGATGGAGTTGGGCTGGCCACTGAGCGAGAAGGCGCAGGGTGAGATTGACGACAAAAAACGCAAGGCCAGCAAGGAGATCCGCGTGGACGCCATGCGCGACGCGGTGGAGTTTGCCCAGCGCACGAGCGCACGCGGTCGTGGCAAGGTGGTGGTCGTTTTTCCAGCCGAGAACATGAACGCCATCACCGCCAACGCCTTGCTCAAAACTCTGGAAGAGCCTGCTGGTGATGTGCGGTTTGTGCTGGCCAGCGAATCGGCCCACCAGCTGCTGCCTACGATCCGAAGTCGCTGCATAGGTCACACCATGCTTTGGCCCGATGCAGAGGAGGGCCTGCAATGGTTGCAAACCCAGGGGTTGGACGCGGCGCGCGCGCGGTTATTGCTACAGGCTACCGGGGGCCGACCTGCCGATGCTCTGCTCTTTGCCGAGTCCGGTCGCGATCCTTTGGCCTGGGCGGCCTTTCCCCGTGCCATGGCCCTCGGCGACACAGCTGCAGTGAAAGACTGGACCGCATCGCAGATCATCGATGCCCAGCACAAGCTCTGCCACGACCTGATGGCCAAGTTGTGCGGCGCAACACCCCGCTTCTTTGAACCCAAGGATTTGGGCGCACTGTGCATTCCCATGCCGGTGCTGGGGCGCTGGAGCAAGGCCCTTTCCCATGCCATGAAAACCATGGACCACCCCTTCAACGCGGGCCTGATGGTCGAGGCGCTTGTCGGCCAAGCCCAATCGGCCCTAAACTCAGGGCATTAAGTCGCGACCATGAGCACCAACCCCGCCACCGCCCGCCCCAGTGTCATCCAGCTCTCCATCAAGGAGAAAGCTGCCTTGTATGCCGCCTACATCCCCATGTTTACCGAAGGCGGTGTATTCATTCCGACTACCCGGGAATACACCTTGGGCGATGATGTGTATGTGCTGCTGTCCTTGCCGGAAGACGTTCAGCGCTACCCGGTAGCCGGCAAGGTAGCTTGGGTCACACCGCCCAAGGCCTCGGGCGGCCGCACCCAGGGCGTGGGCATTTTGTTTCCCAAAGACGAAAAGTCACGCCAGCTCAAGCTAAAAATTGAAGAGATTCTGGGTGCCCATATGGCGTCTGACCGCCCCACACAAACCGTGTAACACCGGGCCCGTTCAACGGGCCAGCTGCAGCGCAGCTGCAGTTTTGAGAGATGGATTCCCATGTTTACCGATTCCCACTGCCACCTGACATTTCCGGAGTTGGTAGCTGATTGGCCTGCTATTCAGATAGCCATGGCCCAAGCCCAGGTGAACCGCGCCCTGTGCATCTGCACCACACTCGAAGAGTTTTCAACAGTCCATGCCTTGGCTTTGGCACACGCACACATCTGGGCGAGCGCAGGTGTTCATCCGGACAACGAAGGGGTGACCGAGCCCAGTGTGGCGGAGCTGGTGCGCCTGGGCTCTCTGCCCAAAGTGATCGCCATTGGAGAGACCGGTTTGGATTACTACCGACTGGGCGAGCGCACGGTTGCCGATATGGAGTGGCAACGCGAGCGCTTTCGCCGCCATATCCAGGCGGCACGTACAGTGCAAAAACCCCTGGTCATCCACACCCGCAGTGCGTCGGACGATACGCTGGCCCTGCTCCGCGAGCAGGGTGAAACCGGTGGAGCAGGGTGCGCGGGTGGGGTGTTCCACTGCTTTACCGAAGACATGGTGGTGGCCAAGGCAGCACTGGACCTGGGTTTTTACATCTCCTTTTCCGGCATCTTGACGTTCAAGAGTGCACAGGCCATTCGGGATGTAGCTGCCTTGGTCCCCATGGACCGCTTGCTAATCGAGACTGACAGCCCCTACTTGGCACCGGTTCCCTACCGTGGCAAGACCAATAATCCGTCCTACGTGCCGTACGTAGCGCAAACACTGGCAGCCCTCAAGGGCTGCGATGTGCAGACCATCGCCCAGATCAGTAGTGCCAATTTCGATGCTTTGTTTCATCCAAATGATCATGAGAAACCAGTTTAAGAATCTCATTTATCTATTTGTTTTCATTGGGTTTAGCTCAGCAAGAGCAGGATCATACGAAGACTTTTTTCTGGCATTGGAAGCTGACAACCCCATCGTGATTGACCAGCTTCTGGAGCGCGGGTTCGACCCCAACACCCCCAATCCCAATGGGGTTCCCGCACTGATGGCCGCGCTGAAAGTGCCTGCACCCAACGTCGCCGCCTTACTCGTGCGCCACCCGGACCTCAAAGTTGAGGTCCGCAATGCGCAGGATGAAAGTCCGTTGATGTTGGCCGCATTGCGCGGGTACGCTGAATTGTGCGCGCTGTTGATCGAACGCGATGCCGATGTGAACAAGTCGGGATGGGCGCCTTTGCACTACGCCGCCACTGCAAGCCATATTGCGGTGATGCAGTTGCTTCTAGATCAACACGCCTATATCGACGCAGCCTCGCCCAACGGATCAACTCCATTGATGATGGCCGCCATGTACGGCAACGCCTCCGCCGTCAAATTGCTGCTGGAAGCTGGCGCAGACCCCACCATCAAAAACGACCTAGGTTTGACGGCCATCGACTTTGCAGAGCGCGTTAAAAAGACAGATTCCACCACGATCATCGCGGCCTTCATCCGGGCCAGACGACCCAAGGGGGCTTGGTAGAAGACTTCATATGTACTTGATACGATGTATATTATGTAAAATTACGATGCCAAACATAAACCCCTTCATTAGCGAATCGTAAATGCCACGGTTGGAACGGTCGGATCTGCAAAAGATGCGCCCAAGGCCAATTCACCCTTGCCGTGCAACACACACTCTTCTCTGCGCAGCAGCATGTTTGCACCGCCAGCTTCGGAGAAACGCACCCAGCTTCCGTAGCTACTCACGTCCACCAACATTACGCAACCATTTCGCCATTCCAAACGTGCATGTGTGCGTGAAACTCTGGGGTCGTTGACAACAAATTCCACAGTTTTCACGCGACCAATGTGGATAGGCAATTCAAAGGACTTGAAACTTTTCACGGTATCCATCCACTGCAATACAACTTCCCGACCCAACGCATCCCCCAAGCTAAGCAAATCTGATGGGCTGAGTTGGGCCTGCATCGTCAGGAAGTCTGAGGGTTCTTCCTCCCGCCACTCAATCTGAAACACATTGCAGGGCTCAGCCCGTCCGCGAATATGGATGGGGCCCAACATTCGAAAATTGCTGCCGCGTATCTCTTGGACTGTTTCCAAAGTGCTGGCACTGGCCCAGATTTGGTGCGGGCCGCACAAATCACACAAACGGGATGCCACATTCACGGCATCCCCATAACAGTCGTCTGCAACCATCTCCACCTCGCCCGATGCCAATCCGATACGAATCGGTAATCGCGAGTCAGACTGCGGGCGCATACGCTTCTTGTGGTGCAATCTTTGGATATCGACCGCCGCAGCAACGGCCTGCCCGGGGTTGAAGAACACGACCATTACGCCATCGCCCAGTGTCTTGACGAGGCGTCCACCATGTCGTTCACATTGCTCAGTAATCCAGGTCGTGATTTGGGTAACGGATTCGGTGGCGCGCGCATTCCCCAACGTTTCAAACACCGCAGTGCTGCCGTGCAAGTCGGTGAAAACTACGGTCGCTTGAACACCCATTCCCAATTGATCCTGCTCTTGTATAGAACTCTGAGTTTAGGGCATACAGCTGGAAATAGAGTGCGTGAAATCACACCAGTGCAGCAAAAAGAAATAGCTCTGCAATGCTGGCTTATTCACTGTTTACCCAGATCTTTAAAGATCTACCCTTCGCATTGATAGCGTTCCAGCCAATAGGCACATAGTCATGTTCGCAATACTTTAGAGGGAGTCTTCTTCCATGCGCAGTGTTGTATATCTCGCAAAGCCGGTATCAGCCCCTATTGCCCATGGCATCAGGTTTGCTTATGGTGCACGGCGAGTCACTTGAGAATAAACAGATATGCGTTGGACCCCCTCGAATCTTATGAACAGCCTGCTAAAAGGCAGCAGCATGGCTAAACCCAAGCTTTTGAATGCCCCCACACTCAACGACATCCGGCACGCTATGCTGGACATCCTTGGGGACAATGGCGCCCAAACCTACCCGATAGTTCAATTACGCGTAACGTATGCCGAAGACGTGCAAGATCTCTGGTACCTGCGGGGAGACGTCATGGCCGCGGTAGCTGCACTGAATGGTGAGGTAAGCGCAAGGCAGCAGTTGGCCGATATCAGTGCGATGTTTAAAGGTTTGCTGCCCAGTGGACTCAGCGCGCGTCCCAGCCCTCTGGGGCACTAATCACTTAGTGGCCCCAGACCAACATGACATCCCTGCCTTCAGCGGCCAAGTCCGCAGCTTTTCCTACCGGCAATAGCACCTTGGTCTGAACGTGCCCATAGGGCAAGTTGGTCAAGACCGGTACTTTCAGTTGTGCCTGAAGCCAAGCGACCACGGTGTTGAGTTTGAAACCTTTATCGTGTGGGCTCAATTTGAAACCGGTGAACTGTCCCAACACGACAGCCTTCTGACTTGCCAGAACGCCTGCATGCAGGAGTTGGGTCAACATGCGCTCAATCTGGTAAGGATGCTCCCCAACATCTTCCAGAAATAAAATGCCACCCTTGATGATGGGAAGGTAGGGCGTTCCCACCATCGAGACCAGCACACTGAGATTCCCACCCCACACTGTTGCGTGGTGAATGCTCAACGGAGAGGTTCCGGCCCAAGCCTGGTTTTGACGCCATCCAGTGCCCTCACCCTGCCCTCCTGCCATGTCATGGAAACAATCCTCCATGATGTCATCAGGCTGCAGGTCGGGTGTTCCGCCCACGCCAAAACCCTCGCACAAAGCCGGGCCAGCCCAAGTAACCGCGCCCGTTTTGGCAAGCACGGCCAATTGGAAAGCAGTGAAGTCACTAATGCCTACGAACTGGGTGCCTCGCTCGATCGCCTTCGCAATCGCTTTGTAGCGAATACCACCCACAATGCGCGTAAGTCCGTAGCCACCCCGGGAGATCATGGCGATATCGGCCCCACTTGCCGCCGCGCGGTGAATGGCAGCCAATCGGGTGTCGTCATCGCCCGCAAAACGCATATGGCTGCTTAGTACATCCGCATCCAATTCAACGTCGTAGCCCAGAGCGCCAAGGCGCTTCACGCCGCGTCTGAATGCAGCCTTGTCGCGCACGGCGCCCGAGGGGGAGTAAATGTAAACGTGTTTTTTCGCCATGGGTGATTATCCGTTGCAACAGATGGCCTCAATCTGCTCAGCCATCGTGTCTGGACTCCCGTCGAGCACGTTTACATCAAGATTCCAGTCCCCGTCGCGGGATGCTTGCTCCAGTTGCTGAACAAGTCCGGCCGCAGCCCTCCAGGCCGCTTGGTAGCCCTTGTCCGGATAAGGACGCGCATCCGATGCGACATGGGGGTCAGGCGGGATCTGAAGCACATCGACCACGCATACGACCTTGCTTTCCACCAGCATCTGGGCCAGGTGAATTGCCTTGCCCTCTGCCAAGACCAGCACTTTGGGAGCTCCCAGTGACATCAGGAGGCGCTGCAAGCTGTGCAAATGCAGGTATGGCGTGTGCGCCACCACCTTCTTCGGCTTGTCACTGATGCCAAAACCAATCAGGTCTGGGGAGAGGACACGAATTCCCTTGGCACTTAATGCAGGAATCAGCGCCCTAAATCGATAGCTCCATCCCGGCACATCGTGCAAGCAAAGCACAGTGTGCATAGCATCGACGGGGCCCTCGTCCAGGTAATGCATGCGCCAGCCATGCAAATTTTCAGCATCGCGGAAGAAATGGGAGACAAAGGGATAGTCCTGCATTCCCACAAACACGGATTGCGGTGTCCGCAGCGCGTCCTCCATCAGTGTTTGTGCTTGTGAAGCGTGTGCTTGGCGCCGAAGTTGAAAAAATGTGCGCAGGGTGTTGGAGCATTCGTCGGCTAACACGCCGGCTGAAACTTGGGTGTGATGGTTGAGTTGTTGGTAGGCGAAAAGATTCAGTACCGATCCCGCGGCCCCTGTTTTAGGGTCTGTGGCGCCATAAATCACCCGCTTGAGGCGTGCATGCAGCAAGGCGCCAGCACACATGGCGCAAGGCTCCAACGTAACGTAGAGCTCACACCCCTCCATTCGGTAGTTGCCCAGCACCCGCGCGGCTGCGCGCAAAGCGATGATCTCGGCATGCGCGGAAGGGTCGTGCGTGCCAATCGGCATATTGCGACCTACGCCCAGCACCCGCCCGTCTTTCACAACAATGGCCCCTACCGGAATTTCCCCTGCTTCGTGGGCAGCTTGGGCCTGTGCCAACGCCAAGCGCATAAAGCCTGTGTCTTGTGTCATCCTCAGATCCTAGCCTGCATGAGGGTATGTCTGCCCATTGGCAGAAGCGGAATTCAGGAGATACTGCCCCTCGACACCAGCCAGTCTTTCAAAAGTGGAGGAGTCATGGGCTTGGCATACAAATAACCCTGCCCCTCATGACAACCCAAGTCGCGCAGGGCTTGGGCCTGTGCCTCCTCTTCGATGCCTTCCGCAATGACCGTCAAATTGAGATTGCGGCCCAGCTCAATCACCATGGAAGCAATGTGCCCCCCACACATATCTTTTTGCAATTCAGACACAAATGCACGGTCAATCTTGAGGCGATCGATGGGTAACTGGCGCAACTGGCTGAGTGATGAATAGCCAGTGCCGAAGTCGTCAATGGCAATGGAGATACCCAATTCGCGCACCAAATTCAGGGTTTCCAACATGAAATCGGCATCCTCCATGGCCACCGATTCCGTGATTTCCAACTCCAGACAGCTAGGTCGTATACCCGTATCCAGCAGTGCTGCATTGAGTTTTTCCAAAAACTCGGGGTGCCGGAACTGGATTTGTGACACGTTGACCGACATCCGCAAGTCCGTCAGCCCCAGCGCTTGCAGCCGCACCAGCTCATGGCAAGACATGCGCAACACCCAGTCGCCAATGGCAACGATCATTCCAGAAGCTTCAGCAAGGGGAATAAAACGATCAGGGGGCACAAAGGTTCCATCCTCATTGCGCCAACGGATCAACGCCTCCATGCCCACCACTTTGCCGCTGTTAAGGTTGATCTGCGGCTGGTAGACGATGAACAGGCGCTCGCTCTCCACAGCGCTGCGCAGGCTTTGCAGCAAACGAACGCGCTCACGAATGTCTGATCCCATCTCGCTGGAGAACATGACAAAACTGCCGCGGCGGCTCTTTTTTGCACGCTTCAGGGCGATGTTGGCATCCTTGAGCGCATCGCGCCCAGAAACACCCTCCGACAGCAGCTTGGTCAATCCCATGGTGGCGGTCACCACCATGGAGTCATCCTGCACCTGGAAAGGCTCCCGAAACATGGCCAAAACCCGCAAGGGATTGACCACCGACTGCCCGCCCATCAAACCAAAGGTATCACTGCCAATGCGGGCCAGGATGACCTCACTGCCCAACTCTGCTTTGAGCCGATCCGCAACCGACTGCAGTAGACGGTCACCTTGCTGGTGGCCCAGGGCATCGTTGATTTCGGAAAAGTCGTCAATATCCAGAATGGCAATGACATCGTCAGCCGCCGACTGGCTCTTGAGCCGCTCTTCGCTCAAGTCAATGAACTTGTTGCGGTTGGGCAAACAAGACAGGCGGTCATAAAAGGCCAGCTCGTCCAGCTTGCGAATCTGTTCATAGGCCCGCAATGCCGCAGTCACTGTGGCATAGAGCTTGGTGCGTGTCAGTTCTGATTTGGTTTTGTAATCGTTGATATCGAAATCATGGATGGTTTCGATCTCTGGCGCATAGCCGGGTTGACCGGTACGCAAGATGATTCGCAGCTCATTGAGGTGCAAGTCCTGGCGAATAGTCTTGACCAGTGCCAAGCCGGCATCCTCTCGCTCCATCACGACATCGAGCAAAACCACAGCCACATCGCGCTCGGTATTCAGGATTTGGGTGGCTTCGCTTGCAGAATAGGCATGCAAAAACTGCAGCGCTCGCCCCAGAATCCGCACGCCAGCCAAGGCAAAGGTTGTCGCGCGATGAACATCCGGCTCGTCATCTACCACCAACAAGCGCCAGACAAGCTCCTTGGCAGATCCACTCACGGCCTCATCTTCCAAAAAATGCAGCGTGTCGGAGTCTGTGTGGCGGCCCATCAGATTCTCGGTATTCATAAAAACATTGTGCACCAAGCTTGCACAAAAAGTCAGCGCCCCGAAGGGCGCTGCATAAACTTTTTATGAGGAATCTGCAGAAAACTCCATGGCTCTCGGGATTTCCCTTAGGCCATCCGCTACTCCCACTCTATGGTGGCCGGTGGCTTGCTACTGACGTCGTAGGTTACGCGGTTGATACCGCGAACCTCATTAATGATCCGGCCAGACACCGTTTTCAGCAGGCTGTATGGCAACTCGGCCCAATCAGCGGTCATGAAGTCACTGGTCTGCACTGCACGCAAGGCCACCACGTAATCATAGGTGCGACCATCGCCCATCACGCCCACACTCTTCACGGGCAAAAATACGGTAAATGCCTGTGACACGGCGTCGTACCAGGTCTTGGGTGCATGGCGTGGATTAGAGCCCAGCGCGTTGCCACCTTGGTACGGCGTCTTGCGCAATTCTTCAATAAAAATGGCGTCGGCCCGGCGCAGCAGGTCCGCGTATTCTTTTTTGACTTCACCCAGGATGCGCACGCCCAGGCCGGGGCCGGGGAAAGGATGGCGGTACACCATGTCGGCTGGAAGGCCCAAGGCCACACCCAATTCACGTACCTCGTCCTTGAACAACTCGCGCAATGGCTCCAGCAACTTGAGGCCCAATTGCTCAGGCAAGCCGCCCACGTTGTGGTGGCTCTTGATGGTGACGGCCTTTTTGGTCTTGGCGCCGCCGGACTCGATCACGTCGGGGTAAATGGTGCCTTGTGCCAGCCACTTGGCGCCAGCCTTGGAGGCACCCGAAGCCGTCAGCTTGGCGGCTTCCGCCTTGAAGACTTCCACAAACTCGCGGCCAATGATCTTGCGCTTGGCTTCGGGTTCGCTCACCCCGCTCAAGTGCCCCAGGAATTGGGCAGAAGCATCCACCCGGATCACTTTGGCATGCAGTTGGCCCACAAACATGTCCATCACCATGTCGCCTTCGTTCAGGCGCAACAAGCCATGGTCTACAAACACGCAGGTCAACTGATCCCCAATGGCGCGATGAATCAGCGCGGCGGCCACGGAAGAGTCCACACCACCGGACAAGCCCAGAATCACCTCCTCATTTCCTACCTGGGCACGAATGCGTTCCACGGCTTCGGCAATGTAATCACCCATGATCCAGTCGGCACGCGTGCCACAGATACCGAGCACAAAGCGTTCCAGAATGGCCTGGCCTTTGACCGTGTGGGTTACTTCGGGGTGAAACTGCACCGCATAGAACTTGCGGGATTCATCCGCCATGCCTGCAATTGGGCAGGCGGCGTTGCTGGCCATGAGCGTAAAGCCCGGAGGAAGCTCGGTGACCTTGTCACCGTGGCTCATCCAGACGTCCAGTAAGCCATGGCCTTGCTCGTTGACAACATCCTGGATGCCCTTGAGCAATTCGGTGTGGCCATGGGCACGAATCTGGGCAGAACCAAACTCACGCGTATGGCCAGCCTCTACCTTGCCACCAAGCTGCTGCGCCATCGTTTGCATGCCGTAGCAGATACCCAGCACCGGGATACCCAGTTCAAACACCGCTTGGGGCGCCTTGTCCGTCGCCTCTTCGTAGACGCTGGCATGGCTGCCAGACAGAATCACCCCTTTGAGCTGGCCGTCTGCAGCGTAAGCACGAATCCATTCATTGCTGACATCGCAGGGATGTACTTCGCAAAACACATGGGCTTCGCGCACGCGGCGTGCAATCAGTTGGGTGACTTGAGAACCGAAGTCAAGAATGAGAATTTTCTGGTGCATGGGCAAGGGTCCGGTCAATCCGCGCGGTAGTTGGGGGCTTCTTTGGTGATTTGCACGTCATGGACGTGGCTTTCACGGATGCCCGCCGTGGTGATCTCCACAAACTCGGCCTTGTTTTGCATGTCCTCGATCGTGGCACAGCCACAGTAGCCCATGCTGGCGCGAATACCGCCTGCCATCTGGAACACGATGGCCACCATGGACCCCTTGTAGGGCACACGGCCTTCAATGCCCTCAGGCACCAGCTTGTCAGCATTGGGGTTGCCCGTGCTGGATTCCTGGAAGTAGCGGTCCGCGCTGCCCTGCTGCATGGCGCCAATGCTGCCCATGCCGCGGTAGCTCTTGTAGCTGCGCCCTTGGTACAGAATGACTTCGCCTGGTGCCTCTTCGGTGCCGGCAAACATACCGCCCATCATCACGGTGCCAGCGCCCGCCGCAATGGCCTTGGCAATGTCACCGCTGTAGCGAATGCCGCCGTCGGCAATCAATGGAACACCAGTGCCGCGTAAAGCGGTGGCCACACTGTCCACCGCCATGATCTGCGGAACGCCCACGCCCGCAACAATGCGTGTGGTGCAGATGGAGCCGGGGCCAATGCCGACCTTGACCGCATCGGCACCCGCTTCAACCAAAGCCAGTGCCGCAGCACCGGTGGCGATGTTGCCGCCTACCACGTCCACTTGGGGAAAGTTTTGCTTGACCCAACGTACGCGGTCGATCACACCCTTGCTGTGGCCGTGTGCCGTGTCCACCACGATGGCGTCTACACCCGCGGCCACCAGCGCTTCCACGCGCGCCTCGGTGCCCTCACCCACGCCAACGGCAGCACCAACACGCAAACGGCCCGTGGCGTCGCGCGCAGCGTTGGGAAAGTTGAGTTGTTTGGTAATGTCTTTGACAGTGATCAGGCCCTTGAGTTCAAAGGCTTCGTTGACCACGAGCAGGCGTTCCAGCTTGTGTTTATTCAGCAAGGCCTTGGCGGCCTCTGGCGTGGTGCCATCTGGAACGGTGATCAGGCGCTCACGGGGCGTCATGATTTCGCGTACGGCCTGGTCGTAACGGGTTTCAAAGCGCAAGTCGCGCCCAGTCACAATGCCGACCACTTTGCCGCCGTCGCACACCGGGAAGCCGGACACGCCGAGCTGTTCTGACAGCGCAATCACCTGCCGCACCGTGGTGTCGGGCGTGATGACCACAGGGTCGCGCAGCAGGCCGGACTCGTAGCGTTTGACCTTGGACACATGCGCAGCTTGCTCCGCAGCGGTCAGGTTCTTATGAACAATCCCCATGCCGCCCTCTTGCGCGATGGCGATGGCCAAGCGGGCTTCAGTCACTGTGTCCATGGCCGCTGAGACCAGCGGCAAGTTCAAGGCGATGTTGCGGGAGAAACGGGTGGCGAGGCTGGTGTCCTTGGGAAGGACTTGGGAGAACGCTGGCACCAACAACACATCGTCGAAGGTGAGCGCTTTGCCGAGAAGGCGCATGTCAAAGCTCCAAAAATCGGATTGTACCCGTGTCAATTTGGTCTTGCCCCATCCCGCGCGCTACACTTGTCGGCATGAAACCGTCGCATGCATTCTTGGCCGCCATTTTGGCCCTCTCCGTCACAGGCACCTGGGCCCAATGGCAGTGGGTGGACAAGGATGGACGCAAGGTCTTCAGTGACCGCGCACCAGGATCAGATATCCCGGAAAAAAATATTTTGAAACGCCCCAGTGGACAACGGTCGACGCCGTCGGTACCCGCCGTGAGCGCAGAGGCCTCGGCACCACAAACAACAGCCCCCGCACCGGCCTTGTCCAGCAGCGCCGCCCATGGTTCTGGTGTTGACAAGGAGCTGGAAGCCAAAAAGAAGCAGACCGCGGATACCGAAGCTGCGAAACGCAAGGCGGAAGAAGAGCGTGTGGCGAAGGCCAAGGCAGAAAATTGCGCCCGTGCCAAACAGGCCAAAGCGGCATTTGATTCCGGCGTCCGTGTGTCTCGCACCAACGCGGCCGGTGAGCGGGAAGTCATGGACGACAGCGCACGCGCAGCGGAAGCCCAACGCATCCAGGGCATCATCAACGCCGATTGCAAATAAGCAACAACGCCGAAGCGGTTAATACCCAGCCTTGGCCCCTGCACGGCGCTTGGCAAACAGACCAGCAGATTTAGCGCCTTGTTTGGCAAACCGCTCCCGGCGTGCGACTTTGGGGTCGACCTGGAGCGCGCGGTAGAGCTCCACCCTGTCATCAGGCCGCAACAGTTGCTGGCCGCTGGCCTTGCGCCCCCACACCCCCAAAGTCAGATGCGCAATATCGGACTCTGGCAGTGGCAAGAGCAAACCGCTTTGCTGCACGGCCCTGGCTGCTGTGCAGCCAGGCGGTACTTGCAGATGGCGGATCTGTACCTGCCGGGGGCCCGCGGCCAACACCACCGTCACGGCAAACGTGACTTCAGTCGCCATAGACTTGTTGCGCACGTTTGACAAACGCGTCTACCAAGCTGGCCGCAATTTTGTCGAACACGGGCCCGACCAACTTGCCCAGCGTGGCATTGTCAAACCCGTAGTTCAGCACCAGCTCGACCTTGCACGCACGCTGCGAGCCATCGCCCAGCGGATGAAAGTTCCACACACCATCGAGCTTGGAGAACGGACCCTTCACCAACTGCATCCCCACCTGGCTGGGCTGGGTGTGGCTATTGCGGGTGGTGAAGGTTTGGCGGATACCACTGAACGAAATACCCACCTCTGCGGTCATTCCCTGGGCGTCGTGTTCCAAAATTCGGGCATGGTCACACCACGGCAGAAACTGCGGATACTGGGCCACATCGGTCACCAGGGCATACATCTCTTGCGGGCTGTACCAGATCAGAACGGACTTGTGAACAGTTTTCATAGAATGGTGGTCTGCGCGGGATTGTAGACAAGCCCAACAGCGTCTTCCCTTTCAATCCTGTCTGTCATCCCCACCTGAGTGCAATGGCCAAAAAACCCGAAACCGCTTCCCGCATCGCCGATAACAAAAAGGCCGCGTTCAACTACTTTTTCGAGGAGCGCTTTGAGGCGGGCCTGGTGCTGGAGGGGTGGGAGGTCAAATCCCTGCGCGAAGGCAAAGTGCAGCTCACCGATGGCTATGTGGTGATTCGCAACGGCGAGTTGTTCATCATCGGCCTGCAAATCAACCCGCTGCACACAGCATCCAGCCATGTGAGCCCGGACAAGGTGCGCACCAAAAAGCTGCTGATGCACAAGAAGGAAATCAAACGCCTGATTGGCAAGGTGGAGCAAAAGGGCTACACCCTGGTACCCATCAACCTGCACTGGAAAAGCGGCAAGGTGAAATGTGACATCGCCCTGGCCAAAGGCAAGGCCGAACACGACAAGCGCGACACCATCAAGGACCGCGAAGGGAAACGCGAGGTAGAGCGCGCGATGAAAGACAGAAACCGTTAGTCCGTCCCCGCGCTGCGCTGCTTAGACCAGCCCGCGCAGGGGGTGTGCTTGGGTCGGCCACGGGCTGGCGAAGAACGGCGCCACCATGTCGGTCGTCACCTCTTCGATGCACGCTGGGTTCCAACGCGGTGCGTGGTCCTTGTCCACCGCCAGGGCGCGGATGCCCTCTACCGTCTCGCTGGCCGCACCAGAGCGGCCCAGATGCTGGGTATAAAAACAATGGCGCACCAAGTCGCGCTCCATGCGCAAATCGTCAGCCAGTGTCATACCGCGTGCCCGGCGTACCTGCTCCAGCACCACATGCAGCATCAGCGGCGAACGTTTGCGCAAAGTAGCGGCCGTCTGCCGCGCCCAATCGCTGCCGTCGGCTTCCAGCGCTTGCACGATGGCGGCTACGGTCTCCAGCCCAAAATAGTGGTCAATTTGGCCTATAACCCGCATGGATTCTGCGCAAGCAGCTCCTGAAAACATAGCAACCCAGGTATCCAGTGGGGCTTTTTCCGTCCAATCCAGGGCCGTCAATGCCTCCCAGGCCTCTGGCAAGCGGGCAGATTCGACCCACTGGTCAGCCAGGCCCAGAGCCACCGCCGTGGGGCCATCGATCACATCCCCCGTCAGTGCCAGCCATTCACCCGTACGGCCCGGGCAGCGGCTGAGGAAATACCCTCCGCCGACGTCGGGAAACAGGCCGATGTTCGTTTCCGGCATCGCCATCTTGGTGTGCTCCGTCACCAAGCGGTGCGACGCCCCCTGACTGATCCCCATGCCACCGCCCATGACGATGCCATCCATGAAGGCGATGTAGGGCTTCGGGTAGTGGTGGATTAGGTGGTTGAGCGCGTATTCTTCTGTGAAGAAGTCTTCCAGCGCGGGGTTACCGGCCAGCGCCGCCTGGTGGAAGAAGCGGATATCCCCACCGGCGCAAAAACCACCAAACACCCCCGTCTTGGTGCTTCCGCGGATCGCCACCGCCTTCACTGCCGCATCGTCTTTCCAGGTCTGCAGCGTGGCCGTCAGGCTGCGCACCATGCCCAGGCTCAGGGCATTGAGCGCCTTGGCACGGTTCAGGGTGATCAGGCCCACTTGGCCGCGGAATTCGGTGATCACATCGTCGTTAGGGGTCATCGGGGTCATGCGCGTTCTCTCCATCCAATCACTTCGTTCACCACCAGGGCGCCAATCACCAGCGCCCCACCCCACAGCACTGCGCTGCTGGGTACTTCGTTTGCGCCCAGCCAGGCCAGCAGAATGCCAAAGATCACTTCCAGCAGCTGCAACAGGGAAATTTCCGGGGCCTTGAGAATCTGGGCGCAGCGCACGCTGAGCACACAGGGCACTGCCAGCTGGAACACGCCCAGAAAACCCAGCAAGGCGACGTCGTGCGCACTGGCCTGCAATGGGAAGGCCAGTGGCAGCGTCACCACGGTAGAGATGACGGCACCGACCCAGACTGCGGGCATCAGGTCCACATCGTGGCCCTGGTCGTGCGAATGCTGGGTCACGGTCCAGTTGGTGGCGCCGGCAATCGGTACGCACAAGGCCACCAGGGTGCCCAGCAAGGTGACCGAGTCCAGCTGGGACGCATACATGTAAACGATGCCCGCCCCGGCCACCACGATGGCAACCCAGGTACGCAGCGGCACCCGGTGGCCAATGAAGATGCGTGCAATCAGCGCAGTGAGCAGCGGCCCCAGGGACATGGTGACCAGCACATTGCCCACGCTGGTGAGCGTGAGCGCCACCATGAAGGCGGTGAACATCACGCTCCAGCACAGGCCAGACAACCAGAACGGCAGGCCCGCGTGGCGGATTTTGTAAAACACATCGCGCCCGCGCACGAATGGCAGGATCACCATCAAGCTGAGCACCGTGAAGAACGCCCGCCAGAAGGTGACTTCAAAGCTACGTGCGAATTCCAGATGGCGTGTGATGACGCCAGCGGTGGACCACATCAGGGTCACCGCCACCATCAAAAACACGGCCCGTGTGTGGGTGAGTTTCATGCACAAAGCTTCATCGGTATGCGTATTTGCGAATCAAAAAAACCGCGGCCCCGACTATGCCGGTCCGCGGTCTCGCCCCTCACAGGGGAAGGCGGCAAAGCCGCCACGGGGGCTAGCCGATCAAGAGCGACCTGCGCGCTTGCGGTCGCTTTCAGACAGGTGGCGCTTGCGCAGACGCACCGACTTGGGCGTGATTTCGACCAGCTCGTCGTCCTCAATGAATTCCACACCGTATTCCAGCGTCAATTCGATCGGGGGCGTGATCTTGATCGCGTCTTCCTTGCCGGACACGCGGAAGTTGGTCAGCTGCTTGGTACGGGTGGCGTTCACCACCAGATCGTTGTCACGACTGTGGATACCCACAATCATGCCTTCGTACACGGGATCGTTAGGCTTCACGAACATACGGCCACGGTCATCCAGCTTGCCCAGGGCGTAGGTGAAGATTTCACCGGCATCCATGGAGATCAGCACGCCGTTCTTGCGGCCACCGATGTCACCCTTGTGCGGCTCGTAGCTGTCAAAGATGTTCGAAATCAAGCCAGAACCACGGGTCAAGTTCAGGAATTCGTTGGAGAAACCAATCAGACCACGGGCAGGAATGCGGTACTCCAGGCGCACACGGCCGCGGCCGTCCGGCTCCATGTTCACCAGCTCGCCCTTGCGCTCGCCCAGGGCTTGCATCACGCCGCCTTGGTGCTGCTCTTCCACGTCAGCGGTGACGAGCTCGATAGGTTCGTGCTTCTCGCCGTTGATCTCGCGGAACATCACGCGGGGCTTGGACACCGCCATCTCATAGCCTTCGCGGCGCATGTTTTCCAGCAGGATGGTCAAGTGCAATTCACCACGGCCCAGCACTTCGAAGATACCTTCTTCGTCGGTCTCGTTGACGCGCAGCGCCACGTTGTGTTGCAGTTCCTTTTGCAGACGGTCCCAGATCTGGCGGCTGGTCACGTACTTGCCTTCGCGGCCAGCCAGCGGGCTGGTGTTCACGCAGAAGTTCATGGTCAGCGTGGGCTCGTCCACCTTCAGCATGGGCAGCGGTGCGGGGTTCAGGGGGTCGGTCACCGTCACGCCGATACCGACGTCGGCAATACCGTTGATCAGCACAATTTCGCCAGGACCGGCTTCGAGTGTCTGTACGCGGTCCAGACCCTGGAATGTCAACACCTGGTTGATACGACCCTTGACGGATTTTCCGTCCGGACCTTCCATGACCACCACGTCCATGTTGGGCTTGATGGTGCCTTGGCTGATACGGCCCACGCCGATGCGGCCCACAAACGTGGAGAAGTCGAGCGCAGAAATTTGCAGTTGCAGCGGTGCGGCAGGATCACCCTTTTGCGAAGGCACATGCTTGAGCACAGTGTTGAACAGGGCCGACATGTCGGGGCCCCACTGCTCACCAGGCGCGCCCTCTTCCAGCGAAGTCCAGCCATTGATACCCGAGGCGTACACCACGGGGAAATCCAGTTGCTCGTCAGTCGCGCCCAGCTTGTCGAACAGGTCGAAAGCCGCGTTCACCACGTGCTGGGGACGCGCACCGGGCTTGTCCACTTTGTTCACCACCAGAATCGGCTTCAGACCCAAGGCCAAGGCCTTTTTGGTCACGAAGCGGGTCTGGGGCATGGGGCCTTCCTGGGCGTCAATCAGCAACACCACGCCGTCCACCATGGACAAGGCGCGCTCCACTTCGCCGCCGAAGTCCGCGTGTCCGGGAGTGTCAACGATGTTGATGTGGGTACCTTCCCAGCTCACTGCGCAGTTCTTGGCCAGAATCGTAATGCCACGCTCTTTTTCAATGGCGTTGTTGTCCATCACGGTGTCGACCACTTTTTCGTGCTCGGCAAAGGTGCCAGACTGGCGCAGCAGTTGGTCCACCATGGTGGTCTTGCCATGGTCCACGTGGGCAATGATGGCGATATTTCGGATTTGTTTACTCATGGTTCACTTTCTGCTTACGCCCCAAGGGCCAAGGTTTCATTAACGCGTTTCAAACTCTGTTCCAAGGCCACTTGCTGGGCCTGCGATTCACCGATTTCCAGCGGGCTCAGCAAGCGCACCGGAATCAACTCACCCGCCAACACGCGCGCCGTACCCAGCAACGCCTTGGGGCTTGCCGCATACACCGCTACATGCTCCGCATCGGGCCAGGGGCCGCGCCTGCGCATTCCACTCAAAAAACGTGCCGCATTTTCGCTGTCCAGTGTGACAGGCACATGCTCTGGCAGCAGCGCATCCACTGGCAACAAGCAGGCCAGCCGCTCAGCCTCGCTCATGGCCTCCAGCGCTTCCAGCGTGATGCACTGGCCCTCGCTGAACCCACCCGTACGGATACGCCGCAGGGCGCTGAGATGGGCACCACAGCCGAGGGCTTCGCCAATATCTTCGCCCAGCGTGCGGATGTAAGTCCCCTTGCTGCAATCCACTATCAATTTGATAGCTGGCTGCGCAGCATCCACGAGGGCTTGCACCACTTTTAATGCATAAATCGTCACATGGCGCGCTTCGCGCTCCACTTCAATCCCGGCCCTGGCGTATTCATAGAGGGCCTTACCGTCCTTCTTCAAGGCGCTGTGCATGGGGGGCACTTGGGCAATCGGCCCGGTGAACTGCTGTACCACCGCCTCCAGTTGCGCGGGCGTCACCGACACCGGGCGCTCGCTGATCACCTCACCCTCTGCATCCGCCGTGCTGGTCTTCACACCCAGGCGCACCACTGTTTCATAGGCCTTGTCGGCGTCCAGGTGCATCTGGCTGAACTTGGTCGCCGCGCCAAAACACAGCGGCAAGACACCCGTAGCCAGCGGGTCCAACGTGCCGGTATGGCCCGCCTTCTCCGCCCGCAGCAGCCATTTGGCTTTTTGCAAAGCCTGGTTGCTGGACAAGCCAATCGGTTTATCCAGCAAGAGCACCCCATGCACGGGGCGCCTTGCAACCCGTGCACGTGGCGCGTTCATCGTGTCAGTCCTCTTTTGCGCGGGAAGACACGGCACGCGCAATCAGCGCATTCATATCGGCCGCACGCTCGGTGGTCTGGTCAAAGATGAAGTGCAAGGTGGGCACGGTATGGATGTGCAGACGCTTGAACAGACCGGCACGCAAAAAGCCCGCCGCCTGATTCAGGCCTTCGGCCGTTTCCACCGGATCACCCACCAGCAGGCTGAAAAACACCTTGGCGTGGGCGTAGTCCGGCGTCACCTCGACGCCCTGGATCGTCACCATGCCCACCCGCGGGTCTTTCAGCTCGCGCGCGATCAGCTCGGCCAGATCCCTCTGGATCTGGTCGGCCACCTGAAAGCTGCGGTTGGGGGTGGAAGATTTTTTGCGCACCATGGACTCTTTCGCTTACAGCGTACGGGCGATTTCCTTGACCTCGAAGAACTCCAGCTGATCACCTTCCTTGATGTCGTTGTAGTTCTTGAGCTTGATACCGCACTCGAAGCCTTCCTTGACTTCGCGCACATCGTCTTTCATGCGCTTCAACGAATCCAGCTCGCCGGTATAAATCACCACGTTGTCGCGCAACAAGCGGAAATGCGCGTTGCGGTTGACGAAACCTGCAGTGACCATACAACCGGCGACCGTACCAATCTTGGACGCCACGAACACGGTGCGGATTTCGGCCATACCGATGATCTCTTCGCGTTTCTCGGGCGCCAGCATGCCGGACATCGCCGCCTTCAACTCATCCACGGCGTCGTAAATGATGTTGTAGTAACGAATGTCAACGCCGTTGCCTTCGGCCAACTTGCGCGCACCGGAGTCGGCACGGGTGTTGAAGCCGATCACGATGGCCTTGGAGGCGATGGCCAGGTTGATGTCAGACTCACTGATACCACCCACGGCGGAGTACACCATTTGCACTTTGACTTCGTCGGTCGACAGCTTGAGCAGCGACTGCGCCAGCGCTTCTTGCGAACCTTGCACGTCAGCCTTGACGATGATGGGCAACATCTTGACGTCGCCCGCACCGATGTCGGAGAACATATTCTCCAGCTTGGCGGCTTGTTGTTTGGCTAGCTTGGTGTTGCGGAACTTGCCAGCACGGTAGGTGGCGATTTCACGGGCACGGCGCTCGTCCGACATCACCATGAACTCATCGCCGGCCTGGGGAACTTCGGTCAAGCCCTGGATTTCCACCGGGATGGAAGGACCCGCGGTTTCGATCTTCTGGCCGTTCTCGTCCAGCATGGCGCGCACGCGTCCATAGGTCTGTCCCGCCAGCACCACGTCACCTGCTTTCAAGGTACCGGACTGCACCAGTACCGTGGCCACCGGGCCGCGGCCCTTGTCCAACTTGGCTTCGATGACCAGACCCTTGGCCATGGCATCCACCGGGGCCTTGAGTTCCAGCACTTCGGCTTGCAGCAACACTTGCTCGAGCAGGGCGTCAATACCCATGCCTGTTTTGGAGGACACCGGCACGAAAGGAGAATCTCCACCGTACTCTTCCGGCACCACCTCCTCCACCACCAGCTCTTGCTTCACGCGCTCGGGGTTGGCATCAGGCTTGTCGGACTTGGTAATGGCCACCACCAGTGGGACCCCAGCCGCTTTCGCGTGCTTGATGGCTTCCTTGGTCTGGGGCATCACGCCGTCGTCTGCCGCCACCACCAGAATCACGATGTCGGTCGCCTGCGCACCGCGGGCACGCATGGCGGTGAACGCCTCGTGACCCGGGGTGTCCAGGAAGGACACCATGCCGCGTGGAGTTTCCACATGGTAGGCACCAATGTGCTGGGTAATGCCACCGGCTTCACCAGCCGCCACTTTGGCGCGGCGAATGTAGTCCAGCAGCGAGGTCTTGCCGTGGTCCACGTGGCCCATCACGGTCACCACAGGCGCGCGCGGCAGCGATACTGCCTCCTGGCCTTGCACATCGTCGTCGGTAAAGGCCTCAGGATCATCCAGGGCAGCCACAATCGCTTTGTGGCCCATTTCTTCCACCACGATCATGGCGGTGTCCTGGTCCAGTGGCTGGTTGATGGTGACCATCTGGCCCATCTTCATCAGCGACTTGATCACCTCAGATGCCTTGATGGCCATCTTGTGGGCCAGTTCGGCCACGGTGATGGTTTCCGGCACGTGCACTTCAATGACGCGTGCCTCTACAGGCGCTGCCTGGCTGTGCTGGTCATCGCGGTCACGGTCGTTGCCACGGCGGCCACGCGGACCACTGCGCCAGTTGCTGGAGCGTCCAGCACCAGCACCGGTGTCGCCACGGGTCTTGAGTTCCTTCTTCTTGGCAGGGTCGCCAGCCCAGCTGCTGGACAGCTTGGCGGACTTGACCTCTTTATTACCGGCGCCTGCGCCTGCATTGCCAGCGGGTGCACCAGCACCCGGTTTGGCGGGCTTGGCAACCGTAGAGCCTGCAGCGGGCTTGTGCAAGGTGCCCTTCATGCCAGCCTTGGCATCCACTGCGGGCTTGGCCTCTTCTGGCTTCTTGGCCACCAGCACCTTCTTGGGTGCCGACATCATCAGGCGAATGGCCGCGGCTTCTGCCTCGGCCTTGCGGCGGCGGTCACCCAAGTCCACGGCGCGGGCAGATTCCTCTTCCGCACGGACCTTGGATTCGGCGGCGGCGGTTTCGCGCGCCTCCACTTGCGCCGCGGCACGCGCTGCGGCCGCTTGTGCAGCCTCTTCCGAGGCTTCCGCTTCGGTCGCGCTCAACTGGCTCTTTTTCAGTGCTTCGGCGGCCGCGTAATTGGCGGCACGCTCTTCCGCTTCACGCTCGCGCTTTTCGGCGTCTTCACGCACACGGCGTTTTTCGGCCAGATCTTCTTCCTGGCGGCGGATCAGCTCCGCCTGACGGCGGGCTTCTTCTTCGCGGCGTGTCAGCTCGGCGTGGTCAATCGCAGGCGCAGCAGACTCAGGCACTTCCGACTCCAGCTCAGGCGCATCGGACGGCACATCCACGCCATCATCGCGGCGCACAAACGTACGTTTCTTGCGCACTTCGACCTGGATGGTCCGGGCCTTGCCGGTGGCATCGGCCTGCTTGATTTCGGTGGTCTGCTTCTTCACCAGCGTAATTTTTTTACGCTCTGGACTGGCAGTGCCATGGCTGTTTTGCAAGTAGTTCAACAAGCTGTGTTTGTCACCATCGGTCAGGACGTCCGTGGCCGAGGCCTTGGGGACGCCTGAAGCCCTCAGTTGTTCAAGCAATGTATCGGTGGATTTTTTGAGTTCATTGGCAAACTCGGCAACGGTCGTACTGGACATATTCTGTGTAACCTTTCATGACCGTTACTCTTGAGAAGCGGCGTCATTGGTAAACCAATGTTCGCGCGCCTTCATGATCAGGGCCTTGGCTTCGTCCGCAGACTGGCCAGTGATATCTGTAAGTTCGTCAACGGCAAGATCAGCCAGGTCATCAAGGGTGTGCACACCACCATCTGCCAGTTTGCCGATCAGCTCGGGGGTCAGGCCTTCGAGGTCACGCAGGTCTTGCGAGACTTCTTCGACGCTTTCTTCATGGGCAATTTCCATGGTCAACAGGGCATCTTTGGCGCGGTTGCGCAACTCGTGCACCGTGTCTTCGTCAAAGCTCTCGATTTCCAGCATTTCCTGCAGCGGCACGTAAGCCACTTCTTCCAGGCTGGTGAAACCCTCTGCAATCAGGATGTCGGCGATTTCCTCGTCCACATCCAGCTTTTCCATGAACAGCTTGCGACCCGAGTCCGTCTCGTTGGCCTGCTTCTGGGCACTTTCTGCCGCGTCCATGATATTGATCTTCCAGCCGGTCAGCTCGGAGGCCAGGCGCACGTTCTGACCGCCACGGCCAATCGCGATTGCCAGGTTTTCCTCGTCCACCACCACATCCATGGCGTGACGCTCTTCGTCCACCACAATGGAAGACACATTGGCCGGAGCCAGGGCGCCAATCACGAACTGGGCAGGGTCTTCGCTCCACAGCACGATGTCCACGCGCTCGCCAGCGAGCTCGTTGGTCACGCCGTTGACGCGGGTCCCGCGAACACCCACGCAGGTGCCAATGGGGTCCACGCGCTTGTCGTGCGAGAGCACAGCAATCTTGGCGCGGGAGCCGGCATCACGGGCGCAGGACTTGATCTCCAGCAGGCCTTGTTCAATTTCAGGCACTTCCTGGCGGAACAACTCGATCATGAACTCCGGGGCCGAGCGCGACAACAAGATGGGGGCGCCACGCAGCGTCAGGTCCACTTCCATGATCATGGCACGCACGCGGTCACCGGTGCGCAGGTTTTCCTTGGGGATCATCTCGCTGCGGCGCAGACGGCCTTCAACGCGGCCGCTCTCCACAATGATGTCACCCTTGTCCAAGCGCTTGACAGTGCCGACAAAGATTTTTTCGCCACGCGACATGAAGTCGTTGAGCAGCATCTCACGCTCTGCATCACGAATCTTTTGCAGAATGACCTGCTTGGCCGCCATGGCACCAATACGGCCGATGGGCACCGAGGCCACGGGTTCCTCGATGTACTCGTCGACTTCGATGTCGGCGATCTGCTCTTTGGCTTCAAACAGCAGAATTTCCTGGTCAGGCAATTGCAGGCCGGCTTCATCGGGAACCACGTGCCAGCGGCGGAAGGTTTCGTAGTTGCCGCTATCACGGTCCAGCGCGACGCGGATATCCACTTCGCCGGGGTACAGCTTTTTGGTGGCCTGGGCCAGGGCTGCTTCCACAGCGCCCAACACCACGTCACGTTCCACGTTTTTCTCTCGGGAAATTGCTTCCACCAGCATTAACAGTTCGCGATTCATGCCATGACTCTCCTGAACACTCTGATCAATACAAACAAACTTGGGGGACACGCCAGCTGGAATCCAGCCGTACGACTTACTCCGCAGAGCCAGCGTTTCCGCGGCCCTTGAAACTCACAATCGGTGCCAGCCGTGCGTCGCGCAGCTCGTCCAACGTAAAACCCAGCGCCTGCAGCGGCGGGAGCACACGTTTTTTGCTGACTTTTTGTCCGGGCTTGGGCTCGGGCGCATCGCTCCAGACGATTTGCCAACCCACGGCGCCGTCAGCCGCCACCACACGCTCCAACGTGCCACGAAATTTCTTGCGGTTGGCATTGACCTGGCCGTTGGCCGCTGCCCCCATGGGCGCTTTGAGGGTGATGTCGATGATCTGACCCGCAAAACGCTCAAAATCCTGGGTGTGACGCAAGGGACGGTCAATACCGGGCGAGGACACCTCGAGCCGCTTGTATTCCGCGCCGTCCACCTCCAGTGCAAACTGCAGCTGGCGTGTCACTTTTTCACAGTCTTCCACATTCACAAACTGCTCAACGGAAGCCTGCCCTTCCACGGGTGCGGTCCAGGGCAAATCGATGGTGATGCGCAGCAAGCCTCCGGCGGAGCGCTCAATCTCCACCAGGTCATATCCCAGTCCTGCTACGGTTTGTTCAACGATTTCCTGTAATGCCACGTCGGTAAAGCCTGCCTGAATGCGTGAGTGAAAAACAATCGACCAAAAAAAACGGGCGGTAGTTACCCGCCCGTTTGGTCGTGAGCTTTGGATTGTACTCCAAAACTGTGCTAAGACCCTTGATTCGTAAGGAACTATTCGGCTGCCGCCAACAGGGTTCGGGTGTAGCCGTGCTGCGGCGCATCCAGTACCCGCTCCACAGGGCCACTTTCCACCACATGCCCGGCTTGCATAACCACCACATGGTGCGCCATGGCCCGGATCACGGCCACATCGTGGGTGATCAGCAGGTAGGCCAGCCCTCTTTCGGCCTGCAGACGTTGCAGCAACTGCAGGATTTGCTGGGCCATGGTCACGTCCAGCGCGCTGGTGGGCTCATCCAGCACCAGCAGGCGTGGCTGCACGATCAGCGCCCGGGCAATGGCCAGGCGCTGGCGCTGGCCACCGGAAAATTGATGTGGGTAGCGCTCCAGCAGGCCGGGAAACTGGGCATCCGTCAGCCCCACCACCTCCAGCGCTTCCTGCACCTGGCGGCGACGGGCCGCAGTGTCCAGCTGCGGCGCATGCACCAGCAGGCCCTCGCCCACAATTTCTTCTACCGTCAGCCGCGGCGACAGGGACGAGAACGGGTCCTGAAACACCACCTGCAGCCCCTGGCGCAGGGCTTTGTCGACAGTAGCGCCCTGCCCCCAGGCCTGGCCCAGCACCGACAAACGGCCCGAACAGCGCTGCAACCCCAGGGCCGCCAGCGCCAGAGTGGATTTGCCGGAGCCCGACTCGCCCACCACCCCCAGCGTCTGGCCGGCGGGCACGGCAAAGTCGGCGCCCTGCACGGCCACAAACTCGCCAGACCGAAACCAACCCTTCACGCCGCCCAGCGGCACCGGGTAGCCCACGCGCAGACCTTCACCCTGCAGCAGCACTTCGGCATCTGGCTGGGCCGGCAGCACGTGGCGGACAGGTCGGCTGTCCAGCAGGCGCCGGGTGTAGGCGTGCTGTGGCTGGGCAAACACATCGGCCACGGCACCGTGCTCCACGATGTGCCCGGCCTCCATCACCGCCACACGGTCGGCAAACTGGTGCACCAGGTTCAGGTCGTGGGTGATTAGCAGCACGGCCATGCCGTGTTGGTGCTGCAGCTGGTCCAGCAAATCGAGGATCTGGCGGCGCACCGTCACGTCCAACGCGGTGGTGGGCTCGTCGGCCAGCAACAGCTTGGGTTTGCAGGCCAGCGCCATGGCGATCATGGCGCGCTGGCGCTGGCCACCTGACAGCTGGTGCGGATAGGCCTTGTACCGGCGCGCAGGCTCGGCAATGCCGGTATCTGCTATCAATTGAATAGCTGCTTGCGAAGACTCCACGCGGTCTAGGCCTTGTTTTAGCTGCAAAATCTCGGCAATCTGCTCGCCTATGGTCAACACCGGGTTCAGGGCCGTCATGGGCTCTTGAAAGATCATGGCGATCTCTTGCCCGCGGATGGCCCGTAACTGGCGCTCCGGCAGGCCCAGCAGATTGACCGGCGCAGCCTGACCAAAGCGTGCACTGCCCTGCACCTGTGCACCGTGGGCCAGGCCTAGCAAGCTCAGCGCGGTGACGGTTTTCCCGGAGCCTGACTCGCCCACCAGCGCCAGCTTTTCACCGGGCCGAACAAGGAAGTCCACGCCATGAACCACCTCCCGGCCGTCAAAAGCCACGCGCAGACCACGCACATCCAACAATGAGGTGGAGGCGTTCATGTGTCCTGCTTCCGGGGGTCCAGCGCATCACGCAGGGCGTCGCCCATCAGGGTCAACAGCAACAGCGTGACCACCAGCACGGCAAAGGTGGAGAGAGAAATCCACCATGCATCAATATTGTTTTTGCCCTGCGACAGCAGCTCGCCCAGCGACGGCGTACCAGGCGGCACACCCAGGCCCAGAAAGTCCAGCGAGGTGAGCGCCAAGATGGCACCGCTCATGCGGAAGGGCAAAAAGGTGACCACGGGTGTCAGGCTGTTGGGCAGCACATGGCGGGTGATGATTTTCCAATTGGACACGCCCAGGGCCCGTGCGGCGCGCACGTAGTCCAGCTGGCGGTTGCGCAGGAATTCGGCGCGCACATAGTCGGACAGGCCCATCCAGCCAAACAGGCTCAGCAGCACCAGCAGCAGCGCAATGCTGGGCGCAAACACGGCACTGAAGATGATGAGCAGGTACAGCTCGGGCATGGCGCCCCAGACTTCGATAAAACGCTGAAAGGCCAGATCGGTCTTGCCCCCAAAAAATCCCTGGATGGCGCCGGTGACCACACCCAGCACCACACCGGTGAAGGTCAGCGCCAGCGCAAACAGCACGCTCACACGAAAACCATAGATCAGTTGCGCCAGCAGATCGCGCCCCCGGTCGTCGGTGCCGAACCAGTTGGCACGGCTGGGCGGCGCCGGGTTGGGCGCGGGGGCAAAGTAGTTCAGCGTCTTGGGGCCGTAGGTATTGGGTGCGAACAGTGCCCAGTTGCCGGGCTCGGCCAGGCGCTGCTGAATGAAGGGGTCCAGGTAGTCGGTGGGCGTGGCAAAGTCGCCGCCAAAGGTGGTCTCGGGGTAGTCACGCACCATGGGCCAGTAGATCTGCCCCTGGTAGACCACCACCAGCGGCCGGTCGTTGGACACCAGTTCTGCCACCAGGCTGACCAGCACCAACGTACAAAAAACCACCAGGCTGGCGAAACCCAGGCGGTTGCGCCGAAAGCGCTGCCAGGCGCGGCGGCTGGGGCTTTGGCTGTGGGCGGGGTTGGGTGGCATGGGTTCAGTCAAAGGTGACACGGGGGTCCACCCAGGCGTAGCACAGGTCGGAAATCAGCTTGGTGACCAGGCCGATCAGCGTGAAGAGGTAGAGCGTGCCCATGACGACCGGGTAGTCGCGACGGATCACGCTCTCGTAGCTCAGCAGGCCCAGGCCATCGAGCGAAAACAAGGTTTCGATCAACAGGGAGCCGGTAAAGAATGCGCCTACAAACGCGGCCGGAAACCCGGTGATGATGGGAATCAAGGCGTTGCGCATGACATGTTTCCACAGCACCTGCCGCTCAGACAAACCTTTGGCCCGGGCGGTCACCACATACTGTTTGCGAATTTCTTCGAGAAAGGCGTTTTTGGTCAGCATGGCCGTCACCGCGAAGCTGCCCAGCACCATGGCGGTAATGGGCATGGCGATGTGCCACAGGTAGTCCACCACGCGCGCGCCCCAACCCATCGCCTCCCAGTTGGCCGAAGTCAGGCCGCGCAAGGGAAACCATTGGAGCTGCCCACCAAAAATGACCAGCAAGGCCACCCCCAGGACAAAACCGGGGATGGCATAACCCACCAGCACCAGCATGGTGGTGAGCAGGTCAAAGCGCGACCCGGCACGCACGGCCTTGGCCACGCCCAGGGGTACCGCAATCAGGTAACTGATAAAGAAAGTCCACAGGCCCAGACTCATGGAGACAGGCAGCTTCTCCCAGATCAGGGTCGCCACGTCTTTGTTCTGAAAAAAGCTCTTTCCCAAATCAAACTGCGCAAACTGCACCAGCATCTGCCAAAAGCGCTCAGGCGCCGGCTTGTCAAAGCCGTACAAGGCTTTGGCTTGTTCAATACGCTTGGGGTCCACCCCCTGGGAGCCCCGGTAGCTCAATCCGCCTTCAGCACCGGTGCCCGACGCAGCCCGGGCTTCCGCCAGGTACTGCTCCACCGGGCCACCGGGCACAAACTGGATCACCGCAAAGGTCAGCAGCAACACGCCCAGCAGCGTGGGCAGCATAAGCGCCAAGCGTTTGAGGGAATAAAGAAACATGCGGCGATTATGGAGACGGGCGAGCGCCGCCGGGCCGCCCCAAGGCGCGGGGGCCCCCTTGGGGGGCAGCGACCCGCGCAGCGGTGGCGCGTGGGGGCATCATTGCTTTGCCCACCAGGTGTCAATGGCCCAGCCCTCACCCGCTGCGTAAGGCGGCATGCGGGCGGGCTTGTCCAGGCGCCAGGCGTTGTAAGCCAGCCGGTGGGTGCTGGCCGACCACTGAGGCACCAGCACATGGCTGTGACCAATCACCCGGTCGAGTGCGCGGCAGGCGGGCAGCAAGTCCTGCTGGCGTTTGGCGCTGCTCAGGCTGCGCACCAGGGCGTCGACCACCGGGCTGGCGACACCGGCCAAATTGCCGGAGTCCTCGGTGGTGGCGGCCTGGCTGCCGAACAGGTCGGCGTATTCCTGGCCGGGGTTGTGGGTGCCGCCGTAGGCGATGGAGGTGATGTCAAAGTCAAACTTTTGCAGGCGCTGCTGGTAGAGCGCAAAGTCCACCGGCCTGAAATTGAGTTTGACGCCAATTTTCTCCAGATTGCGGGCCCATGGCGTTACCACGCGTGCACCGGATTCATTGCTGTCCAGGTACTCCAGTTCAAAGGACTCGCCCTTGGCGTTGCGCAAGGCACCGTTGCGGTAGGTCCAGCCCGCGTCCTTGAGCAGCTGCTGGGCTTGCCGCAGGTTGGCACGCAAAGAGCCCTCGCCGTCGGTGCGAGGCGCCAGGGCCATGGGGCCAAACACGGGGGCCGGGAGCTGCTGTCGCCAGGGGTTCAACAGCAGCAGCTCTTCTGCCGACGGGGCCCCCACGGCCTGGCACGCCGTGTTGCCAAACAGGCCCTGCACACGCTGGTAGGCTCCGTAAAACATCTGGCGATTCATCCACTCATAGTCCAGCGCCAGCCCCAACGCCTGGCGAACCCGCACATCCTGCAGCTTGCTGCGCCGGGTGTTCAGCACATAGCTTTGAAACCCGGTCGGCAGGCGGTGCGTGAACTCGGCTTTCACCAACTCGCCGCTGTCGAATTTGCGGCCATTCACGCGGCGCGCCCAGTCGCCAGCCGAGAAGAAGCGCATCAGGTCAAACTCCCCGGCTTTGAGGGCTTCGAGGCGGGCCGTGTTGTCTTTGTAGATCTTGACAGTGATGCGGTCGAAATTGCCGCTTCCCCGGCGCACGTTCAGGTCCTGGGCCCAGTAGCTGCCATCGCGCACGTAGGTGATGTCTTTGCCAAAGTTCACCGGGCCAATCCGGTAGGGCCCGCTGCCAATGGGGATGTCCGTGACAACCTGGTCAAACGGCTTGGTCTTGCTGCCCTCTTCGCCCCAGCGTTGGCTGAACACGGGCAGACCCCCGACGGTCAGCGGCAGCTCGCGGTTGGCCTGCTTGAAACGGTAACGCACCGTGGTGACATCGACTACATCCACCCCCGCGACGTCAGCCAACAGGCTTTTGTAGGCCGGTGAGGTGAAGGGCCCCACCAGGGTGTCAAAGCTGTGCTTCACATCCCGGGCCAGCACCGGGTCGCCGTTGTGAAAGCGCGCCTGCTTGCGCAGGCGAAAGGTCGCGCTCATGCCATCGCTCGCCACAGCCACATCCTCGGCCAACAGGCCGTAGCCTGCCGCGGTTTCATCCAGCGAGCCCGCCAACAATGAATCGAACATCAGGCTGCTGAGGTAGGCCGGTGCGGTGCCCTTGATGGTGAACGGGTTGTACTTGTCGAAAGTGGAGACGCGCAGATTGCTTACCAGCCGCAGCTCGCCGCCTTTGGGCGCCTGCGGGTTCACGTAGTCAAACTGGGCAAAGCCCGCGGGGTACTTGAGCTCGCCCCACAGGGCATAGCCATGGGCACCCCAAGCAGGCAGCACCGCACTGATCGACAGCGCAAGACAAACAGACACCCAAATTCGCATGCGACAATTCTGCATCAGACCAAGCATTTTTCATGAGGACGATATGGGCTTTTTAGCAGGCAAGAAGTTGTTGATCACGGGCGTGTTGTCGAACCGCTCCATTGCGTACGGCATCGCCAAAGCCTGCAAAGAGCAAGGCGCTGAGCTGGCTTTCAGCTACGTGGGCGAGCGCTTCAAGGAGCGCATCACCGAGTTTGCGGCCGACTTTGACTCCAAGCTGGTGTTTGACTGCGATGTAGGCAACGACGCGCAGATCGAGCAGCTTTTCAAGGACCTCTCGGTGCACTGGCCCACCTTTGACGGTTTTGTCCACAGCATTGGTTTTGCGCCCCGTGAAGCAATCGCGGGCAATTTCCTGGATGGTCTGACGCGCGAGAATTTCAAGATCGCGCACGACATCAGTGCCTACAGCTTCCCCGCCATGGCCAAGGCCGCCCTGCCCTTTCTGAATGACAAGGCCGCCCTGTTGACCCTGACCTACCTGGGCGCCGAGCGCATCATCCCCAACTACAACACCATGGGCCTGGCCAAAGCCAGCCTGGAAGCCAGCGTGCGCTACTTGGCCGAGGCCGTAGGCTGCACACCGGATGGCCGCAGCATCCGCGTCAACGGCGTCAGCGCCGGCCCCATCAAGACCTTGGCTGCCAGCGGCATCAAGGACTTTGGCAAGCTGCTGAACATGGTGGCCGGTGCCTCACCGATTCGCCGCAACGTCACCATTGAAGATGTTGGCAATGTGGCGGCCTTCCTGCTGAGCGACCTGGCCAGTGGCGTGACCGCCGAGATCACCTATGTGGACGGCGGTTACAGCCAGACCATGGGCGTGACCACCCCCGAGCCTGCAGCGGGTTAAATTTAAGCGGAATCGGGCTGTAGCCCGCATGGGTGCTGCGCGAGCAGCTCCTAAAAATATAGCGCCACTGCAATCTGCACTGGCGCTATATTTCATGGCAAGCCCCATTCGGGGCGACGGTCAGGACTTGACGCAGTCAGCGTAATAGCACAACCGGCCATCCTCGCCCACTTCGCTCACCAGACCGTGCACATCGGTCTCGAAGCCAGGGCACTGCGCGTTGAACTCGCGTGAGAACTTCAGGTAATCCACCACTTTCTTGTTGAACACCTCGCCGGGGATCAGCAGCGGAATGCCCGGTGGGTAGGGTGTGACCATGCCGACCGACACGCGGCCTTCCAGGTGGTCAATCTCCACGCGCTCCGTCTTGCGCAGCGCAATGTGGGCGTAGGCGTCGCTGGGCTTCATGGCGGGGGTCAGGTCGCTCAGGTAGACCTCGGTGGTCAGGCGGGCGATGTCGAACTTGGCGTAGAGCTGGTGGATGTGGTGGCACAGGTCGGCCAGTCCCATCTTCTCGTAGCGCGGGTACTTCTGCACAAATTCGGGCAGCACGCGCCACATCGGCTGGTTCTTGGCGTAGTCATCCTTAAACTGCTGCAGCGCAGTCAACATGCTGTTCCAGCGGCCCTTGGTGATGCCGATGGTGAACATGATGAAGAAGCTGTACAGGCCGGTCTTCTCCACCACCACACCGTGCTCGGCCAGGAACTTGGTCACGATGGAGGCCGGAATGCCGGTCTTGGCAAACTTGCCGTTCAGGTCCAGGCCGGGGGTCACGATGGTGGACTTGATCGGGTCCAGCATGTTGAACCCACTGGCCAGTTTGCCAAAGCCATGCCAATTCGCCTTGGCGCTCTTGCTCTCACCCTTGATGATCCAGTCCGCAGCCTTGCCAATGCCTTCGTCGGCCAGGTGGTCGGGCCCCCAGACCTTGAACCACCAGTCATCGCCGTACTCCTGGTCCACCTTGCGCATGGCGCGGCGGAAGTCCAGTGCCTCGGCAATGCTCTCTTCCACCAGCGCAGTGCCACCGGGTGGCTCCATCATCGCGGCGGCCACATCGCAGCTGGCAATGATGCTGTACTGCGGGCTGGTGCTGGTGTGCATCAGGTAGGCCTCGTTGAAGAGGTGCTTGTCCAGCTTGACGGTTTGCGAGTCCTGCACCAGCACGTGGCTGGCCTGGCTGATGCCGGCCAACAGCTTGTGGATGGACTGGGTGCTGTAGACCACGGCCTCCTTGGGGCGCGCGCGGTTCTTGCCCATGGCATGGTAGGTGCCATAGAACGGGTGGAAGGCGGCGTGTGGCAACCAGGCCTCGTCGAAGTGGATGTTCTCCACATAACCATCGAGCATGCTCTTGATGGTTTCGGTGTTGTAGAGCACACCGTCGTAGGTACTTTGCGTCAGCGTCAGGATGCGCGGCTTCACCGTCTTGGCGTTCACGCCTTTGAGCAGCGGATTGGCCTTGATCTTGGCCTGGATAGTGGCGGGCTCAAACTCGCTTTGCGGGATCGGGCCAATGATGCCGAAGTGGTTGCGCGTGGGCTTCAAAAACACGGGGATGGCCCCGGTCATGATGATGGCGTGCAGGTTGCTCTTGTGGCAGTTGCGGTCCACAACCACGATGTCGCCGGGTGCCACGGTGTGGTGCCAGACCATCTTGTTGCTGGTACTGGTGCCGTTGGTCACAAAGAAGCAGTGGTCGGCATTAAAAATACGCGCTGCGTTGCGTTCGGAAGCGCCAATCGCACCGTTGTGGTCCAGCAGTTGGCCCAACTCTTCCACCGCATTGCACACGTCAGCGCGCAGCATGTTTTCACCATAGAACTGGTGGTACATCTGTCCCACCGGGCTCTTCAGGAAGGCCACGCCGCCTGAGTGACCGGGGCAGTGCCAGCTGTAGGAGCCATCTTCGGCATAGTCCAGCAGCGCCTTGAAAAATGGCGGTTGCACGCCTTCCAGATAGCCCTTGGCCTCGCGGATGATGTGGCGCGCCACGAACTCGGGCGTGTCTTCAAACATGTGGATGAAGCCGTGCAGCTCGCGCAGGATGTCGTTGGGGATGTGGCGGCTGGTCTTGGTCTCGCCGTACACATAAATCGGCACATCCAGATTCTTGCGGCGCACTTCTTCAATGAAGTGGCGCAGGTTCAGCACCGCAGGGTCCAGGTCCGGGCCGGGGGTGAATTCCTCGTCGTCGATGGACAAGATAAAGGCACTGGCGCGCGACTGCTGCTGGGCAAACTGGCTCAGGTCGCCATAGCTGGTAACGCCCAGCACCTCAAAACCCTCAGACTCGATGGCCTGGGCCAGGGCGCGGATGCCCAGGCCGGACGTGTTTTCCGAGCGGAAATCTTCGTCAATGATGATGATGGGAAAGCGAAACTTCATCGAAAGGCTCCAACGGGCGGGCTAAAAATGGCAAAACAGGCGCGAAGTGTAAGGACTTCTGGCAACAACATCATGGCGCTGCCCTGCATTTGAACCACAATGTGGCGTCATCAATACAAAGGAGGCCTCCCCCATGTCGCAACCCACCCTGTGGTGGCTGGTCACTGGTGCCATTGTGGCGGTAGAGCTGCTCACCGGCACGTTCTACCTGCTGATGCTGGGCTTGGGCGCGGTTGCCGCCGCCCTGGCCGCCCACCTCGGAGCCAACCTGACCGTTCAACTGGTACTTGCCTCGCTGGTTGGCGGTGGCGCAGTGGTGGTCTGGCACCTCAAGCGGGCCGCAAGCCGTACCGAAGCACCGGCCCAGGCCAATGCCAACGTCAACCTGGACATTGGTGAAACCGTGCAGGTGGGCAGCTGGAACGCCGATGGCACGGCCAGCGTGCACTACCGCGGCACACAATGGACAGTCATGCACCGTGCCGGCATCAACCCAACCCCGGGCGCTCACCGGGTAGCAGAGATGGTGGGCAACCGCCTTTTGGTCGACAAAGCTTAAACAGGAAACGCTATGGAAATCGCAATCATTCTTCTGGTCATCGCCGTCCTATTCATTACCCGCTCGGTCAAAGTCGTGCCACAACAGCATGCGTGGGTGATTGAGCGCCTGGGCAAGTACCACGGCACGCTAACCCCAGGCCTGAACTTTCTGGTGCCCTTTATTGACCGCGTGGCCTACAAACACGTGTTGAAAGAAATTCCGCTCGACATTGCCAGCCAGGTCTGCATCACCAAAGACAACACCCAACTGCAGGTCGACGGCATTCTGTACTTTCAAGTCACCGACGCCATGCGCGCCAGTTACGGATCGAGCAACTACATCGTGGCCATCTCGCAGTTGGCACAGACCTCCCTGCGCTCGGTCATCGGCAAACTGGAGCTGGACAAGACTTTCGAGGAGCGTGACATCATCAACGCCCAGGTGGTAGCCGCCATTGACGAAGCGGCGCTCAACTGGGGCGTGAAGGTGCTGCGCTACGAGATCAAAGATTTGACGCCGCCGAAGGAAATCCTGCACGCCATGCAGGCCCAGATCACGGCTGAGCGCGAAAAACGCGCACTGATTGCAGCATCCGAAGGCCGCCGCCAAGAACAAATCAACATCGCCACCGGCGAACGCGAAGCCTTTATTGCCCGCTCCGAGGGCGAAAAACAAGCCGCCATCAACAGTGCACAAGGTGAGGCCGCATCGATCACCGCAGTGGCCGAAGCTACCGCCAACGCAATTGAACGGATCGCCGCAGCCATTCGCCAACCAGGTGGCGAACAGGCCGTCCAGTTGAAAGTGGCCGAACGTGCCGTCGACGCCTATGGCAAGGTGGCTGCGGATGCCACCACCACACTGATCATTCCCGGCAACATGAGTGAAGTCTCCGGTCTGATTGCAACCGCCATGAAAATGGTGCAGTCCAGCAAGTAAGCGGGACATACGGGCAACAAAAAAGCCCGTAGTGCATTGCACTACGGGCTATCTGTTTCTGGCGGAGCAGGCGTCCGTATTTAGTGATTCCTAGCTAGTCCCAACAAGTCCGAATTCCTAAATAAAATCAACTAGTTAGATCCTACACCCGTCCCAAGGCGTACTACCCAGTTTCATCGAATCCGACTACACTTTGATAGTCAGATCGATAGTGAAAAAACAGGGGGATTCGAACTCATGGCGAGGCAGTTGCACAAGCTCAGCGCGCTTCAAGTCACCAAGCTCAACAAGCCTGGTTTATATGGTGACGGCGGCGGATTAACCCTTCAAATCACCCCCAGCGGATCCAAGAGCTGGCTGTTTCGGTACATGCTTGCCGGCAAAGCGCACGGCATGGGATTGGGGCCAACGCACACTATTTCACTGGCCGAGGCACGACAGAAAGCCTTGGAAGCTCGCAAACTTCTGCTCGATGGCCTCAACCCCTTGGAAGTTAAAAAGGAAGCACGTCAGGCTCGGGCCTTAGAGCGGGCAAAACGCATGACCTTCGATCAGTGTGCCAAAGCATACATCGATGCTCACAAAGCAGGCTGGAAAAATGAAAAGCACATCCAACAATGGACCAATACCATTGAAGCTTATGCGAGCCCATTTTTTGGACACCTCCCAGTAGCTGACGTAGACACAGCCCTGGTAGTGAAAAGCCTTTCCTTGATCTGGCAAACCCGACCAGAAACAGCAAGCCGACTTCGCGGCCGTATTGAGTCTGTCCTAGGCTGGGCCACTACCAGCGGCTACCGTGTCGGTGAGAACCCAGCACGTTGGAAAGGTCACCTTGAGAATCTTTTGGCCAACGTCAGCAAGACTGCAAGAATTCAGAATCACCCTTCCCTGCCTTGGCAGAAGATCTCTGACTTCATGTCAGCCCTGCACAAACGTGAAGGATCAGCTGCACGCGCTGTGGAATTTGCCATATTGACGGCATGCAGGTCAGGGGAAGTACGCGGCGCCCAATGGTCAGAGTTTGACTTCACCAACAAGGTTTGGACCATCCCTGCCGAACGCATGAAAGCTGGACGTGAGCATCAAGTACCACTGTCAGATGCAACACTAGCCATTCTTGCGACCATGAAGGCTGACTCTGACTCTGATGTCCGGCGAGCAACAAGCCCGAACCCAAGTCCCTACGTGTTTCCCGGCAGCAAAGGACAAATCCTGTCCGATATGTCCCTTACGGCCGTTGTACGCAGAATGAACACTGAGGAAGAAAAGCCCATATGGGTAGACCCCACTGGGAAGGGCATCACAGTGCACGGCTTTAGGGCAACATTCCGTATGTGGACCGCTGAAACGACCTCTTATCCGAGAGAGGTGGCCGAACACGCCCTGGCCCACCAGTTGCCCGATGCCGTTGAGCGGGCCTACCAGCGCGGAACGCAGTTTGCAAAACGTAAGGCACTGATGGCGGACTGGGCACGTCAGTGCACGGCAAACAAATCGCAAATAACCAATACGGCCTCGTGATCATTCTCAGCTGCATTACATTGCAGAAGACCTAGCTCACCCCCTCCCTAAGCTCAAGATCCCTTGCATATGACCAGTCGCATTCTCCGGCTCAAAGCACTGATAGAACACACGGGACTGTCGCGTAGCGCGATCTATGACCGCCTGGATGCCAAATCCCCGCGCCATGACCCAAGTTTTCCGAAATCATTTCAACTCGGTGGTCAGGCCGTTGGTTGGTATGAAGCGGAGGTGAATGCGTGGCTAGCGAAATGCGCTGACCCAGCCCATAAAGTCCCTGCACCTGTTCGGAAAAAACCAATAACTCGAACCCGTACAAGAACTGCACCAGCTCACCATGCTTTGCACTCATCGCAATCCAGTGAACAACGAGACACGCATAAGACATTAGGTGACCTGATTGTCGAGGGGGGCAAAATCAACAGCGTCGTAGAAAAGTACCTGGCTATGCCGACTTGGACGCCCGCCATGGGTGCTCTCCTAGCCAATGGGGTTGTACCCGAGGACCGCTGCACTTCAGTTCCCAGCCATGCACGGGGGCTAGACAATGTGAAGCTGGAGGAAAGACACCCACGCCTGATAGCTGCGCAGAAACTACTGGACCTGTTTTTTGCAGACGAAGAGGATGGGGAATCTGTGCCGTCAGAGTTAACACCATTGGATTTTTACATTTGGTGTGACGAATCCAAGGTTGACACAGTTTGGTTACGCCATTTCAACGCTGTGGCCCGAATTACAAAAAATGAAGAAGATCTCAGTGGCGCGGTATTTGAACTTCACACCCGTCGATGAAGCCATGATCTGTTAGGCAACTACATGTCAACTACATTTACGTAGATCGGAAGAGGATCTCCAACTTTAGATATACGGTATAGGAATTTCTTACCTTGAATAGTCGCCTTTGAAAGTGCGCCCGACACAAATGGAATTGTCTTTAACGGCGCCTTTTTCAGCAACGAATGCGGCTGAATGCCCTTTGGGACTTTTAAGGACTCAGAGTCACAGAATTCAATTTCGTAACCAGTATCAGTAAGATTATCCGGATTGCCCACGGCTTGTTTCGTTGTTAAAAATATACCCGGCTTACCTTCTATTTTAAATCTTGGATCGATAAGATCACTAGATAAAATAATTGCAATTAATTCTAATTTTAATGTAAATCCATATTCATCAAACGAATACACCGGAAGCTTATCAAGCGATCGCATAGTACGACTCGGAAGATACTTAATCGCACCATTTAATACCGGATTAGGAGAGGAGATGTCATAGATCGGCCGTGCGATTTCTATGTTGTACTTATTACTAGTTTTCTCACTTACATAAGCCTTCAGACCAAAACTTGTATTGGCTAGCATACCTACGTAATCATTTCCGATCTTTGTATCAAACCCCGAAGTAGGGCCTTGCTGCTGATTATTAATCTGCTTGGGCTTTGAAAATGGAGAATCAAATGGATAGATTAGTGAGCGATCTACAACACCCCACCACTTCTCTAAAACCATCTTGACAAAAATCACATCCTCAGTGCTGGGCATTTTTTCGAAGAATGATGAACTAAACACTTTATCCAGAAAGCTCTCTGAAAAGTGCGATACCTTCACTAGCTCCCGCTTCCAAAATAAACCAATATCACGCAATTCAAGGCGATACCCACCCCATTCCCTGTTGAGTTCTTCCCCAAGATAGCTGAGGCGTTTGGGCGACCTACTCTTTTCCAGCAAGTCCATAAAAATATACTCTTGTGACGATCGATAATGGAAGGAATACCATTGCCTCAGTAAATTTGAAATATCTTTACCGATAGGAAGCCTGAGGGTGTTAGCAACCTCGCCTTCAATAAAATATTGGATCCGCAAAAGATTTTTATCAAGATCCAAATCACCCCATCGCAATCGATCAATATGCGATCCCAAAATTGGAAAAAGGATAGCCAATTGCCAATATACAGCAAGGTAAGTCATGCCTTTTTTATGCTGAATTCTCAGGAAGGCCAGAGCATCGTCAACAGACTTGAAGGTATATGCCGACTTACTTTTGGTTTTGACTACCTTGTTGACAAGGGGTCGGTTGAGCTGGAGATTGAGCCGCTTTTCATTTACCTTTTCGCGCAACTCTTTAGCGCTTTTGAGGGCCTGATCAAAGCTAACTTGGTCAGAGCGTCCCAAATTCACAGTTGAAGATCTGCCATTCAGGCTATATCGCGTCTGGTATGAGAAAACGCTCTCGCCTGACGCCTCAGTATCACCTTCAGACTTCTTCACATATTCATAGCGAACAATCCGCAAGACCCCATCGTAGGTCAATACGCGCCATGGTTTTGCACCACGACCTCGGGACGTTCTCACACTCTGAAGCTCTTCGATTGCAGCGTTGAGCCGCCCATCTGTAGAGAAAGGCGCTGATCCCACTTTGCCACTGTTCGTGCTTTTAGTGGGCACAAAGAGTCCGTCTTCAGGGGGGCGGGAATCATCCGAAGTATCACGTATGGCCATGTATTTGCCCTAATTTCAGCCACATTTATACCTTTTTATCACTAATTTTTCACCTTTTTTATCCTCAATAAAACCACACTTGTACTCATATAATCCTTATTTATACCAAAGTAAGAATACTGCAAGCCATTGATTTATAACGTTTTCATTGGATTTTTTCTGTATTTCTTGGCAGAGGTTAGAAAGACGCTTGGTTTGTAGCGCTGTCACCACTTCCACGCCTTGTGTGCTGACATGGGATGCGACACCTTAGTTGGAAGCACAGCCAGACAATCAGGATGAAGTCGCTTTAGACACTGATCATCAACAATCCCGCGACGAATCCATATCGGCAAGCAGACGCTGGCCAGCCATTTCGGAATGGCTGGCACCATTGGCTGATCGTTTATGCGCGGATGGGATAAATGGATTGCAAGTCAACAACATCACAGGCTGACTTTTATTCAGACCACAAAAAGCCACTCCCGCCGAAATGCGGGAGTGGCTTTTTTTTATTGTTATTTTTTTACCGTTCCCCCAATGGTATGAGGAACTAACTTCATCACGTTGAAATGATTAGTTACCTCAGGCAATCCAGTCAAAAGCCACTAATCGCTCCTTGGTTTTCAGTACTTCACAAGTCCAGTGGATTACGTCTCTGAATATATAAGCACCAATCAAAGACTTACCAACTGTATTTACCAGCTGAATCCGCAGTTAACCAAGGCTTTATCTCAATTCATCACTCGGGGGATTTAAACAAGTAGACATTACACCCACATACCTAGGATTCTCATCCATGTTATTTCCAACCCAAGTATCGAGCCACAGTTGCTTGAGGGCAGTCCTTTGCCTATTCATTCACCGACTTGCCCTCTTACTACAGGGTAAGTCTATTTACTGAAAGTATTCCATGAACTCACTAGACATGATTAGCAGCACACCAGACACCACTGCCTTGCTAATTTCTTCCATTGACCATATTCCGAATCCTGCAGATGATTCAACAACCCTAGTAGTTGACTATGACGGGTTTGCGGTTCTGCAAGCCGTGGTCCGTGCCCAGCGACATATTGGCGCTATTGCGGCGTCTTACGGACCGCTTTTTACGCTTCAGAATGTTCGCCGTGCCGGTGCACTAATGCCCAGCGTGCGCCCCACCCGGTGTGGGACGAAGCTCCTCAAATTACTCTTTAGCCGAGTTTGCAATATTCCTGTACAGTATCCCAGCCATACCTTTCCACAGGAAGTTAATCTGCTGGCAACGGTCGCAGACCGCTTTCACCTCGGTGAACTTACCCAGGCAGACTTAATTGGGGATAGCGCCGTCAATGTATGTCAATGTCTGAATGCGGCTGTGGACCATTTACGTCTCTCGGCAGTTGATTTGAGTGACAAACGCCTGCGTAGCACCAAAGCCTCACGGAAAAATCTAAAAGGCGGTTGGCGATGGCTTGACCGCATTTTTTCTCGCATTGGCCGTCTGTGTGTTCTACGGTTGGATTTACATATTGCCAAGGAGTACGAGTGGGGCGCCGCAAATATGCACGCCTTGTCCTTGGAAGAACTATTTGCCCAGCGCGCAGAGTTCATCCGGCGACTGTCCAGTATTCCTGGTTTTAATGGAGCACCACTGGGCTATATTATTAAAAGCGAGTACCAGCTGCGACGTTCACTGCACCATCACGTTTTACTAATAATCGATGGAAACGCGCATTGGCAACATATTGAACTGGCAAAAGCAGTTGGTGAATTCTGGGTCAATGTTATTACTAAGGGAATGGGCACTTACTACAACGTAAATATGCACACAGACCTAGATTCTCCAGACTGTGGCATCGGGATAGTGAGCGCATATGACATACCGAAAGTAGAAGCGCTGAAGACCAAGGTCATTGCATACCTCTGCAAGCCGGACTACCTCGCTCGCCTAGTGATTCCCCGTCGTCACCGGCTGTTCGTGAAGTCTGTAGCAGTTCCTCTCAGAGGACCCAAGCTCGGTCGGCCTCGTAAACAGCTCGCAGCTGAGGATCTCTTACCGCCCGGCGAAATAGCACTGCCCTCCCCTGTCTCTATCGCCTGCGACGCGGGCAACGTTTTGGAGAAATAAAATGAACAAAGAAATTGCGACAAGCCAAGAAGTTGATTCGTTTGCAGCCGAGCTGCTGTGGGCGATTCGTCAAGAGCGCCAGGTGACCCCAAATTCCGTGGAGTTGCGGGTAGTGGAGGTCATGCCACACAACCTAGGCGTTCAGGTGCGTTTGGAGTCCATTCACGGAAACTCCGACGATGTGGTCGTCGATGAACGGTTCAGAAATGCCCATGTGCATGCGGAGGGCCTGCGATCCGTTAATGGCAAGAAGGTGCTAGCTTTGCTGGACCCGGAGTTGGACGATGTGGTCGTTCTCTCAGGAGCTGACCCCCACTCGGTGTACCCGGGTCAGGTCATTGAAATTCGGGCCTACGATTTCTTCATTCCGCTCATTCAAGCATGGGACAGCAAAAACCACGGATCGGTTGATTGGAACAGAAAGGCCTACGAAAAGTTCTTGGAGCTATCCAACCCACGCAAGGTCGGTGAATTGGATTTACGGGCCACTCCGATTGCCACACACGTATCGCCGACCCAGGCGGGCGTTCTGCAATTAGTGCAAATGTCTGCAGCCTACTCTGTGGGGCCGCCTGGTAGCGGAAAGACCGAAACGAATGCAGTGGTCCTTGCCGCGTTCTTGATGGCCAATCCTCAGGCCAAGATTCTCCTGGTGGGCGTGGCCAATTTTGCCCTGGACCAGTTGCTGGAGCGCTTGGACTACCTGCTTAAAGAGTATGGGCGCAATGACCTCCGGCAGCAGATCACCCGCTACGGGAACGGGGTGGGTAGTCTTGTACGCGTGACTTGTCCACATTTTCTGCCAGGTGCTACCGATCCGTTTCAGGCTGGGTATGCACATGCGGCGGGGAGTCAGTTCGACCTGGAGTTGGGTCACTTTGATCCTGAACACAAACAGACGCGCTTGTTCGCGATGACTGTGGCGTCTGCCCTGCAAAGGGTCGACAGTCTTCGGGAGATGGGGACATTTGACTTTTGCTTGGTGGAAGAGGCGTCCCAGGCCTCGCTAGCGCAGATATTGCCCCTGGCCGCGATCTCAACTTCGATCTTTCTGGCGGGTGATCCTGCTCAACTCTCTCCTGTGGCCAAGCACCATGACCCCAAGGTTCGCAAGTGGATGGCAGCATCACCTTTTAGTCAAATGCCGGAGATTTCCTCCCCTGCGGTATGGGTCTTAACGGAGCAGAGGCGCATGGCGGACTCTATCTGTCGGCTGGTGAGTGACATGGCCTATGTGGAGAGTGGCTTGGTGACGGCTGCCGATGTACTGAATAGCAGGTCCTGGAATACTGCCCGTTACAAGGCATTTGGTCCGTATTCGCCTGATCGCCATCTGATCGTGCACCCCATCCGCGAGCGGGTGGAGGTTCATGGGCCTGTTCGGCTACGTGAGGAATCCATTGAAGAGATTCTGGGCATGCTGTCGCAATGCCGCACGGACGGGTTTCAGGCCAAGGACGTGTTGGTGATTACGCCGTTCAGAGATCAGGCTCGGCTGATTCGAAAGAGGCTGGCGCACGCTGGTTTCAGGGAAGTGATGGTTAGCACAGTTCACCGTACGCAAGGGTCAGCCAAGAAGGTGGTGATTTTTGATGTGGTGGATGGGCGGCATCCGTTCTTACAGACCGAAGAGGCGAAACGGTTGTTGACCGTAGCATTCAGTCGGGCTGAAGCTAAGTTGTTGGTGTTGGCTTCACAGCGGGATTTGGCGCATCCGATACTGCAGATGGCGGAGGGTGCGGCGAATTTGGAGGCGGTGAAGTTGCTGGCGGCTCGGGGCTCAAACCTCTCGGTGAATCGCCCCGGGTATCGTGGAGGCCCGTTGGGTTAAGTCATTCCACTGTGGCGGTTTGACTGGCTAATTGCCGATAGTAGTTTTCTTCAGCTTCGGCAGGGGGAATATATCCAATCGGTTCAAGCAGCCTGTGGTGGTTGAACCAGGACACCCATTCCAGCGTAGCCAGTTCAAGCGATTCCTTGGTTTTCCATGGTGCTCGGCGGTGGATCAATTCGGCCTTGTACAAGCCGTTAATTGTTTCGGCTAGGGCGTTGTCATAGCTGTCGCCACGACTGCCTACAGACGGCTCTATTCCAGCCTCTGCCAGGCGCTCGCTGTACCGAATAGACACGTACTGTGAACCCCTGTCGCTGTGGTGGATCGGGGCATCGGTGCGCTCTGGTTGCCGGTCGTACAAAGCCTGCTCCAACGCATCCAACACAAAGTCTGTTCGCATGGAGCTGCTTTGCCTCCAACCCACAATTCGACGGGCATAGACATCAATCACGAAGGCCACGTATTGCCAGCCCTGCCAGGTCGATACATACGTGAAGTCCGACACCCACAGCTGGTTGGGTAGGTCTGCCTTGAATTGTCTATTTACGCGATCCAGCGGGCATGGGGCATTGGCGTCCCCGATGGTGGTGCGCACGACCTTGCCACGGCGAACACCGCGCAAGCCCAATCGTTTCATCAATCGCTCCACCGTACAGCGGGCCACCGCAACACCTTCGCGTCTCATTTACTTCCAGACCTTGTCAGCACCATAGACCTGCATGTTGGCGAGCCAGACTCGCTGGATTTGCGGGATCAGTTCGTCATCGCGCTGTGCCCGCGCGCAGCACAGCGAAGGGTTGCGAAGGCGCGCTGCATGGCGCCGATAGCACGACGGGGCAATCTGCAAAACCTTGCAGATCGGCTCGACCCCGTAGGTGTCACGGTGCTGGTCGATGTAAGCCTTCAACTCTTCAAACGGCGGTCGAGCTCCGCCTGGGCGAAAAACGCGCTGGCTGTCTTGAGGATGTCATTGGCACGGCGCAGCTCCTTGACTTCGCGCTGCAATGCTTTGAGCTGCTCGCGTTCGCTGGTGCTCAGGCCTTCACGCTGGCCGTTGTCAACTTCATCGCGTTTGACCCAGTCGTTGAGTGTTTGCGGTACACAACCGATCTTGGGTGCTATGGATTCAATGGCGGCCCACAACGAGGGGTATTCGCCTCGGTGCTCTTGCACCATGCGAACAGCACGTTCGCGTACTTCGGGGGAAAATTTGTTTGACTTCTTCATGGCTCCATCTTCTCAAAGGTCGGAGCCTCCTCAAAACCCAGGGCGATTCACTTTCTGCACCGGACCACAGTAAAGGCGATTCGCCATGACTTCTTCTAGTTCCCCGTGTGAGGCAGTTATCCAAGCCATCATGTCGTCCCATGATGGCTGTTGAATCATGGTCAACACGGATCAATCATCTCCAACATTGGCTTGGAACTTGGCAATAGCTTGCATCACGTCACGACTCATCTTCCCTAGACTCGATAGCGTCTGCCCTCGATCTGGAATTGGTTGCGTGCTGTCTTTCAGGTACTGCTGCAGTGCACCACAGTAATTCGATAGTTCATCCTCCATGGCCTCCAGGAGCACTTCCACCTCTTTATGCAGGTCTCTGGATATCAACTCAAGGTTGAAAAAGGAGGCACTGAATTCACCAAAACTGGCGGCACCCGCAGTCCAGAACCTCTCGGTGTCTTCGGTAGAAGTTTTGTTTGAGGGAAGCGAACTGGATAAGGAGATGACGAACTTCACAAAGGGCTCAATGGCCACCGGTGAGACTACTTTGCGCAGCCAGAAATCGTCGCTAATTGACTGTTTTCGTGCACGTTGGTCCTTAGCCCGGTTGTATTTGTAGGCCAAGAAGCTCAATATCAACGCCGCCATGCTGGTGAAGAATGACGGTAGTGTCAGCAGGCCTTTCTCCCACAAAGACGCATCCGACTTGCAAATCACCACAGCGGCCGAAGTGGGGCCACCAACTACTTCGCAGGGGACTCCAACCACCAGCGTAGTGGTTGCGAGTTGCTGGACGGATTTTGGAGCAGAACTGGCAGTGGACGGCGCGCTGGCAACCGCAGAAGCGACTTGCTTTGGAGCACCTGCCTGGGGCGATGTCACCAACCAGACCTATGCAAACAGATTTCTTGTCTGCAAAGCGCGTGCAACGTAGCCATCCATCACTTCCTGGAGAAAGGCTGGTGCCTGGAAGTCGTAGCGCTTATAAAAAGCTTCCTTGCTTCCTGCTCTGACAACGCTAGGGCCAAACAACCCCAGGAAGAAGGAACTGCTGACAGTGTAGGTTTCCGTGGGAACCACGACGCTCACGGTAGCGCCTTCGGCATCCATGGCATCCAGATGCAGAGTCTCCCGTAGCAGTTCGCCACGTTGGCGGCCTGTATAGACGGGACCGTTGTACTTTGCGAGATCAATCACAGTGCTGACTTTTTCATTCATTTGCCGTCCCCCTCGCTAGTGCTGAGTTTGGCAGTCGAAAGTGGAAATTTGATGCTCAGTATAGTCCCAGGGAAGTAAACCCCCTTCAACTCATGGACAAACCTACTATCGGGTCTTTGATGCAGATCATTAGCCTTATTGAAGGCGATGATCCTTACACCGTTCTGATTCGGCTCCATTTTGTAAGTTCCATCGAACTGGACGTGGGTTGATCCAGAGACCAAGGCCATACGGGCTTTGGAGTCGGGAAACTCTTTGGCACATTCCGCATGCACCTTCTGAAAAAACTCAATCAAGTCCACACTGCCGTTACCTCTGGTGTCCGTAGTACTGTTATTTTTGGTGCTCACATGACCTTGCAACGCAATCAGTGTGTACAAATCATCTGGGCGCCACCCCGCAGTAAACAAGCCCCCTTGCTGGTGTAAATCAATGTAATTCTGAACCTGATCGCGTGTGTAGTGGCCGGCAGGTAATGCCTCAAAAGTCTGGGCAATCGTCTGCCCAAAGCTAAAAATCACGATTTCACAAAGTGGAACCGCCAAGTGCGTATCCAGATACCCCTGGATAGACCAGTCAAGCATGCCCGCATGCTCTTCTGCGTTGTCAATAACTTCTCCGATGTACTGGCAAAGTCGATGGCGAGCAGGTGGTGTCAGCATCTTAGAAACACGCTTGAGGCAGCCATTGATGTGATCCGCGAATTTTTGGGTAACTCGTGATTTCAGGTCCGATTCGTTGGGCCGTACAGCACGGATGTAGTGCTTGCATCGCCAATCGAAGACTTCCAGACCTGCGGCCTCTTCGGGAAGGGGGTACTCGTGTTTAACCTCCAACTTTTTGATGACACCCATGGCCCGCACGAACCGACGTAGCCCTGGGTCGGATGGATAGCTTCCACTCCAGTTAAGGCGGCGCCCGGTTCGACGGGCCTGCACCCGCAACTCATCCACCAGTACATCCAGAATGGCGTTAGCACCAAGGTCGTAGCTCTTTGCCTCGCTCAAATTGATTGCGATACGCCTGAAACGACGCACCAGGAGCTGGCGGGCCAACGGGATCAGCGCATGCAAAGTCCCTTCGGGGTTCTCAATCAAGGAAAAAACTACGGGTGCCTTGAATGTCACCTTGCCTTTGAGAATTTCTTTGGCAACGGTATTGCCTGCAACCATCTCTATGATTCGGGAGCGCGATCCAAAGTGCTTTCCGATAGTTTCCTGGTGGGATTCCTTGCGGCGCTTGTCGCGCCAAATGCGGTTGGCACGCCTACCGAGCTTGGCCTGATTTTTGTTGCGCAAATACAGCGGTACGTCGATTTTCGCTAAATGCTTCATTGGCGGTTTTGGTGTTTTGAGCCTGGACGCGTAAGCATTTGCCACAACGTCCTCCCTAGGGAAGCATTCTGCATCCCAATTCGTCCATTCAAACTTTCGCCGCGCCTAGCCCATGAACTTCCGATGATTGGAGGCGTGCCAGAGAGGACGCGATGAGTGCCGTAGCCGTCGCAAGGAGCATGTTCGCGTCGTCTCGGCTGTAGTATTCCGCGGCACCGTAGTCATCATCATGGTGCTTCTCCCTAATTCGGTGTGGGCGACAATGTCCTGAATGACGATAGAGATCAATGCTGCGCAGTTCAATATCGCTTTTTCCGCTTGGAACGAGGTCGATTTCTGACATTCGGCTTGCGTTGACCAAATCGTTTTCGATCACGCCAGTACATGTTGCCGATCCAAAGCAACAGAGCCAAAGAAGCCAATCCACCACAGACCAATATGATGCTCAGCGTTTCATGCGACGCCTTGGGCAAATTGATGAGTTCGTGTGTCATTTATACGCCTACGGGAATTGCGCCTCTTATTTACAAGCCTACTGCAAGTGCAAGGAGGGGCGACCACGGCGCCAACAAAAATCCCAGACAACGGTCTGGGATTTTCTGGTATCGGCAACTACCGGGTCCGCCTGTCGGCTGAGCTTGTCAAGCTGACTGGGAAAGTCAGACTTACTTGGTAGTGCGACCGTAGTGGTCGCGAATTACCGAAGAGAGCAACGCGACTTCGTCACTGTTAGCCGTAATCGTCGTTCCATCAGCGGCAGCCATGGTTTCGCCCACATTCATTCGAGTGGGACGTCCATACTTGTCTTCCATAGCCATCTTGCCGTTCTTGAATTGGTGAACGACGGAGCCGTCCTTCAGTGGAATCGACTTGGCAATTGCCAGATCCATCGAGAAAGCAGATGCGAAAGGCACGGCCAGAGCCAGAGCGATGACAGACTTGCGGATAGACATGATTGAAATTCCTTCAAAGTGAGTGCAACCCCACGAGGGATTTCGTGGGAACGATGCGATCACTGCACCGTTGACTCCAATGTAGAAAGTTGCCCCCTACGGGAGCATGACCCACTCGTTACAAAGACGTCATGTCTCCACATGCGCTCTAGGTTTACTCTTGGACAAGACTTTCGGATTTGGGGAATTTGAGGGTAAAGCGCGTCACGCCGGACGTAGACGTCACGGAAATCCCACCTCCATGAGCCGCCATGATGGCGCGGGTGATCGCCAATCCCAGTCCTGCACCGTCACTTTCTGGATGGGTCCGCGATTTGTCAACGCGAAAGAACCGATCAAACAGGCGAGGCAGCATTTCCGGGCTGATGCTTGGGCCATGGTTGGACACGGTGACCTCAACGCCTTCTCCCGATTGAATTTCAATGGACACAACCGTACCAGGAGAGGCATGGCGAAGCGCATTGGAGAGCAGATTGCTCAATGCCCGTCGCAGCATCAAGCGATCACCGCCAACCGTACCGCTGCCAACCAACTTCAGGAGAATATCCTTGTCTGAGGCCAGTGCCTCGTAGAAGTCGAACAGGGCCCGGGCCTCCACCTCCACAGCGATACTCTCTCGACTTGGAAGTGCTAGCCCATGCTCCGTTTTAGCCAAAAAAAGCATATCTGACACCATCCTGGCCAAGCGCTGTAGCTCCTCGGAGTTGGAAGCTAAAACGTCCTGATAGTCTTCATTGCTTCTTTTGGCAGACAGCGTGACTTGGGTTTCGGTGAGCAAATTGCTGATCGGGGTTCTGAGCTCGTGCGCCAGATCAGAAGAGAATTCAGAAAGTCGACGAAAGTCTTCCTGCAGGCGGTCCAGCATGTCGTTCAAGGTACCAGCGAGATCCGCCATTTCTACTGGGACTGCTTCTACCGGCATGCGCTCCTCAAGTTGGTTGGAGGTCACGGCTTGGGCACGTGTTCGCATAATCCGAAGCGGAGCCAATCCTCGATTGGCTGCCATCCACCCCAACACGCCACTGAACAAAGTCGCCAGAGTCACGTAAAGCATGAGAGTGGTCTGGAAATGCGTCTGAAAATGATCATGCAATTTTGTATCCAGGGCAACCCACACAGCTAGAGGTCCGTCACTTTGCAATTCGGAGCTGATCAACATACCCAGGGCGCGGTACTGATGCCCCGCACTTTGCCAACTCTGCATTTTTTGTGACTTCAGGTCCGTACCCACCTCACCTGCATATCCGTCGGGGATTTCAAACTTTGCAGTCTCATACAGCGTCTTTCCGCTGATTTGAACGTTCACGATTAATCCTTCATGGCTGTGAAGGACCTCGTTTAAGCGGGTTTGCAGATCCTGCGATGAAGTGGCCTTCGTTGCGACCTCTTGAATCAGGTGGATTTTGTCCTCCAGAAGGCTACGGTCCAGATCTTCAAAGTGCTGATTCATTGCCAATGAAGTCACACCTCCCAGGCCCAGCAGGACGGTGGCTGATGCCAGTGTGTAAAACAGGGTAAGGCGGGTGGTGAGTGAGAAGCGCTGCGTCATGGCGTGGATAGCGGGTTTTCCAGAACATAGCCCATGCCGCGCACAGTCTGGAGCAGCTTGGGCTCGAACGCGTCGTCAATCTTGCTGCGCAGACGCCGTACCGCTACTTCAATGACATTGGTGTCACTGTCAAAATTCATATCCCAGACTTGAGATGCGATCAGGGATCGAGGCAACACTTCCCCCTGTCGGCGCATCAAAAGCTCCAGCAAACCGAATTCCTTGGAGGTCAAATCGATGCGTTTGCCTGCACGTGTTACACGGCGACGCAGCAAATCCAGCTCCAGGTCAGCTACTTTCAGTGAGGTTGCCTCGACACCGGACTTGCCGCGCCGCAAGATAGTACGGACACGGGCCAGCAGCTCCGCAAATGAAAAAGGCTTGACCAGGTAGTCGTCTGCGCCCAGTTCCAAACCCTTGATTCGGTCCTCCACCTGATCTTTGGCGGTCAGGAACAAAACCGGAACTTCATTACCCTTGCGGCGCAGGTTACGCATCACCTCCCAGCCATCCATGCCTGGAAGCATCACATCCAAGATGATGAGATCGTGCTCACCCTCAAGGGCAGTGTGCAGGCCATCATTGCCGTTGTGGACCAGATCCACAATAAAACTGGCCTCTTTCAGGCCTTGTCGCAGGTATTCGCCCGTCTTGGGTTCGTCTTCAATGATCAGTATCTTCACAGTCGGTGTCCTTTTCTCAAGTGTGCACCGGTTGACGCTGGCGTCGCCGAAGATTACAAATTTGTAATCAAAGCGACAGCTTGGTGTTGGGACCGTCTCGATAAAGTTCAGTCAGTTTTACACAAAGCCAAAGGACTCCTATGCATCGTGTTCCGATCCTGCGACGCAAACCACTGTGGTTAGCAACGCTCGCCCTGTGTACCCTTGTGGGTACAGCATCAGCCCAACAGGCCGTGCAAGAGCCTGTGGAACAAGGCACCATCGATTGGCGTAAAGCCAATGATGAGGTCTCTCAGTTCAAGCGGGGTCATGCGGATGTCCTCAAGTGGGAACAGGCCAATGACGCGGCAACCAAAGAAGCTCCCGTTGTTGCGCCCGACTTATGGCTAAAAACAGCGGATGCAGCAGTTCGGCAGGCATGGCGTGCACGCCCTGAATTGACTTCTTCTTTGTCCCAACTGGGTACAGCCAATCAAGAGCGTATTGCCCAAGGACGGTGGTTGGAGGTCGATCCCAGCGTGCGTCGCCATGTGGATGACTTTGACTCCGTTCTTGACGTCGCGGTGGACACTCGTAAGGCTTGGTGGAATGCGGTGGCCGCCCAGGCTGGACTGAAACTTCAACAGGATATGCAAGAGGCTTCGTCAGCTGCAGCCGAACTGGCCCGTCGCATGGCTCGCGTCGGCAATTGGAGCCGCATGGAGCAGGCCCAGTCCCAGTCGAAACTGGGTAACGTCAAGCTCCAAACCCTGAAATCAGCGGCAGAAGCCAAGCAGGCACAGATAGCGTTGCTCAAGACACTCAAGTTGTGGGGCATTTCCTCTAGCGTAGGACTACCAGACTCACTGCCAGAGGTCCCTGACCAGCCTATTGCCGCGGAGGCCGTCCAAAAAGGTCTGAAAGCCGTGCGTGCGGTACTTCCACGTTCCGAAGGTCTGCGTGTCCAGGGAACGGCGCAACAGGCATTCGACATCTACAACGCGAGCTACGCGGCTGCCCGTTTGTCACAGGACGAACAGAAGCTGCGTCAGTTCATCTATGACGAAACCGTGCTTCGGTACAACGGAATGCTGCTGAGCGTCTGGGATCTGCTGACAGAGACAGCGACCCAACTGCAATCAAGCGTCACTTCTATCAACACCAAACGCGACCTCCTCATTGCGGAAGCTGATTTGCACTGGGTACTGCAGGGCGGTGAACCCGCCAACTTTGTAAGCATTGGTGCGGGTGGCGGTGCTTCGGCTGAGTAACAAATAGGAAAAACCATGGATCAATCCAATTCTCGTCGTCGATTCTTCGCAGGTGCTGCAACCGCCGTTGCTGGCATCACGGTCGCTCGTTCCGCATTGGCCACTTTGCCTGAACCCGTCATTCAGACATCCGTCAACACCGCACCACCGCTGGTCCCCACCAATGGCCGTCCCTACAACCCCGTGGTAACACTCAATGGTTGGACCCTGCCATGGCGTATGAACAACGGTGTCAAGGAGTTTCACCTGGTGGCAGAGCCGGTTGAGCGAGAAGTCTCCCCTGGCTTCAAAGTCAATATGTGGGGCTACAACGGCCAAAGTCCCGGCCCCACCATTGAGGTGGTGGAAGGTGACCGGGTGCGAATCTTCGTCACCAACAAACTTCCCGAGCACACAACAATTCATTGGCATGGACAACGTTTGCCCAGTGGCATGGATGGTGTGGGTGGCCTGAACCAGAAGGCTATACCCGTTGGCAAGACCTATATGTACGAGTTTGTAGCGCGTCGGCCTGGGACATTCATGTACCACCCGCATGCGGACGAAATGGTCCAGATGGCCATGGGCTTGATGGGCTTCTGGGTCACACACCCCAAGGAAAAGCACCCACATATCAGTGATGTGGATCGGGACTTCTGTTTCTTGCTGAACGCCTTTGACGTAGAGCCTGGAACCAAAACGCCCAAGATCAACACCATGTTGGATTTCAACATCTGGTCTTGGAACAGTCGTGTCTTCCCGGGCATCGATACGCTCAATGTGCGCCACAACGACCGGGTTCGCATCCGTGTGGGCAACCTGACAATGACCAACCACCCCATTCACATCCACGGCCACGAATTCTTGGTCACAGGGACTGACGGGGGTCCGACACCGCCCACCACGCGCTGGTATGAGGTCACGACCGATGTGGCCGTGGGGCAAATGCGCCAGATTGAGTTCGTTGCCGACGAAGAAGGTGACTGGGCCATGCATTGCCACAAGAGCCACCACACCATGAACGCCATGGGACACACGGTTCCCACCATGGTCGGAGTGGATCACCGGGGTCTGGTTAAAAAAATCCAGAAAGTCTCCCCAGACTACATGCTCATGGGCGAGCGCGGCATGGCAGACATGGGTGAAATGGAAATGCCCATTCCTGAAAACACCGCTCCGATGATGACTGGCCAGGCCCAGTTTGGGCCGGTTGAAATGGGCGGCATGTTCAGTGTGCTCAAAGTGCGCAAGGATCAAAAACCCGGCGACTACAGCGACCCAGGCCCTTACAAGTACCCACCAGGGACTGTTGCTCAGGAATACACAGGCCCACTGTCGGAACCCGCCCGTTTGCGCTCGGAAATCAGTTCAGGTAAGGCTGCAAACGATAAACCATCGCCCGCTACCGTAATGAATGCGAAGAAACCCAATGCGCATTCTGGCCACTAATTTTTAACGCCCCTATTTTTAACCCAAGGACCCACCATGAAATTTGCAAAAACCTTTTCCACCATCCTCGTAGCCGCCAGCTTTGCGGCAATTTCCACCGGCGCACTGGCAAGTGGAAGCCACGGAGGTGGTCATAGTGAGGAGACTGCTATTGGAAAAGCTGGCGTCGCCACAAAAAACACACGCACGGTAACAGTGGAGATGGCCGACAACATGCGCTATACCCCCTCTGAGATCCAGGTCAAGAAGGGCGAGACCGTTCGCTTTGTTGTGAAGAATGTGGGAAAGGTCCGTCACGAACTGAGTCTGGGGACAGAAAAAGAACTGTTGGAGCACCTGGAGCAGATGAAAAAGAACCCCGGCATGGAACATGACGAACCCAGCAAGATCACGCTGGATGCGGGCAAGCAAGGTGAAATCGTTTGGCAGTTCACGAAGGCCGGAACAGTCAACTTTGCTTGTTTGATGCCGGGCCACTTTGAGGCCGGCATGAAGGGGCAAGTGAAGGTCGGAGCCAAGTAAACGGCACGCATGTGTCGAGAAGCAATTCGTTTTCAACCCACAAAGGATCATTCCACATGACACGTATCAAACACGCACTCGTCGCTGCGGCAGCAGCTATGGCAACGCTCATCGGCGTGCCCGGTATTGCCAATGCGCAAATGGATCACAACAAAATGGATGCAACACAAATGGCATCCATGACCGATGGAGAAATCCGCAAAGTCGACAAGGAAGCCGGCAAGGTCACCATTAAGCATGGAGAGATCAAGAACCTGGACATGCCGGGAATGACCATGATCTTCACCGCCAAGGAAAAATCGTTGCTGGACAAGGTGCAAGCTGGCGACAAGGTCAAATTCGCAGTCATCAACGACGGCGGAAAAATGGTGGTCACGGACATCCTGACCGTCAAATAGAAGCACCAATGCGCAAGTGAGGCTTGCAGGAATTTTCCGGAAATAACAGGGCGCCGCAACGGCGCCTTGTTATTTGTCAAAGCGGGATTGGTGCTTTGTCGTCAAACTACAAAGGAGAAAACCATGAGCACTCAATTTAAGACCCAACTGCAACGCCGAATGCTGCTCGCATCCGTCTTGATACTGGCTTTGCCATGCGCACATGCAGCCAGCCACGGCACATCCGTCGAGGTCTGGAAAGACCCTAACTGTGGGTGCTGTAAAGACTGGGTCGCTCATCTGGAGAAGTCTGGCTTCAAAGTGAAGGTCAACCAAACCGGCAACGATGTGGTCCGCGAAAGGTTGGGCATGCCCAGGAAGTTGGGTTCCTGCCACACTGCCGTGGTCGGTGGTTATGTCATTGAGGGGCATGTGCCAGCGAATGACATCAAACGGCTGCTGAAAGAGAAGCCTGCCGCAATCGGTTTATCTGTGCCAGGTATGCCAGTGGGCTCACCCGGTATGGACGGATCGATATACGCCGGACGCAAAGATCCCTATGACGTTCTGCTGGTGTCCAAGGATGGCAGCTCCCGCGTCTATCAGGGCTATCGCTGAGTAATAAGTTCTGGGCTCATAGTGGCCTTGGTGGGTTTTCAGGGGGAAAGAAGCATGGACCATTCGACGCACATCGGACACCACGGTACTGATCATCAACAAGCGGGAGCTTCCAACGAGATGAATCCGCTCAAAGACCCCGTGTGTGGGATGAAGGTCACTGCCCAATCGCCTCAACACTCCGAGCACATGGGACACAACTTCTTCTTTTGCGGACCCAAGTGCAAGGTGAAGTTCGACGCCAATCCCATGCAATACATGGGAGGGTTTCAAGAAAAGGCGGCCTCACAGCCTGCTGCGGCGGGAACGGTCTACACCTGCCCCATGCACCCGGAGATACGGCAGGACCACCCCGGAAGTTGCCCCAAGTGCGGAATGGCATTGGAGCCGGTCATGCCCTCGCTGGACAACGAAGAGAACCCGGAATTGTTGGACTTTGAACACCGCTTCTGGTGGACGCTGCCACTCACCGCTGTAGTTTTCGTGCTGGCCATGTTTGGACACCGGCTGCAGTGGATGGACATGGCAGTACAGAGCTGGGTGGAGTTCGCACTGGCTACCCCCATCGTGCTGTGGGCGGGGTGGCCATTCTTTGTTCGTGCGGCGCAATCCTTTGTCAATCGCAGTCCCAATATGTGGACGCTCATCGGCCTTGGCACGGGGGCGGCCTATCTCTACAGCGTGGTGGCCACCCTCGCTCCGGGCGTTTTTCCTGATTCCTTTGTCTCGATGGGGCGGGTTGCTGTGTACTTTGAGGCTGCAGCAGTCATCATTTCATTGACCCTGTTGGGCCAGATGCTGGAGCTCAAGGCCCGCTCCCAGACCTCCGCAGCGATCAAATCCCTACTGGGCTTGGCTCCTAAGACTGCGCGGCGTATCAAGACAGATGGGACAGAAGAGGACATTGAACTGACCCACGTCCATCTGGGTGACCTTTTGCGTGTGCGACCTGGCGAGAAGGTGCCAGTGGATGGCGTGGTCACAGAAGGTAGCAGCGCAGTCGATGAATCCATGCTGACAGGAGAACCCCTGCCAGTTACCAAGCGGCTGGGAGACAAGGTCATAGGCGCGACCATCAACACCAGCGGCGCCCTGGTCATGAAGTCTGAAAAAGTGGGATCTGACACTGTGCTGTCCCAAATCGTACAAATGGTGGCCTTGGCCCAGCGCTCCAGAGCGCCCATGCAACGCATGGCCGATGTGGTGGCAGGCTACTTTGTGGTCGCCGTGGTCAGCATTGCCGTACTGACCTTTCTAGGCTGGGGCCTGTTGGGCCCCGAACCGAGCTGGGTGTACGGCCTGATCAATGCAGTTGCCGTCCTGATAATTGCCTGCCCATGCGCGCTGGGGCTCGCGACCCCCATGTCCATCATGGTGGCCACCGGCAAAGGCGCAACCAATGGCGTATTGTTCCGTGACGCAGCAGCCATCGAGAACCTGCGCAAGGTGGACACCCTCATCATCGACAAAACCGGGACTTTGACCGAAGGTCGTCCGACCTTTGAGAAGGCTGTTCCCAGCGAGGGATATGAGGCCGATGAAGTTCTACGTTTGGCGGCCAGCCTGGATCAGGGCAGCGAGCACCCCTTGGCTGCGGCCATTGTGGCGGCAGCGCGTGAGCGCAAGCTGGTGCTGGACAAACCCGAGAACTTTGAATCAGGATCCGGCATTGGCGTTCAAGGCCAGGTGGGTGGACGCCACCTGGTGCTGGGCAACACGGCGCTGATGCAGCAGATCAACATCTCCGTGGACGCCCTGACAACCCAAGCCGAATCTTTGCGTGCCCAAGGTGCCAGCGTGATGCATTTGGCCATTGACGGCAAATTGGCTGGGCTGCTGGCGGTGTCTGATCCGATCAAGGCCAGCACCATGGAGGCGCTGACAGCCCTCAAAGCCTCCGGCCTGCGCATCGTGATGGCGACGGGTGATGGCATCACCACGGCCAAGGCCGTGGGCGTCAAGCTCGGAATCGAAGAGGTGCATGGCGAAGTCAAACCCCAGGACAAACTGATCCTGGTCGAGCGACTGCAGAAGGAAGGTCGCATCGTGGCTATGGCCGGTGACGGTATCAACGATGCGCCAGCGCTGGCGAGAGCCAATGTGGGTATTGCCATGGGAACCGGAACGGATGTTGCGATGAACAGTGCCCAGGTCACTCTGGTAAAGGGTGACTTGCGTGGTATTTCCATTGCGCTTGCGCTGTCCAACGCCACCGTGGGCAACATGAAGCAAAACCTGATGTTTGCCTTCCTGTACAACGCCTTGGGAATTCCAGTGGCGGCTGGTTTGCTCTACCCATTCACGGGCTGGCTTCTGTCGCCCATGATCGCTGCCCTGGCCATGAGCTTCAGTTCGGCATCCGTCATTGGAAATGCCCTGCGTTTGCGTGGCAAATCGCTATAGCTGACGACTTGTTTGGCGTTGGACTTTCACTTCGGGTTTAATCAGATCGTGCGCACCGTCCGCTTTCTACTTCTGATGCTACTGAGCCTGGCAATCCCTCTGGCGGGATATGCGGGCTTGGGCGTGCCGAAGATGCCATGCCCCATGGAAATGGCCGCAATGGCAGAGCAGCAGCTCAGTGGCGATATGGAAGATGCATCAGCCACCCCAATGGGCGAGTGCTGCAATGACATGGAAACCTTGCTCAAAACGGGCAAGACCTGCAAGGTAGGCCAGGACTGCAAGATCGGCAGCTTGGGACTGTCTGTCCATTTCCCCGCAATACCCGAAGTCTTCAGCAAAGACACGTTCTTAGGACGTCTGAACGACCGAGCTATAGAGCCTCGCCCCATCCCAATCTGGCGGCCGCCAGCCTGACCCCAACCCCTTGAATCCGTGCCTTGCCGTCTTTGTATGGCCAGGTCATCGCGCGTAAGCGCAGCATTTCAGGAGTTGGGACATGCCTTGTTCCGTTCACCCCATTGGGCGCCGCCTCAGCCGTACGCTGATTGCGAGTGTCTTTCCGCTTGCCGTGGCTCTGCCACTGTGGGCTTCTCCGCTGTCTTTTGAGCAGGCGCTGTCCCTGTCCACCCAAGAAGCGCCAACTTTGTTGGCGTCCCAGGCCAGGGTGGATTCGGCTCGCGCAGCTGCTATTCCCGCCGGGGAACTTCCTGATCCGAAGTTGGCGGTCGGTGTAGAGAATTTCCCCATTGCCGGGCCAGACCGCTATAGCCTGACCGGCGATTTCATGACGATGCAACGCATCGCCTATATGCAGGACATTCCCAATCGCAGCAAGCGGGACGCCCGCGTTGCTGTGGCTCAGGCCAGAGTCCAGCAGGCCGAATCCGCGCAGCAGCTCTCCAAGCTGTCTCTGCGCCGGGAAACTGCCGTGGCCTGGATTCGCCGCTACACCCTGGAGCAGCAAATATCACTGTTCGACGGTCTCTTCAAACAAAACAAGCTTCTGGAATCTGCCGTCCAGGCACAACTGGCTGGCGGGCGCGGCTCTATCACCGATGTGTTGATGCCCAGGCAGGAGGTAGCCATGTTGTCGGAGCGTCTGGATGAACTGCGGGCTCTGCGCGCACAGGCCATTGCCGCACTGCAGCGCTGGATTGGAACTGCCGCCAGTGAAGCACTGGAAGGAGAGCCTCCCAGTTGGCCTCTGGACCGTGAGGCCCTGGCTCACCGTATTCAAGACCACCCCGATGTCAACCTGCTCAGCAGCTCCAGTCGCGTGCTGGATGCTGAACTGCAGGAGGCACAGGCCGCTAAAAAGCCCGATTGGGGTGTGGAGCTGGCCTATCAGCGCCGCGGGGAGCAGTTTGGTGACATGGTCTCGGTAAAAGTAACTTTTGACCTGCCCACTGCGCTGGCCAAACGCCAGGATCCGCAAATCGCCGCCAAACAACTGGAGCGACTGGGACTGGATGCCGAACTGGAGCTTTTGCGGCGCGAACACCTACAGGAACTCGATACCCAATGGGCCGAGTTGGAGCGCCTGAACCTCGCGTTAGACCGCAACCAGACCTTCCTGCAACCCCTGATGCGCGACAAGGTTGCCTTGACCCTCGCCGCGTACCAATCCGGCAAAGGCACCTTGCTGGAGCACTTGGCCGCGCGCCGGGAATCCCTGGAAACCCAACTGCGCTTTCTGACCCTGCGGGGAGAACGCCAAGCGATCAGCGCACGCCTGCACTTCACCAACGATGCCTCATTGACCGGAGGTTCGCAATGAACACCCAAAATCTTCAAAAGAATCTGACCCTCACCGCAATTGGCCTGCTGATCTTGGGCCTGGGTGTTGCCGGAGGTGTTTGGTGGGCTAAGCGCAGTTCCAGCATGGCTTCTGCGGTCACCGAATCTGCCAAGTCTGAACGCAAAGTGCTGTACTGGTACGACCCCATGAAACCAGATGCCAAGTTCGACAAGCCTGGTCCATCCCCGTTCATGGACATGCAGCTCGTGGCGCGCTACGCGGACGAAGGCGCTGCTGACACTGGCGCTCTGACGATTTCCACACGCGCCAGCCAAAGCCTGGGAATGCGCCTGGCCACCGTTACGCAACAAGATCTCTCCAGCACGGTGGAGGTCGCGGGTACGCTCCAACTCAGTGAACGGGACGTCAGCATCGTCCAGGCCCGTACCAGTGGTTTTGTGGAGCGGGTCTACGCCCGCGCGCCGGGCGATGTCGTCCCAGCAGGCAGCCCTCTGGCCGACGTCCTCAACCCGGATTGGGTAGGTGCACAACAAGAGTTTCTGGCCGTCAAGGCCATGGGCGATGCCGCGTTGACCCAGGCTGCCCGCCAGCGCCTGACGCTGCTGGGTATGCCTCCCACCCTGATCCAGCGTGTTAACGATAGCAATCGCACCTTGCCAGTGACCACCATCACGGCGCCCACTGCGGGCGTGCTCTCGGAGTTGATGGTGCGCCAAGGTATGAGCCTGAGCCCCGGCATGACCCTAGCCCGCATCACAGGACTGGGCACGGTCTGGCTGGAGCTGGCCCTGCCGCAGGCCCAGGCCTCCAACCTAGAGATTGGTCAAGTGGTGGAGGCCCGCCTGACCGCAGCTCCTGAAACGGTTCTTAAAGGCAGGGTCGCATCCGTTTTGGCAGAAACCAACTCAGACACACGGACCCTGCGCGTTCGGGTCGAATTACCCAACCCGGGCCAAAAGCTGCGTGCGGGCATGCTAGCCACGGCCACCTTGTACGGCTCCTCCGAATCTGTCCTGCTGGTGCCCTCGGACGCCGTGATTCGCACCGGCAAGCGCGCCTTGGTTTACTTGGCCGAAGAAGGCGGCCAGTTCAAACCGGTCGATGTGCAAATAGGTGCTGAACACGATGGGCAGTTGGTCATACGCCAAGGCCTCAGTGCAGGTCAAAAAGTGGTGGCGTCCGGTCAGTTTTTATTGGACTCGGAGGCCAGCATGCGGGGAATCGCCACGCAGTCAAGCCCGCCAGCTGAATCCATGGCCGCTCCTGCGGCCTCTATGGACAAGGGCGCTGTATTTGAAACCAGTGGCGTGATCGAAGAGCTGGACGCGTCCAATATCAAACTGCGGCACCAAGCCGTACCAGCCCTCAAATGGCCTGCCATGACCATGGGCTTCAAGCGCGCCAAAGATCTGCAGTCATCCGGCTTCAAGGTCGGAGACACCGTGCAGTTCCAGTTCAAGGCCACCGGTGATGAATACGAGGTGGTAACGCTCAAAGGAGCAAAGCCATGATCGCCAGCGTCATCCGCTGGTCGGTCTCCAATCGCTTTCTGGTGCTGCTGGCTACGTTGTTTCTGGCGGGCGCTGGCTTGTGGGCCGTACGGTCCACGCCCATCGATGCCTTGCCGGACCTGTCCGACGTGCAGGTCATCATCCGCACCAGCTACCCAGGCCAGGCCCCGCAGATTGTGGAAAACCAGGTCACCTACCCGCTGGCCACCACCATGCTGTCTGTGCCGGGTGCCAAAACAGTGCGGGGTTTTTCCTTCTTCGGCGACTCCTTCGTCTACATCCTGTTTGACGACTCCACCGATCTCTATTGGGCGCGCTCTCGCGTCCTGGAGTACCTCAACCAGGTACAGGGACGGCTGCCCGCAGGTGCCAAGTCGGCCCTGGGGCCCGATGCCACCGGTGTGGGTTGGATTTACCAATACGCGCTAGTGGACCGCACGGGCGGGCATGACCTGTCACAGTTGCGCGCATTGCAAGACTGGTTTTTGAAGTTCGAGCTCAAGACCCTGCCCAATGTCGCTGAAGTTGCCAGCGTGGGTGGCATGGTCAAGCAGTACCAGGTCGTGCTGGACCCGCTCAAACTCAATGGCTATGGCATCACCTACGAGCAGGTACGCCAAGCTCTGATGAACGGGAATCAGGAAACGGGCGGATCAGTGCTGGAACTGGCCGAGGCCGAGTACATGGTGCGGGTCAATGGCTACCTGCGAACCCTTGACGATTTCCGGGCCATCCCACTATCCAGCCGCGGCGGCATAGCGGTTCGGCTTGGGGACGTGGCGACGGTGCAAGTCGGACCAGAAATGCGCCGTGGCGTAGCTGAGCTCGATGGAGAAGGAGAAGTGGCGGGTGGTGTCGTCTTGCTGCGTTCCGGCAAGAATGCCCAGGAAACCATACGCGCCGTTAAAGCCAAGCTGGCCGACTTGCAGAAAAGCCTGCCACCCGGAGTGGAGGTCGTCACCACCTACGATCGCAGCGCCCTGATCGAGCGGGCCATCGACAACCTCTCCGTCAAGCTGCTGGAAGAGTTCGTCGTGGTGGCGCTGGTATGCGTGCTATTTCTGGGCCACCTGCGATCTGCGCTGGTTGCCATCATCTCTTTACCCTTGGGCATCGTGGCGGCCTTTGTGGTGATGCATGTCCAGGGCATCAACGCCAACATCATGTCGCTGGGCGGCATTGCCATTGCCATCGGTGCAATGGTGGATGCGGCCGTCGTCATGATTGAGAACGCGCACAAGAAGCTGGAGGCTTGGCAGCATGCCCATCCCGAGCAGGCCTTGGAAGGTCAGGAACGGTGGAGCGTCATCACCGAAGCTGCCGTTGAGGTCGGGCCGGCTCTGTTTTTCTCCCTGCTGATCATCACCTTGTCTTTCATTCCCGTGTTCACGCTGGAAGCCCAGGAAGGTCGCCTGTTTGGCCCTCTGGCTTTCACCAAGACCTACGCCATGGCTGCCGCAGCGGGACTCTCGGTGACGTTGATCCCCATCCTGATGGGGTACTGGATCCGTGGGCGTATCCCGGATGAACAGCGCAACCCGATCACTCGGGCCTTGATCACGGTGTACCGCCCCGCGCTGGAGTGGGTGCTGCAACGCCCCAAGGCTACGTTGATCATTGCCGTTTTAGTCTCTGCCACCACGCTGTGGCCCGTGAGCCAGTTGGGTGGGGAGTTCCTGCCACCTCTAGACGAAGGGGATCTGCTCTACATGCCTTCGGCGTTGCCAGGGCTGTCGGCGCAGAAAGCATCGGAACTGCTGCAAATCACCAACCGCATGATCAAGACCGTTCCTGAGGTGGAGCGTGTCTTTGGCAAAGCTGGGCGTGCTGAGACCGCCACTGACCCGGCGCCTATGGAGATGTTCGAGACCACCGTGCAGCTCAAACCACGTGACCAATGGCGTACCGGCATGACGCCGGAGAAACTGATCGAGGCATTGGACCAGGCCGTCAAAGTACCCGGACTGTCCAACATCTGGATCCCACCGATCCGCAACCGCATCGACATGCTCGCCACCGGTGTCAAAAGCCCCATCGGTGTCAAAGTCAACGGGACTGACCTTGCCACCATCGACCGCATCGCCAGCCAGATCGAACAGGTGGCCAAAGGCGTGCCTGGTGTGTCGAGTGCTTTGGCCGAACGCTTGACGGGAGGTCGTTACGTGGATGTTCAGATCGACCGAGTGGCGGCCGGGCGCTATGGCTTAAATATCAATGATGTGCAGGCACTGGTCTCAGGCGCCATTGGCGGGGAGAATGTTGCGGAAACCGTCGAGGGATTGGCTCGCTTCCCCATCAATTTGCGCTATCCCAGAGAGTGGAGAGACACCCCCGAGAAACTGGTTCAGCTCCCGATCCTGACGCCCTCGGGACAGCAGATCACCCTGGGCACGGTCGCAAAGGTGAGGATCACTGATGGTCCGCCCATGCTCAAGACTGAGAATGCGCGCCCCTCCAACTGGGTCTACGTGGATGTGCGCGGGCGAGATCTGGCTTCCGTCGCCAACGACCTCCGTCAGGCGGTGAGTCAGCAGGTAACGCTGGAGCCTGGCGTCAGCATCACTTATTCAGGGCAGTTCGAGTTCCTGGAACGGGCCAATGCGAGACTCAAAGTGGTGGTGCCTGCCACTTTGCTCATCATCTTCGTATTGCTGTACCTCACCTTCAACCGGTTGGATGAGGCCGCATTGATCATGGCCACACTGCCATTTGCGCTGACGGGTGGTGTCTGGTTTCTGTACCTGATGGGCTACCACCTGTCGGTCGCCACCGGCGTCGGGTTTATCGCGCTTGCCGGTGTGGCGGCCGAGTTTGGGGTGGTCATGCTGCTCTACCTCAAGCAAGCTTTGGCGGAACGGGAGCGTCGAGGCGAGGAGCTGGGAGTTGCCATGGTTCTGGATGCTATTCGCGAAGGTGCCGTGCTTCGGGTGCGTCCCAAGGCCATGACGGTGGCTGTGATCCTGGCAGGCCTGATTCCCATTGTCTGGGGCAGTGGCACTGGCTCGGAGGTGATGAGCCGGATTGCGGCACCCATGCTGGGAGGCATGATTACTGCACCTTTGCTATCGCTTTTTATCATTCCAGCCGCATATCGCTTGATGTGGACACGCCAAATCACATCAATAGCGCCATGACGATACCTTCTGCTGTGATTTTCGGTACATGGCTGGGGGATTCCGTGCACGCTGCGCCAGATGATCACTTTCGCACAACTGAGCCTGAACTTTGCGGTCATATCCAACGCTGGCTGGCCACCGAGCGGGCTTGACCTTATAGCGACTACAAGGTGTATCTTTGTTTTATCGAAATGAATGGAGAGTCGCGGAATGGATTCCAGCAATACAAAATCGTGCGGTACGGCCGCATGCGAATCGCTGGCTCGCCAGCCTTTGGTGGGCTCGGGACGGCCAGCGACCGACACCGTCTTCTACATCGAGAAGATGGACTGCCCGAGCGAAGAGCGCCAGATCCGCCAGCGCGTGGGTCAGATCGCCGGTGTCGAAGCGCTCGGCTTCGACCTGAAGCAGCATCGCCTCACCGTGACGCACCGGCTTGACGACATGGCGCCGGTGACGGCGGCATTGACGGAGCTCGGGTTGCCACCCGCCCCGCTGCAAGAGGTGCGGACGGACTCGTTCCATGTGCCGCGCATGGACTGCAAGAACGAGGTCGCGCAGATTCGCGCGCGACTGAGCGACATGCCCGGTATCGAGGACTTGCGGTTCGACCTGGCCGAGCGCGTCCTGACGGTAGACCACAGCCTGGCGGACACCGGGTCGGTGACCGACGCCCTGGCCGAACTCGGCATGCCTGCCGCGCCGCGCCAGGCCGCTGCCCCTGAAACCCGAACGATCTTCCATGTGCCGAAGATGGATTGCCGCAACGAAGAGCGCCAAGTCCGCGAGCGCCTGCAAGGCATGGCGGGCATCGATGACCTGGAGTTCGATCTTCCGCAACGCCGACTCACGGTGGTCCACCGGCTCCCCGACGCGGCGGTGCTGGCCAAGGCTTTGGCAGAGATCGGCATGCCGCCGGCTGACGCGCTGCCGCCCGCGCAGGCGCCGACACTCTCCGAAAGCCCGGTCGCATCGCTGCGCACTGACACCTTCCGTATCGAGAAGATGGACTGTCCCACGGAAGAAGGGATGATCCGCAAGCGGCTGGGCTCCCTGGCGGGTGTCGATGCCCTCGACTTCAACCTGATGCAGCGCAAGCTGACCGTGCGGCACAGCTTGCCGTCCACCGATGGCATCGTCGCGGCGCTCAAGGACATTGGCCTGCCCCCAGCAGAAGCCGCCGCCACTGTCGCCGGCGCGGTAAACCGCAGCGTGTTTCGCATTGAGAACATGGATTGCCCCACCGAAGAGGGCTTGATCCGCGACAAGCTCCAGCACATGCCGGGAGTGCAGGCTCTGGATTTCAATCTGATGCAGCGCAAGCTGACCGTCGCCCACACTGCAGCGATTGCCGAGGTGGAAGGAGCGCTGCTCGCCATTGGCATGAAGGCCGTGCGTGACGCAGCGGACGGGGCCGACATCGATGAGGCGCCTAAGCCCTCCGTGAGTCGGCGCCAATGGGTGTTGATGGGGATCGCGGGCGTCAGTGCGGCCGTGGCCGAGGCCATCGCGTTCGGCACGGGGAACGATACGGCCTGGCCCGTCATCGCCCTCGCGCTGCTGTCCATCGCGACCGGCGGCTGGCCCACCTACAAGAAGGGCTGGCTGGCGCTCAAGAACGGTGTCCTGAACATGAACGCGCTGATGTCGATCGCGGTGACCGGCGCGGTCCTCATCGGGCAATGGCCCGAGGCGGCCATGGTCATGTTCCTGTTCGCGCTGGCGGAAGTGATCGAGGTGCTGTCGCTCGACCGCGCCCGCAATGCGATCCGCGGATTGCTCGCGATGGCGCCGGAGCAAGCCACGGTGCAGCAGCCCGATGGCAACTGGCTGGACGTGCCGGCCAAGACCGTGGCTGTCGGCGACCTGGTGCGAATCCGGCCGGGCGAGCGCATCCCGCTGGATGGTGTGCTGGAAGGCGGCCAGTCCGCCGTCAACCAGGCGCCCATCACCGGTGAAAGCATTCCCGTGGCCAAGGCGGCGGGCGACACGGTGTTCGCGGGCACCATCAACGAAACCGGTTCGTTCACCTACCGGGTGACCGCGGAGGCCACGCACTCCACACTGGCCCGCATCATCAAGGCGGTCGAGGAGGCACAAGGCAGCCGCGCCCCCACCCAACGCTTCGTCGACCAGTTCGCCAAGGTGTACACGCCAGCGGTGTTCGCGGTGGCGCTCGCGGTCATGCTGGTGCCGCCGCTGTTCCTGGGCGGCGCATGGATGGACTGGATTTACAAGGCGTTGGTCTTGCTGGTAATCGCCTGCCCTTGCGCGCTGGTCATCTCGACGCCGGTCACCGTGGTGAGCGGCCTGGCCGCCGCCGCACGTCGCGGCATCCTCGTCAAGGGTGGCGCCTATCTCGAGCAGGGGCGGCTTCTGAAGGCGCTCGCCCTGGACAAGACGGGCACCATCACGCAGGGAAAGCCGGTGGTCACGGACATCGTGGCCCTGGGTGCGGACGAAATGGAAACTCTCCGGCTGGCTGCCAGCCTGGCTGGCCGTTCGGACCATCCGGTGTCCGGCGCTGTCGCCAGCCACTGGCGTGAGAAGCAGGGCACCGACTTGCTGGAGGTCGATGACTTCGAGGCCATCACCGGGCGCGGCGTCAAGGGGCGCGTCAATGGCGAGTGGCACTACCTCGGCAATCACCGGCTGCTGCAGGAACTGGGCATTCGCAGCGAGGCGGCGGAAGCTGCCTTGAAGAAGATCGAAGGCGAAGGCAAGACGGCCATCGCCATCGCCACGGCGACGCAAGCCCTGGCCGTTATCGGTGTCGCAGACACGGTGCGCGAGACCAGCCGCGAGGCGATTGGCGAGCTGCACGCTCTGGGCGTGCGCACCGTCATGCTCACCGGCGACAACCAACAAACCGCCAGCGTGATCGCTCGCGATGTCGGCATCGACGACGCCCGCGGTGGACTGCTGCCGGAGGACAAGCTCAAAGCCATCGACGCCGAACTGTCCGCGCATGGCACCGTGGGCATGGTGGGCGACGGGATCAACGACGCGCCCGCATTGGCCAAGTCCAGCATCGGCTTCGCCATGGGCGCGGCCGGCACCGACACGGCCATCGAAACGGCCGATGTGGCACTGATGGACGATGACTTGCGCAAGATCCCGCAGTTCATCCGCTTGAGCCGCCGCACCGGGGCGATCCTGAGACAGAACATCGTGCTGGCGCTGGGCATCAAGGTAGTGTTTCTGGTGCTGGCACTCACGGCGACGGCGACACTGTGGATGGCAGTGTTCGCCGACATGGGTGCCAGCCTCCTGGTGGTGTTCAACGGCATGCGACTCTTGAAGTCGACAAGCCGTTGACCCCGATGGGCGCCGGTGACATGGGACTGCTGCGGCACTGGGTATACGACTGGGGCGGCCTCAATACCCAACTGATGCTGTGGATCAACCGGTCCATGTCGGCGGAATGGCGTGACGTGGCTCGTTTGCTCTCCGCACTCGGCAGCTATTGGGGTGCGCCTGTCATGGGACTGCTTCTGCTGGGCTGGCGGACCGTCAAGCGCTCCGAACCTACAGCGCTGGCACCGTTCTGTTTCGGGGTTGGCGTCCTGGTCGCAATGCTTCTTGCCTGGACAGCAAAATCCGCGTTCGCGCTCCCGCGACCGTCGGACCTGTATGCCAACGTTATGGCATGGGTGCTCGTCGAACCCGATAGCCTCTATGGGTTTCCCAGCGGTCATGCGGTTTACATCGCTGTCGTCGTCACCTGCCTCTGGTCCTTGGGGCCCTGGCCGTTTCGGTTGCTCTTGCTCGCAGTCGCTGCGGCCGTCGGCTGGTCCCGCGTGGCACTGGGCGCGCATTTCCCGGCGGATGTTGTTGCTGGCTACCTGCTCGGCGGCGCTTGCGTTACCGCGACCCGTGGATGGGCCGTGTCGTTGAAGCGAGTAGCTGACGAGAGACTGGCGACGCGATGACGTTCGGATTTGCCGCCGCGCTGCGGCTTGCTGTCCGCATCGACACAGTGAATCGCCAGATGGCGTTTGCGGTGCGCTGGGGCTTGCTGGCCAATGCCATCCTCATCGCTGGCAATGCGTTTAGCCGCAAGCTGCTGGGCGTGGCGTCTTCATCCATGTACGACGTGCAGCCTCACTTCTTTGCGGCGGCGGTGCTGCTGATGGCGGCCTATACGTTGCAGCGCGATGAGCATGTGCGCATCGATATCTTCTCGGGCTCGCTTGGGCTGCGGGGCATGGCCTGGCTGGATCTTGTGGGGATTCTCATCGTGCTACTGCCGCTCTGTGTGGTCGCCGTCTGGGTGACCGCTCCGGAGTTTGCGCAGTCCTTCGCCAGCGGCGAAACGCGCGGCAGCCGCGAAAGCCTGAGCACTTTTCCCGCGTGGATCATGAAGGGAATGATTCCCCTGGGATTCCTCTCCCTGGGGGCGCAGGGCGTCGCCGAAGCCTCGCGCTGTATCGCCTTCCTCGCCGGCGCTGCGCCGGCCCGACGCATCGCGCAAACCGTGCAACAGGGCGACCGTCCATGAGTCCCGAACTCATCGCGCCCATCATGTTCGGCACGCTGGTAGTCGTGCTGCTGGCCGGGTTCCCCGTAGCTTTTTCCCTAGCGGCGGTCGCTGCAGTGTTTGGCATCACAGGCGTTCTCGTCGGTCAGTTCACTGCGCCGTTTCTGCTGAACATGCCACTGCGGGTGCAGGGCGTCTTCAACAGTGACAACTTCCTTGCAATACCCATGTTCGTACTGATGGGGCTGATCCTGGAGCGCACCGGGATCGCCGAGGACACGCTCATAGCCCTCGGACGCTTGTTCCGCAAGCAGCCTGGCGGCTTGCTGGTAGCCACACTTGCCCTGGGCTCCATGCTGTCGGCCATCACTGGGTTCGTATCCGCCTCGGTCATCACCATGGGGCTGATCGCACTTCCGACGATGCTCAAGGCGGGTTATGACCCCAAGTTGGCCACCGGTTCGATTGCGGCTGCCGGCACACTGGCGCAGATGCTGCCACCGAGTCTGGTACTCATCGTACTGGCCGAACAGGTGGAGGTACCCCTGGTGGAGATCTTTCACGCTGCCCTGCTGCCCAGCGCGATGCTGGTCGGGCTATACCTGGTGTACGTCGTCTCAATAGCGCGCTGGCGCCCGGGTTTTGCACCGCCTATGGCGGAGGTCGCCGCCGTATCCTCGAACGCATGGAAAGAGGCTGCAGTGGCGGCCGGCGTGCCGATGTTGCTCATCCTGACGATATTGACGGCAATCTTTTTCGGCGTCGCCACCCCGACCGAAGGCGGTGCGGTTGGCGTCTGCGCGTCGCTGCTGATCGGGTTGGCTAAACGCCGGTTAGGCCGCCAGCAGCTGGCCGACGCACTCACCAACACCGGCGTCCTTTGTTCCAGTGTGATCTTCCTGCTGCTGGGTGCATCGTTTTTTACGCTGGTGTTTCGTGGCTTCGACGGCCAAGTTTGGATCGAACAACTCTTCGGCCACCTGCCGCAGGGACAGCTGCCATTTCTGCTGTTCGTGTGCATCGGCATCTTCCTGCTCGGATTCTTCCTCGACTTCTTCGAGATCGCCTTCATCGTCGTACCCCTGATCGCGCCGGTGGCGCGCAAGCTCGGTGTCGATATGGTCTGGTTCACTGTCGTTGTGGCGGTGATCCTGCAGACCTCGTTCATGCACCCGCCCTTCGGCATCGCGCTGTACAACCTGCGCAGTGTGGCCCCCCCCGAAGTTCGTACCTCCGACATCTACCTCGGCGCAATCCCTTTCCTGTTGTTGCAGATGGTCATGGTGGGCATCCTCGTGGCGTTTCCCGGTATTGCCAGCACGCCGCCACCGCCGGCCACCTTGACTGACAAGCAGGTAGAGGATGCGCTACGCATGCCATCGGATCAATTTCCCGAGCCCTCAGTCGACATGATTCCCAAACAATGAACATGCAAACTCACCGTCCTTGGCCTTTCTTTTGCCTCGCCTTCGCCGTCTTCGTGGCAGATCAGACCGCCAAAAGCACCATCGACTCCATCACGTCCTTGGGATGGTCCTATTCGCTCGGCCCCTTTTTCAACCTGGTCCATGTACTGAACCCGGGTGCGGCCTTCAGTTTTCTGGCGGGCGCCGGCGGGTGGCAGCGCAGGTTCTTCCTGACCATCGCGATCGCTGCTTCCGTCTGGTTGATATGGATGTTGCGGCAATCTCGCCCGCGCAGCGAATCGTTGGCATTCAGCCTGATCTTGGGAGGTGCCCTGGGTAATGCCTTTGATCGTGCCGTTCGTGGCCATGTCATCGACTACTTGGATTTCCACCTCGCCGGATGGCACTGGCCCGCGTTCAATGTGGCAGATATCGCCATTACCTTTGGGGCAGCTTGCCTGGTGCTTGCATCGGTCACCGCTTCGAGGCACCCGCAAGCTCGGGAGAAAGCTTGAGCAACCTCCACCGAATCTGCAAGACACGAAATTGGAAGGCCTGCGCGTCACGTTGGTTTGGGTATCCTGGCTACTCCCCGCACCGACCACACTGTGCTGTCTGAGACCTATAGGAATACCCGCGTGAGCAATTAAGTTCATCGAAAGCACTGGTAACACCAAACTCTGTAAGAGCTTTAAGGTTGCGCGATACACTTCGCGCTTGGAAAGGCCTTCCCATGAAGATTGGCGAACTCGCAAAAGTAACCCAGACCCAAGCGGAAACCATCCGTTTCTACGAGCGCGAAGGCTTGTTGACGGAGCCGCCTCGCAGTAACGGAAACTACCGGCTCTATGGGCAAGAGCACCTGGAGCGGCTCGCCTTCATCCGGCACTGCCGATCGCTCGACATGACGCTCGATGAGATCCGCGCGCTGCTGCTATTCCAGGATGCACCCCGCGAGAATTGCCATGCTGTCAACGAGGTTCTGGATAAGCGTATCGAGCATGTGGCTCAACGCATCCGCGATCTGAAGGAACTGCAAAGGGAACTCAAGTCGCTTCGACAGCAATGCGATGGAGTGGCTGCCGAATGCGGCGTTCTGGATGGTCTGAAGCAGGTCAACGTCAGCAAGCCCAAGGGCCACGAGGTTCACTCGGTCGGACACCGCAGACCTCCAAAGGGAACGCGTAATCCGAAGCTTGCGCATTGAAGCAGTTTGCCCCGTTGGGCGAGCCCAACCATCACTAGCAGTGGGCCAGCTATGTTGGCGCCGAGCGAAATTTGACAGTCGGGGACTCGACGTAAAACTTGGACTGGTTATGCCGCGATCCCAAGGCTCGCCCGGTATTTCAGGGGACTGAGTGAGCCCAAAGAGAGGCACCTGGAGTTGCCATGGTTCTGGATGCCATCCGTGAAGGTGCGATGCTGCGGGTACGTCCCAAGGCCATGACGGTGGCTGTGATCCTAGCGGGTTTGATTCCCATCGTGTGGGGCAGTGGTACTGGTTCGGAAGTGATGAGCAGGATTGCGGCACCCATGCTGGGAGGGATGATTACGGCGCCGTTGCTGTCGCTGTTCATCATCCCCGCGGCCTACCGATTGATGCGGGTTCGATCGACTGGATAGACCACCTCCACCCACATTAGCGGTGCGCGTGGCGGTGGTGAATATCCGGAAAATGCCCGTGACTGTGCTGGATTTCAGTGTGTTGATGCGCATGTGAATGGGGCTCCACGCCATCCCACTCGAAATCGTGACTGTGCTGGTGGTGTTCATCGTGCCGATGCTTGTGCCCATGGTTCAGCGCGGTGTGCTGATGCTCATGGACATGGCGTTCGGTGAGGTGCAACCAGACCCCCGCGGCCATCAGTCCTGTTGCCAGCCAAAACGCAAAGCTGGTGGGCTCCCCAAGCATCGCAATAGAGAGCGCTGCGCCCACAAAAGGTGCCGTCGAAAAATAGGCGCCTGTGCGAGCGGTTCCCAACCCGCGCAGGGCCAAGACGAATAGCACCAGGCTCAGGCCATAGCCAAAAAAGCCGATCACCATGGCCGCTGAAATATGGCCTGCTGAGGGAAACTCTGCTCCCAACGACACGCCCAGGACGATGTTGACGCAGCCTGCTACCAGGCCTTTGCTGCCCGCAATAAAGAGCGCGTCGGACGCCGAGACTTTGCGCGTGAGGTTGTTGTCAATCGCCCATGCCATGCAGGCACCGACCAAGGCCAGCGGTCCAATGACAGAGGTAAGGGTTTCGATGCCGGACCACGCCAGTACCGCACCACCTAGAACGATCAGCAGCATGCCAAACACAATGCGACGATCTGTTTGCTCCCGAAACACCACCCACGCGAGTACTGCGGTGAGCACGGATTCCAGATTTAAGAAGAGTGAGGATGTTGCTGCGGCAGTGCGCGCGAGCCCCACCATCAGTAGCAGTGGGCCAACTACACCTCCAAATGCGATTGCACCCAACAACCAAGGCCACTCCTGTCTAGGTAGACCGCTGGATTTCCATCCACGATCGCGAATCAAGCGGATCATGGCCAGACCCAATCCACTTCCCAAATAAAGCAGTCCAGCCAATAGAAACGGCGAGAAAGCGGAAAATCCCTCGCCGATCAGCTGTTTTGCGAATGGTGTGCTGGCCCCGAACAAAATTGCGGCACCCAAAGCGGGTAGCGCGGCACGGTGTAGAAGGTTCATTCGTGTATTTTTCGATGCGTGTGATTCGACCTTCTTCGGAAGGCGTCGTCTCAACCGAGATGGGTGTGACGTTCGACTTTGGCTTCCGTCTCCATGGTAGCCAGACCGTGCATGATCCCGCAGGCATCGACCGCTTGCTCCGATACACACCTCTCTCGAAGCGCTCCCAGTTGCTTTTTGAGATGAATGAGTTCTCGAATACGTTCATCGACGTGCGCAATGTGTTGGTCGAAGACCGCATTGATGGCGCCACAACCGTCTGCAGGTTGGTCCGCCAGATCAAGCAGCGTATGGATTTCTTCCTGGCTCATGTCCAGTGCCCGGCAATTGCGTATGAAACGCAGGCGTTCAACGTGTTCGGGCCCATACACCCGGAAATTTCCCGGCGTGCGCGCAGGCTCAGGAAGGAGCCCGGCCTTCTCGTAATAGCGCACCGTTTCCACCGTGCACTGCGCTACCAAGGCTAATTCACCGATTTTCATGACCGACTCCAGAAATGTCTTGACTCTATAGTAACTTCAGGTTGTGTAATTGGGCAACTTCATTGGAAAAGCCTATGTCAGACGCCCACAAACACGATTCACATGGTCACGACCACGACCATTCCCATAGCCACGCGCATGCAAGTGATTCCTGCTGTGCGCCCGCTGAACCCGCGCAATCGGCAGCCCCTGCCGCAGCTTGTTGCGGCACGCATACTGCGCCGGACATTCAACCTGCGGCGCAACTCGGTAAACCATCGATTAGTGCTGATGGTGTTCAGACGCCCATTCGCATCATGCAAATGGACTGCCCCACAGAAGAGGGACTTTTGCGCAAGAAGCTGGGGGGCATGCCAGGTGTGACAGGGCTGGAGTTCAACCTGATGCAACGCGTACTGACGGTGACCCATGCTCCCAAGGAAATTGAACCGATTCTGGCCGCCGTGCGCTCGTTGGGTTTCACTCCCGAGATAGCCAACAGCGCATCCTCTCAGGAGGAGCCCACGCCTGAACCCGTCAAACCTTGGTGGCCCTTGGCATTTGCCGGGGCAGCAGCAATTGCCTCGGAAGTAGTTGAATGGACTGGCTTGCCCACGTGGATGGCGGCAGTTTTGGCTCTGGTGGCTGTATTGGCCTGCGGAATCACCACTTATAAGAAAGGCTGGATTGCCATTCGCAATGGCAACCTCAACATCAATGCCTTGATGAGCATCGCTGTAACAGGTGCGCTTTTCCTGGGGCAGTGGCCCGAAGCGGCTATGGTGATGGTGTTGTTCACAATTGCGGAACTAATCGAGGCCAAGTCGCTGGATCGAGCCCGAAATGCCATTCGCGGATTGATGCAATTGACGCCGGAACGCGCGACAGTCTTGCAGGCAGACGGCAATTGGCAGGACGTGGCTGCCAAATCGGTTGCAGTGGACGCACGCGTCCGTGTCAAACCGGGGGAGCGCATCGCACTGGACGGAAAAATCGTCAGTGGTCGCTCGGCTATCAACCAAGCACCCATTACCGGTGAAAGCCTCCCTGTAGAAAAAGCCGAGGGTGACCCGGTGTTTGCCGGCACTATCAACGAATCGGGTTCGTTTGAGTACACAGTGACTGCTGCTGCCAATGACAGCACGCTGGCCCGCATCATCCACGCAGTGGAAGAAGCACAAGGCGCCCGTGCACCGACCCAGCGCTTTGTCGACCAATTCGCCCGAATCTACACACCAGTGGTATTCGCCATTGCCTTGGCGGTCGCCATCTTGCCGCCATTGCTGATGGGGGGAGATTGGTTCACCTGGATTTATAAGGCGCTGGTTTTGCTGGTGATTGCCTGCCCCTGTGCCCTGGTCATCTCCACCCCGGTGACCATCGTCAGTGGACTGGCTGCTGCGGCACGCCAGGGCATTCTTGTGAAAGGTGGCGTCTATCTGGAAGAAGGACGCAAGCTGAAGTGGCTGGCACTCGACAAGACTGGAACCATCACGCACGGCAAGCCTGCGCAGACGGATTTTGTGGTGCTCAGTGGGATGAATGAGACCGAGTTGCGCAGTCTGGCAGCCAGTCTGGCCGGTCGCTCGGATCACCCCGTGTCCAAGGCGCTGACAGAGGCTGCCAAGCGCGACAACGTTGCCCTGCGCAATGTTGATGCATTTGAAGCCCTGCCTGGACGTGGCACCAAGGGCGTCATCGACGGAAAGCCCTTCTATTTGGGCAATCACCGCCTGATTCACGAGCAAGGTCGCTGCTCCGACGCCCTGGAAGCCCGTTTGTCTGCGCTGGAAGAGCAAGGCAAGACTGTCATTCTGTTGGCCGACGACCAGGAAGTGCATTGCATGTTTGCTGTGGCCGATACGGTCAAAGACAGCAGCCGGCAAGCCATTGCCGAATTGCATGACTTGGGCATCAAGACGGTCATGCTGACTGGAGACAACGCCCACACCGCCAAAGCCATTGCCGCCCAAGTCGGAATCGATGAAGCACGTGGCGATCTACTGCCTGAAGACAAACTCAAAGCCATAGAAAGCAAGGTCGGTCTGGGTGGTTCCATCGGGATGGTGGGAGATGGCATCAACGATGCGCCAGCTTTGGCAAGAGCAGACATAGGTTTTGCGATGGGCGCAGCTGGTACTGGTACGGCCATTGAAACCGCTGACGTGGCTCTGATGGACGATGACCTGCGCAAACTTCCTCGTTTTATTCGCCTGTCGCGACACACCCATGCAGTGCTCGTACAGAACATTGTTTTGGCACTGGGAATCAAGGCTGTTTTCCTGGTGTTGACGCTTACGGGTGCAGGCACGATGTGGATGGCCGTATTCGCCGATGTCGGCGCCAGTTTGCTTGTCGTCGGCAACGGCCTACGCTTACTGCGTAAATAGAAGAAAAGGAGCGCAAGTCATGTCCATGAACAGAAGAACAGCGCTGATAGCGCCTTTGGCTACGGCCGTTGGTTTCAGCGGTCTATCAGGATGCGCTCTGAGCGATAACGCACCAGATTCCAGCTTTTTGTTGTTGGACGGCAGCTACACCAATATGGGCAAGCTCAGAGGCAAAGTCCTATTGATCAACTTTTGGGCCACAACCTGCACGACGTGCGTGAAGGAAATGCCTGAAATTGTGAACACATACACAAAGTTCCAAAGCAAAGGATTTGAAACGGTCGCAGTTGCCATGCAATACGACCCCGTGAACTGGGTCGTCAACTTCACCAATACCCGCCAGCTGCCATTCAAAGTCGCACTGGACAACACGGGTGAAAACGCGAAGCAATGGGGGGATATCAAGATCACTCCAACGACCTTTATTGTGGACAAGCAAGGCAAGATCGTGAAGAAGTATGTCGGTGCACCAGATTTTGTTGCACTCCATGCATTGTTGGAAAACTTGTTGTCTGAAGGATGAAGGCGGCAAGCGCTGGCTCAGATATTGATCATCAAACCTACATTCCCACATAGAGGTTCAACATGGAAACGCCTAAACCAGAGACCACCAGAAACAGTATTGACGTGTTCGAGCATTTGTTGACCAGAGCACGAAACACGCCAATGGACCAACTTGAGCAGCGTTGGCATCTGCTGGAAGCTGCGCATATTGTTGGACAAACCCGCTTTGAACCTCATTTGAGGGTGCACGTTGCGATGCTGAATCTGGCTTGGCAATCGAAAGACCTCCCGGAGGTGGCAGGTCAATTGCTCAGAATCGCGCTGGTTCCTTTGGGGCATTTAATCGGGCGCCTACCGATTGGGAATCCCGGTCGCGCAAATGTCAGTGCATTTGAGCCGATGCAACCCTCTTCCAAAATGTTGCAGACGATCGCAGAATCACGCCAGTCGTTGTGAGACTAGAAACTCAAATGAGCCCATCCTCAAGGACTTCTATCAAGCTTCGTGTTTTTGTTGCATTGTTGGCTTTCCAGATGTTCGGAGCTACGTCGATTCGAGCACAGGTTATGGTCGATGACGCTTGGGTAAGAGCGACAGTACGCGGCCAACAAGCAACAGGCGCATTTATGCGTATTTCGACGAAAAAGGATGTGAAGCTAGTTGAAGCACGAACGCCAAACGCAGGGTTTGTGGAGGTTCATCAGATGCTTTTGGAGCAAGGGGTCATGTCCATGCGACCCGTGAAGGGGCTCTTGATTCGTGCTGGCGAACCTGTGGAGTTCAAGTCAGGCGGTTATCACTTGATGCTCATGGATCTCAAGCAACCAGTACGAGCTGGCTTTGAGTCACAAATAACTCTGGTGTTTGAAAGCAGCGACGGAAAACGTGAGTCCGTCTACGTTCATGCACCGATAGCAAACTCATCCCCGCACGAAAAGAAATAGCCGCAAAAAACCCCGCTGCAGATTTGCTCTCCCATTCCTTTAGTAAGCAAGAAATGCCACCAAGTGGGCACAAAGGCACTGGCACCCAAGATCCTCAAAGGAAATTGGCTATCCCAGTACACCCTCGTAAATGATCTTCCATGCTTCTGAGCGTTTCTGCCAGTACTGCCTGACCGTGCGTCCAGTTCGCTCACCCTGCACCAGTTCTCCGAAGGTAGCCACCAAAATCTCAGCCTCATCCGTCCAGCGGATCAGCGACACGTCGTTGAGTTGAATCGGTTTTCGGCCAAGCTTGACCATTTCAGCGTGCACACCCTTGCCAAATGCATTCAGATCTTTGCCATCCGCACTAAAGTCGCTGGCGTAGTACTTCAGAATCTCACTCACATTGCCAGAGCTTTTGGCAGAGGCCCAGCTCAGCAAAGTACCTTCCAACTGTTGGCGTTCAGACTGGAGATCAGTGGGCCGAACCCACTTAAAGTTTTTGCCAATCAAGACCGGGGTAGTTCGAATTTCCACAGTGCTAATAATGCGATCCAGATCAGGATTGGCCATCGCTACGCAGCCCTCAGTTGCCTGGGGCTCTCGTGTGAACTGGCTCGATGGATTTCCATGAAGCCAAATGCCACTGCCAGTCTTCCCTCTTCGCATATCCAATACGTTGGGATAGCTGACGGGCAGTGCTCCCGTCCCATACAGATCGGGAAGGCTTTTGGGATCTAGGCTGCTGGTAATGAAATAAACCCCCAGTGGGGTGCGCAAATCGCCCTCAACATTTTTACCTACACCCGCCTTACCAACGGAGATGTAGTAGTCGGCCAGCAAACGGGTTCTGTTGCCAGCGTTCTCAAAAAGATACAGACGTGCCTTGGCGGTATCTACTGCAATGGCATGCTTATTTCTTTTGGACAATCCCACAAACTGGGCAGGTATGGCGTCGACGGGAGGACGCTGTTGCAATGCCGCTATGCGCAACTGAGACTCCGCCCTCAAAGCTCGCAGGTTGTTTGCTGCGGTCTGCTCTAGGTCACTGGGAACATCACCAATCTGGCGAATCGGACGCGACAGGGTAGTGAGCAGATCCCCGTACACCAGTTGCGCCAACTGAAAATGTGGATACGCTTTCACAAGCGCTTCGGCTTTCCCAAGGGCCTCACGAGTGTCCGCTGTCCCGATCAGGCGATAGATTTCAATAAGCCGGGCTTCCGCTATTCCGTCCGAACTTGCGGGACTGGTTGATTTTTCAACCTTGGGCTTGGATCGTGGTTGTGTATATGCAGGCACTGCCATCGCTGCACAGACCATCACAACAATGACACGTTTAAGAGAAATACCAGTACGCATACCAAGCCCTATCAGCTGACTTTTAGCAGCTTCTGAATATCGTCCTTGAGCACGCTTGCCTCGGTCCCATACTGGGAAAACAACCGTACCTGCCCCTGAGTGTCAAAAATGAACTTTCCTGCCGAGTGGTCCATGCTGTAAGAGGTCGGTGTCTTTCCCTCGACTTTCTTGTAATAAAGCTTGAACTCCGCGGCCAAAGAAGGTAGCTCAGCCGGCTCGGGCCGCAGTGCCAGAAAAGTCGGATCGAAATTTGACATGTACTCTTTAAGGAGCGGCAGGGTGTCGCGCTCAGGGTCCACCGTGATGAACACTACTTGCAGCGCATCACCTTGCTCGCCAAGAAGTCGCTTCACTTCCGCCATCGTGGTCATGGACGTCGGGCAAACATCCGGGCATTGGGTGAATCCAAAAAATACGACCGTAACCTTGCCCCGAAACTCCGCGAGTCCCCTCACTTTGCCATTGTGGTCTTTCAGGTGAAAGTCCTGTGCGTATTTCGCCCCTGTGATGTCCGTGTTTTTGAAGGTCTGTGCTTCGGGGGAGCAAGCAATTAATGCAGGCGATACCAAGCCCACAAACAGCCCTCCCAACATCATTCGTCGTGCAATGTCGGTGTGCTCATGTCCATTGTGAGTGTTCATCATCGCTGGCTCACTTCTTAGTTTTGGCCAGCTCTTCAGCCACCAATGCCTGCAATTGCTCAGGACCAAAACTGGGCAGGCCTCGACCGTTCACAAAAAACGTTGGTGTCTTCGTGACCTCCAATGCGGTCAAGTCCTGTATGTCCTGTGCCAACAAAGCCTCAATTTCGCTGGACTTTGCATCAATCAGGGCTTTTTGAATGTCCAATCCGGCTTTTTCAGCAGCTTGGTAGGCCACTTCCAGATTGGGCTTTCCGTGATCCGCCCACATGGGTTGCGCTGCCAGGACCATTTCCAAAACAGGTAAGTATTTGTCCTGCTTCTTGGCCGCTTCTAAAAGCTTGACGACTTGATCGGATCCTTGATGAAACGGCGCATACCGCAGCACCAAACGAATGTCGCTGGGGTGTTTGCGCATCAGGTCTTTCACCAGTGGGTAAAAAGCTCTGCATGTCTCACACGCGGGATCAAAGAATTCGACGATCGTCACGGGAGCGTTCACAGGCCCAAGCACCGTAGAGTTGGGACGAATCAGCCTACTTGCCGCTTGGCTCACTTTGTCCATTTGGGAGTTCTGGACACGCTGCTGGTAGACGTACATACCGAACGCAAAGAAGGCTGCAACGATACCCACGAGAATTGCAACGGTTAGTTTTTTTGATTTCATTTGGAAGTTTTCTTGAGATAAAAGGCGAGCAAAACGGTGATGAGAAGAAAGGCAACCAAGGAGAGCCAAGGGATTTGGAGACCGTTCAGGATGTCAAGCTTTTGATTTGCGCACGAGACTCCAGCACCGCAGGGAATCCAAGCCTTTGGAATCCAACCGGCCACGAGCAGCGTGTGATAGGCGGATATCAGGGTCCCGGCCAATGCCAAAGGAAAGGCATAAACGGCACCCTGGCGATCGTTGCTGTAACTAGCAATGCCCAGAACCACAGCCAAGGGGAACATCGCGATACGCTGATACCAACACAAAGTACAGGGCGTCATCAGCATCACTTCGCCAATGAAAAGAGCCCCGGCTGTCGACAACATTGCGAGCAGCCATGCGGTCAAAAGTAGTAGCCAAGTGGACTTCATTGGCTCTCCTCACGTAGACCTGTAGCTTTGCGCTTTGAAATGGCGATTGACAGCCCAACCCAAGCGATCATGGCGCAGAAAATAAATACGTCCGCCAAGTTAAACGCTGGCCAGTGGAGCGATCTCCAATGGACATCCAGAAAATCGACGACGGCGCCTGTCTGGACACGATCAATCAGGTTCCCACCACCACCTGCGACAACTCCAGCACCTATCCAACGCTCAGCGGGGTCGATTTTTTTGAGTAGACATAGCACCGTTATTGGCACCACCACCAGCACACTGAGAGAGATGAAAAACCAACGCTGCCAGCCACCTGCATCGGCGAGGATGGAAAACGCCGCCCCAGTATTGAGAAGATGTACGAAGTTAAACCACGAAGTGACTTCAATCGATTCCCCTAACGGGATGATTGAAGCAAAGAAATCTTTGGTGATTTGATCTAACAAGATCAACATCAGAACAACTACGACCCAGACCCAACGCGGGTATACGCGCCAAAAAGCTTGCGCCACAAACAACTCCTCCAACAGGCTTCAATCACAATCGGCGAAATCGCCGGATCAAGAATCCAGGGGAAGAAAAGTTACGTTACGCGGACCGGTAAGGAACCGATCTGTGCTTCAACTGAGACGCCCCTGGTTAAACCAGGGAAACCCATTGCGGGCGTTCGGGTAAGTCTTGGTAGTGGGCTAAGTACGAAGCGGCTTTGACAACGATCCGCACGGGTTCTGCAATTAGTCGCAAAGTTTGCGACGAGCTTTGAAACGCTACGGAACAATTCGCATGGCAAACGCCGCAGTCGTTTTCAAGAGATCCAACTTCGGAGGAAACAACACCATCACCACCCGAGATAGAACCGGAGTGTTTGTGAGTGTGATGACCAATATGTCGGATTGAAGACTTGCTCTCGTGCTGGCAATAGGTACTCACTGCAGCCCATGTCAGCTGCATAGGCATAAGCACCAATAGAAAGACCAGAAGCCAGCGTCGCATGCCTGTGAGTTTAGCAGCTACAGAAGCAAGTAAACAACGCAGAAAGCCACCAGAGGGCCTATGGTTACCGCGTGTGCTTGGTAGAAAAAACATCACGTTTTAAAAGAAGTGACGTACAACACGAGCATCAAACAGACTTGCAGAACATCGACTTCAACAGCCGGCGACGGGTACGCTCAATACTTTAGCGCCGTACTCTTGCCCCAGAACACCCGATACGCAAATACCGTGTAACCGATGATGACCGGCAACACCACCACCGTGCCGTAAAAGATGACCAGCAAGGCCTCGGGCGCGCTGGCGGCATTCCAGATGGTCAGCTTATCCACCACCAACCACGGAAACAGGCTGTATGCGAGGCCGTAGAAGGCCAACAAAAAAATCCCGACGGTGCTGGCAAAAGGCACGGCCGCACCGTACTGGTTGTTTTGCGCCAGGCGCGTAGGCAGGCGTTTGAGGCTGCGCGCAATCACCACAAACAGTGCGACCGTCATGCCGGGAATCGGCAGCAACATCACCACATTGGGAAAGCTGAACCATTTGTCAAAAATGCGCTGGCTGACCCACGGTGTGGCCAGCGAAATGGCAGCCACGCCAGCGGCTGTGAGCCACAGGCTGGCCTGCGCCCAGCGCACGGCCTTGAGTTGCAGTGCACCCTCGGTCTTCATGATCAGCCAACCCGCGCCCAGCAGGCAGTAGGCCGCCACCAGGCACAGGCCAATCAGCGCATTGAAGAGTTGACTGCCCCAATCGCCGCCGAAGCCGGTGACCAGGCCACCCAGCATGAAGCCCTGCGACCAGCCCGCCAACAGGGAACCGGCATAAAACGCACGATCCCACCAAGGCTTGTGTTCAGCCCGCGCCTTGACTCTGAAGTCAAATGCCACACCTCGCAGCGTCAGCCCCACCAGCATCAATGCCACCGGCAGGTACAAGGCCCCAAGGATGACGCCGTGCGCCATTGGAAACGCCACCAACAGCACGCCCACACCCAGAACCAGCCAGGTTTCGTTGGCATCCCAAAACGGGCCGATGCTGGCAATCATGGTGTCTTTTTGCGCTTCATCATCGGCTCGGCGCAGCAGTACACCCACCCCTAGGTCGTAGCCATCCAGAATCACATAGGCCAACATAGCCAGCGCCATCACCAGCGCAAACACCAGAGGCAGCCAGCCTGCGGCTTGGCTCAGGTCGGGCAGGGTCAGCAGGTTGTTGGTTTCAAGCATGGGCGACCTCAATTTCGGTTTTGGCCGCTTTGCGCGCCAGATAAAACACCACCCGCACATAGGCGAACAGCAAGGCTGTGTACAGCGTAAGGTACATGGCCAGCGTAAGCGCAATATTGCCGGCGGGCACCGTGGACGCCGCCTGCGCTGTGGTCAACACGCCGTAAACCAGCCAGGGCTGACGGCCAATCTCCGTCACATACCAGCCCGCCAACAACGCCACCCAGCCCGAGAAGGTCATGGCCACCAGTACACGGGCCAGCCAGGGCTGCAAGCCACGCTGGCGCACCTGCCACACCGCCAGCCAGCTCACGCCCAACATCAGCAGGCCCACCCCCACCATCACGCGAAACGCCCAGAACACCGGGGCCACGGGCGGGTGTTTGTCACCAAACTCTTTAATGCCCTTGATCTCGCCATTCCAGTCGTGTGTGAGGTAGAGCGACGCCAGCTTGGGGATAGCTACCTCAAACTTGTTGGTCTGAGTGGCCTGGTCAGGCAAGGCAAACAGCACCGCGGGTGCGCCCTGCTGGGTTTCCCAAATGCCTTCCATGGCGGCCAACTTGGCGGGCTGGTGTTTGAGGGTGTTGAGACCATGCATATCACCCACCACAATTTGCAGCGGTATCAACAATGCCGCAACGGTGAGCCCAGTGCGCAAAGACGCCTGCACAGTAGCGCCTTTGTCTCCCAGCAACCAGCGGTAGGCACTCAAGCCCGCTAGCAAGAAAGCCACCGTCAGACCGGAGGCGATCAGCATGTGCGCCATGCGGTAGGGGAAGGACGGATTGAAGATGACTTCCACCCAGCTGGTGACATGCGCCTGACCGTTAATCATTTCAAAACCTGCCGGGGTGTGCATCCAGGAGTTCAGAGCCAGAATCCAGAATGCCGAGGCCGTAGTGCCAGCCGCTACCAAAAATGTGGCGATGGTATGCACCCGCTCGCTCACCCGCCCCCGGCCAAAAAGCATGATGCCGAGCATGGTGGCCTCCAGGAAGAAGGCGGTCAGCACCTCGTAGGCCAAGAGCGGCCCGGCCACATTTCCTACCGTGTTCATGAAGCCCGGCCAGTTGGTCCCAAACTGGAAACTCATGGTGATGCCACTGACCACACCCAGCGCAAAGGTTAGGGCAAACACCTTCACCCAGAACTGGTACGCATCCATCCAATGCTGCTGTCCAGTTGTATTAAAGCGGGTTTTAAAGAACAGCAGCACCCAGCCCATGCCGATGCTGATGCTGGGAAACAGAATGTGGAAACTGATGTTGGCCGCAAATTGAATGCGGGCCAGCACGACGGGGTCAAAGCTGTCCATGACCTGCTCCTCTCTCTGACTGAACAGGGTGTGCTTCGTTTTGCAGCCCCTGGGGATCTGCTGCTGGCTTGCCGGTGAACGCCTGCTTGACCCGGTCCTTCATTTCCAGCAGCTTTTGTACCTGAGCCCCCATCTTCATCAGACTTGCCAGCGTTTCGGAGTCCATCTTTTGCACATCGTCCAGCCAGTCGGTCATCAATTCGATGAAACTGTGCATTTGCTTCATGCGCGCTTGGGCGTGGATGTCATCCGCTCCGCTGGGCTGCTCCATCAGCGCGTCGCGCAGCATGGAAAGCGTCGGGTCGATTTCGCGTTTGCGCCGCTCGTTGGCTAGCGTGCGAAAGATGGCCCACACATCTTCGGGCGCCTGGAAATACTCGCGTCGGTCGTTAGGCTGGTGAATCAGCCTGACTAGGTTCCACGACTGCAGTTCTTTGAGCCCCATGCTGACGTTAGAGCGGGAGAAACCTAGTGCCTCTCCTACTTCGTCCGCATTCAGCGGTTTGGCCGAGACGTAAAGCAGCGCGTAAATCTGCCCCACGGTGCGGTTGATGCCCCAGCGGCTGCCCATTTCGCCAAAGTGCAGCACGAAGCGCTGTGTGAGTGGAGGTAAGTTCATGATTCTTCGTTTTCTGAATTTTCAGTATTTTCTGAAAACTCAGGAACTTTAGGACATGGACACTGTTAACCTTGACTTGGTTTAAGGGTTATTCAGCTTGTTTTGTTCTATGAATATCAGCTACAGCCAGGTATGAACCCAAAGAGCGGTGATAAATTGTCAGCCCAAATGGGTATCAAAAGAGGTTGTCCAGTGCACGCCCCTTACAGTCACCGACTGATCGGAAGATTCCGCGATCTTCTCAATGGCTAATTTCAATTTATGGACTTCCTAAAAGTCGCTCTACTATTTTTGGCAACCGCAATTGCAGAGATTGTGGGCTGTTACTTGCCGTGGCTCGTGTTCAAACAGGACAAAACAGCCTGGCTGTTGATCCCTGCAGCCTTGTCGCTGGGCATATTCGCCTGGCTGCTGACGCTCCACCCCAGTGCGGCCGGCAGAACCTATGCCGCCTACGGTGGTGTCTACATTGCCGTGGCCCTGGCGTGGCTCTACCTGGTTGACGGCGTGGCATTGACCCGATGGGATATGGCTGGAGCCGGCATCGCTCTGGCTGGGATGGCGGTTATTGTTTTGCAACCGACCAGCCTTTGAAGACTGCATTGACCGATTGGGATGAGTAGCTATTTAGCAGCAGCCCTTGGCTGCAACTGGCTGAGCGCTACTGGAACCAATGTTCTCAAGAATGTTGCATTGGGGCGCGGGGCCACCAATGCAGTTCTCTGTGCAAGATTGAATGAACTTGGTCAGGTTCTTCTCCAACTGGCGGAGTTCCATGAGTTTTGCCTTAACGGCGTTGAGGTGAGTCTGGGCGACCTCACGGGTCTCGTCGCAAGGGAGTTGGGCGTTCGTTGAGAGTGACACGAGTTCTCGGACTTGCTCGACGGAAAACCCAAATTCCCGGCAACTGCGTATGACCGCCATTACCTCGCGTGCCTTTGGCCCGTACACCCTGTGTCCACTGGGCCGCCGGTGGGCCTTTGAAATCAGGCCGATTTCTTCGTAGTACCGGATGGCGGACACGCTCACCCCGGTGCTCTGGGCTAACGCGCCAATCGTTATGTACTCAGCGACAGGAAGGTCTTTCACCGAAACTCCTTGCATCTCAAGTTACTTGAGGTTCTACATTGCAGTTTAAGGGAATCGTCCCGAGACTGCTTTGTGAGGATGGACTATGACTATGAAAAAAGTAGGGTTGACCACGTTGGGTGTCGTGGGTGCGTGCGCAGCATGTTGTGCGATTCCCCTGGCGATCCCGATCATTGGTGCGTTGTCGGTCTCCGGCCTGTCTATCCTGGCCATTGACCAATTTTTCCAAGGGCCGACCGGAATCGCCGTTGCAGTAGCCATCAGCTTGGCGGCTGCTGCTGGGGTGAGTGTTTGGTATGTGGGGCAGCGCCGCAAGCAGGCAGCAACTGCCCAAAGCCGGGCTGCTTGCTCCATCCCAGACAGCAATGGTGATGGTGGCTGCGGTTGTTCCAAAGGGGCGGTATGAAGCGCCGAGAGATACTGCTAACAATGAGCGGCATCATACCCAAGGCTGGCACTCTCGATCGAAGGTGAACGCTGGGCATTTCAAGCAATCACAAAAAATACCCTTGTCAGGCTAAGCTCTTTTGGAGCCGGGATACAGGCCACTATGGAAAAGTACATCCCAATATGTTTTCGATTTAGTGGGTTTGTCAATGTGCAAATCCACTAACTTGGTTGCTTGGCGTGCGCACGCAAAACTCTTAGTAAAACTAAGATCAGATCAAATTCTTCATGTTGCCTTGCATGCTCTCAAAAGACTGTTTATGAAACACAAAAAAAATACGGCCCCAAATAGGGTGACACCTGCGGTCACTGAGCTAAACACAATTCTTGAAGAAGTGAAAAAGCTAGACTGGGTGGCACTTGATCGGCAAATCAACAAAGACACTGGTACTTGGAAGCGTGTTCAGGAAATATCTGGCATTCCTCTTTCCCCTGAAACTAAGCAGAAGATCAGTCACGCCCTCACAGGGCATAGTGTGTCTCTCAGCACAAGGATAAAGATATCTACATCGCTACGGAAGTATCACGTGAAACGAAACCAAGACAAATTGGCGGCTGGTGCAACGCCTCCCAACTCGGTTGACGATTCAGCTGGCATCATGGCTCGATCAATAGAATCGCTATCCGCTCCACTTGACCACTTGGAGCCTGAAGGAGCGCCGAACCGACGTGCGAGCGGCCGGCGCAGGTAGACCTCGAAGGGATTCAATAACAACACGACAAACCTGCATCATCCGTATACAAAACAGGCTGATGCGAAGAGCGACCTAGTTGGCGCTGGCAGGCTAACATGCGATCATTGGGGACTGTTTGAGATCACAACAACAGCAAGAAGCACTGGGTACTTATGCCCCTCCCCCTCTCAATTCCTAGCGCTTGTAATCAATCGTCAAAGTCCCCGTGACCGCGTTTTTTGCGATCTCGTAGTCCGGATTCCAGGTCGCCAAGTTATGAATACCCATCGCGATTCCCGCAGCCCATCCCCCAATCACCGTTGGTGAAATCGGGATCGCCGCCGCAGCCATCGTGGCCATACGCCCTTTGGTATAGACCCGGCACTTCAGGCCTTTTGACTCAATGACCTTCTCCAAGGTCGCAACCGCCTCAGTCATGTTCAGCCTCCCCACGTCCTCCAATACAAAGGACTTGCGCTGATCAATGAGCTCAGCGACTTTTTCGTTAGAGACGCTGTTGATCGAGTACACAGAGTAGTCCATGGTTTTCAGTTCCTTTAGGTTGAAGCGCGATCCCGCGTGTGATCACTCAAACTCACTTTAGCATGAATGCTACTTAGATTCTGTAGACCTAAAATCATCTAAACAGGACGCTCTTGGGGTGCCAGCAACCAAGCCCCCTGTTCCCAAATCTTTACCCGCTAAAGCCTTGTTTGGCCAGCGCCTTCGCGCAGCCAGGGTGGAAATAGCCTTGTCTCAAGAAGAGCTGGCAGACCAAGCCGATCTGCACCGAACCTACATCGGCCAGGTTGAGCGTGGGGAGCGCAACATCTCCGTCGACAATATGGAAAAACTGGCTGAAGCCGTAGGCCAGGATCTCTGGCGCATGCTCCAGCCCGAGGAGCGAGTGGTCAAAAAGCCTAAGTAAGCGACTTCGCAGGGCGAACCCTGACACTGTTCTGCGCTTTGTGATCCAACTTCTGGCTCAAAGAAGGCTCACCAGACCGCACTGTCGTACCCTGCGCCCCCTCTGCACCTTCTCCCCCTTCTGTGTCCGCCGGTGGATAGAACTCCTCCACCACCGCCCCACCCTCCTCCGCAGACTCTTCAAACGCACCAGCTGCAAAGCCTAGGCGCGCCGCATCATCTAAGCCTTGTTGGTCTATCCCCGCAGCCTGGCGAGCTTCATCCAACCGCCTGGCCTCTGTCACTGCCTCAGCCATGCCCATCCCCGCCCGGATCGTCAGATCCACGTAGTAGATCGGCGCCCGGTGTGATTGGGTAGTGGACTTCCCCCGCAGCTTGAGCTCCATAGGGAGCGTTGCCAGCCTTCCACCGGAGATGGCATGGAAGTACTTCAGCCTCGCAGCCAAGGTACGAATGGAGTTGTGCCCCGTGGTGCGGAAGATGAACGAACCCAGCTCATCCTCATCCCCAATGAGCACGTTCAAACGTCCATAGGGCTTGCACAGTCCTCCCTGCCCCATTTGACAACCATCCGGCCCGGGGCATGGCAGTTCCTGGATACCGTCCACCGTAGAGCGTTTGCAATGTTCACCATTGCCTACACACAGCGGCCGCCCAGTCTGCCGATCAAAGTAGTGGTAGCTGGCCCGCAGGTTCAGGTCTGGGTCATTGAACATCACACGCACCGGAATGGATCGCAGTTTGTTACTGGCATTGCCATCTTTGCGCAGACTAAGGTTGAGGGGGTGCAGCATCCAGCCGTCTTTGGTCTGGACTTGGGTGGTGATGGTGAACTCATCGTCTTTTTCAGGGAGTCGACGTCCGCCTTTCTCGACAACTTTGCCGATGGAGATGCGTCCCACGATGGGGGGTGTAATGGCCAATCCTTTGAGCATGATCGTTTCTTCCTTGTAGATGAGCAAAAAAATGAGCCCCACTCCGGTCCATCCGGGGTGGGGCTTGTGGGGTTGAAGTAAAAGGGTAGCTGTCGGACTATGTTGCCTGGATTGTCTGGATGGCTCCATCAATCCTTGGCCACATTGACCAGAAACCGTCTGCTGCCGGGTCTGGGTATGGCGTAGGTCTCTTGGTAGTCCGGGTGGTCGGTGAGGATCTTGGTGAGGTCGATCTCCACCCCGTCCTTGCAACGTCTCCAAGTGACATCGCCGGTTTCAAACACCGCTTTGGAGGCCTCTCCCATCCGTTGCTGGATACGCTGTTTGAGCAGCGCTTCCAGCTTGGTTTGGGTATCCAGGGTCTGTCGAACTGCCACCAGGTCAGAGAAGGCGGCTGACATTTCCAGGTCCTGGCTGAAGTCCACGGTTGATCCGACATCGTTGGGGTACAGACGCCGAAGCGCTTGGTCCGCAGAGTCAGATCCATCAACCGGTGGTGCTACATCCGACTGGACATAGCCCCAGAACACTTCTTCCAGCTGGATCAGGCGTTCGATCAACAGGTCGTCCCGTTTGATGCGGTGGATCTGCAGTTCCTGGCCGCCGATAAGGACAGCGACGTCGGCTGCCCGTTTGCCGGTGACAGCAAGCTGGTGTTGTACCTGCAGAACGACGTATTCCGGCACACCGTCTTTCCAGAGACGGGCACCTTGGACTCCGGCTGTTTTGCACTCCAGAATCTGGACTTCGGGAACCCCAATGATTTCTCGGTCCAGGTTGGCCAGCAAAAAAGGATGGTCTGGGTGCTGCAGGACAGCATTGACCTTGCGGACACGGTTGCCTGTGCGTTTGACGTAGGACGCGGCCACGATGGGCTCCAACAGAGTGCCCCAATAGACCGGGGTGGACTCATCGTTGACGTCGATGGGGGCAAAGAGGTCATCACGACCGGTTTTCTCCATCCAGAGGGCGAGCTGTGACTTGTAGGGGTTCAGACCCACGGCAGCGGCGGCATCGGAGCTACCGATGCCGTTTCTACGAACCGAGAGCCAGTCTTCTCGGCTGAGGTCATTTGTTTTCACCAGCTTGAGGGCTGGGCGTGGCCGGGCCTCCCGGTCCAGGGCTAGGGCTTTGGACATGAGCTTCCTTTAGGTTGTGGGAATGAAGGAGGTTTGGAGCTACGGTCAGGCCACCAGCTGCATGGCGTGGTCCAGGGCGCGTGCTTTGAGAGCAGCACCTTGGCCAAACCAGGCGGAGTCCAGGCGGTAGTCCGTGCTTCTTGCGCGGCGTTCGTGGTCCACGTACTCGGTGACCGCATTGAGCAGTCCCCAAGCAGTACCAGCAGCAGAGTCCAGGGTTGCGCCCTTCCCTGCCCCGTCGTAAAGCTCCTGCACCCGCTTCAATGCACGTTCATTGACCAAGCCCGACTTGTTGGAGCTGGGCTGTTGGTCGGTATGGCACAGGACGTTGAGGAAGTAGTTCAAGCTTTCGTGAGACTTCACTTTCCGCTCGGAGAGGGTCTTCATGCGGTACATGAAACCATCCCAGTGCGACACGGCGATACCGAGTTGCTTCTTGACGGCCTGTCCATCGAAGCTGGTGCTGTGGGGGACTTTGACGGCACTGGCGGCACCGTTGAGGGCGACCGTCAGGGTGTTGTTGCAGACGACGCGGATAGAGGTAAGGGTTGCGGTGGTGGCCAGAGTGCCATCGCAGCTGGTAGCCAGGAGGATGTAGCCGTTGACCTTGTCTTTGCCTTTGAGGGTGCTTTCTTTACCGGTCTTGGCCAAGGCCCAGAACTTTTTACCAGCCTTCAAAACACCTGCTGTTTCCAGCTCGAAGCCAGAGATTTCTGTCAGGTCTCGGTAGAACTCCAGGACTTCGCGGGGCTGCACCACCTGGTAGCGGTCGGACACTACGGACAGAGGGGCTTTGGTGTCGCTGCGGTAGAGGACTTTCTGGTCATCGAAGCTCATGATCGAGCCCAGAGAACCGGCTTGCTCTGTCATGTAGCGGACGGGGCTGGAACAGATCTGCCAATCCATGCCGGCTTCTTTGGCCCAGACATCAATCGACTGCTTGGGTGGGAGTGCGTTGCCGAGGGAATGCCAGGGCGTTTGGCCGACGTAAGCCATGGTTTGAACTTGGTGTGCCATGAGGGGCTCCTTGTGAATGGGGGGAATGGGGATGGCCGCATAAATGAGGCCGGGGAATCAAAGACGCAGACGGATCAATCGACTGCTATGGCGGGAATGCGCTGAGGTCGGGTTATTGGTGGCTTATTCGGGGGCGCTGAAGACGTGCTCGCAAACCACACACTCCAGGTTGTCCAACACTCGCTGGTCCAGTACCGAGCCGATCTTGGCGCCAGCGACGCCGCCCGTAGCGGCACCGACAAGGCCGCCAACCAAAGCGCCGGCCACGCAACCCAATGCAATAACTGCAGGGCCACCCATCAAACCAACGGTCGTACCGATACGGGCGCCAGTAACTGCACTGGTCCAGCCGGTAACGCCGCCTGCAATGACACCAGTGGCGCCACCGACTTTTTTACCGAGGTCTCGGGTGGTGATTCGGGTGGAACCACATTGAGGGCATTGAATACACATTGGGATGCTTTCGTGAAAAGAGGAAAGGACAGACGCACGCCTCCCTGCCATCCCAAAAGGGACAGGCATGGAAAAGTGCGGCACAAAGCCCAGAACCGCTCAACGAGGTGTTGAGCGGTCTGGTGTGACTACAGCGGGGAATGGAGCGAAGGATCAGGCCTGCAGAACGCAGGCCTGGATGTCATGTGCTGAATCGACATGACGGAACGAGAACAGTTGGACCAGGGGACTTTGGAGCAATTCCCTGCTATCAGTCAGGAAAGGTATATGTGACTGAGATTTTTTAGGAACAGCCGTCGTGATTTCAGTTCACGGTTTCCGTGTGCTAAAGTTATGACAAGGTTACCTCACCGAAGTTTTGGACGACTTAAAGAAGGTTTGTTTTCGTTTGCTTTATTTCAACGTTTCTTGGATCCATGCGGTGATTCTTGATGCGAGCCAATAAGCGTCCAAGGCTCGTTTCTTTTCAAAGAGCACACCATGTCACGATTCAAAAAATGCGCCAAGGTCGCACACGCTAAGCTGTTGACCTTTTTCCCAGAGATATCACTAGGTCAGACTCAGCAGTTACTTGCTGCTGCTTTGGGGCACAAGACCTACTCTTCTTTCTCGATGTCCGATGCCTCGGCATTTGACGGCCAGGCAGCCTACGCTGTGATGGTGCCGGAAGCCGCCATGCTTCGTGCTCAGACATTTGGCATAGAGATGAACAGAAAGCACTGGGATCTTCTCATCAGCGAGATCTCAGAGAAGCAGGTTGTGGGCGACTTGGAAATTTGTCAGCACCTTCAAAATGTTTACTGGAGGGCAAGGTACGAGTTTTTCGATGGTCAGCACCACCAGATTGACGCGCTTTCGAGGCCTTACGGTACTGTGGAAGTGTTCCGGCAACTCCTCAGCGAAGCAAACCATGTTGAGCCAGCATTCGTCGATGTTGGAGAGCAACTTCCGCAAGATATTTATGTCACCTTGCAGGGGGAAATCTGCGTTGCTAAGGATTCGACCTCTCCTGTCGGATGGGGTGTGCCTGTCAAGGTCGAGTTTGGCTTTAATCGAATCGGAAGACGACTCCTGACCCAATCCGAGCTGACCTCTATCCAACAAATTGCCCCTCCGCGCCAGTGCAATCCATATGATGAACTCGATTCATCTGGCGGCATGAACTTCGATTAAACATCGGATCGGCAAAGTACCCTGTAGCGTCGGCCTAGCCAGGTTTCTGATCGGCTTCTAGTCACATATGTGAACTGGTCATCACCCCTGGTTTTGCTGACGCGTTCAAAACGCTCGGAAAGTTTCCATTAGCCCGTACGCACGCTTTCTGCTTCACTAACCTAATCTGCGAACTCCATAAGTTGTGGCCCTGACCTGTCTCAGGAGTCGACCCAAAGCAGTCTTCCGGCAACTCGTATTCGTGGCCGGCCAGCGGACATTCAGGACTGGACTGCCAACAGAGTACGGTCACCAGCCGAAATGTGGCGGGAGCAGAAACTTACAAGTTCACCCGAGGTGGGTTTACCTGACCCCCCAGTGGGTGCTGGTACTTGGATTAGAAACTCCTGCCAAGAAGTAGTTCTTTCTCAGACTTATCGCTGAGGACAATTACGATGTCGTCCTCCGCAACGGACTCCGGCAAATCGTCACTTATGGCAGTCATGATGTATTGGAAGTCGAATTGGTTGGACCTCTTCTTCATCGCCTCGATGAACTTCTTCTTGATGTTCCTATCCGCATTGTCAATAACGCCGTCATGAATGATGAACCCTGAGTCGTTGTTGTTCACAATACGCAACGCAACATCAAAGGCTGCGCATGAGATCTTCTTTGCCATTTCCCCCTTAAGTTCTTGCGATAGGCTTTGGTCGCGCCACGAAATCGTTCTGAAGTCTAGATTGCCCGTTGAGTTTTTCTCAATGACGATCTCTGAGTCTATGTCCATGACTTCGGCCATGATCTGCCGATAATGCTCCTTGATTTTTCGAAAGGTGGAGTCATTCTCGTCAATCTCTGCAGCAACTTTGGCGGCGAGCGTTAGTTGCTGCGTTTTCAGAAGCGTGCGTTCGGCAGATGCTGTTTGAATTGACTCCTTGTACACGTCCTGTTTCAGAAGCGACAGCTCAGTTTCTGTTTCTGCGAGTTGAGTGGAAAGTTGACGGTAAATCTCAATGGATCCGCGGGTCACGATCAGTTGAAGGTACTGCGCACGCTTCTCGTTTAGACTCGAAATCTCTTCCTCCAGAGAAGATACACGTTCGAGCAACCTTCTCTTCATTGCGCTTAAAGCGGTGGTGCGATTCTCGGTCACTTGCTGAAAGAATGCCTGGACATCTGATAGATCTCGCTTTACTTGGTCGCCGAAGTAGATGCTTAGGTCGGCGTAGATTAGCTCTATCCGCTCAGATGAAAACTCGACAAAAGCGGTATGGCGAATAGCCTCTGTGACCGCTGACAACTCCTTGCGCTGGACAAACAACGCACGCTTAGCGACCAGGATTCGCGCATCGATTTCAGATGCGAGGTGTACTGACGTTGAGTCCTCTATGTTGCCAAAGTTGAGATCACCGATGGCACGAAGTAACTCTGCTCGGCGGCCTTCAAGTCGCTCAATCTCCTCCGTTCTGCCTTCGCGCTTCATCCCGCTACTGGCTGCCATTTCAATGAACTTATCGTAGTCCTGAATCGTCGACTCGATCTCATACTTTTCAACAAGAGGACGTTCGTTGAAACCCATGAGCTTCAGTAGCAGTGGCTTCCAACTGAGGTCTTTTCCTCTGATAGAAACCTTTCTGAATTCATCCTTGTAGTCGTCTTGAAATCGTATGAAGTACTCATAGGCCTGCTTGATTTCAGTTGGGAATGCCGCCTTTTTCTTCTTTGAGTAATCCGCAACAATCAGTCGTTTCTCGCTATCGACGCTTAGCTCAACCGTAAAGACTGGGTTCTGAAAATTGCTTTTGATTGCTTTGATTCGATCCGAATCCCGGGAGCCAAACAATATATGGTCAACGAGCTCAATGAGCGTGGTCTTCCCAAGGTTATGACTCTTGCCTTCACCTTTGGTCTTGGCAACTCCCAGAACAATCGAGAAATTATTATTGAACTCGACCGTTCTAAATGACGGAATGTCGGAGAAGATTTTACGGATTTTCATCGTAGACCACTTGATCTGTTTGAGGGTCGAATGACACTTTACCCAGCGCAAATAGAAGAATCAGGCTTTCGGTAAAAGTGGTCCGAATTCCGGGTGTGGCATCGGAACAGAATCTCTTCTGAAGCGTCAGCAGCGAATCTGACTTCTGATTTCTCAGATGGAGACCGATTCGACCAGCCAAGAGCAGAGAGCTGTTCTGAGGTGTACTAAATTGACCGATGCGGATCATGGGGTTAGGCCTATCTGGCAACTGAGATACATGTAGTGCATCAGATGAATTAGCACGTGCGCTTCATCAAGATCCGCACCTGTGTTTTCACAGTAAATGCCTATCGCATGAAGCTTGAACCCCGGAAAATCTCCCTGAAATCTCGCCAAATAGAGTTGGTTCAGAATGTATGCTGCCTTTGTATAGTCCGATGCGATGCCGCCTTCGGCATCAGATCGTATCGAGTCTGTTATCTCGTCCCACAGGGCGTACGATTGCTCAATTTGCAACGAGTTTGCGGTATCGATTGCATTGACCTGGTTCTTGGCCGAGATGTTTGGTGGCCGCAGACGGCTATCTGAAACTGTTAAAAAATCAAGGTGCGCAATCTTTTTGAGGATCTGCGATATGTTGCTAGCGCAGATGTCTACGGGGTCAAATGGACGGTTAAAAACCTTTGTGACCTGCGAGTTGTAGCTTCCGATCGCGGTTTGCTTGACCCCCGTCATTGCTTAATGTTCTGACTGTTGTTCTTGCCGCTCGCACGCTGCGCTGCGTTCTTGCTTGAGTTGTTATTCAGGTGAACATTAATCCGTACTAGGATTCCGGTAGCGCACAAAGCCGTGACGATTGTCGCGATGTCAGCAAGGATCGAAAGGAGTTCTCGCATTGTGATCTGAGGTTGGTTGAGCAGACAGTAAATTGATTGGGGCTAACGTGATGGATAGAGCGAAACCTGCTCGATGCTCAACTTTATGGTCACCTGCCATCCACGTAAAAATAAAGTTTTTTGTACTTCATGTCGTTTCAAAAAGGAGACAAAAATGCAGAGAACCCCATAGCACGAACGAAGGTCTTTTATGTAGCGAATATCGAGCACCATATTTCTTTTGAGCAAACTCATGTAATTCCGCTTCCATTGCTAATTCTGACCTAGCGAGAAAGGTCACGCCATCCCCCATTCGGGTGAATTTCAGGCAATTTTGATCAATAGGCTCTATTCAAAGCAGTCGTTCGTCAAATGCCGTATTTGGCCCATTCCGGGCGCACTCAATCGAGTTTCTGTCTGAGCTTCTTTCGCTTTGGCAGCCCCTTGATCTCGAAGGCCGCGACCTCCTGGCCTCCGCTCGATTGATGGGTTGGGTGTCATTTGATTGCCGTCAGACTGTCGTATGCAGCCCTAAGCACCGAACGTTGATTGCGAGGAATGAGGCTTACATCTGCACCGATTGCCATGCAGGCATGCAGCAGACTTGCGAAAACTTTCGCCCATATCGGGGAAAAGTAGCGTTCTTCCCCATCGTCGACAAAAGCTGCCGCATCATCAATCTCGGCCGCGCGCCGAGAAAGAACCGTACAAAGAACGGTGAAGGCGGAGCCGAGTGGTGAGCGCTCTTCTCCTGTGCTAATCGCAAGCGTATTCCTATGATCGTCACCATAATAGACGCTGGTCGGGTCTGATTCAATTAGCCATCGATTCCATGCCTGTGAATAGGCATCGTCACCAGCTTCATTGTGCATGCGGGCCAGTTGATCTCGTTGGTCCATTGTTAACTGGGCTGCGACACTGAGAATTGAGGCAACTGCCTCACCGCTGGCACCAAACAGCATTGCAGATGGCAGTTCTCTGACCACTCGAACAGCGGTGGCACGAATATAGCCAGCACTAGCCACAGGTTGCTCTGAGGCTTGATTGATGATTTGAACCTCCCAGAGTCGCCCTGGCCAGGAGGCAACAATAGTTTTGGCAAGTGAAAGGTCTACCACGATCCATGGTGGTGCATCTCGAAAGGTACCGACTGTCAGGCCCGGTGCGGCTTCAGCGAATTGCGATGCGCGATCCAGCGGCTCATAGTGAAACCCAGTAACGTCCTGCGGACTATCGAATAGCTTTGCACGAAGCCAAGTGAGCTGTGAGTTCATGACGGCCAACGTCCGACTTGACCGGCGAACAGGTGACATGTGGGCGAAGCGCACAGAGCCGCCTGTGCGTCCGTGTCGAAGAAGCTGTTAACCCTCACTTGCGGTTCCTTTACTAAGCGTATGAAGATGCGCCCGGGCGGTCGCGGTCGACGGCTACCTAGCCCTTGGAGCTGCGAACATGTTGAAAAGCGCTTTCTGATCGCTACGCTGCGAATCAGAATACAAAGTCTTGATGCCTGTTGCCGCTACTGCACATTGGTTCGCGCCATCGTCGGCAAGAACGTACAGTGCGGTCCTCTGGGCAACGGACAGTTGCAGGTTCACCAGGTGAGTGCTGGCGAAGGATCTGATGGTGGCAAGCAAAGTCTCCCTCATTTCGAATGCGTCTATATAGGCCATCGCGGCGTCTGGTATGGCACTAGCGAGGTGCAAGAGATTCTCATTGGTTGGGCTCTCTGCATTATTGAGCCATGTGACGTAGTCACTGGTAATGAACGTGCGGTCGCTTTCGACTGATGTGAATTCCTTGATGGATTTGCAGGCAGCATTGAGCGTCGCCAGCTGGGCAACCATTGCGCGTGCCACAACAGCAGCAGATGCACGCTCACGCTTTGCCTGCTCTTGCCGTTGAGTGTTCGACTGGCTGTTGGCAATAGAGAAGGCCGCAACAATCGCAATCACTGACCCCACAGCCTGAACCCAAGCTGGAGCGTTTGTATTGGAAAGCCAGTTCCACACAGTTTCGCTGTACAAAGCCAGAAGACCAACGTAGAGCGCGCAGAGGAACGTGCCAGACCATACCCAATAATGGTTGATCAGGTGCCGACCCTTCGTCCAAACACCTCGGACGAAATTAATCATCGCTTTCATGTTGCTCTCCCCACCTTCTGGCATGAAGCATACATGCCATATGAGGGCAACCTATGACGTTCAGTACATTCTCCAACGACTGCTCCTGGCCCAAAAGAGACGGCTAACGACTAGCTAATTGATAGTTGAATTGATAGTCAAAACATACAGACAAAAAAAAGCCCATGATTTACATGGGCTTTTTTCATTTTCTGGCGGAGCAGGCGGGATTCGAACCCGCGGTGGGTTTTACCCCACGCACGCTTTCCAGGCGTGTGACTTAAACCGCTCATCCACCGCTCCAGAGCCTCGTATTCTAGCCTGTCTTTAGGGGCAGATTGGGCTGAGGGCCGGCAAACTGCACAAAAAAATATGGGTGCTGGCCTAGCGGCTTGGGGGCACCGGCATTTCTGCCACAGCACCCTCCACCGCGGCACGCACCATTTGCGCCAAGTCGTGCTGGATACGCGGAGAGAGTTCACGCAACTGTTCCTGCACCAGATCAGCAACCAGTTCGCGGAGCTGGTTCTCGATATGGGGCGCCACGGCCTGCATCACTCTGGCCACCATGACGTCGGTATCGATAGGGGACTGCGGCGGCGGCTCAGGGGCATGGGGCGGCTGCACCACCTCGGTCAGCGTAGGTAAAAAACGCGGCGTGGGTTTGGAGGTGCGCATCACGCGGCTCCTTTGAGATTCAGGTCGTGTTTTTGGATGGCAATTCCCCGCTGGGCGTAATGTTTCCATCGCCCACGGGCCGCCAAACGGTCTTCCTCGTCGTGGCTCACCACCTCAATCACCCGGTCAAACCGGTCAAAACCGTCTGGCACGGCGTCTGACAGATTCAGCAACACACGGTCGGCGGGCAAGCCCGCATGCAGCGCACTGGCCAACACCACCGGACTGCGCGATGTCGACGGATCCCCATCCACACAATGTGCCAAAAACTCGGTCGGCGATTGCGCCCATAAATGGGCGTCGAGGCGGCGCACCATGTCGTGCGAACCCAGTACGACCAAACGTGCGCCGCGCCCGACGGCCTTGCGCAGCAGGCGTCCGGCGTATTCCAGCTTGTTGGGTGCACCAAAATGGAAGGCCACTTCCGTCACTTGTTCTCCGCCCGGGCCATCAGGAATTCAACGAGCAGCCCTACAGGGCGCCCAGTAGCGCCCTTCGCCGCACCACTTTTCCAGGCGGTACCGGCGATGTCCAGGTGCGCCCAGGGGTACTGGCTGGTGAAACGCTGCAAGAATTTGGCGGCTGTAATTGCGCCGCCCATGCGTCCTGCCACGTTGGCCACATCCGCAAAATTGGTTTTGAGGCCATCCGCGTAGTCGTCGTCCAGGGGCATACGCCAGGCCAGGTCGGCACTGCACTCACCCGCCTCCAGCAAAGCATCTCCCAGAGCATCGTCACTGGTAAACAAACCACTGCGCACGCTGCCCAGGGCCACTACGCACGCGCCAGTGAGTGTGGCGATATCCACCACGGCGGTAGGTTTGAAGCGTTCGGCATAACTGAGTGCATCACACAGCACCAGCCGGCCTTCGGCGTCGGTGTTCAAAATCTCAATGGTCTGCCCGCTCATGCTGGTCACCACATCACCAGGCTTGACGGCACGGCCATTGATCAGGTTTTCGCAAGCCGGAATCAGGCCCACGACATTGAGGTGGGGTTTGAGTTCGGCCAGTGCCCGGAACACCCCCAACACGCTGGCAGCCCCCGACATGTCGAACTTCATCTCGTCCATCTCGGCAGCGGGTTTGATGGAAATGCCGCCGCTGTCAAAGGTAATGCCCTTGCCCACCAGCACGGTGGGCGCTTTGGTCTTGGCTGCGCCGTCATAGCGCAAGACGATGAAGCGCAAGGGCTCGTCTGAACCTTGGGCCACGGCCATGAAAGAGCCCATGCCCAGCTTGGCCACTTCCTTGGGGCCCAGCACTTCGCACGACACCTTGGGCAGCTTGGCCAGGGCCTGAGCCGCTTGCCCCAGAAGCGTTGGTGTGGCGTGGTTGGCGGGACGATTGGCCCACTCCTTGGCCAGCTCCATGCCCAACACCGTGGCAGTGGCACGCGCAAAGCTGGCGGATACCTCGGTCGCGTTGCTGGCCGCGACCAGGCATTTCTGCAGGGTGCGTGGCTCAGGCTTGCTTTTGGCATGGGTGTAGCTGTACGTGGCATCCGCCGCAGCCAATACCGCAGCCCGCACGGCGTCCTCATGGGCTGCCGCCGCGAAGGCCAGCACCACTTTTTTGCCCAGGGCGGCCTTGACCGAGCCCAGTGCCGACGCCACCGCAGCCCGCACTTGCTTGGCCCGCCCCTCGCCAATCCCCACCAGCAGCAAGCGCGGCGCATTGGCCTGCGATGCCCGGTACAGCGAGACCAGTTGCCCGGGCTTGGCCCCCAAGTCACCGGCTTTCACGGCTTGGGCCACCAACAGCGACAGCTCGTCCTTGCCTGGCTTGAAATCCTGCGGCACCAGCAGCACCAGGACATCACATTTTTCGTTGGCAAGGCCCACCAAGGTCAAAGGCTTGAGTTCAAAGTTCATAATTCGTGCTTTCTTTCACCACCATGTTATTCCATTCCTCCATCCGCAAAGAGTTGGCACGCAGTTTCGGCGCCACCTTGGTGGTGCTGGTCACCGTGGTCATGACCATGACGCTGATCCGCACCCTGGGAGAGGCCTCGCGCGGCACCTTCAACCCGGCCGATGTGATGATCATCATGGGCTACACGGTGCTTTCCGACATGCCCACCATCCTGTCCATGAGTCTGTTCATTGCAGTGCTCAGCGTACTGACCCGCATGTACCAGGACAGCGAAATGGTGATCTGGTTTGGCAGCGGGCGCGGACTGGCGTCCCTGCTCAAACCCCTGTTTCGCTTTGCCTGGCCGATTTTGGTGGTGATCCTGGCGCTGGCTTTTTTGATCCTGCCCTGGGCCTTTGGCCGCATTGAAGACCTGCGCTACAAGTACGACAAGCGCGGCGACATCGCCCGCATCGAGCCCGGCCAGTTTCAGGAGTCGGCCAATGGTGACCGCGTGTTTTTCATCGAAAAAGACGCACGTGGCCAGCAAACCGGTAATAACGTCTTTATCGCCACCCAGGAACAGGGCAAAGAAACCATCACCTCTGCACGTACCGGACGGGTCGAGGTGATGGGTGATGACAAGTTTTTGGTGCTGGACCATGGCCAACGGCTGGAGCGCACACCAGGAAAAGCCGACATGACAGTAAGCGTGTTTGAGCGCTACGGCGCACGCGTGGGGGCAGACGACCAGTCCACCCGCGACTACGCGCCCACCCATGCCAAGACCACCCTGGAGCTGGTGCAGTCCCCCACGCCTCTGCACCTGGCCGAGCTGGCCTGGCGCATCGGGCTCACCTTTGCAGCGATGAATTTCATCGTGATCGGCCTCGCCTCTGCCGGGGTCAACCCGCGTGCCGGACGGGCGGGCAACCTGGGCTTTGCCTTCCTCACTTTCGTGGTGTATTTCAACTTGCTGGTGCTGGGCAAAAGCTGGATCCAGTCCGGGCAGGTCGAATTCGGCATATTTTTGCTGGCCTTGCATGGTGGTGCCCTGGTGCTGGGCCTGCTGTGGCTGACCAAGCGCCACCACAACTGGACACCTCGCCTGCGCCGACGCCGCACCACCGCACCGGAGGCCCGCCCATGAAAACCCTGCGGCGTTTGTTGTACGGCGAGGTCATCGCCGCCGTGTTTCTGGTTACGCTGGGCTTCATCGCCCTGTTCTTCTTCTTTGATGTGGTGGAAGAGCTGCAGGCCGTGGGCAAGATCAAATCGGTGGGTTACCAAATTCCCCAAGCGCTGATCTATGTAGCGTTGATGATTCCCAGCCACGTTTACGAACTGTTCCCCATCACCGTGTTGATTGGTACCATTTTTGTCATGGCACGCTTGGCGCGCAGCTCGGAGTTCACCATCTTGCGCACCAGCGGCCTGGGCCCCTGGCGTGCCCTGCGCACGCTGATGGCACTGGGCCTGGGTTTTGTGTTGTTCACCTTTGCCGTAGGCGACTATGTAGCGCCCCTGGCCGACAAAACCGCGCAGTTGCTCAAGTCGCGCTTCCAGGGCAGCATGTCGGTCGGCAAGACTGGCGCCTGGCTGAAGGAAAAACAGGCCTATGGCCACTATGCCGTTAACGTGGGCTCGCTGGCACCGGATGCCAGCATGGAAGACGTGCGCATCTTCGAGTTTGACAACCAGGGTTATCTGGTGTCCCTGACGCAGGGCAAAACCGGGCAGTTTGGCGAAGACGAATCCTGGTTGCTGCAGGACGTGGAGCGCACCGAGTTCACCGCCCCCGAAAGCGCCACACCCCGTGCCGACCGGGCCCAGTTCGAGAGCTTTCGCTGGCCCACCAAGGTGAGCGCCGAAATGGTCTCGGCTGCTGTGCTGCGCCCCGAGCGCATGGGCACCATCGACCTGTTCCAGTACATGCGCCACCTCAATGCCAACGGCCAATCGGCGCAGAAATACGAAATCCAGTTCTGGAAAAAAGTGTTCTACCCCATGAGTTGCCTGGTGATGGTGGTGCTGGCCCTGCCCTTTGCCTACCTGCATTTCCGATCCGGCGGCATTGCCAGCTACACCTTTGGCGGCGTCATGGCGGGCATCAGCTTTGTGCTGCTCAACAACGTGATGAACGACCTGGGCAACCTGCAGGGCTGGCAGCCCTGGTTTACCGCGGCGCTGCCGGGGCTGATTTATTCGGTGATTTCTCTCACTGCCTTCTCTTGGCTGGTACTACGACGATGAGCCTTCCCCATCCCACCGGTGTGGTGCTGTTTGCCCACGGCTCGCGCGACCCGCTCTGGCACCGGCCCATCGAGGCGGTGGCGGCGCAAATCCGCCAGTCCTCGCCAGACACGCTGGTGGTCTGCGCCTATCTGGAGCTGAGCCAGCCCGACCTGCCTACTGCTGTGGCCGACCTGATCGCCCAGGGTGCGCGCGCCGTGCGCATTGTTCCGATGTTTTTGGGCGTGGGCCGCCACGCTCGCGAAGACCTGCCGGCGTTGGTGCACAACCTGCGCGTGCAGTACCACCTGGTTCCCATCCTGCTGCAAGACGCCGTGGGGGAAGACCCGCGCATGGTGCAATTGCTGGCGCAGATCGCCCTGGACAGCGCTTAGCAATAGATGTTTTGATGCATAATGAATTTCATCTTTAGGTGAAATTTGATATGAACTTACACCAATTTCGCTTCGTTCAGGAAGCCGCGCGCCGCAACCTCAACCTGACCGAAGCCGCCAAAGCCCTGCACACCTCGCAGCCCGGTGTGTCCAAGGCCATCATCGAACTCGAAGAGGAACTGGGCATCGACATCTTTGCGCGCCATGGCAAACGCCTCAAGCGCATCACCGAACCCGGCCAGCATGTGCTCAAAAGCATTGAGCTGATCCTGCGCGAAGTGAACAACCTCAAGCGCATCGGTGAGCAATACAGCTCGCAGGACAGTGGCACCCTCTCCATCGCCACCACCCACACCCAGGCCCGTTATGTACTGCCCGAAAAAGTGGCCCAGCTGCGCACCGCCTTCCCCAAAGTCAACGTGAGCCTGCACCAGGGCGCGCCCGACCAGGTGGCCCGCATGCTGATCGACGACGTGGCTGAAATCGGCATCGCCACCGAGTCGCTGGCCAACTACTCCGAGCTGGTGACCCTGCCCTGCTACGAATGGCAGCACGTACTGGTGCTGCCCACCGACCACCCGCTGGCGAAGAAGGAGCGCGTGACCTTGGAAGAAGTGGCCGCCGAGCCACTGATCACCTACCACCCCTCCTTCACCGGCCGCACCAAGATCGACCAGGCTTTTGCCGCGCGCAAGCTCGAACCCCGCATATCGCTGGAAGCCATCGACTCTGACGTGATCAAGACCTATGTACGCCTGGGGCTGGGCATTGGCATTGCGGCCGAAATGGCGGTCACCGACGTGGTGGAAGACATGGAGAAAAATGACGCCAAGGGCGGCCTGGTGGTGCGATCGGCTGGCTACCTGTTTGGCCAGAACATCACCCGCGTAGCCTTCAAGCGCAGCGCCTATCTGCGCAACTTCGTCTTTACCTTTGCCGAACTGCTGAGCAGCCGCCTGGACCGCACCCTGATTGCCAAGGCCATGGAAGGCCATGTGAACGACTATGAGCTTTGAGCCCCCTGAAGCAGCCTTCGGCCGCTTCCCCCCTCAGGGGGGCGCCACCAGCGGCCCGGCAAAGCCGGTTCCGCGGTGGCACTGACCAAAACATTTCATTCCTGCATCGTGTGATTTCATGAACGACCCACGCACCCCAAGCATTACCTCCCGCCTGCCCAAGGTGGGCACCACCATCTTTACCGTGATGTCGGCCCTGGCTGCCGAGCACAAGGCGGTGAACCTGGGCCAGGGCTTTCCCGACTTTGCCTGCGATCCCGCGCTGGTGGATGCGGTGACCACCGCCATGCAGGCCGGCCACAACCAGTACCCGCCCATGACCGGCGTGCCGGTGCTGCGCCAGGCCGTGGCGGCCAAGATCGCCGCCTTGCACGGCATGCAATACCACCCAGACAGCGAGATCACCATCACCGCCGGCGCCACCCAGGCCATCATCACCGCCATCCTGGCCGTGGTGCACCCGGGCGATGAAGTCATTGTGCTGGAGCCCTGCTACGACAGCTATGTGCCCAATATCGAGCTGGCCGGCGGTGTGGTGGTGCGCGTGCCGCTCACACCCGGCACCTTCCGGCCCGACTTTGCCAAGATCAGCGCGGCCATCACGCCCAAAACGCGCGCCCTGCTGATCAACACCCCGCACAACCCCAGCGCCACGGTGTGGAGCAAAACCGACATGCTTGCCCTGCAAGACCTGCTGGCCCCCACCGATGTGCTGCTGATCAGCGATGAGGTGTACGAACACATGGTGTTTGACGACCAGCCGCACGAAAGCGTGTCGCGCTACCCCGGTCTGGCAGCACGCGCCTTTGCGGTGTCCAGCTTTGGCAAAACTTTCCATGTCACGGGCTGGAAAGTAGGCACCGTCGCCGCCCCAGCGCCGCTCATGGCCGAGTTCCGCAAGGTGCACCAGTTCAATGTGTTCACCGTAAACACGCCGGTGCAACACGCACTGGCCGCCTATCTGAGCAACCCCGCGCCCTACCTGGAGCTGCCCGCGTTCTACCAGCGCAAGCGTGACCTGTTCCGTGCCGGACTGGCCCACACCAAGTTCAAGCTGTTGCCCAGCCAGGGCAGCTACTTCCAGTGTGTGGACATCTCGGAGGTGAGCGACCTGGGCGAGGCCGACTTCTGCCAGTGGCTCACGCGCGAGGTGGGTGTGGCGGCGATTCCCCTGTCTGCCTTTTATGGCGACGGCTTTGACCAACGCGTGGTGCGCTTCTGCTTTGCCAAACAAGACGCCACCCTGAACGCGGCGCTGGAGCGCTTGCAAAAACTCTGATTTGCTATCATTTCAGGAGCTATTTGCGCATATTCCACGTGGACTATAGGCCAATTTGTCTTAAAAGTGGAGGGCAGCCATGGTTCTGAAGCACCTTGTCTGGCGTGGCCTTGGCCTGTGCCTGGCGGCCCTGTGCGCTAGCACCGCGCTGGCGCAGACCGCATCCCCGTTGCGGGTGGAAATCGTCGCCACCCAATTGCAAAGTCCCTGGGCCCTGGCCTTTCTGCCAGACGGCCGTTTTCTGGTCACCGAACGCCCCGGCACGCTGCGCGTGGTGGAGGCCACCGGGGCCGTATCTGCACCCTTGCCTGGTGTGCCGGCCGTAGCCGCTGGCGGCCAGGGCGGGCTGCTCGACGTGCTGCTGGACAGCGACTACGCCAACAACCGCACCCTCTACCTCTGCTACGCCGAACCCGGCGCTGGCGGCAACAGCACGGCCTTGGCACGTGCCCAACTCTCCCAAGACCGCAGCCAACTGCAAAACGTGCAGGTGCTCTTCAGCCAACAGCCCAAGGTGGCCAGCAGCGCCCACTTTGGCTGCCGCATCGCCGAAGGCCGCAAGGATGGGCGCCCTGACGGCACCTTGTTTTTGACACTGGGCGAGCGCTTCAGCCGCAAAGACGATGCCCAGCGCCTGGACAACCACAACGGCAAAGTCGTGCGCGTGGGCAAGGACGGCAGCATCCCCGCCGACAACCCCTTCAACACACCCGCCGCACGGCGCGACGGCGCCCTGCCCGAGATCTGGAGCTACGGCCACCGCAACCCCCAGGGCCTGGTGCTGGCCCCTGACGGCGCGCTGTGGGAGCACGAGCACGGCCCGCAAGGTGGTGATGAGCTCAACCGCATCACCCGTGGCCGCAACTACGGCTGGCCCATCATCACTTATGGCGAAAACTACGGTGGTGGCCGCATTGGCAGCGGTATCACTGCGCAGGCCGGCATGGAGCAGCCGCTGCACTATTGGGTGCCATCCATCGCGCCGTCGGGCATGGCCTTCATCACCAGCGAGCGCTACGGCAAGGCCTGGATGGGCAACTTGGTGGTGGGTTCGCTCAAGTTTGGTTACCTGGCGCGACTGGAACTTGCTGCACCGTTTAGCGGCAAGGTACTGCGTGAAAGCAAGCTGCTGCCCGAGTTGGGCGAACGTGTGCGCGATGTACGCCAGGGCCCCGATGGCCTGCTCTACCTGCTGACCGACAGCCCCAACGGGCGGCTGCTGCGCGTGTTGCCGCGCTAAGCCGGGCGGCGGGCGCCGCTGCGATGCCTGCCCTTCACGCATTTGTCATGTTCCAACGCTGTAATGCGGGCTTCGTTGGAGGCGAGCCATGCAACTTCAAAAAACTGACAAGGCACGTGCGGAATTGCAAAGCGGAAGCCGCACGCTGGGCCAGCGCGAGCGCGCCCTGCTGATCCTGGCCGATGGCAAAACCACGGTAGGCGCGGTGAACCATCTGTTCAATGGCCAGGCCCAAATTCTGGCCCACCAGCTCATTGCAACGGGCTACCTGGTCGGCATCAACCTGGAGCGCCCCAGCACCCTGCGCGCAGAAGCCGCCCCCACAGCGCTAGTGCCCGCCTCCACGGCGGCACCCGCGCACGCCGCAGACAACTTTGAGGGGAAACGTTCGCTGGCCACCACGCGCATGTTTTTGTTCGACATCTGCGAACGCATGTTTGTACGCCGTGCCCCCGGGCAGGCCGAAGCCTTCCGCGAGGCGCTGCGCAACGCCAAGGACCGCGAATCGATGCTGGCCGCAGCACGCGACATGATTGCGGCCGTGGAAACCATTGCCGGCGCCGAGCGGGCCGACTCCATCAGCGAGCGCATCGCCATGCTCCTGCCGCCCGAGTCCTGAGCAGGCAGGGCTGTCGTTGCTCACCCTGCGTGCTTGCGCAGCAAGTAGGTGTCCATGATCCAGCCGTGTGCCGCGCGTGCCACCTCGCGTTGCGCCACGATCTGTGCGCCCACCTCGGCCAGGGGGCCGCTGATGCAGAGCTGGTTGGGCATGCCCAGATAAGCCCCCCACCAGATGTGGATGCCCGCGGGCGCCAACTGCTGAAACGCGCATTGGCCGTCCAGCATCACGGCCACGGTGCTGGCATCCGCGGGCCAACCATGGTCGCGCAGCCTGCGGCCGGTGGTGATGGTGACCGGGGCATTGATCTCATTCAAGGCCATGGCATGGGCGGCGGTGAGCGCCTGCAGCGCCGTGATGCCCGGCACCACCGATACCCGCAACGGCAGTTGCGCCGCCAGACGCTCGGCAATACGCAAAGTGCTGTCGTACAAGGATGGGTCGCCCCACACCAGCAGCGCCAAGCGCCCGCCCTGGGGCAGATGGGCCCGGATATGCGCCAGCCACACCTGTGCAATGGCATCGTGCCAGCGGTTCACGCCGCCCTGGTAGTCGGGGTCGGCACTGTCGCGCACCGGCATGTCAAAGTCCAGCACGCGTGTGGCCGGGTTGGTGATCAGCTGCGCGCACAGGCTGGCGCGCACATCGGCCAGGTCGGCCTTGTCCGCGCCCTTGTGGGGCAGCAGGACCAAGTCCGCCGCGTTCAGTGCGGCCACGCCCTGACGGGTGATGTGATCCGGGTTGCCGGTGCCCATGCCCACCAGGCAAAGTTCGATCATGGCGTGTCGCCCTCTGGAAAACGGGGAGTGGTGCCCACGGGGCGGTAGCGCCGGTCGTAATCACCGGCGTACAGGCGGCTGGTGGCAAAGTCCTGCGCGCCCAGGGTACGGCCCACCAGAATGATCGCGGTGCGCTCCATGCCCTCACCCACCGCAGCTTCCACGGTGGCCAAGGTAGCGCGCACCACGCGCTCGTCGGGCCAGCTGGCGCGCCAGACCACGGCCACCGGGCAATCCGCGCCGTAGTGGGGGGTGAGCTCTTGCACCACGCGGGCCAGCACATGGATGGACAGGTGGATCGCCAGCACCGCCCCGGTCTGCGCGAAGTTGTGCAGGGACTCACTGTCCGGCATGGCCGAGGCGCGCCCCGAGGTGCGGGTCAGCACCACCGACTGGCACAGGCCCGGCAAGGTCAGCTCGGCCTCCAGCGTGGCGGCCGCCGCTGCAAACGCAGGCACGCCCGGTGTGACGGTGTACGGAATGCCCTCCTCCCGCAAGCAGCGCAGCTGCTCGCCCATGGCGGACCAGACCGACAGATCGCCCGAATGCAGGCGCGCCACGTCCTGCCCCGCGGCATGCGCAGCGCGGATCTCGTCGATGATCTGCTCCAGCGACAGCGGCGCCGTATTGACGATGCGGGCACCGGCCGGGCAATGTGCCAAAACGCCCTCGGGCACCAGAGAGCCCGCATACAAACACACGGGGCTGGCAGCAATCAGGTCGCGGCCGCGCAGGGTCAGCAGGTCGGGGGCGCCGGGACCGGCGCCAATAAAGTGAACAGTCATGGGAAGGTATTTTCAGGGAGGACAAACGCGATAGCCGCAGTGGCCAGGCGATCCGGGGACACACAGCGCGGCCCCCGCAGTTGCGCACCGCGGCCTGCGGCCGCCAATGCAGAAGATTCGGCCAGGCTGCCCTGGCCATAACGTGTAGGCACATGGGCACTGCCGTGGGACGGCTGTGCGTGCAAAGCCTCGGCAGAAATGGCCAGCACCGGCAACCCCCACTCGGCGGCAAACTGCACAAACGCCGGCGCGGCCACCTTGTCCCAGGCCGTGGCCAGCGCAGTCAGAGTGATGGGCGCATCCGATTGCGCCAACGCTGCTTGCAAGGCGCCCCGCAAAGAGTCTGCCGTTGCGGCTTCACGAAATCCGAAGCCCGCCACGCTCATGCCCAACCCTTCACAGCCGGATGCTCCACTGCACCACAGGGCGGCTGGGCTGCCAGCCGCGCATGCGCCCCAGCGGCGCGGCATGTGCCAGCTCGATGCGCAGCAGCGCACCGCCGTGCAGCGCGTGCAGTTGCAGCAGTGCCGACTCGGTCTCCAGCGTCACGGCATTGACCACCAGGCGGCAGCCTTGGGGAGCGGCCGCGCGCAGTACGTCAAACAGCGGCAGGTCAAATCCGCCACCCACAAACACCGCATCGGGCCGTGGCAGGTTCTGCAAGGCCTGCATGGCAGCCCCGTGCACCACCGCCAGCGCTGCGGCCACGCCAAAGTGCTGGGCATTGGCCTGGACATGGGCCACCCGCTCCGCATGCTGCTCCACGGCGCTGGCTGTGCCACCGGCCAGGCACCATTCCACGGCAATCGAGCCGGAGCCCGCGCCCAGGTCCCACAGGTGTTCACCCTGGCGTGGCGCCAGCGCGGCCAGCGTGATGGCGCGCACGGGTGATTTGGTGATCTGGCCATCGTGGGCAAAGTCGGCGTCGGGCCGCCCGGGCGTGCGCGCCATGCCGCTCAGGCCAGCCACTTCTACGGCGATGGCCACCGGTGCGACGACGTCTGCGAAGTCGCAAGACCGTGCCCTAGCCTCACGCACACGCTCACGCGGGCCACCCAAAGCCTCCAGCACCCAGACGCGGGAATCGCCCGCGCCCTGCGCTGTCAGCCACTGCGCATAACCTGCGACCGCCGCGCCATCGCGCAGCAGGCACAGCAGCCGCTGACCCGTATGGAGCGTCTGCCGGGTGGTCGCAAAGGGCGTGGCGTGCAACCCAAAACAATGCGTGGTTTCCAGCGCCCAGCCCAAGCGAGCCGCCGCCCAGGCAAAACTGCTGGGCGCGGGAAACGCCTGCCATTCGCCGGGGCCCAGGTGCTTGGCCAGGCTGCCACCAGCGCCAAACCAAAACGGGTCGCCCGAGGCCAGCACCACCGTGGGCTGGCCGCGCAGCGCCAGCACGGGCGCGATGTCAAACGGCACCGGCCAGGCAATGCCACGCGCTCCCGCTTGCGCCAAGGCCAGATGCCTGGGGCCGCCGACCACATGCCGTGCGTTCGCCAGGGCCAAGCGGCTACCATCCGACAGACCATGCAGCCCATCTTCCCCCATGCCAATGATTGAAAGCCAAGGTTCAGCCATACCGCGGGTTCTCGTGTTGGGCGGCACCACCGAAGCCAGCCGCCTGGCCCAGGCCTTGGCCGATGCGCAGGTGGACGCCATTTTTTCGTACGCAGGCCGCACCGAATCGCCGCTGCCCCAGCCGCTGCCCCTGCGGGTCGGCGGCTTTGGTGGTGTAGACGGTTTGTGTGCCTGGTTGCAGGATCAGCACATCAGCCATGTGGTGGACGCCACCCACCCTTTCGCAGCCCAGATGAGCCGCAACGCCGCGACCGCCTGTGCGGTTACGGGCATTCCGCTGTTGGCGCTGGAGCGCCCCGCTTGGCAGGCCCAGGTGGGTGACCATTGGCAACACGTGCCCGATATCGCGTCCGCCGCACAGGCTTTGCCCCATACGCCGTCCCGCATCTTCCTGGCGATTGGCCGACAGCATGTAGAGCCATTTCTGGCCCTTCAACAACACTGGTTTTTGCTGCGCCTGGTGGACGCCGCGGTGGCGTTGCCGCCCGAGCGCGGGCACATCGTGCTGGCACGGGGCCCCTTCACCGTAGCCGCCGACACGGCGTTGTTGCAGCAGCACCGCATCACCCATGTGGTGGCCAAAAATTCGGGCGGCAGTGGCGCCGAGGCCAAGCTCAGCGCCGCCCGTGCCCTGGGCCTGCCCGTCATCCTGATCGACCGCCCGGCCATTCCGCCACGCCCCACCACAGGCCGCGTGGACGAGGTGCTGCAGTGGATTGCGGCCCCTCATGGCAGCACCGGCGTGGCCACTGAACGCGGCGTGTAAACAAAGCGGCCGACCTGCCGGGTCGCACTATTGCCCACGATGACAACCGTGCGCATGTCCGCCATGTCGGCTCGCGCCTGCGCCAGGGTGACGGTGGTCATGCGCTCCTCGGGCGTACTCACCGCCCGGGCAAAGGTAATGAGCCGGTCCGGGCCACACATCTCCAGCAACACGGCGAGGATGCGCACAAACGTATCCGGGCGGCTGGCGGAGCGCGGGTTGTAGAAGGCCATCGCAAAGTCGGCACCGGCCGCCGCGCGCACGCGGGCTTCGATCAGGCTGGCGGGCTTCAGGTTGTCGCTGAGGTTGATGGCACAAAAGTCGTGGCCCAGTGGCGCACCGGCCTTGGCCGCAGCAGCCAGCATGGCGGTAATGCCAGGCAACACCCGGATATCCAGCGCCTGCCAGTGCGCCTGGCCTTCCAGTGCTTCAAACACGGCCGCCGCCATGGCAAACACACCGGGGTCGCCCGACGACACCACCACCACCTTATGGCCCGCGGCCGCCATCTGCAGGGCCGCACGGGCCCGGTCCATCTCCACCCGGTTGTCCGAGGCATGCAAGGCGAGCCCCGGCCGCGGCGCAATACGCGCCACGTAGGGGATGTAGCCCACGATATCGGTCGCTTCGGCCAGCGCATCGCGCACTTCGGGCGTCACCAACTGCTCGTCACCCGGCCCCAGGCCAGCAATACACAGCCAGCCGCTCATTCCTGCACCTCCGGGCGCCGGCCCTGGCCGTGCACCAGCACGATGGCGAAGTACGGGCAGTCATTGCCATCCACCTCGGCCAGCGGCAGCACACGCTGGCCGGGCATGGTGCCGCGCTCCACCAGCCAGGCTTGCTGCAGCCGACCGGTGGCCTGCAGTGCCCGGCGCACGCGGGGCAGGTTGCGCCCGGTTTTCATGATGACCAGCGCGTCGGCCGATTGCATGTGCCGCTCCAGCTCGGCGTCGGGCAAGGTGCCCATGAGCACGGTCATCACGTCATCACCCCAGGTCATGGGGGTTTGCGTGGCCGACCAGCAACCCACCATGCCGGGAATGCCGGGGATGACATCGACCTGGGCGCGGCCCTGCAAGCGGGTGTAGAGGTGCATGAAAGAGCCGTAGAAAAACGGATCCCCCTCGCACAGCACCAGCACGTCCTGCGTCTGCGCCAGCGTGGCCAGGCGCTCGGCCCAGTCGTCGTAAAAGGTGGCCAGGCAGTGGATGTACTCCGGGCTGTCAAAGGGCAGCTCGGTGGTCACCGGGTACTCCATGGGGTACTCCACGGCGTGTGGTGCCAGCATGCCTTCCACCATGCGCCGGGCCTGGCCGGGGCGCCCTTTTTTGCGGAAATACGCCACATGCCCGGCGCTGCGGATGGCGCGGTCCGAGCGCACGCTCATCAGATCGGGGTCGCCAGGCCCCAGGCCGGCACAGACAATGCGGCTCATCAAATCTCCCTCCGGCTGGCCAGCGCATTGATAGCTGCCACGGTGATGGCCGAACCGCCCAGCCGGCCGCTCACCACCATGGAGGGCACGGGTGGCGCCGCCATCAGCGCCGCCTTGGATTCGGCGGCGCCCACAAAACCCACCGGGCAGGCAATGATGGCCGCAGGCTTGGGACAGTCGGGGTCTTGCAGCAGGTTCAGCAGGTGAAACAGCGCGGTAGGCGCATTACCAATCGCCACCACGGCCCCGGCCAGATGCGGGCGCCACAGCTCCACCGCGGCAGCGCTGCGGGTGGTACCCAGGGTCTGCGCCAGTGCACGCACCTCGGGCGCCTGCAAGGAGCAGATCACCGCGTTGTCCGCAGGCAGGCGACTGCGGGTAATGCCTTCGCTCACCATGCGCACGTCACACAAAATGGGGGCGCCAGCCTCCAGTGCGGCCCGGGTAGCCAAGGCCATACCGGGGGTGAAGTGGATGTGCGACTCCAGACCCACCATGCCCGCCGCGTGCACCATGCGCACCGCGGCCATTTCTTCCACGGCGTCAAAGCGGGCCAAATCGGCTTCGGCGCGGATGATGGCAAAGGACTGCCGGTAGATGGCCTCGCCATCGGTTTCATAAAGGTGTCGCATGCGCTCGTTCTTGTAGCTGGGTGGCCAGTGCCGCCGGGGTCAGCCCCACCGAGTCGGGAGGAGACGCGGCGTTGCCGTGGTGAATCAGGTTGTACCCGGTGGCGGTGGCCACCACGGTCAGTGTTGGTGCGGGGTGGGCGCAGCCCTTGCTGCAGCCCGATACATGGAGCGTCTGGCCGGCCGGCAGGACGTCTGCCAGCCTGCGGGCCAAGACACGGGTGACGCCCGCCGCCTGCCCGCAGCCCGGCGCACCGGTGCAGGCGCTGATGCGCAAACGGGTGTCGTCGCTGCGGGTGATGAGTTCTGGCTGCGCAGGCAGGCTCTGCACGCCTTCCAGCAGCAGGCTGCGCCAGGGTGTCAGGCGCAGTGGGGCCATTTCCGCCAAGGCGGCCAGCGTGGCCACAGGCAACTGCCCAAACTCCAGCGCGACCAGATAACCCAGGGGAACGCGCCCCAGTGGCGGCTGGTAAACGGCAACCGGTGGCACGGGCGTGGTGGTGAAGCACGCGGGCAGCGCGCGGCTGGCGAGCAGCGCCGCCATGCGCCGATGTGGGCCTGCCCGCCCGCCCGCCTGCACAAACCATTGCGCCAGTTCCATGGCCAGGGCTACGGCCTCCCCCGCTGGCGCCCACGCACCGGCAGCGCTGCCGTCGGCATAGACCAAAAAACCGGAGCCATGGCGCTCAATGCGAATATCAGCCGAGTTAGCACGCAGCACAGGCGTCGCACCGCTGTCCAGTGCAAAACCAAATTTGCCGGGCAAGTCCGGGGCCTGCGGGCTGGCCAGCGCCTGGGCCAAGGCTTCGGCCAATTCGGTGCTGCCGTCGCCCGCCTGCCAGAACGGCGCCAGCAACAGGTTGCGGCGCGACTCCGTGTGTACATCGGCGTCCACCAGGCCCAACGCCTGCAGGCCGGCCAGCAGCGGCGGGTAGTTGGCCTCCGTGATGCCGCGCAGTTGCAGGTTCGCCCGGCTGGTCAGCTCCACGGTGTGCAGCGCGTAGCGGGCTGCCAGTGCCGCAATGCCCGCCGCCTGCGCCTGCGTGAGCCGCCCCAAGGGCGGCCGCACGCGCAGCACCCAGCCGTCCTCGGCCCGCATGGGCCGCAGGGCACCGGGGCACCAGCCCTGGATGCGCGGAGACGGGGATGGCAGTTCAGGCGTCATGGCTTAGCCAATCTGGGCCCAGGCCTTGTCCAGCCGCTTCACGCTGACCGGCTGCGGCGTGCGCAGCTCCTGGGCAAAAAAGCTCACGCGCAACTCTTCCAGCAACCAGCGGAATTCGGCCATGCGCTCGTCCACCGCACCCTTGCGCTCGGCCACCAGGCGCCAGTAGCGTTGTTCCTGCGGGCGCAACTCGCTCAGACGGGCTGTGTCACGGGCCGGGTCGGCGCGGTACTTGTCTAGCCGCAGTGTGATGGCCTTGAGATAACGGGCCAGGTGCTGCAAGCGGTCCCAGGGTGTGGCCTGCAAAAACTTCTTGGGGATCAGGCGGTTGAGCTGCTGCTGGGCATCGCCAGTAGCATCCGGCGCGTTCTTGGTGTCCTTGATCTTGCGCGCCGCAGCCGCATACTCCAACAAGATGACCGCCGCCATGCGCGCCACCTCATTGGCAATCAAGGTCAGGCGCCCGCGCCCTTCTTCGATGCGGCGCTTGAAGGCAAACTCGTCGGTCGGCAACGGGTCCAGCAAAAAGGCGCGGTCCAGCGCCACAGCGATGATTTGCTCGCGCAGTTCCTCGATCGTTCCGCCGCCGGTGTTGTTCTCGGCCTTGCCCACGTTCATGTAGCTCACCGCCATCTTCTGCAGGTCGGGGATGTTCTTTTCCAGGTACTTGAGTGCGTCCTTGATCTGGATGGCAAACAGGCGGCGCAGGCCGGCGCGGTGTTTGGCGGCGGCCACCTCGGGTTCGTCAAACACTTCCACCGTGACTGCATCGCCTGCATCAATGAGTGCGGGGAAGCCAATTAGCGTTTGGCCGCCCTTGCGGATTTCCAGCAGCTCGGGCAGCTCGCCAAAGGTCCAGGCGGTAAAGCGGCCGTCCAAAATGCTGGGCTTTGCTACATTTTCGGTAGCTGCTCGCGCAGATTTGGCGGGGGCTGGGAGCCGATTCGGCAGCACATTCTGCTCCGTGTCCTCCGCCCGCTGTGCGGGCTCCCCCTTTACCTGCGCAGAACGCACTGCCGAACCAGCTCCCGGCAACGCGTTTTGCGCCAGCTTGAGCGAGGCCAGCGCCTGAAACGCCCCACGCGCCTGGCTACCCAGCTCCGCCTTCAGCGCACCCAGATTACGCCCTTGCCCCATCTGCCGCCCATGCTCGTCCACCACGCGGAAGTTCATGAAGAAGTGCGGGCTCAGCATGTCAACCTTGATGTCCGCCTTCACGATGTCCAGCGAGGTGGCATCGCGCACCAGCTTCAATATGGCGTCCACCAAACCGCCGGCACCGAACTTCTCGGGCGCATTCAGCGCTTCGGCAAACTTGGTCGCCGTGTCGGGCAGCGGCACCAAGCGCGAACGCGGGCGCTGATGCAGGGTTTTGAGCAGCGCCTGCACCTTGTCTTTCAGCATGCCGGGCACCAGCCATTCACAACGCTCGTCGTTCACCTGGTTCAGCACAAAGAGCGGCACGGTCACGGTCAGGCCATCGCGCGCATCGCCGGGTTCGTGCAGATAGGTGGCCGCGCAGTCCACACCGCCCAGGCGGATCGTCTTGGGGAAGGACGCGGTGGTGATGCCCGCCGCCTCATGGCGCATTAGCTCTTCGCGCGTCAGCTTCAGCAGGTCGGGCTGCTTCTTCACTTCTTCGCGGTACCAGCGCTCAAAGCTGTAGCCGCTGCATACGTCGGCGGGCAATTGCTGGTCGTAAAAGGCGTAGATCAGCTCATCGTCCACCAGCACGTCCTGCCTGCGCGCCTTGTGCTCCAGGTCTTCCACCTGTTTGATGAGTTTCTGGTTCGCGGCCAGGAAGGGCAGTGCGGTTTCCCACTCCTTGCCCACCAGCGCCTCGCGGATAAAGATGTCACGCGCACCGTGCAGGTCCACGCGGCCGTAGTTCACCTTGCGCCCGCTGTAGACCACGATGCCATACAAGGTGGCCCGCTCCAGTGCCACCACCTCGGCGGCCTTCTTTTCCCAATGCGGGTCCAGCAGCTGCTTTTTGAGCAAATGCCCGCCCACGTTTTCAAGCCACTGCGGTTCGATGTGCGCAATACCGCGGCCAAACAGGCGCGTGGTTTCCACCAACTCAGACGCCACGATCCACTTACCTGGTTTCTTGGTCAGGTGCGCGCCAGGATGGGCAAAAAACTTGATACTGCGCGCGCCCAGGTACTCGCCGTTCTGGCCTTCTTCGAGCTTGCAGCCGATGTTGCCCAGCAGGCCGGACAGCATGGACAGATGCAACTGCTCGTAGCTGGCGGGCTTGGTATTCAGGCGCCACTTGTGCTCGGCCACCACGGTGTGCAGCTGGCTGTGGATGTCCTTCCACTCCCGCACGCGGCGGATGTTGACGAAGTTCTGGCGCAGCAGCTGTTCGTATTGGCGGTTGGACAACTTGTGCGTATTGGTGGTCGCTGGGAGTTGGGGTCGGCGGGCGCCCTGCTCCGTGTCCCCCGCCCGCTTTGCGGGCTCCTCCTTGACCTGCGCAGAACGCCCACCGCTCCCAACTCCCGGGTGTACCGGCGCGCTACCACCCCGCGCGTCGTGGATCCACTTCCACAACTTCAGGTAGCCGGTGAACTCGCTCTTTTCGTCGTCAAACTTCACATGTGCCGCATCCGCCTGCTGCTGCGCCTCCATGGGCCGGTCGCGCACATCCTGCACGCTCAACGCCGACGCAATCACCAGCGCCTCATCCAGCGCCTCGCGTGAACGGGCCTCCAGCAACATACGCCCCACGCGCGGGTCCAGCGGCAGGCGACTCAGCTCCTGCCCCAGCGGCGTCAGCTCATTGGCATCGTCCACCGCACCCAGCTCGTTGAGCAACTGGTAGCCATCGGCAATCGCGCGGCCACTGGGTCGCTCCAGAAACGGAAAGTCTTCCACGATGCCCAGATGCAGTGACTTCATCCGCAAGATGACGCCCGCCAAAGAGCTGCGCAAGATTTCAGGATCGGTAAAACGCGGCCTGCCGTCAAAGTCTTTCTGGTCGTACAGGCGAATACAGATGCCGTTCGCCACGCGGCCGCAACGCCCCGCGCGCTGGTTGGCCGAGCTTTGGCTGATGGGCTCCACCAGCAGCTGCTCCACTTTGCTACGGAAACTGTAGCGCTTGATGCGCGCGGTACCTGCGTCAATGACGTATCTTGTGCCAGGCACGGTCAGCGAGGTTTCGGCCACGTTGGTGGCCAACACAATGCGCCGGCCCGTGTGGCCATCAAAAATGCGGTCCTGCTCGGCGGGACTCAGGCGCGCAAACAGGGGCAACACCTCGGCGTTGCGCATCACCGGCTGGTGGCTCAGGTGCTTGCGCAGGTGGTCGGCGGCCTCGCGGATTTCGCGCTCGCCGGGCAGGAACACCAAGATGTCGCCCTGGTTGTGTGGGTCGCGCCAGAGCTCGTCCACGCCATCGGCAATGGCGTTGTTCATGTCGTACTCGCGCGACTCTTCAAACGGCCGGTAGCGCTGCTCCACCGGGAACATGCGGCCAGACACCATGATGACGGGCGCTGGGCCCTTGCTGGACTTGAAATGGTCCGCAAAGCGCTGCGCGTCGATCGTGGCGGAGGTGACGATGATTTTCAGGTCCGGGCGGCGCGGCAGAATCTGGCGCAGGTAGCCCAGCAGAAAGTCGATGTTCAGCGAACGCTCGTGCGCCTCGTCAATGATGAGGGTGTCGTAGGCGTTGAGCAGCGGGTCGGTCTGCGTCTCGGCCAGCAAGATACCGTCGGTCATCAGCTTCACAGAGGCGTCTTTGCTCAAACGGTCCTGGAACCGCACCTTGAAGCCCACCACATCGCCCAGTGGCGTCTTCAATTCCTCGGCAATGCGCTTGGCCACGCTGGAGGCGGCGATACGCCTTGGCTGGGTGTGCCCAATCAGCTTGCCACGCTGGCCTTCAGGGTAGTTGAGCTTGCCCCGGCCCATGGCCAGCGCGATTTTTGGGAGCTGCGTGGTCTTGCCCGAACCGGTTTCCCCGCAGACGATGACGACCTGGTGCGCCGCAATGGCGTCCATGATTTCGTCGCGTTTGCCCGACACCGGGAGCGACTCTGGGAATTCGATTTGCAAGGGGCTGGCAGTCAAGGGCAGGTCTTCGTAGAGAATTGCGGATTATCCCTGCCCCGCCCCCCATTTATCTGACTGCCACCGCCCCGCAATGACCTCTGTCTTCAACTTCACCTTCGTTCCCTGGTTCCGGTCGGTCGCGCCCTACATTCACAAGTTCCGCAACCAGACCTTTGTGGTGGGCATTGCGGGCGAGGCGATTGCCGCTGGCAAGCTACACAGCCTGGCACAAGACCTGGCCATGATCCAGAGCATGGGGGTGAAGATTGTGCTGGTGCACGGCTTTCGCCCGCAGGTGAACGAACAACTCAAGGCCAAGGGCCACACGCCGAAATACAGCCACGGTATCCGTATTACCGACGAGGTGGCGCTGGACTGCGCCCAAGAGGCCGCAGGCCAGCTGCGTTACGAGATTGAAGCCGCGTTCAGCCAGGGCCTGCCCAACACCCCCATGGCCGACTCCACAGTGCGCGTGATTTCTGGCAATTTCATCACCGCGCGCCCGGTCGGCATCGTCGATGGTGTGGACTTCCAGCACAGCGGCCTGGTGCGCAAGGTGGACATTGCCGGCATCACCAAGACGCTGGACATGGGCGCCATGGTGCTGCTGTCGCCGTTTGGCTTCTCGCCCACCGGTGAGGCGTTTAACCTGGCCATGGAAGAAGTTGCGACCAGCGTCGCCACGGCGCTGCAGGCCGACAAGCTGATCTTTTTGACCGAAGTGCCCGGCGTGCGCATGGACCCGACCCTGCCCGCCAGCGAAGACAACCCCATTGATACCGAGCTGCCCCTGGCCGCGGCCGAAAAGTTGCTCAAAGCCCTGCCCGCCGCCAACCAGCCGACTGACGTGGCCTTTTACCTGCAGCACTGCGTGAAGGCCTGCAAGGCCGGCGTGGAACGCAGCCACATCATCCCGTTTGCGGTGGATGGCGCGATATTGCTAGAGGTGTATGTGCACGACGGCATTGGCACCATGGTGGTGGACGAAAAGCTAGAGAGCCTGCGCGAAGCCACCGAAGAGGATGTGGGCGGCATCCTGCAACTCATTGAGCCGTTTGAGCGCGACGGCACGCTGGTCAAGCGCAGCCGCACCGAGATCGAGCGCGACGCGGGCAACTACACCATCATCGAGCACGACGGCGTGATCTTCGCCTGCGCGGCGCTCTACCCCTACCCCGAAGCCAAAACTGCCGAGATGGCGGCGCTGACGGTGTCGCCCGACGTACAGGGTCAGGGCGATGGCGAGCGTGTGTTGAAACGTGTGGAGCAGCGTGCCAAGGCCGCCGGGCTGGACAGCATTTTTGTGCTGACCACGCGCACCATGCACTGGTTCATCAAGCGCGGTTTTGTGCAGGTGGACCCGGACTGGTTGCCCGAAGCCCGCAAGCGCAAGTACAACTGGGACCGCAAGAGCCAGGTGCTGGTGAAGAAGCTCTAGGCGTTTGTTTTTTGGGCTCTTTTGCCCGGCTGCACCGCTTTTTTGAACACCCACTCCCCCATCCCCTCGCCCCGTCGGCGAGGGGAGCCTTGAACAGCCGATTTGATGGCTGTGCTCCAAATACGGAATCAATTCAGTGAGGTTGCCACCGCGACTTCGCGCCACGGCCAGTGCCAACGGTTGTGGGACTTCGAACATGTTGGCGCTCCCCCACTGGCGGGCGCTGCCGCCAGCATTGAACAACCCATCTCTGCGAGGTCACCCCCAACGCAGGCGCGGGCCGTGGTGCGCCAGCACAGTTCTAAAGCACCGCCAGTAGCCGCTTAGCCGGCGACAAAAACAAAATATGGCTGTTAAAAGCTCCCCTCGCCGACGGGGCGAGGGGCCGGGGGAGTGGGTGTTAAAAAAGCGGTGCCGCCCAACAAGCCAATGAGGCAAAAAAGCGTGCCCCAACCTAGAGCTTGAACACCGCCACTGTCTTCACCAAATCTTCCGCCTGAGACCGCAGGCTGGAGGCCGCCGCCGCCATTTCCTCCACCAGCGCCGCGTTTTGCTGCGTGGCCTGGTCCATCTGCGAAACAGCCTCACCCACCTGCGCCACCCCGGCACTCTGCTCGGAGCTGGCCGCGCTGATCTCGCCCATGATGTCAGTGACTCGGCGGATGCTGCTAACCACCTCGGTCATCGTGCTGCCAGCCTGATCCACCAGCACAGAGCCCTGCTCCACGCGCTGCACGCTGTCGCTGATGAGGTTCTTGATTTCTTTGGCGGCATCGGCGCTGCGACCGGCCAAGGACCGCACCTCACTGGCTACCACGGCAAAGCCCCGGCCCTGCTCGCCGGCGCGTGCAGCCTCTACGGCAGCATTCAACGCAAGGATATTGGTCTGGAAGGCAATGCCGTCGATCACACTGATGATGTCGGCAATCTTGCGCGAGCTGTCGTTGATGCCTTTCATGGTGTTGACCACCTGGGCCACCACCTCGCCCCCCTGCATCGCCACCACCGAGGCACTCTGTGCCAGTTGGTTGGCTTGGCTGGCATTGTCGGCGTTTTGCCGTACCGTGGAACCCAGTTCTTCCATGGAAGCGGCCGTCTCTTCCAGCGCACTGGCCTGCGACTCCGTTCGAGAAGACAAATCCTGGTTACCCTGGGCGATCTCGGCACTGGCCGTCGCCACCGACTCGCTACCCTCGCGCACCTGGGCCACGATGCGGGCCATGTTGTCGCGCATACCCTTAATGCCGTGCATGACGCTGGAGTCATCATCAGGTTTGAGCGGAATCTCCACGTTCAGTTCGCCCTGAGCCATGCGGTGGGTGATGGCATTGGCCACACCAGGCTCACCACCCAGCTGCTTGGCAATGCTGCGCGTGATGATTACCCCGACCCCCAGCAGTACCGCGGCCAGCACCAGTGCGGCAACACCAGACTGCACGGCCCGACTCATGATGGCCGCGTCCACCGTGTCCACATACACCCCGGAGCCCACAATCCATCCCCAAGGGGCAAACCCCTTGACGTGGGACACCTTGAGCACAGGTTTGTCACTACCCGGCTTGGGCCAGAGGTAGGGTACATCGCCAGCGCCCTTGGCCTTGACCACGTCCACAAAAGCCACGAAGAGGGGTTTGCCCGTGGGATCCTTGTTTTCTGCCAGGTCTTTGCCATCCAGCTCGGGGCGGATCGGGTGCATCACCATCTTGGGCTGCATGTCGTTGATCCAGAAATATTCGGAGCCGCCGTAGCGCAGGGCCTTGAGGGCGGCAATGGCGGCTGTCTTGGCCTCGTCTTCGCTCAACTTACCCTTGGTGGACAGGTCATGGAAATGCGCTACCACTCCATGCGCCACCTCGACCGCATGTCGCACGCTGGTTTGGCGCTCCTGCAACAACATGTTGCGCTCTGAGACCATGAAATAGGTCAGCAAAATGACCAGACCCAGAAGCGCACTGACGGTCAGTAAGCCAAGTCGCCGGGCGACTGAATACGACGCGAGCTGGAACATGGCGGGTCTCCTGTATTTCTTCTGCAAAAGCCCGCCCTGAGCGGACTAGAAAGATACTAGTCACTTTGCGCAGGCAAGTGCAGAGGAAAACCCGAAGTGAAAACCCGCAGCGTTCAGCGTCGGCGGGCGATGCGCCAGGTCATCAGGCTGCCAAAAACCGCAAAGCCGACAAAACACAGGAAAGACCAGTTGGCGATGGAGCCGCCCAGAAAGGTCCAGTCGATCTTGCTGCAATCGCCACCGCCACGGAAGATCATGGGCAGTGCGCGTTTGAGCGGAAAGGTTTCGATCATGCCGTAGAGGTCGCGCCCACAGGACACCACCTCAGGCGGGTACCACTGCAACCAGCTTTGGCGGGCCGCCACATACGCCCCGGCCACCGCAAACACCGCCAACAGCAACGCACCAGTGATTTGCAAGCCTTTTCGGCCACTAGCCCCCGCCAATGCTGCGCTAACAGCTACCAATATGAGAGCATATCGCTGCACGATGCACATCGGGCAAGGCTCCAGGCCCACCACATGCTGCAGGTACATGCCAAACGCCAGCATGGCCACGCAGGCCAACACCACCCCACCAAACACGCGTCGCGGCGCGTTGTCCATCCAGTTGAAAACCAAATTCAAAATCAATTCCTCGTTCTGTTGCGCAGCCGACGGGCCGGCGTTACGGGTTGGTGCCATGCACATCGCCGAAGTTCCCCGGTCTGCAGGGGCTTGGGCCAAAGCGAATAAGATGCGGCCTTCGTTTTCACACCATCGACTAAAAGGTTTTCCCCATGGCACGCACCGTCAACTGTATCAAGCTGGGCAAAGAGGCTGAAGGCCTGGATTTTGCGCCCTACCCTGGTGAGCTGGGCAAGCGCATCTGGGAGAGCGTGAGCAAGGAAGCCTGGGCCGCCTGGCTCAAGCACCAGACCATGCTGGTCAACGAAAACCGCCTGAACCTGGCCGACGCGCGCGCGCGCCAGTACCTGGCCCGCCAGATGGAAAACCACTTTTTCGGCGACGGCGCTGACGCCGCCCAGGGCTACGTTCCCCCCAGCGCCTGAGGCCAGGCATGGACGACGCAGGCACCCTGCCCCAACGCCTGCTTGCGTCTTGCGCACTCCCCCAGGCCTGGGCCGACCGCCCGGCCTGGACGGTGTTGGACACCGACTTTGCGACCCTCACCCCATTTTTGCACTGCTGGCACACCTGGCAGACTGACACGCAGCGCCCGCGCATGCTGCATTACGTGGGCCTGCTGGCGCCCGCCCAGGCGCAGCAGCTGTCTGTGCTCGCCCGGCAAGCCACCCAAAACACGCCCCAATGGCGCCCCCTGGCCGATGCACTGGGTGCCGCCTGCGCGGATCTGGGACCAGGCCAACACCGCATCCTGCTCGCACAAGGCCAGCTCTCGCTTACCCTGTGCGTAGGGGACGCCGCTGCGCTTCTGGCCGAGCAGCAATTCCTGGCCCACACCCTGTGGGGGTGCGGCGCCAACATCGCCTGGGACAAGTGGAGCATCAAGGCCCTGGCGCGCTGCAGCCAACGTGGTGCGCGGTTGGTGCTGGACAACGCAGCACCAGAGACCCACGCATGGCTGGCAGAGGCAGGGTATGTGGACGTGCGGCCGGATGGCCATGGCCTGCAAGGACGTTTTGAACCGCGCTGGTCTTTGGGTGCACGCGACCAGAGCCCCCCCACCATCGCCCCACAGCGTTGCACGGTGCTGGGTGCCGGCATCTCCGGTGCCAGTGTGGCTTACGCACTGGCAAGGCGCGGCTGGCAGGTCACGGTGTTGGACCAACATGCGGCGGCGGCGGGCGGCGCCTCCGGACTGCCAGCGGGCTTGGTCGTGCCCCATGTATCGGCGGACGACAGCCCCCGCTCCCGCATGTCACGTGTAGGCGCGCGACTCATGCTGCAACATGCAGCGGCCCTGTTGCAGGATGGCACCGACTGGCACGCCAGTGGGGTGCTGGAGCAAGACCTGGAACACAGCACCACCCGCTGGCACCCGCAAGGCGCCTGGATACGCCCCACCCGCCTGGTAGAGGCCTGGCTGCGCCACCCCGGCATTCGCTGCCTGTTTGAAGCCCGTATTACCGGTTTGCAACAGCACCACGGTGTGTGGCAGTTGATCGGCCCGGAGGGCGATATCCGGGCGGAATCCGAGCTGCTCGTGTTGGCCAATGCCTCCGGCTGCGTGCCTCTGATGATGGACCCTGCGCATGTGCATTTTTTGGGCGAGGGATTGGCACAACGGCTGGAGTTTCTGCACGCGGTGCACGGCACGGTGAGTTACGCCATGCACGCCACCCTGCCCCTGGCTGCCCATTGGCCCCAACATCCGGTCAACGGCCATGGCAACTTTTTGCCACAAGTGCCGCTGGACGGCGGTTCGGCGTGGCTGGCTGGCTCCACATTTGAGCCAGACCGTATTCCCGAAGTGGCGGGCCACCGTCTGGCGCCGCTGGCAGAGCAGCACCGGACCAATGCCCAGCGCCTGGGCGAATTGCTGCCGACCGTGGGGGCGGATGTGGCACCTGCATTTGCACGCCATGAAGTCCTCCATTGGTCCGCCACCCGGTGCGTGACCCACGATCGATTGCCGTGGGTCGGCGCACTCAGCGATGCACCCGATGGGGGGACACCTTCGCTCTGGATTCACGCCGGCATGGGAGCACGGGGGTTGACGTTTTCGGCACTCGGGGCCGAGTTGCTGGTCGCCCGCTTGTGTGGTGAGCCCTGGCCCCTGGAAAGCAGCCTGGCGCGCAGCCTGGATGTGCGCCGCCCCAAGCGCAAGCGCAGTTAGACTTTCTGTAGCAGGCCAATCACTTGCATGGGATTGAACGGAATCTCCAGCAGGCCCATGCAGCCCATGCGCTCGGCCAGATTGGCGGTTTTCCAGCTCGCATTGGTGGACACGCCCACCACGCTGCGCACCGGCTTTTCCAGATCCTGCAAATGTTTCACCAGCATCCAGGGGTCGATGGCATCGTCGTTCACGTACACCAGCACCAGATCGTAGGGGCGGGCCTTCACGCTGTCATCCAGCTGGGCCGCAGTTTGTACTTCGTCCACCGCGGTAATGCCGGCCAGCGCCAAACGTGCACGCAGGTACAGACGCGCCTCCAGGGGCAGACCCGCCAACAGGGCCAGCTTGACCCCCGGCGGCAAAGGCGCAGCCGGTGGGTCCTCCTGGCTGATGTCGATATCCACATCCACCGCAGACACAAACAGCTCATCCAAGAGCCCCACCATGGCGGCCCAATCGACCGGTCGCGGCACGGTGCGCCACGCCAGCGTAGGAGCCTCTGCGCCCACACAGATCATTTTCAAGTTGGGGTTGAAACTGGGTGACACGAGCTCCAGGCCAGCCTCGTAACTGTCAACATCGATCAGGGCGACCTGGGCCGGACCGGCGGCATCCGGCGTCCAAAGGTGGTAATTGGGCCCTTCCCGTCCGGAAAGACGAAACAGGGTGTTGAGCGAATGTCGCTCAACATCACTGAACCCCACCACCTTGACCAATACCGTTGCTGCCATGTTGCCCCGAGTCTAGCGCTCCTTGGTATAGGGCTTGCCCAAGGCCTGGGGCGCTACCGCCTTGCCGATAAAACCCGCCAACAGGATGACCGTGAGCAGGTAAGGCAGTGCCTGGATGAACTGCACCGGCACCTCACCCATCCCCGGCACCCGCACGCCTTGCAGGCGAATGGCAGCGGCATCCAGAAAACCAAACAACAGGCAGGCCCAGAATGCCCCCACAGGATGCCAGCGCCCGAAAATCAGCGCAGCCAGTGCCATGAAGCCACGGCCCGCGGTCATATTGGCCGAGAAGTTGGCACTTTGCGCCAGCACCAAGTAACCACCCGCCAAGCCACACAAAATGCCATTGAGCGTCAGCGCGCTGTAGCGCAAGCGCGCCACAGACACACCCGCGGCATCGACCATCTGGGGATTCTCTCCCACAGCCCGCAGACGCAAACCAAAGCGGGTGCGGAACAGCAGCCACCACGTAGCAGGCACCAGCGCGAACGCCAGGTACACCAGCGCGTTATGGCTCAGCAAGCCCACACCAATGAAGTTGCCCACCACAGGAATGGTTTGCACTGACGCTTGCAAGGCCGGGAACAGCGGCTGGATGCGCACCACATCGCTCACCGGCGGGGTTTGCCCCCCCTGCTCAAACCAGGCAATCCCCAGCACCACCGTCATGCCCGCTGCAATGATGTTGATGGCCACGCCAGACACCACCTGGTCGCCCTTGTGGCTCACACAGGCCAAGCCGTGCATCCACGACAAGGCCGTAGACACCAGAATACCAACCAGCAAGGCCAGCGCCGTAGATTGGTACACCGCCCCACACGCACCAGCCGCAAAGGCTGCAAACAGCATCTTGCCTTCCAGACCAATGTCCACCACGCCCGAGCGCTCGGACAACAAACCGGCCAAGGCGCACAGCACCAGCGGGGTCGACACCCGCAGCGTGGATGCCAGCATGGCGTAAATCAGGGAATCATCCATGGCGCACTCCCACCTTGAACACACGCACCAGCACCCACCCCAGGCGCGGCGCAATCACATAGGCCATGGCCCCGGAAAACAGCACGATAAAACCTTGCACCATCACCACCATTTCCCGGCTAAAGCCGGTCACCTCAAATGCCACTTCAGCACCGCCCTGGAACAAGGCACCAAACAGCACGCTGGCAAACACAATGCCCACCGGATGGTTGCGCCCCATCAGCGCCACCGCGATGCCAGTGAAGCCCGCACCACTCACAAACTCCAGCAGCAAACGACCGTTCACCCCGGCAATTTCGTTCATGCCCACCAGGCCCGCCAATCCGCCCGAAATGGCCATGGCAATCATGACCTGGTGGCGTGAACGGATACCTGCATATTCGGCCGCGCTGGCACTGGACCCCACGGCCCGCAGGTGGTAGCCGGCGCGTGTGCGCCACAAAAACAGATAAATGAGCAACGCTGCGCCCAAGGCCAGAAACAGGCTCACGTTCAAGGGCGAAGCAGACCATTCAATACCCAGCCACGCCAAGACTTCGTGCATGGACGGCAGCTTGGCCGAGTCGGCAAAGGCCGCACTCTCTACCGACATGGAGCCCGAGGGCCGCAGGTGATTCACCAACAGGTAGACCAACACACTGCTGGCAATGAAGTTGAACATGATGGTGGTGATCACCACATGGCTGCCGCGGTAGGCCTGTAAATACGCGGGCACCGCCGCCCAGGCTGCTCCAAACAAGGCGCCAGACAGCACCATGAGTGGCAGCATGATCCACGCTGGCAGTGCGTGCGACAACCACAACGCGACCAGGCCCACACCCAGGCCCCCCAGAATGGCCTGCCCCTCACCACCGATGTTGAACAGCCCGCCATGGAAAGCCACGGCCACCGCCAGCCCGGTGAAGATGAAGGTGGTGGCGTAATACAAGGTGTAGCTGATGCCGCGCTGGGTGCCAAAAGCGCCGTGGATCAGCACTGAAATGACCTCCGCCGGGTCTTGCCCCACCAAGGCCACGACACCGGCAGCAGCCAGCAATGCCACCATGAGGCACACGGCCGGCAATAGCACCAGATCGGCCCAGCGCGGCAAGGAGTAAGACGCGCTCATTGCCCACCTCCGGTCATCAGCAAGCCCAAACCAGCCTCGGTGCAGTCGGCGATCGCCAACTCCCCGGTGACCCGCCCTTGGTTCATCACAATCACCCTGTCCGACAACGCCAAAATTTCATCCAGTTCGCTGGACACCACCAGCACCGCACAGCCCGCATCGCGCATGGCGCGCAACTGGCTGTAAATAAATTCAATCGCTCCAATGTCCACGCCGCGCGTGGGTTGCCCCACCAGCAGCACCTTGGGCACCTGTCCAATCTCGCGCGCCAGCACCAGCTTTTGCTGGTTGCCGCCCGAGAACTTGCTGCTGACCAACTCCGGGTCGCGCGGGCGCACATCGAAGCGCTCCATCATGCGGGCCGTGGCCTGGCGCATGCGGCCATGCGCCATCCAGCCGTGGGAGGCATATTCGGGCAGGCTGTCGTAGCCCAGCACGGCCGACTCCCAGGCCACAAAGTCCATCACCATGGCGCGTGCATGCCGATCTTCGGGCACATGGGCCAGGCCCAGGGCCCGTGCGGTGCGCGGGTCCAGCCAGCGAGCAACACTGAATGTGCGTCCCCCCAATTGCAGGCTGCCTTCTTGCGGTGCCAGCAAACCCGACAACACGTCGAGCAGCTCGCTTTGGCCATTGCCGGATACACCCGCCACACCCACTATCTCTCCAGCGCGCAACTGCAGGTTCAGGCCATGCAGGCGCACCACCTGCATCCCATCGCACACCTTCACATTTTGGGCATCCAGCAGCACCTCGCCCACGGGGCGTGCCTGCTGGTCCAAGCGGCCCATCTGCACTTTGCGGCCCACCATGGCTTCGGCCAGCGTTTCAATCGAAGCTTGTGCAATCGGCAGCTCCTGCACCACGCGGCCGCCACGCATCACGGTCACCTGGTCACACAGGCCCATGACTTCTTTCAGTTTGTGGGTGATCAGCAAAATGGTGGTGCCCTGCTCACGCAGCACGCGCAGCACCTTGAACAAATGTTCGGTTTCCTGGGGCGTCAGCACGGCCGTAGGTTCGTCCAGGATCAGCACCTTGGCACCGCGATACAGCGCCTTCAATATCTCCAGGCGTTGGCGGTCACCCACCGGCAAATCGCTCACCAAGGCGTCCAGCTTGACCAGCAGACCGGTGGCCTGCATCAGGCTTTCCAGTTTGCTGCGCACCGTGGCATCGGCCTTTTGCAGCAGCCAATGGGGCTCGGCACCCAGCATCACATTCTCCAGGGCGGTCAAGGTGTCGACCAGCATAAAGTGCTGGTGCACCATGCCAATACCCTGTGCAATGGCATCGTCTGCATTGCGAATTGTCACGCGGCGGCCAGCCACATCCACCGTACCGCTATCGGCCTGGTAGAAGCCATACAAAATCGACATCAAGGTGCTTTTTCCTGCACCGTTTTCGCCCACGATGCCATGCACCGTTCCCATGGCGACGCGCAACTCGACATCGGCATTGGCGGCCACCGCACCAAAGCGTTTGTTGATGCCTTGCATGTGAATGGCCCAGGGTCCATCACGGGGGCTCAAGCTATCTGCACTCAAATCCTGCTCCTCTTGGGGGCTCTTGCAATGAAGTGAAAAGCCCACGGCGCTGTGCAGCACCGCGGGCTTTCAGGGTTCTGGTCAGCGCTGGGCCATATCTGCCCTGCTCCAACCTGGTTTACATCAGAACTTGCAGGCGTTGTCAGCCATGAAGTCGGCAACCTTGATCTTGCCGCTGATGATGTCGGCCTTGGCAGCTTCCACCTTCTTCTTCATGTCCGCAGTCACCAGCTTGGCATTGTTGGCATCCACTGCGTAGTCCACGCCGCCTTCTTTCAGGCCCAATACCGAGATGCCAGCCTTGTGGCCTTTGGCCACGTTGTACACCGCCACGTCCACGCGCTTGAGCATGGAAGTCAACATGGTGCCGGGCTGGATGTGGTTCTGGTTGCTGTCCACACCGATGGCGAACTTGCCGCTGTCTTTGGCGGCCTGGTACACACCAATGCCGGTACCGCCAGCGGCGGCAAACACCACGTCCACGCCTTGCGAGAACTGGGCCTTGGCCAACTCACCGCCGCGGGCGGGGTCGTTCCAGGCAGCGCCGGTAGTGCCAGTCATGTTGCCAATCATTTCGGCCTTGGGGTTGGCCCACATGGCGCCTTGCTTGTAGCCGCACTCAAACTTGCGGATCAAGGGAATGTCCATGCCTCCCACAAAACCGACCTTGCCAGTCTTGCTGGCCATGGCGGCCATGGCGCCCACCAAGAAGCTGCCCTCTTGCTCCTTGAACACCACGGACTGCACGTTAGGCAGGTCCACCACCATGTCGATGATGGCGAATTGCAGCTTGGGGAATTCCTTGGCCACTTTTTCAATGCTGGAGGCTTGGCCAAAACCAATACCGATGATGGGGCTGGCACCGCGCTCAGCCATGCGGCGGATCGCTTGCTCGCGCTGGGACTCGTTGGTGATTTCGAAAGACAGGTACTTTTTGCCCGTTTCCTTCTTCCACTTTTCAATACCGGTGTACGCCGCTTCGTTGAAAGACTTGTCGAACTTGCCACCCATGTCGAACACCACGGCGGGGTCGGCAGCAATTGCCTGGAAGCTCGCGGCCAATGTAGCGGCCAACAGGCTCATGTGGACAGTAGATTTAACGTTCATAACTTCTCTCAGTTCTCTATCAGGTTAAAAAAAACAAACCAGTTTTACCAAAATCAGAGGGCATTGCGGCTCCCTGCAAACTTTTATGCTGTCTACGGGGCAAGCATCCCGCACTGTAGACCAAGAATACCGACCGCCCCGAGTGTGACCATCAGGGCTTATCCGTATATAACGCCGACGTTATACACCTCTTCCACCCCAAACCATCCCGCGGCTCATGCCGCGCTGTTGCGATCCAGCCGCACCAACTCGGCCCCAATGGCAGAGGCCAGACGCGCGTTATTGAGTACCAACTGGATATTGGAGGCCAGGCTGTCTCCACCGGTCAGCTCGCAGACACGAGCCAGCAAAAACGGTGTGGACTCCTTGCCACCAATACCCTGCGTCTGGGCCTCTTGCAAGGCCTGCTCAATCGCGGACTCAATCGCGTCACGCGGCATCGCATACGTTTCGGGAATGGGATTTGCAATTACCATGCCACCGGCCAGCGCCATGCGCCACTTCACATGCAGGACATGGGCAATCGCCTCAGGCGTATCCAGGCGGTAGTCCACCGAAAACGCGCTGTCACGGGTGAAAAACGCCGGCAAAGACGAAGTTTGATAGCCCACCACGGGCACCCCATGGGTCTCCAGGTACTCCAGCGTCAGGCGCAGGTCCAGAATCGACTTGGCCCCCGCGCAGACCACCGCCACCGGGGTCTGTGCCAGTTCCTGCAAATCGGCCGACACGTCAAAACTTTGCGGGGCCCCGCGGTGCACACCACCAATGCCGCCGGTAGCAAACACGCGAATGCCGGCCATGGCCGCAATGATCATGGTGGAGGCCACCGTGGTGGCCCCGGTGGCCCCGGCCGCGACGATGAAGGGGATGTCACGGCGGCTGACCTTCACCACCTCGCGTCCGCTGCGTCCCAGCTGTTCAATGTCCTGGCCCGACAGGCCGGCCTTGAGCCGCCCGTTGACGATGGCGATGGTGGCCGGTACGGCGCCATGGGCACGCACCTCGGCTTCGACCTGCAAAGCCGTCTGCACGTTCTGCGGGTACGGCATGCCGTGCGAAATGATGGTGGACTCCAGCGCCACCACGGGCTGCTGGTTGGCCAGTGCGTGCTGCACCTCGGGGGCGATATCCAGATAAGGCAATGCGTTCATAAGAGGCTCGGTGTGTGCCGCACTGCGGCGGCGTGGCTCAATTCGGAAGAGTTGGCGAATGTACTGGAAAGTGTGATCTCTGCGCAGGCCATGCCGTAGGCCATGGCGCGCGGCAAGGACATTTGGCGCTGCAAGCCAGCCACCACACCGGCCAACAATGCGTCACCGGCCCCCGTCGTGTTAACAACGGGCACCGGCCGGGCGGCCAGAAAATCGGTGCGGCCATCGGTGTCGCACCAGCCAACGCCATCCCCCCCCAGACTCACCAGAACGCGCGGCACACCCAAGGCATGCAAGGCCTGCGCCGCACGCATCCCGTCGGTCGGCGAGTGCACCGCGATACCGGTCAGCGCTTCCGCCTCCAGCCGGTTGACCTTGAGCAGGTGCACCTGGTGCAAATGGTCCTGCACCCGGCGGCACTTGGCCACCGACACGGCATCGACAACCACCGTGCGCCCCAGCGACAACAAATGCGCCAGTGTGGTCGCCTGCAGATTGCAGTCCAGCAGCAGCCACTCACCCGGTGTGGCCGCTGGCAAATGCTGCACGCAACAGGCCGGTGTGAGCTGCTCCAGGATGGCCATGTCGTTCACGGCCAGCGCCATGTCGCCATCGGGCCCGTGCATGGACAGGTAGGTGGCGGTGCGCTGTCCCGCCAGACGCAGCATGGAGTCCACGTTCACCCCGCTGGCGGCGGTAGAGGTGATCAGCTGTGTGCCGAAGGCATCGTCGCCAACCACGGTGAGCAGGGCTACGGGCACACCCAGTCGGGCCAGGTTCTCGGCAATGTTCCGCCCCACCCCACCCGGTGCGTAATGGATATGCCCGGGTGTGGAATCGCCCGGCAGCAAGGGGGTATCCGTCTGCGCGCCCACATCCATGTTGGCGCCGCCCACAACGGTCACCGCAGCAGGCGGCACGGGCGTTTCAGCCACATCGGAGGGAGAGCAGGCAACAGACATGGGCGAATGCATTGGGGTCTATACAACGGGGCTTATTGGGGGCTTGCATTTTCGGCGTCAAAATAGACGCTCTTTGTGCACAGAAAGTAGAACTGATGATACTGGTGGCTGGCTCTGCAAATCTGGACTTTGTGGTCCGCGCCTCTCACATTCCCAGCCCGGGTGAGACGGTGCTGGGCCGCGATTTCAAAACTTTTCCCGGCGGCAAAGGCGCCAACCAGGCCGTGGCCAGCGCCCGCGCCGGTGCGGCCCCCACACACATGCTGCTGGGCCTGGGCGACGACGCCTTTGCCGTACCACTGGAAGCCTCGCTGCATGGCGCCGGTGTGCAACTGCACACCATCCGCACCCCCGACCACCCCACCGGCACCGCCTTCATTTGCGTGTCTGACGACGCAGAGAACGCCATCACCGTCGCCCCCGGTGCCAATGGCCAGTTGCGCCCCGAGCACCTGCCCAGCCTGCAAGGCTTTACACACCTGTTGTTGCAGCTCGAAACACCGATGGAAACGGTGACCGCCTATGCCCAGGCCGCCCGCGCCCAGGGCGTGACCGTGGTGCTGAACGCCGCCCCCGCCCAAAGCCTGCCGGCAGAATTGCTGGCGCACACCGATGTGCTGGTGGTGAACGAGGGCGAGCTGGCCACCGTATCCGGCCATAAAGGCAGCATTGCCGAATGCCTGGCACGCATCGACGTGCCCACGGTTGTTGTCACCTTGGGGCACCACGGCAGCTGCGCGCGCCAGCACGGCGCCCTCACCCTGCAAGGCGCCTACCCCATCACGCCAGTGGACACCACGGGTGCGGGTGACACCTTCTGCGGCAGCCTGGTGGCTGCGCTGAGCCAAGGCAAGTCCTTGCAAGGCGCATTGGAATTTGCCAGCGCTGCCAGCGCCATCGCCTGCACCCGCTGGGGCGCCCAGTCCAGCATTCCCGAAGCAGCGGAGGTCACGGCCTTCATTGCCCAACACCCCAAGACATCCCCTGAAGCCGAGCAGGCACTGCGCGCCTTCTGTGGTCTGGGCTGATTTTTCCAACCGATTACCAACTGAGATATTTGTATGAGCAACACCCCCGCACGCAAAGTAATTTATGACACAGACCCGGGCGTGGATGACGCCATGGCGCTGTACTACGCGCTGGCCCATCCCGGCATTGACGTGGTGGGCATCACCACCACCTTTGGCAACGTGACGGTAGAGCAGGCCGCGATCAACGGTCTGTACCTGACCGAAATCGCCGGCAAAAAAATCCCCGTGACCCTGGGTGTGAAAACCCCCTGGCTCAAAGCCCCTGGCACGCCGCCCGACTTCATCCACGGTGCCGATGGCCTGGGCAACCTGCCCAGCCGCGTCCCCACCACCAGTGTGCTGGATCCCCGCCCCTCGGCACAATTCATCGTCGACATGGCACGCGCCCACCCGGGAGAAATCACACTGGTCGCCGTTGGCCCGCTGGGCAACCTGGCCACCGCGCTGAAGCTGGAACCCAAGCTGCCCCAGCTCCTGCAAGAAGTCATCATCATGGGCGGCACCGTGATGGAACCCGGTAACGTCTCTCCCGTTGCAGAAGCCAATATCTGGAACGACCCGCATTCGGCCGACTTCGTCTTCACCGCCGGCTGGAAACTCACCATGGTAGGCCTGGATGTGACGCACCAGTTGATCGTGCCACTGGCCCTGTTCAACCGCGTGGCAGAGCACCACAAGCATGTCGCCACCGACGTGCTCCACCACGCGGTGAGCTTTTACGCCGACTTCTACAGCGGGATTTACCCCCACGTGGCCAAAATCCACGGCTGCTTCGGGCACGATGTGCTTGCCTTTGTGGCGCTGACCAATCCTGAGCTGTTTGACATCCAGGCCGGTCGTGTCCGTGTTGCACTGGATGGCCCGGCCAACGGCCAAACCATGATGCGCCGCCGCGACATTTTCTACCCCCAACCCGGCTGGGGTGACGAGGTGCCCGACACCCAGGTCTGCCTGAACCTGAAGGCCGACGCGGCGCTGCAGCTGATTGACAGCACCCTGATGTCGAACTGGCTCTAATTTTTGGAACGCTGCGAGGACCGCCATGCACTTACCCGTTGTTGACTTCACCAGCCCCACCGCTCCAGAGGAATTTTGCAAGAGCCTGCACGAAACCGGCTTTGGCGTGCTGAAGAACCACCCCCTGAAACAGGACCTGGTGGAAGGCATTTACGCTGAGTGGCTGGGTTTCTTCCAATCCGAGGCCAAAAACCAGTATCCGAACGACCCGGCCAAGCATGACGGCTACTTCTCGCCCAGCGTGTCCGAGACGGCCAAGAACAACACCAAAAAAGACCTCAAAGAGTTCTTCCACATCTACCCCTGGGGCCGCTACCCCGCCGAGGTGAGCGATGCCGCCAAGCGCTATTACGCGCAAGGCGCCAGCCTGGCCGCCACGCTGCTGGGTTGGGTGGAAGACAACTCCCCCCCCGAGGTGAAGGCGCGCTACTCCCTGCCACTGCCCCAGATGATCGAGGGCAGCGACCACACGCTCTTGCGCGTGCTGCATTACCCGCCCCTGCGCGGCGACGAAGAGCCCGGCGCCGTCCGCGCTGCGGCGCATGGTGACATCAACCTGCTGACCATCCTGCCCGCAGCCACCGAGCCCGGCCTGCAGGTGCTGGGCAAAGACCAGGCCTGGCACGATGTGCCTTGCGACTTCGGCCTCTTGATCGTGAACATTGGCGACATGCTGCAGGAAGCCTCGGGTCACTACTACCCCAGCACCGTGCACCGCGTGCTCAACCCCACGGGCGAAGGCGCCAAAAAGTCGCGCATTTCTTTGCCATTGTTTTTGCACCCCCGCCGCGAGGTGGTGCTGTCGGAGCGCTACACGGTGGAGAGCTACTTCAACGAGCGCATGGAAGAACTGCGCGGCAAGAAGTACTGAGCCTTTGAGGCGCCGCCAACAGCCCCTGCTTTGCTATCAAAACAGGAGCTGTTGGCGCAGCATCCACCGGGGCTAGAGCCCTATTTGCCTTGTATTTCAGCCCTGTATCTGTGCTGTCTGCAGGTAGGCGACCTTCTTGTCCAGATCGGCATCGGTGTCCGAAAACGCGATGGCAATCGCGTGGAAGGTGTCTTTCACCGCCATGAAGGCGTCCACCACATCCGGGTCGAAATGGCGTCCCCGCGTCTGGGCAATGATGGCCACCGCGTCCTCATGCGACATGGCGGCCTTATAAACCCGCCGGCTGATCAGGGCGTCATACACATCGGCCACCGCCATCAGGCGGGCTGACACCGGGATCTGCGCCCCCGCCAGCCCTTGCGGGTAGCCGGAGCCGTCCCACTTCTCCTGGTGGGAATAGGCAATTTCCTTGGCAAAGGTGAAGAAGTCCAGCTCCACCCCCACCGCATGCTCCGCCTGCACAATGGCATCGCGGCCCAGGGTGGTGTGGGTCTTCATGATTTCGAACTCCTCTTCCGTCAGCTTGCCGGGCTTGAGCAGCACCCGGTCGGGCAGGCCCACTTTGCCGATGTCATGCAGGGGCACCGATTTGAAGATCATGCCAATGTTTTTGGGCGTGAGGACGGCACTGAAACGCGGATGCGACGAGAGCTTGCGGGCCAGGGCCCGCACATAGTGCTGGGTGCGGCGCAGGTGGTTGCCAGTGTCCGAATCGCGGGTTTCGGCCAAGGCGGCCATGGCCAAAATCGTCACATCCTGGATCGCCGCGGCCTGCGGGTCCACCGCCGTGATGGTCTGTACATCCAGCTCCATCACCACCAGCTGCGATGGCGCGGCCGCTGTGGCCAGGCTCAGCGCCTGGGCCTGGCTGGTGGCCACCTGCAGGCGGTACTCCGCAGCCAAAATGTCCCGCACCCGCGCCAAAACATCGGCAGACGCCACCACCACGAGGCCCGTGGGGGCTTCGGCAAGTGGTGCTGTGTCTAGATCCATGGTGTTCTCCTTCTCGTGCGGGGCGCTCGCGCCCGATGGTAAAGCGTCCGCCCACCGCATCCAAGCAATCCGGGCTTCATATTCTCAATTGGTATATAGGCATAGCTAAAAAATAGTTTTAAAGCTAAGCCAGCCCGCCTACATTCGCTGCCATGCATGATCTGGCGTTTGTATTTGCGGGCTTCTTTGTGGGCTTGGTCGTAGGGCTCACCGGGGTAGGCGGCGGCTCGCTGATGACGCCTATTCTGATCTTCTTCTTTGGCGTGAAACCCTATATGGCCGTGGGCACCGACCTGCTGTTTGCGGCGTTCACCAAAATGGGCGGCACGGTCAAGCTGGCGCGCTCCAAACACATCGACTGGCGCGTGGTGCTCAACCTCTCGGCCGGCAGCATTCCGGCCGCGCTCATCACCCTGTACGTGCTGCACACCTTGGGCGCCACCAGCCCTGAGGTGCAGCGCCTGATGACCAACACCCTGGGCGGCGCGCTGCTGATGACGGCCGCGGCCACACTCTACAAAGCTTTGCGCGGCAAGGCCGCCCCGGTGAGCGTGGCCTCCGGCCAGGAAGCTGCAGCCGCCCGCCCCCGCCACTGGAGCCTGCCCCTGTTGTTCGGCGCCCTCATTGGCACGCTGGTTACACTCACGTCCGTCGGTGCGGGCGCCATTGGCGTCACCGTGTTGATGCTGCTGTACCCCTTGCTGCCCCTGCCGCGCATTGTGGCGGCGGACATTGCGTATGCGGTGCCGCTGACGCTGGTGGCCGGTATGGGCCATGCCTCGCTGGGTTCGGTGGACTGGCCGCTGCTGGCCAAGCTGCTGATGGGCTCCATCCCCGGCATCTGGGTGGGTTCGCACCTGATGTTCAAAACGCCCGAACGCGTGATTCGCTCTTTGCTTTCTATTCTTCTTGCCTATGCCGGCATGAAACTCATTGCCCTCTAAGACCTTCTTAGCACCATGTACCAATACACCGAATTTGACCGCCAGTTTGTCCGTGCCCGTGCCGCCCAGCACCGCGACCAACTGGAACGCAACCTGGCCGGCACGCTGAGCGACGACGAGTTTCGCCCCCTGCGTCTGCAAAACGGCTGGTACATCCAGCGCTACGCCCCCATGTTGCGCGTGGCCGTGCCCTACGGCGAGCTCTCCAGCGCCCAGCTGCGCGTGCTGGCCCGCATCGCCCGCGAGTACGACCACCCCAGCAAAGAGGTGTTTGACAAGGCCATCGGCACCCAGGCCACCTGGGGCACCACCCACCTGCCGGTGGGCTACGGCCACTTCACCACCCGCCAGAACGTGCAGTTCAACTGGATTCCCCTGACCAAGAGCGCCGATGTGATGGACTTGCTGGCCACCGTGAACATGCACGGCATCCAGACCAGCGGCAACTGCATCCGCAACATCACCAGCGACGAGCTGGCCGGCGTGGCACCCGACGAGATTGCCGACCCCCGCCCGTTTGCCGAAATCATGCGCCAGTGGAGCACGCTGCACCCCGAGTTCGCCTTCCTGCCGCGCAAGTTCAAGATCGCCATCACCGGCGCCACGGAAGACCGCGCCGCCGTGCGCTGGCACGACGTGGGCCTGCACCTCATCAAGAATGAGGCGGGTGAACTGGGCTTTCGCGTGTTTGTGGGCGGCGGCATGGGCCGCACCCCGGTGATCAGCACCGAGATCCGCGCGTTCCTGCCCTGGAACCAAATCATGAATTACCTGGAAGCCGTGGTGCGCGTCTACAACCGCTGGGGCCGCCGCGACAACCTCTACAAGGCGCGCATCAAGATCCTGGTGAAGGCCGAAGGCCAGCGTTACATCGACGAGGTCGAGGCCGAGTACGAACAGATCCTCACCCGCGACGGCGCCCCGCACACCATCAGCCAGGCCGAGCTGGACCGCGTTACAGCCTGTTTTGTGCCTCCAGCCCTTGTGGATCGTGCGCCAGCAGCTATCAAAACCGCAGCAATCCCGGCCGAGCGCCAGAAGGACTATGAGCGCTGGTTGCAGCAAAACGTGGCGGCACACCAGAACCCTGCGCTGCGCTGCGTCACCCTGTCGTACAAACGCCTGGGCCAAGCCCCCGGCGATGCCGATGCAGACCAGCTCGACACCGCCGCCGCATTGGCCGACGAGTTTTCCGCCGGTGAAGTGCGCGTGACGCACGACCAGAACCTGCTGCTGCCCTGGGTGCGTGCGGAAGACCTGCCTGCCCTGTGGGTAGCGGCCAGCCACGCGGGCCTGGCGCGCAGCAACATCCGCCTGCTGACCGACATGATTGCCTGCCCCGGCGGCGACTTCTGCGCACTGGCCAATGCCCGCTCCATCCCCGTGGCCGCCAGCATCACCGAGCGTTACCAGGACATGGACGAGCTGCACGACCTGGGTGAGATCGACCTGCACATCAGCGGCTGCATCAACAGCTGCGGCCACCACCACAGCGGCCACATCGGCATCCTGGGCGTGGACAAGGATGGCAAGGAGTGGTACCAGGTATCCCTGGGCGGCTCCGATGGTTCGGCCCTGAGCGGCGACGCCGTGGCCGGCAAGGTGGTGGGCCCGTCCTTCACCGCACTTGAAGTACCCGGTGTGATCGAAGCCCTGCTGGAAGCCTTCCGCCTGCACCGCAGCGGCCGCGAGACCTTTATCGACTGCGTCAAGCGCGTGGGCTTCGACACCTTCAAAACCGCAGCCAACAGTGCCCGCTTGGCCGACAAGCACGAAGCGCTGCACGCCATGCCCAAGGCCGCTGGGTACGCCAAAGACGCCCAGGAAGCCTGAGCGGCCCGTTGACAGAGAGAACTCACTATGAAATTGATAGCTGCTTCCGCACACTCCACGGGCTCCGAGGGCATAAAAGTGCTTGAAATCGCCAATACCGAAGACCCACGCGTGCTGGATCTGGCAGGTGTTGCCCGCATCGACCTGCATTTCCCCAAGTTCACCGACGGCCGCGCCTACAGCCAGGCTTTCCTGCTGCGCCGCCGCCTGGGCTTTACCGGCGAAATCCGCGCCACCGGCGATGTGCTGATCGACCAACTGGTACAGATGGAACGCACGGGCTTTGACGTGGCCGTGCTGCGCGAAGACCAGAATGTGGACTTTGCTAAAGCGCAATTCGACCGCTACCGCGGCTTCTACCAGGGTGATGCAGTCACCGTGAAGCCCGTGTTTGCGCGTGAAGGAGCCACCGCATGAGCGCAGAAACATCCAGCCTGGCCGGCCGCTTTGCGCCCCAGGCCCAGCCCGCAGGCAGCGCCATCACACGCAACGCCGCCCCCAGCGGCGAGTACATCATCAAACTGGCCGAAGCCCAGGCCGTGCTGGCCCAGGCCGCAGCCCAGTTTGCCGGTGAAGACGGTGGCCCCGCCAAAGTCACCCAGGCCTCCAGCCTGGGCGCGGAAGACGTGGTCATCAGCCACCTGATCAACAGCCTGAAGCTGGACATCGGCATCTTCGTGCTCGAAACCGGCCGCCTGCACCAGGAAACGCTGGACCTGCTGGAGCGCTTCAAGGCGTCCAGCCGCGCCGCCGTCACCGTCTATACGCCCGTGCAAGAGTCCGTCATCCAGTTTGTCGGCCGCGAAGGCCAAGACGCGATGTACAAGAGCATCGAGCTGCGCAAGGCCTGCTGCGGCATCCGCAAGATGGAACCGCTGGACCGCGCCCTGAAGGGCAAGGATGCCTGGATCACCGGCCTGCGCCGCGAGCAATCCGGCGCGCGCGCCGACGTGCCGTTGGTGGACACCAGCGAGAAACGCACCAAGATCAACCCCCTGGCCAACTGGACCTGGGGCGACGTGTGGCACTACATCCAGGCCAACAAGCTGGACTACAACCCGCTGCACGACCAGTTTTTCCCCAGCATTGGCTGCGAGCCCTGCACCCGCGCCATCAGCCTGGGCGAGGATTTCCGCTCCGGCCGCTGGTGGTGGGAAGACGAAGCCGCCAAGGAATGCGGCCTGCACGTGAAACACGAAGAAGCAAAAGCATGAACGCCATGACAGATACCTCCCATTTCGACCGCCTCTCCAACCAGCACCTCGATGCGCTGGAAGAAGAAACCATCTTCATCCTGCGCGAAGTGGCGGCCGCCTTTGAGCGCCCCGCCCTGTTGTTCTCGGGCGGCAAGGACTCGCTGGTCATGCTCAAGTGCGCCGAAAAGGCCTTTGGCGTAGGCCGCATCCCCTACCCGCTCTTGATGATCGACACCGGCCACAACTTCCATGAAGTGACCGATTTCCGCGACTTCCGCGCCAAAGAGCTTGGCGCTGAGTTGATCGTGCGCAGCGTCGAAGATTCCATGGCCCGCGGCACCGTGCGCCTGGCCCACCCGGGTGAAAGCCGCAATGTGCACCAGTCCGTGACACTGCTCGAAGCCATCGACGAGTTCCGCTTTGACGCGCTGATCGGCGGCGCCCGCCGCGACGAGGAAAAGGCCCGTGCCAAGGAGCGCATCTTTTCGCACCGCGACAGCTTCGGCCAGTGGCAGCCCAAGGCACAGCGTCCCGAGCTGTGGACGCTGTTCAACACCCGCCTGCAGCCCGGCGAACACTTCCGCGTGTTCCCCATCAGCAACTGGACCGAGCTGGACGTGTGGCAATACATCGAGCGCGAAAAGATCGCGTTGCCAAGCCTGTACTACACGCACAAACGTGATGTGGTGGAGCGCAAGGGCCTGCTGGTGCCGGTGACGGACCTGACCCCCGCCAAGGACGGCGAGCAGATTGAAAGCCGCGACGTGCGCTTCCGCACCGTGGGTGACATCACCTGCACCTGCCCGGTGGAAAGCACGGCAGCAACGGCCGCCGACATCGTGATCGAAACCCTGGCCGCCGACGTGAGCGAACGCGGCGCCACCCGCATGGACGACAAAACTTCTGAGGCTTCCATGGAGAAGCGCAAAAAGGACGGATACTTCTGATGACCGCTACTGTTTCTATAGCTACTCCCGCAACATCGACGGGCACTAGCGGCATAAATGACACCTCTTCCGCCCTGCGCTTCATCACCTGCGGCAGCGTGGACGACGGCAAGAGCACATTGATTGGCCGCCTGCTGGTGGACAGCCGCTCGGTGCTGCAAGACCAGCTGGCCAACGTCTCCAAGAGCGGCGAGGCCGACCTGGCCCTGTTCACCGATGGATTGAGCGCTGAGCGCGAGCAAGGCATCACCATCGACGTGGCCTACCGCTACTTCGCCACCCCCACGCGCAAGTTCATCATTGGCGATGCACCCGGCCATGAGCAGTACACCCGCAACATGGTCACCGCCGCCAGCAGCGCCCACGCCGCCGTGGTGCTGGTGGACGCCACCAAACTCAAGTGGAATGTGGACGGTCTGGTGGAGCTGCTGCCCCAGACCCGCCGCCACAGCCTGCTGGTGAACCTGCTGCGTGTGCCCGGCATCATCTTCGCCGTGAACAAGCTCGACGCGCTGGGCGACGATGCGGCCAAGGCCTTTGCCAAGATCACCGAAGCACTGCAGGCTTTTGCCGCACAAGCGGACATTGCCATCACCGCCACCATCCCCATGTCCGCCCTCAAGGGCCACAACGTGGTGACGGCCAACCCCGGCTGGTGCGGCTACACCGGCCCCAGCCTGCTGGCGCTGCTGGAAACCCTGCCCGTGACCGCCGCCGAGACTGACGTGCCCTTCGCTTTCCCGGTGCAGTGGGTCGAGAAGTTCCACGACTCGGCGGACACCAGCAAGGGCCGCCGCGTGTTCTGGGGCCGTGTGGCCACCGGCACCGTGCAGCCCGGCGATACCGTCTCCATCCTGCCCAGCGGCAAGACCGCTGTGGTGGCCCAGGTGCTGAACCACGCCCGCGTGGCCAAAAATGTGGGCGCAGGCCATGGTGCCGGCCTGGTGCTGGACCGAGAGGTGGACGTGTCGCGCGGCGACTGGATTCTGGCCTCCAACGACGCCCCCAGCCATTTTGAGACCACGCGCGAGATCAAGGCCACCGTGGCCTGGATGGACGATGAGCCCCTGGTGGCTGGCCGCGTGTATCTGGCGCTGCATGGCCACCGCTGGATCAAGGCCAAGGTCAAGCGTATCGTGCACAGCCTGGACATCAACACGCTGGAAGAACACGATGCCAAGGAAATCCTGCCCAACGCCATTGGCCACATTGAAGTGTCCCTGCAAGAGCCAATTGCGGCCCTGCCCTATGCGCAAAGCCGGGTGCTGGGCTCGCTGATTCTGGTGGACACGGCCAGCCACAAAACCTCGGGTGCGTTGCTGCTGGGTTGATACAACGCAAAGGAGTCGCCCCTGTTTTCAGGGGCAACTTCAAAACCCAATAAAATCAAGGGCTTGGCACTTTGATGCCACATTTACTACTACTAGCCGCCAAATAACATGACACACATCGTCACCGAAGCCTGTATCAAGTGCAAATACACCGACTGCGTGGACGTGTGCCCCGTGGACTGCTTCCGCGAAGGCCCCAACTTTCTGACCATCGACCCCGATGAGTGCATCGACTGCGCCGTCTGCATCCCTGAGTGCCCGGTCAACGCGATTTACGCCGAAGAGGACGCACCCAAGGACCAACAGCACATGATCCAGCTCAACGCCGACCTGGCCAAGCTGCCCGGCTGGAAGAGCATCACCAAGCGCAAAGCCCCGCTGGACGACGCCGAGGAATGGAAAGACAAAACTGGCAAGTTGTCGCAGTTGATCCGCTGACGCGGTACAGGGCATGGCTACACCCGCCATTGAAGCCGATGCCGTCGTGATAGGCGCAGGCCCGGTGGGCCTGTTCCAGGTTTTCCAGCTCGGCCTGCTCGAAGTCCAAGCCCATGTGATCGATGCCCTGCCCTACGCGGGCGGCCAGTGCGTCGAGCTCTACCCCGACAAACCCATTTACGACATCCCCGCCGTGCCGGTCACCACCGGCCGCGGTTTGACTGAGCGCTTGTTGCAGCAAATCGCACCATTTGGTGCACACCTGCATTTCAGCCAACAAGTCGCCTCCGTGCAGCGCCAGGACGATGGCCGCATTCACCTGACCACCACGACGGGTCAGCAGTTCTGCACCAAAGCCCTGTTTGTGGCCGCCGGCGTCGGGGCCTTTGTCGCCCGCAGCCTGCAGCTGGAAGGCATTGCCGCTTTTGAACACACCCAACTGCACTACCGCACCCCCGACCTGCATACGCTGGCCAAACGCCATGTAGTGATCCACGGTGGTGGCGATGCCGCACTGGAGTGCGCCTTGGAGGTGCTGGCCCCCGGCAACACCCACCGCCCGGCCTCGGTCACCCTGCTGCACCGGCGCGATGTGTTCACCGCGGCACCCGATACCCAGGCGCGTGTGCAGGCTTTGCGTGCCAGCGGCGCGTTGCGCTTTGCGGCGGCACAGATCACCGGCTTTGAGGCCCCAGGTGGCAACCTCAAGGCCCTGCAGATTCTGGACGGCGAAGGCGAAAGCCATGCACTGCCCACCGACCAGTTGCTGGTCTTCCTCGGTATCTCGCCCAAGATGGGGCCGATTGCCGAATGGGGCTTGGCCATGGAGCGCAAACAGGTGCAGGTGAATACTGAAGACTTTGGCACCAATGTGCCGGGTGTGTTTGCCGTGGGTGACATCAACCACTACCCCGGCAAGAGGAAATTGATTGTGTGCGGCTTCCATGAAGCTACACTCGCTGCCTACGGCGCCATGCCATTCATCTTTCCCGAGAAGAATGTCATGCTGCAGTACACCACCACCAGTCCGCGTCTGCATGCACTGCTGGGTGTGCAGACGCCGCAAAAAAAATCGTGACTTTTTCGAAAAAATTGGACACTTTCCAAAACACCGAAAAAACCACGCTATAATTCGAGGCTCAATTCCTCAATAGCTCAGTTGGTAGAGCGCCGGACTGTTAATCCGTAGGTCCCTGGTTCGAGCCCAGGTTGAGGAGCCAAATTAACCCGCAAGGGTGCAAGAAACCCTGCTACTTTTTCGGTAGCGGGGTTTTTTCTTTGTCCGCCACAATGCGCTTCGCTGAAAGCCGCTGCATGAAAGACCATTACGCCGCCCTCGGGCTCAACAGCGCAGCCACGCTGGCCGATATCAAGAAGGCATTCCGCCAAAAAGCTGCGCTCTACCACCCAGACCGCAACCCGGCCGCGGACGCGGCACAACGCTTTCGTGAAGTACAGGAAGCCTATGACACCCTGTCTGATGACAGCAAACGCCAGGCCTACGACGACAACCGCCGCCGTGGCCTGCTGGACAGCCCGATCGACACCGCCCGCGAGATCTGGAACACCTATTTCGCCCGCATTCTGTGAGTAACACCCCTTCATGAGCATTTCCCCGTTTTTCCAGCACCTGCGCAGCGCCTACGAGGCCGAGATCGACGACCTGGCCTCTGACTCCGAGGGCAAACACATGTTGCCCAAAAAGCTGGCCGAGCGCCGCAAGGAACTGGGCTTCCTGCTCAGCATGCTGGAGCTCAGCCCCGAGATGGTGGCCGTGGTTTTCCACCAATCGTTCCGCTTCAAGTCCACCACCGCCATGAACCATCTGATCTCGCACGAGTCAGAGGATTTGCCGGACTGGGACAGCGTGAGCGACACCGTGGAAGTGCTGCCTGCTGCCCGCCCCCTGGTGAGCCAGGTGCTGCAGCAACCTGCCGGTGCCTGGTTCATGTCGGTGGCAGCAGCCCTGGAGTACATGTATGGCCGCCCCGACAGCCGTGCCGCTGCGCACAGCGACGAAGACGACGAGGACCGTGAAGACGCTGACGATGACACCCGCGAAGGTGAGGACGAGGGCCTGGACGAAGACGAACGTGCAGCCCGCGTAAGCGAAAAAGAAGGCGCCGCCTGGATGGTGGAACAAGGCTTTGACCACAAAGACTGATTGAGCTGAGAACACGATGTCCCAACTTGCCCTGATTGAAAAAACCCAAGCCCTCATCGCCGCTGGCGACATCGTGGGAGCGGAATCCGTGCTGACCGAGCTGGCCGACAGCGAGGGCGATGGTGCCCTGCTGGTGGTACTGGAGCAGCTGCCAGCCAAAGACATTCTGGCCGTGATCCGCGAGTACGACGACTCCAAGGAGTCCATCGTCAACCTGCTGATCACCCCGCCGCAATTTGCCCACGCCGTGGTCATTGAAAAGCAATACAAAGACCTCACCCGCACCCACCTGCGCGGCATGATGAACTCGGTCATCTTCCGCGACGAGTCGGCAGAGGCCATCGAGTTTCTGACCGCCATTGGTGACCTGGAAGGCGGCAGCGAGGCCCTGGCCGACTATTTCACCGAAAAGTGGAGCCGTATCGAAGCCTTTGCCCGCACCGGCGTGTTTGACACGGTGGAAGACGATGGCGAGATGCTGTCGGAACAGGCCTTGTACCAGTCCGCCTATGTGCGCCCGCGCGTGGAGCTGGACGAGGTCGCCGACCAGGACTGGATGCAGATGGCCTGGCTGTTGCGCCACGAGCTGCCCGACCTGTTCATTGAAATGTTGCTGGTACTGCGTGCCAAGGCCCGCGCCCACGACCTGGGACTGGACGACGAGGAAGAGGCAGAAGAAGACGACGGCAAGGTCGAAACCGGCGACACCGACCGCGGCAAGGCCACACCCGCCGCCCGTGACGATGACGAAGAATCTGCCATCTGACCATGTCTGTGCAGCCGCAAGCCGTCTCCCTGTTTGATGCCCGCCCCTTCTTCGAGAAGGCGCTGGCATTTGGCGCGCAACACGGCCTGATTGACCAGGCCCGGCTGGACACCATCTGCACCGATGCGCCCAAGGGCATGGTGCAAATTGCGCGCTACTTTGGCACCGAATTTTTGCGCCCCGAGCTGGAGCAGGCCAAAGACCGCATGGTCAACCTGGTGAGCCTGTACCTGGAGCACGGCAGCGGTGGCGACCTGCACCGCGCCGCCGAAGCCCTGCGTGACCACAGCTTTCTCTCGCGCTCCAAGGGGGGCTCCGACATGCTCAAGGCGCTGATCGCCATGCCACAGACCACCCACTTCGGCATGAACGAACGCCGAGGCTTTCGCGACGAGCACATTCCGCTGCTGGCCAAATGGACGCTGCGCAGCCTGCCCGACTACCAGGCTGAACTGGCCAGCCGCAGCCGCGTGGCGGCCGTGGTGGACGCAGCCATCTGGATGGCGCAGCAGCTGGGTGTGGACGAAGACGCACTGGAAGAGGCAGGCAAAGATGCAGAGGCTGTGATCCGCACGGGCCTGCTCGCTATGGCACTCAAACGCACCGAGATGCCTGACTGGGTGTTGTTCGAAAAAATGGTGCTGGCGCTGCGCAAGAAGTTTGCGGGCCAGACCGAGAAGTTCAAGATACCGCTGCCCAAAGAACTACCGGACGAATACACTGAAGTGGTGGACACCGTGCGCCAGTCCCTCATGCAAGACGCCCCCAAATGGCTGGAGTCCACCGTCCCCGCGCGCAAGCTGTTTGACCAGACGCCCGCTTTCATGGGTCGCTATTTCTGGCAGGAAGACATGCTGGCCGAGGTGGACCACTTTGAACGCACCAGCAACAAGGTCTGGGACAAGGCCACTGGCGGCAACGACGACGAGAGCTCGCTGCTGACCCTGTTCCTGTGCATGGCGGCGGGCAGCACGCCCAAAACCCTGCTGACCGAAAAAGCTGCAGGCACCCTGGTGCGCAAGATCCGCAAATCAGGCCTGCAGCCCGCGTTGGCCAGCGCCTTCATTGCAGAGCACGCGCCTGCCCAGCACCTGGACGACTACACCAGCCTGTGGGACAACTTCATCGAAGACGCCCGCCCCACGCTGGAAAGCGACCACGACTACACCTTCAACGATGCGGTCGCGCTCTTGCGGCGTGAATGCAATATCTCGGCTTAGAAGCCGGGCGCGTGCCTACTGTGCGGCCAGGTCAAAAATCCTCGCCATAGGCACCCACTTCTCACCTGATGGTGTCCACGGTGTGGGTGCCTGGTAGGTCCACATCAGCGTTTCCCAGCGGACTATGGCCGGGTTGTCCAGCGAAGCTTGGGCCATGCGCTCTGCGCTATACACCGCAGGGTCCACCTCCATCACCATGAAGAGGCGTGTGCCGAGCCGGAAAATCTCCATCTGCAGCACCCCCTGCCCGCGCAGGTGTTCACGGACCTCGGGCCAGATTCTTTCGTGGGCTTTTTCGTAGTCCGCAATGCGTTGGGCATCGTCCACCAGGTCCAGTGCCAGCGCGTAACGGGTGATTCCGGGGTGCACCCCGCTCATGACAGGGCCCGGTCCAGGTGGGTGTAACCACCGTCCACAAACACCCACTGCCCCGTGGTGTGCGAGGAGGCATCCGACAGCAGGAAGACACACATGCGCGCCATCTCCTCAGAGGTGGTCATGCGGTGGCCCAGGGGAATCTTGGCGGTGATGGCGGCCAATTTTTCCTCCGGTTTGTCAAAGGTCTGGATCCAGCGCTCGTACAAGGGCGTCATCACTTCCGCCGGAATCAGGGCGTTCACACGCACGCCGTCGTTCAGCAGCGCGGCGGCCCATTCCCGGGTCAGAGAGAGTTGCGCCCCCTTGGAGGCACAGTACCCGCTGGTGTTGCCCTGGCCCGTCAACGCGGTTTTCGAAGACACGTTGACGATGGCGCCCTTCGCGGCCTTGAGGTGGGGCACGCAGTAGTGCGCCATCACGTAATAATGAATCAGGTTGCGCTCCAGCGAACCGATGAAGGCGTCACGCCCCGCCTCCAACCCAATGCTGTCGTTCACACCGGCGTTGTTCACCAAGCCATCGATGCGCCCGAATCGGGCCACGGTCTGCTCGACGGCAGCACGGCATGCGGCATCGTCGGACAGCTCGACCTGGACAAACAGGTGCTGTGCTGTTTTGGCTTGCAACTGCTGCGCAAACTCCGGGGACATGGGGCTTTTGCCCAGAATGACTGGAATGGCCCCCTCTTCGGCCAACGTGAGCGAAATGGCCGCGCCAATACCGCTGGCGCCGCCGGTCACGATGACCACCTTGTCTTTCAAATGCAGATCCATGGAAACTCTCGGTTAAAAAAGGTCAATCGGTCAGTGCCTGCACATTCAGGCCATAACAGCGCACGGCGTTGCCGCTCCAGAAGGCATCTTGCTCACGCACGGTCAGGCGGGAGCTGGCCCATTTGTGCGCCAGGCCGTGTACTGCTTCGTAAGGAGCCGCAAGCTGGCACACCGGCCAGTCCGAACCGAACATCAGCCGTTGCGGTCCAAAAGCCTCCAGCGCCTGGTCAAAGCAGGACAAGATGATTTTGGCGTCCTCGGGCGTGATGCCGCGGTGCGTACCCCAGTCCGCTTCGGTCACCGCCCCCGACAGTTTGCACATCACATGCGGCAAGGTGGCCAGTTCGCGGATGCAAGTGCTCCAGCGGCGGGACACCTCGGCGTTGCGCATCCAGTCCCGCACCGCAGGTTTGCCCACATGGTCCAACACCAGCCAATGTTTGTCATGGCGGGCACAAAACTCGGTCACCGCGGGCAACTGGTGGTCAAACACCAGCACGTCATAGACCAGGCCCCGCTGCTGCAAAGCGCGCAGGCCCTGGTTGATGGCCGGCGCATTCACCCAGGCCCCCACGTCTGGCTCATCCTGCAGGATGTGGCGCAGGCCCTTGAAGGCCGTATGCGCGCCCCATTGGTCCAGCCGATGATCCAGGTCTGCCCCCGCCAGGTCGGCCCAACCCACCACACCAATCACCTCAGGGTTGTGGTCGGCCACCCGCAGCAAAAAATCGGTTTCTGCTGCCAGCGTGCGCGCCTGCACCGCCACCACGGCATCCACGCCCGTGGCCCGCATGGCCGCCTCGCAGTCCACCGGCATGCAGTCCCGCTGCAAGGCGGGCATGGCTTCGCTGATCCACGGAAACTCCTCGGCACGGTAACGCCAGTAGTGCTGGTGGGTGTCGATTTTCATGCCGCTTTGGCTTGGGGTTGGAAGGTGTAGTGCTGGAGCGATTCGGGTTTCATCTCAATCGAGAAGCCCGGTGCCTTGGGCGGCATATACGCCGCATTCTCAATCACACACGGCTCCTTGAAGTGCTCGTGCAGATGGTCCACGTACTCGATCACACGCCCCTCGCGGGTACCAGCGATACACAGGTAGTCGATCATGGACAAATGCTGCACGTATTCACACAGGCCCACGCCCCCGGCGTGCGGGCACACCGGCAAGTTGTATTTGGCAGCCATCAACATCACCGCCAAAATTTCGTTCACTCCCCCCAGACGGCAGGAGTCGATCTGCACTACGTCAATGGCACCGCGCATGATGAGCTGCTTGAAGATGATGCGGTTCTGGCACATCTCGCCGGTTGCCACCTTCACGGGGGCCACGCCTTCGCGGATCACGCGGTGACCTTCGATGTCGTCCGGGCTGGTGGGCTCTTCAATGAACCAGGGCTTGCAGAAGGCCAGGTCCTTGACCCATTCCACCGCCTGTTGCACGTCCCACACCTGGTTGGCGTCGATCATGAGCTGGCGGTTCGGGCCCAGCACTTCGCGGGCGATGGTCAGGCGGCGGATGTCGTCGGCCTTGTCACGGCCCACCTTCATCTTCACGTGGTTGAAGCCCGCGTCAATGGCCTCCTGGCACAGGCGGCGCAGCTTGTCGTCGTCGTAGCCCAGCCAGCCGGCGGACGTGGTGTAGCAAGGGTAGCCCTCGCGCTCCAGCGTGGCCCAGCGTTCGGCCTTGCCCACAGCCTGCTTTTGCAACAGGGCCAAGGCTTCTTCGGGCGTGATGCAGTCGGAGATGTAACGAAAGTCGATCAGCTTGACGAGCTCTTCGGGGCTCATGCGCGCCACCAGGGCCCACACCGGCACCCCCTCCTGCTTGGCCCACAGGTCCCACACCGCGTTGACCACCGCGCCCGTGGCCAGGTGGATCGCGCCCTTGTCCGGGCCAATCCAGCGCAGTTGGCTGTCGGACGTGATGTAGCGCCAGAAGCGGCCCATGTCTTCGGCCACCCAGGCCATGTCCAGGCCCACCACCAGGTGGCGCATGGCTTCGATGGCGGCGCAGCAGATCTCGTTGCCACGGCCAATCGTGAATGTGAGGCCATGGCCTTCCAGGCCGGGCTGGTCAGTTTCCAGGATCACATACGCCGCAGAATAGTCCGGATCCGGGTTCATGGCATCCGAGCCATCCAGGTGTTGGGACGTGGGAAAGCGCACGTCCACGACGCGCATATGGGTGATCTTGCTCATGTCAGGCCTGGATGGTCTTCTGGGTTTGGGTGCCCAGGCCGTCAATGCCCAGGTGAATCACTTGGCCGGCGCGCAGGTACTGCGGCGGCTTCTGGCCCATGCCCACGCCGGGCGGGGTGCCAGTGGAAATCACGTCGCCCGGTTGCAGGCTCATGAATTTGCTCAGGTAGGCAATGAGGAACTTCACGCCGTACACCATGGTGGAGGTGCTGCCGTTCTGAAAGCGTTTGCCATCCACCTCCAGCCACATCTTCAGGGCCTGCGGATCAGGTACTTCATCCGCCGTCACCAGCCAAGGGCCGGTGGGGCCAAAGGTGTCGCAGCCCTTGCCCTTGTCCCAGGTACCACTGCGGTCCAGTTGGTATTCGCGCTCGGACACATCGTTGACCACACAGTAGCCCGCTACATGGGACAGTGCATCGGCTTCCTCGATGTAACGACCGCCCTTGCCAATCACCACGCCCAGTTCCACTTCCCAGTCGGTCTTGACTGAGCCACGCGGAATTTCCACCTGGTCATCGGGGCCGACGATGGCGCTGGTCCACTTGTTGAAGACCACGGGCTCGGGCGGCACCTGCATGCCGCTCTCCGCCGCATGGTCGGAGTAATTCAGTCCGATGCAAATGAACTTGCCCACCTGGCCTACACAGGCTCCGAGGCGCAAATCTTTCTGCGGAGTGCCTGCCACCAGGGGCAAGCTCTCGATGTTCACGCCACGCAAACGCGCCAGGCTCTCGGGCAGCAGCGCGGCACCGGCCACATCGGCAATCTGTCCCGACAGGTCGCGCACGCGGCCTTGGGCATCCAACACACCGGGCTTTTCCTGACCTGGCAATCCGTAGCGTAAAAGTTTCACAGTCTTATCCTCAAAGTAACAACAAACGGGGCAAGCCAACGCTACGCAGCGGGCTCGCCCCCCGGGAAAAATCAATCGTAAAGAACGGCCGCGATCTTGGGATCGTTCATGTTGCTCTTGTCGTAGTAGTAGAAACCGGTGTCGATGATCTTGGGCAGTTTTTCACCCTTGAGTGTCTTCACAGCGGCTTCCACGGTCTTGTAGCCAATGCCCACGGGGTTCTGGGTGATCGAGCCGGCAATGGTGCCGTCGTTGATCATGTCCTTCTGTGCCTTGCCCGAGTCAAAGCCGATGATGGTCACACCGGTCTTCTTGGCTTCCTTGATGCCTTTGCCAGCGCCGATGGCACCCGGCTCATTGGTACCAAAAATGCCCTTCAGCTTGGGGTGGGCCTGCACCAGGGCCTTGGCGATTTCCGCAGACTTCAGCTGGTCACCGCCGTACTGCACGTCCACCACCTTGATCTTGGGGTACTTGGCCTTGATCTGGTTCAGGAAACCGTCGCGGCGGTCCACACCGGTGCGGCTGGTCTGGTCATGGGCAATCACGGCCACTTCGCCTTCGCCACCGATCTTCTCGGCCATCTTGTCAGCTGCCAGTGCAGCGGCAGACACGTTGTTGGTGGTGGCGGTGGTCACCGGGATGTCGCTGTCCACACCCGAGTCAAAGGCGATAACGGGAACTTTGGCGGCCTGTGCCTTCTTCAGCAACGGAATGGCGGCCTTGCTGTCCAGCGCGGCAAATCCGATGGCAGCGGGCTTCTTGGCCATGGCCGCCGACAGCATGTCGATCTGCTTGTCCACTTGCTGCTCGGTTTCCGGGCCTTCAAAGGTGACCTTCACCTTGTAGTCCTTGGCGGCCTGGTCAGCGCCCTGCTTCACGGCTTGCCAGAACTGGTGCTGGAAGCCTTTGGACACCAGGGGGATGTAAATCTCCTGGGCGGTGGCGAAGCTGGAAAAACCAGCCAGTGCCAAGCCGGCAGTCAAAGCCAGCAGTTGTCGTTTTGCGTTCATGGGTTGTCTCCTGTTAGAAAAAGTTATGTCACACGGAATCACAAGGGGGAAAAGAATCAAAAAGCCAGGGGCTGTGCATGGGGTGTCGTTCGGTCTCCTTACTTCTTGTTGCGGCGCAGGTTGTCGGTGTAAACCGCCAGGATGATGATGAGACCGGTGAGCACCATCTGCCACTCCTGGGCCACCGACATGATGCGCAGGCCGTTGATCAGCACACTCATGATGAAAGCGCCGATGATGGTGCCCAGAATGGTGCCCACACCGCCACTGAGCGAGGTCCCGCCAATCACCACGGCGGCGATGGCGTCGAGTTCATAACCCTGCCCCAGCGCAGGCTGGGCCGAGTTCAGGCGGGAGGCAATCAACAAACCCGAGATGCCGCAAATCCCGCCGGAAAAGGTGTAAATGATGACTTTCCAGCGGTCCACATTCACACCCGAGAGTCGCACCGCTTCTTCATTGCTGCCCAGCGCAAAGGTGTAGCGCCCCAGGGCAGTCTTGTTCAGCACCACGGCGCAGACGATGGCCACCAGAAACAGGATCAGCACCCCATTGGGAATCGGCAGCGACGGGAACACGTCGCCGATCAGGGACCCCAGGGAGATCTGGTCAAAGCCCTCCACATCGCTAAAGTAAATCGGGCGGGTCTGGGTGATCAGCAAGGACAGGCCCTTGAGCAACATCATCATGCCCAGCGTGGCAATAAAGGGTGGCACCTTGAGCTTGGTGATGGCCAGGCCGGACACACAGCCCGACAAGGCCCCCATGCCCAGCGCACACACCACGCCCAGTGGCATGGGCATCCCCAGGTTCACCATGAACACGCCCGCCATCACGGCACTGAACGTCATCAAAACCCCCACCGAGAGGTCAATACCCGAGGTGATGATGATGAAGGTACTGGCAATGGCCAGCACCCCAATCACGGTGGTGGACTGCAGGATGCCGATGATGTTGTCCTGCGTCATGAAAGCATCGGGCTTGAGCACGGTGAACACCAGGATCAAGGCAATCAGGCTGGCAAAGGCCAAGAGTTTTTGTTTGGCCTGGCCACCCGACAGGCGAGCCAACCAGGAAGAAGAGGAAGTCGTTTGTGTCATTGCTAAACCTTGTATTTTTCTAGTCAGTCGCGCCGGGTTGCCAGGGCCATCAGGCTTTCCTGCGTGGCTTCGTCACCGCGCACCTCACCGGTGATGCGGCCTTCGCACATCACCACAATGCGGTGGCTCAGCAGCAGCACCTCGGGCAGTTCGCTGGAGATCACGATGATGGCGCGCCCCTGCGCGGCCAGGTCGTTCAGGAGTTTGTAAATCTCGCTCTTGGCCCCCACGTCAATACCGCGGGTAGGCTCGTCAAAAATCAGCACTTCGCAGTCCTGCACCAGCCACTTGGCAATCACCACCTTCTGCTGGTTGCCACCCGACAGCAGCTTGGCCGTCTGCGTCAGCGATGGTGTCTTGATGCGCAGCTTCTCCACCATCTGCTGCGAGACGGCCTGGATCGCCGGCCGGTTCAGGAACATCCCCCATTTGAGCCAACGCTTCAAGCTGGGCAAAGTGATGTTGGATTCCACATCCATGCCGGTGGCCAGGCCAAAATGCTTGCGGTCTTCCGACAGGTAGCCAATGCCCGCCTCCACCGCATCGGTGGGGGAGGTCAGACGAACCACCTGCCCCCGCACCCGCACTTCGCCGGAGTCAATAGGGTCGGCGCCAAACACCGCACGCGCCACCTCGGTACGGCCAGCACCCATAAGACCGGCAAAACCCAAAATTTCGCCACGGCGCACAGTGAAACTCACATCGCGGATGGCGCGCCCGCGGTTCACCCCCCGCACATCCAGCAGCACCTCGTTGGCGGAGGTGTCGGGAATCGTCTTCTGCACATGGTCCAGCTTGCGCCCCACCATCATCGCAATCACCTCCGACATGGGCGTGGCAGATGGCACGGTGGCGATGTAGGCACCATCGCGCATCACGGTGATACGGTCGGCAATGCGCTGGATCTCATCCATCTTGTGCGAGATGTAGACAATGCCCACCCCCTCGCTCTTGAGCTGGCGAATGATGCGAAACAGCTCCTCGATCTCGGCGTTGTTCAGCGCAGCCGTGGGCTCGTCCATGATCAGCACACGCGACTTGTGGGACAGGGCCTTGGCAATCTCCACCATCTGCTGGCGTGCCACGGTCAAGTCACCAATCGTCGTGGTGGGCGACAACTGCAGGTTCAAGCGGTCAAACAGGGCCTGGGCATCGCGGTTGAGCTGCGCTTCGTCCAGCAGCAGGCCCGCGGCCTTGCGCGGCTCACGGCCCAGAAAGATGTTTTGTGCCGCCGTCAGGTGGCCCATCAGATGCAGCTCCTGGTGGATGATGCCGATGGCCAGTGACTGTGCATGGGCCGGGCTCTCGATCTCCACGGGCTTGCCATCCAGCAACACTTCGCCGCTGTCTTTGCGGTACACGCCCGCCAGGATTTTCATCAGCGTGGACTTGCCCGCGCCGTTTTCGCCCATCAGGGCATGCACCTCACCGGGCATCAGGTCAAAGCGCACGCCATCGAGCGCACGCACACCCGGAAACGATTTGCTGAGGTTTTGTACGGAAACCAGTGCGGTCACAGTCAGGCCTTTGTCGCAGTGGGCATCATCAGATGGTGACACCACCGTCCACCAGCAGCGTCTGCCCGGTGACAAAACGGGACTCGTCGCTGGCCAAAAACACCACCATGGGCGTGATGTCGTCCACCGAAGCCAGGCGCCCCATGGGCTGGCGCGCAATAAAGTCTCTTTCGGCCTGCACCGGGTCGGCGGCGCTGGCAATGCGTCCGCGCAGGGACGGTGTATCCACCGTGCCGGGGCACAGTGCGTTGGCGCGCACGCCCGCCTTCACGTAGTCAGCTGCGATGGATTTGGTCAGGCCAATGACGGCGGCCTTGGTGGTGCCATAGGCGCAACGGTTGGCAAACCCTTTGATGCTGGACGCCATGGACGCCATATTGATGATGGACACGCTGCCGCCCTGGGTTTGCACCTTGGCCAGCATGGCCGGCAGAAAGGCCCGCGTCATGCGGAACATGCTTTTCACGTTGAGGTCAAAGCTCAGGTCCCAGTCGGCCTCGGTGCCATCGAGCACGCTGCCATTGGCCACCATGCCGGCGCAATTGAACAAGGCATCCAGCGCAGGCGTGCGCGCTGCCAATGCCGCCACCGCCGCGTCGCTGCGCACATCCAGCAGTTCCACCTGAATGCTGCTGTGCTCTGCGGCCAGGCTGTCCAGAAATGCCTGGTTGATATCGGTGGCGATCACACGTGCACCTTCTGCCGCACAGGCCAGTGCACTGGCCCGGCCAATGCCCTGGGCCGCTGCGGTGATGAGCACTGTTTTACCTTGCAAACGCCCTTGACCCATGCTGCTGACTCCGGTTTAATAATTTAAATATGAACAAACTATTCACGTATGAAGCAGAATGATAGGCAGCTTTGCGCGACCAACGCCTAGTACTTACCCTAGCGCTGCAGGGCTCTGCTATAAAAACCTTCCTCGAAAGTGCCCACCATGACCACGCCCCCTCCCAAAGCCCGCGGCCGCAGCCCCAAGACCAAAGAGCAGGACGAATCCACGCTGCCCCCCGAAGACCGCTACCGCGCACCTGCACTCGACAAAGGCCTGGACATTCTGGAATTGCTGGCCACCCAGCCGCATGGGCTGACACGCGCCGAGATCGTGAAAGAAATGGACCGCAGCGCCAGCGAGATCTACCGCATGCTGGAGCGCCTGGTGGCACGCCAATACGTCATGCGCAACCCGTCAGGCGACCGCTATGCGCTGAGCCTCAAATTGTTTGCGCTGGCCAATATGCATCCGCCCCTGAGCCGGCTCATCAACCAGGCCTTGCCGGTGATGGACGAGTTTGCCCGCAAGGCCGAACAGTCCTGCCACATGGGGGTGTATGACCGCGGCAACGTGCTCATCAGCGCCCAGATCAACAGCCCCAGCGGCTGGAGCTTTGCGGTGCAGCGCGGAGCACGTGTGGGCCTGCTGGACACCGCCTCGGGCCACCTGCTGCTGGCCTATGCCGACGAAGGCAGCTACCGCCGCATGCTGGCTGAACACACGCCGCTGGACGGTGAGGTGCCCATCACCGAGGCCGAGCTGCAAGCCACCCTGGCCAGCATCCGCAAACGCGGCTACCTGGAGCGGGACAGTGCACAGACGCTGGGGGTGGTGGATATCTCCTTCCCCATCCTGGGGCCCGACAACACCGCCCTGGCCACCCTCACCTGCCCCTACATCCGCCGTATCGACCGGCACGTGGGCCCGCAAATGGAAGAGGTACGTGAATCCCTGCGCCACGCGGCGCGGGCCCTGTCGCTGACGCAGGGCATGGGCCGAGACATCCCCTGAAAAGCCTTTACTGAGGCAGCAAAAGCACGATCCTGCCTTCCCCGCCACTCATTTGCCGGGTGCTGAACTTTTTAGGATGCCCGGCAGCACCAGCGATGCGGGGGCCAAGCTGGAGGCGTGACGCTGCGGGGCAAAACCGCTACACTGATTGCATCGCAACTGCAACGCAATACCCAGCACCATGAAAACCGCCACACTGCCCTCGCTCCGTGTTGAGCCCCAGTTGCGCGCCGCCGCCGAAAGCGTGCTGCGCGAGGGCGAGACGCTCACCAGCCTGATAGAAACCGCCATGCGCGAGACGATTGCGCGGCGGCGCACGCAAGACGAGTTTGTGGCGCGCGGGCTGCGCGCTGCGCAAGACGCCCAGCAGACCGGTATCTACTATGCCGCTGGGGCTGTGCATGACGAACTGGCCCAGCGGCTGGATGCCCGGCGCAAGCAGGTGCTGGGTTGACGGGGCCGTTTGAAGTCCGCTACACCGCAGCGGCGCGTGAAGATGTGCTGCGCTTGTTCGACTTTTTGCTGGAGCGGGCGCAAACCCTTGAAGACTTTGACGCTGCGCAGGCCGCCATTGACGCGCTGCGCAACGCAGTGCAAAACCACCTCAGCCGCACCCCGTTTATTTACCGCAAGGCGGGCGACAGCGCGTTTGTGCGGGAGCTGATTATTCCGTTTGGCAACGCAGGCTATGTGGCCTTGTTTGGGATTGAGGGGGCTGACACAGTCAACATACTGGCCGTACGGCACCAGCGGGAAGACGATTACCACTGAGCCAAAAACAAAAACGGGGAGAAAACCATGGGCACCGACACTACTGAAAAAAGGGCTTGAGACCCTGCTCGTGCGCTACATGAGCCGGATGCTTGACCAAGCAGAATCCCATACCGGATGGACTCAACGCTCAAACCGCTATCTTTTTAATAGCTATTCGCGCAGCATCTGCAAGGGTTAGCGGCCTATTTCACTTAAAAAATGGCCACCAAGCCCGTTACACCGCCACCACTGACACGCCACGCTCGGCCAGCTGCAGGGTCACAGCGTCGCCACGGCCCCAACTGCCCTGCGCATCTGACGACACCACAAAGATCTCCCCCAGGCTCGTATCCACGGTGAGCTCCTGAAAGCTGCCCAGGTAGGCCGCCTTGGACACGGTACCCAGCAGCCCCTGTCCGTGGCCGTCGTGCACAGCCCAGGCCTCCGGGCGAATGGCCACCTTCACCGGGCCGGTGACCACGCGCTGCGCCGTGGCAAGGGTCAGCGGCCCCAGGCGCACCGAACCCTGGGCTTCGCACACCCCGTCCAGCAGCACCGCCTCGCCCATGAAGCCGGCCACAAACTCGGTCTTCGGGTTCTCGTACAGCTCACGCGGACTGCCCGCTTGGGCAATCAAGCCACCGTCCATCACGATGATCTGGTCACTCACGGCCAGGGCCTCGCTCTGGTCGTGGGTGACATAGGCCACCGTGAGCTTGAGGCGCTGCTGCAGGCTGCGAATCTCTTCGCGCATGGAGCGGCGCAGGCGCGCGTCCAGGTTGGACAGTGGTTCATCAAACAACAGCACCGAAGGTTCCAGCACCAACGCACGGGCCAGCGCCACGCGCTGCTGCTGGCCACCCGACAGCTCAGCCGGGTAGCGCACTTCATAGCCGCCCAGCCCCACCAGGGCCATCGCCGCGCGGGCACGGTCTTGCACCTCGGGCTTGGGCACACCACTCACGGTGAGGCCATAGGCCACGTTCTCCAGCACCGACATGTGTGGAAACAGCGCATAGCTCTGGAACACCATGCTCACATTGCGCTCGGCCGGCCCCAGATTTGTCACGTCGCGGCCGTCGATGAATATCTGTCCGCCCGAGGGCGTCTCCAGCCCGGCGATCATGCGCAGCGTGGTGGTTTTGCCGCAACCCGATGGGCCCAGGATGGTGGTCAGTGTGCCCTTGGGCACATCGAAGTCGATGCCGCGCACGACCAGTGGGCTGTTGGCGCCGCCATAACGTTTGATGACCTGGCGGAAAGAAATACCTGTGTTTGTCATAGGAATATCCATTCAAAAAAAGTTCAATGCGCGGCTGGGCTCGCCCGGCGGCCCAGCTTGCGTTCGCCCACCAGGGCCTGCACCAGCAGCGTGCTGAGCGACATCAGCACAATGAGCACCGTGCAGTACGCCAGCGCCACGCCGTAGTCGCCGTTGCCTACGCGGCCGATGATGTAAGTGGTGGACAGCTCGTACTGCGCGGTGACCAGAAAGATCACCGCTGACACGGTGGTGATGGAGCGCACAAAGGAATACACCAGTGCCGCCACCAGCGCCGGCTTGATGAGGGGCAGCACCACCCGACGCAGCGTGGTGAGCGTGTTGGCGCGCAGCATCAGTGAGGCCTCGTCCAGCGAACGGTCCAATTGCTTGAAGGCCGCCGTTCCGGCCCGCACGCCCACCGGCAGGTTGCGGAACACAAAACACAACACGATGATGAGCCCGGTACCGGTCAGCTCCACCGGTGGCACGTTGAAGGCCAGGATGTAGCTCACCCCCAGCACCGTGCCCGGCACCGCAAAGGTCAGCAGCGCCGAGAACTCGAAGGTCGCCTTGCCGCGGAATTCGGTGCGCGCCAGCAGCCAGGCAATCAGTAGCCCCATGCCGGCGCAGATGGGGGCCGCCATGGCCGCCAGCGACAGCGTGGTGAACAGCGAGTTCCAGGCCGTGCCTGCCCAGACCCAGCCGTATTCGCCCCACTGCACGTCAAACGCGGTGCGGAAGTGGTTCAGCGTGGGCGTGTAGTCGCGCCCCCAGGTTTGCACAAAGCCGCCCGCAAAGGCAAACAGGTAGACCACCAGCGTGAACATCAACCAGGGCCCGGCCACGCCCAAGCAGAGCTTGCGCACACCCGCGGGCAGCGGCATGGGCAGGCCCGCATCGCCCTTGCCCGCCACAGTGGTGAAGCTGCCTTTGCCCAGCACACGGCGCTGGATGAAGAACACCGCCAGCGCAAACAGCGTAAGAATCAGCGAGAGTGCTGCGGCCATGCCGGGATCCAATGAGGAGCCAACGATGGCGAAGAAGATTTCGGTGGAAAGCACGGCAAACTGCCCGCCCACCACGATGGGGTTGCCGAAGTCGGCCATGCTCTCGATGAAACCCACCAAAAAGGCATTCGCCAGGCCGGGCTTGAGCAGTGGCAGCGTTACGCTCCAGAAGGTCTGCATGCGGTTGGCGCGCAGGGTCTGCGCGGCTTCTTCCATGGACGGACTCACTCCCTGCACCACCCCGCGCATGATCATGAAGGCGATGGGTGTGAAGGCGAACAGCTGCGCCAGCCAGACCCCAAAGAAACCATAGAACCAGCGCGTGGGCTCGATATTGAAGGCCCACTCCATGAACTGGTTGTAGAGCCCGGCGCGGCCGAACAGCAAAATCAGGCCTAGCCCCACCACAAAGGGTGGCGTGATGATGGGCAACATGGCCAGGATGTTGAGCGGGCGCGCCAGCCGCTTGGCCTCGCGTTCAGCCCACAGGGCAATCAAGGTGCCCAAAAACGTGGTGCCCGCCGCTGTCAGCAAGGCCAGTCCCAGCGTGTTCCAGGCCACGCCGCAACGGCTTTGCGACACCACACAGCCCAGGCCCCAAATGCGTGCCGTGCCAATACGCTCCCACAACGCTGCCGCGGCAAACTGCCCCTCGTCGTTGAGCACACTGCCCATCAGCGACTTGAGCACCGGGTACACCACAAACAGCGCCAGCAGCGCCGCACAGCCCAGCACCGCACCAGCCACAAAGGCATCACCCTTGAAGCCGCCCAGCCGCGTCACGCCAAGGGACAACAGCGCCAGCAGACACACCACCACCACAAAGCCGCCCCAGCCCATGCCAGGCTGGGTCCACTCCGTGGGGCCCATCAGCGCGTTAAGCCAGTCCCAGGACCAGCCCACCATGCCAATGGCAAAGCCGCTGAGCAGCAAGCCGCCAAGCCCCAGCACCGCACCGCCGCACAGCAGCAGCCCCTGCCAGCGGGGCTGTGGGCTCAGCAGCGCAGTACCCGCCAGCAACAGGCCGCCCAGGCCCGATGCCAGCCAGACGCGTTGGTGGCTCCAGGCTTGCGTCCAGCCACTGGCCGTGGATGGGCCACCCCAGACGCCCGACAGGGCGCCCCCCAACCCGCCGCTTTGCAGAAAATACCAGGGCAGCAGCACAAAGGCCGCCAGGCCCAGGACGAGCCACAGGGCAATGGCGCGGCGCAGGCGCCACGGATGTTCGTGTGTCATGTAGATCGAGAAAAAAACGGTGCAAACCCGCCGCGGTGCGCGGCGGGGCGGATGACCAGGTAGCGGGGCTTAACGGCCCTGGCCGTTGACGTCGCGCTCCCAGCGCTGGATCAGGCGTTTGCGCTCGGCCGACTGGCCGTACTTGGCGTAGTCGTAGTCAATCATCTTGATCTTGCGGAAATCAGGCACACGTGGGTCCACTTTGGTTTCACGGTTGGACGGCAGCTGGAACTGCAGCGTGGCCGCACCCAGAGCCTGCGCCCCCGGTGTTAGCGCCCAGTCGTAAAACTTTTTGGCAGCTTCCAGGTTGCGCGCGCCGCGCACGATGGACATGGAACCGATCTCGGCGCCCGTGCCGTCGGTGGGCGTGATGGTCTCCAACGGAAAGCCTTGGGCCTTTTCACCCGGGCCATCGTGCACAAAGCTGATGGAGATGGCCGCCTCACCACGTGCCACAGCCTTGATGGGGCCCACGCCCGAGCGCTGGTAGGTGGCAATGTTTTTGTGCAGCTTGGCCAGGTAGTCATAGGCCTTGTCTTCGCCCATCAACTGCACCAGTGTGGCAATCATGGTGTAAGCCGTGCCACTGGAAGACGGGTTGGCCGACTGGATTTCGCCCTTGTACTCCGGCTTGACCAGGTCTGCCCAGGTTTTGGGCACCGCCAGCTTCTTCTTGGCCAGCAGCTCGGTGTTGTAGCCAAAACCCAGCGGGCCGGAATAAATGCCCACCGTTTTGTAGCCCGACTGCGCGGCCTGCTTTTGCGCCCAGTCGTAGAGTTTGGGCAGCATGGGGGATTTGTATTCCTGCGTGAGGTTTTGCTCGGCCGCCACCAGGTGCGGATCGCCAGTGCCCCCAAAAAAGATGTCGGTCTTGGGGTTGGCGCGTTCAGCCATGAGCTGAGCCACCGCCTCGCCTGAACCCTTGAGCGTCATGTTGACCTTGATGCCCTGGCTTTTCTCAAATGTGACGGCCACCATGCTGCACCAGGGCGCCTGGCCCGAGCAGATGATGTTGACCTCGCCGCCCGACTGGGCGGAGGCCTGCATTCCCGCAGCGGCCGTGAGGGCCAGCACCAACAGTTGATTTTTTTTCATGCTTGTCTCCTAGATTGAATGACCGGAATGGTCTGGGGGGTCGAAACAGTTGCGGGCGAAAGGACACTGACACCTTGGCGCGACAAAAACAAACTCACGGGGGCGCCCGGCTCATGGCGGCGGCCAGTCAGGTCCGAGATAACGAGCACGCTGCCCAGCGCGGTCTGCACCCACACCTCGGCCGTGCGGCCGAGGTAGGCGCTGCGCTGCACTTTGCCGGCCAGCCCTTGGGTGCCTGCGGGCTCCATGCGCCAGGCCTGCGGGCGCACCACCACCTGTACCGGCCCCTGGCGCAGGCCCTGGCCAGAGTCAATGGTGAGCGGCCCGAGGGTGATCTGCCCGGCGCCGTCGCAATGCGCCTCAAATACGGTCGAATCACCCATGAAGCCGGCCACAAACTCGGTCTGCGGTTGTTCATAGATCTCGCGCGGCGAGCCAATCTGCACCACCCGCCCTTCTTGCATCACCACCACCTGGTCGCTGACCGACATGGCCTCGGCATGGTCGTGGGTGACGTAGAGCACGGTCAGCCCCAGACGCTGCTGCAGCTGGCGAATGTCCTCGCGGATATGGCGGCGCAGGTTGGCGTCCAGGTTAGAGAGTGGCTCGTCCAGCAGCACCAGGGCCGGCTGCAGCGCCAGCGCGCGTGCCAGCGCCGTGCGCTGCTGCTGCCCGCCCGAAAGCTCGTGAGGCAGCCGGTCTTCCAAGCCGCCCAGACCCAGCAGGCCAATCACCTGGGCGCTGCGCTCGGCCTGCACGGCCAGTGGCAAGCCCTGCACCTGCAGGCCATAGCGCACGTTGTCTTGCACCGACAGGTAGGGGAACAGCGCGTAACTTTGGAACACCAGGCTGATGTCGCGCTGGTCTGCCGGGCGGTGCGTCAGGTCTTCCCCCCGGAAAAAGATCTGGCCCGCATCCGGGACTTCCAGCCCGGCCACCAGGCGCAGCAGTGTGCTCTTGCCGCAGCCTGAAGGGCCCAGCAGCGTGGTGAGGCGGCGCTCGGGCACGCGCAAGTGCACACCACGCAGGGCACGGTAGCCATTGGCATAGGTTTTTTCGATGCCGTGCAAGTGCAACCCCTGGCTCATGCGGGCACCCGCAGCGTGGCGTGCGAGAGGGGTTGGGCCAGCGGCGCGGCAGCCGGCGCTTGTGCCGGAGTCGGAGCCTGTCCTTCTGGCAGCGGCCAGCGCACCACCGCATCCACGCCCACCACCACACCGCTGTGCAGGCGGTTGTACAGGTCCAGGCTGGCCTGCATGGACACTGCAATCTGCTTGCAGATCGACAGCCCCAGGCCCACACCAGTGCCGCCGCTGGCGGACTCAAAGGGCAGAAACAGGCGCTCGCGCACCTCTTCGTCAATACCGCCTGCGTTGTCCCAGACCAGCAGCTCCACCTCGGTCGGCAGGTAGCGGATCACCACGCCCAGGCTGCCACCCGCGCGACTCTGGTGAATGGCGTTGGCCACCAGGTTGCGCAACAGCTCCCCCACCAGCCAGCCATCGGTGTGCAGGCGCACCGGCAGTGCTTCGAGCGACACGTCCAGCCGCTTGCGCGCAATCAGCGGTGCGCACTCCACCAGCACCTCGCTGGCGATGTGCTGCAGGTCAATGTCCGTCCACTGCGCGTTCTGCAGCTTCTGGTCCACCTTGGCCTTGGACAGCAGCTGGTTGGCCAGGTGCGAGGCCCGGTCCACGGTACGCAGCATCTTGGGCAATGTTTCCGCCGTTTGCAGCTCGCCCGCGATCGCGCCTTGCAATTGGGTCTTGAGCACCGCCAGCGGCGTGCGCAGTTGGTGTGAGGCCTCGGCAATAAAGTGCTGTTGCTGGTCCAACGCAGCCTGTTGCTGCAGCCACTGGTTATTGAGGCCGCGCACAATGGCTTGCAGCTCGGGGGCCGGGGCATGTGGCAGCAAGGCTGTCTCCTGCGGACGGCGTGCCGCTACCGTGGCCGCCAGCCGGTGCAAGGGGGCCAAGCTGCGGCCAGCGCCCCACCAGGCCAGCAAACCCAGCAACACCAACGCCATCATCACCAGGCCCCACCATTCAGCATCGCGCCACGACAGCCCCAACCCTGCCAGTCCCAGCAGCACCCCGGTGGTAAGCACCGACAAGGCCATGCACCACAGCGCAATCTGCAGGCGCATGGACTGGCTGCCGGACGCCGCACTTGGGCTCATGCGGACACCTGCGCGTCATTGGCCAGTTCGTCCACCAGCAGGTAACCCACGCCGCGCATGGTCAGCACACTGGTGCCAGTGCCGGCCAGGCGTTTACGCAGCCGATGGGCCAGCACATCCACCGCGTCGGGCTGGTGGTCGGCCTCGCCACCAAAGACGGCGCGGAACAGCTCATCGCGCGACACCGGACGCCCCGGGCGCATGATCAGCGTGCGCAGCATGGCCGCTTCGCGTGGCGCAATCTCCAGCGGCCGGCCGGAGCGCATCAGGGCGCCGCTGGCCATGTCCAGGTGCAGATGGCCGCAGCGGAACTCTTCGAGCCCCTGGCTGCGTCGCACCAGCGCCTTGATGCGCGCCACCAGCTCTTCGGTGTCAAAGGGTTTGGTCAGGTAGTCATCGGCCCCGGCGGTGAGCCCTTCCACGCGCTCACCAATCGAGCCACGGGCCGTGACCACCAGCACCGGGATACGCATGCCGGCATCGCGGATGCGCTGCAAAAAATCCAGCCCATCCATGCCCGGCAAGCTCAGGTCCAGCACGATCACGTCAAAGCTGCGTTTGCGCACCAGGGCCAGGGCTTCCTGCCCGTCGGCGCAGCACACGGGTGCCAAACCGCGCGAGGCCAGTACACGGCTCAGCGCATCCACTAGGTCCAGATCGTCTTCTACCAATAACAACTGCATGGGGGCAATGGTGCTCTGCGCTAGGTGCTCCCGCAATAGGGAAACCAAGGTGAAGCAATGAAAGGAAGTTGAAACCCTTTCACCAGGCACTCCGCAGTGGCACCACGCCCCCTGCATGCATCAATTTGCTACAAATTCAATAGCTGCTTGCGCATATTCCACGGTGGATAGAGGCTAGTTTGGCACTTATTTTCGGGCTAGCCACACCCCAAACACCGTCAGCGCCATGCCCAACAGCGCCAGCCCGGTCAGCGTCTCGCCAAACAGGGCCCAGGCGATCAGCGCGGTGCATGGTGGCACCAGGTAAAACAGGCTGGCCACATTGACCGCGCTGCCACTGCGGATCAGCACATTGAGCAGGCTCACCGCGCCCAGCGAGAGCACCAGCACGAGCCACGCCAGCGCAAACACAAACGACCCCGTCCAGTGGATCTGCAGGGTCTCGGTCTGGCTGGCCACCAGCAGCGTGGCCAGCAAGCTGGGCAGGAACTGAATGACCGAACCGCTGCGCAGGTCAAACGCGTGGCAGTAGCGCTTCTGGTACAGCGTGCCTGCCGTAATGGCCAGCAGCGCCACCACCACAGGCAGCAGCATGCCAAGCAGCGCACCACCGCTCGCACCAGTCACCACCTTGTGCGCCACCACCAGGCCCACGCCCACAAAACCCAGCGCCAGACCCAGCCACTGCGCAGGCCGCACGCGCTCGCCCAGGAACACACCGGCCCCCAGCGCGGTCAACACGGGCTGCAGCCCCACCACCAGCGCCGTCACCCCCGCGGGCAGCCCCTTGCCAATGGCGATGAACACACCGCCCAGGTAGACCGCATGCACCAGCAGACCTGATACGCCGATGTGCAGCCACTCCTGCACCGTGCGCGGCCAGGGCGCACGTGTGGCCCAGGCCAGCGCCCCCATCAGCACCAGCACGATGGCGTAGCGCAGGCTCAAAAAGGTCAGCGGCCCCGCATCGGGCAGGCCAAACTTGGCGCCAATGAAGCCGGTGCTCCACAGCGCCACAAACAACAAGGGAGTGAGAGAGGTAAAGGTGCTGACGGCCTGGGGATGCGGGGAAGAACTCATCCCCGGATCTTATCGGGCCAGCCCCTCAGGCCAGCTCGTCTGCCGTAGCAGAAAACGACAGCGTGTACAGCCCGCTGAACGCACCCGGCTGCGCACCCAGCGCCACCAAAGCGTCCGGGCTCAGCGTGCTGGCCGCCAACGCCGTCAAGGCGCCCAGGTCGTAGCCCATCACCAGCAGCACCCAATCGGCATACCGGTCGCCACCGCGGATTTTTTGCTCCGTGGTCTGGGCGATGACCGGCGCCTCGTGGCGCAGCAGGTGCCCGCCCACACAGCCGGGCTGGTCTGCCAGCCGGGCCAACACCGCTTTCAAAGACGCCTGCAGCGCTGCATCGGCACCGGACGCTGGCGAGATGCGCAGGGCCAGCGCATGGCGGGCCACCGCGCCACCGCTGGACTCCAGCACATGGCACTGGCTGCGCACCATGTTGCGGTGGTGCGGCATCATCTTGGTGGACCAGGGCGACGGCGCATTCAGGTGCGCCAGGTAGGCGGGTGACGACAGCGTGCGGTGGGCATCCAGCTCGTAGACCTGGAGCACGCCCTCCCCGCCGTCGGCGCTGCTCCAGCGGGTGGCGCGGCTGAAACCCGGAATGCCCAAACGCTCCCGGAAATGCTCGTGCGAGTGCCAGTCCTGAAACTCGGCATTCATGTCGGGAGCCATGTCCCACCACATCGCCAATGCTGCGCTGCCCAGAAGTGCCATATAGGTTCCTAAAGTTGCTGGTGTACCGTCACGCCGCTGCGGGCCGAGTACTTGGCCAGCGCATCCAGCGTCTCGATCTGCACTGCAGCGTGGCGGTTGTTGTAGACCTGCTCTTTGAGCCAGGCAAACTCGGCATGCAGCGCGGCGTCGTCAGAGAGGCGGGTGGCCCAGACGCGCTGGTCGGCGTTCCAGCGGTAGCCGCGCGCCTTGAGCAAATCCTTGGCCTCAAACGGGGCGTTGGTCGCGCTCAGGCGGTAGCTGGGGTTGCGCGCCGCCTGCAGCAGGTGGGCCAGCGCAGTGCCCGTGCCCTGGGGCAGCGGTGCCGCCAGCACGGCCAAAAGTGCATGGCAGTCCATTTCGGCGCGGTGCGCGTCGTAGAACAGGCCCAGCGCCTGCGCCAGGCTCTCCAGCTTGGCGGAGCCGCGGCCCTGGGCTTTCCAGTCGATATCGGCAAACGAACAGGCCCAGGCCACCTTGGCAAACGCGGGCAAGCGGCTCTCCACAAACGGGCGGTCAAAGCCGGCGTTGTGGGCAATCACCACGTCCACACCCTGCAGCAGCTCCGCCACGCGGGCCTCGTCCAGCGCTTGGCCCTGCACGTCGGCGTCCGTAATGCCGGTGATCTTCACCACCTCGGCCGGAATCGGCTTGCGCGGGTCTTCCAGCCCGTCGTACACCTGCACCGGGCCCACCGGCAAGCCGGTGGCCGTATCCACGTCCACGCGCAGCAGCGCGAGCTCAATGATTTTTTCCCGGGCCTGGTCCAGGCCGGTGGTTTCGGTGTCCAGCACCAGGATGCGTTGGACGGCGCCCTGCGCCGTGCCGGGCCAGTCCAGCCGGGGCACCAGGCGGCGCTGCACACGGTAGTCGGGATGGGCTTCCAGCGCCTGGGCCATGGCTTCGGCGTCCAGCGTGGCGGTGGGTGCGGCGGCAGGTGTGGGCGCCTGCGGCGGGGTGGGCTTGGCGGTTGCAGACTTGGCGGCGGCCTTGGGCGCGCGGGCCGCGCGCTTGGGCGGCGCGAGGTCCAGGGTGGGCAGCTCGGCCAAAAAGGCAAAGCCCAGCTGCGAATCGAGGGGTTGGGTCACGGGGGCACCTGCAAATGACGGGAATCCCGTTGCCGGGTAGGCCGCCATTATTGCCGCTACCATCGGCGCCAATTCCCATTTCCCCCTCTACGTATGCAGATCACCATCCTCGTGGGCACCATGCACGGCAATGCCAGCAGTGTCGCCCAAGCCCTGCAGTTCAGCGCCGACGACATCCAGGCCACCATAGACGTGCTGCCGATGGACGGCCTGGACATCACCGTGTTCGACCAGCCCGGCGCCTTCATCATTTGCACCAGCACCACTGGTAGTGGCGATGTGCCGGACAACGCGCAGGCCCTGTTCCACTCGCTGGACGCGCAAGCCAAGTACCTGGGCCATGTGCGCTTTGGCCTGGTGGCGCTGGGCGACAGCAGCTATGGCGACAGCTTCATGGGCGGTGGCAAACAGTTTGACGAACGCCTGCGCGACCTGGGCGCCCAGCGCGTGGGCGAGATCTGCGTGCTGGACGCCATGGAAACCAGCCAGCCCGAAGAAGACGCCGTGGCCTGGCTCCAGGCCTGGGCAGTCCAACTGGCGACAGCGGCCTAGCCGTTTGGCATCAAAATAGCCTCTAGCCCCCGTAGCCCCTGCGCAAGCAGCTTCTATTTTGATAGCAAACCCATGAGCACCACGCCCCCTGCCCTTGTCGCCAAACCGCTGCGTCCGCTCAAAGGCGTGCGCATCCTCAGCCTGGCGCTGAACCTGCCGGGGCCGGCCGCTTTGATGCGCTGCCGCGACATGGGCGCCACCTGCGTGAAGCTGGAGCCGCCCCCCCACCCCAGCGCGCCCAAGGGCAGCAGCGGCGACCCCATGGGCCTGTACAACCGCGCGGCCTACGAGGTGATGCACGCGGGCATGAAGATCAGCAGCGCCGACCTCAAGACCGAAGCCGGGCAAAAGGTTCTGCACAAGGCCCTGGCCAGCACCGACATCCTGCTGACCTCCTTTCGCCCCTCCGCGCTCAAAAAGCTCGGGCTCGAATGGAAGGCGCTGCACAAGCGCTACCCCCAGCTCAGCGTGGTGGCCATCGTGGGGGCACCCGGCGCCCGTGCCGAAGAGCCCGGCCACGACCTGACCTACCTGGCCGAGAACGCGCTGGTGACCGGCCTGGACCTGCCGCCCACGCTGTATGCCGACATGGCCGGCTCGCTGATGACCTCTGAGGCCGTGCTGCAGGCCCGCCTGCTGCAGTTGCAAAAGGGCAAGGGCGTGTACCAGGAAGTGGCCTTGTCGGTGGCCGCCGGCTACCTGGCCCTGCCGCGCACCTGGGGCCTGACGGCACCCGGCGCTGCCGTGGGTGGCGGCCATGCGGGTTACCGCGTCTACCCCTGCCAAGACGGCCGTGTGGCCCTGGCTGCGCTGGAGCCGCACTTTGCGGCCGCGCTGGCGGCCGAGGTGGGTCTGCGACAATCGCATATCTTGGCCATGTTCGCCCCTGAGACGCACACGGCCATTGCTGCCTATCTGGCTGGAAAAACCCGCCAACAACTGGACGCCCTGGCCACGGCCAAGGACATCCCCCTGTACACCCTGGCCTAGCCCGCCACGGCGCCTGCCACAGCGCAGGCGCGCGCCCTTTGCTATTGAATTGATGCTGCCGCAACGCCCTGCCTACCGCCTGATCGACCTGCTCAAGATTGTTGCTGCCCAGTGCATCGTCCTGCACCACTTCGCACTCTACGGCCCCCTGTCTGACGCCACCGCCCAAGCCGCCCCCGAATTGGCGGCCTGGTTTTACGACTACGCCCGCATGGCGGTGCAGGTGTTTCTGGTGGTGGCCGGCTACCTGGCCGCGCGCAGCCTGGGCCAGACGGACTGGAACCGGCAGGGCCTGCTGCGCACGCTGTGGCAGCGCTACGAGCGGCTGGTGCTGCCCTTTGCCGCTGCCTTGCTGATCACCATGTTGTGCTCGGCCCTGGCCCGCCCGCACCTGGATGGTGACCTGGTGCCCGCCTCGCCCCAGCTTGGCCAGTGGCTGGCCCACGCCAGCCTGTTGCACAGCGTGCTGGGGGTGGATTCGCTGTCGGCCGGGGTCTGGTACGTGGCCATCGACTTCCAGCTTTACGCCCTGATGGCGCTGCTCTTGTGGCTGTCCCGCGGCAACCGCTGGGTGGCCGGTGCACTGGTGGCGGCCATGGCCGTGGCCTCGCTCACCTGGTTCAACCTGGATGCGGACTACGACGTCTGGGCCCTGTACTTCTTTGGCGCCTACGGCTTGGGCGCGCTGGCCTGGTGGGCGGGCCTGCGCGCGCGCCACAGCGGTTATGTGCTGGCGTTGTACCTGGGCACCGTATCCGTCGGACTGGGCGCGCTGGCGCTGGAATTTCGCGAACGTATTGCGCTGGCCATGGGCGTGTCCACCGTGCTGGCCAGCTTTGGCAGCACGCCGCTGCACCTGCCGCGCCGTGTGGACGCCTGGGTGCGCCGCCTGAGCAACAGCTCGTATGCGCTGTTTCTGGTGCATTTCTCGGTGCTGCTGCTGGCCAATGCACTGTGGGCAGTGCTGGACATTGCCGACGCCGACTGGGCCCTGCCCTTCACCGCTTCGGCCTGGTCGCTGAGCCTCTTGGCCAGCTACGCCTTTCACACCCAGGTGGAGCTGCGTATTGCCCAGTGGCGCAATGGCAGCGCGGCGCTGCCGGCACAAGCCGCCAAGTAAAATCCCCTCGAACAACTCAGAAAGAATCGCTATGGGCGCGCAATGGAAAGCAAAGGGCAAAGCCCTGGTGGCCGATGCCAAGGGCCGGCTGTTTACCAAACTGGTGAAAGAAATTACCGTGGCCGCACGCGGCGGTGCCGACCCGGCCGCCAACGCCAAGCTGCGCCTGGTGGTAGAACAGGCCCGCAAGGTCTCCATGCCCAAGGACACACTGGACCGCGCCATCAAAAAAGGCGCTGGCCTGACCGGTGAAGTGGTGAACTACGAACACGTCATCTACGAAGGTTTTGCCCCGCACCAGGTGGCCGTGATGGTGGAATGCCTGACCGACAACGTGAAGCGGACCGCCCCTGAAATGCGCGTGTTGTTCCGCAAGGGCCAGCTGGGCACCAGCGGCTCGGTGGCCTGGGACTTCAACCACCTCGGCATGATCGAAGCCGCGCCCACCGCGCCCGATGCCGACCCCGAAATGGCCGCCATTGAAGCGGGTGCGCAGGACTTTGAACCCGGCGACGAAGAAGGCAACACCGTCTTCTACACCGACCCCACCGACCTGGACCTGGTCAGCCGCGCCCTGCCCAACTTCGGCTTCAACGTGCTGTCCGCCAAGCTGGGCTACAAGGCCAAGAACCCCGTGGACCCCAGCAGCCTGAGCGCCGAAGCGCTGGAAGAAGTCGAAGCCTTCCTGGCCGCCATCGACGGCAACGACGACGTGCAGAACGTGTACGTGGCGCTGGCGGGTTAACACACGGTATTGAAAGCACTACGCCGCAACATAGCGGCGAGTGCTGACAGGGAGGCGCATGAAAAAACAAGGCACCGTCGTCCGCTGGGACGACCAGCGAGGATTCGGCTTCATCCGATGTAACGCGAGCAGCCAAGACATTTTTTTCCATATTCGCGATTGCGCGGGTGGCATCCAGCCGCCCTTGAATACCGCTGTCGACTTCGAAGAAATCCATGTGGGCGGCAAAGGCCCCAGAGCCATGGCCGTGCGCACGATTCAGCGAAACGCGCCCGTACCTGCAAACCGCAGTACTGCGCAACGCGCCCCCGTCAGCCCACGGGCACCCCGTGCCGCCCAAGGAAAAACGGCCTCTCGGGAAGCTCCAGCTCCATCGTTGGTGGGTATCGGAGGCTTGTCTTTAGTCTGGGCGGTTTTGCTGGTGTGGGGAGTTCTGCAGCACCGCTTGCCAACCATCACACTGGCAGCCGCCTTTGCCATCAACGCCACCACCTTCTTCGCCTACTGGCTGGACAAACATGCTGCCCGCAAAGGCCAGTGGCGCACCAAGGAAGACACCCTGCACTTGTTCGGCCTGGCGGGTGGCTGGCCCGCTGCGCGTTTGGCACAGCAGGTGCTGCGGCACAAAACCATCAAGCCCAGTTTTCAGACGACGTATTGGGTGACGGTGTGGGTGCACCTGGGTGCCCTGTGCGGCTACTTGTTCTGGGAACGGCTCAAACCGCTACTGAATTTATAGCTACTCGCGCAATATCCACGAGGGCTAGAGGCCAATTTCATTAGAAACTGGCCTCTTCCGTCAGCCTAGCTAGCCAGTTCCAGCGGCGTGCTTTTCCAAATCTTGTCGGCGTACTCACCAATCGTGCGGTCGGCCGAGAACGGGCCCATGGCGGCCACGTTGCGCAGGGCCTTGATGGCCCAGGCTTCGCGGTTTTGGTAGGCCGCGTCCACCTGCTCTTGCGCGGCAATGTAGGCGGCGTAGTCGGCCAGCAAGAGGTAATGGTCGCCCCAGTTCACCAGCAGGTCGTAAATGGCCTGGAAGCGGCCGGGCTCGTCGGGGCTGAAGACGCCGTCACGGATGGACTCCAGCACCGCGGTCAGCTCGGCATTGCCCTCGGCAATGGCGCGCGGCTGGTAGCCGGCGGCGCGGGTGGCGGCCACCTGCGGCGTGGTCATGCCGAAGATGAAGATGTTGTCGGCACCCACGTTCTCCAGAATTTCGACGTTGGCACCGTCCAGCGTGCCGATGGTGAGCGCGCCATTCAGCGCGAACTTCATGTTGCCGGTGCCCGAAGCCTCGGTGCCCGCGGTGGAGATTTGCTCGGACAAATCGGCCGCGGGGATGATGCGCTCGGCCAGACTCACGCTGTAGTTGGGGATGAACACCACCTTGAGCAGATGGCCCACGCGCGGGTCATTGTTGACTACGCTGGCCACGTTGTTGATGAGGTGGATGATCTGCTTGGCCATGTGGTAAGCCGATGCGGCCTTGCCCGCAAACACCACCACGCGGGGCACCGTGACGCTGCCGGGGTTGTTGACGATGCGCAGGTAGCGCGTAACCACGTGCAGCACATTGAGCAACTGGCGCTTGTATTCGTGGATGCGCTTGACTTGCACGTCGTACAGCGCATCGGTGGGAATGGTGAGGCCCATATTGGCCTGCACCCAGGCGGCCAAGCGCTCCTTGTTGGCACGCTTGGCGCCTTGGAATGCCTCGATCACCTTCGGCTGGGTCAGCACGCCGTTCAGGCCGCTGAGCTGGGTCAGGTCACGGCGCCAGCCGGTGCCCACCTGCTTGTCCAGCACGGCAGACAAGGCCGGGTTGGCCTGCGCCAGCCAGCGGCGCGGGGTGATGCCGTTGGTTTTGTTGTTGAAGCGCTCGGGCCAGAGCTTGGCAAAGTCCAGAAAAATGCTTTCCTTCATGAGCTCGGAGTGCAAGGCCGACACGCCGTTCACCGAGTGGCTGGTGACCACGGCCAGGTAGGCCATACGCACGCGGCGCTCGCCGCCCTCGTCGACCAGGCTGACCTTGCGCAGCAGTTCGGCACTGCCGCCGCGCTGCGAAATTTGCGCCAAAAACTGGGCGTTGATGTCGTAAATGATTTGCAGGTGGCGCGGCAGGATGCGGCCCATCATCTCCACCGGCCAGGTCTCCAGCGCCTCGTGCATGAGGGTGTGGTTGGTGTAGCTGAACACGCCCTGGCACAGGCGCCAGGCGTCGGCCCACGGCAGGTGGTGCTCGTCCAGCAACAGGCGCATCAGCTCAGGAATAGCCAGCACCGGGTGCGTGTCGTTGAGGTGGATGCTGACCTTGTTGGGCAGGTTCTCAAAGTTGTCGTGGGTGCGCAGGTAGCGGCGCAGCAAGTCTTGCACGCTGGCGCTGCAGAAAAAGTACTCCTGGTGCAGACGCAGCTCACGGCCCGAAGGCGTGGAGTCATCCGGGTACAGCACGCGCGACACGTTTTCGGAGTGGTTTTTGGTCTCCACCGCCGCAAAGTAATTGCCGCGGTTGAAGGCGCCCAGGTCAATCTCCTGCGTGGCCTTGGCCGACCACAGGCGCAAGGTGTTGGTGGCCTTGGTGGCGTAGCCGGGGATGATGGTGTCATAGGCCATGGCCTGCACGTCGTGGCTGTCCACCCATTGGTAGGCGTCACCCTCTTTCACCACATGGCCGCCGAACTGCACCCGGTAGGTCACCTCGGGACGCGGAAACTCCCAGGGGTTGCCGTGCGTCAGCCAGTAGTCGGGCACCTCCACCTGCCGGCCGTCCACAATGGTTTGCTTGAACATGCCGTAGTCGTAGCGGATGCCGTAGCCGAAGCCGGGAATGTTGAGCGTGGCCATGGAATCGAGAAAACAGGCGGCCAAGCGGCCCAGGCCCCCGTTGCCCAGGGCGGCGTCGGGCTCCAGCTCGGTCACGGCATCGATGTCCACGCCAAACTCGGCCAGGGCCTGCTTCACGCGCTCGCGCAGGCCCACGGCCAGCATGGCGTTGCTGAAAGTGCGACCGATCAAAAACTCCATGCTGAGGTAGTACACACGCTTGGCGTCTTGCGCATATTGGGCGCGGGTGGTGGTCATCCAGCGCTCCACCAGTTGGTCACGCACGGCGTAGGCTGCCGCATGCAGCCAGTCTTCGGGGCGGGCGGCTTCGGGGTCTTTGCCGACCACAAACATCAGCTTGTTGGCAATGGAACGCTTGAGCGATTCCAGGTCGCGCCCGGGGGCGTCAAATTCAAAATTGGAAGCGGTGGCAGTGGCTGTCGTTGGGGTCATGGTGTGGGCGTGTGGCGATAAGGGCCATCAGGCCTGGGCAATCAGGTTTTGGTACAGCGCGACATAGTGCTGGGCAGCACTGGCCCAGTCGAAGGCAAGCTTCATGCCCGTCTGGCGCACGCGGTTCCATTCGGCCTTGCGGTGGTACAGCGCAAAGGCGCGGCGCACCGCACGGCGGTATTGGGTTTCGTCCATGTCGTCGAAGACGAAACCGGTGGCGGTGCGGTCGTCCAGGGTTTCGAGGTCACTGTCGACCACGGTGTCTGCCAGACCGCCAACGCGGCGCACCAGCGGCAGGCTGCCGTACTTCAGGCCGTACATCTGGGTCAGGCCACAGGGCTCGAAGCGCGAGGGCACCAGCGTCACATCACTGCCCGCAAAAATGCGGTGGGCAAAGGCCTCGTCGTAGCCCAACTTGACCGCCACGCGGCCCGCATGGGCTTTGGCCTGGGCCACAAAAGCCTGTTCCAGCCCGGTCTCGCCACTGCCCAGCACCAGCAGCTGACCACCGCGCGACACGATCTCGTCCACCGCGGCCAGCACCAGGGGCAGGCCTTTTTGCTCGGTCAGGCGGCTCACCACGGCAAACAGCGGAGCATCGGGCTCCAGCGCCAAGCCCATCTCGGCCTGTAGCGCCGCCTTGTTCTGCGCCTTGCCGGCCATGTGGCGGGCGTCATAGGCATGGGCAATCAGCGCATCGGTGGACGGGTTCCACACGCTGTCGTCCACAGCGTTCAGGATGCCGCTGAGGTGCTGGTGACGCGCGCGCAGCAGGCCGTCCAGCCCACAGCCCTGCTCTGGCCCCTGAATCTCTTGGGCATAGGTGGGGCTCACGGTGGTGATGTGGTTGGCGTAGAACAGCCCGGCTTTCATGAACGAAAGCTGGCCGTGGAACTCCATGCCATGCACGTGGAAGGCACGCCCCGGCAGGCCCAGGTCACCAAAGTGTTCGGGGCCGAACACGCCCTGGTAGGCCAGGTTGTGCACGGTGTAAACCGAGGGCACACGCGGGCCCTGCCCTTCATTCCACAGCGCCAGGCTGGCGGGGGCCAGCGCGGCATGCCAGTCATGGCTGTGCACCAACTGGGGGCGCCACTGCCCATCCAGGCCATGTGCCACATGGGCAGCTGCCAGACCCAGCGCCGCAAAGCGCCGGTGGTTGTCGCCATAGGGCTGCTTGTTGCTGTCTTCGTAGGGGTTGCCAGGCCGGTCGTACAGGCCAGGCGCTTTCAGCACATAGGCACCTTGCGTGTGCCCCTCGCGGGCCAGCGCGGGCAAGGTGCCGTAGACCACCTCCACCCGCTCGCCCCAGGGCATGGCAAAGCTGCCCACAGACGCAGCCCCTTCCAGCCCCGCGCAGATGGCTGGGAAGCCCGGCAGCATCACACGCACATCGCAGCCCGCCTCCTGCAGGGCGGCCGGCAGCGCACCGGCAATGTCGGCCAGCCCCCCGGTTTTGAGCAGCGGAAAAATCTCGGCACTGACTTGCAGGATGCGCATGGAAGCAGGCATTTTTTGGCTTGAATACGGTAGTGAGGGATTACGGTGCTGGCAGGCGGTTCAGCATGTCCTTGGTGACCAAGACCACGCCATTGTCGGTGCGCTCAAAACGCGCAGCGTCGGCCACCGGGTCTTCACCAATCACCAGGCCTTCGGGCACCGTGCAACCACGGTCTACCACCACACGGCTCAGGCGGCAGCCGCGGCCAATCGTGACCTCGGGCAGCAACACGGCCTGGTCGATCACGCAGAAGGAGTGCACCCGCACGCTGCTGAACAGCACCGAGTTGCTGACGATGGAGCCCGACACAATGCAACCGCCCGACACCATGGTGTTGATGGCCTGGCCATGCTTGCCCTCGGCGTCCTGCACAAACTTGGCCGGTGGCAGCTGGCGCTGGCTGGTCCAGATGGGCCAGTTGGTGTCGTAAATATCCAGCTCGGGGGTCACGGACGCCAAGTCCAGATTGGCCTCCCAGAATGCGTCGATGGTTCCCACATCGCGCCAGTAGGGCACGGCGTCGGGCGTGGACGATACGCAGGACATGGAGAAGGGGTGGGCAATCGCCCGGCCCTCGCGCACCACGCGCGGAATCACGTCCTTGCCAAAGTCATGGCTGGACTCTGGGTTGGCAATGTCGTCTTCGAGCAGGTCGTACAGGTACTTGGAATCGAAGATGTAAATACCCATGCTGGCGAGCGACACGGCGTCATTGCCAGGCATAGGGGGTGGGTCAGCCGGTTTTTCCACAAATTCGGTGATCTTGCGCGTGCCATCCACCGCCATGACACCAAAGGCACTGGCTTCGGCGCGTGGCACTTCAATACAGCCCACCGTGCAACCGGCGCCGCTGTCCACGTGGTCCTTGAGCATCAGCGAGTAGTCCATCTTGTAGACGTGGTCGCCTGCCAGCACCACCACGTACTCGGGCTTGCTGCTCTGGATGATGTCCAGGTTTTGGTAGATCGCATCGGCCGTGCCGCGGTACCAGTGCTCTTCGTCCACGCGCTGCTGCGCAGGCAGCAGGTCCACCATCTCGTTCAGCTCGGCGCGCAAGAAGCTCCAGCCGCGCTGCAGGTGGCGCAGCAGCGAGTGCGATTTGTACTGCGTGATCACGCCGATGCGGCGAATGCCCGAGTTCACGCAGTTGGACAGCGCAAAGTCAACGATGCGGAACTTGCCGCCAAAGTACACCGCGGGTTTGGCACGGCGGTCGGTCAGCTGCTTGAGGCGTGAACCGCGGCCTCCGGCCAGCACCAGGGCGATGGTGCGGCGTACCAGCATGTGGGGCTGCATATGGCGTTCTTGCTGCACAAGGCTGCGTGGGGTCTCTGTCGTGCTCATGCTTGTCTCCTGTTCATTTTTAGTGGTGTCGTTCTGCAAAGAAATCTCGAAATGGATGCTGTCAGGTCATCACCGTGGGCTGGTCCATGCCGGTAAAGGCGCGCACCTTGGCCACGGCCTCGGCCAGCGCTACCAGCGGCTGCAAAGCCTCTTGTGCGGGCAGGTCCTGACGGGCAGGATCGGGTTCGTGGCGTTCCAGGTAAACACGCAGCGTGGCGCCCTCGGTACCAGTGCCGGAGAGGCGGAACACCACGCGCGAACCGTCAGTCAGCACCACACGCACACCCTGCTTCTGGCTCACGCTGCCATCCACGGGGTCGGTGTAGGCAAAGTCGTCGGCCAACGCAATGGGCAAACCCGCCACCGTGGTGCCGCCCAGCGTGGGCAGGGACGCACGCAACTCGCGCATCAGAGCATCGGCTTTATCGGTGGGAATGGCCTCGTAGTCATGGCGCGAGTAGACACAGCGCCCATGCGCCTTCCACAGCGCGCGCACCAGTTGTTCCACCGTCTGGCCCGTGGTGGCCACCAGGTTGAGCCAGAACAGCACGGCCCACAGGCCGTCCTTCTCGCGCACATGGCTGGAACCCGTGCCGTAGCTTTCTTCACCACACAGGGTGACTTTGCCAGCGTCCATCAGGTTGCCAAAAAACTTCCAGCCCGTGGGCGTCTCGAAACACGGAATGCCCAGCACCTTGGCGACGCGGTCCACCGCGGTGCTGGTGGGCATGGAGCGCGCCACACCGGCCAGGCCAGCTTTGTAGCCCGGCACCCGTGTGGCATGCGCCGCCAACACGGCCAAGCTGTCGGACGGCGACACCACAAACTTGCGGCCCACCACCATGTTGCGGTCTGCATCGCCGTCACTCGCCGCGCCCATGTCGGGCGCATCGTCGGCAAACAGGTGGGCGATCAGGTCTTCGGCGTTCACCGGGTTGGGGTCGGGGTGCAGACCCCCAAAGTCTTCCAGCGGCTCGGCATTCACCACGGTGCCCGCGGGCGCCCCCAGCTCGCCTTCGAGCAGGGCCTTGGCGTAGGGCCCACCCACGGCGCACATGGCGTCGTAGCGCAAGCGGAAACCGCCAGCAAACAGGGTGCGAATGGCCGCAAAGTCAAACAGGCCACGCATCACTTCGGCGTAGTCACTCACCGGGTCAATCACCACAATCTCCGTGCCTTCCAGCCGGCTGCTGCCCAGCGCGTCCAGCGCCACATCGGGCGTGTCGGTGGTGTGCAGTTGGCTGAGCTGCAGGGTGCGTGCGTAGACCGCATCGGTCACCTTCTCCGGCGCAGGGCCACCATTGGCCACGTTGTACTTGATGCCGAAGTCTCCATCGGGCCCACCGGGGTTGTGGCTGGCCGACAGCACAATGCCGCCGCTGGCGCCGTGCTTGCGGATCACCGCGCTGACCGCAGGCGTGGACAGGATGCCGCCCTGCCCCACCAGCACGCGGGCATAACCTTTGGCCGCCGCCATGCGCAGAATGGTCTGGATGGCCACACGGTTGTGGAAGCGGCCGTCGCCCCCCACCACCAGGGTCTGGTCTGCCGCGTCGGGCAGCACATCGAACAGTGCTTGCACAAAATTCTCCAAATAGCGCGGCTGCTGGAATACGGTGACTTTTTTGCGCAAGCCAGAGGTACCGGGGCGCTGGCCGTCAAACGGCGTGGTGGGCAGAGTGAGGATGGGCATGGTCGGCTCGTTGAGAAAAACTAAAGGGGAGCAATGCTGGCAAGCAGCAGGCTCTGGCCCGGCATCCACAGGCGCATGGTCAAAGTTTGGGGATGGATGTTGCCGCCATCGGTCTCCAGACGTTGCAACCACTGGGTGCCCGGCGGTGGCGCAGGCAACACAAATTCCAGCGTGTGCGGCCTGGGGTTGAGCAGCAACAGACAGCCCGGCGCAGGCTGCGCAGCCTGGGCACCAGAGCTGAGTTGCAGCATCAAGGCGTTGTCCTGTGGGTGATGCCAGTCTGTGTGCGCCAAGGTCTGGCCCTGCGGCCCCCACCACTGCGAGATGGGGCCACGCGCGCTGCCCATGGCGTCCATGCCACGCCACCAGGCACCGCTTTGCAACAGCGGCAACTCGGCACGCAGCGCAATCGCGTGCGCCACAAAGGCTGTGAGTGTGGTGTCGGCCTGCTCCCAGTGCAGCCAGGTGGTCGCGTTGTCCTGGCAATAGGCATTGTTGTTGCCGCCTTGGCTCTGCCCAAACTCGTCGCCCGCCAAGAGCATGGGCGTGCCCAGTGACCAGAGCAGGCTGGCCAGAAGTACCCGCTTTTGCCGAAGACGCCGTGCCAGCACATCCGGATCACCACTCGCACCCTCAACGCCGTTATTCACGCTCAGATTGTGGCCATGGCCATCGCGGTTGTTCTCGCCATTGGCCTCGTTGTGGCGCTGGGCGTAGCTCACCAGGTCGGTCAGCGTGAAGCCATCGTGTGCCGTGATGAGGTTCACACTGCTGTGTGGTGCGCGCCTGGCTGGCGCAAAAGACTCGGCCGAACCGGCCAGGCGCTGCGCCAGATCGGCACGCGTGGCATGGTGCTGCAGCCAGGCACTGCGTTGGGTGTCACGGAAGCGGTCGTTCCACTCCAGCCATCCCGGCGGAAAACTGCCCAACTGGTAGCCCCCCGGCCCAATGTCCCAGGGCTCGGCCACCATGGTGCAATCGCGCAGCACCGGGTCTTGCGCCACTGCGAGCAAAAAAGGCGCCTGGATCTCAAAGCGGTTGTGCTGTTCGGCACCTGCACGCGCCAGCACTGGTGCCAAGTCGAAGCGGAAGCCGTCCACACCGAACTCGCGCATCCAACCGCGCAGGCTGTCCATCACCGTGCGCAGCACCAGCGGGTGGGTCAGGTTCACGCAGTTGCCGCAGCCCGTCCAGTTGGCATACAGCGCAGGATTGGCGGCATCCAGGTGGTAGTACATGGCGTTGTCAATGCCGCGCAGGCTCAGCGTGGGGCCCAACTCGTCGGTTTCGCCCGTGTGGTTGTAGACCACATCCAAAATCACTTCCAGCCCTGCTGCATGCAACGCATCCACCAGTGCACGTAATTCGCTGCGCGGGCTGGTGGCTGGGGTGCCGCTCCAATAGCGGTGTTCGGGCGCGTTCCAGGCAATCGGGCTGTAGCCCCAGTAGTTGGACAAGCCCATGCGCAACAGGCGCACCTCATCGGCCCGGTGGGCCACGGGCATCAGGCTCACCGTGGTGATGCCCAGCTTGCGCAAATGTGCGATGGCGGCCGGGTGCGCCAGACCCGCGTAGGTGCCGCGCAAGGTTTCGGGTACTTCGGGGTGTAAGGCGGTAAAGCCCTTGAGGTGCAGTTCGTAGAGCACCCGCTGAGCCGGGTCCACCCGTACCCGCGCCATTGGCGGCAGCAAGTCCTGTACCACGCGGGCCTTGAGGGCCGTGGCAAGGTTGTCGCGTGTATCACGCTGCCCGGGATTACCGGGTTCATGGCCGTTATGGATATCGTCACCGTCGTAGCACCCCACCACCTCACGCGCTGCCGGGTCCAGCAGCAGCTTGGCCGGATTGAAGCGGTGACCCTGCGCGGGGTCCCAGGGACCATGCACGCGCCAGCCGTACACCAGACCGACCTGGGCACCTGGCAGAAACCCATGCCAGAGGCCATCCACCGGGCCCTGCATGGCCAGTCGTTGCACTTCCTGCGTGGCGCTGGCGTCAAACAGGCACAGCTCGACCGCCTGCGCATTCGGCGCGGCCAGGCAAAAGTTCACGCCCTGGTCGCACAGCTGCGCGCCCAAGGTGTGCGTTTGGCCGGGTTGCAAGGTCATGCCGACTGAATCCGCTAGATTGATGAGGGGGTTACGTGGGTGAGCACAAGGCATGCCAATGGCGGCAATGTCAGTACCACGGACTGTGCGCGGTGGTGGGCGGCCACCGCATCGGTGTTCAATTCGCCATTGCCCACACCGCTGCCACCGTACACCACGTTGTCGGTGTTGATGAGCTCGCGCCAGGTGCCGGCGCTTGGCATGCCAATGCGGTACCCATAACGTGGCAAAGGCGTGAAGTTGCACACCACCACGGCGCATTCACCACCCCTGCCATGGCGCACAAAGGCCACCACTGACTGGGCTGCATCTTCATGGGCAATCCAGTCAAACCCGCCACTTTGCACATCCTGCTGGTGCAACGCAGGGAAGGCCTTGTACACGCGGTTCAGGTCACGCACCAGGCGCTGCACGCCTTGGTGGGCAGGTTGCTGTTCCAGCGACCAGGACAACTCCGAGCCATCGGCCCATTCGGTGGGCTGGGCCAGTTCGCCGCCCATGAACAGCAGCTTCTTGCCCGGGTAGGTCCACATGAAACCGTAAAGCGCGCGCAGGTTGGCAAAGCGCTGCCACGCGTCGCCCGGCATCTTGCCCAAGAGCGAGCCCTTGCCGTGCACCACTTCGTCGTGCGAGAGCGGCAGCACAAAGTTTTCGGTAAAGGCATACATCAGCCCGAAGGTGAGCTGGTTGTGGTGGTGGCGCCGGTGCACCGGGTCCAGTGATGCGTATTTCAACGTGTCATGCATCCAGCCCATATTCCACTTGTAGTGAAAACCCAGGCCACCACTTTGCAGGTCCGGGCTGGGCGGGCGGCTCACGCCCGGGAAGGCGGTGGACTCTTCGGCCAGTGTGATGGCGCCGGGCCGCTCCGTGCCCACGGTGTGGTTCATTCGGCGCAGGAATTCGATGGCCTCCAGGTTCTCGCGGCCGCCGTGTTTGTTGGGGATCCACTGGCCTTCTTCTCGGCTGTAATCGCGGTACAGCATGGAGGCCACGGCGTCCACGCGCAGGCCGTCGATGCCGTAGCGCTCCAGCCAGTAGAGCGCGTTGCCGACCAAAAAATTGCGCACCTCGGTACGGCCAAAGTTGTAGATCAGCGTGTTCCAGTCCTGGTGAAAGCCTTCCTTGGGGTCGGCGTATTCGTACAGGTGGGTGCCGTCGAACTCGGCCAGGCCATGCGCGTCGCTCGGAAAGTGTGCGGGCACCCAATCCAGAATCACCCCCAGGCCGGCGGCATGCGCAGCATCGACAAAGAACTTGAAGTCTTCTGGCGAACCAAAACGCGAGGTGGGGGCAAACAAACCCAGCGGCTGGTAACCCCAGGAGCCGTCAAACGGGTGCTCGCTGACGGGCAATAACTCCAGGTGGGTGAAGCCCAACTCCTTGGCGTAAGGCACCAGGTTGTCGGCCAGCTCGCGGTAGCTGAGCCAGCGCCAGCCATCGGCCTTGCGCCAGGAACCCAGGTGCACTTCGTAGATGCTGATGGGCTTGTCAAACGCGTTGGCGGCGCCGCGGTCGGCGCGCATGGGCAGACGCGGCGGCAGCGGGTAGACCACGCTGGCGGTGTCAGGCCGCAGCTGGGCATGAAAGGCAAACGGATCGGCCTTGACAGCAATCTGGCCTTGCGCGCCCAGAATCTCGAACTTGTAGAGATCGCCCTGGGCGACGTCGGGGATGAAGATCTCCCACACGCCGCACTCCCGCCGAAAGCGCATGGGGTGGCGCCGGCCATCCCACTGGTTAAACGCCCCCACCACCGAGACGCGGCGGGCGTTGGGCGCCCAGACCGCAAAGCTGGCACCGGACACGCCGTTGATGCACACCAGGTGGGCCCCCAGGCATTCAAATGGACGCTGGTGCGTGCCTTCGGCCAACAGCCACAGGTCCAGGTCTTGCAGCACCAGGGGGAAGCTGTAGGGGTCTTCGATGACTTGCTCGGGGCCGTCGGCCCACTGCACGCGCAATCGGTAGGAAAACGCTTGGGACTCCGCCAGCACGGCACCAAACACATCGGTCCCCACAAGGCGCACCAGCGTAGCGCGCACCTGGCCCGTGACCTTGTCGATCAGCTCGACCTGCCCGGCCCCCGGCAGTAGCACGTGCACCGCCAAACCGTCGGGGCGGATATGCATGCCCAGCACGCTAAACGGATCGGTGTGCTCTGCCCGCATCAATGCGGATAGATCGTGGTCTTGAAGCGTCATGGTATGGGTGCGCCAACATCCGGGATGCCAGCGCGTGTCTCTTGTTGACGAACAGCTTAGTACATTATCAAGGGAATTTATTTAATCAAAACCCTTGGGCAAACCTTGCAGGCCAATTTGTAACCCGTTTTGTCGGGGGATGAGGACTTCATCACAAGAAGGTATGTGCAATTGCGGCGTGCGTATCAGCGCTCATGGACCTTGCGCACCAGTTTGCGCATGCGCTCATGCAGTGCCAACTGGGCCTCCTGGCAGCTGGCCGGTGTTTGTGGCTTGCCCTCCGCCCACACACGACCGGCCAACTTGGCGTCCTGACAGGCAGGGGGCTGCGGCGTGGCTTGTACCGAGGTGGCCAGGTCCTGCGACTCCTTGCGCAGGCGCTGCATGCGCTGCGCGTCCGATACATAGTTGCGCTCCAAATGCACCACTTCGAGGCGTTCCACGCCCTGCGCATCGCGCACCAGGCGGCAACGGCCGTAGTCACGCGGCAGGGCCAGGCGCAACAACAAACGTCCATTGGGTTTCAGCACCTGCCCGTCCACCAGCGTGAAGCTGCGCTTGTCCTGGTCAAACACAAAAATGGAATACAGGCCGGTTTGCGGGTTCTGCTCAGCCACATCCACATAGCCGTTGCGCAGAGACCGCACTTCTTCAGGCGACTGGTACTGCTCGGTCTTGGTGGCCGTGCAGCGCTCAGTCAGGCTCTCCAGCGTGCTGGCTTCGTACTGTTGCAGCGCCTGCTGGCTGTTATTGAACTGCACCGGTGGCTGCGCCAGCACTGCGCCATGGGCCAAAACAAAGACTGCAAATCGCGTGATTACCCTGATCATTTTTGTAATAAAGCCGTGCAATTTGTTGAGAGAATGGCGACGGCAATTTTTGCCTCCCATAACAATAGCTTAGCGCCTTCCGAGGCAGCGGCAGCCTCGGCTCTTTGTCCATTGCACCCAACTGTCACACCATCACCATGAAAACATCTATCCAGTTTCCACAATCCTCTTCGGGCGCTTACGTGGGCGCCACCTTCGCCTGCCTGGGCCTGGGCACTGCCGGCTTTCTGCTGGGTTTGTGGAATGCTGAAATGCAGCTGAACGAAAAAGGCTATTACTTCACCCTGCTGGCCTTTGGTTTGTTTGCCGCAGTCTCGCTACAGAAATGTGTGCGCGACAAGCTTGAAGGCATCCCGGTGTCCGGGGCTTACTACGGCATTTGCTACGGCGCGGTGGGCCTGTCGCTGCTCTTGCTTGCCACCGGACTGTGGAACGCCACCCTGCTGCTGTCAGAGAAAGGCTACTACGCCATGTCCTTTGTGCTGGCGCTGTATGCCGCCGTCACCGTGCAAAAGAATGTGCGCGACAAGAAGGGCCAGGGCGCCAACGAAAGCAGCGCACTGGAATAAGCAGATCACCTAGGCCGCGCTCAGCGCGGCTTACGGGCCAACCGTGCGGAGGGCTTGACGGCAGCGCCGGTCACGCGCGGTGGCAAGCCGGTGTGCTGGGTCAGCATGCGGCCTTTGACCGGCTTCGCAGGCATAGCGGCCTTGACCGGCGCAGCCGTCGAATTCTTCTTGCGTGCGCTCTGATAACCCCCATCACCCAGCGGCTGGAAGGTGGGAATCAGGTGGTGTTTGCCATTGCCCACCAAATCGGCTCGACCCATGGCCTTCAGTGCCTCGCGCAGCAGCGGCCAGTTGTTGGGGTCGTGGTAACGCAAGAAGGCTTTGTGCAGGCGGCGGCGCTTCTCGCCACGCACGATGTCCACCGTCTCGTCATCGCTCTCAGCCGTACGGTGGATCTTGCGCAGCGGGTTGCGGCCGCTGTGGTACATGGCCGTAGCCGTGGCCATGGGGCTGGGGTAGAAGGTCTGCACCTGGTCGGCCCTGAAGCCATTCTTCTTCAGCCAGATGGCCAAGTTCATCATGTCTTCATCGCTGGTACCCGGGTGGGCCGCAATAAAATACGGGATGAGAAACTGCTTCTTGCCGGCTTCGGCGCTGAACTTCTCGAACAGGGTCTTGAATTTGTCGTAGGAGCCGATGCCGGGCTTCATCATCTTGGTGAGCGGGCCCTGCTCGGTGTGCTCGGGCGCAATCTTCAGGTAGCCGCCCACGTGGTGCTGCACCAACTCTTTGACGTACTCCGGGCTCTTGACCGCCAGGTCGTAGCGCAGGCCGGAGCCGATCAGGATCTTCTTGATGCCCTTGAGCGCCCGCGCACGGCGGTAGATCTTGATCAGCGGATCGTGGTTGGTGGTCAGGTTCTGGCAGATGCCGGGGTAAACGCAGCTGGGCTTGCGGCAGGCCGCCTCAATCTCGGGGCTGCGACAGCCCAGGCGGTACATATTGGCCGTGGGGCCACCCAGGTCGGAAATGGTGCCGGTAAAGCCCTTCACCTTGTCACGGATGTCTTCCACTTCCTTGATGATGGATTCTTCCGAGCGACTCTGGATGATGCGGCCCTCATGCTCGGTGATCGAGCAGAAGGTGCAGCCGCCAAAGCAGCCGCGCATGATGTTGATCGAGAAGCGGATCATCTCCCACGCCGGGATCTTGGTAGCGTGGTCGTGGCTGCCGTTTTCGTCGGCATAGCTGGGGTGCGGGCTGCGCGCGTACGGCAGGTCAAACACCATATCCATCTCGGCTGTGGTCAGCGGAATGGGGGGCGGGTTGATCCATACATCGCGCGCCGTGGTGCCCTCCCCGTGCGCCTGCACCAGTGCACGGGCGTTGCCGGGGTTGGTTTCCAGGTGCAGCACGCGGTTGGCGTGTGCATACAGAATGGGGTCGGAGCGCACCTGCTCATAGCTGGGCAGGCGGATCACCGAGCGCTCGCGCGGCGGCACCTTGACCTTGCCCTTGGTACTGGCCAGCGCCGGGTTGGCGAAGAAGGTCAGCGGTGCAATTGCGGCATTCACCTCGGGTTTTGAGACTTTTTGGCCTGCAGCCCCCGTGGAATCTGCGCGAACAGCTCCTGAATTCATAGCACCACCAGCCTCGGCAGCTTGGGCAACGGCCTTGGCCTCGTCCTCCTTGGCGCAGGTGGCGCCGTTCTCGGCGGCCTGCTCGCTGGTCGTCATGTAGGGGTTGACGTGGGCCTCCACACGGCCCGGCTCATCGACCGAGGTCGAGGTGATCTCAAACCATCCCTTGCCGGTTTCATCGTCCGGGCGGCGCACAAAGGCCGTGCCGCGCACATCAGTGATCTGCTCGACCGGCTCTTTGGTGGCCAGGCGGTGGGCAATTTCGACAATCGCACGCTCGGCGTTACCGTACAGCAGCAGGTCGCACTTGGCGTCCACCACGATGCTGCGGCGCACCTTGTCGCTCCAGTAGTCATAGTGGGCAATGCGGCGCAGCGAGCCCTCGATGCCCCCCAGGATGATGGGGGTGTCTTTGAACGCCTCACGGCAGCGCTGGCTATAAACGATGGCCGCGCGGTCGGGGCGCTTGCCGCCCACATCGCCCGGCGTGTAGGCGTCATCGCTGCGAATCTTGCGGTCCGCGGTGTAGCGGTTAATCATGGAATCCATGTTGCCCGCGGTCACACCCCAAAACAGGTTGGGCTTGCCCAGGGCCCTGAAGGCCTCGGCGCTGGTCCAGTCGGGCTGGGCAATGATGCCAACCCGAAAACCTTGCGCCTCCAGCATGCGGCCGATCACTGCCATGCCAAAACTGGGGTGATCCACATAGGCATCGCCCGTCACCAGCACGATGTCGCAGCTGTCCCAGCCCAGCTTCTCCATTTCGGCACGGCTCATGGGCAGCACGGGGGCCGTGCCAAAACGGGCCGCCCAGTACTTGCGGTAGCTGGACAGCGGCTTGGCAGCGCGCGCGAAAAAGGAGACGTCGACTGGGGCGTTCATGGGGAATCCGGGGGTAACCCTAGAGTGTAAGGTTTTGCGCTTGCACGCACACGGCCAAGGGACAAGCGGCTTGCCAAGCCCAAAGCGCAATCGGAACTTTGCGAGCGGATCGCCAGCCGAAAGCGCCAAATACCCACATTTCCACGGTAAAAACCCCAATGCACTGGTGTGGGGCGGCATCAAATTTGCTGTAGTTAGCCCGTAGAATGATTTTTCTTACATTTTCAAACCGCCGGAGTACCACCTCCGGTATTTCAAAGGAACTATCCATGAAGAAACTCCTGCTGGCACTGGCAGTGACCTCGGTTTTGGCCGCCTGTGGCAAAAAAGAAGAAGCCGCTCCCGCAGCACCTGCTGCCCCCGCATCGGCTCCCGCTGCTGCCGCACCTGCCCCCGAAGTGGGCCCCCTCAAGGTCGCCATCGACCCGACTTACGAGCCCTTCACCTTCAAGTCCGCCGACGGCCAGCCCACTGGCTTTGACGTGGACATTGCCAACGCCCTGTGCGAACAAATCAAGCGCAAGTGCGAGTTCGTGGAGCAAGTTTGGGACAGCATGATCCCCGGCCTGAACGCCAAGAAGTACGACGTCATCATCTCCTCCATGTCCGCTACGGACGAGCGCAAGAAGGAAATCGACTTCACTGACAAGTACTACCAAACCCCCAGCCGCATCGTGCTGAAGAAGGGCACCAAGTTCACAGACTTGGCATCCTTGAAGGGCAAAAAAATTGGTGTTCTGAAGGGCTCTACCCAAGAAAAATACGCCATGGACACCCTGAAGCCCGTCGGCGTAGTAGTGAACTCCTACGAAGCCCAAGACCAGGTCTACCTGGACATCAAGTCCGGCCGTCTGGACGGTACCGTGGCAGACTTCTTGGAGGTGACTGGTGGCTTCCTGTCCAAGCCTGAAGGAGCCAAGTACGAGTTCGTCGGCCCCGTGCTGAGCGATGTCAAGTATTTCGCTGGTGCTGCAGTTGCGCTGCGCCAAGGTGAAGACAAGCTCAAGGCTGAGTTGAACGAAGCCATCAAGACCATCCGCTCCAACGGCACCTACAAGACCCTGAACGATAAGTACTTTGCCAAGTACAGCATCGACGTTTACGGCGAGTAATCTTGTAACAGCTCAACGCAACGGGGCGCATGTTTGCGCCCCGTTGCGTTAATTGCCTTAGTCCCCCATGAATGCTTATTACGTCGCCATCCTGCAAGGCTCAGTCCTGACAGTCGGCGTATCGCTTTGCGCGCTGCTGGTTGCCATTGTTTTGGGCCTGCTGGGCGCTGCCGCCAAACTCTCGGGACGCCCGGTGCTGGCGTCGATTGCTGCGGTCTACACCACCGTCATCCGCGGCGTGCCAGACCTGGTGGTCATGTTGCTGGTGTTTTACGGTGGCACCATTGGCCTGAACCACCTGCTGGAACTGGCTGGCAGCAAAGCCACCATTGACATCAATCCCTTTGCCGCGGGTGTGCTCACCATCGGTTTCATCTACGGCGCCTACATGACGGAAACCTTCCGCGGCGCTATCCTCTCCATCCCCAAAGGCCAGATGGAGGCTGCCCTGGCGTTCGGCATGGGCCCGGTGCAAGCCTTTTTGCGCATCACCACCCCACAGATGGTGCGTTACGCCCTGCCCGGCTTTACCAACAACTGGCTGGTGTTGATCAAATCCACCGCGCTGGTCAGCCTGATTGGCTTAAAGGAAATGACCTACCTCTCCAAGCAAGCCAGTGCCGCTACACGCTCACCGTTTGCTTTTTTCCTGTTCACTGCAGCCCTCTTTTTGATCTACACCACCATCTCGCTGTACGCACTGCGCAAACTCAATGCGCGCTACAGCCTGGGCGCCAAGCGGGGTGAGCTATGAAATGGCATGTGATTTTTGAGCCCCAAAACCTGGAGCTCTATGCCACTGGCATCCTGACCACGCTGGGGCTGCTGTTCTCGTCACTGGGCATTGGTGCCGTGCTCGCGCTGGTATTCGCCTTGCTGCTGACTGGCCCCTGGGCACCGTTGCGCTGGATCGTCGGGGCCTACACCTATGTGATCCGTGGCACACCGCTGCTGATTCAGGTTTACCTGATTTACTACGGCCTGGGCCAACTGGAGTGGATCCAGGCACGCTGGGACGATGTCTGGCCCTGGACCCATTTCAAGGAGCCGTTTTTCTGCGCACTGCTGGCTTTCAGCCTCAACACGGCAGGCTACACGGCAGAAATGCTGGCCGGCGCCATCCGCGAGACCTCGGCCGGTGAAATCGAGTCGGCCCAGGCCTTTGGCATGAGCCGCTTTCAGGTCATGCGCCATGTCGTGCTGCCCAGTGCGCTGCGCCGCACCCTGCCGGCCTACAGCAACGAGGTGGTCATGATGCTGCAAAGCACCAGTCTCGCCAGCGCCGTGCCCAGCATGCTGGACGTGACTGCCGCAGCCAGCCGCGTCTACTCGGACTACTACCTGCCGTTTGAGGCCTACATTGCCGCCGCCGCCATTTACTTGGTGGCCTCGTTCTGCCTGATCGGCATCTTCCGCCTGGCAGAAAAACAATTCCTGGCCTACCTCGCGCCCCGCAAGCACTGAACCGCCATGCAACGCATTGACCACCCCCTGCTCTCCAACAGCCTGGGCAGCCACCGCAGCCTCAGCAGTTTTCACTACGGCACGCCCGGCCATGGCCCCAAGGTCTATATCCAGGCCAGCCTGCACGCCGAAGAACTGCCCGGCATGCTGGTGGCCCACCACTTGCGCGCCCTGCTGGATGCCGCCGATGCTGAAAGCCAGATCCGGGGCGAAATCATCCTGGTTCCTGTGGCTAACCCGATTGGTCTGGCCCAGCGCGTGGACCAAAAACCCATGGGCCGCTTTGAGCTGGCCAGCAGCGAAAACTTCAACCGCCACTACCCGGACCTGGCTAAGGCGGTGCTGCCCACCATCAAAACCCAGATGGGCCCGGACGCTGCCGCCAACGTGGCCACGGTACGCCGCGCCATGGGCGACTACCTGCGCCAATGGCAGCCCGACACCGAGCTGCAAAGCCTGCGCCGCACCCTGCTGACGCTGGCCCATGATGCCGACTATGTGCTGGACCTGCACTGCGACTGCGAAGGCGTGCTGCACTTCTACACCGAGGAACCCTGCTGGCCCCAGCTGGCGCCCCTGGCCCACCTGCTCAAAGCCCGCGCGGTGCTGCTGGCCAAGAATTCGGGCAGCGGTCCGTTTGACGAATGCCTTTCCGGTGCCTGGTGGCAGCTGGCCGAGGCGCTGCAGGCGGCGGGCATTGCCGCCCCCCTGCTGCAAGGCTGCAACAGCACCACCGTAGAGCTGCGCGGCGAAGCCGACGTCACCCACGCCCTAGCGCAAGAAGACACGCAGGCGGTGTGGACTTTCTTGCAGCACATCCAGGCCCTGGCCTGTGCCCAGCCACCAGCCATCCCGGCAGCGCTGTGCGCAGCCACGCCTCTGGCGGGGTCTGAAACCCTGCACACCCCGGAGCCCGGCGTGGTGGTCTACACCGCCGACGTTGGCCAGACCCTGCGTGTGGGCGATGTGGTGGCCGAAGTGATTGACCCGATCGCCAACCGTGTCCACCGCGTGGTGGCGGGCGTAGACGGTGTTTTCTACGCCCGGGTCCGTGACCGCTACGCCCTGTCCGGCGCCGAAATCGGCAAAATTGCCGGTGCCACCCCTTTCCGAACCGGCGAACTGCTGGGCGCCTGAGCCCGCACAGCCCCCTCCCCTTACGTGCCCGACTGTCCGCACCATGACTACCAAGCCCCTCAAACTCCAGGTCGACAACATCCACAAGCGCTTTGGCAGCAACGAAGTGCTCAAAGGCGTTTCGCTCTCGGCCCACGCGGGTGATGTGATCAGCATCATCGGCAGCTCCGGCTCCGGCAAGAGCACCTTTCTGCGCTGCATCAACATGCTGGAGAAACCCCACCAGGGCCGTATCCAGGTGGCCGGCGAAGAGCTCAAGCTGGTAGCCGCCCCCAATGGCGAACTGTCCGCCCAAGACCCCAAACAGCTGCAACGCCTGCGCACCAAACTGGCCATGGTGTTCCAGCACTTCAACCTCTGGGCCCACATGACGGTGCTGCAAAACATCATCGAAGTGCCTGTACATGTGCTGGGCATTCCCAAGGACCAGGCGGTAGAGACCGCACGCAAATACCTCACCAAGGTGGGCCTCTCCGGCGTGGAAGACCGCTACCCCGCCCACATGAGTGGCGGCCAGCAGCAGCGCGTGGCGATTGCACGCGCGCTGGCCGTGGAGCCCGAGGTGATGCTGTTTGACGAACCCACCAGCGCACTGGATCCAGAACTGGTGTCCGAAGTGCTCAAGGTCATGAAGAACCTGGCTTTGGAGGGGCGCACCATGGTAGTGGTAACCCACGAAATGGGCTTTGCCCGCGAGGTGGCCAACCATCTGGTGTTTCTGCACAAGGGGCTGGTGGAAGAAGAGGGCCGCCCCGCCGACGTGCTGGCAAACCCCAAAAGTGAACGCTTGGCCCAGTTTTTGTCTGGCAGCCTGAAGTAATCCCCAGGGCCACCGCCCATGCCCACCCGCGCAACGTCCAGCCTGTTTGAGCAGTTGCCCATTGGGGCCTACCGCACCAGCTTGGACGGGCAGCTGCTGCAGGTCAACACTGCGTTCCTGCGGATCCATGGCTACCAAAGCCAAGCGGAAATGAAGGCCGACCCGGCGGCCCACCGCAATCCCTACGTGCAGCCGCAGCGGCGCGTACGATTTGCCGAGCTGATGCGCGAGCATGGACAGGTCACCGACTTTGTGTCTGAGATGGTGCGCCTCAAAACAGGCCAGACCATGTGGGTGCGCGAGCATGCCCATGCAGTGCGCGACGAGCAAGGCAAGCTGCAGTTCTACGAAGGCACGGTGGAAGACATCACGCCCGAGCGCGCCTCACGTGCGGCCTTGCGCAAAAGCGAGGCCCTGTTACGCAACCTGCTGCAAACCATTCCCTACCAGGTGTGGCTCAAGGACATTGACGGTGTTTACCTGACCTGCAACGAGGCCTTTGCCGCGACCCTGGGCGTGCCGCCTGAAGACATCGTTGGAACGCGCGATGCACATTGGCTGGAAGACCGCGTTGTCGAGATTTTCTCCATGTCGGACCGCTGGGCCATCCAGGCCGGCAAGGCCGTGACCTTTGAGGAAAACACGCCCACCCTGGTCAACCCGCATGGTGATCTGTTCGAGGTCACCAAAACCCCCATGCGCGACGCCGACGGCAACATCATTGGGGTGCTGGGGGTGGCACGCAACATCCAGGAGCGCAAGGTGGCCGAAGCCCTGCTGCGCGACACCACCGAGCAGTTGGAGCTGGCCATCATGGGCGCCGATCTGGGCCGCTGGGACCATGATCTGACCAGCGAACGCGGCTACTACCTGGACGAGCGCGCCTGCCAGATGCTGGGGCGCGACCCGCAAGAGAGCGAACTGGCTCGCGCCTGGGGGCACCTGGTGCACCCCGACGACCTGGCCTCCGCCATGCAGGCCATGCGCGCCCACCTCACGGGTGTCTCTCCGGCCTACCAAGCCGAGTACCGTGCGCGCCACACCGATGGCCGCTGGATGTGGCTCAGCAGCCGCGGCAAGGTGGTGCAGTTCAGCAAGGAGGGCGCGCCCCAGCGCATGGTGGGCACGCTAATGGACATCTCGGGGCGCAAGCAGGCCGAGGCGCAACTGCACGCCACCCAGGCTGAGCTGGAGGCCACCCTCAAGGCCCTGCCCGACCTGTTGTTTGAGTTCAGCACCGAAGGCCACTACCGTGCCGTGCACAGCCAGAACACCGACCTGCTGGACCGCCCGCCGCAAGTGCTGCTGGGCCGCTTGATCACCGAAGTGCTGCCCAAAGATGCAGCCGACACCTTCGTGGCGGCACTGCACGAGGCACGGGCCACGGGGCGCTCCCACGGCAAACAGTACAGCCTGGAACTGCCGACGGGCAAGCTGTGGTTTGAGCTGTCGGTGGTGCGCAAACCCACCGTGCCGGGGGAAGAGGAGCGCCTGATTGCGATCGCCCGCGACATCACCGAACGCAAGACTGCCGAAGAGGCGATTCGCCACCTGGCCTTCCACGACACCCTGACCGGCCTGCCCAACCGCCGCCTGCTGACCGACCGCCTGCAACAGGCCATGGGCACCAGCCATCGCAAGGGCGAACACGGCGCGCTGATGTTCCTGGACCTGGACCAGTTCAAGCAACTGAATGACTCCTATGGCCACGATGTGGGCGACCTGCTGCTTCAAGAGGTGGCACGACGCCTGCAGCAAAGTATTCGCGCGGTGGACACCGTGGCCCGCCTGGGTGGTGATGAATTTGTGGTGCTGATCCAGGACCTGAGCGCCGACGTTGTGGAAGCCCGCCTGCACGCCACCACGGTGGGCCACAAAATTCTGGCCAGCCTGAATGAGCCCTATGTACTCAAACAGACCCAGCACACCACCACCCCCAGCATCGGCATTACACTGTTCAAAGGCGAAAACGCTGCCCCCAGTGAGCTCCTGAAACAAGCCGACACCGCCATGTACCGAGCCAAGGCCAATGGCAGAAACACGCTGTGTTTCTTTAACCCCTAAACACCCATGCTGAACTTCCTGCCTGCGCCCTTGCTGGGGGCCCTTGCATTTGCCCTGCTGCTGCTCAACATCCTGTTCTGGGTGCCGTTGCTGTTTGTCTTTGCCGCCATCAAGCTGGTGCTGCCATTCAAGGCCGTTCGCCTGCGCCTTGATCCGGTGGTGTTGTCCATCGCGGAGGGCTGGATTAGCTGCAACAGCGCCTGGATGCGGCTGACCCAGCGTACCGAGTGGGATGTGCAAGGGGTTGAAGGCCTGGACCCGCACAGCTGGTACATGGTCAGCAGCAATCACCAGTCGTGGGTGGACATTTTTGCGCTGCAGCACTTGCTGAACCGGCGCATTCCTCTGCTCAAGTTTTTCCTCAAACAGCAGCTCATCTGGGTCCCCATCATGGGGCTGGCCTGGTGGGCGCTCGAATTCCCGTTCATGCGCCGCCACAGCGAGGCCTACCTCAAGAAGCACCCTGAGATGCGTGGCAAAGACCAGGAAACCACACGCAAGGCCTGCGAAAAGTTCTCCTTGATTCCCACCAGCGTGATGAACTTCCTGGAAGGCACCCGTTTCACCGCGGCCAAACACGCTAAACAACAATCGCCCTACCAGTACCTGCTCAAGCCCAAGGCTGGCGGCTTGGCGCTAGCCCTGCAGGCCATGGGCGACAAGTTCCAGTCGATTCTCGACGTGACGATTTATTACCCCGAAGGGGTGCCCACTTTCTGGGGCTTTTTGTGCGGCAAGGTGCACCGCGTGGTGGTGCGCATCCACCCCATTCCGGTTCCACAGGCTTTGCTGGGCGGCGACTACGGGCAAGACCCCGAGTTCCGCGCCGCCTTTTCGGCCTGGGTGGCAGAACTCTGGCGTGCCAAAGATGCCCAACTGGCCGAATTGCACCGGGGGATGGCCCCCACCTCTGCTTCTGACGCGCCCTCCACATCCGTTCGCGGCTAAGCCGCGCACCCACCCTCGCCCTCTGTCGTGTCTTTTTTCACCCGTCCACGTACTGTTTTTTTTCTCGCGGGCCTGTGCTGCCTGCTCTGGGGCAGTGCCTACCCCGCCATCAAACAGGGCTACGCCCTGCTGGAGATCGGGCGCAACGACATTGCGGCACAAATGCTGTTCGCCGGGTACCGCTTTGTCGGCGCCGGGTTGCTGTTGATGGTGTTCGCCAAACTTTCGGGCAAATCGCTCGCACTGCACCGCGCCCAAACCGGGCAGATAGCACTGCTGGGGGTTTTGCAAACCACGCTGCAGTACATCTTTTTCTACATCGGCCTGGCCCACACCACAGGGGTCAAGGCGTCCATCCTCAACGCATCGGGCGTGTTCTTCAGTGTGCTCTTGGCGCATTTTGTCTACCACAACGACACCCTCACCTGGCGCAAGCTCTTGGGTTGCGCGCTGGGCTTTGCCGGGGTGCTGGCAGTGAATATTGGCGGGCTGCTGGGGGGTGCTGCCACTGACGGCGAGTTCACTCTCTTGGGTGAAGGCTTCATTGTGCTGGCGGCGCTGGTGCTGTCGTCCGCCTCACTGTATGGCAAACGCCTCTCCCAGGGCATGGATTCGGTGGTCATGACCGGCTACCAACTTGGCATTGGCGGCGTGGTACTGGTGCTGATTGGCTGGATCGCAGGCGGTCACATTGCGTCGTTCACGCTGGCGCCCAGCCTGCTGCTGGTCTACATGGCGCTGTTGTCAGCCGTCGCCTTTGCGCTGTGGGGGGTGCTGCTCAAGTACAACCGGGTCAGCACCGTGGCGGTTTACAGTTTTTTGATCCCCGTGTTTGGCGCCTGCCTGTCGGCACTCTTCCTGGGGGAATCGCTGCTGGAGTGGAAATACTTGGTGGCCTTGCTGTTGGTCAGCGTGGGCATCTGGTGGGTTACACAAGAAAAGTAGCCACTGCGCCCGTGAATATTGCGCCAGCAGCTACTAAATTAATAGCAACCCAACTCAGCGCTGCTGGGTCTTTCCGGTTTCGTCCGACAGGACAATCTCCACCCGGCGGTTCAGCTGGCGGTTGGCCGCCGTGTCATTGGCCGCTACCGGGTACGACTCCCCGTAGCCGCGCACGCTGATGCGCTCGCTACCAATCCCCATCTGCAACAGTGCCTCGCGCACCGTCATGCCGCGGCGCTCCGAGAGCTGCTGGTTGTAGGCGTCTGCGCCCGTGCTGTCGGTGAAGCCTTCTACCAGCACATTGCGGCTGGGGTTTTGCTGCAGCACGTCGGCCAGCTTTTGTGCGCTGCGCGTGCCGCCCGCGGTCAGGCTGGCCTTGTCGCTGCCAAACAGCACATCGCCCAGGGTGATCACCATGCCACGCTCGGTTTTCTTGGCAGACAGATCGGCCAGCTGGCTTTCCAGCAGCGCGGCGCGGGTGTTGGCGTCGGTCGTGGCCTGGCGGGCTGCATCGGCCGCACGCTGGGCATCGGCGGCTTGGCGCTGTGACGCATCGGCACTGGCCTGCGCCTGCTGCGCGTTGGCATTGGCCTGGTTGGCCTCGTTGGTACGTTGGGTCAATTGCATCTGGTCGCGCTCCCGGGCAGCGCGGGCCACATCGGCCTGCGCGGTTTTTTGTTTCACCACCTCTTGGGTGAGGGCAATTTTTTGCTGGGCCACATAGGCCAGCTGGTCCACCTTCTCGGGGCTGGCGCTCTGTACGGCGGCAATATTGGCCTGTTGCATGGCATCGCTGGCCAGCTTCATCTCCAGCGCGGCATAGTTGCTCACGTCGGGGTTGCTTTGGGCTTGGGCGTAGTCGTTGCGGGCGCTTTCCAGCAGGGTGGTGCTGGTCGGGGCCGAGGCGCACGCACCTAGCAGCACGGCAATGGCCAGTGCGGCGGGGGTCAGGTAGAGGTTTTTCATGGGGTGTTCCTTAAGCGGGTGGAAAAAATTGTTGGGTGGTGTGAAGCAGCGCGTTACTTGACCGCGTTGGCGCGGTCCAGCTCTTCGCGCAGCACGCGGATGTCGTCTTGCAGCGCATCGGCGACCGCCTGCGCCTTGGCCGACTTGGCTTTGCTCTGGGCCAACTTGGCGTCGGCTTGGGCCTGGGTGGCCAGTTCGGTGGCGGCCTTGTAGTCGCGGGCAGCCATGGCCTTGTTGGCCAGGCTCAGCTTCTCGCGGGCAGCGGCCATCTCCACCGGGGCGAACTGCAGGCCGTCGGCACCGGCAGCGTTGTCCAGCGCCTCTTTGGATACGGCCACGTTGGCGGTGGCGTCGGTTTGCGTGCGAGTGGCACAGCCCGCACTGGCCAGAACGGCCAGGGTGCAGGCCAGCAACAGGCGGGGCTTGGGGATTTTCTTCATCTTCTTCTCTCCGGTGAACCAGGGACCGGTGGTCCCTTTATTGGTAACTTGCAAGGCCGTCGGTCGACAGGGCGTGGGATACGTGCTGCGGCACCACCAGCACGCCCTGGGCGTTGGGGATGGCCTGGATCTGCATGACCGGGGCCGTGCCCTGCACGCCCCCAAACATGGTGGCAAACGCGGCGTCGGCCGCATCGCGCCCGGTGGCAAAACGCACAAAGCCCATGGGGATGGCGGTGCCCGAAGGGTCGAACAGGTACCAGCGGTTGCCCACAAAGGCCTCCACGTAGGCATGAAAGTCCGTCGGGCCCAGTGCCGGGTCGGCACCGTAGTCAATGCCAGTGGCAAAACGTGCCGGGATGTTGACCCCACGGCACAGCGCAATCATCAGGTGGGCAAAGTCACGGCACACGCCCACTTCATCCACCAGGGTGTCCAGCGCCGTGGTGTTGCCGTTGGAGGTGTTGGAGCGAAACACCACCCGCTGGGTCACCCAGTTGCTGATGGCCTGCACCCGGGTGTAGCCCTGCGGCAGGTGGCCAAACTCTTTCACCGCCAGACGGTGCAGGCGGTCGGACTCGCAGTAGCGGCTGGGGTAGATGTAGGGCAGCACGGGGCCAGGCAGCTGGGCCACCGTCATCTCGGGCACCTCCAGCGGCGGGGCCACATGGTGGTCCAGGTCCACCACGGCCTCGTAGCGCACGGTCAGCGGGCCCGCCAGGGCCTTGAGGCGCAGGTAGCGGTTGTGCGTCACCGTGTCGGTGTACATCTTGGGCACCACCTGCTGACTGGTGGTGAGCAACTCGTTGACGACTGTCTGGTGCGCCGTTTGCGCGGCGTGGATGTTGAAGATGAAGTCACACCCGGGCGCAGTGATGTTGTAGTTCAACACGATAGAAAAACTCAGTCGCAGCATGGTGGTTCCAGTGGGTCGCAAGAGGCCGTTGCCATACGGGGGGGCATGTGCAGCGGGAGTGTGGTTCGAGCATGGGGCTGCCCCACCGTGCTGCGAAGCGGCGCAGACCGCTACTTGCCGTAGTCGCTGTCCTACGCCCGCCCCCGGTGTCAGCGCCCTCCTACGCCGCCCTGGCGTGCGGGCCGACGCGCCCACGGCCCACTGACCGATTCCGGCAGCGCACACGCTTGCACACAATGAATTCAGGCCCCGCTCAATCGCGGTTTTATCCATTCACCGCAAGGAATCCCACATGAAAACCGAAGCCATCACTACCCCCATCAACAACGCCGCCAACCAGATCGCCCCCCTGCTGGACCGCGCCACGGACCAAGCCAGCGCGCTGGCCCAGCGCGGCCTGCATGCCGTGCAAGACAGCGCCCTGCAACTGCGCGAGAAAGCCGCCAACACCGGCGACGTGACCGTGCGCTACATCCAGAACGAGCCTGTCAAGGCGGTGCTGATTGCAGCGGCCACCGGCGCAGCGCTGATGGGTCTGGTCAGCCTGCTGAGCCGTTCACGCGCCCATTAACCCAAGCCCCCTGCAGGACCACCGCACCATGCTGCACCCGCTTTTTCACCTGATCGCCACGCAGCCGCAACTGCTGGGGGACCATGCACAGGCCTATGGCGAACTGATCGGGACCGAACTGGCCACGCAGGCAGCGGCCCTGAAACGCCGCACTCTGCTGGGTGCACTGGCGCTGTGCCTGCTGGGTGTGGCCACCGTACTGGCCGGCGTGGCGCTGATGCTGTGGGTCACACTGGTGCCCGCACCACCGCAGACCACTCTCTGGGTGCTGGCGCTGGTGCCCGGCATTCCTGCGCTGCTGGCCCTGGTGTGCGGCCTGCTGGCGCGCGCGCCCAGCAACGCTACCGACCCCGCTTTTGCCGAACTGCGCCGCCAGGTGCAGGCCGACATGGCCCTGCTGCGCGGACTGGGCGCATGAGCGCGCCCCCACCGCTCACCCCGGCAGAGCGCCTGGCCCTGTCGCGCGAACGTTTGCGTATCGCTCTGAGCCACAGCGGGGCACGCGCTGGGGTCCGTTCTGCCACGTCGGCCCCCGGCCTGCTCGACATTCTGAAAACCGCCCTGCCCGGCGCCAGCGTGCTGATTGACACACTGAGTCAATGGTGGGCGCGCCACCCCCTGCATTCCAGTGGTGTGTTGGCCGGCAGCGTGGTGCAGACTTTTTTGCGCCCGGCGGCGCAGCGCCACCCCGTAGCCCTGGTGGCAGGCGCCATGGTGCTGGGCGCTGCGCTGGCCTTCAGCCGCCCATGGCGCTGGGCACTCAAACCCCACCTGCTCAGCGCCCTGGGCCCAGCCCTGCTGTCCAGTGTGCTGGCCTCTGCCGCCGTGCAGTCGTGGATTGCAGCCGCCCTGGCCAAAGAGGAACCCGCATCTGACACGGCGAGCAACAGCGCCCGAACCAACTGAGCATGCACCACGGCGCCCTCTGGATAGCGCCGTGCCGTGTGCAGTTCCGCTATTTAATTGATAGCTGCTTACGCAAACTTCACGGGGGCTACAGGCATTTTTTACACTGAAGTAAGGGGGCTTGGTTTGCTGGTCGTTGGGGCGTCAGGGGCACTGGGCAGATTTCGACGGCGGACTCAACCGGTCGATGCAACACATTCGCTGAACTTTAAAGGTGTGCCAGCGGAATGCTGCCAGCGTCCTCGTCCGCTGCAAGCAGCAGCACCAGTTTTTCCAGGTCACGGTTCAGGTTGGATAGGGTTGCTTCGTCCAACTGCCGCAGCGCGTCGGGCAGCACGCCCTCAAACGGGCCAGGCATCTTCTTGAGCGCCTTCTTGCCTTCGGGCGTCACACGCAGCTCCACCACACGTTTGTCGTGCTCGGACTTGAGCATGGTGATCAGCTCTTTCTTGAGCAAGACCTTGATCAGATTGCTGGCGGTGGACTGGTGAATGTCCATGCGTGTGGCAATCTCCCCCACCCCCAGACCCGGGTGTTTGTGGATCAGGCTCATCGCCCACACCTGAGCGCCCCCCAGGCCCGTGTCTTTCTCCACTTGCCGAAAGTGCGTGCGCACCGCGTTGAACACCACCCGAAACTGCCGCAAGGCCAGCGCGGCAGGTTCGGCGGAGTTGGCAGATGGTTTGGAGACTTGCATGGACACACCGGACTGTGGAAGGTGCCCGGATCATAAATCGCCCCGGCGCGTCGGCCGCTGACTAGCCCTCAGCCCCGGCCAGCAATTGCGCGCGCACGCGCTTCATCAACAAATCGTCGAAAGTGTAGAAACCAAGCGGGCCATGGCGTAGCTCGTTCAACGCAAACGCCGCCCCGGTACCAAAGGCCTCGCGCTTGATGGAGTCGTGGATCAGGCGCACCGTCTGGTAGGGGAACCCAAAAATCACCTCGTGGTGCCCCACGATGCCACCCAGGCGCATGGAAGTGATCTTGTCGCCGCCCACGTCCAGGCTCTCGGCAATCTTCTTGGCCGTGCCGGACACCTCGGGCTTATCCCTGAAGTGCTGCTCCAAAATCTCCACATCGGCAAACGGCGCAATCTCGCGCAGCAAGCGCGCGGCCATGATGAGGAAATTGATGCCTACCGTGATGTTGGGTGAGCACAGCACCCGCGCCTGCGCCCCCAGCGACCGGATGTAGGCCAGCTGTGCTTCGTCATACGACGAAATCGCCGTCACCAGCGTCAGCCCGCGGCGCTTCACCTCCTCCCCATACACCGCTGCCGACGCCGCGTTCGAAAAATCCACCAGTGCATCCACCGGGTGTTGGTCCAGCCAATGGGCCAGGCTGGCTTTGGTGAGCGCAGTCACGGGAATGCGGGTACCACCCAGCACCACCGATGCGGGCTGGCCACTGCGTGTGGCCACCCACGCCAGCGTATAGCGCGGGTCCTCGCTCAGCACCTGCGCCACCGCACTGCCCGCCTTGCCGTATCCAATCAGTCCTACTTTCATCGGTGTCTCCTCGGGTTGTTGGCCTTGCAAATACATTTGTTCAAATATAACAAAATACATTTGTATCAATGTATGATTTGCAAAACACACCCATGGGCAGCCAGACAATGCGACCCCACCCCCACATCTATTCGGCCTTCCGCAACGAGCTGTACGACACGCACCTCTGGCGGGGCCGCGCCCTCTTCATTGCCTTTGCCGCGCTGGCCGGGCTCACCGTGGTGGCCTTCACCTGGCTCAGCGAACACGCGCTGGCCCTGTTCTTCCGGGTACAAGCTAGCCATTGGTGGGCGCCCCTGCTGTGGACGCCCCTCAGCGCCGCCGCCATCGTGTGGGTGACGCGGCGCTACGCGCCGGGCGCTGCGGGCTCTGGCATTCCCCAGGTGATGGCGGCACAAGATGCGTCCATCACCGAAGGCACGCGTGGCCTGTTTGTGTCGCTGCGCCTGGCGCTGGCCAAGATGCTGCTCACGGCCTGGGGCCTGCTGGGCGGCCTGTCACTGGGGCGTGAGGGGCCCTCGGTGCAAATTGCGGCCGGTGTCATGCACAGCGTGCGCCGCTGGCTGCCCAAGCGCTCGCAGATCAGCGAACACAGTCTGCTGGTGGCGGGCGGCGCGGCGGGCATTGCGGCGGCCTTCAACACCCCGCTGGGCGGCGTGATGTTTGCCATCGAGGAGCTGACCCGCAAGCCCGAGCAACGCAACCACGGCCTCACGATCGCCGCCATCGTGCTGGCCGGGCTGATGGGCGTCTCGGCCTATGGCAACGGCAGCTACTTTGGCATCATCCGGGTGGAAGGGTTTGGCTGGGCCACGCTGTTGCCCGGTGTGTTCGTCTCGCTGGCCTGCGGCCTGCTCGGTGGCATGTTCGCGCGCCTGCTGGTGGTGTCACTGGCTGGCCATTCACCAGACTGGTTCAGCGCACAGCGCAAGGCGCGACCCGTGGCCTTTGCCGCAGCATGCGGCTTCAGCATTGCCATCATCGGCGTGGTAACGGCGGGTGACACCTTTGGCAGCGGCTACACGCACACCAAGGCATCACTGGAGAACTCCGGCGACACCAGCTCCCTGTATGTGTTGCTCAAGTTCGTTACCACCTGGCTCACCACCTGGGCCGGTGTGCCGGGCGGCATCTTCGCGCCCTCGCTGGCCCTTGGCGGTGCCGTGGGTGGTGACGTGGCGCAGTGGATGGCCTACACCAACCCACCCACCCTTATCGCCCTGGGCATGGCCGCCTTTCTAGCTGCCGTCACCCAGGCCCCGCTCACCGCCTTCATCATCGTGATGGAGATGGTGGACGGCCATGCCCTGGTGCTGAGCCTCATGGCCAGCGCCCTGCTGGCCAGCGCCGTCTCGCGCCTCATCAGCGCGCCCTTGTATGCATCGCTGGCCGAGCTGCAGCTCTTGCGCCTGCCTAAAGCCTGAGGTTTCGCCATGATCCGCAAAATCCTTGTCGTGGTGGACGACAGATCCGTCACCCAATCCGCCATCGACCAAGCCATCGAAATGGCACAGCTTCACCGCGCTGACATTTTTTTCTTGGGTGTGCTGCCCCACTACGACTACCCGGCGGTGGACATGCTCCCTGTGACCAATATGCCGACCGAAGCCTTTCAGGCCAAGGCCGCCGAAGAGGCATCACGTCGGCTGGCTGCCGCCAGCGCCTGGGCCGAGCGCTGCGGGGTCCACAGCCACCGGGCTACGTCCACCGCGCCCGACGCGGCCCACGCGGCAGCCGACGCCGCGGTCAAACGCCACTGCGATTTGATCGTGGTGGGCACCGAAGAACACAACGCGGTGGTGCGCTTGCTCAGTGGCAGCATAGTTCCGGGGCTGATATCCAAGGCCACCGTGCCCGTGCTGGTCTGCCGGGAACGCCCCCTGCGCGCCAAACGCAACAGCCACCTGCGTCGCCCCTTTGCCAGTCGCCCGTTGATCCGGGAAGTGGGCACCCGTCAGGATGAGGAACCCAATGACTGAGCCCCGGCGTTGGCCCGGCACGTCTTGACGCCACCAAGCCCTGCGCGGCTTGTGGTGTGCCTTGCTGGTCTTCTCGTGTGGATGGGCTGCGGCACAGACACAAAGCTGCGGCAGCCTGTGCGAACGGTATGGCGGGTTAACGCGACGTGCGCGAGCCCTTCAATGCAGTCTTGGCTTCTGCGATGGCCTGATTGGCGTTGCCAATGCTTTTTTGCGCAGAACCTTCCAGCTGCTTGCCAAATCCCTTCATCTGCTGGTCTTTGCTACCTACTAGCTTGCCAGTAGCCTCTTGGACTTTTCCAACTGCCTGCTTGGCGCCGCCTTTGATCTGATCTTTGTTCATGGTGCGTATTCCTTGGGTTGGGGTTGTTCTTCAAAACACACAGGCCAAGAACTGGTCTGCCAATACAGCTTAGGAGTTGGCAAACTTTTCATCTGTGGGGTAACAGACCCAGGTTCCGTGTAAATAAGAAATAAACCCCAGGCGCACCGTCATTCGCCCCTAGACTGCGCCTGCGGCAATCCACTGCGCAACCTATTCATTCCCAAGGAACGCACGACATGCCCAGCGACTCGGAGAGCCTTATTTTTGTCAAGCTAGGCCAGCTTGAAGCGGAGATCGCAACGCTGCGCAACGGTTATCTGGTCGTCAACCAACGCTACTCAGAGGTGCTCTCGACGATGAAGGGGCTGACGGCCAATTCGTTGGAAGCTGCCGTGCGTGCGGCTGTCGCTGCAGAAAGAGCAACGATGGCGTGCAAAAACGCCATGACCGCAGCCATGGCGGCTGCCTCTTTGTATGTGTTCAACCAGGCCGATGCAGGCATACAGGGCTCCTCCCAGTACGTCATTGAGGCGACGGAAGCCGCAGCGGAGGCCGCTAGCCTGGCGGCGCTGGCCGCTTCGGAGTCGGCTGCCGCAGCGTCCGCTGCCGCATCGGCGGCGGCATCGGCGGCAGCACTGCTGGCAGAAGAAACCGCCATTCAGGCTTCCGCCGAAGCCGCCCGCGCAACTGTGCGTGCCACCGCCGCCGCCGCACAGGCAGCGCAAATGGCCTCTGATGCGGCTGCGGTGGCCAAGTCCATCCGAAAATAATCCGCTACAACGGCCACCAATGCTACAAATTCAGTAGCTGCTTGCGCAATATCTACGCGGGCTAGGGGCCTATACTAGCAAGCGGCTCCATGAGCCATAGCGCTCAGTGATTGGCCCGCTGCGAATGCTCAGCAACATCCGCCGGTACCGCGCTGCCCTCGGGTCACGTTCGTAAATGCGCGCCATTTGCTGCGCCATGGCCATCAACGCCTTGGCCACTGATTGGCCCAAGGTGCCGCTGGCACCGGTAATCAGGACGATGGGCTTGCCAGGGGTCATGCGACCTCAGGGTCCAGGGTGGCCTCCAACGTGATCTCGGGCACGCCCGCCAATGCCTTAGAGAGCGGGCAGTCGCGTTTGGCAGACGCAGCGATCTCCTGGAACTGGGCCTCACTCACGCCCGGCACAACAGCCCGCATGTGCAATGCGACCCGGTCGATCACACAACCATCCCCTTGCTCCGACAGTCGCACGTGGGCTTGGGTGTCAATCGTGCTGGTCGGAAAACCCGCCTTTTCACACGCGAACGAGAAAGCCATGGTGAAACAGGCCGCGTGTGCCGCCCCCAAAATCTCTTCCGGGTTCGTGCTGCGGCGATCGTCGCCAAACCGGCTCTCAAAACCATACGGGTAGTCCAACAGCGCCCCAGACCCGGTACTGACCTGGCCTTTGCCCTGCTTGCCGGAACCATTCCACAGAACACTGGCAGATTTTTCAGTCATGGTGAATTCCTTAGAAGCGTGAAGTGCCGTCCAGTTCTGGACGGCGCTGGGCTGCCCGGTGCGAATCTTGGTCCCGTCGTCGCGTGCGGTGCTCATGCCTTCAACGCCAATTTCAACTTTGCCTTGTTCATGAGGCCTGTTCCTCGATGGAAAGTTGATTCGCCGAAAGAAGGACGTTTCACAGGCTGATTTCTGTGCCAGCGGGTTTGGCGCGGGCCCAAAGGGAGAAGCTGTTTTCTTCCTTTGCATGTGAGTTGCTGCAGGCGCTCAGTGAGCGTTCGTGCGCGCGTCTACTCACGGCCAGCGCACTCATGGCACTGAGCTGTGCCGCATTCGACCGGTTTTGGTCATGGCATTCCGCCGCATCGCGGTGCAGTTGCGCCGCCTCCTCGTGGTCTCGTGCGGCATGGCTGTGGAGGTGTTTGGAGCTGAGTGCGGATTGCATGAAGTCTGGCCTTTCCTGGTTGGTAACGCATAAAGGATGTTGCGCTGGACGCGAAACTCTTTATCTGGCAATCGGCGACAAGTCACCGTGCGCTAGCGAACCTAAAGAGAAGGCTGACCAAAAAACTACGCAAACGCCGCCAAGCAGGCTGCCGACTCAACCCTGCCGCTTGGCCAATTTACCTTGCGGATTGCCGAGTGCGCCCCCCCTCCCCCGCGTTTGAAGCTGGGGCCTCGGGTGAAATTGCTACGCTATTGGTAGCTGCTCGCGCAATATCCACGGGCTGTCCACCTGGTCCGGTGATGCGTGTTGACCGTGGGCACCATGCGGTCATGGTCAAGCCCGGAGGGTTGGGTAGTCGGTATAGCCCTGGGGGCCGGGCGTGTAGCAGGTGGACATGTCCACAGCGTTCAGCTCCGCTCTGGCCTGCAGCCGCTCCACCAAATCGGGGTTCGCAATAAATGGGCGGGCAAAGGCGATCAGGTCCGCGTGGCCAGCACCCAGTGCAGTCTGGGCCGTGGATTTGTCAAAGCCCCCCGCAAGGATGAACAAGCCGTTGAACGCGACGCGAAGCCGGAACTTGAACTCGGCAGGCACCGCCGGAGCGCCCATGGCGGAATGGTCCAAAAGGTGCACATACAAAATGCCCAGCTCCGCCAATTGTTCCGTCAGCGCCAGGTACTGCGCCTCGAGCTCCGGATAGGCACCGGTACTGTTGACCACTCCGTAAGGCGACAAGCGGATGCCCACGCGGTGGGCACCGATGGCCGCGACCGTGGCGCGAACGACCTCCAGCGCAAAACGGTTGCGCCCCTGGATGCTGCCCCCATACCCGTCTACCCGCTGGTTCACCTGGGCGTTCAGAAACTGCTCCATCAAATACCCGTTGGCGGCATGCAGCTCAACGCCGTCAAATCCGGCCTCGATAGCGAGCTGGGCCGATCGTGCGTACTCGGCGACCGCAAGGGCGATGTCGTCGGCCATCATGGCACGTGGGGTGCTGTGCGCTTGCATGCCCTGGGTGTCGGTGTACATCTCACCGGGGCAGGCAACGGCCATGGGCCCCATCACCTCTGCGCCTGCGGGCAGGTTGGCTGCGTGGCTCACGCGCCCGGTGTGCATGAGCTGGACGAAAATCTTGCCGCCTTTGGCATGCACGGCATCGGTGACCTGCCTCCATCCTGCCACATGCGCCTGGTTGAAGAGCCCCGGAATGCGGGCATAGCCCAGGCCATTGGGCGACGGCGAGGTGCCCTCGGTGATGATCAAGCCGGCGGAGGCACGCTGGGCGTAGTACTCGGCCATCAGGGCATTGGGCGTGTTGGAATCCACCGCGCGGCTGCGCGTCATGGGCGCCATGACGACGCGGTTGCCGAGCTCCAGGGCCAGTGTGGAGAGTGAGGTGAACAACATGGCGATCTTCCTGCGGTGGCTTATTGGGCTTGGGGCAGGTAGACCGGGCGTGGTGCTGTCAGGCCCTGGCGAACCTGCTGCGTCAGCACGTCGGCCAATACCTCGTCGGCACCCTCCTCCAGCCCGTCCAGCGCACGCTGGACGATGTCTTCGGCACTGCTCTTGGGAACCTCGAAGCCCCGCGTGAGATCGGTGTCCACGTAGGCCATGTGCAGACCCACCACCTGGGTTTGCTGCGCTGCCAGCTCGTGGCGCAAGGCATTGGTCAACGACCAGGCCGCGGACTTGCTGGCCGAGTAGGCGGCCAACTCGCCCCCGTTCACCCACGACGCAATCGACAACACATTGAGCAAGGCGCCGCCGCCATTGGCCTTGAGCACCGGCGCAAAGGCCTTGCTCATGTTCAGCACGCCAAAGACATTGGTTTCAAAGATGCGGCGTGTCACAGCGTCGCTGTCAGCAGCCAAAAACCCGCCAGGCTGCGCGATGCCTGCGTTGTTGATGACCAGCGTCACGTCCGAAGCGCGCTGAACAGCAGCGGCGATTTCCTGCGGGTTGGTAACGTCGAGCTGCAAGGCCTGGACACCCGGCAGCGTCACGGTGGCGGGATTGCGCGCGGCAGCGTAGACCTTGCGTGCGCCACGGGCGAGCAAGGCTTGCGCAAAAGCCAGACCGATGCCACGGTTAGCGCCAGTGACAAGAACAACAGAATTTTCAATTTTCATAAGGACTCCAGAGGGTTAACTAGGAAATACGCATGACGAACGTCATACAAAAAGACACGCCTTGGCGTGCAAGGCAATGTCACGACTCAACGCACCTTGATCACCACCTTGCCCTTGGCACGTCCGCTTTCGACGTAGGCCAAGGCCTCGTTGGTGGCATCAAACGGGAATACTTTGTCAATGACCGGGCGTATGGCACCCGACTCGATCAGCGCGGTGATTTGCCGCAACTGGCTGCCACTGGCTTTCATGAAGAGAAATGAGTAGCCCACATGGAGGCGTTTGGCTTTTCTTTGGGTGCCAAAGCTCAGGGCACGCAAGACCTGCTTCACCAACCACGGCGCTTTTATTTCTTCTGCAAATGCTAGGTCAGGAGGGCCAGAGATGGAGATGAGTTGGCCACCCGGTTTGAGCACACCCAGCGACTTCTCCAGCGTCTTGCCGTCCTGGCTATTCAGTACCGCGTCGTAGTCACTCAAGATCGTTTCAAACGCATCTTTTTTGTAGTCCACCACCACATCCGCGCCCAGGTCTTTGACCCACGCCACATTGCCCGTGCCGGTGGTGGTGGCCACGCTGGCGCCCAGGTGCTTGGCCAACTGGATGGCAAACGTGCCCACACCACCGGAACCAGCCTGGATGAAAACCTTCTGTCCTTTTTTGAGCTTGGCCTTCTCGACCAGAGCCTGCCACGCCGTCAGGCCTACCAACGGAATGGAGGCGGCCTCCTCCATGCTGAGGTTGCGTGGTTTGAGCGCCACCGAGTCTTCTTTGACAGCGACAAACTCCGCGAAGGTACCGATGCGGAAATCATCCGGTCGGGAGTACACCTCGTCGCCGGGTTTGAAGTGGCGCACGCGCGGGCCGACACGCACCACCACGCCGGCGACGTCATGCCCCAGCACAAAGGGTGTGCGGTACGGAAGGATGAGTTTGAACTCACCGCTGCGAATTTTGGAGTCCAGCAGATTGACGCCCGTGGCATGCACCTCAATCAGGACCTCGTCATCGCGCAGTACAGGCTCTGGCACATCGGTGGCCCGCAAGCTCTCTTTTTTTCCGTAGCGATCCACGGTGAATGCTTTCATGGCTTTCCTCTTTTCAAACGGTCAGTGGTTGGAGAGCAAGAGTTCGATTGACAAAACAATTTGGCATGACGATCATCATATTTAAAGACAAAAAAAGGCCGAGCGGCTTAGGCCCCGGCAGGGGCTAGGCTTGTCAAGGTGGCGCTGCAAAACGCGTCAGACAAGGCGGAGTCATCGACCGCGCGCGCCAGCATCAGGGTGCCCACCATCGTGGCCACCGTCACCAGTGCGCGCTCGTGCGCACTGGGTTGGCCCCAATCTGGAAACTGGCGGGCGACCAGGTCAATCATTTCTTTGATACGCAGTGTGGCAGCACGCCGCACCTCGGGCGTCTGGCGCGGCATTTCAGAGCCCAAGGCGGAAATGGGACACCCCGTCTCGATGCTTGCGAGATGCTCTTTCGAGAGATAAACCTGCATCAGCGCTTGCAGAGACTGCTCGGGCGGTACGGCGGCAATCACACGCGCCGCGATGGCATTGGATTCAGCACCCGCACGGTCGGCCGCCTCGGCCAACATGGCTTCACGGGACGCGAAATGGGCGTAGAACGCACCATGCGTGAGGCCCGCTTCTTTCATGATGTCGGCAACGCCCGTGCCGTCATACCCACTACGCCGGATAGCCCGTGCAGCGGCGCTCACGATGCGCTCGTGGGAGGCCTCTTTGGCAGCGGTTCGAATATTGACGGGCGATTTTCGCATGATGTGCATCATACAACATATTTCCCGATACACAAACTTGATGGCGGCCGCCACCTGCTGCACGTGCTGGACAAAAAACTCGAGAAAGGCGCGCGTGCGCAACGGCAGAAACCGCCTGCCGGGAAAGGATCCATCTTCCTCTTCAAAAAGCCACCCAATGACCATCCACCAGACCGGAAGACCCTGTATCAACTACAGTGTCTAACCCTGCATGGAAGAGGAGCTGGCAATGAAAATCGGTGAACTGGCCAAGGCCACCGGCACACAGGTAGAGACCGTGCGTTACTACGAACGCGAGGGCCTGCTGCCCACGCCGCTGCGCACCGAAGGCAACTACCGCATTTACGGTGCCAACCACATCGAGCGGCTGTCCTTCATCCGCCATTGCCGCTCGCTGGACATGACGCTGGACGAAATCCGCACGCTGCTGGGCTTCAAAGATGCGCCCGAAGACAACTGCGCACAGGTCAACGCGCTGCTGGACGAACACATCGGCCATGTGGCCCAGCGCATCCAGGAATTGCGCGCACTGGAGCAGCAGCTCAAAACCCTGCGCGAACAGTGTCTGGTGACACAGGAAGCCGCGCACTGCGGCATCTTGAATGAGCTGTCGGCAACGGCCCGTGCCCAACCGGCGCAGGCACCCCGTGCGCCGGGCCATGTGCACGGCAGCCACGCCCGGGGGCAGCGGGCGCGCTAACTACTCAATCCCCACCATGCCCGCATCCGGGTAGCGTGCCCCGGCCACCTTGTCGGGGGAGAACATCTGGTCCAGCTCGGCCACCTCGTTGGCACTCAGCCTGAGCTCAGTGGCCGCTGCGTTTTGCTCCAGGTAGGCAATGCGCCGTGTGCCGGGGATGGGCAGCACATGCGGGTGTTTGTGCAACAGCCAGGCCAGCGCGATCTGCGCATTGCTGGCCCCACGTGCCGCGGCAAAGCGTCCCAGGGCGTCCACCAGCAGGCGGTTGGCTGCTTCGGCATCACCGTTGATGCGCGGCAGGATTTTGCGAAAGTCGTTGTTGGCCAATGCCGTGGTGTCCAGCGTGCCGGTAAGGAAGGCGCGGCCCAGCGGGCTGTAGGCCACAAAGCTGGTGCCCAGCTCGGCGCAGGTCTGCAGCAGCTCTTGCTCGGGTTCACGCGCCCACAGCGAATATTCACTCTGCACCGCCGCAATCGGGTGCACCGCATGGGCCCGGCGCAAGCTGCTGGCCGACACCTCGGACAGGCCAATCTGCCGCACCTTGCCGGCCTGCACCAGCTCGGCCATGGCACCCACCATGTCTTCCATCGGCACCTCCGGGTTACGCCGGTGGCAGTAGTACAGGTCGATGGTGTCTACCTGCAGGCGGCGCAACGAGGCCTCGCAGGCGCTGCGGATGTAGGCCGGCGTGTTGTCGATGCGGCGCTCGTATTGCCCCTCCTGGCGCACGATGCCAAATTTGGTAGCAATGACCAGTTGCTGGCGCAGCGCTGACCCGCCTTGGGCGATGAAGCGGCCCAGCAAACTTTCGTTGTGGCCGAAGCCGTAGGTGTCTGCCGTGTCCCAGAAGTTGATGCCCAGTTCCAGCGCGCGCTGCAAGGTTTGCAGCGACTGTGTGTCATCACTGGCGCCATAGAACTCGCTCATGCCCATGCAACCCAGCCCCAGGGCGGCTACGGGGGTGTGGGCCTGGCCCAGGGTGCGATGTTTCATGCGGATGTCCTGTCAATAGTGGAACTGGGGACGGCACCAATGGCTTGCAGCACTTGCGCCGGTATGCGTCGGGGCTTGAGGGTGTCGGCCTGCACGCAGCCAATGCGAATGCGGCCCTGGGCCAGCAGCGTGTCGCCACGCCAGGCCTCTTGCACCAGCACCATGCTGGCAGCGCCCTGCTCGGCCACTTGCACCCCCACAGCGATCAGGTCGTCCAGCTTGGCCGGGGCCAGGTAGCGCATCTGCACCTCGGCCACCACAAACATGGCGCCGGTTTCGTCGCGCAGGGACTGCTGGCCCACGCCGGCTGCGCGCAGCCACTCGGTGCGGGCACGCTCAAAGAACTTCAGGTAGTTGGCATAGAACACCACACCGCCGGCGTCGGTGTCTTCCCAGTAGATGCGAATGGGAAAGGCGTTGGGGAGTTGGGGCCCGGCACCCGGGTTGGCAAGAGCACTCACAGCGTCTGCGCCAGCGCCAGCAGTTGGTCGGTGGCCGCGCCCCAACCCACATGAAAGCCCATGGCCTCATGCTGGGCCTTGTCATCGGCGCTCCAGTGCAGCGCACGTGCGATGTAGCGCGTGTGGCCCTCAGCGGTATCTTGCAGCGTGATTTCACCCACCATAAACGGCTTGGCCGGCACCCAGCCCGCCTGGAAAGCATCGGTAAACACCAATTTATGCTCCGCTACCAGCTCCAGAAACACGCCTTCGTTGGGTACCTGCTCGCCGTTGGGGCCCGCCATGTGGGTGAAAAAGCGCCCGCCACTGCGCAGTTCCATGACCGCTTCGCTCACGCCCCAGGGTTTGGGGCAAAACCACTGCACCAAGAGCGCTGGCTCGGTCCAGCAGCGCCAGACTTTGGAACGCGAGACAGGAAGGGTGCGCTCCAGCGTGAGGGCGTGTTCGGCAGTGGCAATGGGCATGGCGGGGCTCCTGGGTTTTGGCCGCAGTGTAGCGGACCCCGCCGCCCGGGCCGGGCATAAAAAAAGCGGGCCGCCAAGCCCGCTTTTTAGGGGAAAGAAAACCCGCAGGTTTACTTCTTTTTCTCCATCATCTTCTTGCATTCCGCCTTCATCTTGTCGTCCGCTTTTTTCTCGTCCATCTTTTTGCACTCTTCCATTTTCTTGTCGTCCATCGCCCCCCCGTGGGAGGCAGCGAATGCACTGAAAGACAGGGTGGCAAAGGCGGCGGCAATTACAACTGACAGTAGCTTGTTCATGGGTAAACTCCAATGACTCGATGGTTAGCTGCCACCACAATAGGTGACAACTCACTCTACAACACCCATGGAAATCGTTTGGTTGACAGGTTCATACCGCACTAGGGTTTTCACGGGTGCCGCCGCCAGCCTACTGCTTGCGCTGGCCGGCGCAGCTCTGGCAGAACCCTACACCCCGCGCAGCGACACCCAGGTGCTGGAGAAACTGCCCACACGCCCCACCGATACCACGGCCCGCGAGCTGGCCGCGCTGCGTGCCGCCTTGGCCCAGTCCCCCAACGAGGCACAAGGGGTAAGCGACTTGGCCCGGCGCTACTTTGCACTGGCCGCCGCCCGGGGAGATCCGCGTTACGTCGGTTACGCCGAGGCGGTGGTAGGCCGTTTTGTCGGCCCCCTGACACCCGATCTGCTCACCTTGCGCGGCATGCTGCGCCAGTACCGCCACGACTTTGCCGGAGCGCTACAGGACTTTGCCAGTGCGCTGCAACGGGACCCGGACTACGCGGTGGCCCACGCCTGGCGCGGTGCCATTTTTTTGGTGCAGGCAGACTACCAGGCCGCACGCCAGGAATGCACAGCCCTGCAGCGCCTGGGGCGGGAGGCACTGGCCGGTGGCTGCCTGGGCTTGGCCCAGGCCTACGGCGGGCAACTGGAGGCCGGGTACGCCACCTTGCAAAACGCACTGCAGCTCAGCCGTGATGCGGGCAACCGCCTGTGGCTGCTGACCCGCCTGGGCGAAGTAGCTGCCTGGCAAGGCCATACGGCCAAGGCCCGCGCACACTACCAAGAAGCCCTGGCGCTAGGTCGGGACGATGTGTACCTGCTGGCGGCGTGGTCCGACTTTCTGCTGGACAACGGACAGACCGCCGACGTGGTGAAGTTGCTGGCCAACTGGGAGTCTGCCGACAGCCTGCTGCTGCGCCTGGCCGAGGCTGAAGCGGCCCTCCACTTGCCTGCAGCGAAACGCCACCAAGACATGCTGCGCGACCGGTTTAGCGCAGCCCGCGCGCGCGGTGACACCACCCACCGCGCCGAAGAAGCCCGTTTTGAGCTGGTGCTGCGCAAAGCCCCACGCACCGCACTGCGCCTGGCACAAGAGAACTACGCCATCCAACGCGAACCCCGCGACGCCCGCGTGCTGCTGGAAGCAGCCCAGGCAGCCCAAGACCCGGCTGGCGCCCAAGCCGCGCGCGACTGGTTGGCGCGCAGCGGCTTTGAAGACAGGCGCCTGCTCCGTCTGGCGGAAGGAAAGCCATGAACTGGCGAGCCCTTTGGCACGTTGGCCTGAGCGCCCTGTTGCTGTGCGCCCTGTTGCTGTGCGCCCTGCCCGCCTGGGCCCACAAGGCCAGTGACAGCTACCTGGTGCTCCAGGTCAGCGGCGCAGAGGTGTCGGGCCAGTGGGACATTGCCTTGCGCGATATCGACTTTGCTTTGGGGTTGGATGCCGACGGCAACGGCGACATCACCTGGGGCGAGCTGCGTGCCCGCCACGCTGACATTGCGGCCTGGGCCACCAGCGCGCTCACACTGGAGCGCGGTGGTACCTGCCCGCTGCAGGTCACCCAACACCAGGTGGACACCCACACCGATGGCGCCTATGCCGTGCTCACCCTGCAAGGCCAGTGCCCCGCAGCTAAGGGCGATCTGGCCCTGCACTACCGCCTGCTGTTTGAGCAGGACGCGTTGCACCGCGGCCTGCTGCGGCTGGAGCTGGACGGATTGACCCACTCCGCCGTGCTGGCCCCGGACACCGCACAACAGCGCTTTGCCGTGGGCGATGCATCGCGCCTGACACAGTTTGGCCAGTTTCTGGTGCAAGGCGTCTGGCACATCTGGATCGGGTTTGACCACATCCTGTTCTTGCTCTCGCTGCTACTGCCCGTGGTGCTGGTGCGCCGGGCGGGTGTGTGGCAGGGTGTGGGCCGCTTTCGCGATGCACTGCGTGAGGTGCTGTGGGTGGTCACCGCGTTCACGGCAGCCCACTCCATCACGCTGTCGCTGGCGGCGCTGCGTGTGGTGGAGCTGCCTTCGCGCTGGGTGGAGTCGGCGATTGCGCTCTCCGTCCTACTGGCGGCGGCCAACAACCTGTGGCCGGTGGTGGGTGAGCGGCGCTGGATGGTGGCCTTTGGTTTTGGCCTGATTCATGGCTTTGGCTTCGCCAGCGTGCTGGCCGAGCTGGGCCTGCCGCAAGAGACGCTGGTGCTAAGCCTGGTGGGCTTCAACCTGGGTGTGGAGGTGGGGCAACTGGCCATCGTGGCGGTGTTTTTGCCCCTGATCTTTTGGCTGCGCAACACCCCCGCGTACCGCCGTGGCATCTTTGTGGGCGGCTCGCTGCTCACCATGGCGATTGCCCTGGTCTGGCTGGCAGAGCGGACGCTGGACCTGCGACTGATCAGCGCCTCGTGAACCAGGGGGCAGTACAACTGCCCTGCTTGGACAACGCCCCCTGGCGATGCACTGCCCCAAGCCCTACTTGCCGCCCAGGCCCATGGACCGCGTGATCACCTCTTTCATGATCTCGTTGGTGCCGCCGTAGATGCGCTGCACGCGCGCATCGGCATAGGCGCGGGCAATCGGGTATTCCCACATGTAGCCGTAGCCGCCAAACAACTGCACACATTCATCCATCACTTTGCACTGCAGGTCGGTGGTCCAGTACTTGGCCATGCTGGCGGTGGCGGTGTCCAGCTTGTCCTGGCAGACCAGCTCACAGCACTTGTCCACAAACACGCGCGCCACCTGCACCTCGGTCTGCAGCTCGGCCAAGGTAAAGCGGGTGTTCTGGAAGCTGGCCACTGGCTGGCCAAACACCTTGCGTTCCTTCACGTAGTCCACCGTCCAGTCAATGGCGGCCTGCGCAGAAGCCACCGCACCCACGGCGATCTGCAGGCGCTCCCAGGGCAGCTGCTCCATGAGGCAGATAAAGCCCCGGTTCTCATGGGCCTTGCCGCCCAGCAAGTGCTCGGGGCCCAGCTTCACGTTGTCAAAGAACAGCTCCGAAGTGTCTTGCGCCTTCATGCCCACCTTCTTGAGCCGCTTGCCCACGCTAAAGCCCGGCATGCCGCGCTCCACCAGCATCAGGCTGGTGCCTTTGCCGCCCGCGGCCGGGTTGGTCTTGGCCACCACGACCACCAGGTCCGCGTGCCAGCCATTGGTAATGAAGGTTTTGCTGCCGTTGAGCAGGTAGCTGCCGTCGGCCTGCTGGATGGCCGTGGCCTTGATGCCCTGCAGGTCGGAGCCTGCGGCGGGCTCGCTCATGGCGATGGCGCCCACCATCTCGCCGGTCGCCAGCTTGGGCAAGTACTTGGCCTTCTGCTCGGGCGTGCCGTAGTGCAGGATGTAAGGCGCCACGATCTCGCTGTGCAGCCCAAAACCTATGCCAGTAAAGCCACCCCGCGCCAGCTCTTCCATCTGGATCACCGAGTACAGCTTGTCCGCCTCGGAGCCGCCAAATTCTTCGGGCATGGACATGCACAGGTAGCCGTTCTCTCCGGCCTTGTTCCACACCTCGCGCGCCACATAGCCCTGCTCTTCCCAATCGGCGTGGAAAGGGGCTATCTCTTTCTCCATAAAGCGGCGAAAGCTGTCGCGAAAGGATTCGTGTTCGGGGGAAAACAGGGTGCGTTCAATCATGGGGTTTCCTCGGGTCATGTGCATATTTTTACAAAGCATTTGCTTGGTAAAAAGAATATACTGCATTCCAGCCGAAACCGACAGGCCCCGCCCTGCGCACAAACCACCCGAGGAGACACCCCATGAGCGAAGCATTTGTGTTTGACGCCATCCGCACCCCACGCGGCAAAGGCAAAAAAGACGGCAGCCTGCACGAGGTCAAGCCCGTCACCCTGCTGGCCGGTCTGCTCACCGAGCTGCAGCAGCGCAACGGCTTTGACACCGCGCTGGTAGACGATGTGGTGATGGGTGTGGTGTCGCCCGTGGGCGACCAGGGCGCTGTGCTGCCCAAGGTGGCCGCGCTCAAGGCGGGCTGGGACTTCCAGGCCGCGGGTGTGCAGATCAACCGCTTCTGTGCCTCCGGCTTGGAGGCCGTGAACATGGCCGCGCAAAAGGTGCGCTCGGGCTGGGAAGACCTGGTGGTGGCGGGTGGCGTGGAGAGCATGAGCCGCGTGCCGATTGGCTCCGACGGCGGTGCCTGGGCCATGGACCCCGAAACCAATTCGCAAACCCTGTTTGTGCCCCAAGGCATAGGCGCGGATTTGATTGCCACGCTGGAAGGCTTTACCCGTGCCGATGTGGATGCCTACGCGCTGGAGTCGCAGCGCCGCGCCACCAAGGCGCAGGCAGCGGGCTACTTTGATGCGTCAGTGCGCCCGGTGAAAGACACGCTGGGCCTGACGATTCTGGCGCGCGACGAGTTCATCAAGCCCGGCACCACGCTGGAAGGCCTGGCCGGGCTCAAGCCCGCGTTTGCCGACATGGGCGGTATGGGCTTTGACGCCGTGGCGCTGACCCGCTACCCGCAGGTGGAGCGCATCCACCACGTGCACCACGCGGGCAACTCATCGGGCATTGTGGATGGCGCAGCCGCCGTGCTGGTGGGCAACGAAGCCGCCGCCAAGGCACACAAGCTCACGCCGCGCGCCCGCATCGTGGCCACCGCGCTGAGCGGGGCCGACCCCACCATCATGCTCACCGGCCCCATGCCCGCCACGCGCAAGGCGCTGGCCAAGGCGGGGCTGACGGTGGACGACATCGATCTGTTTGAAGTGAACGAAGCCTTCGCCGCCGTGGTGATGCGCTTCATGAAGGAGATGAAGGTGCCGCACGAGAAGGTGAACGTGAACGGCGGCGCCATCGCCTTGGGCCACCCGCTGGGCGCCACGGGCGCGATGATTCTGGGCACCCTGATTGACGAGCTGCACCGCCGCAAGCTGCGCTACGGCCTGGCCACGCTGTGTGTGGGCGGCGGCATGGGCATTGCCACCATTGTCGAGCGAATTTGAAGCCTTTTAGGCCTCTAGCCCCCGTACTTATTGCGCGAACAGCTCCTTATTTCATAGCAGGTTAACCCCATGAAAACCATTCGTTATTCCCTGGAAACCATCGACGGCAAAGGCATTGCCACCATCACCTTCGACGAGCCGGACTCCCCCGTCAACACCATGTGCCTGCAGTGGCAGGAAGACATGGACGCCGTGGCCGCGCGCGTGCTGCAGGACAAGGACGCCATCTCCGGCATCCTGCTGGCGTCGGCCAAGACCACCTTCTTCGCTGGCGCCGACCTCAAGGCCGCCATGCGCCTGACGCCGGCTGACGCGCCGCGCATCTTTGAAGAGATCGAGCGCGTCAAAAAGAACTTCCGCACCATCGAGACCCTGGGCAAGCCTGTGGTCAGCCTGCTCAATGGCACAGCACTGGGCGGTGGCTGGGAGGTGGCGCTGGTGGGCCACTACCGCATTGCCGTTGACGACAAGAAAACCCAGTTCGGCCTGCCCGAAGTGACCCTGGGCCTGCTGCCCGGCGCCAGCGGCGTGACCAAAATGACACGCCACCTGGGCCTGATGGGTGCGCAGCCCTATTTGGTGGAAGGCAAAACCTTCAACCCCACCGAGGCCAAAGGCCTGGGCCTGGTGCACGAGCTGGTAGCGCCCGGACCCGATGCCGCCGCCACCATGAAAGCCAAGGCCCTGGCCTGGATTTCCGCCAACCCCACGGCCCAGCACCCTTGGGAGGCCAAGGGCTACAAGGTGCCGGGTGGCCTGCCCTCCTCGCCTGCCGTGGCGGGCATGCTGCCCGTGGCGCCCGCCGTCATCAAGAAGCAGACGCGCGGCCTCTACCCCGCGCCCGAGGCCATCATCGCCTGCATGGTCGAAGGCCTGCAGGTGGACCTGGAGACTGCGCTGCGCATCGAGAGCCGCTACCTGGCCAAGCTCATGTCCGGCCCGCAGGCCAAGGCCATGATCAACACCTTCTTTTTCAACCTCAACGCCATCAAGAGCGGCCAGAGCCGCCCGACCGGCGTGCCACGCTACAAGCCGGCCAAGATAGGCCTGCTGGGCGCCGGCATGATGGGTGCCGGCATTGCCTACAGCCAAGCCAGCAAGGGCATTGCCACCGTACTGAAGGACGTGAGCCAGGAGAAGGCCGACCAGGGCAAGGGCTACAGCGCCAAAATCACGCAAGGCCGTGTGGACAAGGGCCGCATGAAGCCCGAGGCACAGCAAGCCATGCTCGACCTGATCCACCCCACCGGCAGCGTGGCCGACCTGCAAGGCTGCGACCTGATCATCGAAGCCGTGTTTGAAAACCGCGAACTCAAGGCCAAGGTCACGCAAGAAGCCGAACCGCTGCTCGCACCCGGCGGCTTCTTCGCCTCCAACACGTCCACCCTGCCCATCACCGGCTTAGCAACGGCCAGCCGCGATGCCAAGAAATTTATCGGCATCCACTTCTTCAGCCCCGTGGACAAGATGAAGCTGGTGGAAATCATCAAGGGCAAAGCAACCGACGACGAGACCGTGGCGCGCGCATACGACTATGTGCAGGCCCTGGGCAAGTTCCCCATCGTGGTGAACGACTCGCGCGGCTTCTTCACCAGCCGCGTGTTTGGCACTTTTGTGATGGAGGGGGCCGCCATGCTGGGCGAAGGCATTCCCGCTGCGGCCATTGAGAACGCCGGCATCCAGTGCGGCATGCCCGTGGGCCCGCTGGCCGTGCTGGACGAAACCGCCCTCACGCTGAGCCTGCACGTGATGGACCAGACCAAAAAAGACTTGGAGGCCGAAGGCAAGACGTATGTGGCCACGCCGGGTGAACGGGTGGTGGAGCAGATGGTGCGACAACACGAGCGCCCCGGCCGCGCCGGCGGTGCGGGCTTCTACGAATACCCCACGGAGAAAGGCGCCAAGAAATTCCTCTGGCCCCAGCTCAAACCGCTGTTTGAGAAGGCCGACACGCCCTGGACCATCACCGACCTGAAAGATCGCCTGCTGTACCGCCAAGCCGTGGAAACCGCGCGCTGCCTGGCCGAGGGTGTGCTCACCAGCGTGCACGACGCCAACATCGGCTCCATCTTCGGTATTGGCTTTCCGGCCTGGACCGGCGGTGCCCTGCAGTTCATCTACGGCATGGGCATTGAGGCCTTTGAGGCTCGCGCGGCCGCATTGGCGTCTCAGTTTGGCCCGGGTTTTGCTGTGAGCGATGATGTCAAGGCGGCCATCCGCCGCCATCAACCCCAGTACTAAGGCCCCTACCCCATGCTTGCCCAACTGCTGCGCCGTCTTTTGCTGGTCCAAACCCTGGCCGGTGCAGCGCTGGGGTACTGGCTGTGGGGCTCGGTGCTGGGTGCCTTGGCGCTGGCGTTGCTGGTGCCCGTGGTCACCATGTTGCTGGCCGATGTGCTGACCGCCCTGATCACCCGCGCCCCCGAGCCCTGGCACGACTGGTGGCGCGCATTGGGCGGCGAAATGGTGGCCGGCGTGGTGGTGTTTTTGCTGCGCCAGCCCTGGGAGCGCCGCGCACCACGCTACCAGGCGGCCACCAGCAACACGCCGCGCGTGCCGGTGGTGCTGGTGCATGGCTACCTGTGCAACCACCGCATTTGGGATACCACGGCAACCCAGCTGCGCGCCCAAGGCCATGCCGTATTTGCGGTGGACCTGGAGCCGGTGTTTGCCTCCATTGACGACTACGCACCCATCCTCGAATCCGCCGTAACCAGCGCACTGCTCAACAGCGGGCAAACCCAGGTGGCACTGGTCGGCCACAGCATGGGCGGCCTGGCCATTCGCGCCTGGATGCGCAAGCATGGCACCGCCCGCGTGGCCCGGGTGCTCACACTGGGCACCCCGCATGCGGGCACCCAGCTGGCCAAGGGCAGCCGCACGCCCAATGGCCTGCAAATGCGGTGGGGCAGCCCTTGGCTGGCCACGCTGGCCGCGGGGGAAGACGATGCCTTGCGCAACCTGCTGCGGGTGGCCATTACCCCGCAAGACAACATCGTGTACCCGCAGCGGCCGCAGACACTGCCCGGCATCACGCCCACGGTGTTCCCCGGTATCGGCCATTTGCAGATGTGCCTGGACCCGGACGTGAACGCCTGGGTGCGGCGCGAGCTGGCCGACCTGCCACCCACCCTGGATGGAGCCACCCCATGACCGACCTTGTCGTGCGCAAGCTGCTGATCGACCTGAACACGCCCTTTGCGGTGCGCTGGAACGGCGGCGACGCGTTCCGCTCCGCCTTCTTCAACGCGCTGTCCATGAGTTTCCCGCTGGGCGAGCAGTACTTTATGGATTCGGTGCGCGCCGGGCTCAAGTCCCTGCCCGAGGACCAGCGGGCACGCTTTGCCGCCGAGGTGCAGGGTTTTGTGGGCCAAGAGGCCACCCACCGTCGCATCCACAGCCTGTTCAACGGCCACCTGGAAACGCAGGGCTTTACCAACGCGCTGGAGCGCCGCGCCGCCAAACGCATGCAGGCCAGCGCCCACATGGATGTGCGTGTACACGTGGGTGCCACCGCCGCCACCGAACACCTCACCGCCATCTTTGCCGACTGGATGCTGGCCCACCCCGAGGCGCTGGAGGGCAGCGAAGAGCGACTCCAAACCCTGTGGCTTTGGCACAGCGCCGAAGAGAGCGAGCACCGCAGCACCGCGTTTGACGTGTACCAGGCCATTGGCGGCAACCACGAATGGCGCTTGCGCCTGTTCCGCTACATCACCTTCACGTTCTTCAGCGACGTGACGCGCCAGACCATCCGCAACCTTTGGCACGACAAGGCACTGTTCCGCTGGAGCACCTGGCGCAGTGCGGGCCACTTCTTGTTTGGCAAAGACGGCTTTATCTCCAGCAACCGGGCGCAGTGGCGCGCCTACCTGCGCGAAGATTTTCATCCGCGCCAGCAAGACGGCGCACGGTCGGAACAGTGGCTGCGCGACAATAGCGCCCAGTTCACTGTGGTGGGGCAACCCACCTAAACCGCCTGCATGTCTCCCAGCACCCCACCCGCCATTCCCCCTGCCCCGCGCCCGGCGCCCCGCTCCAAGACCGACCTGTTTTTCTCGTTTTCGCTGCTGGCCCTGCAGGGCTTTGGCGGCGTACTGGCTGTGGCCCAGCGGGAGCTGGTGGAGCGCAAACAGTGGCTCACCGCCGAAGAGTTTGTCGAAGACTGGGCCGTGGCCCAAATCCTGCCCGGCCCCAATGTGGTCAACCTCTCGCTCATGCTGGGTGACCGCTACTTTGGCTGGCGCGGTGCGCTGGCCGGTGTGGCCGGCATGCTGAGCTTCCCGCTCATCCTCGTGCTGCTGTTGGCGGCGGCGTTTGCCGGTGTGGCAGACAACCCGCAAGCCCAGGGCGCGCTGCGCGGCATGGGCGCCGTGGCGGCCGGCCTCATCATCGCGGCCGGCCTGCGCCTGGTACCGGCGCTTAAAAGCAATGTGATGGGCTTGGGCGCCTGCCTGGCGCTGATGGCGTCCACCTTTGGCACCGTGGCCCTGCTGCGCGTGCCCTTGCTCTGGGTGCTGCTGGGCATAGGCGGGATGGGCTGTGCCTGGGCCTATGTGTGCCTGGGCCGCCTGGCGGCCAAAAAGGAGGCGTCATGAGCATCACCCTGACTGCGGCCCAGTGGCTGGAACTGTTCATGCACTTTGCGTCGCTGTCGCTGCTGGCAGTGGGCGGCGCCATCACCACTGCGCCTGACATGCAGCGCTTTTTGGTGGTGGAGCAAGGCTGGCTGGACGCCGAACAGTTCAGCAACAGCATTGCACTGGCGCAGGCCGCACCCGGCCCCAACATTTTGTTTGTGCCCTTGCTGGGCTGGACCATAGGCCTCAACGCTGCAGGTGGCCTGGGCGCGGGTTGGTATGGCCTGGCGCTGGCCATGTTGGGCGTGTTTTTGTCCATGCTGGGCATCATGCTGCCCAGCAGCATCCTCACCTTCACCGCATCACGCTGGGGCCACCGCAACCGCGAGCTGCGCGCCGTGCGCGCCTTCAAACAAGGCATGGCCCCGCTGGTGATCGCCCTGCTGGTCGCCACCGGCTGGATCCTGGCCGCCAACCACAAAGCGGACACCCACCACCTGGCCCTGTGGGCCGTGACCGCGGTGAGCACCCTGCTGGTCTGGAAGACCCGCATTCATTTGCTATGGCTGCTGGGCGCGGGGGCGATTGCGGGATGGATGGGATGGATTTAGGCGGGCGCCAGACAGTTTTTGGCGACGGCGCGAAAGATCATTAAAAATCGCGCCTCTTGAACGGAGGACACCATGGGACTCTTGACCTTCAGTATCAACGTCACCCTGGATGGCTGCATCGACCACCAGGAAGGCATTGCCGACGACGAGACACATGCTTTTTTTACCCAGCTCATGGACGAGAGCGGGGCGATGCTGTGGGGGCGCATCACTTACGAGATGATGGAGAGCTACTGGCCCGCTGTCGCCCGCTGTGATACGGACGCACCATTAGCCATGCGCGAATGGGCGGTCAAGCTGGAGGCCAAACCAAAATACGTGGTGTCCTCGACGCGAAGGGACTTCCCCTGGAACAACAGCCACCACATCGCCGGTGACCTGCGCGGGAGCATAGAAAAACTCAAAGACGCGACCCCTGGCGGCGTGCTCCTCGGCAGTGGCAAGCTTGCGACCGAGCTGGAGAGGCTGGATTTGATCGACGAGTACCAGCTCCTCGTCCACCCCAGGATTGCCGGCCACGGCCCTACCCTGTATGAGAGCGGGCTGCCCAGCACCCGGAAGCTCGAGCTGATTACGGCGAAGCCGCTGCGCTGCGGCGCGGTCGCCATGCACTACCGACGTGCGCGCTGACTCGGAGATTGGTTATTTCGCCTAACGCGGGCGTTGAGCGGCCACTTTTCCGTTCTATGGATTTTCTCTTTCGACCGACGGCAGCTTGGGGCCAGTTGCCGACAGTCACGAATGTCCGGTATCTGGCGGCTGAAATATGTCTACCGAAGCGGGAGAAGTCCAGATTGTGTGTTTGGTGAAGGTCTGAAAATACTTCTTCCCGTTGACAGCCAGGCAACAACGCCCCAACAAGAAATTCGAATATCCAATTTCATCGGCGGCAAATTCAACTGCAATTTCATCAACGCACCCGAAGATCATTTCTATGCCTCAAGTGCTTTCAACGCGGTATTGAAGCGTCCAGCTAGGCGTCATTCGCTTATTCCGGGTTTGCTTGGCTTAGCCAATAGTTCCCCGCCAGAATGAACAGCGCTTTCATCGGCAGATAACGCTGATAGCTCGCTTAGGATACGTGGCGAGAGTCTTTGTATGGTGTCGTACTCATCTTTCGTGATCATGTCATGCAACAAACAGCGCGTTGCGCTTTCGTAACTTGTCTTCACGAGCTTGATGAGTGCGAAAAGTGACAAAGGATATACGTCGCGTTGAGTCAGACTTTTGAGGTGAGCCTGGACTTCTGGCGACATCTTGTTCGCAACACCCATGACAAACTCTTCTGACGCACGACTGAGCCTGACCTTCTCCAGCCATTCAGGTGAGGCTGGCGCGTCCGGAAGTCTTTGCTGTGAATCGTCTGATAGGTTTTCCCCGATCTCGCGAAATCTTTGGCGCAATGCTCTCACCAGCGTGCCGATTGTGCTCATGACACCCAACGTTGGAGGCCACCGACTCACAGCATGCGCCGCGCAGCGGAAAAGTGCTGCTGTGTGTCCGAGTGGGCCGACATGTTAAGCGGCGTATCACGGATCATTGGCGCTTTCCCTCGGGCCATCTAGCTGCAGCAAGTGCCTCATTTAGGGCGTTTTCAGTAGGCATTAGGGCACCAGCCTCACTTACGCATTCCGCCGACTTTCTACACTCGATAAGCGTAGAGGCTTTCAAAGCGCCATAGTTGCGCAGGACCATATCAGCTTGCACGAGCTTCCCTTCTTGCAACGCTGCGCGCGCCCCAGAGGTAACCATGAATGATGCCGCGGCGTCCTGAACTGAAACTGCTTGAATTGCTCCTAGCGTGATCTTCTCAGCGTCATGCCGCGCGATGAAATGCCCCGCCCAAAAGGCGCCAGCGATACCGAAGGCCACTATGACCAGCAGCAGGGAGCTTGGATTACGCATGATTGGGTTAAAGCGGTTTAACGTGTTGTAGACATCAAACAGGTCTTATGAACAGAGCCACATACACCCATGATTCCCTCCCGTGGATTCTTTAAGTGCTTGATTTATATCCGATTAGTCAGACCCGATGCCGCGTGACCATCGATGAAAATGAGGCCAAACCCTGCAACCCTGCTTATGAACAAGGCGGCTTGCTTATGAACACCGTTAACGCCAGCTCAGGAACTCTTTGATTTCATTACGCATTTTTACGTGGGATGCAATTTGATGGTGATAACAGAATTGCGGAACCCTGCAACAACCCAGAGCGCGGTGTCTTCATTGACAGTCCGCTTCCGCGGCGAAGCCGAGGCATCTACAGACTGAAAGAGGTCGTTCGCACGACTCCAAAGCACTCGTTACTCCGCTTTGATTTTTCCGCGCTTGCGAATTGCATTGTCTTTTTTGATGATCGTTACGCATTCCTCTGCTGATGGAATCGTTGTGTCAGTCTTGACGGTATGCCAGCCTCCACAGTTGGGGTCTGGGCAGCCACAAACAGTAAACCTGACAGGGTGAGCTGTTAGGCCTTCGCGTTTTTGAATAGCGTTTGTGCGTTCTTGGCTCTTGATGACATCAACGATGGCTGAACGGCTGAGAAATGGACGTGACATATTGCTATTTTGATGGTCGAAACAGGACTTGCCTATCCCCCATTCAGGTGATTCTGCTGAGGTCCGCTTTCGCCGCATATCGGCTGTCCATCGTACCTGCCTGGCGTTCCATTCCTGAATGTCTGCTACTGAGCAATCAAACTGAGATTACCGAGGACCGCTTTGGGTCGCAATCAGCCAATGGAGATTGGCTCACCCAAAGTCCAACTAGCGCTGCAAACGCGCGATCAATGCGGCCAATGCAAACACCCCAATACCCACCCATTTGAACGCCGCGCAAAGCCCCGCTGCCAAGCACCAAGCGGCGGCCGCAGGCGCAGCCAACGCGTCGCTACCCGTCAGCTCCCAGTGCAGCAGGTTCTCCCCCGCATCACACAGCGCCGCCACTGGCAACAGCAAAGCTACCCAGCGCAGGGGTAGCCTATTCGCCAGGGGTTCAAAAAAATGGGTGCGTACCACGGCCAAATAACCTGCTGCGCCGTAACTCAGCATCAGGAGCCCGTCCACGACCAAGTGGTTGCGAAAGCGCTGCACGCCTTCGGGGCCCCAGGCTTGCAGCACCTGGGCAAAGGCGTCGGGGGTGAAGGTGAGCTGCAGCGCCACCACGCTGGGTTGCAGCGGTGCCAGGTACACGCCCAGCCCTATGAACAAGAGTACGCAGGCCACGGCGGCCAGCTTCAGGGGCGCGGTGGATGCGGGCATGGCGGTGGCGTTTAGCGTGGGTTCTCGAAGAACAGGTAGTTGGAGCCGAAGTCGCTGATCTCGAAGTAGACCTTCTTCTCGCCGGAGTCGGCCTGCATGTTCAGGTTTTCGTCCAGCACGCCGTAGCCAAATCGGTAGTTGCGGGGCTTGCCGTCGTCGGTGCCCATGGCGGTGCTGAGTTTGTCGATCTTGAGGAAGCGGCGCACTAGCTTGTCGCCGGCATAAAACTCCAGCACGCCGTCGGTGCCGGTCCAGTTCTGGATGTCGCGGCTGATCTTGTTTTGCTGCTCCTGGGTGCAGCCCATCAAGACGAAAGTGGCCACCAAGCCCACCAATCCTGCGCGAACAGCTCCTGATTTAATAGCAATCATGGGCACTCCCTGGGCTTCAAGTTATTTGGCGACGGCCGTGCGCTGGCGCAATGCCTCGTACAGGCAGACGCCGCTGGCCACGGACACGTTCAGGCTTTCCACCGCACCCTGCATGGGGATGCTGACGAGCTGGTCGCAGGTCTTGGCAGTGAGCTGGCGCATGCCGTCGCCCTCGGCGCCCAGTACCAGGGCTACGGGACCCTTCAGGTCGGCCTGGTAGAGGTTGCTGGTGGCTTGGTCGCTGGTGCCGATGATCCAGATGTTGCGCTCTTTCAACTCGTTGAGCGTGCGCGCCAGGTTGGTCACCATGAAGTAGGGCACGGTCTCGGCCGCGCCGCTGGCCACCTTGGCCACGGTGGCGTTGATGCCGGCGGCGTGGTCTTTGGGGGCGATGACACAGTGGGCGCCCGCGCCATCGGCCACACGCAGGCAGGCGCCCAGGTTGTGCGGGTCGGTCACACCGTCCAGCACCAGGATCAGCGGGTTGGTGCGTTCCGCCACCGGCAGCTCGGCGTTGGCGGCTTCCAGGTTTTCCAGCAGCTCGTCCAGCGAATGGACTTGTTTGATCTCTTGCACGCGGGCAGCCACGCCTTGGTGGCCGTGGCTGCCGGCAATCTTGGCCAGGCGCATGCCGTCGGCTTCGACCACGCGAATGCCCGCTTCTGCGACCTTCTCCAGAAACTGGCGCATGCGCGCATCACGGCGCGTGGGCTCGTAGAAGATCTCGATGATGGATTTGGGGGCGGTCTTCAGGCGCACGCCCACGGCGTGAAAGCCGAATAGCACTTTGGGGGATGACATGCCCCGATTATCGGGCCAACGCCTTGCGCACCCAGCCCAGCGACAGCACATAACGGCTGCCACCCACCACCCGGGTCACGCTGTGCTCGCAAGCGTCAGGGCGAAACAGCTTGATGCGGCGGCTGGCATAGATGGGCGTGGCACAGACAAACTCGCCCCCCGCTGGGGACGACTTGAGCACGATGTTGAGCCGGTAGTGGCGCCCGGCCTGCACCGGGTCGGTGTGCGGCGGAATCTCCGAGCCCTCGGGGTAACGGATCAAGTAACTGTCAAAGGGCAGCGGCCAGCGTGCGGTGAGCAGCAGCATCTTGTCGTAACCCGTGCCTTGGCGGCCACGCTGCCAGCGAAAGGCGGTTTGCAAGTACTTGCGCACGCTATCCCAGGTCACAAAAGCACCATGTTTGCTACTTTTTCAGGAGCTGCTCGCGCAATATCCACGGGGGCTAGAGGCCGAAATGGCTTAAATTTCAGCCACCGGCTCTGCCACCACCCTGCCCGCCTCGATGGTGATGCGGCGGTCGCAGCGGGCGGCAATGCCGCGGTCGTGGGTGACCAGCACCAGGGTCGTGCCCTGTTCACGGTTCAGGTCAAACATCAGCTCCATGATTTTTTCGCCGGTGGCGAAGTCCAGGCTGCCGGTGGGCTCGTCGGCCAGCAGCACGGCAGGTTTGACCACAAAGGCACGCGCCAGCGCCACGCGCTGCTGCTCGCCACCACTGAGCACCTTGGGGTACGAATTGAGCCGCTGCGACAAGCCCACGCGGGCCAGCATTTCGGTGGCGGCACTGCGGGCGTCTTTGCGGCCATCCAGCTCCAGCGGCAACATCACGTTTTCCAGCGCCGTGAGGTTGCCCAACAGCTGAAAACTCTGGAACACAAAACCCACCTGCTTGGCGCGCAGTGCGGCGCGGGCGTCTTCGTCGATGGCAAATATGTCGTGCCCGCCCAGGCGCACGGTGCCACTGGTGGGCGTGTCCAGCCCGGCGATGATGGAGAGCAATGTGCTCTTGCCCGACCCGGATGCTCCGACGATGGCCGCGGTCTCGCGGGCTTTGAGTGCAAAATCGATGTCGCGCAGGATCTCCAGCGTGCCGGTGGAATCAGTCACCGCCTTGAAAACATGGTCAACCGAAATGATGGAATCAGACATGGGGCTCTCTGTAGTTCGACGACACTGTATCGCGCTGCTTATTTTGGCGGGATTTGCAGGGGCTTCTCTGGCGCAAGCCAAGCCACACACCCTATTGGTAGTGGGCGACTCGCTGAGTGCCGAATACGGCCTCAAACGCGGCACCGGCTGGGTGGCGCTGATGGAGCAGCGTCTGGCCAAAGAGAGCCCGCAAACCAGGGTGGTGAATGCCAGCATCAGTGGCGACACCACCTCGGGCGGCCGCTCCCGCCTGCCCGCGCTGCTGGCCCAGCACAAGCCCACGGTGGTGGTGATTGAGCTGGGTGGCAACGACGCCCTGCGCGGACTGCCCTTGGCCATGACCCAGGACAACCTGCAAGCCATGACCCAGGCCGCACAGGCCACTGGCGCCAAGGTGCTGCTGGCAGGCATGCAGGTGCCGCCCAACTACGGGCAGGACTACACCAAGCGCTTCAGCGACACCTTTGCCTCTGTGGCCAGGGCCCACAAGGCGGCACTGGTCCCGTTTTTGCTCAAAGGGGTTGCCGATGGGCCCAATGCAGCCAAGTGGTTCCAAGCCGACCGGATTCACCCCAATGAAGCGGCCCACCCCACCATCCTCAACACCATGTGGCCCGCCGTGCGCGCGCTACTACGCTAAGCCCCTATGAGTTTGAAACTGATGGCCGCTGCCCAGGCCCTGGCCCAACTGGACCAGTTTGATGCGGTGATTGACGCACGCAGCGAGGGTGAATTCGCGCTGGACCACCTGCCTGGCGCACAGAACTGGCCCACGCTGCACGATGAGGAGCGCGTGACCGTGGGCACCATGTACAAGCAGGTCAGCCCATTTGAGGCGCGCAAGCTGGGGGGCGTGCTGGCGGCGCGCAACATTGCCAGCAACATTGAGGCCCACGCGATGGACAAACCCAAACACTGGGCCCCGTTGGCGTATTGCTGGCGCGGCGGCCAGCGCAGCGGCTCGCTCAGCCTGGTGCTGGACCAGATTGGCTTCAAGGTCACATTGGTGCAAGGCGGCTACAAAGCCTTTCGCGCCGCCATGCTGGAAGACACCGTGCTACAGGTCCAACGCCTGCAGTTTGAGGTGGTGTGCGGCACCACAGGCTGTGGCAAAACACGGCTGCTGCATGCCCTGGCTGCCGAAGGCGCGCAGGTGCTGGACCTGGAAGGCCTGGCCAACCACCGCAGCTCGCTCTTGGGTGCGGTGCCAGGCCTGCCCCAGCCGACCCAAAAGCGTTTTGACACCCTGGTGTGGGAAACACTGCGCACATTCGACACCGCACGCCCCGTGTACGTGGAGAGTGAAAGCAAAAAGATTGGCAACCTGACACTGCCTACGGCCCTGGTGGAACGCATGCACGCGAGTCCCTGCCTACAGCTGAGCCTGCCCACGGAAGAGCGCATCGCCCTGCTGCTGGAGGACTACAACCATCTGGTGCAGGACACGGCCTACTTCTGCCACCGGCTGGATGTGATGGCCGAGTTTCGTGGCAAGGTGGTGGTACAGGGCTGGAAAGACCTGGTGGCGGCTGGCGACTTCCGCCCCGTGGTGCAAGACCTGCTGACGCAGCACTACGACCCGAGTTACCTCAAGTCCATGCAGAACAACTTCCGTCAATTCGGCACGGCACGCGGCATCACCGCCAGCGATCGATCGGTAGACGCGATGCGCGAGCTGGCGCGGGCGCTCTTGGCGCCCTAACAAATCAGGAGGTTGGGTGGAGCGGCGCTAAAGGCCGTAGCCGCTCAATGCACGCGGCTCAGGAGGCTTCACCTGCGGCGTCGCCTTCTGCGGGCGTGCCGGGTTCTGCATCTGTCTCGTCATTTTCGGGAGCGTCACCCGTCAGTTTGCGCTCGGCCTTGCTCTTGAGCTTTTCTTCTTTTTTCTTTCGCTTGGCCAGTTCTTTCTGACGCTTTTCGTAACCGTAATTGGGTGTTGCCAAGATGTGCTTTCAATGTATGGGGGCCACTGTAACATCTCCGGGCCACTGCACGGCGCCACGGTAGGCGTGCCAGCTGGCGTGCCCCAGCCAGGGCCCCACCACCAACAGGCCCAGACTCCAGGGCAGCAGCATGCCAAGCACCACCAGCGCGGTCAGCAGCAGGCCCCACAGCACCATCACCCCGGTGTTGTGAAACACCACCTCCAGGCTGGTGATGGCGGCAGAAATGGCGTCGGTGTCGCGGTCCAGAATCATGGGAATGGACACCACGGCGGTAGAAAACACCAGCATGGCAAACGCGCCGCCCACCGCGGCATAGGCGGCCACAAACTCCCAGTTCTGCGGGTTGAACACCGCTTGCAGCACCCCGGTGGTCGATGGCATGCCGGTGTTGAAGAACACCGCAAACACCACCAGTGACGCCCTGCCCCACAACAACTCCAGCACCACCAGCACCAAAACCAGCAAGCCCATGCTGCCAAGGTGGCGGTCCCAGCAGGTGACCGACGCCCCTAGTTCGGGCGCAATGCCCAGCTCCCGCCGACGGCTCACTTCATACAGACCCATGGCCAAAAACGGCCCCACCAGCAGACAGCCGGAGGCAATCGACATGGTGTATTCGGGTTTGGAACGGAACACCGCGGCCAGCACCACCGCCATAAGGCAAAACGCGAGCCCGTAAAAGGCAGCAATGCCGGGATGGGCCAGCATGTCGGCCGCACCTTTGCGCAGCCAAACAATGGGCTGCCCCCATCCAAGGGGAACAATGGTTTTGCGCGGTGCTTCCGAAGGCGGGGGCACGTAGGGCTCGGCCATCACTGGGAGGGCTTGCTCCGGGGACTCTTGCGGGTTTGAGGACTGCATGGCCACAGCTTAAAGTGGCTGCCTCCCCTTGCCTACTGAGGAAAACACGCAGATGCCAGGCCAACACCCGGCATCTGCGTCTGGTTGGCTCAGCGCAGCGCGTTCAGCGCTTGCGCAATGTCGGCCTGCAGGTCGGCCACATCCTCCAGCCCAATGGAGAAACGCACCAATGTGCCAGGCAGCAAATGTGCGGGCCAGCCGGAGCGCATGGTTTCCAGCTCGTAGGGCACCACCAGGCTGACGGGGCCGCCCCAGCTATAGCCCAGCCGGAAGAGCCTGAGCGCGTCACAGAAGGCATCGGTCTGCGCCTGGGTGAAGCGCTTGTCCAAAATCACGCTGAACAGACCGGCGGCCGTGCCTTCGGCACCACCACACAGGGCTTTCCAGTGCGCATGTCCTGGCGATTCTTCCAGCGCCGGGTGCAGCACCTGCACAAACTCGGGCTGGGTCTGCGCCCAAGCCGCCAAGGTGCGCGTGGCCGCATCATGGGCCCGGTAGCGCAGAGCGATGCTGGGCAGGGAGCGCAGCACCAGCTCTACATCGTTCATGCCCACGCCAATGCCAAAGCGCATGTGGGTGAGCTTGAGCTTGAGGTGCAGGCCCGCGTCGCGCGTGATGACGCTGCCCATGAGCACATCACCACCACCGCTGGGGTATTTGGTCAGCGCATGGGCCGACACATCCACACCCACCGCCGGGCTGGCGCCGGGCACCAGGTCAAACGGGCCAAAGGCCAGGCCTGCGCCCCAGGTGTTGTCCAGTGCGGTGAGCACCTTGCGGCGCTGGCAGATGCGCACCATTTCCACCAGGTTGGGGAATTCCAGCGAGACCGAACCCGCGGCTTCGAGCCAGACCAGCTTGGTGCGGCTGGAGATTTGCGCCTCCAGGTCCTCGGGGTCCATGGGGTTGTAGTACTGGTGGGTAATGCCCCAGCCCATGAGCTCGCCTTCGACCAGGGACTTGTTGGGGCCGTACACGTTGTCGGGCAGCAGCACTTCGTCGCCACTCTTGAGCAGGGACAAGGCCACCAAACCCAGTGCCGCCAGGCCACTGGGCACCAACAGGCATTGTTTGCCACCTTCCAGCGTGGCCAGGCGCTCTTCCAGCGCATAGCTGGTGGGTGTGCCGTGCAGGCCGTAGGTGTACGCCGTCTTGTCCTTCCATTCGCGGCTGCGCATGGCGGCCACGGTGGGGAAAAAGACGGTCGAAGCCTTGAAAACACCGAGCTGCGGTGCCTCAAAGCCTTCTGGCGGAACGTAGGGGTGGTGGATGAGGCCGGTGATGGGATGCGTCATCAAAGCGACCTCACACCGACCATTTCTGGATCAGTTGTTGCGGGCGCAGCGAGTCATAGCCCTCAAAAGGCTGGTGAATCCAGGGATTGGTGGGCAGGAATTCGACCGAGTAGTCAGGGGTGAAAACGGAAACTGCCTTGGTCCAGATGACGGCGCTGCGCAGCTCGGTGATCGGCTTGTAATTGTTTTTCAGTTGGTGGATCACGGCCTGGAGCGTGTGGCCCGAATCCGCCAGGTCGTCCACCAGCAGCACGCGCCCGGCAATCTCGCCCTTGGGAGTGGTGATGAAACGGGCAATATCCAGGTTGCCCTGCTGCGTGCCGGCTTCGGCACGGTAGGAGCTGGTGGACATGATGGCCAGCGGCTTGTCAAACACGCGCGACAGAATGTCACCGGGGCGCATGCCGCCGCGTGCCAGACACAGGATGGTGTCGAACTCCCAACCCGATTGGAAGATCTTGATCGCCAGTTTTTCGATCAGGTTGTGGTACTCGTCGTAGCTCACGTAGAGGTGTTTTCCGTCTTCTGTCAACATCAGAATACTCCTAAATTTATAGCTGCTTGCGCAATATTCACGGGGGCTAGAGGGCTATTTGACTTAAAAACGGCGCATCACTCGGCCAGGTAGGGGTGGCGCATCATGATGGTGTGGTCACGGTCCGGGCTGGTGGAAACCATGTGAATAGGCACGCCGGTAACCTGCTCAATACGTTGCAGGTAGAGGCGCGCAGCCACGGGCAGCTTGTCGTATTGCGTCACGCCCACGGTGCTGTCGCTCCAGCCTTCCATGGTTTCGTAGATGGGCTTGCAGCGCGAAATGTCATCGGCGCCCATGGGCAGAATGTCAACCACTTCACCGTCCAGTTCGTAGCCGGTGCACAGCAACAATTCCTTCAGACCGTCGAGCACGTCGAGCTTGGTGATGCACAGGCCGGACAGGCCATTGACCTGGGCCGAGCGCTTGAGCAGCGCGGCGTCAAACCAGCCACAGCGGCGTGAGCGGCCGGTGGTCACCCCCTTTTCGGCGCCCACAGTGCTCATGTGGTAGCCGGGTGTGCCTTCCACTTCCCAATCCAATTCAGTGGGGAATGGACCGCCACCGACGCGGGTGCAGTAGGCCTTGGTAATGCCCAGGATGTAGTGCAGCATACCGGGGCCCACGCCCGAACCCGCGGCGGCATTGCCAGCCACGCAGTTGCTCGATGTCACATAGGGGTAGGTGCCATGGTCCACATCCAGCAGCGTGCCTTGTGCGCCTTCAAACAGCAGGTTGGCACCATGCAGGTTGGCTTCGTTCAGCTCGCGCGACACGTCAGCCATCATGGGCTTGAGCAGCTCGGCGTGGCGCATGGCTTCGGCGTACACGGCCTCGAACTGGACCTGGCCGTCCTTCATGTAGGGCGCCAGTGTGGGGCCGAAGTCAAACGCAGCAGAACCCAGGTAGCTGGTCAGCACGTGGTTGTGCAGGTCCAGCAGCTCACGCAGCTTGGCGGCAAAACGCTCAGGGTATTTCAGGTCCTGCACACGCAGTGCGCGGCGGGCAATCTTGTCTTCGTAGGCCGGGCCAATGCCGCGGCCGGTGGTGCCGATCTTGGCGGTGCCGCCTTTTTCGCGGAAGGCCTCGCGGGCGACGTCGAGCGCGGCGTGGAACGGCAGGATCAGGGGGCACGCTTCGCTGATGCGCAGGCGCGAGCGCAGCTCCACACCGACTTTTTCGAGGCCTTCGATTTCTTCGAACAGCTTGGCAGCCGACAGCACCACACCGTTGCCGATGTAGCACTTCACACCAGGGCGCATGATGCCGCTGGGAATCAGGTGCAAGGCGGTTTTGACGCCATTGATGACCAAGGTGTGGCCCGCGTTGTGGCCGCCCTGGAAGCGCACCACGCCCTGCGCGCTTTCGGTGAGCCAATCGACCAGTTTGCCCTTGCCCTCGTCGCCCCACTGGGTGCCCACGACCACTACATTTCGACCTTTGGTTGTATTCATTTCGCTCTGCTTTAAATTGCTGTTACGACCCACTGACCGGCGGCTTGCACCAATTCGCGGTCGCACTGAAACTCATCGACTTCACTCTCATGCCCTGGCAGCACACACACCACGGTTTCGCCCTGCTGGCGCAACTGCGCAATGGCAGCGCGCAAGGCGGGTACCTCTCCCCAAGGCGCACGCACCGCCGCCCGCAGAGGGCGCACCGCCGCGGCGGTGGCCAGTACCTTCACATCGAGGCTGAAACCCACGGCCGGACGCTTGCGGCCAAACACCGAGCCCACCTCGTCGTAACGGCCACCGCGCGCCAACGCATCGCTGGCGCCAGCCGCAAACACCGAAAAGCGCGCGCCTGTGTAGTAGGCATAGCCACGCAAATCAGCCAGGTCAAAGGAAACGTGCACGCCATCCAGATGACCAGCCAGCCATTCCAGGTTCGCCAGCGCCTCCCGAATTTGAGGCACATCCGGCAAAGCCTGTTTGGCTAGCGCCAACACCGAGACGTCGCCATACAAATCCACCAATGCCAGCAAACCTTGGGCGGTAGCCGGGGGACAGTTTTGTACAAGCTGGGCCAGTTCACTGCGATCCTTGGCAGCCAGTGCAGCATGCACCAGCACCTGCTGGGCCGCACTCAGGCCCGACGGAGCCAGCAAGGCGTCCACGATGCGGGCGTCGGCCAAGTCTACGGTGATTGCACCGACTTGGGCCGACTTCAAGGCGTCCAGCGCGAGGGTCAGGATTTCGAGATCAGCCTCCAGCCCGGAGTGGCCGTAAATTTCGGCGCCGAACTGCAAAGGCTCACGCGTGGCGTGCGGGACGGCGGGCCGCGTGTGCAGCACAGGGCCGCAGTAACACAGGCGGGTCACCCCACGGCGGTTGAGCAAATGGGCGTCGATGCGAGCAACCTGGGGTGTGCTGTCGGCCCGCAGGCCCATCATGCGGCCCGAGAGCTGGTCCACCAATTTAAAGGTTTGCAAATCGAGCGCCTCACCGGTACCCGAGAGCAAAGACTCCAGGTGTTCCAGCAAGGGCGGCATGACCAACTCGTAGCCATAGCAGCGCGCCATGTCCAGCAGGTCTCGACGTATTTCTTCGATGTGGCGCGCTTCAGACGGCAGCACATCGGCAATGTGATCCGGCAGGACCCAAGCAGACATGGAATTGGAGGGGGCTGTTAAAACAGCGATTTTACCGGGCTTGGGGCCCGGTTTTCAGGGCAGCAGCCACCAAATCGACAACAAGCCCAACAAGATGCTGGCCAAACCGAAAAAGCGGATCTGGCCATCTTGGAGTTGCAGCAGCTGGGTGAACATGCGCCGCCACCCGGTGGGCGAGAGAAAGGGGAAAAGCCCTTCCACCACCAACACCAGGGCTAGCGCCACCCACAGGGTATCGGCGCTCAAAGTTTACTTCTTGGCAGCACCGGCACCGCTGCCACCGTTGCGAAACACCTTGAAGAATTCCGAGGACGAAGGGTCCAGCACCATCACATCACTCTTGTTGGCAAAGCTGGATTTGTAGGCTTCCAGGCTGCGGTAGAACTGGGCAAACTGGGGGTCCTTGCCAAAGGCTTCAGCGTAAATACGCGCAGCTTCGGCATCCCCCTCGCCTTTGATCTTCTGGGCATCACGGTAGGCATTGGCAATGGTAATTTCACGCTGACGGTCCGCATCGGCACGGATTTTTTCGCCTTCAGCACCGCCGGTAGAGCGCAGTTCGTTGGCAACGCGTTTGCGTTCGGCCTCCATGCGGCGGTAGACCGATTCGGTGATCGCCTCCACATAGTCAACACGGGTGATGCGCACATCCACCACATCCACACCCCAAGGCTTGGCACCGCGCACCTTATCCAACACCTCGGCCTTCACATCGGCCATCAGCGCCTCACGTTTGAGCGAGAGCAGTTCCTTCACGGTACGTTTGTTGATCTCTTCCTGGAAGGCATTTCGCACGACACGGTTTAACTGCTGGGCACCCGCACTCTCGTTCAATCCCACGTTGCGGATGTACTCGCTGGGCTCGGAGATGCGCCAACGCACATACCAGTCAATCACCACGCGCTGCTTCTCGGCCGTCAGCATGGGTTCGGCATCGGTGCTGTCGAGGGTCAACAGGCGCTTGTCAATGTAGGAAACGTTTTGAAATGGTGGCGGCAGTTTGAAGTTCAAACCAGGCTCGGTGATCACTTCCTTGATCTGACCCAAGGCATAGACCACACCAAACTGGCGCTGGTCCACCACAAACAAGGTGGAGCTGGCCAATGCCAGCAGCACCAACAGTGAAGAGAGAATAAATCCAATGCGGTTCATGGTCGGGTCCTAGCGGGAATCGCGCTCGCGCGAGCGGGCAGCGTCACGGCTGCGGGCATCGTTGTTCATGAGAGGGGCCGCAGGTGCTGCCGGCGGGATGGCGGCGGAAGGCGCTGGTGCGTCTGCAGCAGGGGCTGCATTCATCTGAAGAATCTTGTCCAGCGGCAAATACAACATGCTGTTGCCCTGTCGGGACTCCACCAGCACCTTGGTCACGTTGCCATAAATTTGCTGCATGGTGTCCAGGTACATGCGGTCGCGAGTAACCTGGGGGGCCTTCTGGTACTCGGCAAACACCGATCGGAAACGTTGCGCATCACCCTGGGCTTGCGCAACCACACGCGCCTTGTAGGCGTCGGCCTCTTCCTTCAGGCGAGAAGCGGAACCCACAGCGCGCGGCACCACGTCGTTGGCGTAGGCCTCGGCCTCGTTCTTGGCGCGCTCACGCTCTTGACCGGCCTTGAGCACGTCATCAAACGAAGATTGCACTTGCTCGGGCGGACGTACACCGCCCTGCTGCAGGTTGATTCCCACGATTTCCACACCTACCTTGTAGCGGTCCAGGATGGTCTGCATGAGGACTCGCACGCGCGGTGCAATCTGGTCGCGCTCTTCCGACAGGGCCGCATCCATTTTCATCTTGCCGAGCACCTCGCGCACGGCGGTCTCGGCAGCTTGGACCACCGCGTCGTTGGGGTTCTTGCTTTCAAACAAGAAAGCACGCGCATCGCTCAGGCGGTATTGCACGGCAAACTTGATATCGAGGATGTTTTCATCCTCCGTCAACATGGCGGACTCTTTCAGGCCCGTGGCCTTGAGCACCGTGTCGCGGCCCACGTCGACGGAGCGGATCTGGCTCACAAACACCAGCTCGTGCTTCTCGATAGGGTAAGGCAGGCGCCAATTGAAACCCGCATTGACCGTAGACTTGTATTTGCCAAACTGGGTGATCACCGCTTGTTGGCCTTCTTGCACGATGAAGAAGCCCGTGCCCAGCCAAATCAGGGCGAGGACGCCCAGAATCAATCCCACGCCGATGCCGGCGCTCTTCATGTCGGGCTGAAAGCCGCCACCGGAACCATTGCCATTACCACCACGGGGGCTGGAGCCGCCCCCAAACAAGCCACCCAACTTGCGGCTGAAATCGCGCCAAAGCTCATCCAGGTCGGGCGGGCCCGATTGCGCAGCACCGCGGCGGTCCGGTTGTGCGTGGGGAGGGTTCGCTGGCTTGGGAGGATCGTTCTCTGGCGCAGCGCCTTCGGGTCGCTCAGAGGGCGCAGAGGAATCGTCTCCCCGGCCCCATCGGGAGTCATTCAGGTTGAACATATTGCGCATCCACTGGGGCCACGTGACCTTGGGAGGATTCGGCAGGGATAGTTTCATGGTTTTGTCTCGCGTACAACAGCTCGGGATTGTGCCCAATTACGAACCGGCCCCATGGGGCTCAGGGGAATACTCATCAACCGGGTTTGCGCCGGGAGCCTGACTGGCCACAAGCGCCAAATGTTGGCGCAAAAGCGGCAAGCCCAAGTTTTCACGGGCGCTCACAAACACACGGGGGGTTTGCACCCCATGCAAATCGTAGGTATCTTCCATGCGCAGCGGCTGCAACTCAGGCGGCAAGGCATCCACCTTGTTGAACACCAACAACTGTGGAATTTGATCGGCCCCAATTTCTGCCAACACCGCCTGCACTTGCTCAATCTGTTCGGTGAAATTCGGATTGGATGCATCTACCACATGCAGCAACAGGTCGGCATCGATGGCCTCCTGCAGGGTGGCCTGGAAGGCATCCACGAGGCCATGTGGCAAATCGCGGATGAAGCCCACCGTATCCGACAAGGACACCGTACGCTGCGCGTCACCCAAGTAGAGCTGGCGCGTCGTAGTGTCCAAGGTGGCAAATAACTGATCGGCTGCATACGCACGGGCCTTGACCAGTGCATTGAACAAGGTGGACTTGCCCGCGTTGGTATACCCAATCAGCGAAATATTGAAAGCATCGCGCCGCTCGCGCTGACGGCGTTGGGTCTGACGTTGCCGCTTGACCTTGGAGAGCCGCTCCTTGGTGCGCTTGATGGTCTCGTCGATCATTCGACGGTCCAACTCAATTTGTTTTTCACCCGGGCCACCACGCACCCCAGCACCACCCGTCTGGCGTTCCAAGTGCGACCAACGGCGAACCAGGCGGGTACTAAGGTATTGCAAACGTGCCAGCTCGACCTGCAACTTGCCCTCGTGGCTGCGCGCACGCTGGGCAAAAATTTCCAGAATCAGATAGGTGCGGTCATTGACCGGCAACTCCAGGTGCCGCTCCAAATTGCGTTGCTGACCGGGGCTCAAACTCTGGTCAAACAGAATTTCCGTCGCACCGTGCTGCTGTGCCAGTAGCTTGATCTCATCGGCCTTGCCCGACCCTACAAACAAGGCAGCATCGGGCGCACGCCGTTTGCACGTGATACGGGCAACCGGCGTCAAACCAGCCGTTTGGGCCAACAAGCCCAACTCTTCAAGCTCGGCATCAAAGTTGGGAACACCCAAGTCGACTCCGACCAGAATGGTGGGAGCAACAATCGATGGCGTTTTGGATGTCAAATGGGGAAAGGCGTCTGGCCAAAGGCGCGTGGGTGGGGCGCAAGCCCCACCACATCACGCAGCGGCGTTGTCTTCGGGGGCCGTGGCCAAGTTCACCGCACGTCCGGGGACGATGGTGGAAATGGCATGTTTGTAAACCATCTGAGTCACGGTGTTGCGCAAGAGCACCACGTACTGGTCAAACGATTCAATCTGGCCCTGAAGTTTGATGCCATTGACCAAGTAAATGGACACTGGCACATGTTCCCTGCGCAAAGCATTGAGGAACGGGTCTTGCAAAAGTTGGCCTTTGTTGCTCACGATATTCTCCGTGTTCAAGAGTGAATGAAGCTGGACGATACCACAGCCGCGTAAGCCCGGATCTGACCCAGGCCCATTGCCACGTGCTTAGCGGTCATCCTTGTCGGCATAGGGGTTGGTGGAGGATTTCATTTCGATCCGCAAGGGGGTACCGATCAGGTTGAACTCCTTGCGGAAACGCCCTTCCAGAAAGCGCTTGTAGGCCTCGGTCACATGCTCCAGCGAGTTGCCGTGGATGACGATGATGGGCGGATTCATGCCCCCCTGGTGGGCGTAGCGCAGCTTGGGACGGTAGGCACCGTTTTTCTTGGGGGTCTGGAACTGCACCGCTTCCAACAACAAGCGGGTCAGGACGGGCGTCGGCATTTTGCAATTGGCTGCGCGATGCGCCTGGGCAATCGAATCCCAGACCGGCCCCAGACCTTGGCGCTTCTGCGCCGAGATCATGTGCAAGGCAGCAAACTTGAGAAAGCCCAGTCGGGTTTCCAACGATCGGCGTACCAGCTCACGCTGGTAGTCATCCACAGCATCCCATTTGTTGACGGCCACGACCACGGCACGCCCAGACTCCAGGATGTAGCCCGCGATATGGGCATCCTGGTCGGTGACGCCCTGGGTGGCATCGATGAGCAACAGCACCACACTGGCCGACTCAATGGCCTGCAATGTCTTGACGACGGAAAATTTCTCGATGGCCTCAAACACTTGGCCCTTGCGCCGCAGACCGGCAGTGTCGATCAGTTCAAAGCGCTGACCACCACGCTCAAAAGGCACAGAAATGGCATCCCGGGTCGTGCCAGGCATGTCAAAAGCCACCAGGCGTTCTTCGCCCAGCCAGGTATTGATCAACGTGGATTTGCCCACATTCGGACGGCCCGCGACGGCCAGTTTGATGATCGACGGGTCTTCGACGGTATCGGGCTCATCCGGCAGGGTCCAACCCAAACGATCCAGCGCCATGTCCACCAACGAGCGAATGCCTTGGCCATGCGCAGCCGACACAGGGAACACCTCACCCAAGCCCAGTTCAAAGAACTCGACCAGTTGTGCGCCCTCTTTCATGCCTTCGGCTTTATTGGCAATTACCAGACAGGGTTTGCCCAATTTACGGAGGTATTTGCCAATGTCATGGTCTTGCGCCGACAAACCACCACGCGCATCCACAACGAACACCACGACGTCCGCCTCGGCCACTGCCTGGCGTGTCTGTTTGGCCATTTCGCGGTAGATACCACTGCTGGCGTCGGGCTCAAAGCCGCCGGTATCAATCACGATAAATTCGTGCTTGCCCTGCTTGCCGTTGCCGTAATGACGGTCCCGCGTCAAGCCCGCATAGTCCGCGACAATCGCATCCCGCGTCTTGGTCAATCGATTAAAAAGCGTGGACTTGCCCACATTGGGGCGGCCTACCAAGGCAATAACTGGTTTCATGGTTCAGGACCCTTCAAACTTATTCGGGTCGGAACGCAAAAACGCCGCCCTTTTGCGTAACGGCAATCAATGTCTTACCAACAAGCACAGGGGCACCCACAATGGCAGAGCCGTCCGTACTGGCTCGGTCCATAGGTGCGCCATCGGTGCGCGAGAGGAAATGCAGCAGACCCGAGCTGTCACCGACCACCACGGTCTGCCCCACAGCAAGCGGGGTACCCAGGTCGCGCCAGCGCAATGCCTCAGACACCCAGAGGCGCTCCCCTGAGCTGCGACTCCAGGCCATCAGCTTGCTATCGGCTTCGGTACCGAACACAAACTCGGCATCTCCGGCCAAACCGGTTGTCCCGGCGGCGGCCTTATTCCAGAGCACAGCGCCCTTGCTGGCGTCCACACAGGCAACGGCGGCCCGGTACGAGCGCACACAGACATTGCTCTGTATACGGCTCACGCCGGCCACCAGGTCAACCAGGCGCTCCACTTCATTCGTTCCGCGGCTGACTGCCACAGGGACTTCCCACCGGGAAGCTCCGTTCAAAGGGTTCAGACCCAACAGACGGCCCGCCACGCCCACCACCAAGGTGTCTCCCACAGCCAGCAGAACACCGGCCTGTCCCAGGACCAAAGGATCTGAAGACCGCTGCAATTGCCAAAGGCGTTGACCGCTCGCGGCATCAAACGCAGTGACCGTTCGATCTGCCGACAAGGTAAAAATGCGCGCGCCGGCAACCAAGGGCGTTGTGAGACTTACGGCCCCCAACCGCTGCCGCCACAGCACCTTGCCAGAAGACAAGGCAAGCAACTCGCCAGACTCAGACACCACAGCTGCGGTCTGACCGTCGCTACCCACACCAGAAACCAAGGGTGCACCAACACCCAACTGCCAGGCCACACGGCCGGTCTCACCTTGCAATGCGGTCACCGTTCCACTGGCCGAAGCCAACAGCACCTGAGTCCCCACCACATTCGCCTGCACCGCGCCGTCCAAGGGTCCCACCTGGGTGGACCATACCGCCTTGACTCCAATCAGCCCAATATTGGCACCCAGATCTTTGGGAACCGGTTTACTCGGACCGGAGCAAGCAACGATCGCTAACGCGAGCGAGACAACGCAGGCTCCACGAGACATTTGGCGCAACAAAGTCAACACCATGGTCAATTGGCCGCCGTTTCAGAGGCCCCCAAGGCGCCCAGTTTCACAGACACCAAGCGGCGATACTCTGCACGGGCATCCAGACCTGCCCAAGCTTTTCGGTACTCGACAATCGCTTCCGCTCCCTTACCCTGGGCCATCAGCAAATCGCCCTTCTTGTCCGACACCAAAGCAGAGAACGAGGCAGGATAGCTCTCGCCCAGCACTTTGGAAGCAAGATCAAACTCCTTGGCTTCGATATGAATCCCGGCAAGACGTAGCTTGGCGATCGCCGCATAGGCGGCATCTGCTGGGCTGGTGCCTACCCACGTCAAGGTACCTCTGGCCAGATCGGCCTTGCCACCCTGGTAAGCCAACTTGGCGAGTGACAACCCTGCTTGCTGGGCATACACCGTCGATCCAAAACGCTCTTTCATGTCGCCAAACACACGCTCGGCCAGCACCAAATCGCCGCTGCGCAGCACTTTGTCAACTTCTTCGAACATGGCAGAGGCCTGGACTGCGGTCCGTTTTTGCCAATACTGATAGCCGTTCCAAGCGGCAAATGCTCCCAACACCACAATCAGCAACCCCGTAATCAGATTGCCATACTGATTCCAGAAATGCTTGAGTTGATCGAGTTGTTCTTGTTCTTCGAGGTCGAGGTGATTGGCCATAAAAGGTATCCGTTTAAGCGTTGAATTGTAGGTTGGGCGCCCATTGCGCGACGTCGGCCAGCGGCTGCGTGGTCTGAGCCCCCACGCCATCACGCAGATGCTTCACCGTGACCTGCCCCAGCGCCAACTCGTCGGCGCCAAACACCAAGGCAAATGCAGCACCGCTGGCATCCGCTTTCTTGAACTGTGACTTGAAACTACCCATGCCCTCTGGGCCAGCGGCGTGCATTTGCACACACACGCCCACATCACGCAGTTGCTGCAATGTGCGTAGCACATAAGGCATGGCAGAAGCATCGGGCACCACAGCATAGGCATGTGGCACCTGCAGGGGCACTTGCACACCCTGCTCCTTCAAGAGTTCGAGCACGCGCTCGATACCCAATGCCCAACCCACGGCGGGCGTTGGTTTGCCGCCGATCTGCACAATCAGATCGTCATAGCGGCCACCAGCGCACACCGTACCTTGAGAGCCCAGGCGGTCGGTGACAAACTCAAAGACGGTCAGGTTGTAGTAGTCCAGTCCACGCACCAGGCGCGGATTGATACTGTAAGCAATACCGTTGAGATCCAGGATCGCCTTGAGCCCCTCAAAGTGCGCAAGAGACTCGGCACCAAGGAAGTCCAACAGACGTGGCGCGGCAGCGACCAAGTCCTGCATGGCCGGATTTTTGGTATCGAGGATGCGCAAGGGGTTGCTGTGTAATCTGCGCTTGGCGTCTTCGTCGAGCCGATCCACGTGTTTTTCGAAATAGGCGATCAGTTGCGTGCGGTGTTGTGCCCGCTCCGCGGGTTGTCCCAAACTGTTTAACTCCAGGCGCACATCCGTCAGGCCAATCATTTTCCACAAGGAAGTGGCCAACAAAATCACTTCCGCATCGGTATCCGGGCCGGCAAAACCCAGGGTTTCGACACCTACTTGGTGGAACTGGCGGTAACGCCCACGTTGCGGCTTCTCGCGCCGAAACATCGGCCCCATATAAAACAAACGTTTGCCGCCGTCATAGAGCAAATTGCTCTCCACCACTGCACGCACCACGGCAGCGGTTCCTTCAGGGCGCATGCTCAGATGTTCTGCTTGCCCGTGCTTGTCGGAGCGGTCTTCGAAGGAGTACATCTCCTTCTCCACGATATCCGTCACCTCACCGATACCACGCACAAACAGCGCCGTGTGCTCCAAAATCGGTGTGCGAATATTGCGGAAGGCATAACGCGCCATGCAGGTACGCACCATGGATTCGAACCATTCCCAACGCACCGACTCCGGTGGCAGGATGTCATTCATCCCCTTCACGCCCACCAACTTTTCCGCCTTGCGCGGAACTGCCTTCTCATCCATATGCAATCAAATCAAGTGTTGTGGGAAGACGGCGCAAAGCGTTGTCGAATGTAGTCTTCGACCACCGTCTGGAACTCAGCGGCAATCGCATCGCCGCGAAGCGTCATGCGCTTTTCACCATCAATAAAAACCGGGGCGGCGGGGGCCTCTCCCGTACCGGGCAAACTGATCCCGATATCTGCGTGCTTACTTTCACCAGGACCGTTCACGATACAGCCCATCACCGCGACCTTGAGGCCTTCCACACCTGGATAGGTTGAGCGCCAAACCGGCATTTTTTCGCGCAGGAAGTCATCAATCTGCTTGGTGAGCTCCTGAAAGGTTGTGCTCGTCGTGCGCCCACACCCCGGACAGGCGGTCACACTGGGTACAAACTTGCGCAAACCCAAGGACTGCAAGATTTCGGAGGCAACGACGACTTCCTGTGTCCGTGCTTCACCAGGGGCTGGTGTCAGGGAAACACGGATGGTGTCGCCTATACCGTCTTGCAAAAGCACAGCCAATGCGGCAGTGGATGCCACTGTGCCTTTGGTACCCATGCCTGCCTCAGTCAGCCCCAAGTGCAAGGCATAGCGTGAACGCTGTGCCAAAGCCCGGTAGACCGCAATCAGGTCCTGCACGCCGCTGACCTTACAAGAGAGAATGATTTGCGCTGCAGACAGGCCGATCTCTTGGGCACGTTCGGCGGACTCCAAGGCCGAGAGAATCAGAGCCTCATACATCACCTGCTTGGCATCCCAAGGGGCGGTGCGCTTGCTGTTGTCATCCATCAGAGACGCCAACAACTCCTGGTCCAAACTGCCCCAGTTCACACCAATGCGTACCGCCTTGTCCCACTTCACAGCGGCCTCAATCATTTGGCCAAACTGCTTGTCACGCTTGTCGCCCTTCCCCACATTGCCTGGGTTGATGCGGTATTTCGACAGTGCCTGTGCGCAATCAGGAAACTCGCTGAGCAGCCGATGGCCGTTGTAGTGAAAATCACCCACAAGCGGCACCTCTATACCCATGCGATCCAACTGCTCACGGATGTAAGGCACGGCCTGCGCCGCCTCGGGGGTATTCACGGTAATGCGCACCATTTCAGAGCCCGCCAATGCCAATTCCTTGACCTGGATCGCTGTACCAATCGCATCCACCGTATCTGTGTTGGTCATGGATTGGATGCGAACTGGCGCACCACCGCCCACGGTCACCACGTTACCGCCCCACACCACCCGGGCCTGCAAAGAGTCCCGCAATTGGGGGCTGACGATTGGAATAGGAGAAACGTTTTGCACTACTTCACCTCAAATCGCGCGACATTGTCTTTGGCAATCGCAGCAAGACTGAAGGGCTTGCCCTTCACATCAACATCGGTAACGTCAGCACGCCCGACGACTACCGACAGGGGCAGTGCCCCAGAAACGCCGGTCTCATCACCCTGCGTCAAATTTCTGCGCATCAACACCTGGCCTTTGGCATCGGTAACCTCTACCCACGAAGGGCCCCTCACACGGAACACCACTTGCTGCCCGACAACAGACACAGATAAAGGCGCACTCGCAACTCTGATCGCAGGCGCGGACGCCACTGGTACCACTACAGCGAGCGGAGGTGCCAGCGATACAACTGGCTCCGAGGCAGCCACCGCGACTGTCGGCGCAACCGGCTCTACAACAAGCGATGGCGCAGGATCAGGTGCCGTGTTTGGAGCAACTGGCATCACTTGCACAGCCTCTGAAGGAAGAGAGACCTCATCGGGCGTCACGTCGGCCTGCCACTCCGGGAATAAAAGAACGGCCAATGCGGCAACCAACAAGAGCATGACGACCAAGACTGCCGGTTGCCTGAGCGCAGCAGGCACTGACAGGGCACGACCTTCTCCTGCTGCATGAAAGGGTGCATTGATGCCTCCTTCGCTGGCACCCAAGCGTGGCACATGCTGGTGTGGCAATTTGGATAACACAGGCGCCGGGTCTACCTTAAGGGCACGGCACACACTGGATGCAAGCGCTCGAACAAAAACGGCATCTGGCAGCAAATCAAAACGATCCGCCTCCAGTGCTTCGAGTTTCTTGACCGGCACCTTCATAGACACAGCCAACGCAGCCACATGCAGACCGGCAGCCTCACGTGCAGCGCGCAACAACGCTCCAGCCGTGGCAGGAACTGGCGACTCGTCTGGCGCAGCCGAATCAATTACAGGCAAAGAACTGACTTCACTCATCGAATGCCCCACGTTCAAACAGGCCTAGCTCTTTGGACTGTGGAAACCGCTTGCGCAGCTGCGCACCCAACTGCGCAACGGCATCACGATTACCTAGCCGCTGTTCCACCTTAATCCCCAACCACAAAGACTCTGCGTTGGCCAAATCGCCGTTATTGATACGGCGGATATAGAACTGTGAGCGCACATATTCAGCACGCTGAAACAACACGAGTGCCAAGTTGTAACCCGTCACGGGGCTGCTTGCGTCCAGCTCATACGCTCGTTGCAAACTGGCCTCCGCTTCCGCAGCTTGCCCAGCTTTGGCCTGACAAACACCCATGGTCATCCAGGATTTAGCCTTGTCCACATAACTCGGTTCCGCGATAGCGGCGAGGAATTGGCGATTCGACTCGACCATTCGACCCTGTTGACACAACATCCAACCCAAGTTGTGCTGTACCGAAGATGCCTGTGGATTGATTTGCAGAGCTTTGCGAAAACTCTCCTCCGCCAAAGAGGCATCATTCAAACGCATGTAAATAAGCCCGCGTAAATTGTGCGCCTCAAGCAGCGTAGGATCTGCAGCAATCGATTGCTTCAATTCGTCCAACGCGATGGTCGTCTGCCCATTGTTGTAATAACCCACCGCCAACTCCAGGCGGATACGCGCGCGCTTGCGGGCCAACGTCTCATCCGACTCAGTCAGTAAATCACTTCCAGGCGCTGCGGGCGACGCGCTGGAGGCACAGCCCGCCACCACCGACACCAAGACGCCGAGCACCACGGAGCCGACCAGGCAGCGCCACAGCGATCGGGCAGAAAAAAGCAAATCAGGCATCGGTCCCCTTTGTCGGCTCAGTGCGAGCAATGTCCATTACCGGCTGGAGCATAACGGTTCGCTGCTTGGAAATGCGCTTCGCAACGTCAGTACGGTCTTTAACATCACCAGCTAACTGACCACAGGCCGCGTCAATGTCGTCACCCCGTGTTTTACGCACCGTTGTCACGATGCCGGCGTCACTCAAAATCTTAGAGAAGGCTTGCACCTGTGCTGCACTGGAGCGCTTGAGACCGGAGGCCGGGAACGGATTGAAAGGAATCAGGTTGAACTTGCAGGAAACAGCAGCCCCATCCACGGGGCGCACCAGCGCAACCAGCTCTCGCGCATGCGCAGGCGTGTCGTTGACACCATCGAGCATGCAGTATTCAAAGGTAATGAAGTCCCGGGGTGCAAATGCCAAATAGCGACGGCATGCATCCAGCAACTCTGCCAAGGGGTACTTGCGGTTCAGGGGAACCAAGTTGTCCCGTAAAACATCATTGGGGGCATGAAGAGACACGGCCAAAGCCACCGGGCAATCTGCCCCCAGGCGATCCATCATGGGAACCACGCCCGAAGTGGAAACTGTGACCCGACGACGTGAGAGCCCATAGGCGTTGTCATTGAGCATGACTTGCAGCGCGGGGACCAAGGCTGCATAGTTCTGCAATGGCTCTCCCATGCCCATCATCACCACATTGGAAATGACACGCTGGTTGACACCTAGGTGCTTACGCAAAAAATGCTCGGCAAACCACAACTGCGCAATGATTTCACCCGTGGTCAGGTTCCGGCTAAAGCCCTGGTGCCCGGTAGAGCAAAAACGGCATCCAACGGCGCAACCGGCTTGCGAAGAAATGCACAAGGTGCCACGATCATCTTCAGGGATGAAGACTGCTTCCACCGCATCACCGGCACCAACATCGAATAGCCACTTGATGGTGCCATCCCCCGACAGGTGCTGGGTGATCACAGCCAGCGGCTTCATTTCTGCACAAGTCTTCAGCTTTTCACGCAAAGACTTGGCAAGGTCGCTCATGTCATCAAAGGATGAGGCGCCTCTCTGGTGAATCCAGCGAAACAACTGGGTGGCCCGAAAACGCTTTTCTCCGAGCCGTTCACAAAAGGCGGCCAATCCCTCAAGATCGAATTCAAGAAGATTGGCCGTCATTGCATGTCTTAGCGAGAGTAAACGTTCATGCCAGCGAAGAAGAACGCGATTTCGACGGCAGCGGTTTCAGCAGCGTCAGAACCGTGCACAGCATTGGCATCGATGCTATCGGCGAAGTCAGCGCGAATGGTGCCGGGAGCGGCCTTCTTGGGATCGGTTGCACCCATCAGGTCACGGTTCTTCAGGATGGCGTTTTCACCTTCCAGGGCTTGGATCATCACAGGACCGGAGATCATGAAATCCACCAGATCCTTGAAAAAAGGACGTGCTTTGTGCACTGCGTAGAACGCCTCTGCCTCACCACGGGACAGGTGTGCCATGCGTGCAGCCACGACCTTCAGGCCAGCCGCTTCAAAGCGGGCGTAGATTTGACCGACTACGTTTTTGGCAACTGCGTCGGGCTTGATGATGGAGAGTGTGCGTTCGATAGCCATAGGATTCCTGTTATGAATGAAGAGACATTTACCCCAGCAGAGGCAAAGCGCTGGATTTTACACTGTGATTAGCGGTTTCGACCGCCTCGACGCTGCCCACCTTGCCCGCCGCGGGGGCGGCCTGCGCCGTCTTGGCGCTGACGCGAAAAGCTGTCTGCACCGATATAGCCGAATGCCGTTTTCATGGGGTCGGGCTGGGCGCCTGCCTGGCGATCTGCTGGTTTGTCCTTGCGACCACCGGCACCACGCCCGGCATTCGTACCTGGAGCAGCACTGGCTTTGGGATAAGAAGGTCCCCGACCACCCGCAGACCGGCCGCGGGCAGGATTACGGTTACCAGGTGCCTTGGCAGGACGCCCCGCCCCCTCGGCAAGGCCGTCGGCACGGGGACGCGCGGTACCCGCCGCTTGCGCCAGGGCACGGATGTCCCCGTCATCCAGCTCCATCCAGGCACCACGCTTCAACCCCCGTGGCAGCACCATGGCTCCGTAGCGAATACGGATCAGGCGGCTCACAGCATGACCTACAGACTCCAGCATGCGGCGCACCTCGCGGTTACGGCCTTCGGAAATCGTGACCCGGTACCAGCAGTTGGACCCCTCTCCACCGCCCTCTTCGATGGAGCCGAATTGCGCCATACCGTCGTCAAGCTGAACACCATCCAGCAAAGCCTGCTTTTCTTCCTTGTTCAAGGCCCCCAACACACGCACCGCGTATTCGCGCTCCAGGCCAAAACGCGGGTGCATCAGACTGTTGGCCAGCTCACCCGAGCTGGTGAAGAGCAGGAGCCCCTCGGTATTCAGGTCCAGACGTCCGACAGACTGCCACTTGCCTTGCTGCAACTTGGGCAACTTACGGAATACGGTAGGTCGATTCTGAGGATCATCATGGGTCACCACCTCGCCTGCGGGCTTGTGGTACGCAATCACGCGGGGCGGCGGTGGATCGATTCGGTAGCGAATCGGCTTGCCGTTGACCTTGATGCTGTCTCCAAACTGGATGCGTTGACCTATGTGGGCCGGCTCGTTGTTGACGGAAATACGCCCCTCCAGAATGAGTTGCTCCATCTCCAGGCGCGAGCCCATGCCTGACTGTGCCAGCACCTTGTGCAACTTGGGGGTTTCAGCCTGCGGCAGCAGCACCCGCTTTGGGGGAGCCAGCGCCTCCAGGGCATCGTCCGCATCAAATTGACCAGACACCACGTCCTCAAAGCGGTACACAGCGCTGTCGCCAGCGACGGCGGGTTGCCCAGCTGGTGCCGGGCTTATTCCCGCTTCAGGACCGTTCGCCTGCAAATCGGCAGCGTCAGAAGGCAGGGGTTCGGAGACGTCATTCATGTGAGGGACCCATTTCAGGTTCAGGGGTAATGTGTGCGTCGAGGGACATGGTCATTTGGGGTCCTGCGTCGTTTGCAGTGGGCACGTTGAGCGCCGCCACGGCGGGCTCTTCCATGGCAGATGCCAGATCCTCCAAGGCGTCACCCGCCTGCGCGGGATGCTCCAACAGAGGCAACTGGTCCAAGGATGCCAGACCAAGATCGTCCAGAAACTGCTTGGTGGTGGCGAACAAAGCCGGTCGGCCGGGAGCCTCACGGTGACCAATCACTTCCACCCAACCACGGTCTTCCAGTTGTTTGATCAACAACGAACTGATGGTCACCCCGCGGATATCTTCCATGTCCCCACGGGTGACAGGCTGCCGGTAGGCAATGATGGCCAGCGTTTCCAGCGTGGCGCGCGTGTATTTGGGCGGTTTTTCCGGGTGCAACCGATCCAGGAACTCACGCATTTCAGGGCGGCTCTGAAAGCGCCAGCCGGTAGCAACACTCACCAACTCCATGCCACGCCCGGCCCAGTCATTGCGCAGATCTTCCAACATCTGCTTGATGGAGTCCACACCAATCGCATCCGCAAACAACTCCCGCATGTTTTTCAGCGGCAGAGGTTGTTGGGCACACATCAGGGCGGTCTCCAGGACTCGCTTGGCATCGACCATGTTCATAGTCAGGGCGTTTCGAAAAAGTCACCAGCAAATTGAGCGATCACAGCGATCGTCGTTGGCAAACAGCGCGTCGTCAGCGCATGGGTGTCGGACCACAAGCGGCTAGCTCGGGCTTATCAGTGTCCTCCCGGACCTGCACCCGGATTGTAGCTGAGCCCCCATAGGGCCAGCAGCGCCAGAAAATCAGCAGCTGGTTCGGCATGGAATTCTTGCCAAACCCCTGTGACCGGGTGGTGGAAAGCCAATCGAAATGCATGCAGGGCTTGCCGGTTCATACCGGGTTCCGGGCTGCCGCCGTACAACGCATCGCCGACCAAGGGATGCCCCAGCGAGGCCATGTGCACCCGGATTTGGTGGGTCCGCCCCGTATGCAAAGCGCAACGCACCCAGCAACCCGTCACGGAATTGGCCTGCCAGAATACATCGGTGCGGGCCGGCTTGCCTGGGGACTGCGACAGATCCACCACAGCCATGCGCAGGCGGTTGCGTGGATCCCGGCCAATCGGCTTGTCCACTGTCACTTGCGCCGCCCCTTTCCAAGGACGTTGTGCCAAAGCCAGGTACTGCCGACTGACTTCCCGGGCCGCAATGGCCTTGACCAAGGCGTCCATGGCCGTCCGGGTTCGAGCCACGACCATCAAACCACTGGTGTCTTTATCCAAACGGTGAACAATGCCAGCCCTCGGAACACTGGCGAATTGGGGGTCTCTGGCCAACAAGCCGTTGAGCAGGGTTCCGCTCCAGTTGCCGGGCGCCGGATGCACGACCAGACCCGCAGGTTTATTGATCACCAGTACGTGGGCATCTTCATAGACTACCGCCAACTCCATGGGCTGGGCCTTGAAGGCCTGGCTCTGCTGGGTAGGCCGCAATTCCACTGCAATTGCGTCACCTGCCTTGACCCGCTGCGCCGGCTTGCCCACCGGATGACCGTTAAGAGATACAGCCCCCTCCTCAATCAACTGCTGCAGGTAATTCCTGGAGAATTCGCCGGCAGCTTGGGCAAGTGCGCGGTCAATCCGTTCGCCATGCTGACCAGGGTTCACCTCCACACGACGGAGTTCGACTTCAGAGACCCCATCCAGAACCTCGTCTTCCGAATCGGTGTCAATGGAGTGCGTCGATATAATTCCGCCGGTCTGATTCAAGAAGGTCCCCAAGATGCTGCGTGTGAAATTATCGGTCGTTTATGCCTCACTATGGGCGGCCGTATCGCTGGTCGTAGCCGGATGTTCGTCGGCCCCGATTGACAAGACGGCCGGCATGAGCCCCAACCGTCTGTATGCTGAAGCCAAAGACGAAATGGGATCATCCCAATGGGATAAAGCGGTTCCCTTGCTCGAAAAACTGGAAGCCCGTGCGGCCGGTACGCCATTGGCGCAACAAGCCCAGCTCGACAAAGCCTATGCCCACTACAAAGCAGCCGAGCCCGCACAGGCCCTGGCGACACTGGATCGTTTCGTCAAACTGCACCCTGCCAGCCCCGCGTTGGATTACGCCATTTACCTCAGAGGCATCATCAATTTCAACGACGACCTGGGCCTGCTCTCCTCCATCACGCAACAAGACCTGTCGGAGCGTGACCAGAAAGCAGCAAAGGAATCGTTTGAATCCTTTAGAGAATTGAGCACACGCTTCCCCGAATCACGCTACACACCCGATGCCCGCCAACGCATGGCCTACATCGTGGGTTCACTGGCCCAATATGAAGTGCATGTGGCCCGTTACTACTACAAGCGCGGCGCCTACCTTGCTGCAGCCAACCGAGCCCAGCAGGCGGTCACTGATTACCGCGATGTACCGGCCATTGAAGAGGCGCTGTTCATCCTCTACAAGTCATACGACGCACTGGGCATGGAACAACTGCGCGACGATGCAAAGCGGATTCTGGAGAAGAACTACCCCCAGTCCGACTACGTGCTCAAGGGAGAGAAGACAAATACGGATCCGTGGTGGAAGATTTGGTAAGCGCCTGTAGCGCCTGCAGAAACTCACTCTCCTGCCTCAATAGAGGCATGGCAGGCAGGCTGGCCAACAAACTTCGGCCATAACCCATCTGCAACAGCCGCACATCGCAAATCACCAGCACGCCGCGGTCCGTCTCGCGGCGGATCAAGCGCCCCACACCCTGCTTGAGGGCCATGGCAGCCTGGGGGACCTGGTAATGGGTGAAAGCACTTTTCCCCTCTGCCTCCAGTTGCAAACAACGCGCCTCCACCACCGGGTCGTCCGGGGGGGCAAAGGGAATTTTGTCGATCACCACCATCTGCAGGGCATCACCCGGCACATCCACGCCCTCCCAAAACGAGCCGGTGGCAACCAATATGTAGCCAGTGGCGGCTGCCCCCGTAAAACGGGCCAATAACTCCCGCTTGGGGGCCTCGCCCTGCAACAGCACTTCTACTGGGCCGTCAGCTGGCAAGTGGGCACGCAAGACCTGAACAATACGCCGCATGGCGCGCAAGGTGGTGGTCAGCACCAGCGTGCGCCCACCCAAGATACGGCCGGCCTGCGCAACCAGCTCCGCAACCTGGTCGCTATGGTGCGGATCAGAAGGTTTAGGAAACGCCGCGGGAATATAGAGGCGGGCTTGCCGCGCGTAATCAAAAGGGCTTTGAAGCTGCATCACTCGCGCACCATCCAAGCCATGCGCTGACACAAACGAAGCCAGCCCGGAATCATGACCCAGGGTGGCCGATGTAAATACCCACGCAGGTCCGGCCTGTGCGTCGCCCCGGTCCGCCAGCCGCTCACGCAGCGCGTCAGCAATCGTCAAAGGCGACTCCAGCATTCGCAAACGCAGCCCACACTCAATCCAGCGCACGCCGCCTTCAGGTGGCGGCTGGCGGAAATGCGCCAGCCGCTCTGCCAACACCAGAGCCCTGGCATGCAAGGCCCCAAGCTCCTCTGCACCTTCCGACACGTTGGCCACCGCGGCGGTGGCGGCAACCAAAGCGATGTCCACCTGCGCCAGGGCTTGCAGCCACTGCGCGGGTGCAATTCCTTGCGGCGCGGCACCAACCCAACGCAAACGGGTTTGCGGCGCAGCTGGGGCTTGGCACACCAATTGCCACTCGGCCAATGCGCCTTCAAGACGCATGGCCAAATCCTGCCAATCGGCAAAACCGCGCGCATGCAGCAGGCCCAATGTCACCAGGTCCCGGCCCCAGGCCAGCAACTGGCCCGTACCTAACTGATGGCCCAGAAACTGGATACCAATTTCGTTGAGCTGGTGCGCTTCGTCAAAGACTACGGCATTTACCGTTGGCAGCAACTCAGCCACACCGGACTCGCGGATGTTCCAGTCGGCAAAAAACAGATGGTGGTTGATCACTACCACGTCAGCCACCATCGCCTCACGTCTGGCCCGGTACACATGGCAACCCTGAAACTCTGGGCACTTGGCGCCCGTGCAGTTGTCGCGCGTCGAAGTGACCAGCGGAATCACAGGCGACCGCTCGTCCAGAACCGACAGTTCGGCCAAATCGCCGCTGCGCGTAACCTGCGCCCATTGCTCCACCGATGCCAAAGCCCGCAAGTCCGCTGGGCGTGGCAACACACCGCTATGCCGGGCCTGCTGCAGGCGGCTCAGGCACAGGTAACTGGCACGCCCCTTCAGCAGCGCCACACGCGATGGCAGGCCCAGAGTGGACAGCAGTTGGGGAATATCGCGACCAAATAACTGGTCCTGCAAGGCCTTGGTCGCCGTGGACAGCAGGGTGCGCCCGCCGCTGAGCAAAGCGGGCAGCAGGTAGGCGAATGTTTTTCCAATGCCGGTGCCGGCCTCCACCACCAGCACACCGCCCTGCTCCATCGTCTGGGCCACGGCCTGGGCCATGGCGCGCTGGCCTTCCCGCGGCGTGAAGCCGTCGACTGCCCGCGCGAGAGGACCCTCCGCCTCCAAGGCCTGCGCTACGGCATCGGTCAGCATCACAACTCAAGCGGGCTCGTCGGGTTGCAGGGCATGCTGCAAACGGGCGATCTCATCGCGCAGGGCGAGTCGGCGCTTTTTGAGCCTGCGCATCATCAACTCGTCAGTCGGGGCATCCGCATCGGCGCGGTCTATCAGTGCATCGAGATCACTGTGTTCCATGCGCAACTCAATCAGGCGCCGCGGCGGGGAGTGGTGATTCGTTTCCAAGGGCAAATAGGGGGGAGTACGTGGTTAAATGACGCAGTTTTGCAAAACGTCCACTCGATAATACGGCCGGACTGGAATCCCCCGGACTAATTCCCCCAAATTGCCCACACACCATGGCCACCACTGGATACCGACTCACCGCCTCCACCGGCATCCACAAGGGTGACCGCGAATACCAGCAGGACCAGGTTGCACTGCTCAAGCACCCGCGTGTCAATGGCTGCCTGCTGGCGGTCGTGGCCGATGGCATGGGAGGCCGCAGCGGCGGACGCAAGGCCTCTGACCAGGTGATGATGACGGCGAAACAACTGTTTGAACGGTATGACCCCGATACCGATGACGCTGCGGCAACCCTGATGCAGGTGGTGCAGGAAGCCCATATCGTGATCAAACTCACGGCCATTTCGTCCGAAGAGGAGCCACACAGCACGCTGGCCGCCTTCCTGATCAATCCTGGTGGCGACTGCCACTGGGCCCACACGGGCGACTCCCGGATCTACCACTACCACGGCAACCGCTTCGTCAAGCGCACCATGGACCACTCCTATGTGCAAGCCTTGGTGAATCGCGGGGAGCTCACCGAAGAACAGGCTGCCGTGCACCCGCAGTCCAACATCCTGATGGGCTGCCTGGGCACCGAGAGTGATCCTCCGGTGGACCTGCATTTCATCCCCAAGCTGCGCGCTGGCGATGTGCTGATGGCCTGCAGCGATGGTGTATGGCACTACTTCAACAACGGTGAATTGGGCTCTGTGTTGTCCACCCTGTCGGCACGCGAGGCCACCGAGTTTTTGATCGAAAAAGCACGCTCACGCGGCCATGGCGGGGGTGACAATCTGTCCCTGGTGGTGGTGAAAATCGAATCCCTGCACGCCTGAAACGGGAGTTCAGGACTCACGTGCTTGCCTACTGTGGCTGAGGCAACGCAGGCCGTGCTTCCTTAGAGTCACGAAGACGCTTGTCGCGTGCAGCACGGCGCTCCTGCGCGGCACGCTGCTTGGCGGCATAGGCATCACGCAGCGCAGCCTGCTCTGCCAAGGAGGGTGCAACCGCTGTCGGCTTGCTGGCTGTCATAGACGGCGGCGACACTTGGCGGTGGGCTTCTTGCTTCTCATGCTGGGCCAGCAGACGTTCGGCTGTGGCATCTGGCTGTTCTGCCACAGGCGCTTCGCGCTCGCGAGCCTTCTCCGCACTGCGCTGCAATTGTTCTTGCGCGCGCTGCTGGCGCTGAGCTGCGTTCAGGGAGGCCTCTTGCCGTTTGAGCTCACGCTCCAGCACACGACGCTTGGCAGCAACCTGGTCCAGGCAAGACTGAACAACAAAACGGTCGTAACAAGCCTGCTCCTGCCGGGCGAAGTCGGCCTCGGCGCGTGAGCGCTCAGCCGTGATGCTTTGCTGCTGAACCTGCGATGCGTCCTGTGCCAGCGCCGGGACAAACAGCCATCCCCAGCACACCAGCAGGGTCACTCCTACTCGAGAGCCTGTCATGTCAGTCGGGTGTCTACAACCCGGCGCTCCAGATCCAGGAACTCCTTGGATTGCATTTCCGTCAAGCGGGAAACGGTGCGCGGAAACTCGTGCGACATGGGCCCCTCGGTGTACAGCGCCTCGGGTGCCACGGCAGCCGACATGATGAGCTTGACGCGCCGGTCATACAGCACATCCACCAACCAGGTAAAACGCCGTGCCTCTGACGCCATACGCACGGGCATGTGGGGAACATCGCTCAAAAACACGGTATGAAACTGCGAGGCAATCTCCAGGTAATCGTTCTGGGAGCGAGGTCCGCCACAAAGCGTTTTGAAATCAAACCACACTACACCGCCCGCTTTGCGCCGTGCCCGGATTTCGCGTGACTCGATGTGCAGCAAAGGGTCTTCATCGTGCATTTCGGCCAATGCATTGAAGGTGGCGGTCATGGCCTCATCAGCCTCTGCACCGCAGGGCGTATGGTAGAGCTTGGCATCCTCCAGGGTGCGGCGGCGGTAGTCGGTTCCGTTGTCCACATTCAGCACCTCCAGCTTGGCATTCAAGAGCGCAATGGCTGGCAGTATGCGGTCCCGGTGCAAGCCACCGGGATAGAGGTCATTGGGCTTGAAGTTGGACGTGGTCACAAAACCCACGCCGTTGTCAAACAAGGCATTGAGCAATCGGTGCAAAATCATTGCGTCGGTGATGTCCGCCACATGGAATTCATCGAAACAAATGAGGCGGTAGCGCTTGGCCATGCGCTTGCCCAGTTCGTCCAGCGGGTTCACCGTACCCTGCAAATCCACCAACTCGCGGTGCACCTCACGCATGAACTCATGAAAGTGCAACCGGGTCTTGCGCTTCAAGGGAACTGCATTAAAAAAGCAGTCCATCAAAAAACTCTTGCCCCGCCCCACCCCGCCGTACATGTAAACCCCGCGAGGAATCTCGGGCCGGTTGATCAGTTTCTTGAGGGCGTTCGAGCGCTTGGATTTGTACGCCGCCCAATCCTGGGCACAGCGCTCCAGCGCGTCCACCGCGCGCAATTGTGCGGGGTCAGCCGTATATCCACGGGCCTTCAACTCCGCCGCATAGGCTTCTTTGACGCTCAAGACATGCTCCGGTATGCTACAAAAAGAGAAGCTGCTAGCGCACTATTCATGCGGGCTAGCAGCTTATTTGGTGCAAAACTATCAGAAGTTCAGCGTGCGCTTGTCTACGGCCAGGGCCGCTTCCTTGGTCGCTTCACTCAGGCTCGGGTGGGCGTGGCAGATGCGGGCGATGTCTTCCGCGCTGGCCTTGAACTCCATGGCCACCACAGCCTCAGAGATCAATTCCGACGCCTGCGAACCGACGATGTGCACACCCAGGATTTCGTCCGTCGTAGCGTCTGCCAGGAACTTCACAAAACCGGTGGTGTCACCCAAAGCACGTGCACGGCCATTCGCCAGGAATGGGAACTGACCCGCCTTGTAGGCCACGCCATCCGCCTTGAGCTGCTGCTCGGTACGGCCAACCCAAGCAATCTCGGGGCTGGTGTAAATCACCCATGGGATGGTGTTGAAGTTGACGTGACCATGCTGACCGGCAATGCGCTCAGCCACGGCAACGCCCTCTTCTTCCGCCTTGTGCGCCAACATGGGGCCGCGCACCACATCACCCACCGCCCAGACACCGGGCAGATTGGTTTTGCAGTCAGCATCCACCACGATCGCACCGCGCTCGTCCAGCGCCAAGCCTACCGACTCGGTGTTCAAACCGATGGTGTTGGGCACGCGGCCGATGGAGATGATGAGCTTGTCGACATCCAGCGTCTGGGCTTCGCCCTTGGCGTTGGTGTAGGCCACCGACACGCCCTTCTTGCCGTTCTTGATCTCGCCGACCTTCACGCCCAGCTCAATCTTCAGGCCCTGCTTGGTGAACGCCTTGTGCGCTTCCTTGGCCACACCTTCGTCCACTGCGCCCAGAAACGTGGGCAAGCCTTCGAGAATGGTGACTTCAGAACCCAGGCGCTTCCACACGGAGCCCATTTCCAAGCCAATCACGCCGGAGCCGATCAGACCCAGTTTTTTGGGCACGGCACCGATGTTCAACGCACCGTCGTTGGACAGGACGTTAACTTCATCAAAAGGCGTACCGGGCAATGCGCGGGCATTGGAGCCAGTGGCGATGATGATTTGCTTGCCGGTAATGGTTTCTTCTGCAGCGCCAGCCACCTTGATTTCGTAGCCGCCTTCAGTCGCCTTCACGAAAGAGCCGCGGCCGTGGAAGAAGGCAACCTTGTTCTTCTTGAACAGGTACAAGATACCGTCGTTGTTCTGCTTCACCACGGTGTTCTTGCGGGCAATCATCTTGGCCACATCCATGCTCACACCCTTCACCTCAATGCCGTGCTCGGCAAAGTGGTGGTTGGCATGGTTGAAGTGCTCGGAGGATTGCAGCAGCGCCTTGGAAGGAATGCAGCCCACGTTGGTGCACGTACCGCCGGGAGCGGGGCCGCCTGCGGCATTCTTCCACTCGTCGATACAGGCCACGTTAAAGCCCAGCTGGGCGGCGCGGATGGCGGCGATGTAGCCACCAGGGCCACCGCCGATAACGATCACGTCGAATTGTTTGCTCATGCTGTGTGATCCTTAGATGTCAAACAGGAGTCGTGCGGGATCTTCCAGCGCTTCCTTCATGGCCACCAGGCCCAAGACAGCTTCACGGCCGTCGATGATGCGGTGGTCGTAGGACATGGCGAAGTAGTTCATGGGACGAACCACCACTTGGCCGTTCTCGACCATGGCGCGATCTTTGGTCGCGTGCACGCCCAGAATGGCGCTTTGTGGAGGGTTGATGATGGGGGTAGACATCATGGAACCGAAGGTGCCGCCGTTGGAGATGGAGAAAGTACCACCGGTCATTTCTTCAATGCCCAGCTTGCCATCCTTGGCCTTCTGGCCGAATTCAGCAATCTTCTTCTCAATGTCTGCAAAGCTCATCTGGTCTGCATTGCGCAAGATGGGCACCACCAAGCCGCGGGGCGAGCCCACGGCGATACCGATATCGAAGTAGCCGTGGTAGACGATGTCGGTACCGTCCACGGAGGCATTCAATACGGGGAATTTCTTCAGGGCGTGCACAGCAGCCTTGACGAAGAAGCTCATAAAGCCCAGCTTGCAGCCGTGTTCCTTTTCGAAACGCTCTTGCATGCGCTTGCGCATGTCCATGACCGGAGCCATGTTGATTTCGTTGAAGGTGGTCAGGATGGCGTTGGTGGACTGCGACTGCAACAGGCGCTCGGCCACGCGGGCACGCAGGCGGCTCATGGGAACGCGCTGCTCAGGGCGGTCGCCCAGGTTCACGGAAGGAGCTGCCACTTGGGGCAGGGATTTGGTCGGAACGCCCGTGGGGATTGCGGCAGCAGCTACTACTTTAGGAGCAGCAGCGGCAGCCAACACATCACCCTTGGTGATACGACCGTCTTTGCCTGTGCCTTCGACGCTGGATGCTGCGATGCCGTTGTCGGCCAGCAGCTTGGCGGCGGCGGGCATGGCCACACCAGCCTTGGAGTTGCTGGCTGCGGCGGCAGCAGCCACAGGGGCGGCTGCTGCAGGGGCAGCGGCGGAAGCGGCGGCAGGAGCCACGGCACCAGCCACTGCCGCGGTGTCGATGCGGGCGATCAGCTGCTCAGCAGCCACGGTGGCGCCATCAGCAGCCACCAACTCGACCAGCACGCCGGCAGCAGGTGCAGGCACTTCCATCACGACCTTGTCGGTTTCGACTTCGATCAGGATTTCGTCGACAGCAACTGCCTCGCCGACCTTCTTTTTCCATTGCAACAAGGTTGCTTCCGCCACAGATTCAGACAGCTGTGGGACTTTGACTTCTACGATTGCCATATCAAATTCTTTCCGTAATGTGTTGTAGGTGCGAAGTGCTGCTGACTTACTTGGTCAGCACGAAGCCCTTCAGCTTGCCAAAAGCGCCTTCGACCAGAGCCTTTTGTTGCTCCTGGTGCAAGTGGGAGTAGCCCACTGCCGGCGAAGCAGATGCCGCACGGCCGGAGTAGCCCAGCTTCTGGCCTTCCAACATGTTTTCGTGGATGTAGTGCTGCACGAAGAACCACGCGCCCTGGTTTTGCGGCTCGTCCTGGCACCACACCACGTCGGTGGCGTTGGGGTACTTCTTCAGTTCGGTCGCAAAGGCCTTGTGCGGGAAGGGGTACAACTGCTCCACGCGGAGGATGGCGACATCGGTATCGCCCTTCTCTTCGCGCTTCTTCACCAGGTCGTAATACACCTTGCCGGAGCAGGCAATCACACGCTTGACCTTGTCACCCTTGAGCTCCTTGCTCTCAGGAATCACGGTCTGGAAGGCGCCCTTGGTGAACTCGGACAGCGGCGATGTAGCGTCCTTGTTACGCAGCAAGCTCTTGGGCGTCATGATGATCAAAGGCTTGCGCAGGTTGCGCACCATCTGACGACGCAGCACGTGGAAGATCTGGCTGGCCGTGGTGGGCTGCACGATCTGCATATTGGTGTCAGCCGCCAATTGCATAAAGCGCTCCAGGCGTGCCGAGCTGTGCTCGGGGCCCTGACCTTCGTAGCCGTGCGGCAGCATCAGCGTGATGCCGTTCACACGGCCCCACTTCACTTCGCCGGACGCGATGAACTGGTCAATCACCACCTGGGCGCCGTTGGCGAAGTCACCGAACTGCGCTTCCCAGATCACCAGGGTGTTGGGGTCGTTGGATGCGTAGCCGTATTCAAAGCCCAGCACCGCTTCTTCGGACAAGATGGAGTCGATGACAACAAACGGGGCCTGGTTGTCGGCCACGTTTTGCAAGGGCACGTAGGTACCGGCATCCCACTTTTCACGCTTCTGGTCGTGGATCACGGCGTGGCGGTGGGTGAAGGTGCCGCGTCCGCAGTCTTCGCCCGACAGGCGCACCGGGTAGCCGCTGGCCACCAGGGAGGCGAAAGCCATGTGCTCGCCCATGCCCCAGTCCACATTCACTTCACCACGGCCCATGGCGGCACGGTCGTCGTAGACCTTTTTCACCAATTGGTGGGGCGTCACGCCATCGGGAATGGTGGTGAGCTTTTCTGACAAGCGCTTCCACTCTGTCAAAGGCAGTGCCGTGTCGCCGGCGTCGGTCCACTTCTTGCCCAAAAATGGCGACCAGTCCACCGAGTACTTGCTCTTGAAGTTGGTCAGAACCGGGTCTACGGTGTGCTTGCCCGCATCCATCGCGGCGCGGTATTCCTTGACCATGGCATCACCCAACTCAGCGCCCAACCCTTGGGCGGACAGCTTGTCTGCGTACAACTTGCGAGTTCCGGGGTGGGCCGTAATCTTTTTGTACATCAGCGGCTGGGTCAGCGCAGGGGTGTCTTGCTCGTTGTGGCCCAGCTTGCGGTAGCAAGTGATGTCGACCACCACGTCCTGGCGGAACTCCATGCGGAACTCCAGTGCCAGTTGGGTCGCCAGCACCACGGCTTCCGGATCATCACCATTCACGTGCAGCACAGGCGACTCGACCATCTTCACGATGTCGGTACAAAACGCACTGGAGCGCATGTCGCGTGGGTCAGAGGTGGTGAAACCGATCTGGTTGTTGATGATCAGGTGGACCGTACCGCCCGTGGTGTATCCACGGGTTTGGGCCAAAGCCAGCGTTTCCTGGTTCACACCTTGGCCGCCAAAGGCCGCATCACCGTGCACCAGCACAGGCAGCACTTGGGTACCCCTGGGATCATCACGGCGATCCATGCGGGCACGCACCGAACCTTCCACCACGGGGTTCACAATCTCCAGGTGCGAAGGGTTGAAGGCCAGCGAGAGGTGCACCGGGCCGCCAGGGGTGGATACGTCCGAGCTAAAGCCCTGGTGGTATTTCACGTCGCCTGCAGGCAGCTCTTCGGGCGCAGTGTGGTCAAACTCGGCAAACAGGTCTGCCGGCATCTTGCCCAAGGTGTTCACCAACACATTCAGGCGCCCCCGGTGGGCCATGCCGATCACGATTTCCTGCACACCTTTGGCGCCCGCTTGCTGGATCAGTTCGTCCATCGCGGCAATGAAGCTCTCCCCCCCTTCGAGGGAGAAACGCTTCTGCCCCACATACTTGGTGTGGAGGAAGCGCTCCAAGCCTTCTGCTGCGGTCAGGCGCTCCAGAATGTGTTTTTTCTTCTCGGCATTGAACTGGGGTTTGCTACGGCTGGCCTCCAGTTTTTGCTGCCACCAACGCTTCTGGTTCTGGTCGGTGGTGTACATGTACTCCACGCCAATGGTGCCGCAGTAGGTTTCACGCAGGGCGTTCATGAGCTCGCGCAGGCTCATCGACTCCTTGCCAAAGAAGGTGTTGCTGATGTTGAAGACCGTTTCCTGGTCTGCATCACTGAAGCCATAGAAAGAAGGCTCCAGCTCGGGAATCTTGTCACGCTCCGTGCGCTTGAGGGGGTCCAGATCGGCCCAGCGAGCGCCAACGTTGCGGTAGGCCGCAATCAATTGCTGCACGGCGGTACGCTTGCGGCCCATTTCGGAATCGGCACCGGTGGCCATGACGGTCTGCTTGACGCCCTTTTTGGCCAGATCAACAAACGCGTTGATCACCGGCATGTGGGCTACGTCTTTGGAGGTGGTACCGTCGGCTGCAGGGACGTTTTGCAAGGCGTCGAAGTAATCGCGCCAAGTATCGGGAACGCTGCCGGGATTGGCTAAGTAGTTTTCGTACATCTCTTCGACGTACGGGGCATTGCCACCGAACAGGTAGGTATTGCCTTGGTAGGTTTGGTACACGGACGAAGCCGTGCTCGCACCATGGGAGCTGGAATCACTCATATTTCGCTGACCTCCGTTCCCCTTCAGGGAACATTAGCTGGTTAAAGCTGGTTAATTAACCTTCCGCGACACGGCTGAACCGATTGGCGGATGCGACTGTGGCATGGGAAGGGCCTTCATTGCAGGGCGGATTGTGCCACTTTATGCCGACTGGGCAAAGGTTATTTTGCGGCTCAGACATCCACCGCGACCAACACCCTGCCGGCCAGAAATGCAGCACACAGACGGAATCTTGCCCACCCAAAGTCACCCGTGACGTCTTTCCGATCGGCAACAACGCCGACGGATCGGTCACGGTGAATGCGAAACAGGATGCGATGTGGTCTGCACCAAGAAAACACCGGAAGTCCCTAGGCCGGATTGCCCGCCAGATCGCGAATTTGCTGCAAAGCAGCAGGGTCTTCCATCGTCGTCAAGTCGCCTGGATCCCGCCCTTCACATACCGCCTGAATGGCGCGGCGCAGCAGCTTGCCGCTGCGGGTTTTGGGCAACACACTCACAAAACGCACCCGTGCCGGGCGCCCCACGGCCCCCAGAGTCTGGTCTACCACTTTCATGACCTCGCCTTCGAGCTTCAACCGGGCCGCATCGTCCACCAGCAGGCTGGCGTCTTTCACCACCGCAAACGCCATGGCCACCTGGCCCTTGAGTGCGTCGGCCACGCCCACCACCGCCACCTCCGAAATATTGGGATGGCTGGAAATGCTTTCTTCGATTTCGCGCGTCCCCAGGCGGTGACCGGCGACATTGATCACATCGTCGGTACGCCCCAAGATGAAGTAGTAGCCATCCTGGTCACGCACGCCCCAGTCGAAGGTGCTGTAGACCAGCTTGCCCGGAATGCTGCTCCAGTAGGTTTTGACAAAACGTGCATCGTCTTGCCACACGGTCTGCATGCAGCCAGGAGGCAGCGGGCCTTCAATCGCCACCACCCCTTTCTGGTCGGCACCGGTCAGCTCCTCTCCCGTGTTTTCATCCAAGAGCTTGACGTTGTAGCCATACATGGCCACGCCCGGGCTGCCAAACTTGCTCGCGGCCTTTTCCACGCCGTTGGCAATGCTGAGAATGGGCCAGCCGGTCTCGGTCTGCCAGTAGTTGTCGATGATCGGCTTGCCCAGCGCACCGCTGATCCACTGCGCGGTCGGTTCATCCAGCGGCTCTCCGGCCAAGAACAAGGCACGCAGGCTGGACAGGTCGTATTTGCTGAGCAGTGCTGGGTCCTGTTTCTTGAGCACCCGCACAGCGGTGGGGGCGCTAAACATCACCGTCACCTTGTATTTCTCCACCAGGCTCCACCACACACCGCCATCGGGCCGGGTGGGCAAGCCCTCGTACATGATGGTGGCCATGCCGGCGATCAGCGGGCCATAAATGATGTAGCTGTGCCCCACCACCCAGCCAATGTCGCTGGTCGAGAAGTAGGTCTCACCGGCCTTGCCGCAGTAGATGTGCTTCATGCTGGCGGCCAACGCCACCGCGTAACCACCGGTGTCGCGCTGCACACCCTTGGGCTTGCCAGTGGTCCCGCTGGTGTAGAGCGTGTAGCTGGGGTGGGTGGCATCCAGCCACACGCACGGCACGGTGGTGTCCAGATGCGCGGCACGCAAGTCGGCCCACAGGTGGTCCCGCCCGGCCACCAACGCCATGGTTGCCAGCTTGCGATCCACCAACAGCACGGCGGACGGCTTGTGGGAAGACAGGGCAATCGCCTCGTCCAGCAGAGGCTTGTACTCCACCACCTTGCCGCCGCGCGAGCCTGCATCGGCACTCACGATGACGGTGGGCGACGCGTCCTCGATACGGGACGCCAGCGAGCCCGAGGCAAAACCGCCAAACACCACCGAATGGATGGCACCAATGCGCACACAGGCCAGCATGGCAAATGCAGCCTCGGCCACCATGGGCATATAGATCAGCACCCGGTCGCCCTGGCGCACACCCAGTGCCTGCAGCGCGGCTGCCATGCGCTGCACTTCGGCGTGCAGCTGCCGAAAGCTGTAGACCTGTTCGGTATTCGTCTCAGTGGAGACGGCAATCAGGGCCGCTTGGTCAGGCCGGGTGGCCAGGTGGCGATCCACCGCGTTGTGGCAGAGGTTGGTAGTGCCGCCCACGAACCAGCGGGCGAAGGGCGGATTGCTGTAGTCGCAGACCTGCCGGGGTGGCGTGTGCCAGTCGATCAGGGCCGATTGTTCAGTCCAAAAGCCATCGCGGTCATCGATGGAGCGGCGGTGAAAGTCGGCGTAGCTTGTCATTGTGTGTCTCCTGTCGGGCCTATCAAACTGAATTCATAATTATGGATAAGCAACTTGCTACAAGCTGACTCATCCGAATTCAGTGGCCCCATAGCGGGGCAACGGCTCGCCGCCGCGCCCTGCAAGCCCCCTCAGAAACACAAACCGCGCTATTTGATAAGCGCTTGCATCTCCTTGAAAGCGGGGTGTTCGGCCGAACGCAGCCACTCAAATCCGACCATTTCGGTCGTGACCAGCTCGGCGCCCGCACCGGCCAGGCGGTCAAACGCGGCATCGCGGTTGCGCTCGGTGCGGGAGGTACAGGCGTCAGTCACCACCCACACATCGAACTCGTCCTCCAGCAGATTCAAGGCGGTTTGCAACAGGCACACATGGGCTTCGCAACCCGCAATCACCACCATGCCGCGCTCGGAAGCTGCGGGCTTTTGTAGGTGCTTGGGCAGGCTGCGGGCATTACCCTGCACCGGCTTGGCGGGCGGGCGCAGCCATTCGCCCAGCCCCTCTTCCACCGCGCTGAACTGCATTTTGCTTAGCAAGCGCGCATTGGCCGATTGCAGCGCTGCGGCCAGCTCGGGCACCGTGGCGCCCAGGCCACTGGGGTTTTGCTCGGTGTACACCACAGGCACTTCCAGCAGGGCCGCCCACTGCGCCAGGCGGTTGGCGTTGGCCAGCACCGCAGCCGATTCAAACATCGCGGGCATCAGGCGGGCCTGATAGTCCACCAGCACCAGCTGGCTCTCTTCCAATTCAATCAACATCGCCATCCTCCTTGCGTTGCGTGCGAGCATAACCGCGCAGGCTGCGCTGCGCAGCCCGGCTGCGGTGCTCTAACCAAACAAATCCACCTGGGCAAATTCCTCGGGCACAGCCGCCGCAGCCGCCTGCGCAGGCGACGCCACCAGGCGCAACTGCACACTTTCTATATAGGCAGCCAGCGCGTCCACCGCCAGGGCATTGGTCCCGCTGAGCTTGCTGGGGTCGTGGATCAGCAAGACCCCCACGGCCATGGACAGCAGCGCCATGGTCTCACGCTGCAACAGCGCCGGACTGCAACCCAGCAGCTGCAAGGCCTGGGTCACCGGGGCCAGTGAATCCATCAGCAAGCTGGCCAGCCCGTCACCCATGCGTCCCAGACCCCGTCCGTCGCTGGACAGGACATGCAGCAGCAAATGTGCCTCGGCCGGATGCGCCAGAAAGTAGGCAAACCAGGCCTGGGACCGCGCCGCAAAGCCCCCTTCTGGCGCGCTGCGTGCCACCTTGGCCGCCAGGGCTGCGGCCTGCGCACGCGCCAAGCTGTCGGCCAGCACCGCTTCAAACAGCGCCTGCTTGCCCGGAAAGTAGGCATACAAGGCACCCGCCGTATAGCCCGCCCGCTTGGCAATGTCGCGCACATTGGTACTGGCCACCCCGCCCTCGGCCACGGCCTGGCGCACGGCGCGTAGCACCAGATCGCGCCGGGTTTGCGCCATTACCTCTTGCCTGGATCGCCGGGAATCACTCACACAGAGCCTTTAGCATTGAACAAAAGCCAATTATTACAAACCTTGTTTTTAAAACCATTGGAAGTTTTTAATATTGAACAATGTTCAAATAAAAATACAAACAACTGCATACATTTTTGTCCATCAAAAGCAAATTGTTATGAATCAATGACTTAGCAAGACAATCTAAGAAGTCACATTGCTTGACAAGCTCCAGCCGTGCCCCTAGAGTGCGCCACATGCGAAAAATCCTCCTCATCGCCCTGCTTGCCGCCTGCGCCTCTGCCCAGGCCAGCCCCCAAGGCACGGGTGATGAGATAGGCCATTTCATGACCGAGCGTGGCCTGCTGTCGCGCATTGGCTCTGTGGGCGAAAAGGTGGAGGCCCGTGCCACCGAGCTGGTCATGAACTCCATGGCGTTCCTGGGCGTTCCCTACAAGCGCGGCGGCACCAATTCCGACACCGGCTTTGACTGCAGCGGCTTTGTGCGCGCCATCTACGAGCAAACCGCAGGCTTGGTGCTACCCCGCCGTGCAGAGCAACAAGCTGCCGCCACCCAAAAAATCGACAAAACCGACTTGAAGCCCGGCGACTTGGTGTTTTTTAACACCCTGCGCCGCACCTTCAGCCATGTCGGTATTTACGTGGGCAATGGCAAGTTCATCCACTCCCCCAAACCCGGCGCCGAAGTGCGCGTGGAAGACATGGGCGTGAGCTACTGGGCCAAGCGCTTTGACGGCGCTCGCCGCGTCAGCACCGACGAATCCGCAGCAAGCGCCACGACAGCCGCCAGCCGCTGAGCCAGCGGTGCGCTTTGGCGCAGCAGGTTTTGCCCGGCCGGGGCCGCACCACCAGCCAAGGTGGTATGTTCCAACGATGAAAACACAGATAGACCACCTCGTCGTTGCAGCCCACACCCTGGAACAGGGTGTGCAGTGGTGCGAAGCCACCCTCGGCATCACCCCGGAAGCCGGCGGCGAACACAGCCAGTTCGGCACCCACAACAAGCTCTTCAAGATCGCCACGCCGGCCCACCCGCTGGCGTATTTCGAGATCATCGCCATCAACCCCGGCGCCAAAGGCCCGGCCAACCCGAACGCCAAACGCTGGTTCGACCTGGACAGCCCCGAACTGCGTGCCGCGGTCGCCAAGGAACCGCGCCTGGTGCACTTTGTGGCGGGCACGGATGAGATGCAAACCGCCCGCATCGCCCTGAAAAACTTGGGCATCGACCGCGGCCCGGCCATGCCGGCCAGTCGCCATTCGCGCAAAGGCGTGCTGCACTGGCAGATCACCGTGCGGGAAGATGGCTACCGTCTGTTTGAAGGCTGCCTGCCCACGCTCATCCAATGGGGCAAACCGGACGACGCCGAGCCCCTGCGCCTGCACCCGCGCAACAGCCTGCCGCGCAGCCGCGTCAGCCTGGACAGCATCGCGGTGAGCCACCCGAGCGCCGCCAAGCTGCAAGCCGCCTATGCCGCGATCGGTCTGGGAGACATCCCTGTTTCCGAGGGCCCGGCCAACCTGAGCGCCACCCTCAAAACCCCCAAGGGCCTGGTCACGCTGCAAAGCCTGGGGATTTAAGCTGCGGGCTCCGGCAAGCAATTGCTCCTTTTTTGATAGCTGCTTGCGCATATTCCACGGGCGCTAGCAGCCATTTTGACCATGAACCGCAAGCGCACACCGCCTCTGCCCGCCGACCCAAGCCACCCGGAGCCCGACGCTGATGGCACCGTGCACGGCCAGTTCCGCCCGCGCATCACGCTGATGACGCTGGGCCGGGGCGAGGGCCTGCTGGGCCTCAAGCCCCAGGGCAAGCTTGCGCCCCGCGGCGACAGCGTGACGCTGGCGCAGTTCGACTGGACCTACCGCACACCAGCAGGCGACCGCTGGGAAACGCCCGCCCCCACGTCCATCCTCAACAGCCGCCCGGCCGCATGTGAAGAGCTGTTCGACACCGGTGGCCCGGTAGTGCGCCTGCAGCGCAACCTGGTGGCCGAGGCCGACGCCATGGACGCGGTGTGGGACCTGGGCTTTGTGCCGCTGGCGGACACCACCTTCCAGTGGCGCAGCCAGAAACAGCGCCCGCACCTGGGTGCCGTGTGGACGCTGCCGCAGGAAGACCACTTTGGCGACTTCTGGGCCGACCAGGTGCCCCAGCTCCAGGCCAAGGGCTGGACGGTGGTGGTGCAGCCCGGCTTTGCACACGAGAGCGTGCCGGTGGAGCGCTGGAAACTCATCCTCAGCCCCGACACCGGTGAGGTGCTGGGCAAAGAGCTGGACAGCCCCCTGGTGAAACCCGCCCGCGGCGTCGAAAAACTGGCCCTGCCCGAGCGCGAGGGCGAATGGCTGCTGAGCCTGGGCATAGAGATTGACGGCGAGACGCTGGACCTCGCCCCCATGCTAGCCAACCTCATCAAGCGCGACCCGCGCTGGCTGATCCGCAACTACCTCGACACCTTGGACGACCTGGCCACGGTCTCGCTGCGGGCACCGGGCGGCAAGCGCATCGACGCCGAAGCCGGCCCGCTCAAAGCCATCGTGGGCGCCATGGTGGATTTGCTGACCGACCCGCAACGCATGGCGCCCAAGGGCCCCCTCCAGCTGGGCGCGTGGGAAGCCCGCCGCATCAACACCCTGCGCGCCAGCCTGCTGGACGCCTCACGCGTGGGCGCCCACCAAGGCTGGCAGCTGGAAGGCGACGCAGGCCTGGCCACGCTGGCCAAACGCTTGCACACCATCGGCCAGCCCCAGCCGGTGCCAGCCCCCCAAGGCCTGCAGGTGCAACTGCGCCCTTACCAGCTGGAAGGCCTGGCCTGGCTGCAATACCTGCGGGCGCAGCACCTGGGCGGCATCCTGGCCGATGACATGGGCCTGGGCAAAACCGCCCAAGCGCTGGCCCATGTGCTGCTTGAAAAGCAAGCTGGCAGGCTGGACCGCCCAGTGCTGGTGGTGCTGCCCACCTCGCTGCTGTTCAACTGGCAGGCCGAGGCAAAGCGCATGGCGCCGGAATTGCGGGTGCTGAACCTGCACGGGCCGGACCGCGCCGCCCTGTTTGCGGCGATGCCCGCGCATGACTTGGTGCTCACCACCTACCCGCTGCTGTGGCGCGACATCGATGCGCTGGCCGCGCAGCCTTTTCATCTGGTCATTCTGGATGAGGCGCAAATGGTCAAAAACGCGGCCAGCCGCAGCGCCCGCGCCCTGCGCCAGCTGCAAAGCCGCCACCGCCTGTGCCTGACCGGCACCCCGCTGGAAAACCACCTGGGCGAACTCTGGGCGCAGTTCGACTGGCTGATGCCCGGCTTTCTGGGCGACCAGCGCAGCTTTGCCGCCCGCTGGCGCAAGCCGATTGAAGAGAACGGAGAGACGGTGCGCGCCGCCCTGCTTGCCCAGCGCGTGCGCCCCTTCATCCTGCGCCGCCGCAAGCAAGACGTGGCCACCGAACTGCCGCCGCGCACCGAAGTCATCCAGCGCGTGCAACTGCAAGGCCGCCAACGCGAGCTGTACGAGAGCGTGCGCGTGGCCGCCGACAAACAAGTGCGCCGCGTACTGCAACGCCAGAACTTTGCCGGCGCGCAGATCAGCATCCTCGATGCCCTGCTCAAGCTGCGGCAGGTGTGTTGCGATCCATTCCTCGTCAAAGGCAGTGAGCTTGGGCCAGACATGGAACGCGCCAAACTCCACGCGCTGACCGACTTGTTGGTGCCGCTGGTGGATGAAGGCCGACGCGTGCTGGTGTTCTCCCAGTTCACCGAGCTGCTGGAGCTGATTGCGGATGCGCTCTCTGCATTGCGCCTGCCGTTTTTGAGCCTGACCGGCAACACCCGCCCCGCCCAGCGAGGCGAAGTGGTGCAGCGCTTTCAAAACCTGGAAGTGCCGGTGCTGCTGGTCAGCCTGAAAGCCGGTGGCGTCGGGCTCAACCTCACCGCCGCCGACACCGTCATCCACATGGACCCGTGGTGGAACCCGGCGGTCGAAGAGCAAGCCACCGCCCGCGCCCACCGCATCGGCCAGGACCAGCCGGTGTTCGTCTACAAGCTGGTGGTGGAAGGCAGCATCGAAGAGCGCATGCTGGAACTGCAGGCCCGCAAACTCGCCCTGTCCGACAGCGTGCTCGGCCATGACGCCGAAGGATCGCCCAAGTTTGACGAGGCCGACTTGCAAGCGTTGCTGGCACCGCTGGGCGCGCTCATGGAACAAGGCCAAACGCCGGAAGAAGCCGCGCGGCGCTGGGGGCGGACGGGGAGCCGCGTGGACGGCGTTTAGGCATCAAATTGGCCTCTAGCGCTTGTGGAATATGCGCTAGAAGCTATTGAATAGATAGCAACTCATCCACCCAATCGGGAACCATGACGGATCACTGCACAATAAGCTGCAACTACTTGATGCTCAAAAGCGCATTAGACGCTGTGCATTTAACGCCTTCACAGGGAGCGGGAAGTGAGATTTGAACCAAACGACAGTGCGGAAAACTCAATAGGTGATGCGAGCGGGCAACTGCGAATTCACTACTATTTGGCAGACGGTAGCCACAAGATGGATGCTCTCACGCGCAATCAGTGCGAGGCAGAAATTCTAGGCATATTGAGTGAGTTCAGTCGTTTATTTGAAATCAAATTAGATGTTGAATCACAGGCCTACGGTCAAGGCGGACTCCAAGACTATTTAAGCCTGATCGGGCAACAACAAGCGCAAGTTGAGACCTTAATCACAGTCCTTGTCCCACTCTTTGGTTTCGCGAATTGGGCTATCCATATTGGAGGAAAGCACAAGCTCACCAAGCAACAAATTCAGCAGAACGAGCTAGTTCTAGAAAAAACTCGGCTGGAACTGAAGAGAATGCAACGGGACGAGGAAATGGCGGAAAAGAAAAGCGAAACACACGAACTCCCGCTAGAGCCGATACCGAGCACTGAAGAGATTATTCGTGCGGCATTGTCACAAAAGAAAATTGCAATACGCCGATCAAATATGTATCGCACATTGATGGCATACGACAAAGTAAAAGCCATCGGTTTCTCGAAATATCACGCAGCGAACTCTCCAGAATTTCAAATCGAAAGAACAGCTTTCCCTCAGTTCATCATTGACCCGGAAGACATCGATCCAATCTCTTTGGAGTCCGTAAACATTGAAATTGTCTCCCCCGTCCTACGAGACGGAAAGAACAAATGGAGAGGCATCTTTGAGAAGCAGTCAATTAGCTTTGAGTTGGACGACTCCACATTCAAAAAATCGGTTCTCACGCGGCAAGTGAAGTTTCAGAATGGCTCCATGATCACTTGTGACTTAGATATTCAACTGCGTGAAAACGAACTAGGAGACATTGAGACGGTTGGTTACGTCGTGAGGAAAGTACATGAAATATCAGATGTACCAAGTCAACCGACAAGTGAAGCACCGCGACAATTGAATATAGATTTAGCTGGAAAAACCGAATAGCCACTTAACAAACTGATAAGGGCCGATGTTTCTCCAACAGAAGTTGCGCACGCAGCTCCGAAATCCATAGCAAATTTTCCGGTGTCGCCATGCCATCCATTCCCTCCGCCTCTCCCATCCCCCTGCAAGCCGAACCCGGCCACCTGATCCGGCGGGCGCACCAGTTGGCGGTGGGCACGTTTGCCAAGACGCATGGCAAGCAGATCACGCCGGTGCAGTACGCCGTGTTGCGCGCGCTGCAGGACGCACCGGGCATGGACCAGGTGACGCTGGCGGACCGGGTGGCGCTGGACACGTCCACCACCGCCGACATTGCCGCACGGCTGGATGCCAAGGGCTGGATCGTGCGGGAGCTGCTGCCCCGCCGCCAGCGCGCGCTGCGCCTGACCGCCGAGGGCGAAGCGGTACTGGCCGAGATGCTGCCGCGCGTGGCCCCCATGTACGCGCAGCTGCTGGACGCACTGGAGCCCGCCGAGCGCGACGAGTTTTTGCGCTTGCTGCGCAAGTTTGTGCACCTCAACACCCCAGCCCCTGAAGACCAGGCCAACACGCCAGACAGCGCCGCCGACCAGTCGTCGGAATAAGCCCATTCCGAGGGAAAACCCTCATCCCCAGCCCCTAGCCGCGGAATTGACTTAGGTCTATGATTTGCGTCATTCAGCATACTGAATGAAGAATTTCCACCCAAGGAGCCCCACCATGTTTCCCCTCAACACCTGGTACGTTGCCGCCCGCAGCGAAGAAATCCCCTCCGACCGCCCCTTGGGCCGCCGCATCTGCAATGTGCCGATGGCCTTGTTCCGCAACAGCGCGGGCGTGGCGGCGGCGGTGGAAGACTTTTGCCCGCACCGGGGCGCCCCGCTCTCGCTGGGCAAGGTGGAAGGCGACACGCTGGTCTGCGGCTACCACGGCCTGGCCATGGGTTGCGATGGCAAAACCGTGTCCATGCCCTGCCAGCGCACACGCGGCTTCCCCGCCATCCGCAGCTTCCCCATCCATGAGGCGCATGGTTTTGTCTGGGTGTGGCCCGGCGATGCCACCAAGGCGGATGTGGCGAGCATCCCCAAGTTTGAGTGGCTGGGCAACCCGCAGTTCGGCTACGGCGGCGGGCTCTACGAGATTGCCTGCGACTACCGCCTGATGATCGACAACCTGATGGACCTGACGCATGAAACCTATGTGCACAGCACCAGCATTGGCCAGAAGGAAATTGACGAAGTGCCCTGCCAGACCCGTGTGGACGGCGACCACGTGATCACCGAGCGCTACATGGAAGGCATTGAGGCGCCACCGTTCTGGAAGATGGCGCTGCGCATGAATGGCCTGCCCGACGACCAGCCGGTGGACCGCTGGCAGATCTGCCACTTCACGCCGCCCAGCCACATCATGATCGAGGTGGGGGTAGCGCTGCAGGGCCATGGCGGCTACCAGGCGCCGGACGAATTCAAGGCCGCGAGCTGGGTGGTGGACTTCATCACCCCCGAGACGGACACCAGCATCCACTACTTCTGGGGCATGGCACGCAAGTTCAAGCCGCAAGACACGGCGTTGACTGCCCAGATCCGCGAAGGCCAGGGCAAAATTTTTGCGGAAGACCAGGAGATGCTGGAACGCCAGCAGCAAAACCTGCTGGCCTACCCCGAGCGCAAGCTGCTGATGCTCAACATCGACACCGGCGGCGTGCAGTCGCGCAAGGTGATTGACCGCGTGGTGGCCGCAGAGCGCAACCCCGCCGCCACCGAAGGGACAGCGCAAACGGCCACACAGGGCGCGGCGGCATGAGCGGGACGACGACCCTGCAAGTCCGCGTAGCCGCCAAGCGCACCGAGGCGCAAGACATTTGCAGCCTGGAGCTGGTGGCCGCAGGCGGCAGCGCCCTGCCCGCCTTCACCGCCGGTGCGCACATTGATGTGCACCTGCCCAATGGCTTGGTACGCCAGTATTCGCTGTGCAACGCGCCCAGCGAGACCCACCGTTATGTCATTGGCGTGCTGCGCGATGCGGCCTCCCGCGGCGGCTCGGCCGCGGTGCACGACCTGGTGCTTGAGGGCAGCGTGCTCACCATCAGCGCACCGCGCAACCTGTTTGCACTGGAAGCCAGTGCGCCGCACCACCTGCTGCTGGCCGGCGGCATTGGCATCACACCCATGCTGGCGATGGCTGAGCACCTGGCCACCACCGGCCAACCCTTCACCCTGCACCACTGCAATCGCTCGCGCGAGCGCACCGCCTTCATCAACCGCGTGGCGACGGCCCCGTTTGCCGCGCACGCCCAGCACCACTTTGACGATGGTGACGCGGCACAGAAGCTGGACATTGCCGCCACCCTGAAACATGCACCAGCAGGTACTCACCTGTATGTGTGCGGCCCGCAAGGTTTTATGGACGCCGTGCTCGCCGCAGGTCGCGCCGCGGGCTGGCCCGAAGAGCGCTTGCACCGCGAGTACTTTGGCGCCGCCCCGGTGGACCACACCAACGACGGCAGCTTTGAGCTGGAGATTGCGAGCACCGGCAAGGTCATCAAGGTGCTGGCCGACCAGACCGCGCTGGCCGCCCTGCATGCGGCGGGCCTGGACATTCCCATGTCCTGCGAGCAAGGCGTGTGCGGCACCTGCCTCACCCGCGTGAAGGCCGGCATACCCGACCACCGCGACCAGTACCTGGAGCCCGCCGAACAGGCCGCCAACGACCAGTTCCTGCCTTGCTGCTCACGCGCCAGCAGCGCCCGCCTGGTGCTGGATTTATAGCAAAATTGGCACCTAGCCCTTATAGATACTGCGCAAGCAGCTCCTTAATTGATAGCAAAAACCGCCCGCAAGGCGGTTTTTTTACGTCCACATGTTGCTGCGTCGGGAAAACCCTAGACCTTTCCCACACCAAACCGCCCCACAATTCGGCCAACTGGTCTTACCAATTTACCTTTTAGCCAAATCTATCGCATGCCCTTCCAACCCATAGAGCCGCGCCGCCTGTACCGCCAGATTGCCGACCAGCTGCGCCAGCTCATCCAGAGCGGTGAGTTTGCCGTGGGCAGCAAGCTGCCCGCCGAGCGCGACCTGGCGGCCAAGATGGGCGTGTCCCGCCCGTCGGTGCGGGAAGCACTGATTGCGCTCGAAGTGGAAGGCCTGATCGAAGTGCGCATGGGCTCGGGCATTGTGGTGATTGGCCGCGAGAGCGTGCGCCTGCTGGACAACGCGCACGGCCCGCTGGAAATCATCCGCGCGCGCCAGCTCATCGAATGTGAACTGGCCGCCCTGGCCGCCCGCAGCACCGACCCCACGCTGGTGCCCGACCTGTTGGAAACCCTGCGCGACATGGAAGTCGACATAGCCGCCCGCACCCTGCCCATCCGCGGCGACCGGGCCTTCCACATCCGCATCGCCCAGGCCAGCGACAACAGCGCCTTGCAAGCGGTGGTGACCCAGCTGTTTGACGAGCGCAATGGCCCCTTGTTCCAACAGCTGGGCGGTCACTTTGAACGCGAAGCCACCTGGAAGGCCGCGGTGGACGAACACCGTGCCGTGGTCGAAGCCATTGCCGCCCACGACCCCGACATGGCGCGCGCCGCCATGAGCGGCCACCTGGACCACTCGCACGAACGCTTCTCCGCCGGCTGGCCCACCCCCACCGACGCCTGACCCCACCGGACGCCCCGACCATGAGCCTTGCCTGCACCCTCAACGGCCCGCTGAACCTCAGCGTGGAACACCACGACGCCCAGGAGCCCGGCCCCGGCCAGGTGCGCGTGCGCCTGGGCGCCGGTGGCATCTGCGGCTCCGACCTGCACTACTACCAGCACGGCCGCGCCGGCATCTTCGCCATCCGCGCGCCCTTTGTGCCGGGGCATGAGGCCTCGGGCGTGGTGGACGCCGTGGGCGAAGGCGTGTCCAAAGTCAACGTCGGCCAGAAAGTGGCGGTGAACCCGGCCCACCCCTGTGGGGTGTGCCCCGCCTGCCGCGCCGGGCGCAGCAACCTGTGCGAGAAGATGGTGTTCCTGGGCAGTGCAGCCATTTTTCCGCACATCCACGGCTTCTTCCGCGAGCACTTTGTGATGGCTGAAGCACAGCTCACCGCCATCGACGAGGACGTGAGCCTGGGCGAGATCGCCTGTGCCGAGCCGCTGTCGGTAGGCCTGCATGCGGTGCGCCGCGCGGGCGAAGTGCTGGGCGCCACCGTGCTGGTCACCGGGGCGGGCACCATCGGCTGCATGGCGGTCATTGCCGCGCGTCTGGCCGGTGCCGGCCGCGTGATTGCCTGCGACCCCAGCGAGCGGGCGCGCGAGATGGCCCTGACCGTAGGCGCGGACGAGGCCTTGCCCGATGCCGCCGCCTGGAAGGGCCGCGTGGATGTGGCGCTGGAAGCTGCGGGCCACCCCGCTGCGCTGGCCGGCTGCCTGGCGGCGGTGCGCCGTGGCGGGCGGGTGGTGCAAGTGGGCACGCTGCCCGCAGAGATTCCTTTTCCAGCCAACGACATCATGTCGCGCGAGCTGGACTACGTGGGCGCCTTCCGCGCCGACATCGAATTTGACTGGGCCGTGCAGGCCATTCGCAGCCGACGGGCCGATGTGCGCCCGCTCATCAGCGCCCAGTTGCCGATCAGCCAATCGAAAGCGGCCTTCGATCTGGCTTTGGACAGAGGCCGCAGTACCAAAGTGCAGCTCATTCCCGGCTAAGACCCGGCTGCGCAACATTCACAACAAGAGGAGACAGACACCATGACATTCCAACGCATTACCCTGGCCCTGGCTGCAAGCCTGGTGGTCGCCGCCCCGGCCTTCGCGCAGACCAAGCTCAAATGGGCCCACGTGTACGAGCCGGGCGAGCCCTTCCACACGGCGTCCGTCTGGGCGGCTGAAGAAATCAAGAAGCGCACCGGTGGCCGCTACCAGATTGACGTGTACCCCGCGTCGCAGCTGGGCAAAGAGAACGACATCAACCAGGGCCTGAGCCTGGGCACCGTGGACATCATCATCTCGGGCTCCAGCTTTGCAGCCAAGGCCTTCCCCCGCATCGGTGTCACCTACTACCCCTACACCTTCCGCAATGTGGACCACCTGCTGGCCTATACCCGCAGCGACATCTACAAAGAGCTGACTGCCGGCTACGAACAAAAAAGCGGCAATGAAATCATTGCCACCACCTACTACGGCACCCGCCACACCACCAGCAACAAGCCGATTGCCAAGTGCGCCGACCTCAAGGGCCTGAAGATGCGCGTGCCCGATGTGCCCGCCTACCTGGCCATGCCCCGCGCCTGCGGTGCCAACACCTCCCCCATTGCGTTTGCCGAGGTCTACCTGGCGCTGCAAAACGGCACCGTGGAAGCGCAAGAGAACCCGCTGCCCACCATCGAAGCCAAGAAGTTCTACGAAGTGCAAAAACACATCGTGCTGACCGGCCATATCGTGGACCACCTGAACACCGTAGTGGCTGGCGGGCTGTGGAAGAAGCTGTCGGACGCTGACAAAAAAATCTTCTCGGACGTGGCACTGGAAGCCGCTGCCAAGGCTTCCAAGGAAGTGGCTGCGCGTGAAGGTGAACTGGCCGCCGTCTTCCGCAGCAAGGGCGTGAGCGTGACGGATGTGAACACCGGCGAGTTCCGCGACACCGTGCTGAAAAACGTGCCCTTTGAGCAGTACGGCTACCAGAAGTCGGACTGGGATCGCATCCAGGCCATCAAGTAAGGCGAGCCGACATGACGCTTCATAGCTCCCTGCCCCTGTCAGGCGGCGCATCAGAGTCACATCCGGTTGAGACCAGCGCGGAAGCGCTGGTCGCCAGCTTCGCAGAGGCCGACCAGCACACGGTGGACCTCTCCGTCTATGGCGTGGAAGACTGGGTGTGCCTGGGCTTCTTCTGGGCCATGGCCGGCTTGGTGTTCCTGCAGTTTTTCAGCCGCTATGTGCTGAACGACTCGTACGCCTGGACCGAGGAACTGGCCGTGTACTGCCTGATGCCGGTGGTGTTCATTGGGGCGTCCATGTGCGTGCGGCGGGTGCGGCACGTCCAGGTCAACCTGGTGTACCGCTACCTGCCGGTGTCCGCCGGTCGGGTGCTGTCCACGGCCGTTGATCTGGCCGCCATCACCTTCTACAGCTATGGCGCCTGGCTGGTGGCACGCTACGCGCTGGCGGTGGACAACGAACCCATGACCACCATCAACTGGAACAAGAGCCATGTGTACTGGTTGGCGTTTGCCGGCTTTGCCCTGATGGCCCTGCGTGCCGTGCAGGTGGCGGTAGAGAACTGGCGGCGCGGCTTCTCGGCGCTACAAAACCCTGGCTTCTTTGACGGCTCCACCGACTGAACGGAACCCCCTCCATGTTGATCCTGATTGTTTCCTTCTTGGGGCTGATGCTCTGTGGCCTGCCGGTGGCGGTGGCCATGGCCGGTGGCTCGCTGGTCTACATCCTGGTGTCGGGCAGCGTGCCCGACATCGTGCTGGCCCAGCGCATGATTGCGGGCATCGAGTCCTTCCCGCTCTTGGCCGTGCCCTTCTTCATTCTGGCCGGCAACCTGATGAACATCGCCGGCATCACCAGCCGCATTTACAACTTTGCCGTGGCCCTGGTGGGCTGGATGAAGGGCGGCCTGGGCCAGGTCAACATCATCGGCTCGGTCATCTTCTCAGGCATGTCCGGCACGGCCATTGCCGATGCCGCGGGTCTGGGCTCGATCGAGATCAAGGCCATGAAAGAGCATGGCTACAGCACCGAATTTGCCGTGGGTGTGACGGCCGCTTCGGCCACGCTGGGCCCCATCATTCCGCCTTCGCTGCCCTTTGTGATCTACGGCATGATGGCCAACGTCTCCATTGGTGCGCTGTTTGTGGCGGGCATCCTGCCCGGCCTGTTCATGACAGCGCTGATGATGGCGACCGTGGCCTTTTTTGCCCACCGCAATGGCTGGGGCGGCGACGTGGCTTTCCACTGGGGCCGCCTGGGCGGCGCCACGCTGGAGATTCTGGTGGTGCTGGCCTTCCCCATGGCGGTGTGGCTGGCGGTCAAGGCCGGTGCCTCGGTCAACCTGGCCGCGGGGGCTGCCTTTGTGGCCCTGCTGGTGCTGGACTGGCGCTACAACTTCTCGGCCGTGCTGGCCCTCATGGCCCCGGTGATCCTGATCGGTGGCATGACCATGGGCTGGTTCACGCCCACCGAAGCGGCCGTGGCTGCCGTCATCTGGGCGCTGTTTCTGGGCCTGGTGCGTTACCGCTCCATGACCTTGCGCACGCTGGCCCAGGCCACGTTCGAGACGATTGAAACCACCGCCTCGGTGCTGTTCATCGTCACGGCCGCGTCCATCTTTGCCTGGCTGCTCACCACCACACAGGCCGCGCAGGCCCTGGCCGACTGGATTTTGTCCATCACCAGCAACAAGTGGGTGTTCCTGCTGCTGGCCAACCTGCTGATTTTGTTTGTGGGCTGCTTCATCGACACCATTGCGGCCATCACCATCCTCGTGCCCATCCTCTTGCCCATCGTGCTCAAGCTGGGCATTGACCCCATCCAGTTCGGCCTCATCATGACGCTGAACCTGATGATTGGTCTGCTGCATCCGCCACTGGGCATGGTGCTGTTTGTGCTGGCACGCATCTCCAAACTCTCGGTGGAGCGCACCACCATGGCCATCCTGCCCTGGCTGATTCCGCTGATGCTGGCACTGGTGGCCATCACCTACATCCCCGCACTGACGCTGTGGCTGCCACATCAGATGGGGCTGATCAAATGAACCCCATCATTCGCATCCACCCGGCCGACGACGTGGTGATCGCCCGGCAACAACTGCTGGGCGGCACCCGCATCGAGTCCGAAGGCATCACGGTCTCCGGCCTCATCCCGCCGGGCCACAAGGTGGCGGTGCGCGCCATCGCGGTGGGCGAACCGGTACGGCGCTACAACCAGATCATTGGCACCGCAACACAGCCCATCGCAGCGGGCCAGCATGTGCACACCCACAACCTGGCCTTCAGCCGCTTTGACCGCGGCCACACCGTGGGCGGCGATGTACGGCCCGTGGCCTATGTGGACACGCCGGCCACGTTTGATGGCATCAAACGCCCCGACGGCCGGGTGGCCACGCGCAACTACATCGGCGTGCTGACCAGTGTGAACTGCTCGGCCACGGTGGCACGCGCCATTGCCGACCACTTCCGCCGCGACATCCACCCCGAAGCACTGGCCGCCTTTCCTCAGGTGGATGGCATCGTGGCGCTGACCCATGGCGCCGGCTGCGCCACCGACAGCGAGGGGGAAGGCCTGCAGGTGCTGCGCCGCACGCTGGCTGGCTATGCACGCCACGCCAACTTTGCGGCCGTCATCGTGGTGGGCCTGGGCTGCGAGACCAACCAGATCCAGGGACTGCTGGCACAAGAAGGCCTGCGCGAAGGCGCCAAGCTGGTGACCTTCAGCATCCAGGACACCGGTGGCACCGCCAAAAGCGTGGCGCGCGGCATTGAGGTAGTGAAGCAATTGCTGCCCGAGGCCAATGCCGTCCAGCGCGAACCTGTGCCCGCCAGCCACCTGATCGTGGGGCTGCAATGCGGCGGCTCGGACGGCTACTCCGGCATCAGCGCCAACCCCGGCCTGGGCGCGGCCGTGGACCTGGTGGTGCGCCATGGCGGTACCGCTGTGTTGTCAGAAACGCCCGAGATTTACGGCGGCGAACACCTGCTGCTGCAACGCGCGGTGTCGCAAGCCGTGGCCGACAAGCTGGAGGCTCGCCTGCAGTGGTGGACCGACTACTGCACCCGCCACCACGCCGAGATGGACAACAACCCCTCGGCCGGCAACAAGGCCGGTGGCCTGACCACCATCCTCGAAAAATCCCTGGGCGCCATCGCCAAGGGTGGCACCACGCCCATGGTGGATGTGTACGAGTACGCCCAGCCCATCACCGCCAAAGGTTTTGTCTACATGGACACGCCGGGCTACGACCCGGTGTCGGCGACCGGACAGGTGGCGGGTGGTGCGAACCTCATTTGCTTTACCACCGGCCGTGGCTCTGCCTATGGCTGTGCGCCCTCGCCTTCGCTCAAGCTGGCCACCAACAACGCGCTGTGGGCCAAACAGGAAGAAGACATGGACATCAACTGCGGCACGGTCATCGACGGCAGCGAGAGCGTGGAGCAACTGGGCGAGCGCATCTTCCAGGAGATGCTGGCCGCCGCCTCGGGTCGCAAGACCAAGAGCGAGCTACATGGCTATGGCCAAAACGAATTTGTACCCTGGGCGCTAGGCGCCGTGATGTAACCCCTCTCCCCCACACCACCATGAAAATCACTTCCGCCAAAGTCATCGTCTGCGCGCCCAGCCGCAACTTTGTGACCCTGAAAATTGAAACCGACGAAGGCCTGACCGGCATTGGTGACGCCACGCTGAATGGCCGCGAGCTGGCCGTGGCCAGCTACCTGACCGAGCACGTCATCCCCTGCCTGATCGGCCGCGACCCGCAGCAGATCGAAGACATCTGGCAGTACCTCTACAAGGGCGCTTACTGGCGCCGTGGCCCGGTCACCATGAGCGCGATTGCCGGGGTGGACACGGCGCTGTGGGACATCAAGGCCAAGGCCGCCAACATGCCGCTCTACCAATTGCTGGGCGGCAAGAGCCGCACCGGCATCATGGTCTACGGCCACGCCAACGGAAAAGACATGACCCAAACCGTGGAAGAGGTGCTGCGTTACAAGGAGATGGGCTACAAGGCCATTCGCGCGCAGAGTGGCGTGCCCGGTTTGGAGAAGGTGTACGGCGTGGGCCGCGGCACCATGTTCTACGAGCCGGCCGATGCCGACCTGCCCAGCGAGCACGACTGGTCTACCGAGAAGTACCTGCGCCACACGCCCGAGTTGTTTGACAAGGTGCGCGCCGCCGTGGGCCCGGACATTCACCTGCTGCACGATGTGCACCACCGCCTCACGCCCATCGAAGCGGGCCGCCTGGGCAAAGACCTGGAGCCCTACCGCCTGTTCTGGATGGAGGACGCCACCCCGGCCGAAAACCAGGAGGCCTTCCGCCTGATCCGCCAACACACCACCACCCCGCTGGCGGTGGGCGAGATCTTCAACACCATCTGGGACTGCAAGGACCTGATCGAGAACCAGCTGATCGACTACATCCGCACCACCGTGGTCCACGCCGGCGGCATCACCCATCTGCGCCGCATTGCAGACCTGGCTGCGCTCTACCAGGTGCGCACCGGCTCACACGGTGCCACTGACCTGTCGCCGGTGTGTATGGGCGCTGCGCTGAACTTCGACCTGTGGGTGCCCAACTTCGGCATTCAGGAATACATGCGCCACACCGATGAGACGGATGCCGTGTTCCCCCACGCGTATTCGTTCAAGGATGGTTATATGCACCCCGGCGAAGCCCCGGGCCATGGTGTGACCATCGACGAAACGCTGGCCGCCAAGTACCCGTACAAACGCGCCTACCTGCCGGTCAACCGCCTGCAACACGATGGCACGCTGACCAACTGGTGATGGTGGATATGAACCGATTGAATAACACCACGCTAGCGGCCCTGCCCGCCGCCGTGGCCCGCCCGGCCTATGAGCGCCGGGCACTGAAAACCGGCATCGTGCATTTGGGCATAGGCGCCTTCATGCGTGCCCACATGGCTGCGGCCACCGAGGCGGCCATCGCCGCGGGCGACTTGCGCTGGGGCATTGCCGGCGTATCGCTGCGCCAACCCGACACGCGCGATGCACTCGCGCCACAGGACGGGCTTTACACCCTGGCCATCCGCGATGCGGACGCCCAAGGGCAGCCACGCCAACGCCTGCAAATCATTGGCGCGGTGCAAAGCCTGCTGGTGGCACCGGAGAACCCACAAACCGTACTGGATGTGATAGCCGCCGCGGACACCCGCATCGTGAGTCTGACCGTGACGGAAAAAGGCTATTGCCACGACCCCGCCACCGGGGCGCTGCGCCTGGACCACCCGGACATCGTGCACGACCTGGCCCACCCGAAAGCGCCCCGCTCTGCCATCGGCATGCTGGTCTACGGCTTGCAGCTGCGCCATGCGCGCGGCCACGGGCCGTTGACGCTGATGTCGCTGGACAACCTGCCGGCCAACGGACGTGTGCTGCGCGCTGCGGTGCTGCGCTTTGCTGAAGAAATGGATAACACGCTGCGCACATGGATAGAGGGCCAGTGCCGTTTTCCATGCTCGATGGTGGACCGCATCGTGCCCAAAACCACCGATGGCGACCGCGCCGCTGTGAGTGCAGCGCTGGGCTGCAATGATGCCTGGCCCGTGCTGGGGGAGCCGTTTTTTGACTGGGCGATTGAAGACGAGTTTGCAGCCGACCGTCCGGACTGGACACTGGGCGGCGCACGCTTTGTGCCCGACGCGGAGCCCTTTGAGCGGCTCAAGCTGCGCATGGTCAACGGCACCCACTCCAGCCTGGCCTACCTGGGCGCCATGGCCGGCTGGCAAACGGTCGACAAGGCGATTGCCCAGTCGGCACTGCGCACACACATCGAAGCGTTGATGCGCGACGAGATTGAACCTACCTTGCCGGCCCTGCCCGGCCTGGATTTGGCGGTGTACCGCAACAACCTGCTGGCCCGCTACGCCAACCCGGCCCTGGCCCACCGCACGCAACAAATCGCCATGGACGGCTCCCAAAAACTGCCACAGCGCTTGCTGGGCACGCTGCGCGACCGGCTGGCCCGGCAGCTGCCCGTGACACGCATGGCGCTGGGTCTGGCCGCGTGGATGCATTACCTGCGCGGCGTGGATGAACTGGGGCAGAGCTACCGCATTGACGACCCGCATGCGGCGGCGCTCACCGCGCTGTACCAGCAGTCGCTGGGCCAAGGCGTGAGCCCGCACACGGTGCAAGCCATGCTGGCCTATGCGCCGGTGTTTGGCGACCTGGCAGGTAACGCCGCGCTCACGGCCGCGCTGGTGCCGCTGTTGCAATCGCTGCAGGCGCACGGGGTCGCGGCCACACTGGAAGCGGTCAACCGCGGGGAGCTGGTGGCATGAGCAACACCCCCGGCACACTCGACGTCCTGTCCATGGGCGAAACCATGGCGCTGCTGGTGGCGCAGGAGCCCGGCCCACTGGCAGACGTACAGAGTTTCAGCAAACGCATTGCCGGAGCCGACACCAATGTGGCCATCGGCCTGGCCCGGCTGGGCTTCAAAGTCGGCTGGGTGAGCCGCCTCGGGGCGGATTCGTTTGGCAGCCATGTGCGCAAGACGATCGAAGCCGAAGGGGTGGACACCTCGCAGGTGGAGATTGACCCGCAGCGCTCTACCGGCTTCATGCTCAAGTCGCGCAGTGTGGATGGCAGCGACCCCGCCATCGAGTACTACCGCCGCGGCTCAGCCGCCAGCCAGCTCAGCAAGGCACACCTGAAAACCGACTACGCGCTGCGCGCCCGGCATATGCATGCCACCGGCATCACACCCGCCCTCTCCCCCGCCGCCCGCGAGTTGGTGGCCCACGCCATGAAGACCCTGCGCGCCGCGGGCCGAAGCGTGTCGTTTGACCCCAACCTGCGTCCCAGCCTGTGGCCCGATACCGCCACCATGCGCGACACCCTGAACGACCTGGCCCGCAACGCGGACTGGGTGCTGCCGGGAATCGACGAGGGCAAGCTCCTGACCGGGCAAACCACCCCGGCCGACATTGCCGCCTGGTACCTGGACCGGGGCGCCAAAGCCGTGGTCATTAAGCAAGGTGCCGGGGGTGCCTACTTTCGCACCGCCACTGGTGAAGAAGGCCAGGTACCCGGCGTGCCCGTGCCCGTGGTGGTGGACACCGTGGGCGCCGGCGACGCGTTTGCCGTGGGCATCATCAGTGCGCAACTGGAAGGGCTGGGCTGGCCGCAGGCCCTGCGCCGCGCCAACTGGATTGCCTCGCGCGCGCTGCAGGTAGTGGGCGACATGGAAGGCCTGCCGACCCGCGCTGCATTGAACGCACAGAATTTGGAATGAACCTGAGGAACCCGTCATGCTGACCGTTGTTTGCGAAACCCCCGGCACCCTGCGTGCCCACGACCGCCCCCTGCCCACGCGCGCGGCCGATGACGTGCTGCTGCGCGTGAAACGCGTGGGTGTGTGTGGCACCGACCTGCACATCTTCACCGGCAACCAGCCCTACCTGAGCTACCCCCGCGTGATGGGGCACGAGCTGTCAGGCATTGTGGAAACCGCGCCTGCGGGCAGCGCCTTGCAATCCGGCGACACCGTGTACGTGATGCCCTACCTCTCGTGCGGCAGTTGCATTGCCTGCCGCGCCGGAAAGACCAACTGCTGCACCCGCATCCAGGTGCTGGGCGTGCACACCGACGGCGCGTTTACCGAGTACCTGTGTGTGCCCCAGCAGTTTGTGCACAAGGCCGAGGGCGTGTCGCTGGACCAGGCGGCGATGGTGGAGTTTTTGTCCATCGGCGCCCATGCGGTGCGCCGCTCGGGCGTGGGCCAGGGCCAACGGGTGCTGGTGGTGGGCGCGGGCCCCATCGGCATGGCGGCCATGATTTTTGCGCAACTGCGTGGCGCCACCGTCACCGCACTGGACGGGCGCCAGGACCGGCTGAACTTTTGCACCCAGTCGCTGGGGGTGCATGCAGGCATCGCGCTGGGTGATACCGACGAAGCCCAACTGGCCGCACTGACGAACAGCGAGTTTTTTGACGTGGTGTTTGACGCCACCGGCAACCCCAAGGCCATGGAGCGCGGTTTCAAATTTGTGGCACATGGCGGCAGCTATGTGCTGATTTCGGTGGTGGGTGCGAACATCACGTTCTCGGACCCCGAATTCCACAAACGCGAAATGACCCTGATCGGCAGCCGCAATGCCACCGCCGAAGATTTTGAGACCGTGCTGAACGCCATGCGCGCTGGGCTGATTCCACAGGCCCTGAACACCCACCGCCTGACGCTGGCCGAGGTGCCCACCAAGTTCCAGGACCTGCTGGACCCCAAGGCCGGCGTGATCAAGGCGATTGTGGAGTGCTGAGCCACATGGGGCACCGGTGGACACACGCGCCGCTGCTGGCGTGCATCACCATGCTGGCGGGGTGTACCGCTACGCCCACCGGGCTCACACCCGTCGTGCCGGCTGCGCCCGGCCTTGCAACGCAAGCCACCCCGGTGCCTGCCGCGACCACACGCTACCGCGTGGACCCTGCGGCCTCCACGCTGCACATCCTGGTCTACCGCGGCGGCCCCATGGCCCGGCTGGGCCACAACCATGTGGTGAGTTCACGCAACCTGCAGGGCCGCGTATGGCAAGGGGCTGCGCTGGAAGACTCGGGCTTTGACATCACCGTGCCAGTGAACGACCTGGTGGTGGACGACAATGCGGCACGGGCCGCCGAGGGCGCGGACTTCCCACTCAACATCAGCGAAGACGCCAAGCAGGGCACCAAGGCCAATATGCTGCGCGACACCTTGCTGGACGGCGCGCGTTACCCGGAGATTCGCATCACATCCGTGCACGTGCAAGGGGATACCAAAGCGCCGGTGGTCACCGCCGCACTGCGCATCAAGGACCAGACCCGCCAGGTCACCCTCCCCGTCACCCTGCAAACCATCGGCCAGGGGCTGCAGGTCACGGGCAGCTTCGCCATCAGGCAAAGCGATTTCGGCATGACGCCGCTGAGCATTGCGATGGGGGCGCTGCTGGTGGTGGACACGGTGCACATCAAATTTGTGCTGGTGACAAATTCTGAATAAAAAAGCTGGCTGGCCCTCGCACACAAAGCTTCTGACGGGCTAAGGCGCCGCTTGCGCAGCGGGCATCCGCCAGTCCGTAAACTCCGTGAACGTGACATCCCGGCAACGCCCGCTGGCGCCTTCGCCGTGGCCTTCGTAGAAGTTCCAACGGTAGGCCATCTCGGTGTTGTCCCGGCAGGCCACGTCTTGGTACAACTGGCCGTAGGTGGCTCTGGCACCCGAGGAGGAGCGGAAGCTGTCGACGATTTCAGCCACCAGCACGCCGTTGCGGGGTGACAGCTTCAACATGCCAAAGGACGCATTGCTTGGTATGTCGTACTCCACATACAGGGCGCTGCGCTCCGGGTCCGGGAAGGCCTTGTTGACCACCACAAACACCGCCTCTTGCTGCGCCACCAGCTCTTGCTGCGTGAGGTGGACAAACGAGCGGGATTTGATTTTGGCGCCGAACTTGAGTGCTGGCCCCAGCACCAGCAAGGGCTTGCGCTCGCCGGTGGCCGCGGGGTTGAAGCGGTGCATCAGCGGCTTCTTGAACGTCTCGACCACCGCCGAGAACACCTCGTCATCGCTGAATTTTTGCTGCTGAAGCTCCAATGCTCCCGCAGTGCTCGCCGCCGACAGCAGCATGGCGACCAGAAATTGTGGTGTTGTCACATCCCTCTCCTTTGTGCTTCCCAGCCGTGCCAGATGCAAACCCTTGGGGAAAAATACAAGCCAAATAGGCACCTAACCCTTATGGATACTGCGCGAGCAGCTCCTATTTCAGGAGCATCTTGCAGTACCCCCAAGCGCAGGCGCATGGCCCGTGCCCAGGGCCTGCCTGCATCCTCCGCGATCAGCCGCGTGGCACCGGCGTGCCGGAGTTGACGCACAACGCCATGTTGAGCGCCTTGATGGCGGTTTTGTAGTCGGCACGCTCGATCACAAACTGCATGTTCACCTGGCGCAAGGTCTGCGACACGCAGTTGACGTTGACCCCCGCGTCGGCCAGCGCCTGCGCGGCCTTGGCCAACACACCGGGGATGCCGATGTTGGAGCCGATGGTGCAGACGATGGCGCTGGGCTTGACCGTCACCACCTGGTACAAGGTTTCGAGTTCGGCCACGAGTTCAGCCGTGACCTGGTTGTCCCACACCAGATGGGCGATGGAGTTGGCATTGGTGGCTTTGAGGATGTAGCTGATGTCGTGTTTGCAGAACACCTGCATCAGGCTGGCATCAAAGCCCACCGTTCCCACCATGCTGGGGTCGTGGATCTCGATCAAGGTCACTTTGTCGGTGCCGGTCACGATCTCCACGCGCGCGCGCTCGCCCACAAAATCTTTGGTGATCAGCGTGCCAGGGTGGTCCGGCTCGAAGGTGTTTTTCAGGCGAATGGGGATGCCGGCCAGCTCCATGGGCTTGGCGGCCTTGGGGTGGATCGCTTCCATGCCCACGTCGGCCAACTGGTCGGCCACGTCGTAGTTGGTGGCACCGACCACAATAGCGTTTTCCAGGCCCACGAGGTTGGGGTCGGCGGACGAGAGGTGGAATTCCTTGTGGATCACGGCTTCGGCCGGGCGCACTTCCACGGCGATCTTGCTGAAGGTGACCTCGGAGTAGCCACGGTCGAACTCGCGCATGATGCCTTCGGTGCCCTTGGTGTAGCCGGTGGCCACGATCACGCTGTTCACCAGGTCCAGGTCCTTGAAACTGTTGGCAATACGCTCGTCAATCGTCCAGGCCTCGTTGTCGTCAAAGCCGGCCAAGTCCATCAGCACGGCATTCACGCCATTGGCCTTGATGATTTCCACCGAGTTGAATGCGCTGTGCGACTCGCCAATCGAGGCCAGCACCTCACGTGCGGCCAACAACACATCCTTGCGGCTCAGGTAGCCGCTGGCCAGCACATGCTGCATGGCGCCCAGGTATTCGCGGGCCTGGGCAATGCGCTGGTCAATGAAGGCATCGGCCACAGCCAGCGGCAAGCCGATATCGGCATACCCGGCATTGAGCTTTTTGAGGCTGGCTGCCAATTCGGTCAGCGCGTCCTGGTAACCCTTGCCCTCGGCAAACAAGGCGTAAATGCCGCGCTCGCCGGTTTTCTTGTGCTCCAGCAACTGGTTGGTCACACCCGAATAGGCCGATACCACGTAAATGCGACCGTAGATACGTTTGGGGTCGTGCAGCACGATGTGGCGCAGCACATCACCAAAGGCGGTCATGGAGGTGCCGCCGATCTTTTCGACAGAGATCTTGGAGGAATTGACGTCTTGCATGGACAAGCTGGGAAGGGCAAAAAGGTTGTAGAGCGGGGCGAGCGTTTCTGCTGGCGTTGACGGCAGCAGAAAACCCGCTATTTTCCCTCACTTTGGAGGGGATGCTTTTTCCTGGCGACAAGGGCTCAGTGCAGCGCCCGCACCGCCCAGCGCAACTTGGCAGACGAGGAGCGCGGGTTGCTGCGCTGCTCGTCATACGAGGCGCGAATCGGGTCGGCCGCCACGCTGCTGAACGTGCCGTTGCGCTCACCGGTTTGGAAACACTTTTTCACGCGCCGGTCTTCGCCAGAGTGAAAGCTCAGAATCGCCACGCGCCCGCCGGGCTTGAGGCAGGCGGGCAGGTTGAGCAGCATGGTGTCCAGCACGCCAAACTCGTCATTCACCTCAATCCGCAGCGCCTGGAATGTGCGTTGCAGCACCTTTTTGGTCTCCACCAGACGCTCTTCGGCCGGCATGCTGCGCTTGTAGGCCAGCTCCATGGTGGCGCGCACCAGGTCGGCCAGTTGCACCGTGGTTTCCAGGTACTGGCCTTGCAGGGCCGCGGCCAGGGGAATGGCAAACGGTTCGTCGGAGTTGTCGGTCAGCAGGTCGCGCAGCCGGTGTCGGGTCACGCACAGCAGCAGCTCGCTGGCCGACTGGCCACTGCTCGGGTCCAGGCGCAAATCCAGCGGACCATCGGCCCGAAAGCTGAAACCCCGTGCCGGGTTGTCAATCTGCATGGACGACACGCCCAGGTCCGCCAGCACAAAGTCAAACCCCCCGCCCGCCCGCGGCAGCAAGGTGGCCAGTTCGCTGAAATTGGCACGGTGGACGATGAGCGTTTCTTCGCCAAAACCCAAGCCGCGCAGCCGTGCCGTGGTGCGGGGCAATTCAATCGGATCGACATCCATGCCAAACACGCGCCCGCCGGGCTGTACCAGCGGCAACATGGCCAGCGTGTGGCCGCCAAAGCCCAGGGTCAAATCCAGGCCGGTTTCGCCCGGCACAGGTTTCAGGATGGCGAGGATTTCATCCACACAAATGGAGCGGTGCATGCCCGCTGGCGTTTGCCCGCGCTGCATGACCTTGTCCACCTCGGCCGCATGGCGCGTAGGGTCCAGCTCTTTGTATTTCTCTTCAAATTGGCGGGGATGGGTGCCTGCGTAACGCACACGGCGCTTGTGGGGAGGGGTGGCGTCGGTCATTGGCCATTATGCGCCCTGGCGAATGTAAGTAAAAAAGCGCTACAGCCCTTACAAAATATGCGTGGATAGCTACTGAATTTATAGCAATTTCAGCAGCCATTCGGACTTACTTCTGCTGCTGCGGCATATCACCCATCGGTGCCTAGGCGACGCAGCTCAGGGGGCGGCTGCCAGTTCTTGACCCATCGGATCAAATCCTGCAATGGCATCGGTCTGGCGATTCCATAGCCTTGAAGGGTGTCGCATCCCATGTCGCGCAGCGCTGCTGCATGCGCCAGTGTCTCCACGCCTTCCGCGACCACCTGCCGCTGGAATGCACGGGCGAGGCTGACGATACCGCGCACCAGAGTGCGGTCCCGTTCGTTGTCCAGCATGTCCCGCACGAAGGACTGGTCGATCTTCACAATTTGTGCGGGTAAACGTTGCAAATAGGTCAGGGAGGAGTAGCCGGTACCAAAATCGTCGATCGCGCATTGAATGCCCAGAGCATCCAGCCCCTGAATGACATAGGCCACCGCTGACAGGTCATTGAAGGTTTCGGTTTCCAGCAGCTCAACCTCCAGAAACTGCGAAGGCAGTGAGGGGTATTGGTCCAGCAGCTGGGCAACTTTGAGTTGAAAGTGGCTGTCGATCAGCGTGGATACGGTCAGGTTGATGCTCAAGGACAGTGGCAGGCCCTGGGATACCAGGGTTTGCCCCGCCTTGAAGGCCGCGTCCAGTACCCAGTAGTCCAGTTGATTCGTCACGGGGGTACCCGCGATGTCCTCCAAAAAAGCACCTGGCGCCAGCAGTCCACGTTCTGGGTGGCGCCACCGAATCAATGACTCGGCACCGACCACTTGCCCATCTGTGATCCTGACCTTGGGCTGGAAAAACAGCTCCATTTCGCCTCGCTGCAGCGCGTCCTCCACCAATCTGGCAGATTGCCGTCGCGCCTGTTGACGTTGGCCTTGCTGAATGTCGAACACAACAATGCGATCTTTGCCCTGTTCCTTAGCGGCATACAGCGCAAGATCCGCGTGTCTGAGCAGGCCGTCAGCATCGGCAGGGTCGTCGGGGGAGAAGGTGACCCCGGCACTGCATGTCAGGCGCACTTCCCTGCCGTCCAGTGTCGCTGTCTGCGCAAGTGCTTGACGCAGGTTCTCCAGCCGTTGCATGGCCTTCTCGGCGCTTTGGCAATGTTGGAGCACGACGACAAATTCATCTCCGCCAATGCGACCGATGAGGTCGTCGGCTCCGGACTCCTTTTTGAGACGTTGCGCAAAAACCCGGAGAAACCTGTCCGCAATGGGAAGGCCCCACAGGTCGTTGAGCCCCTTGAACTGGTCGATGTCCAGGACACACAAGGCCAAGGTATTGTTGAGCTCTCCGCTTTCATGCAAGGCGGCGTTCAGTTCCTTGGCGAAAAGTCGCCGGCTTGGCAGACCTGTCAATGCGTCGTAGTTGCCAAATTGCTGGAGGGCCAGCTCCAGACGCCGTTGTTCGGTCACATCTTTGCCGACAGAGACCCAGCTGCACACCGTTCCGTCGGGGTCCAGGATGCCTTCTACCGTGACTTCCGACACAAACGCCTCACCGTTTTTGCGGCGCCGAACCAGCTCGCCGTGCCAACGGCCATCGCGTTCAATGGCTTGGGCCACCCGGCGCAGGAACGTGCCCTCTCCCCCTTCGTCAACGCGCAAGATGGCTGACGATTTTCCAACCAGTTCGTCCCGCGAATAGCCTAGAAGCGAGCAGTACGTCGGGTTGACATCCAGTACGGTTCCATCCGGCTGCAGGATGGCGATGGCGTCCTTGCTGTTGATGAACACGCTGGCCGCTTGCCGCGCCTCGGCGAGCAGGGTTTTCAATTTTTCGGCGGTCTGTGCCAGCGCTTCTGCCCGTTGGTGCAGCTCATGCACGTTGTCCAGCAGGTAGCCCAGCAGGCCGGCACCGATGGGGTAGATCAGGAATACCGGCAACCAGGTGCGTTCGGTCACCATGCGAGCGATCTCTGAAGGCAGGGTTTGAATGGCCAGCATGCCACCTGCGGCCAAGCTGAGGCCCAGCCCAGCCAGCCAGAGCCCATCCGCCAAAGCTCTGTTGCGGTGGGCAGAAAAAAGCGGTCGGTACTTCTGCCATAGCCAACCAATCCCGGTGCACAGCACAATGCCGATCATGGCGGGGCCGCTACCGATGCCCCCCAGGCCCAGCCGGTAGATACCCAACACCGCCGCGCACAGCAAAGCACCAAGGGGGGGCAGGTAGGCACCGGCAAGACCTGCCACCACCAGCCGGGCGTCTACGATCACGCCCTCGCTGAGGCGCAGTGGAGCGAGCATGGTGAGGATGCCCGTGACGCCGAACATCAATCCCGTCACCCAAGGCAACAGCGCTTCCCGCCTCTGTGTGACGGCCCGGTCAGGGTGGCGTGCGCGGCCATGGGCGATGCCGTAGAGCGCTGCCAAGAAAGACAGCAGCCCTGCGTTCATTCCCATGTCCCGAACCAACGACGTTGTGTCGATATTCATGGGATATTTTTGGGGAAGTCGTGGCGCATCATACGAAATCTACATTCGTCCCATCAATAAATGCGCACGCTCAAGCTCAAACCCTGCCCTAGCGTAGACCGTCACGCTGCGCCAGTGGGTCGTGTCGGGAAAACGGCTGGGCGTCACGGATGCGCACAATAAGAAAGCCCGAACGGTTTCCCGTTCGGGCTTTCTTATTTGAGACCGCTGAGGCCGCTTACTTCTTCTGCGGCGGCACATCCGTGCAGCTGCCATGCGCAATCTCCGCTGCCATGCCAATGCTTTCGCCCAGCGTGGGGTGCGGGTGGATGGTCTTGCCGATGTCCACAGCGTCTGCGCCCATTTCAATCGCCAAGGCAATCTCGCCGATCATGTCGCCGGCGTGGGTGCCGACCATGCCGCCGCCCAGGATCTTACCGTGGCCGTGCGCCTCAGGACTGTCATCAAACAGGAGTTTGGTAACCCCTTCGTCGCGGCCATTGGCAATCGCGCGGCCGGAGGCGGTCCAAGGGAACAAGCCCTTCTTGACCTTGATGCCTTGGGCCTTGGCCTGGTCTTCGGTGAGGCCGACCCATGCCACTTCGGGGTCGGTATAGGCCACGGATGGGATGACGCGTGCGTTGAACGCAGCAGCAGCCAGTTCCTTGTTGCCTTGCAGTTCACCGGCAATCACTTCAGCCGCCACGTGCGCTTCGTGCACCGCCTTGTGCGCCAGCATGGGCTGGCCCACGATGTCGCCGATGGCGAAGATGTGCGGCACGTTGGTGCGCATCTGGATGTCGACGTTGATGAAGCCACGGTCGGTGACGGCCACACCGGCCTTGTCGGCGCTGATCTTCTTGCCGTTGGGCGTGCGGCCCACGGCTTGCAGCACCAAGTCGTACACCTGCGGCGCGGGGGCAGTGCCGCCCTCTTCCGCGGGTGCAAACGTCACTTCAATGCCTTCAGGCAAGGCGCGTGCGGACACGGTCTTGGTCTTGAGCATGATGTTGTCGAAGCGCTTGGCGTTCATCTTCTGCCAGATCTTGACCAAGTCGCGGTCAGCGCCTTGCATCAGGCCATCCATCATTTCCACCACGTCCAGGCGGGCGCCCAGGGTGCTGTAAACGGTGCCCATTTCCAGGCCGATGATGCCGCCACCCAGGATCAGCATGCGCTTGGGCACTTCTTTGAGCGCCAGGGCGCCGGTGGAGTCCACGACGCGTGGATCGTTGGGCATGAAGGGCAGGCGCACGGCCTGGCTGCCCGCGGCGATGATGGCCTTCTTGAAGGCGATGACTTTTTTGGTACCCGTCTTCTCCTGGCCGGTGCCGGTGGTTTCTTCCACCTCGACATGGTTGGCGCCCACAAAGGCACCGTAGCCGCGCACAGTGGTCACCTTGCGCATCTTGGCCATGGCGGCCAGACCGCCGGTGAGCTTGCCGATGACTTTTTCCTTGTGGCCGCGCAGCTTGTCGATGTTCAACGTGGGCGCACCAAAGTCCACGCCCAAGTCGGCCATGTGGCTCACCTCGTCCATCACCGCGGCGACGTGCAGCAAAGCTTTGGAGGGGATGCAACCCACGTTCAGGCACACACCGCCCAGGGTGGCATAGCGTTCCACCACGATGACCTTGAGGCCCAGGTCCGCTGCGCGGAAGGCTGCGCTGTAGCCCCCGGGGCCGCCACCGATGACGAGCACGTCGCACTCCAGATCGGCGCTGCCGCCAAAGCTGGATGCCGTTGGGACCGGTGCAGCTGCTACAGAAACAGGAGCTGCTGGCGCAGCAACTGCGGTGGCTGGAGCCGATTTGGGTTCTGAAACGGGAGCTGCAGCAGCACCAGCAGCATCCAGCAATACCACCACGGTGCCCTGCTTGACCTTGTCGCCCAGTTTGACCTTGAGCTCTGTCACCACGCCGCCTTCGCTGGCGGGGATTTCCATGGAGGCTTTGTCAGACTCCACGGTGATCAGGCTTTGCTCGGGCTTGATGGTGTCACCCACCTTGACCAGCAGTTCGATGACCGCGACTTCGTCCAGGTCGCCGATATCCGGAACCTTGATTTCTACGATTGCCATATATCAGTTCCTCAGAGCAGCACGCGGCGGAAGTCACCCAGGATCTGGCCCAGGTACACGTTGAAGCGCGCCGCGGCGGCGCCGTCGATCACGCGGTGGTCCCAGGTCAGCGACAAGGGCAGCATCAGGCGTGGCTGGAAGGCTTTGCCGTCCCACACGGGTTCCATCTGGCTCTTGCAGACGCCGAGGATGGCGACTTCAGGGGCGTTGATGATGGGCGTGAAGTAACGGCCACCGATACCACCCAATGAAGAGATGGTGAAGGTCGCGCCGCTCATGTCGGCAGGGCCGAGCTTGCCGTCGCGGGCCTTCTTGGCCAGCTCACCCATTTCCTGGCTGATCTGGAAGATGCCCTTCTTGTCGGCGTCCTTGATCACGGGCACCACCAAGCCGTTGGGCGTGTCGGCCGCAAAACCGATGTGGTAGTACTGCTTGTAGATCAGCGCATCGCCGTCCAGCGAGCTGTTGAACTCGGGGAACTTCTTGAGCGCAGCCACGCAGGCCTTGATCAGGAAGGCCAGCATGGTGACCTTGATGCCACTCTTCTCGTTCTCTTTGTTGGTAGAGACGCGGAAGGCTTCGAGGTCGGTGATGTCGGCGTCGTCATGGTTGGTGACGGCGGGAATCATGACCGCATTGCGCAGCAGGTTGGCACCGCTGATCTTCTTGATGCGGGACATTTCCTTGCGCTCGATCGGACCGAACTTGGCAAAGTCCACCTTGGGCCAGGGGATCAGGCCCAGACCGGCGCCGTCATTGCTGCCGGATGCCTTGGCTTGCGCCGCAATGGCCAGCGTTTGCACCGCACCGCTCATCACGGAACGGGTGAAGCCTTGCACGTCCGCCTCGGTGATACGGCCCTTGAGGCCGGAACCCTTGACTTCGTTCAAAGGTACGCCCAGTTCGCGGGCGAACTTGCGCACGGAAGGTGATGCATGGGGCAAGCCAAGCGTGGTGCCACCGGGCGCATGCGCAGGCACAGCCAAAGCGGCGGGTGCTGCTGCGGCGGCGGCTGCCGGGGCCGCTGCTGCAACGGGCGCAGCAGCAGGTGCGGCGACGGCAGCAACGGCTGCAGGCGCTGGTGCGGCACCCGCCACACCTTCCAGCACGACCACCAGATCACCAATGTTCACGGTGTCACCCAGCTTGACCTTGATTTCCTTGACCACACCGGCGGTGCTGGAAGGAATCTCCATGGAGGCCTTGTCAGACTCCACGGTGATCAGGCTCTGCTCCACCTTCACGGTGTCGCCCACCTTGACCAGCAGTTCGATGACGGCCACGTCCTTGAAGTCGCCGATGTCAGGCACAAACACGTCCACCGGACCGGCAGCAGCAGGGGCGGCAACGGATGCAGGCGCTACAGAAACAGGAGCTGCTGGCGCAGCTGTGGCGGGCGCTGGAGCCGCTTTTGGCTCTGCAGCAGGCGCTGCAGCAGCACCCGCAGCTTCCACCATCACGACCACGGAGCCTTGCTTGACCTTGTCGCCCAGGGCGACCTTGATTTCCTTGACCACACCGGCGGTGCTGGAGGGAATCTCCATGGAGGCCTTGTCAGACTCCACGGTAATCAGGCTCTGCTCCACCTTCACGGTATCGCCCACCTTGACCAGCAGCTCGATCACCGCGACTTCGTCGAAGTCACCGATATCCGGGACTTTTACTTCTACCAATGCCATGTTGTTGTCTCCGGAGTTCTTAGGCGTACAGGGGGTTGACCTTGTCGGTGTTGATGCCGTACTTGGCAATGGCTTCCGCCACCTTGGCCACTGGCACGGTACCGTCTTCGCTCAGGGCCTTCAGGGCGGCAACCACGATGTAGTGGCGGTTCACCTCGAAGTGCTCACGCAGCTTGCTGCGGAAGTCGGAGCGGCCAAAGCCGTCCGTTCCCAACACCTTGTACGTACGGCCCTTGGGCACGAACGGACGGATCTGCTCGGCATATGCCTTCATGTAGTCGGTGGACGCAACCACGGGACCGGTGGACTTGTTGAGTTGCTCGGCCACGAAAGGCACGCGTGGTGTTTCCAGCGGGTGCAGCAGGTTCCAGCGGTCAGCGTCCTGGCCGTCGCGGGTCAGTTCGTTGAAGCTTGGGCAGCTCCACACATCAGCGCCGATGCCCCAGTCTTTTTCCAGCAGTTCTTGCGCCGCAATGCTTTCGCGCAGGATGGTGCCGGAGCCCAAGAGTTGCACGCGGGGTGCCTTCTTGGTGAGCGCGGGGCCCGCCTTGCACTGGTACATGCCCTTGATGATCTGCTCTTCCGTGCCGGGCTGCAGGCCGGGCATGGGGTAGTTTTCGTTCAGCAGGGTCAGGTAGTAGAAGACGTTGTCTTGCTTCTCGACCATGCGCTTCAAACCGTGGTGCAGGATCACGCCGACTTCGTGGGCGAAGGTCGGGTCGTAAGAAATGCAGTTCGGGATGGTGCCGGCCATGATGTGGCTATGGCCGTCTTCGTGCTGCAGGCCTTCACCGTTCAAAGTGGTGCGGCCCGAGGTGCCGCCCAACAGGAAGCCGCGGGCTTGCATGTCGCCGGCCGCCCAGGCCAGGTCGCCGATGCGCTGGAAGCCGAACATCGAGTAGTACACGTAGAACGGCACCATGATGCGGTTGCTGGTGGAGTAGCTGGTGGCGGCGGCAATCCAGCTGCTCATGCCGCCGGCTTCGTTGATGCCTTCCTGCAGGATCTGGCCCTTGGCATCTTCCTTGTAGTACATGACCTGGTCCTTGTCGACCGGGGTGTACTGCTGGCCTGCGGGGTTGTAGATACCCACTTGGCGGAACAAGCCTTCCATACCAAAGGTACGGGCTTCGTCCACCAGAATCGGAACCACACGGGGGCCCAGGGCCTGGTCGCGCAACAACTGGGTCAGGAAACGCACATAGGCCTGGGTGGTGGAGATTTCACGGCCTTCGGCAGTGGGCTCCATCACTGACTTGAACACCTCCAGCGACGGCACGGTGAAACTCTCGTCCGCCTTGGTGCGGCGGTGTGGCAGGTAGCCGCCCAAGGCCTTGCGGCGCTCGTGCAGGTACTTCATTTCGGGGGTATCGTCCGCGGGCTTGTAAAACGGGATGTCGGCCAACTGGCTGTCGGGCACCGGGATGTTGAAGCGGTCACGGAAGGCCTTGATGTCTTCGTCGGTCAGCTTCTTGGTCTGGTGGACGTTGTTTTTGCCCTCGCCTGCCTTGCCCATGCCAAAGCCCTTGACGGTCTTGATCAGCAGCACAGTGGGCTGGCCCTTGTGGTTCACGGCCTTGTGGAATGCGGCATACACCTTCTTGGAGTCGTGGCCACCGCGGCGCAGGTCAAAAATCTCTTCGTCGCTCATCTTGGAGACCATCTCCAGGGTGCGCGGGTCTTTGCCGAAGAAGTGCTTGCGGACGTAGGCACCGTCGTTGGCCTTCATGGCCTGGTAGTCGCCGTCCAGCGTGTCCATCATGATCTTCTTGAGAGCGCCGTCTTTGTCGCGCGCCAACAGGGGGTCCCAACCAGAGCCCCACAAGAGTTTGATGACGTTCCAGCCGGCACCGCGGAATTCGCCTTCCAGCTCCTGGATGATCTTGCCGTTGCCGCGCACCGGGCCATCCAGACGCTGCAAGTTGCAGTTGATCACAAAGACCAGGTTGTCCAAACCTTCGCGGGCAGCCAAACCGATCGCGCCCAGGGACTCGACTTCGTCCATTTCACCGTCGCCGCAGAACACCCACACCTTGCGGTTTTCGGTGTTGGCAATGCCACGGGCGTGCAGGTATTTGAGAAAGCGCGCCTGGTAGATCGCCATCAATGGGCCCAGGCCCATGGACACGGTGGGGAACTGCCAGAACTCGGGCATCAGCTTGGGGTGCGGGTAGCTGGAGAGGCCCTTGCCGTCCACTTCCTGACGGAAGTTGAGCAATTGCTCTTCGGTCAAGCGGCCTTCCAGGTAGGCGCGGGCATACACACCGGGGGACACGTGGCCCTGGATGTACAGGCAATCACCCCCGTGGTTTTCGCTCTCGGCGTGCCAAAAATGGTTAAAACCCGCGCCAAACAAGCTGGCCAGCGAGGCAAAAGAGCCAATGTGGCCACCCAAATCCCCACCGTCTGCGGGGTTGTGGCGGTTGGCCTTCACGACCATGGCCATGGCGTTCCAGCGCATGTAGGCGCGCAGGCGCTCTTCAATTTCCAAATTACCGGGCGCGCGCTCTTCGTCTTGCGGCTCGATGGTGTTCACATAACCCGTGGTGGCCGAGAAAGGCATGTCGATGCTCTTCTGGCGGGCGTGCTCCAGCAATTGCTCCAACAGGAAGTGGGCGCGCTCCGGGCCCTCGCTTTCAATGACGGCGCTTAGAGCATCCATCCACTCACGGGTCTCCTGACCGTCCACGTCGGACGTGCCCAAAGGGTTTTGGGGAACTGCAGCCATCGATGTCTCCTTCTTGGTACTTTGGCGTAATTTAGTGCGGTGGCCCTAGTTTCTCATAATTATTTTCAAATTTCAAATTATGCTTGTGCGTTTCTTATTATGAAATATTGATGCTGCTTTGCAGCACTTGCGACCTCAGCGCCAGCGCCCCTCCCCTACACTCCCCCCATGCCTTTTAACAAAGTGATTTCCTTGCCAAAACCCATTGCGCTGCCATCGGTGGACGGTGCGCGCCGCTGGTGGCACCGGCTCACGCCACACCGCCAGGACCGGGTGGCCATGTTGGCCCCCCTGGCCGCCGTGCTCTTGTTTTTTGCCGCCATCGTGTCGGCATTGGGTTATTTGCGCGTAGAAGAAATGGACCGCGAGCAGGAAGCCGTGCAGCGCGATGTGGAATACACCCAGCAGCGCCTGCGCCTGCGCCTGCTGGAGCGGCAAGAACAGATCATGCGCATTGCCCGCGAGATTTCGAACCGTGAACTCGACCTGGACGACTTCCGGCAACGGGCCGCCGCCATGCTGGACCAGTACCCTGAGGTACAGGGCATGGCCTGGGTGGATGACAAACAGCGCACCCGCTCCAGTTTGGGCATGGGTGGCAACTTTGCGGGCAGCCTGCAATCCAGCACCGATGTTTTGTCCTACGGCGCTCGTGAGGCAGGCTACACCCTGACCCGCGAAGTGAACCAGCCTCTGTACATCCAGCCCCCACGCGCCAAGGACGAGGCGCCCATGTTGCAGATGTTTGTGCCCCTGAGCGAGCGGGGGCGTTTCTCGGGCGTGCTGCTGACTGAATATTCAGTCGATGGTTTGTACCGCTACGGTGTGCCGTCAGAGGTCTCCGCGCGCTACGCGGTTTCGCTGCAAGACGCCAACGGCAGACTGCTAGCGGGCACCAGCATCCCGGACCGCAAGTTGGTAGGCCGTGTAATGCCCTGGAGCAACCCCGCCAACGAATACGCCATGCCGGTCTCCCCTGTGGGCTCAGGACTGGTAATCCGGGCGCAGGCCTACCGGGCGTCCTTGGGGGTCATTGGCAGTGGGCTGTTCTGGCTGGTCAGCGCCCTGAGCGTGATGACGGCCTGGATGCTAATTGCCAACTGGCGCCACACACGCCGCCGCGTGCAGGCGCAGCAGGCGCTGATGTCGGAAACCAACTTTCGCCGCGCCATGGAAAACTCCATGCTGACCGGCATGCGCGCCATGGACTTGCAGGGCCGCATCACCTATGTAAATGCCGCCTTTTGCCAGATGACGGGGTGGAGCGAGTCCGACCTTGTGGGCCGTACGGCCCCCTTCCCCTACTGGCCCGACAGCGACCGCGACAACCTGGCCTCCCGGCTGGAAGAAGAGATGCATGGCAACACCACGCCGGGCGGCATCCAGGTGCGCGTCAAGCGGCGCGACAACACCTTGTTCGATGCACGTCTGTATGTGTCTCCGCTGATTGATGCCATGGGCACGCAAACCGGCTGGGTCACCTCCATGACCGACATCACCGAACCCAACCGCGTGCGCGAACAGCTGTCGGCCTCCCACCAGCGCTTCACCACCGTGCTGGAGGCTTTGGATGCGTCCATTTCGGTGGCCCCCCTGGGCAGCGACGAGCTGCTGTTTGCCAACAAGCTGTACCGCCAATGGTTTGGCGTGCAGGCGGGCGGTCACCTGCAATTGGTGGCAGAAGCCGGCGTCCCCGTGAACCCGACCAATGACGAGGCCTCGGATAGCGTGGACTCGTTTGCAGGCCTGCCCACCACCGCCCTGCCTGACAGCGATTCAGAAAGCGCCGAGATCTTCATTACCACCTTGGGCAAATGGCTGGAGGTGCGCACGCGCTACCTGAGCTGGGTAGACGGCCGCCTGGCGCAGATGGTGATTGCCACCGACATCACCACCCGACGCCTGGCCGAAGAGCAGGCGGCCATCCAGGCCGAGCGCGCCCAGACGTCCAGCCGCCTCATCACCATGGGCGAGATGGCCTCCAGCGTGGCGCACGAACTCAACCAGCCACTGACCGCTATCAACAATTACTGCAATGGCATGGTGTCCCGCATCAAGGACAAGCAGATTTCGGAAGAAGACCTGCTGGGCGCACTGGAGAAAACCGCCAAACAGGCCCAGCGCGCGGGACAGATCATCCAGCGCATTCGCTCTTTCGTGAAGCGCAGCGAGCCTAACCGCACCCCGTCAGAAGTCTCCACCATGGTGGCCGAAGCGGTGGAGCTGGCGGAAATTGAGTTGCGCCGCTTCAATGTGCGCTTGAATCACTACGTGGCTGCGCGCCTGCCCCCGGTCATGGTGGATCCGATCCTGATTGAACAGGTGCTGGTCAACCTGCTGCGCAATGCGGCTGAATCCATCGACTCCGCACTGCGCCAGACGGCGGACCGCATCGTGGAGCTGCGGGTGCTGCCGCGCCACATTGACAACAAGCCGGTGATCGAGTTTTCGGTGCAGGACACCGGCAAGGGGCTGGCGCCCGAAGTCATGGCGCGACTCTACGAAGCCTTCTACTCCACCAAGGCCGATGGCATGGGCATTGGCCTCTCTTTGTGCCGCTCCATCGTCGAGTCGCACCTGGGCCGGATGACCGCGGAGAACATCTACAATGGGACGGAAGTGTCTGGGTGCCGCTTCTCCTTCTGGGTGCCCCTGACCGAAGGTGGCGCGCTGAGCTATGCAGCGCCGCCCGCCCCACAACCCAACCTCGGATAACTGAATGAGCTTGATCCCCAAAAAAGGAACGGTTTACGTAGTCGATGACGACGAAGCAGTGCGGGACTCCCTGCAGTGGCTGCTGGAGGGCAAGGGTTACCGGGTGCGGTGCTTTGATTCCGCTGAATCCTTTTTGAGCCGCTATGACGCACGCGAAGTCGCCTGCCTGATTGTGGACATCCGCATGGGGGGCATGACCGGCCTGGAGCTGCAAAGCCGCCTGATCGAAGCCAAATCTCCCCTGCCCATCGTCTTTATCACCGGCCACGGCGATGTGCCGATGGCAGTGGACAGCATGAAAAAGGGCGCCATGGACTTCATCCAGAAGCCGTTCAAGGAGGACCAACTGGTCAGCCTGGTGGAACGCATGCTGGAACACGCCAAGGACACCTTTGCCGACTACCAGCTCGCCGTCAGCCGCGACGCCCTGCTCTCCAAACTCACGCTGCGCGAAAGCCAGGTGCTGGAACGCATCGTGGCCGGCCGCCTGAACAAGCAGATCGCCGACGACCTGGGCATCAGCATCAAGACGGTGGAGGCGCACCGCGCCAACATCATGGAAAAACTCAGCGCCAACACCGTCGCCGATCTGCTCAAAATTGCCTTGGGCCAGAACGCACCCAAAACCTGACGCTCCATTTTTTATAGCACCTTGCGCCCGCTCTGCCTTCGCTGCGGGCGTTTTTACTTCAAGAGACAAGCATGACTGCATCCTCCGCCCAGATTATTGATGGCAACGCCCTGGCCGCCCAATTGCGTGGTGACGTCGCCCGCCGCACCACGGCCCTCAAGGACCGTGGACTCACCCCCGGCCTGGCCGTGGTCCTGGTAGGCGACAACCAGGCCAGCCAGGTCTATGTGCGCAACAAGGTCAAGGCTTGCACCGACGCGGGCCTGCACTCGGTGCTGGAAAAGTACGAGGCGACGATGACCGAAGCCGAACTGCTGGCCCGCGTGGACGCACTGAACAACGATCCCGGCATCCACGGCATCCTGGTGCAGTTGCCTTTGCCCGCCCACATCGATGCGCACAAGGTGATTGAAGCCATCTCCCCAGCCAAGGACGTGGACGGCTTCCACGTCGCCAGCGCAGGTGCCCTGATGGTGGGCCAGCCCGGCTTCTGGCCCTGCACGCCCTACGGCTGCATGAAGATGCTGGAGTCGATCGGCTACAACTTGCGCGGCAAACACGCTGTCGTCATTGGCCGCTCCAACATCGTCGGCAAGCCCATGGCCATGATGCTGCTGCAGCAAAACGCCACGGTGACCATCTGCCACAGCGCTACGCCTGATTTGAAAGCCATGACGCTACAGGCCGACGTGATCGTGGCAGCTGTCGGCAAGCGCAATGTGCTGACGGCCGACATGGTCAAGCCCGGTGCGGTGGTGATCGACGTGGGCATGAACCGCGACGATGCGGGCAAGCTATGCGGCGACGTGGACTTTGCCGGCGTGAGTCAGGTGGCAGGCCACATCACCCCGGTGCCCGGTGGCGTGGGTCCCATGACCATCACCATGCTGCTGGTCAATACGCTGGAAGCCGCCGAACGCGACGCCGCCCAGCGCGGGCTTGCATAAGCCTTGCTTGCCCCTATCTGTTTTCCAGTTTCACTGCCCTGACCCGCACCACCATGAATCCTTTGCTGAACACCACCGGCCTGCCCCTGTTTGACCAAATCCGGCCCGAGCATGTGGAACCCGCCATGGACGCGCTGCTGGCACAGGCCGAGCAGGCGCTGGAGACAGTCACCACCACCGATTTCCCAGCCGAATGGCACGCCATCGCCCGGGAACTGGACGTGGCCACCGAACGCCTGGGACTCGCCTGGGGTGCGGTGAGCCACTTGAACAGCGTGGCCGACACGCCGGAACTGCGCGCCGCCTACAACGCAACCCTGCCCAAGGTCACCGAGTTCTGGACCCGCCTGGGCGCCGATGAGCGCCTGTATGCCAAGTACAAGGCCATCAACACCGACACACTGAACACCGAGCAGTTGCAGGCCCACAAAAATGCCGTGCGCAACTTTGTGCTGGGCGGTGCGGAGCTACAGGGCGCCGAACGCGAGCGTTTTGCCGTTATCCAGGAAAAACAGGCCGAACTTGGCCAAAAATTCAGCGAGAACACGCTGGACGCGACCGACGCCTTTGCCTACTACGCCTCCGAGGCCGAGCTGGATGGCGTGCCCCCGGACGTGGTGCAAGCCGCCCGCGCCGCGGCCCAGACCGAAGGCAAAGAAGGCTACAAGCTCACGCTGAAGATGCCTTGCTACCTGCCCGTCATGCAGTTTGCCAAGAGCAGCGCCTTGCGCGCCGTGCTGTACCGGGCCTATGTCACCCGCGCCTCCACCGAGGCAGAAACCGAATTTCAGAAGTTCGATAACAGCAGCATCATTTCTGACATTCTGGCCTTGCGCCAGGAAGAGGCGCGACTGCTGGGCTATGCCAACTTTGGCACTCTGTCGGTGGTGCCCAAGATGGCCGACTCTCCTGCCACCGTGGTGGCGTTTCTGCGTGACTTGGCCCGCAAGGCCCGTCCATTTGCCGAACAGGACATCGTCGATCTGCGCGCCTTCGCGAAGACAGATCTGGGCCTGACCGATCCCCAGGCCTGGGACTGGCCCTATATCTCCGAGAAGCTCAAGGAGGCGCGTTACGCCTTCAGCGAGCAAGAAGTCAAACAATACTTCACGGCCCCCAAGGTGCTGGCAGGCTTGTTCAAGATTGTGGAAACCCTGTTTGATGTGGAAATCCGCGAAGACAGCGCACCTGTGTGGAACCCGGGTGTGAAGTTCTACCGCATTGAGCGCCGCGGCGTACAAGGCCTGCAACTGGTCGGCCAGTTCTACCTGGACCCCACGGCCCGCAGCGGCAAGCGCGGCGGCGCCTGGATGGACGATGTGCGCACACGCTGGCTACGCCCAGACAATGGCCAGTTGCAGACCCCGGTGGCCCACTTGGTCTGCAACTTTGCCGAGAGTGTGGATGGCAAACCAGCCCTGCTGACCCACGATGACGTCACCACACTGTTCCACGAATTTGGCCACGGCCTGCACCACATGCTGACGCAGGTGAACGAGCGCGATGTCTCAGGCATCAGCGGCGTGGAATGGGACGCGGTGGAGCTGCCCAGCCAGTTCATGGAGAACTTCTGCTGGGAATGGAGTGTGCTGCAACACATGACCGCGCATGTGGAGACCGGTGAAGCGCTGCCCCGCGCGCTGTTTGACAAAATGCTGGCCGCCAAAAACTTCCAGAGCGGCATGCAGACCCTGCGTCAAATTGAGTTCTCCCTGTTCGACATGCTGTTGCACACCGAACACGACCCGGCTGCCGACTTCATGCCCCTGCTGGAGCGCGTCCGCCAGGAGGTAGCCGTCCTGCAGCCTCCGGCGTGGAGCCGAACGGCCAACACCTTCAGCCACATCTTTGCAGGCGGCTATGCCGCGGGCTACTACAGCTACAAATGGGCCGAGGTGTTGAGTGCAGACGCCTACGCTGCATTCGAAGAGTCCGCTGACGCCCAGGGTGTGCCCAACCCCGAAACCGGCCGACAATACCGGATGGCCATTCTGGAAGCTGGTGGCAGCCGCCCTGCGATGGAGTCGTTCAAGGCTTTTCGCGGCCGGGAACCCTCACTGGATGCGCTGCTCCGACACCAGGGCATGGCCAACCATTGAAGATTTGTTGATACGCACCTTGCAGGATGGACCTATGACAATGCAGACCCGAATCACCCTCCTTGGCACTCTGGCCTTGGCCTTGATGGGCCAGGCCAGCATGGCACAACCGGTCTACAAGATCGTGGGGCCCGATGGCAAGGTCACGTTTTCCGACAAGCCGCCGGCTTCGGCCGACAAGGGCAATGTGGCCGCGACAGGGGCAACGTCGGGCGCAGCAACCACCGGTACTGACCTGCCCTACGAATTGCGCCAGGTGGCGTCCAAGTACCCAGTAACCTTGTACACCGCAGCGTCCTGCGCTCCTTGCGATACGGGCCGATCACTCCTGAAAAGCCGCGGTGTTCCGTTCGCCGAGCGAACCGTAAGCACGACCGAGGATCTGGAGGCCCTGCAGCGCCTGGCGGGCGACAACTCCCTGCCCTACGCCACCATTGGTGGACAAAAGCTAAAAGGCTTCTCCGACCTGGAGTGGACGCAGTACCTCAATGCAGCAGGGTACCCCGCCACCTCAACGCTCCCCAAGGGTTACCGCTTTGCCACCCCCACGCCCTTGGTTGCAGTCCAAAAACCGACGACACAGCCCAAAGCAGCGGCCAAACCCATAGAAGTGCCTGCCGAACCAGCACCGTCAGCGCCAAGTCCTTCCAACCCAGCAGGCATCACCTTCTGAACCAGGCATGACACCATGCAAAAGGCCGCCCCACCGGGCGGCCTTTGTGTTGGTTGGTAGGGCTGTGATTTACAGCGTGCGGTGTGCCACCGGGGTTTCTGGCACCGGATACCCCGCAGCGCCAAAGGTGCTCACCACCGCCTTGTGCGTGTCAAAGTAGACCTGCCAGTAATGGTCGGTGTGGGTATAGGGTCGCACACATAGCAATGGCCCCTCGGGCGTAAACTGCAAAATCTCAATGTCGGGTGCAGGCGTAGCGGCCACATTGGGAATCCCTGCCACCGTAGCGCGCAGCCGCGAAATGGCATCCAGCACATCAACTCCGTTGGCGACCTTGGCCACACAGTCCACGCGGCGGTAGGCCAAGGTGCTGAAGTTCTGAATGGAACCCGAAAACACGGTGTTGTTGCCCACAATGGTGACCACGTTGTCGGGAGTGATCAGGGTAGTACCAAACAGACCCAGTTCCTTGACGGTACCGGTCACGCCACCAGCAGTCACAAAGTCGCCTACCTTGTAGGGACGCAGCACCTGCATGAATACCCCGGCGGCAAAGTGGGTCAGCAAACCGCCCCAAGCCGTACCAATGGCCAAGCCAGCACCGGCCAACAAGGCGGCGAACGAGGTGGTCTGGACGCCAAAAATGTCCAGAATTGCCAGGATCAGAACCACGTTCAGAATCACCGACAAAATCGAGTTGAGGTAGTTGGCCAGCGTCTGGTCTACCTTGCCACCGCGTTGCAATGCAGCCCCCAGCAAACGCAAAGCCAGCGAAATCAGCCAACGCCCCACGATCCAGGCGCCCAAGGCGCCCAGCAGCTTCAAACCAAAATCTGCACCTTGTGTGGTGAGAAATGTCCAGATGACTTCTGTGTTCATGTATTTTCCCTATTGAAATGAAATAGAAATTGCCGTGGCGGAGCCCGCAAGCTTGTATCGGCAGTGGGCATGATAGCCGCGACATCGGGTCACGCCAGAGGTGCGTTTGTGAACTGCATCACAGACAGGCGAAAAAAAACCCGACCATAGATCGGGTTTTTTAAACTTTGGCGGAGACGGAGGGATTCGAACCCTCGATGAGGCTCTACACCCCATACTCCCTTAGCAGGGGAGCACCTTCGGCCACTCGGTCACGTCTCCTAAAGGTCAAGCAGGATTATCGCACAGACTCTGGCCTGTTTTTGTCAAACTGCTCGCGGAACCTGATCTACGGACCGGGCCCAAACCAGCACCGCCCCCTTGCGCTCCACAAATCCCTGTGCCAGCTTGAGGTGGATACGGTGCCCCCGCGTGGTGCAGGCCGCAATCTGGTGCTGCAGTTCGGCGAGTTGGGCCGCACTCGGAATCACCCGGTGAGCTTTGGCGAACCAATGGCGCAAGACATTCGCCTGACGCGCTGCGGCCAAGGTTTGCAGGCCCTGGATGGTGGGCAGCCCATCGTCCGAACGACATACCACCTGCAAATCGGCGGCAGCCATTTCGTCCAGCAACCCTTGTGCTTGGGCAGCATGGGCGACACTGCGGGCCAATGTGTCACGAAACTGGGGAAACACGGCATCCAGGACCGGCAGCAGTTGGGCACGTATGCGGTTGCGGGTAAAGCGCTGGTCGGTATTGCTAGGGTCTTCTACAAAGGCGCTTCCACGTTCGGCCAGCCATACCCGAATGTCCGACGCAGACACACCCAACAGGGGCCGATAAAAGTCCAAGCCATCACGTTGCCACTGCGCAGGCATGGCGCTCAGGCCGCGCAAGCCTGCGCCACGGCTCAGTGCCAGTAGCAGGGTCTCCACTTGGTCATCAGCGTGTTGTGCAATCGCTATTGATTTAATAGCTACTTGCGCAGAATCCATGCGGGCTAGAGCACTAAAAGCCTTGTAACGTGCAACTCGGGCGGCCTCTTCGGGGCTTTGGCCGGGTGCGTGCCCAGCCTCCACTTTCAACACCCGCAGGGGCACGCCTAGCGTGGCGCACAGGTCGATGCAGAAGGTTTCAAAGTCGACCGCAGCCGCCTGGAGACCGTGGTTCACATGCAGGGCGACCACCTGCCCCGGCCAGCGCTCGGCACAGGCAATCAGCAAGGCAGTGGAGTCCGCCCCACCGCTGAACGCCACCCCCAAAGGCAAAGCGGGCTGAAAAGCCCGCAGGGCCGCATCCAGTGACTGGGTCATGGCGTGCGGCAGGTCGCCGGTGCAACCGGCTTATTTGCCGGTGGCCTTGGTATCGGTGAAGCGACCGTAGCTTTGCAGGCGCTCGTAACGGCGATCCAGCAGCTCTTTGACCTTGAGGTCGCTGATCTGGCGGTAGGCATCGGCCAAGGCACGTTTCAAGAAAGCTGCAGCCTGTTTGGGGTCGCGGTGCGCGCCACCCACGGGTTCGTTGACGATCTTGTCCACCAGGCCCAGGGCCTTGAGACGGTGGGCGGTGATGCCCAGCGCGTCGGCGGCGTCTTGCGCCTTGTCCGAGGTTTTCCACAAAATCGATGCACAACCTTCAGGGCTGATGACCGAGTAAATGGAGTACTGGAGCATGATGACCTGGTCGGCCACCGAAATCGCCAGCGCGCCACCAGAGCCGCCTTCACCAATGATGGTGGTGATGATGGGCACTTCGAGCTGCGCCATCTCGAAGATGTTGCGGCCAATGGCTTCGGACTGACCGCGCTCTTCGGCGTCAATGCCGGGATACGCGCCGGGGGTGTCCACAAAAGTGAACACTGGCAGCTTGAACTTCTCGGCCAGCTTCATGAGACGCAGGGCCTTGCGGTAACCCTCGGGCTTGCTCATGCCAAAGTTGCGCAAACCACGTTCCTTGGTATCACGGCCTTTTTGCTGGCCGATCACCATGCAGGGCGTGCCGTTGAAGCGGGCCAGGCCGCCCACAATGCTCAGGTCATCGGCAAAGTGGCGGTCACCGTGCAGCTCCACAAAGTGCGTGAAGATGTCGTTGACATAGTCCAGCGTGTAAGGACGCTCGGCATGGCGCGCGATCTTGGTGATTTGCCAAGGGGTCAAATCACTGTAAATGTCTTTGGTGAGCTGCTGGCTTTTTTTGCTCAGCTGGTCGATTTCGGCAGAAATATCCACCGCCGACTCGTTTTGCACATAGCGCAACTCTTCAATCTTGCCTTCGAGCTCGGCAATGGGCTGCTCAAAGTCGAGAAATGTCTTTTTAGCCAACGCTGTTTCTCCTTCTAGTACGCGACCGGTAGGGGGTCGAGAGAGCGCCAAATATACCAAGTTGCCACACTGCAGTACGGCGCCCAGGCGGCGGCGACCTCGCGCGCGTCGCTGCGGCTCACCACATCGCCTGAAAAATAGTTCTGGCTGATGCCCTGGATCAGGCCGTCATCGTCCAGCGGCAGCACATTGGGCCGCATCAGGTGGAAGATCAGGAACATCTCGGCCGTCCAGCGACCAATACCGCGGATGGCCACCAGCTCGGCAATGATTTCCTCATCGCCCATGCCATCCCAGTCCTTCACGTGCAGGGCGCCGTTGTCAAAGTGCAGCGCCAGGTCCACCAAATACTCAACCTTGCGTACGCTCAGGCCTGCGGCGCGCATGTCGTCCACCTTGAGCTTGAGCACGTTGGTGGGTGTCATCTTGCGCGGCAACAGGGCAAAGCGGTCCCACACGGTTTGGGCGGACTTCACCGAGATCTGCTGGCCCACAATGCTGCGCGCAAGTGTCACAAAAGCGTCGCCCCGGGTTTGCAGGCAGGCATCGCCAAACTGGGGGATCAGGCGCTTCATCACCCGGTCTTTTTTGACCAAGTGCTTGCAGGCCTCCTCCCAAAAATAGGGGGTCGCGAGAACCGGGGCCTGTTCTTCGGCCTTTTTCACGGAGGTGGCCATTACTGCACGGCTTCCCAGGTGGTGCCAGTAGGCGAATCCTTGAGCACAATGCCCTGCGCTAGCAAGTCCTTGCGGATGCTGTCGGCCAACGCAAAGTCCTTACCAGCCTTGGCCGCAGCGCGCTGGGCGATCAGGGCCTGGATGGCAGCGTCGTCCAGACCGGCACCGGCCTGCAAAAACGCCTTGGGATCGCCTTGCAACAGACCCAGGCAGGCCGCCAACGCCTTGAGCAGGCCCGCCAGGGCTGGCGATTTGCTGCGGTTGACCTCGGAAGCCAGGTCAAACAGCACAGCCACCGCCTCCGGTGTGCCAAAGTCTTCGTCCATGGCCGCCTTGAAGCGTGCCGCGTAGGGGTTGGCCCAATCGATGATCACCTCGGCGGGCGTCACCTGGTCCAGCGCCGTATACAGGCGCTTGAGAGACTGGCGGGCATCGTCCAGGTGCGCATCGCTGTAATTCAGTGCACTGCGGTAGTGGGCGCGTACGATGAAGAAACGCACGGTTTCGGCGTCGTACTGCTGGAGTACATCGCGGATGGTGAAAAAGTTGCCCAGGCTCTTGGACATCTTCTCGTTGTCCACACGCACAAAGCCGTTGTGCACCCAGAAGTGCGCCAACGGTTTGCCCGTCGCGCCTTCACTCTGGGCGATTTCGTTCTCATGGTGGGGAAACTGCAGGTCAGCGCCACCGCCGTGGATGTCAAAGGTCTCGCCCAGCGTGGAGCAGCTCATGGCGGAGCATTCGATGTGCCAGCCCGGGCGGCCGGCACCGAACTCGCTCGCCCATTTGGCGTCCTCGGGCTCCTCAGGTTTGGCGGACTTCCACAGCACAAAGTCCAGCGGGTCTTCCTTGCCATCCAGCACCGCCACGCGCTCGCCAGCACGCAACTCGTCCAGCGACTTGCCCGACAGCTTGCCGTAACCGGCAAACTTGCGCACCGAGTAATTCACATCGCCATTGCTGGAGCGGTAGGCCAAGCCCTTGCCTTCCAGCTGGCCAATCAGGGACAGCATTTGCGGCACGTATTCCGTGGCGCGGGGTTCCAACGACGGAGGTTCGATGCCCAGGGCACCAATATCAGCGTGCATCGCATCAATCATTTCATCGGTCAGCTGGCGGATGGTGATGCCACGCTCCAGTGCGCGCTTGATGATCTTGTCGTCGATATCCGTGATGTTGCGCACATAGGTAACGCGCAGGCCGCTGGCCTTGAGCCAGCGCTGCACCACATCAAATGCCATCATCATGCGGGCGTGGCCGATATGACACAGGTCATAAATGGTCATGCCGCACACATACATGCGCACATGCCCGGGCTCTGCCGGTGAAAAGGGTTGCAACGAACGCGACAGCGTGTTGTAAATGCGCAAACTCATGGGTATCTCGAAACCAACTCACAAATGCAGCGAGCCCATGGCAACCGAAGACTCGGTGACAGGGCTCGCTTGGTGTCCAATCAGGGGTTTGCCAAGGGTTCGCAGGCGACCCCCTCAGCTACAATGCAACGCAGTATAAGCCCCCTGAAGAGGGGTCCTCCGACGCGCTAGATTCCAAAGGCACTATGAAGCACGCCCCCTCATTTGTAAGCATGTCACTGCGTTTGGTGGCACTTGCGGCCACCCTCGTCTTCTCGACCGCCCACGCGGATGACTACTCCGACGTTTCCCAACTGGCACGCAATGGCAAATTCAATGAGGCCCTGGCCAAAGCAGACCAGTACCTTGCGGGCAAGCCGCGTGACCCACAAATGCGCTTTATCAAGGGCGTGGTCCAACGGGACTCCGGCAAGACCTCAGAGGCCATTGCGACCTTCACCCGCCTGACAGAAGACTACCCCGAGCTCCCAGAGCCCTACAACAATCTGGCCGTGCTGTATGCGGGCCAAAGCCAGTTTGACAAAGCGCGCACCGCGCTGGAGATGGCCATCCGCACCAACCCCAGCTACACCACCGCCCACGAAAACCTGGGCGATGTGTATGCCAAGCTGGCCAGCCAGGCGTATGGCAAGGCTTTGCAACTGGACGCATCCAACACCGCAGTGGCGCCCAAGCTGGCCTTGATCCGCGAACTGTTCAACCCGGCATTAGCCAAGGGCCAGCGCCCGGCCAGCACACCCGCTGTCACAGCTCCGCCCCAAGTGTTGGCTGCCGCGACTCCGCCCACCAAAGCGCCCCCCACACTGGCGCCCCCCGCTGCCGTGAAGCCCCCCCCTAGCCTGCCCGCAGCAGCAGGGCCCGCGGCAACACCTGTCGCAACCGTGGCAGTCGCGGCCGCACCAGCGGCAAGCTCTACACCGCCCCCCAGTGCACCAGCGCCAGCGGTACCCAGCCCATCCGCCAATGCAAGCAAGGACGCCGAAGCGGCCGTGCGCGCATGGGCCCGCGCCTGGGCAGCCAAAGACGTGAAGGGCTACCTGGCCGCCTATGGCAAAGAATTTGACCCACCCGGCAATGCCAGCCGCAGCGCCTGGGAAACCGAGCGCCGCCAACGCATTGGCGGAAAATCCAAAATCACACTCAAACTTGACAACCTCACTGTGAGCGTGAATGGCGATAAGGCCATTGCCAAGTTCCGCCAGGACTACAAGGCCGATGCCTTGGCTGTGTCCAGCCGCAAGACCCTGGATTTGGTCAAGTCCGGAGATCGCTGGCTCATTGTTCGTGAGTCGGTGAACTAATCGACGCTTGCGGTCTCTATTGCTGCCAATGACCCGCCTCCGCGAGCCCGTGCGCCCTGCCCGTTTTCTGCAACGCTGCCTCAGCTTGTCGCTGCGCCTCTTGGTGCTGTTGGCAATCGCCGCGCCGCCAGCCTTTGCCAACAAACGGCTGGACAAGACCCACCTCCAGCGCACCAGCACAGCCCCCAGTGCCCTCGATGCACAAGGGGTGGCCGAAGCACGCTTGATTGACATCTACAGCCTGATCGGCAAAGGCCAGAGCCGGGAAGCCTTGGGCAAGGCTGAAAAGCTGGCGCAAGAGTTACCGCACTTTCAGCTCGCCCAGCTGGTGTATGGCGACTTGCTGGCAGCCCGCACACGCCCTGTGGCCAAGCTGGGCGATGTCCCTGACACCATGGCCAAGGCGGCACCCGCCATCCTCAATGAACTGCGCGAAGAGTCGCTGCGGCGTGTGCGCGCCCTGCGCGAGCGCCCCCCAGCGGGTATGGTGCCTGCACAATTTTTACAACTCTCCCAGCGAACGCGACACGCCATTGCTGTGGACGCATCACGTTCGCGCCTGTACCTGTTTGCCAACACCGCCGCAGGACTGAGTTTGGTGGCGGACTACTACATTTCAGTCGGCAAAGCAGGCACTGCCAAAGATGTGGAGGGCGACCAGCGCACCCCATTAGGCGTGTACTACATCACCAGCAACCTGGACCCCAAAAGCCTGAAGGACTTTTATGGCTCCGGTGCTCTGCCCATCAATTACCCCAATGTGCTGGACGCCAAGCGCGGCAAAACGGGCAGTGGCATTTGGCTGCATGGCACACCGCCCAACCAGTTCTCGCGCCCACCCCAGGCGACAGACGGCTGCGTGGTACTGGCCAACCCCGACCTGGAACACATCATCCGAACCGTGGAGGTGCGCGCCACCCCGGTGCTGATTGCGCCGCAGTTGCGCTGGGTCAGTCCCAGTACCTCGCGCACCGAGGCCAAGCCCTTTGAAGACGCACTCTTGGCATGGCGCAATGCCAAAACGACCGGGGATGTTGCCCAGGTACTGTCTTTCTACACGACGGACTTCAACAGCAACGGCAAAAACTTGGCGCAGTGGACCCCTACCCTGCGCTCGGAAATGCAAAAAAGCCAGGGCCGCACAATTCAACTGAAAGACGTGTCGTACCTGCGCTGGACCGACAGCGCGGACACCATGGTGGCCACCTTTGGTGAAGTGGCAGACGGCGTGCGCACAGGGCTTACCAAACGGCAGTACTGGATACGCCAAGAGAACCAATGGAAAATTTTCTACGAAGGAATTCTGTAATGCGTACCTTGACGGTGAAGCCACTGCGCAAGCTCTGGTTGGCATGTGCGCTGGCATTGCTGAGCTGTATGGCCGCGGCACAAAATCCCCTGGTGAAATTCCAGACCAGTGCGGGCGACTTCACCGTGGAGCTGTACCCGGACAAAGCCCCGAAGACGGTGGAAAACTTCCTCCAGTACGTCAAAGACAAGCACTACAACGGCACGATTTTTCACCGTGTCATTCCCAATTTCATGGTGCAGGGTGGCGGCTTTGATGGCAAATACGCCGAAAAGCTAACGCGCCCCCCTGTGGCGCATGAAGGTCGGGAAGCCCTGAGCCGTGGTGGTCCACGCAACACGGTGGGTACCCTTGCCATGGCACGCACCAACGATCCGCAGTCGGCCACCGCCCAGTTCTTCATCAATGTGCAGGACAATGCCTTCCTAGACCCGGTGCTGATCCCACCGGGTGACCCAGTGCCGCGCTTTGAATACCAAGGCCAGGTCTACAAGGACACGCCGCGTGCGGCACTCTTGAATTCACCGCAGCTGTTTGGCTACACCGTGTTCGGCAAGGTCATCAGCGGCATGGATGTGATCACCAAGATCAAGTCCACCCCCACCGGCGCTGGTGGTCCTTTCCGCAGCGACGTTCCGCAAACCCCCATCACCATCAACTCCGCCACAGTGGCGAAATAAACCATGAGCAATCCCCAAGTCGAACTCCACATCACCGGCTACGGCGTCATCACGCTGGAACTGGATGCAGACAAAGCCCCCAAGTCCACGGCCAACTTCCTGGCCTACGTGAACAAGGGCCACTACAACGGCACCATCTTCCACCGTGTCATCCCCGGCTTCATGGTGCAAGGCGGCGGCATGGAACCCGGCATGGGCCAAAAGTCGACCGATGCTCCCATTGAAAACGAGGCCAACAACGGCCTCAAGAACGCTGTGTACACCGTTGCCATGGCACGTACCGGCGATCCGCACTCCGCTACCGCCCAGTTCTTCATCAACGTGGCCGATAACGGTTTCCTGAACCACACCGCCCCCTCCACCCAAGGCTGGGGCTACGCCGTGTTTGGCAAAGTGGTGTCTGGCACCGACGTGGTCGACAAGATCAAGGCTGTGAAGACTGGCCGCAAGGGCTTCCATGACGACGTGCCCAAGGAAGACGTGGTCATTGAAAAAGCCGTCGCGCTGTAAATCACGGGTGCTGAGGGATGGAACTGTACGCGCCATCCCACTGGCAACGCATCGACGTCATTTCTGACCTGCACCTGCAGGCCAGTGAACCGCAAACCTTCGAGGCCTGGCGCCAGTACCTGGACCAGACCACGGCGGATGCGGTTTTTATTTTGGGCGATCTGTTTGAGGTGTGGGTGGGCGACGATGTGCTCACGCAGACCACCAGTTTCGAAGCCCAGTGCAGCCGCGTGCTACACCAGACCGCACAACGCCTGCCGGTTTACCTGATGCACGGCAACCGCGACTTTCTGATGGGTGAAACCCTGATGCAAACCTGCGGTGCCACCCTGCTCCCAGACCCCACGGTGCTGCAGATCGGCTCTGCCCGCTGGTTGCTCAGCCACGGCGACGCGCTCTGTCTGGATGACACCGACTACCAGGTCTTTCGTGCCCAGGTGCGCAGCCCCGAGTGGCAACGCCATTTTCTCAACCAACCATGGGCACAACGGCAAGAAATCGCACGCGGCATACGCAGCGTAAGCGACGCCAAGAAACAGGGTGGAGCCGAGTACGCCGATGTGGACACACCGGCTGCGCTGCGGTGGTTGGCCGCGGAGAATGCGCAGCACCTGCTGCATGGCCACACGCACAAGCCCGGTTTTCACCGGCTTGATGCCACGCACGACCGCACGGTGCTCAGCGATTGGGATGTGGGCGCAAGGCCACCGCGCGCAGAGGTACTGCGTCTGTCATGGAACTCGTCTGCAGAAACTGAAGTGCAGGTCAGCCGCCTGCCCCCCGATAGCCCGGAAATCAGTTCACCCAGGCTTGCGGATTGACATCGTCGATCTGCCAGGGGTCCAAAAACTGCTGGGCGTAACGCAAGTACACCCGCTCCTGCACAAAGATATCGAACAGGTCGGGGTCGATATGGCCACCGGTGCGGAACTTGTGCATGATGCCCATGGCCTGTGAAAGCTTCATGCCCTGTTTGTAAGGGCGATCACGCGCGGTCAGTGCCTCAAAAATATCGGCGATGCCCATGACGCGGGCCTGCACCGACATCTGCTCGCGTGTCAGCCCCTTGGGGTAGCCCTTGCCATCCATGCGCTCGTGGTGGCCACCGGCGTATTCGGGCACGTTCTTCAAGTGCTTGGGCCAGGGCAGCTGCTCCAGCATCTTGATGGTGGCCACGATGTGGTAATTGATGGTGTCGCGCTCACCGGCGGTCAGGGTGCCCGCACGTATGGTCAGGTTTTCAATCTCGTCAGCCGTCAGGAACTCGGACTCCACCCCATCGGTATTGCGCCACAGCGTGCCAGTGCCCACCCGGCGTACGCGTTCGATATCGGAATCGCTCATGAACTCGCCACCCTGGTTAGCCTTACGCAGGAATTCACGGTCTTCATCCAGGGCCTCGATGGCGCTGCGGGCACTTGCCATGATGTCAGCCTCAGCCTGCGTGTCACGCACTTCACGCCGCGCCAGTTGCGCACGGAGTGCGGCAATTTCACGGTCACGCTTAAGCACTTCAAAGCGGGTGTCAATGAGCTGCATCCGGTCGAACAGGGTTTGCAGCTTGGTGGCCTTGTCCACCACGTGCACCGGCGTGGTGACTTTGCCGCAATCGTGCAACAGGCCGGCAATTTTGAGTTCGTATCGATCCCGGTCGTCCATGCGAAAACCCGCGAGGGGGCCGCTTTGGGTGGCATTCACCGCTTCGGCCAGCATCATGGTCAGCGCCGGTACGCGCTGGCAATGCCCCCCGGTGTAATGCGACTTCTCATCAATAGCCAAGTTGATGAGGCTGATGAAGGACTCAAACAGCGCTTCCAACTGCGTCATCAGATTGCGGTTGGTGATCGCGATGGCGGCTTGCGAGGCCAAGGACTCCGCCAAACTCTGGTCCGCAGTGGAAAAAGGCTGTACCAGCCCGGTGCCGGGGTGCTGGGCATTGATCAACTGCAACACACCAATGACGTCACCCTCATGGTCCTTCATGGGCACGGCCAGGAAAGATTGCGAGCGGTAGCCGGTGCGTTCGTCAAACTGACGAGTGCCCGAGAAGTCGAAATTGGCCTCGGTGTAGGCGTCGGCAATGTTGACGGTTTGATTGTGCAAGGCCGCATACGCGGCCACCAGCGAATCGTTGCGCCGCCCTTGGTCATCGTGCAGCGGCAGGTTCGGAAAGTGGATGGGCTTGCCCGAAGTTCCACCCATGGCGATGTGCAGTGAGTCGGTACGCAAAATCTCAAACCGCAAGGCCTGCTGGTCATCCGTCACGCGGTACAGCGTGCCGCCGTCCGCATGGGTGATGGTTTTGGCCGCCACCAAAATACTCTCCAGCAAGCGCGTGATGTCGCGCTCTTTGGACAGCGCCGAACCAATCGCGTTGAGTTGCTCCAGCCTGCGCAGCAGATCGTCCACTGAGTCCACAGTTGTCCCCTTGGTCAAAGCGCCCTCTCGCAAGGGCTCAACCATTGTTCCACATCAGCAGACAACGCGCCTGCGTGGCGCGCTGGGTTTATCGCTTGAGCAAGACCTTGAGCACGGTTTGCAAACGGCGTGCATCCGCCGCGTTGAACTCACCGGATAACACTGCTGCGGCATCCTGGCCCCAAGTCTGGGCCGGGGCCGGATCGTTGCGACGTGTAAGCAACTGCAACTGCAGGCCACGACGGGCATCCAGATGCTCAGCCGGCGTGGGCACTTCTGCCGCCATCTCCAGGCGCAGCAGAGACTGCACCGCGGCCGGCTTGGCCGCACCCTCCACGGCCTTCACCCACACAGGGCGGTTTTGGGCCGCAGCACGGCTACCCAGCTCTTGTGCAGGAGGCAGCAGGCTGGCGTCGCGTTTTTCCCACGCTGTCAGCAGCTGGGTCAGCGCCTCGCCATGGGCCTGGGCAGCCAGCTTTTTGAGCGCCAGTTGGGCGTGCTCCAGCGCGTCACGCTGGGCGCGGAAGGCGGTATCGCCCAAACGCGGCGCAGCGGGCGCGTAGCTGCGATCACCGCGGTCATCACGGCGCGGACCCCGGTCACCCCAGGGAGCGGCAGCACCATCCCGGCCACCGCGCCCCGCACCAGCATCCTTGCGGTCGCCAAATTTGCCACCACGGCCACCGGGAGCGGCGGGCGCTTCTTTCTTCATGCCGGGGCGGTCGTCACCACGCACGGCCACCACGGGTTTAGGCGCAGCCTTGGCGGGCACCACCGGGGCTTGCGGCGCACTGGCTTCGTCAGCCACGGCGGCCGCCTCGTCGGAATTTGCTATCAAATCAGGAGCTGCTTGCGCAGACTCCTCGGGGGCTAGAGGCATATTTGATGCCTCTGCGGCGGCAGACTGGGCGGCTTGCTCTTGTACGCCCGCAGCCGTCACCTCAGCTTGCGCTTGGGCCTGGCCTTGCAAAGCAGCTTCCAGCGCGGCCATGGCAGCACGAATAGCCTGGGCATCGCCCGAGGCATTGGCAGCTTCAAGGGCCTTGGCCGCATCCAGCACCACGCGGTCACGCGCGCCCAGAGCGGTTTCGGCTTTTTCACGCTCTACAGTCTTGCGGTTGAAGGCATCGTCAATCGGTTTGCGGAAGGCATCCCACAGCTTTTGCTCTTGCCGACGATCAATCGGCACCGCGTGGGCCTGCACTTGCCAGCGCTGTTGTAGCGCCTTGACGGCATCGATGCGCAGCACGGGGGCGGCGCCCAACACCTTGGCTTCTTCAATCATGGCGTGGCGGGCAGCCAGGCTTTGGGCCTGCAGCGCTTCCAGCGGGGCAGCGGCGTTGGCAATGGCGGCTTTCCACAGCGGTTGCAGTTCGGCAAACACTTTTTCGCCCACGTGACCACCTTCGCGCCAGCGGTCGCCGAACTGGTGCAGGATGCGGTTGAAGCCTTTCCAGTCATCGTCCAGCGCGGTGCGGTTGGCTAGCGCCCAGGCGTCGACCTCGGCAATCAGCGCCAGGCGCTGGGCTTTGTGCTCGGCAGATTCGGCCTTGACCTTCTCCAGCCAGCCTTCAACCACTTTGTAAGCCTCGTTGCAGGCTTCGTCAAAACGTTTCCACAGCGCGTGGTTGGGCACACCGCCTTGGTCGGTTTGTTTCCACTGGTCGCGCAAGGTCCGCAGGGTTTCCTGCATCTTGCGGCCGCCAATGGCCTGACCTTCGGGCCGTTTGAGCAAGCCCTCCGCCTTGGTCACCAGCTCCTCGCGGATCTGGTCGGCACGCCAGCGTTGCCAGCCTTCGAGCTCACCCGCCGCCGCCAGAGCCGCGTGGGCCTGGTTTTCGAGCTTGCCGTCAATAACTTTGCCAAACTCCTTGAGCGCATTGCGCAATGCATTGGCGGCACCGGTGCTGGCCTTGCCGTGGCCTTCTGCCACTTCCTGCTCCAGTGTGGTCAGGGCTGCACGCACGGCCGTCGCCGCCTGGGCGCGCACTTCGGGGTCAATCTTGGGTTTGGCCTGCTTGGCCGGCGCCTCGACAGGTACGCCACGCGCGGTACGCAACTCGTCTGCCCACACGGGCACAGGTGGCAACGGTGCGCTGGCATCGGCCGCGGCGACCACCGCCAGGTTCAAGGCCGCCTGGAACGCATCCCACACCACCAACAACTGGCCACGTGACGCGTCCAGCAGCGGCGGAAACTTCAGGTCCACACTGACCCAGCTGGCATGCGCCACCAGTGCGGTGGCCTGGGTTTGCCAATGCTCCACGTCGGTCCGCAGGGCGTCCAGCGCAGCTTGGGCATCGCCCCAGGACTTGGTGGACAGCACTTCAATGCGCTGCGCCAACAGCACGGCCGCTTCGCGCTGCACCTGCACCTGGTGCTGCAGGTCTTCAATGCCCCGCACCCGCTCTGCTAGCTGGGTCTTGAGGGTGCTCAGTGGTTCTTTGCTCAGCGGTGCGCCGGCCTTGGCCGCATCGCGCTGCCAGGCCAGGGCGTCGGCAATGTTCAGTTTGGCGGTGTCGATGAGCGCCTGTGCACGGGCAGCCCACTCGGCGGCCAACAGCTCTTGCCCTTTGGCCCGCTTGGCTTCGTCCAGGCGCTCACGCACCAGCTTGGCAGCGCCCTTGTCTTTGACGCTGAGTTCCCGAAACACCTCGGCCAGCAGATCAGCGCTGGGGTTGCCCTGCAGCCACTCCCGGATGCGGGAAGCCCGGTCGCCAGCGGTTGCAGCGGAGAATGCACCGCCGGTCAGGCTGTCCAGTTGGGCAATGTCGAGGTGTTTGGCGGAGTTGGACGAGGTCACAGTGGGTAGCAATCAGGGTTGGTAAACAAAAATACAGCCGGGTATTTTCGCCTCGAAATGCCATGCTCCCTCCGTTTTTTGCAGCAAGTCCACACAGTGGGCCCGGCAGACATCACCCTTGCCATGCAAATTTACATGCATAACACCCCCAAATGCCCATGGATACTGCGCAAGTAGCTCCATTATTGATAGCAATTTAGTACCCCCACGTCGTCGGGCGGTGGTGGTCCTTCCGCGTGCGAGCGCCCAGACGCAGGGATGCATACATATATATAGAGAGGCATGCCACCTACAAGGCCCCAGGAGATGACAAAAGAAAGCCCGACAGAAGTCTGAACAGACCGCTGCCGGGCTCGATGGCTGACCGAAGGTCCATGCCATCAGGGGTTGTCGCAGGGGAGCTTGCAGTCCCACCACGAACATGAAGCAATAGATTGCCTCCTTGGGGTTACCGGGGCCGCTTTATCACGGTGCCTGGGCACGGACTGGCTACTGCCGGAACAACGCCTGAATGTTCAGGCCCGCGAAGTCTAGGCATGGGGAACGGCAGTTTCAAATCAAAGTTTCAATGGCAAACCGTCCGTCGATTGGCGAGTTAAGGCCATGTCCCTAAATGCACAAAACTGCCAACTTCTTGGCAAAACAGGTGAAAAACAAACAACCAAATATATCAATCTAATTTGATATGGTTGACTATGTATATAAAAGCCACCTAGAATCCGCCCATCCCAAGTTTTGACTAGGGATTACCCGCCCCGCTGCCGAACCCGGCATATTCAAATCGCTGCACATGTCGAGACGACGCCGCAGGATATTGATAGCGTACCAACCCAAACGAGGTGCCTGATCCGCCCCGCTGCATGCCAGCGACACGGTCTTGCCCCCGCCTAAGAAGGAAGAGCTATGACAGCGACTCAACAATTCACCAAGGGCCTGCGCATCGTTGCGACAGACATTGCCCAAGGTTTCTTCGAAATCACCCACAACGGCGTTGCCCTCCTCGGCTTGGCCGTCATGTTTGCCATCATCACCCTGACGGCACGTCCCGAAATCCGCCAGGCTGGTGAAATCCAGCTCATGGGCTGGCTCCAAAACCGCCACGTGGTCGCTACAGGCATCGCCACAGAACCCGATGCGGTGGAGCGTGCCACGGCCGCCAACCCGCAGGCTCTGCCCAGGCAGCAAGCGGCGGTGGCTTTCTGGCTCAGCAAAAAGTACAGCGTGGCACCAGAGCCTCTGAGCGCGCTGGTGGCAGAGGCTTACGAGATCGGCCAGCGGACCAAGCTGGACCCTACCCTCATTCTGGCGATCATGGCCATCGAGTCCGGCTTCAACCCTTTTGCCCAAAGCCATGTAGGTGCCCAGGGCCTGATGCAGGTGATGACCAAGGTCCATAGCGACAAATACGAGGGCTTTGGCGGCAAGCATGCTGCATTTGACCCCGTTTCCAATTTGCGCGTCGGCGTGAAGGTGCTGCAGGAATGCATCGCGCGCGCCGGTTCCGTCGAGGGTGGCCTGAAGTACTACGTGGGGGCAGCCAACCTGGAAGACGATGGCGGCTACACCGCCAAGGTGATGGCCGAACATGCGCGGCTGCAATCCATTGCGGCCGGCAAACCCCTGCCGCTGATGGCGCCCCCAGTCACTGCCGTGCCCGTGAAGTTACCCACCCCAGAAGTTGCGCAGCCCGTAGGCACAGAAAACGTCGCCCACGTGGCCAACTCCTGAGCGCGCTCGGTTAAACTCCTGCTTGCACGCAACTGGCGATAGGCGCCGGGCCCCACAGGCCCTTTGGCGCTGACGTGGGACACCACTGGGAAGCGTGCCGCAAGCCTCTTTGGGCTTGCGATCAGCCGTTCGCCTGGGCAGCCCTGTGTCTTTCAGACCCACAGGCCCTTTGTCTTTTAGGACTGCCATGTACGACCGCAACATCCTTGTTGAACAAGCCGACCCCGAATTGTGGGCTGCCATCCTGGCCGAGAACGCACGCCAGGAACACCACATTGAGCTGATTGCCAGCGAAAATTACGCCTCCCCCGCCGTCATGGCCGCCCAGGGCAGCCAACTGACCAACAAATACGCCGAAGGCTATCCCGGCCGCCGCTACTACGGTGGCTGCGAGCACGTAGACGTGGCCGAACAATTGGCCATTGACCGTATCAAGCAAATCTTCGGTGCTGAGGCTGCCAACGTGCAACCGCACTGCGGTGCTTCCGCCAACGAAGCCGTCTTTCTGGCTTTCCTGAAGCCCGGCGACACCATCATGGGCATGAGCTTGGCCGAAGGCGGCCACCTGACCCACGGCATGCCCCTGAACATGAGCGGCAAATGGTTCAACGTGGTGAGCTACGGCCTGGACGCCAACGAAGCCATCGACTACGAAGCCATGGAGCGCAAGGCGCGCGAGACCAAGCCCAAACTGATCATTGCCGGTGCATCCGCTTACTCCCTGACCATCGACTTTGAACGTTTTGCCAAGATTGCCAAGGAAATCGGGGCCATCTTCATGGTGGACATGGCCCACTACGCAGGTTTGATCGCCGCGGGTGTGTACCCCAACCCCGTGCCCCACGCCGACGTGGTGACCTCCACCACCCACAAGAGCCTGCGCGGCCCCCGCGGTGGCATCATCCTGATGAAGGCCGAGCACGAGAAAGCCATCAACAGCGCCATCTTCCCTGGCCTGCAAGGCGGCCCGCTGATGCACGTGATTGCCGCCAAAGCAGTTGCGTTCAAAGAAGCCATGGCGCCAGAGTTCAAGACTTACCAGCAGCAAGTGGCGCGCAATGCCAAGATCGTGGCCGAAACACTGACCGCCCGCGGCCTGCGCATCGTCAGCGGCGGCACCGACAGCCACGTGATGCTGGTGGACCTGCGCTCCAAGGGCATTACCGGCAAGGAAGCCGAGGCTGTGCTGGGCGCCGCCCACATGACCATCAACAAAAACGCGATCCCCAACGACCCCGAGAAGCCTATGGTCACCAGCGGCGTGCGCATCGGCACCCCCGCCATGACCACCCGTGGCTTCAAGGACGAGGAAGCCCGCGCCACGGCCAACCTGATTGCCGACGTGCTGGACAACCCACGCGACGAGGCCAACATCGCGGCCGTGCGCGCCAAGGTGCATGCGCTGACATCACGTTTCCCTGTGTACCGCTAAGCACAATGGAAAGCGCGAACAGCTACTATTTTGATAGCTGCTCGCGCTTATTCCATGCGGGCTAGAGTTCAATTTGGCTTAAAAATTAGCCCGTACACACCATGAAATGTCCCTTCTGCAGCCACTCTGAAACCCAAGTCGTGGAGACCCGGATTTCGGAAGACGGGGACTTTATCCGCCGCCGCCGCCAGTGCGGATCGTGCGAAAAACGCTTCACCACCTACGAGCGCCCGGACGTCAATTTCCCTGCCATCGTCAAGAAAGACGGCCGTCGCATCGAGTACGAACGCGCCAAGCTGCTCGCCTCCATGAACCTGGCCCTGCGCAAACGGCCGGTAAGCACCGAGCAAATCGACAGCGCCATCGAGCGCATCGAAGAAAAACTCCTCAACCTAGGCCTGCGCGAAGTCCAGTCCACCCGCATCGGCGAGCTGGTAATGCGCGAACTCAAGAAGCTGGACAAAGTGGCCTATGTTCGATTTGCCAGCGTGTACCGGAGTTTTGAGGACATTGATGAATTCAAGACGCTGGTGGATGAGGTGAGTCGGTAGCTCTCTAATCGCTCAATGGCGTTCTCAGACCGACGCACGGCAGACCAATAACTGGCTATTGCCGGCCGCCCTCTGTAATATTTGGACATGCCTTATTCTGTGCCGCTACTCATCCCATCTAGGCCTAAATTCAGCCCGTTGTTGACCACCCATAACGCATTCCAACATGGATTTTCACTGGTCGAAGTACTTGTGTCGATTTTTGTATTGACGATTGGTCTCCTTGGAATGGTAGGCATGCAGGCAGCATCGCTTCAATCCAATCGCGAAGCTAGGCTCCAGTCTTCTGCAGTTACTCTTGCAAGAGAACTCGCTGACATGGTCCGGGGAAATAAGTCCGAAGGCATTAAGGCAACCAGCAATCCTTATGTTGGAAGCTTTACCAGCCCACTTACGTTAGCCACGCCAGCTTACTGCCTGAATGTAGCGGCAGCGTCTGCATGTGCAACCACAGTCGATGTCGCCAACGCAGAGATGACGGAATGGCTAGCGCGTGTTGATAGCGAGCTTCCTAGCGCCAGAGTTGCCGTTTGCTTTGACTCAACTCCTTTTGACGCAAGTGGCTTGCCACAATGGGGCTGCACAAATACTGGATCAGTGATGGTCATCAAGATTGGGTGGACCCGTGGCTCTACCAATCGAGGACAAGCAGGGTCCGCCGGACTTGATCGCGCCAGTGTGCCCGGCGTTGTAGTCCCGGTAACAGCGGGGAGTGCAACTTGAAACCGTCTGCCTCCCCCACAGTGCATCGTCAGCACGGCCTGACCTTAATTGAACTGCTGGTTGCCATGGCCATTAGCCTGGTCATTGTCATTGTGGCACTCACGTCCTTGGTAGTCGCTCGCAGGGGTTTTAGTGCCCTAGATGCAGCCTCTCAGTTAAGAGACAATGGCCGCTTTGCATCAGACGTTATTCAACGCATTGCAGTTCAAGCGGGTTTTAAAGAACTGCGTTATGCGACACAAACTGCAACCGTTGCCGAGGTGGCTGCCAATATATATCCCAACATATATGGGTTTAACAACTCTCTGATCAGTGCGTCGGACCCATTGAACTCCGCCTCCGCACGAACCGCCGGGGTCAGTGGCTATGGAAGCGATATATTGGTTCTGCGATACCAAGCACTGGAAACCTTTCCCGGCTCTGGCGTGGCGGATGGCTCGATGATCAACTGCAATGGGGCCGCTGCTAGCGTAGTGCCGAGTGCTCGTGACGAGCGATTTGCAAGTATTTTTCATGTCGCCGTAGGTAACGATGGAGAGCCTTCTTTGATGTGCACCACTGTCACGACAGCAGGAACAATTGATACACAGCCCCTGATCCAGGGTGTTGAAGAGTTTCAAGTCCTGTATGGGGTTGATGGTTTTTCTGCAGTCAACACGGCCTTCAATGGAACGACAGACTCCGTCCCGGAGCGTTACCTGCGGGCAGACCAAATGCTTGTTGGTAGCGGCGGATCGACTAACACCTATAACAATTGGCGGCGTGTTCGCAGCATTCGGATCGGGATGATTGTGCGTGGAGGCCTGAACTCAGCACAGGAGCGTGTTATACAAACTCTGTATCCGTTTGGCCTAGGAAAAGACTCAAACACAGGTGCTGCTGGCAGTGCATTGTCCAGTACGGATGATATAGGAACCATTTTCAGCGCCCCAGCAGATGGGCGTCTTCGCCAGGTGGTGACATTTACCGTACACCTGCGAAATGATCAGGGTTTGTAAATGAGTAAACAAATATTTCTGGAAATGAATCGAGATCACGGCCATCGCATGGAATATGGCGCATCTCTCATGACCGTATTACTTATCCTTGTACTGGTCAGCCTTATAGGTGTGGGCGGTGCTCAGGTAGCCATGATGAGTGAACGAGGTGCGCGCAATGATCGCGATATGCAACTCGCATGGCAATCAGGAGAGGCTGCATTGGTCGATGCAGAATCCGACATACACGATGCAACCTCCACCAGAGTCGGTCTTTTTGATAGTAAGACAACCTCAGCATTTCTGGATGGCTGCGGGACTTCCGGTACATCCATCGGTCTATGTGCGCTTCCCGGCTCTGGCAAACCTGCCTGGATGACTATCGATTTTACCAATACGAGTGGCAGTGCACCTAGTGTGGCGCTTGGAACATTCACGGGTAAAAATTTTTCCTCAGGGGGCATTGGCATTCAACCAGCGCAGGCCCCACGTTACATCATCGAAGTCATTCCAGACACGATTGGGGACCGTTCCGACCCGTCGTACATATATAGGGTAACAGCCATGGGCTTTGGGCCTAGAACAGACATTCAAGCAGTGATGCAAATCGTCTATAGAAATTGAGAGCCCAATGAGGTGCTAAATGAGCAATATGACACAATCCATTTTCCACGAGTGGTCTCGGTCGCCTGGCGTACTGGGCGTCATGGTCAGCGCGGCCCGCCGTATTCCCAATGCTAGGCTAGGCCTCAGTTTGATAGGCCTTGCTGCCGCAGCTGCAGTTACATTTCTGGCCATTGGGCAAACTACACCACCCAGCATTCCGACTATTGCGCTTTCGTCTGACCCACTCTACACCCCATCCGCAGTAGATAAGCCCGTTTTGGCATTGGCTTTGTCAGTTGAGTATCCGACCGTGGGTGCCCAGTATGTTGACCCAGACAACAACGGCACCTCGGACGATCCAACTTACTCACCGACGATTGAATACTTAGGCTATTACGATGCCGAAAGTTGTTATACCTATGACAATGCAGGAACTGGAGCCCCATCGGGCCAAACCAGCGACTACAAACGCTTTGTGCGAAGAGGTAAGGCGATTGCACTGGCAACGCCGAATACCACTAACCCCACATGGACCACGCGCATGTGTTGGGACGGTGCAAAAAGCTATACCAAAGATGATGGTACCTTCAGTACTACCACCAACGATGCCTTCAGTGGCAATTTTCTGAATTGGGCCTCAAGCTCGGCCATTGACATGCTTCGACTGGCATTGACGGGGGGGGACCGGGTCATTGATACAGACTCTTTAACGGTACTGCAACGAGCCGTAATCCCAAACGGTAATCCCATCAGCATGGGTAACAGCACCAATTTCCCCGCAAAGCGACTGTATGCCAATGGTACGTCTCGGGCAATTGTCTCCACCAGTTTTGCTTCTCCTTCTTATGCTTCTGGTGTAGCTTATTTTGGTGCAATCCCAAAATCAATGGTTACAGATGCTGGCGGTGTCGATATCTATGTAGCCAATACGCTGAATCGTATTTATTTTGGTACGAGCAAGACTGGGAATAATACTAGCGGATTTGGTAGTTATACCTTGGGTGGATCAGCAACCACTGCGATGTCTTCTATCGTTTTTCAAACTGTCGCGCTTCCTGCCGGCGCAGTAGACTGCGCAGGTGAGAATCAAACATGTGCTTTTACTGGAGTGAAAGAAGTTTGGTATGGGGCCAACAATGCCGGTACGAATAAATGGAATGTAGCTTCGTCTTCAGATGGAATTAGTTGCTCCAATGGAACGTTTGGCGACCCTTATCCTGGTATTGTAAAGCGGTGCTACCACGTTCCAAGTGCGTGGACTCCCCCCACAACAACAAACCTGAATAACAACGGGTACTTCTTTGCCCGCGTTCAAGTGTGCGACCGTGATTCAAGCACCTACACACTCAAAGATACCCGTTATTGGGGGTTATGCAGTAAGTATCAACAGGCATCCAACAACACAAACCCAATCTACAAACCAACAGGAACAGTACAAAAGTACGCAGATCAGCTTCGGCTAGCTGCTTTTGGTTATGTGATGGATCCAACCGCCAGTTACAACAGCGGGGGACGCTATGGGGGTGTGCTACGCGCTCCGGCGAAATATGTAGGAACCAGAACCTTCGATGCCAGTGGCTTCGAGAACACGCCCAGCGGCGGAAATACAAAGCAGGAATGGGATCCAGTAACAGGCATTTTTTACCCAAACCCTGACGCGAATAGTACGGTTCAAACTGCCGATGGCAGAGGGATTTATTTAAGTGGCGTCACTAACTATTTGAATCAATTTGGTCGAACTGGATCTATTGCTGGGCGTTACAAAACCTACGATCCAATTGGAGAGCTGCATTACGAATCTTTACGCTACCTCCAAGGCTTACAGCCGAGTGCCGCTGCGTGGAGCGGCCTCACCACAGATATGTATGACGGCTATCCACTATCTACAACTTGGACTGACCCGTACGCTGGTAGATCGACTACCTCAGATTACTCTTGCTTAAAAAGTAATATTGTTGTTATTGGTGACATTAACACCCATGATGGCAACCGCCTCCCTACTGCAAGTGTGGCCGGCAACATTCCGGATATTAATGCTTGGCGAACCGTGGTAAAGAATTTTGAAAAAAATGTGACATCCACTTATGTCGATGGACAAGGCGTGACAAGATCTACGGCCAATCCGAATGGAGCCAACAATAGTGTGCCTTCCGCGAATGCTACGAGTCAAATAATGGGGTCAGCCTATTGGGCACGTACGCATGATATTCGACCAGCAACTTGGTCTGATGAACCTACCAAACAAATGCCAGGGTTGCGCGTCAAAACTTTTGTCTTTGACGTGAATGAATATGGAGGGTCTAACAATGCTAACACTCGTCGGACCTCCAATCAATTGTTTATGGCAGCAAAATATGGCGGCTTTGAAACAGACCCAGCGAATACAGCGAAGAACGAATACAACACCAGAGGAAATCCGTTTGTTAGTGAAGCAGATGGAACAAACAACAACTATGTCTGGGCAGATAAAGATACACGGACAAGTCGGGTGGGAGAAGCTAACACCTATTTCCTGCAAAGTGATGCACGTGGCGTTCTGACTGCGTTTGATGACATTTTTGCAAGAGCGTCCACAACAGCACGGAGTATTTCTGGCACTGCCATTCAATCCAAGAATCTGACCCAGGGAGATACCGTGTATCAGGGCCAATTTGATACCTCCGACTGGGTAGGTGACCTGATTGCGACACCTTTGAATGTGAGTGCGACCAATGACGTAACCATTGGGGCGACCTACAAATGGACGGCTGCAACCCAATTGAAGGCACTCATTTCTCCGGCCACAAGCCGAAATATTTATGTGGGAAACCGCGGAGCAACGGCAAACCCTGTAGCGGCTCCTTTTTTGTGGGCTACTCCTGCAGGAACGGCGGGTATTGAAGACAGCCTGCGCACAGACTTGGATAAACCAGGCCCCACTCTTTCCGCCGATGGCTATGCACAAAAACGGTTGAATTTCCTGCGTGGAGACCCTCTGGATGAGGGAACTCTGTTCCGCCGGCGCCGCTTCATTTTGGGTGACGTTGTCAATTCCGGTGTTGCCTATTCGGGTGCCCCCACCGCCTCTATTCAGGGAGGCACTTATGCAAGCTTCTACAACACTTATAAAACCCGAACGGCAGCAGTGTTTGTAGGCGCCAATGATGGAATGATGCACGCCTTCAATGCGGAAACTGGGAATGAGCTTTTTGCCTACATCCCGAGCTGGTTAGGCCCCAAACTGTCTGCATTGAGTAGAACTGACTATGCCAATAACCACCAAAGCTACTTGGATGGAACTCCCACGGTCAATGAAGCCTTGGTGGGTACCTCTGGTACTGCTGCAGACTGGAAAACTGTTTTGGTTTCAGGAACTGGGGCTGGTGGGCGCGGAGTATTTGCGCTCGATGTCACAGACCCAACTGCATTTTCTGCTGGAAATGCAATGTGGGAGTTCACACAGCTCGATGACCCCGACATGGGCTTTGTGGTTGGAAAACCGCAAATATTAAAAATGCGCACCAGTGCACCTGGAAGTACAGCCGCATACAAGTATTTCGCCGTGGTAGCGAGCGGGGTTAACAACTATGCAGACGATGGCGCAGGGAATTTCAGTACAACAGGAAAGCCCGCCTTGTTTTTGCTTGACCTTGCCAAGTCAACAGGCGCTACTTGGCAACTGGGAACTAACTACTACAAGATTAGTTTTCCATTCGATAGCACACTGGCGGTGACAAAGCCCACCGGCATGTTGAATTTTCGAATTGCCGTGGGCAATAGCCGCGAAGTAACTCAAATTTACGCGGGTGATCTGCATGGCAACTTGTGGAAGCTGGATTTTTCCTTGTACGGCGCAAGTGATTGGAACATTAATAAGTTGTCTTATTTCAACAAGGGGACCATTGCACTGCCTCAGCCCTATCCCATGTATATAGCAAAAGATGCTTCTGGAAATGTTCAACCCATATCTGCTGCACCCTCGTTAGTAGCAGGAACCTCAGCAGATACAACTTATGTTGTATTTGGAACGGGCAAATACCTTGAAGTTTCTGACAAATCAAATACGGCAGTTCAATCGGTTTACATGGTGTACGACAATGGCAGCTCTTCCGCAGACTCCAGTCCGATTGGAAGTAGTGCAATCAGCAGTCGCGCACGCCTCCAAGCGGGAACAGCAAGCGCTAGTGGGACCACGATTCCAGCATTTACATTGGGCCGTGCGTCAACTGATACAGCCGTGATCCGCTCAGGCTGGTATTTTGACTTACCGCTTTCCAAAGAGAGACAGATATACGATGGCGTCCCATTAGGGGGCTCCAATATTGTCAGTTTCAATTCGCTTGTGCCCGGAGCCTCAACAGCGAGTGGCAATTGCACGGCAAGTGGAGGATTTGGGCGAACCTATAACGTGGATGCACTGTCAGGTGTGGGCACAGTCAATGACTCTACAGTGGGGATCTTGGGTGCGCCACTGATCGCCAATCTTGTTGGCGCCACTTCGTACTCACAAAGTGACAGCACCGGAAAACGAACCAAGACCATTGTGAGTCAAGTGCTGCAACAAGGATCCCAAGGACTAGCTGCAGGCGCAAAGGTTTCTACCCAGATAACGGTGGGGCGACTCAGTTGGAGACAGATATATAACTACCAAGACTTGAAAAGTGCACCATGAAAAAATCGACTCACGGTTTTACATTAATCGAACTGATGATTGTTGTTGCCATTATTGGAATACTGGCAGCAGTAGCGTTCCCAGCCTATACCAATTCGATTCTTAAAGGGCGTCGAGCAGAAGGGCGTGCCGCCTTGCTAGACCTTATGCAACAGCAAGAACGGTATATGACCCAGCGCAATTGCTATCTGGGATTTACGTCCAGTGCATCTGGTATTCCTACCGCAACGGCACCATCACCCAGCACTGCGTGTGGCGGTGTAACAGCAACCTCCGTCCCGTTTAAAACCTTTTCTGGCGACACGCTGGCCAATTCTAGCTACCTACTTTCAGCAGAAACATGTGATGCCTCCGGTGGAGGAACATTGTCAATCGCTGAGTGCGTCCGTGTCATTGCAACGCCCACACGAGCTGGAAGTGACCCTGATGCAAGCTCTTTGCGCCTCACTAGCACTGGCGTGAAAGATTGCACGGGTAGTAAAGCTTCCGTTTGCTGGAAATAGGTGGTAAAAAATATGGGCAGCTCGAAAGGTTTAACACTCATCGAATTAATGCTCACCTTGGTGATCATTGCGGTATTGGCGACGATTGCAGTCCCAGGGTTCGCAGATTTTCAACGGAACTCTGAGCTCATTTCCAGAACCGGCACGCTTGTCTCAAGCCTCAATACGGCACGAGGCGAGGCTATGAAACGTGGGCGCTACGCAATGGCTATACCTGCCGATGGAGCAAATTGGTCCAGCGGTATCATCGTCTTTGTAGACAATAACAACAACAAAGCATTTGACGACGCCACAGACATTGTCATTTACCGAAATGACGACGTTTTCCCGAGCTTCCTGGAAGCTTCAGGAAATGGTACGGCACTGGGTGCGACTCCTTATGTGCTGTTTGACGCTCAAGGTTACAGCAGAACAAGTTCTGGGGGTTTTGGCAATCTAACGCTTTACATTATGAGAAATGATGTATCGGCTAGCAGACAACCTTCACAAACGCGCAGAATCATAGTGTCACGAACTGGACGACTTCGTACATGCACGCCCACCTCTGCGACAGATACCACCTGCTCTGCATCGAGCACTAGTTAAGGCTTCCGCAATCCGCGTGTCTACTGATTTTTTTTCTGTACTTTGGGGAAGACTGAGAGATCCGAGCACTCGACAAACCCAATGGATGTCCGCCCCTAATCCCTTGGTATTTTGTGCTCTTACGTCGCCCAGTGGTCTTCTTATCGGCCAAGGCCACACCCAACGCGCCGGTGGCCCACACGCAGAAGTGATGGCGCTGCGTGATGCAGCCGCGCAGGGGCACTCTGTCGTGGGTGCCACCGCCTACGTCACCCTGGAACCCTGCTCCCACCACGGCCGCACAGGGCCCTGTTGCGACGCGCTGATTGCAGCGGGTATCAAAAAAGTGGTGGCCACCAACCTGGACCCCAACCCTCTGGTAGCGGGCCAAGGCTTTGCGCGTTTGCGCGCTGCAGGCGTGGAGGTGGAGTTACTTGACCCCACCGATCCCCTGGCCATCGCCTCGCGAGAACTCAACATCGGCTTTTTCAGCCGCATGATCCGCAAGACCCCTTGGGTGCGCATGAAGGTGGCTGCCTCCTTGGACGGCACCACGGCGCTGGACAATGGTGCCAGCCAGTGGATCACCTCGCCGCAGGCACGCGCCGATGGCCATGCGTGGCGCGCCCGGTCCTGCGCCATCCTCACGGGCATTGGTACCGTGTTGGCAGACAAGCCACGGCTGGATGTGCGCTTGGTAGATACCCCGCGCCAGCCCCACCTGGTGGTGGTAGACAGCGGCTTGCAGACACCACTGGACGCTCCTTTTTTTATAGCTGGTCGCGCTGTGTTCATCTATTCTGCAGCCCAAAATGATGCAAAACAAGCGGCACTGGAGGCTGTGGGTGCAAAGGTGATTTATCTGCCCGGCCACGACGCCCAAGGCCAGCCCACAGGCAAGGTGGACTTGGCTGCCATGCTCAAAGACCTGGGCCAGCGCGAGATCAATGAACTGCATGTGGAGGCCGGATTCAAGCTCAATGGCTCGCTGGTGCGTGAAGGGCTGGTGGACGAGTTTGTGGTCTACCTCGCCCCCAAGCTGCTGGGCCAGGGCGCGGGCATGTTCAACATCGGGCCGCTGACCGAATTGGCGCAAGGTGTGGCGCTGGATTTTCAATCCACCGAGATGGTGGGGCCCGACCTGCGCATCGTGGCGCGTGTGCAGGGGCGCGACGCCTTCTAGGGTTTTGCCGCGCAGGGGACCGGTCCCCTGCCCTTTCCCTGCGAAAATGTGGCCATGTTCACAGGCATCATCACCGGCGTAGGCCGCATTTCCGACGTCCAGGCTCTGGGCGACTCTGCAACCCATGGCAAGCGCCTCACCATCCAGGCGCCCGCCGGCTACCTGGACGACGTGGGCTTGGGCGACAGCATTGCGCTCAACGGCGCCTGCATGACGGTCACCACCTTCCATGTGGCCCAAGGTCAGTTCACCATCGACATCTCTGCCGAATCACTGGACAAGACGGCCGGTCTGGACGCGCTGGGCCCCATCAACCTGGAAAAAGCGCTACGCGCACATGACCGCCTGGGTGGCCACCTGGTGTCGGGCCATGTCGATGGAATTGGGCAGGTCAGCCACTTTGCGCAAGTGGGCGAGAGCTGGGAGCTGCGCGTGCTGGCGCCCGCAGCGCTGGGCAAATACCTGGCCTACAAGGGCTCCATCACCATCAACGGTGTGAGCCTGACCGTGAACCGCATCGCGGATGTTGCGGCTGGCTGCGAGGTCAGCATCAACCTGATTCCACACACGGTAGAAAACACGGCGCTGCACACGCTGGCCGTGGGCAAAAAGGTGAACCTGGAGATTGACCTGATCGCGCGCTATGTGGAGCGCATGATGACGGCGCCAGCCGCCCAAGCTTAGAACGTTAGCGTCTTCACGCCGCTGGCGGTGCCCAACAGGCACACCTGGGCGCGCTGGAAGGCAAACACGCCCACCGTCACCACGCCGGGCCACTGGCTCACTTCGGCTTCAAAGGCCAGGGGGTCAGCAATCTGCAGGCCGGTCACGTCGACAATCCACTGGCCGTTGTCGGTCACCAGCGGCTTGCCGTCCTTCTGGCGCACCTTGCCCACGCCGCCCTTGGCGGCGAACTGGGCGATGACGCGCTGGGTGGCCATGGGGATGACTTCCACGGGCAGCGGGAAGGCACCCAGCGTCTTCACCAGCTTGGACTCGTCGGCAATACACACAAACTTGGCGCTCTGCGCCGCCACGATCTTCTCGCGCGTCAGGGCTGCGCCGCCGCCCTTGACCATGTTGCCCGCGCCGTCGATCTCGTCAGCGCCGTCGATGTAAACCGAAAGCTTGTCCACCTCATTGCTGTCAAACACAGTAATGCCCAGCGCTTGCAGGCGCTCGGTGCTGGCCACGGAGCTGGACACGGCACCCTTGATCTGGTTCTTGATGGTGGCCAGCGCGTCGATGAACTTGTTGACCGTGGAGCCGGTGCCCACGCCCACAATCTCGCCGGGCACCACATACTGCAGCGCAGCCTGGCCCACCAGGGTTTTGAGTTCGTCTTGGGTCAGTGCGGGTGTGCTCATAAGGGACAATCGAAGGAGTTGAAATCTGAAAGCAGGAATTATCCGATGTCTCTGGTGCCCTACGCCCTCGCCCGCAGCGTTTTGTTCAATCTGGACCCCGAAGTCGCCCACGACATCACCATGGCGGGCCTGGCCGCCAGCCAGGGCAACCCGCTCAAGCTGGCCTATTGCAACAGCCGGGTAGACGACCCCATCACCCTGGCCGGGCTGAAGTTTCCCAACCGCGTGGGCATGGCCGCCGGCCTGGACAAGAACGCGCGCTGCATCGACGGCCTGGGTGCCATGGGCTTTGGTTTTGTGGAAGTCGGCACGGTCACGCCGCTGGCCCAGCCCGGCAACCCCAAGCCGCGCATGTTCCGCCTGCCTGCGGCCCATGCACTCATCAACCGCTTGGGCTTCAACAACGGCGGGCTGGACGCCTTCATCGCCAATGTGCAGCGCTCCGCGCTGCGCCAGAGCAAAAACCCGTCGTTGCTGCTGGGCCTGAATATTGGCAAAAACGCCGCTACGCCGATTGAAAAAGCCACCGACGACTACCTGATCTGCCTGGACGGTGTCTACCCGCACGCGGACTACATCACCGTCAACATCTCCAGCCCCAACACCAAGAACCTGCGCAGCCTGCAGAGCGACGAGGCGCTGGACGCGCTGCTGGGCGCGATTGCCGAGCGCCGCGAGCAGCTGGCCCAGAAGCACGGCCAACGCAAACCCATCTTCCTGAAAATCGCCCCCGATCTGGAAGCCGACCAAGTGGCCGTGATTGCCGCCACGCTCAAACGCTACGGCACGGACAGCGCCGGCAAGGTGAACAACGCCTGGGGCGTGATTGGTACCAACACCACGCTGTCTCGCGAGGCCGTCAAAGGCATGCCGCATGCGGAGGAAACCGGCGGCCTGTCGGGCGCACCGGTGCTGGAGAAGAGCAATGCCGTGATTCGCCAGCTGCGTGCGGCGCTGGGCAAGGATTTCCCCATCATCGGCGTGGGCGGCATCATGAGCGCGGCCGATGCGGTCAGCAAAATCAACGCGGGAGCCGACGTGGTGCAGATCTACACCGGACTGATCTACCAAGGCCCCGGACTGGTAAAAGACGCCGCCCAGGCCATCAAAAATATGAAGAAATAAGGCTCTAGCGCCCGTGGATATTGCGCAAGCAGCTCCTTATTTCATAGCAGTCAGGGCTCTACCGCCATCCCGATCACACGGCTACCGTCGCCCACCGGGCCCAGCAGCGTGGCTTTGCCGCTGGTCAGGTCCAGGTTGTAGAGACGCGACGGGGATTGCGACTTGGTCGTCACCGCCACCAACGCCGCGCCGGTCACGTCGGCAATGTCCATTTGGGCGTCCACCATGTCGGCAATACCCAGCGCCCCCACGGTGAACAGTAGCCCGGTGTTGAAGGACACCACGGGCTGCACGCCCTCGCGCGAACCCTGGGTGACCAGGTAGCCACCGTTGCGGTCAATGGCGTAATTGGTGGTGAGCTTCTCATCGGTCTTGTTGTAGGTGTAGCCTGCGGCCACCAGTTCGGGCGTAGTGCCCGCGCGCGCATCGCCTGCAGCATAGGCAGGTGCCGGGTCGGTGGCGGCCAAGGCGCCGGTATCGGGGTGCAAACGGATGTTTTGGCCCGTGTTACCCACCACACGCACGCGGTCCGCCACAGGGTTGAAGTCCACGCCAAACCACTGCCCCCGCAGCGCGACACCGGTACCACTCCCCACCGGTTTGAGCGCCCCCGTGGGCACGTCCAGCGTATACAGGCGCCCTGCACTGCTCAACACAAACAGCACGCCTTTGGCAATGCGGTAGTCCATGCCGACCACGGCCTCGCCCGCGGGCAGGCCAGTCACGGCGGTGCGCTGCAACACCTTGCCTGGCTGGCCCGCATTCACCGTCAACAGCTCCATCTTCTGGGTCAATACCTGCAGGGTTTCTTTGCGCAGCGGGCCCAGGGCTTCAGGTGCGGCAGCACAGCCGGTCAAGACCATGCCACAGAGCAACACGCCGGCACACAGGGCAAAGGGTTTCACGAGGTTCACAAAGAGCGTCCTTCTCCAAATAGGCATCAGGGCATTTGCAGCTGGTGCAGCACATGTTCGGCAATGGCCAGTGCACTGGTCAAACCCGGCGACTCAATACCGAACAAATTCACCAACCCCGGCACCCCATGCACCGCCGCCCCCTGGATCACAAAGTCCGAGGTGGGCGCGCTCGGGCCATGGATCTTGGGGCGCATGCCGGCGTAGGCTGGCAACAATGCGCCGTCGGGCAGTGCGGGCCAGTACTTGCGCACTTCGGCATAAAAGGCATCGCCGCGCGCCGGGTCCACTGCCAGATCCTGCGGGTCGTCCACCCACTGCACATCAGGACCAAAGCGGGCCTGGCCACCTAGGTCGATGGTGAGGTGCACACCCAGGCCTGCGGCCTCGGGCACCGGGTAGATCAGGCGTGAGAACGGGCTGCGCCCGGCCAGCGTGAAGTAGTTGCCCTTGGCAAAATGCGCTTGTGGCACATGCTGCGGCGCCAGCCCGGCAAAACGCGTGGCCAGGGCCGGTGCCTGCAGACCGGCAGCGTTCACCACCGTTGTGGCTCGCAACTGCGTACCATCCATTGCTATCAAATCAATAGCTTCTTGCGCAATACTGGCGCGGACCAGGGGTGAATTTAATGCCAAAACACCGCCTGCACGCTCCAGGTCCCCCAACAGGGACAGCATGAGCGCATGGCTGTCCACAATGCCGGTAGAGGGCGAATGCAAAGCGGCCAGGCACTGCAGCTGCGGCTCGGCGGCACGGGCCTGGGCCGCGTCCAGCAGCACCAGATCACGCACCCCATTGGCTGCCGCTTTGGCCTGGATACCCTGCAACTGCGCAAGCTGCGCAGCATCGGTCGCCACAATGAACTTGCCGCAGCGCTGGTGCGGCAAGCCGCGCTCGGCGCAGTAGTCGTACAGCATCTGCTTGCCACGCACACACAGCTGCGCTTTAAGCGAACCTGCGGCGTAGTAAATGCCGGCATGGATGACCTCGCTGTTGCGTGCACTGGTTTGGGTGCCAAAGGCGTCGCAGGCCTCCAGCACCAGCACCTCACGCCCAGTCTGGGCCAGTGCGCGGGCCACAGCCAGCCCCACCACACCGGCACCCACCACCACGCAGTCCACGCGCTCCACGCTGGCGCTCACGGGGCCGCCGCCACGGGGGGGGCTTGCAGATAGGCCCCGGCCTCGTCATCCATCATGCCAAACGTCAGCGCCACCGGGCCCTTGTGGCTGGCACCGTAGGCATAACCCTTTACCGCCGTCAACAGGCTGAATTTCAGAACCGCAGCTGTGCCATCGTTGCAACGCAGGTCTACCTCGCCCTGGGTGGAGGAGGTAAAGCGCAGCGGCCCCAGGCAACTGCGGGGCTCCCCGTAGCCGGCGGTGGCGCTCAAGGTGCCCGTTCGGTCGGGGCTCAGGGTCACGGTGCCGTCCAGGCGCTGGCCCTGCACCTGCAAGATGGCCGAGGGCCGGCTGGAGCCCAGTTGGACCACCAGGTTGCTGAGATCCGCACATCCGCTGAGTCCCAACACCAGCACCCCTGCACTCACAAGGACACGTCCATCAAAGGGCTTGCACGGGTTCATTGCGCGGCTTCCATAGGTTGCAAAAAAAGGCATCGGGCGGTGTACCATCTTATCGATAAACCGCGGCCCCAAGCCCGGAAATACCGCTGTGCCGGGGTCCAAATCCGGTGACTTGGCGCAGCCTCAATCGATCGAGGGAGACTCTTGTGACAAACGCCCCTACCGCTGGCGCCCGCCCGCTGTTCCGCAAAACCTGGTTCCGCGTTCTGGCCGCACTGGCCGCCGTGGTGGTGCTCGCCGTGGTGGTGTTCCTGGCAGGGCCGCGCAACGCCTTCGGCCCCAACACCCCTAGCGCACGGGCACAAGCCCCACAAGAGATTGCCCAGTTGGACGACTGGGTGCGCAAGAGCGAAGCAGCCTTCCCCGACATCAAGCCCAACAACGACAAGCGCATCGTCTGGGCCGGCGCCTCCGGCCAGCGCACGCCCTGGGCGGTGGTCTATATCCACGGATACTCTGCCAGCCGACTCGAGACCGCGCCCATGACCGACCTGGTGGCCAAGGCACTGGGGGCCAATACCTTTTACACCCGCCTCACTGGCCATGGACGCCCTGGCCCGGCCATGGGCGAAGCCACGGTGCAAGACTGGCTGGCCGACGCCCAGGAAGCGTTGCGCATCGGCCAGACCCTGGGCGACAAGGTGTTGGTCATCAGCTGCTCTACAGGCTCCACCCTGGCCACCTGGTTGGGTACGAATGGCCACAACGCGCAAGTGGCAGGCCACGTGTTCGTATCGCCCAACTTTGGCCCCAAAGACCCGCGCGCAGAAATCATCAACGGCCCGTGGGGCCAGCAGATTGCCTTTGCCCTGCAGGGCGAAACCCGGGGTGGCCCCGCCGAGAGCGAAGCCGAAGATGGCGCCTGGACCAACATCTACCCCACACGCGCCCTCTTCCCCATGATGGCGCTGGTCAAAGGCGTGCGCGAGAGTGAACTCGCTGCCTTCCGCTCACCGCTGCTGGTGCTGTACAGCGAAAAAGACCAGACCGTGGAGCCCGCGCAGACCAAAGCCGCCTTTGCCCGCATGGGCTCCGCCACCAAGCAGATGCAGGCGGTGGACTACAGTGAGTCCAAAGGCCAGCACGTGCTTGTGGGCGACATCAAGGCCCCCAAAGCTACGGCCCCCATGGCCGACACCATCATCCGCTGGGCCCAGGCCCTGCCCACCCCCTGAGCAGCCCCCTCGCCCATGAGCACCCAGACCGACACCGACACCGACACCATCCTTCGCATGCCGCTCAAGACCTTGGGGCTGCGCTCCGGCATGTCGCTGCAAACCCGGCGCCTGGTGGAAGGCGCCAGCAAAAAAGAAGCGCAATTTTTTGGTGCCATTGAGGGCAAAGGCGTGATGGTGGGCCCGCAAAGTGCGGATGCCACCCAGACCGGCATGGAAGAAGGCGAAGTGTGTGTGGTGCGCGGCTTCACCGGGCAGTACGAGTTTTCTTTCCTCAGCAAGGTGCTGCAAACCTTTGAAAAACCGTTTGCCTACGCACTGCTGGCCTACCCGGCGCAGGTAGACGCCAGGCGCGTGCGCCAATCCATGCGGACCAAAGTGTCGTGGCCCACCACGGCCCGGCCCGCAAGCGCAGCGCCAGACATCAGTGCGCGCTTGGTGGACTTGGTGGACATCAGCACCGACGGCGCCATGGTCCGCACCCCTGATCCGCTGGGGACGATTGGAGAACTGGTGGACCTGGTCATGGATGTCACTGTGGACGGCCATCCGGTCCAGCTACAACTGCGTGGCAAGATTTGCCACCACAACCGCCCGGTCGGACAAGACCACTTCTTTGCCGGCCTGGCCTTCCAAGGCTCCAGCCAAAACGACAAGCTGGTGCTGAACTACCTCACACAAAACTCGGTCAACTGAGTTTGGTGCGCCCAAAGAAAAAGGCCAGCGCATTGCGCTGGCCTTTTGTATTTGGTGGGCGATGCAAGTTTCGAACTTGCGACCCCTGCAGTGTGAATGCAGTGCTCTACCCCTGAGCTAATCGCCCTGACTACTGATCAGGTAAGCCTCAAATTATATACCAATTTTTCAGGTCATTTGCCGCCAAAGCGTTTTTCCACCACTCGATTTGTCGAGTTGGGTCAAAACCTCGTCATGCGCAGCCAACTCTTGGGCATTGGCATGCAATGTAGGCAAGACGATGCCATGCAAATCCACACGCTCCAGCACCGGGCCGGCGGTGTCCACCACCGCCGTTTCCATCAGCAGGGCATCCTGCCCCCGCGTCATGTTGATGTAAACATCGGCCAACAGCTCGGCGTCCAGCAAGGCGCCGTGCAGTGTGCGGCCCGAATTGTCCACGTCCAGGCGACTGCACAGGGCATCCAGGCTGTTGCGCTTGCCAGGGAACATCTCCTTGGCCATCACCAAGGTGTCCAGTACCCCCGCCGCATACTCCTTGAAGGGCCGGTGGCCAGCGCGCGCAAGCTCCATGTCCAGAAAGCCCAAGTCGAAGGGTGCGTTGTGGATGATGATTTCAGCATCGGCCACGTAGTCGACCAATTGCTGCGCGATCTCTTCAAACCTGGGTTTGTCGCTCAGGAACTGGGTGGTCAGCCCGTGCACACGCAGCGCCCCTTCGTCGCTGTCTCGCCCGGGATTCAGATAGAAATGCAGGTTATTGCCAGTGAGCTTGCGGTTCACCAACTCTACACAGCCAATTTCCACCATGCGATCCGGATGGTCAGGATGGTTGGCATAGAAACCCGTGGTCTCCGTGTCCAGGAAGATTTGGCGCGTCATAACGTCAGTGATTCTCTTTGGCGTGGTTTAGCGAGTACTTGGGAATTTCCACCACCAGGTCTTTTTGCGCCAAAAAAGCCTGGCAACTCAAGCGCGACTGTGGCTGCAGGCCCCAGGCCCGGTCCAGCAGGTCCTCTTCGGTCTCCTCCAGATCGTTCAGGGAGGCAAAGCCTTCGCGCACCACCACATGGCAGGTGGTGCAGGCGCAGCTCATGTCGCAGGCATGCTCGATATTGATGCCGTTTTCCAGCAAGGCTTCGCAAATGGAGGTACCCGCGGGTGCCGAGACCTCGGCCCCCTGAGGGCAGTACTCGGCGTGTGGCAGGATTTTGATGATAGGCATGGTGCTTCTTCCCGCGCGGGGTCAGAGGGTTTCAATATTCTTGCCGGCCAGCGCCTGCGCGATACCGCGGTTCATGCGCAGCGCGGCAAAGGCTTCGGTGGCCTGGGCCAAGGCTTTGGATTGGGCTTCGATAAACGCCGCATCGTCGCTGCCACGGGCGGTGTCCAGCGCGTGCAGGGCGGCATCCACAGCGCCGCGCTCATCAGCACCCAACAAGTCGCCGTCCACGCCCAGTGCGCTTTGTGTGGCCAGCAGCAGGCGATCAGCATCGACACGGGCCTCCACCAAGGCGCGTGCGCGCATGTCCGCCTCGGCCGTGGTAAAGCTGTCTTTCAACATCTGCGCGATCTGGTCGTCGCTCAAGCCATAAGAGGGCTTGACATCAATGCGCGCCTCGACGCCACTGACCTGTTCTTTGGCCGATACGTTGAGCAGCCCATCCGCATCCACGGTGAAGGTCACGCGGATGCGCGCAGCCCCAGCCGCCATGGGTGGAATGCCACGCAACTCAAAACGAGCCAAGCTGCGGCAGTCGGCCACCAGGTCGCGCTCGCCCTGCACCACGTGCAAAGCCAACGCGGTCTGGCCATCCTTGTAAGTCGTGAAATCCTGCGCCATGGCGGTAGGAATGGTCTGGTTGCGCGGCACGATGCGCTCCACCAGCCCGCCCATGGTCTCAATGCCCAGGGACAGGGGAATCACATCCAGCAACAGCAAGTCGCCAGAAGGGTTGTTGCCTGCCAGCTGGTTGGCCTGGATCGAAGCACCCAGGGCCACCACTTCATCGGGGTTCAGATTGGTCAAAGGCTCTTGGCCAAAGAACTCGCCTACCAAGCGGCGCACCTGCGGCATCCGGGTGGAGCCTCCCACCATCACCACGCCCTGGATATCGTCCTTCTGCAGGGCCGCATCGCGCAAGGCCTTGCGCACGGCCTGCAAGGTGCGGGCGGTCAGCGGTGCTGTCAGCTGCTCAAACTGGTCGCGATTCAAAGAGACATCCAGCCCCCCGCTCGACAGGTCCACTTCGGCGGTCACGATATCCTCTGCCGACAGCGCCTCCTTGGCACTGCGCGCCTCCGCCATCAGCAGGGCTTGGTCTTCCGCGGTGTCCGCACTCAAGCCGGCTTCTTGCAAAAGCCAATCCGCCAACGCCCGGTCGTAGTCGTCGCCGCCCAAAGCCGAGTCGCCTCCGGTGGCCAGCACCTCGAACACGCCCGCGGACAGGCGCAGGATGGAGATATCGAAGGTCCCGCCACCCAGGTCGTACACGGCATACACGCCTTCCGAGGCGTTGTCCAAACCATAGGCAATGGCGGCGGCTGTAGGCTCGTTGATCAGGCGCAACACGTTCAGACCGGCCAATTGCGCCGCATCTTTGGTCGCCTGGCGCTGCGCATCGTCAAAATATGCCGGCACCGTCACCACGGCACCGTAAATATCGTCGTTGAAAGTGTCTTCGGCACGGAAACGCAAGGTGGCCAGAATCTCGGCACTGACCTCTACCGGACTTTTATCGCCAGCAATCGTGCGTACCTTGACCATGCCTGGAGCATCCAGCAACGCATACGGCAACTTCTCGGGGTGGGCAATGTCCTGGATACCGCGGCCCATCAGGCGCTTGACCGAGGCAATGGTATTGCCGGGGTCGCTGGCCTGATGCTCCAGTGCGGCAGCCCCAATCTGGCGACGCTGCGCATCCAGATAGCGCACCACGCTGGGCAAGATAACCTTGCCATCCGCGTCGGGCAGACATTCTGCCGTGCCGTTGCGCACCGCAGCCACCAACGAATGCGTGGTACCCAGGTCAATGCCTACAGCAATGCGGCGCTCGTGCGGGTTAGGCGATTGCCCGGGTTCAGAAATTTGTAAAAGCGCCATGGCGGTAATTATTCAAACTGGTCCAAGCGCTGGTGCAGGTCTTGGGTGAATTTTTCGATAAACATCAGGGCCCGCACTGAGCCCACGGCCGCAACGACGTCGTGCTGCTGGTCCAGCAGCGTGGCACATTGTTGCAGCAATTGCGCGCGAGCGGCACCCACCTCCGACTGCAATAGCTCCAGTGCAGGCACGGCATCCGCGTCGTCCAAGGCCTCACGCCACTCCATCTGCTGCATCAGAAACGCCGCAGGCATGGCCGTATTGCTATGGGCATTCACGGGTGCGCCAGCCAACTCGCACAAATAGGCTGCGCGCTTGAGCGGATCTTTCAGGCGCTGGTAGGCCTCGTTGATGCGCACCGACCACTGCATGGCGACGCGCTGGGCAGCTGCGCCCTGAGCAGCAAATTTGTCGGGGTGGGCTTCGCGCTGTAACGCCTTCCAGCGGACATCCAGTGCTGCACGGTCTTGCGCGAACTGCCGGGTCAGACCAAACAGTTCGAAATCATCGGCCTGCAGGTTCACACGCGGAACGATTCACCACAACCACACTTGTCGCGCTCATTGGGGTTGTTGAAGCGAAACCCTTCGTTCAACCCTTCGCGCACAAAGTCCAGCTGCGTGCCGTCGATGTAGGCCAGACTTTTGGGGTCGACCAGCACCTTCACACCAAAACCTTCAAACACGATGTCTTCAGGCGACAACTCATCCACGTACTCCAGCTGATAGGCCAGACCAGAGCAACCTGTGGTTTTGACGCCTAGACGTACGCCCACGCCCTTGCCACGTTTGGTCAGGTAACGGGTCACGTGCCGCGCTGCGGCCTCGGTGAGAGTAACTGTCATGTTTTGATCAGTTGGGATTAGTTAAGGTGTTTTTTCTTGTAGTCGTCCACGGCTGCCTTGATGGCGTCTTCAGCCAGGATGGAGCAGTGGATCTTCACCGGTGGCAGAGCCAGCTCTTCGGCGATTTGGCTATTTTTCAGGGCGGCCGCTTCGTCCAACGTCTTGCCTTTGACCCATTCGGTCACCAGCGAGCTGGACGCAATGGCCGAACCACAGCCGTAGGTCTTAAAGCGCGCATCTTCAATCACGCCAGTTTGCGGGTTGACCTTGATCTGCAGCTTCATCACGTCACCGCAGGCAGGTGCACCCACCATACCGGTGCCCACGCTGTCATCGCCTTTTTCAAAGCTACCAACGTTGCGAGGATTTTCGTAGTGATCAACGACTTTGTCTGAATATGCCATTTGGGTTACCTCTTAAGCTTCAATAACTCTTAGTGCGCAGCCCACTGGATGGTGCTGATATCAATGCCTTCTTTGTACATGTCCCACAGCGGGCTCAAATCACGCAACTTGGCCACGTTTTTCTTGATGGTGTCCACGGCGTAATCAATATCGGCTTCGGTGGTCCAGCGACCAATGGTCATGCGCAGGCTGCTGTGCGCCAGCTCGTCGCTGCGGCCCAGTGCACGCAGCACATAACTGGGTTCCAGCGATGCCGATGTACAAGCGGACCCCGACGACACGGCCAAGCCCTTGATGCCCATGATCAGCGACTCGCCTTCCACATAGTTGAAGCTCATGTTCAGGTTGTGCGGCACGCGCTTGGATTCGTGTCCGTTGATGAACACCTGCTCCACATCCTTCAAGCCCGCCAGCATGCGGTCATGCAGGGCTTGGATGCGGATGTTCTCGGCATGCATTTCTTCCTTGGCGATGCGGTAGGCCTCGCCCATGCCGACGATTTGGTGTGTGGGCAAGGTGCCGCTGCGCATGCCACGCTCGTGGCCACCACCGTGCATCTGCGCTTCCAGGCGGATGCGGGGCTTGCGGCGCACAAACAGTGCACCAATGCCCTTGGGACCATAGGTCTTGTGCGAGGTCAGGCTCATCAAATCGACCGGCAGCGTGGCCATGTCGATATCCACACGGCCGGTAGCCTGGGCGGCGTCCACATGGAAGATCACACCTTTTTCGCGGCAAATGGCGCCAATGGCAGCAATGTCCTGGATCACACCGATTTCGTTGTTCACGAACATCACGCTGGCCAGGATGGTGTCCGGGCGGATCGCAGCCTTGAAGGCTTCCAGGTCCACCAGGCCGTCAGCCTGCACATCCAGATAGGTAACTTCGAAGCCCTGGCGCTCCAGCTCGCGGCAAGTGTCCAGCACCGCCTTGTGTTCGGTTTTGACCGTGATCAGGTGCTTGCCCTTGGACTGGTAAAAGTGCGCGGCGCCCTTCAAGGCCAGGTTGTTGGACTCCGTCGCACCCGAGGTCCAGACGATCTCGCGCGGATCTGCACCAATCAGCGCAGCAACTTGTTCACGTGCCTTTTCCACAGCCGCCTCTGCCTCCCAACCCCAAGCGTGACTGCGCGAAGCCGGATTGCCAAAGTGATTACGCAACCAAGGCACCATGGCATCCACCACCCGCTCATCGCAAGGGTTGGTGGCGCTGTAGTCCATGTAGATGGGAAAGTGGGGAGTGGTGTCCATGGCTGGCTCGATGCTGGCTAAAAAAGTAAAACGAAAATCAGGATTTGGAGAAGGCGTTGCCCAAGGCAAAGACCGAGTTGGGCGCATTCACGCGGATGGGTTTGACCACAGGCATCGCCGAGATGGCGCGCTTGATCGTGGGCTTGTCCTCCACTTGCAGGCCTTTGGCCAACTGGTCATCGACCAGCTTTTGCAGGGTCACGGAGTCCAGAAACTCCACCATGCGGGTATTCAGGGAGGCCCACAGATCGTGGGTCATGCAGCGATTCCCCTCACCCAAACAATTTTCCTTGCCACCGCATTGCGTGGCGTCGATGGGCTCGTCCACCGACACAATGATCTCTGCCACCGTGATGTCGCTGGCCTTGCGAGCGAGGGTATATCCGCCCCCGGGCCCACGGGTAGACTCGACCAGTTCATGGCGGCGAAGTTTGCCGAACAACTGCTCCAGATATGAAAGAGAAATCTGCTGGCGCTGGCTGATAGCCGCCAATGTCACGGGACCCGAGCTCTGGCGCAGGCCCAAATCGATCATCGCGGTGACCGCAAAACGGCCTTTGGTGGTGAGACGCATCGCTTGCTCCTTCAGTCGGGGGTTGTTGACTAACGGACTCAAGTATAGCACACGACCCTTCAATCCGCTCGGGTAAGCAGACTGCTCAGTCTATTAACCCGATAGTTTTAATCAACTTTACAAAATCACCACGTTATCAGCCCCGGGGGCACCAAAGGCCTGCTCCTTGAGGATGTGCAGTTGGTCGCGCACCCGCGCTGCTTTTTCGAACTCCAGGTTGCGGGCGTGTTCCATCATGAGCTTTTCCAGGCGCTTGATTTCGCGGGAAACATCCTTCTCGCTCATGTCCTCCACCTGCGCACGTTGCTGCGCATCGCGCTCCAGGCGTTCCGCCTCCTTGCCGGCCTTCTCGCTGTAGACGCCATCGATCAGGTCGCGCACCTTCTTGACGATGGCCTTGGGGGTAATTCCGCGCTCCAGGTTGTGGTCAATCTGTTTCTTGCGACGGCGCTCAGTCTCGCCAATCGCCCGTTCCATCGAATCCGTGATCTTGTCGGCATACAGAATCGCGCGGCCCTCCAGGTTGCGCGCGGCGCGGCCTATGGTCTGGATCAGCGATCGTTCGGAGCGTAAAAAGCCTTCCTTGTCCGCGTCCAGAATCGCCACCAGCGACACCTCGGGAATATCCAAGCCCTCACGCAGCAGGTTGATGCCCACCAGCACATCAAAGGTGCCCAGACGCAGGTCGCGCAGGATTTCCACACGCTCCACGGTGTCCACATCGCTGTGCAGGTAGCGCACCTTCACGCCGTTGTCGGTCAGATAGTCGGTCAGCTGCTCCGCCATGCGCTTGGTCAGCGTGGTGATGAGCACGCGTTCGTTTTTTTCCACGCGGATGCGGATTTCCTGCAGCACATCGTCCACCTGGCTGCCGGCCGGGCGCACCTCTACCTCGGGGTCGACCAGGCCGGTGGGGCGCACCAACTGCTCCACCACCTTGCCCGCATGGTCTTTTTCCCACTGCGCTGGCGTGGCCGACACAAAGATGGCCTGTCGCATCTTGGTCTCGAACTCCTCAAACTTCAGTGGCCGGTTGTCCAGCGCGCTGGGCAGGCGAAATCCGTATTCCACCAACGTGGTCTTGCGCGCCCGGTCGCCGTTGTACATGCCACCAAACTGGCCGATCAGCACGTGGCTTTCGTCCAGAAACATCACCGCGTCTTTGGGCAGGTAGTCAGTCAGCGTGGACGGTGGCTCACCCGGCTCGGTACCACTCAGGTGGCGCGAGTAGTTCTCAATGCCCTTGCAGTGCCCCACCTCGCTCAGCATTTCCAGGTCAAAGCGCGTGCGCTGCTCCAGCCGCTGGGCTTCCACCAGCTTGCCCATGCCGACAAACTCCTTGAGCCGGTCCGACAACTCCGTCTTGATGGTTTCCACCGCGGCCAGCACCTGGTCGCGGGGGGTCACATAGTGGCTGCTGGGGTAGACGGTGAAACGCGGGATCTTCTGGCGGATACGTCCGGTCAAGGGATCAAACAGTTGCAGACTTTCAATCTCATCGTCAAACAACTCCACACGGATCGCCATCTCGGAGTGTTCGGCGGGAAAGATGTCGATGGTGTCGCCGCGCACGCGGAAGGCACCGCGGCTGAAATCCATGTCGTTGCGCTGGTACTGCATGCGCACCAGCTGGGCAATCATGTCGCGCTGGCCCAGCTTGTCGCCGGTGCGCAACGTCATCACCATCTGGTGGTAACTCTCGGGCTTGCCGATACCGTAAATGGCCGAGACGGTGGCCACAATCACCACATCGCGCCGCTCCAGCAGGCTCTTGGTACAACTCAGGCGCATCTGCTCGATGTGCTCGTTGATCGCGCTGTCTTTCTCGATGAACAGGTCGCGCTGCGGCACATAGGCTTCGGGCTGGTAGTAGTCGTAGTAGCTGACAAAGTACTCCACGGCGTTCTTGGGAAAGAACTCGCGGAACTCGCTGTACAGCTGTGCGGCCAGCGTCTTGTTGGGCGCAAACACAATGGCCGGGCGGCCCAGGCGGGCAATCACATTGGCCATGGTAAAGGTCTTGCCCGAGCCGGTCACGCCCAGCAGGGTTTGGAACACCTCGCCATCCGTCACCCCCTCCACCAACTGGTCAATCGCTTCGGGCTGGTCCCCTGCCGGAGGGTAGGGCTGGTACAGCTCGTAGGGCGAATCCGGGTAGTGCACAAAAGTGCCGGGGCGCACCTGTTCGGCGTCGTCGGTGACTGCGGGGGTAGGCTGGCGGGAGGACATGGCGGCGGGATCAAAAGGGGCAAAGGTAGAACTGTAGACTAGACCAAGCATCAGCAGGACCCCACCATGCCAAACCCCTCGTTCCTGGGCACCGCCCTCCCCTTGATCCAGGCCCCCATGGCGGGCGTGCAAGGCCATGCACTGGCCGCCGCCGTGTGCCATGCAGGCGGCCTGGGCTCCATACCTGCCGCCATGCTGAGCCTGGATGCTCTGCGCACCGAACTCACGCAGCTCACGGCGCTGACCGACAAGCCCTACAACGTCAACTTTTTTTGCCACACACCGCCCACACCCGACCCTGCGCGTGAATCAGCCTGGCAGCAAGCCTTGCGGCCCTATTACGACGAACTGGAACTCTCATTGGCAGACATCGTCCCAGGGCCCGGCCGCGCGCCCTTTAGCGACCAGGTGGCCAACGTGGTCGAAGCCTTCAAGCCGGCCGTGGTGAGCTTCCATTTCGGACTGCCTGCTGCAGCCCTGCTAGCGCGTGTCAAACGCTGGGGCAGCCTGGTACTGGCATCCGCCACCACCGTGGACGAAGCCCTCTGGCTGCAGGCCCACGGCGCTGACGCCATCATTGCCCAGGGACTGGAAGCCGGTGGCCACCGCGGCATCTTTCTCAGCGATGACCTAAGCACCCAAGTCGGCACCATGGCCCTGCTGCCGCAGATCGTGCAGGCCGTGACCGTGCCGGTGATTGCCGCGGGTGGCATTGCCGACGCAGGTGGCGTGGCAGCAGCCATGGCGTTGGGTGCCTCTGCCGTGCAGGTTGGCACCGCCTATATGTGCTGCCCCGAAGCCACCACCTCGGCCCTTCACCGTGCGGTACTACAAAGCCCCGCCGCGCGTCATACAGCGCTCACCACGCTGTTCACCGGCCGCCCGGCGCGCGGCATCATGAACCGGTTGATGCGCGAGCTGGGACCGTTGAGTCCCGCGGCCCCCGCCTTTCCGCTGGCCACCGGAGCCATCGCCCCGCTGCGCGCACGCGCCGAGCGCCAAGGCAGCACCGATTTTTCTCCGCTTTGGAGCGGACAAAACGCCTCGCAATGCCGCAATGTGCCAGCGGCCGAGCTCACGCGTGCACTGGCACGGGGCCTGGCGCGTTAAGCACCCAGAAAAGGCACCAGCGCGGTGCCCAGTAAAATAGGGATTACCCGAATCGCAGGCCGCGGAACGGGTACCCCCACGACATTCCAATCACAGGACTTTTCCATGTCTCTTTTCTCCGCCGTCGAAATGGCTCCCCGCGACCCCATCCTGGGTCTGAACGAACAATTCAACGCTGACACCAACCCCAACAAAGTGAACCTGGGTGTGGGCGTGTATTTCGACGACAACGGCAAGCTGCCCCTGCTGCAGTGTGTGCAAGCCGCCGAGAAAACCATGATGGACAAGCCCACCGCACGCGGCTACCTGCCCATCGACGGCATCGTGGCCTACGACAACGCCGTCAAGGGCCTGGTGTTTGGCGCTGACAGCGAACCCGTCACCTCCGGCCGCGTGGCTACCGTGCAAGCCATTGGCGGCACCGGCGGCCTGAAGATCGGCGCCGACTTCCTGAAGAAGCTGAACCCCGCCGCCAAGGTCCTGATCTCCGACCCCAGCTGGGAAAACCACCGCGCCCTGTTCACCAATGCCGGTTTTGAAGTCGGTACCTATGCGTACTTTGACGCAGCGGCCAACGGTGGCAAGGGTGGCGTGAACTTTGAAGGCTACCTGGCCAGCCTGAACGCCGCAGCTGCCGGCACCGTGGTTGTGCTGCACGCTTGCTGCCACAACCCCACCGGCTATGACATCACACCCGAACAGTGGGACCAGGTCATTGCGGTGGTGAAGGCGAAGAACCTGACACCTTTCCTGGACATGGCCTACCAAGGCTTTGGCTACGGCATCGCCGAAGACGGCGCCGTGATCGCCAAGTTTGTGGCCGCCGGCCTGAGCTTCTTTGTGTCCACCTCCTTCTCCAAGAGCTTCAGCCTCTACGGCGAGCGCGTGGGCGGCCTGTCCGTGCTGTGCAAGGACAAGGAAGAAGCCGGCCGTGTGCTGAGCCAGCTCAAGATCGTCATCCGCACCAACTACTCCAACCCACCCACCCACGGTGGTGCTGTGGTGGCCGCGGTGTTGAACAACCCCGAGTTGCGCGCCCTGTGGGAAAAGGAACTGGGCGAGATGCGCGTGCGCATCAAGGCCATGCGCCAGAAGCTGGTCGACGGCCTGAAGGCCGCCGGTGTGAAGCAGGACATGTCCTTCATCACCACCCAGATCGGCATGTTCAGCTACTCCGGCCTCTCCAAGGACCAGATGGTGCGCCTGCGCAGCGAGTTCGGCGTCTACGGCACCGACACCGGCCGCATGTGTGTGGCCGCGCTGAATAGCAAAAACATTGACTACGTGTGCGCTGCCATCGCCAAGGTCATTTGATCTACGCCAAATATGCTGCTAGCCCGCATAGAGTATGCGCAAGCAGCTATTAAATGCATAGCAAACGCCGACTGACCCGACTGCACACCCTCTGCCTGACACTGGCATGGTGCGTGGTCAGCGCGGCAGCCTGGGCGGGTGGCAACCACACCCAGGCCAGCTACCGGGCACTGGAGGGTTTGCCAGAGCTCAGCCAGGCCCCGCGGGCGGTGGTGGAGTCCCTGGACAGCTTTTTGCGCGCCCAAGAGCAAACGCTGGAAGCACTGCTGGCCAGCCAGGAGGCTTGGGCCACGGCCACCGTGGAGTTGTACCCGGCCCTGCCCGATACGCTGGCCTTCGTAGCCAACCCGCAGCGCAGCGACGAGGCACGTCGGCAGGCATTTCTCACCGCCCTTCGCGTCGCCCCCAACAGCAAGTTCATGCTGTTCATGGAGCCCGATACCAAGAGCAGCGATAGCGCTGCCAACGGCAACGCCACCTTGGGACTCACGGACGTCAGCAGCGTCCCGCCTCACCACGGCAGCATCCACGCCCATAAGCGTTTTGTCCCCCTCAAACCCGGCGAACTGGTGAGCCCTCTGGCAGTACTGGCTACCGCAACGGATGAGCCCGACTATGGGCTGGACACCTTTGTGTGGGAAGACAGCCCCACGGGCTGGGGCAAACAGTGGGGGCTGGGAACCCAACCCTTTGGCAACCCCGGCTCGGCAGCAGCCTCCCAAACCCCATTTGGCATGGGCTTCTTCTTTGAGGACCGCATGCTCTACACCGTGGCACCCTGGGCCAAGCGCTCCATGGTGCAGGCGCGTTACTACCAGTACTCCAGCCTGTCCGCGCTGGCCCTGCGAACCGGGCACGACTACTGGGGTTGGCGTTTTGCCGGCCTGGCCCTGCACTACCTGCAAAGCCTGACCCAGCCCTACCACGCACGCCTGGCGCCCGGCGAATCCAATGCCAAACTGCTGGCCTACAACACCTTGGCCCGCATGGGGCTGCAGGGCCCACGCAACACACGTATCCGCGCCATCACCAACCAGCGCCTGCTGCTGGATGCCCTTCAAACCCAATTGCTGCCACAGAGTTACAAAGCTCTGCAAACCCAGGACAAAGACAGCAGCTACCCCGAATGGAATGACCGCTACCTGCGTGCCGTGGTAGCCGCCCAAAGCGCCGCGCTGGCCGACAACGCACAGCGCACCCTGCTGGAAACACTGCCACCAGAATGGGTGGCAGAAGCCCTGATTGACTTGCAGCCCCAGGATGCGACCATGCACTTGTTGCCTGATCTGCTGGCCCAGGACCCGACGCGGCGGGCACGCCTGCAGAGCCTGGTGAACGAAGTGATGGGCAATTTCGGTGCCCACAGCCGCAATGCCGTGCGTGCGATTGTCAAATCAGGCAACCGGTATTAAGTCCATTGCTGTTATATTGCACTGCAACATTTTCCTAAGGTTCCCCCATGCTGTACCAGCTTTACGAAACCCAACGCTCCTTGATGGAGCCGTTTTCTGACCTGGCACTGGCCGCTGCCAAGCTCTATAGCAACCCGCTGTCCGTCGTGGGACAAAACCCCTTCGCGCAGCGCCTGTCGGCCGGCTATGACCTGATGCACCGACTGGGCAAGGACTACGAAAAGCCCGAATTCGGCCTGCGCACGATTGATGTGGATGGTGTGGACGTGGCTATCCACGAGCGCGTGGAAATCAACAAGCCCTTCTGCGAACTGCGCCGCTTCAAGCGCTTCACCGACGACACCGCGACCCTGGACAAGATCAAGGGCCAGCCTGTGGTGCTGATCGTGGCGCCGCTCTCGGGCCACTACGCCACACTCTTGCGTGACACCGTCAAGACCATGCTGAAGGATCACAAGGTCTACATCACGGACTGGAAAAACGCCCGCCTGGTGCCGCTGGCAGACGGCGAATTCCACCTGGACGACTATGTGAACTACGTGCAGGAGTTCATCCGCCACGTGCAGGGTGTGTATGGCAACTGCCATGTGATGAGCGTGTGCCAGCCTACCGTGCCGGTGCTGGCCGCGGTATCCCTCATGGCCAGCCGTGGCGAAACCACGCCACTCACCATGACCATGATGGGCGGCCCGATTGACGCCCGCAAGTCCCCCACGGCGGTGAACAACCTGGCCATGAACAAGAGCCACAGCTGGTTCGAGAACAACGTGATCTACCGCGTGCCCAGCAACTTCCCAGGTGCGGGCCGCCGCGTCTACCCGGGCTTTTTGCAGCACACCGGCTTTGTGGCCATGAACCCCGACCACCACGCCAAGAGCCACTACGACTACTTCCAGGACCTGATCAAGGGTGACGACGCCAGCACCGAAGCCCACCGCAAGTTCTACGACGAGTACAACGCCGTGCTGGACATGGATGCCGACTACTACCTGGAAACCATCCAGGTAGTGTTCCAGGAGTTTGCGCTGGTCAACGGCACCTGGGAGGTGAAAAACCCCCAAGGCAAGCTGGAGCGTGTGCAACCGGCCGATATCAAGACCACTGCGCTGATGTCGGTAGAAGGCGAACTGGACGACATCTCAGGCGCTGGCCAGACCGAGGCGGTACACGACATCTGCAGCGGTGTGCCCAAGAGCCAGCAGCGCCACTTTGAGGCCAAGGGTGCCGGCCACTACGGCATCTTCTCGGGCCGCCGCTGGCGTGAACATGTGTACCCGCAGGTCAAGGCTTTTATCAAGGCGCACGCCTTGGTCAGCACCACACCGCGCACAGCCCCCGCAAGCGCAGCCGCCCCAGCCCCAGCCGCCAAGGTTGCCCGCAAGGCACCCGCACCGGCTTTGGCACAAAAAGTGCCTGCAACCCCCGTCAAATCTGCGCCAGCAGCTCCTAAAAAGGTAGCAGCCAAGCGTAGCACCCAGAGCAAGTGAGCACCGGCAAGACAGCTGCACCGCCCCTGGTGCAGCGCCTGCTGGACGCCCTGCCCCAAACGCAGTGCACCCGCTGCGGCTACCCCGATTGCGCGGCCTATGCGCAGGCCATGGCCGCAGGCGAAGCCGGCATCAACCAGTGCCCGCCCGGCGGAGCCGCAGGCATTACACGCCTGGCGGCCCTCACCGGCCAGCCTGTGCAGCCGCTGGATCCCGCGTTTGGTGTGGAAGGGCCGCGCAGCGTCGCCTTCATTGACGAAGCCTGGTGCATAGGCTGCACCCTGTGCCTGGACGCCTGCCCGACCGACGCCATCATCGGCAGCAACAAGCGCATGCACACCGTGCTGGAGCAGTACTGCACCGGCTGCGAGCTGTGCCTGCCAGTGTGCCCGGTGGATTGCATTCTGCTGGAGAACGTGACGGCGACGACAACCGGCTGGAGCGCTTGGCCCCAGGCCCTGGCCGACGAGGCGCGCACACGTTACAGCGCACGCCAAAACCGCCGCACGCGCGAAGAAACCGAGCACGCACAACGCCAGCAGCAGAAAGCAGAAATGAAACTGGCGGACCTGCCGGCCCACTCCCAGCACACCGACCCGGTGGTGCTGGACCAAAAGCGTGCGGTGATCGAAGCCGCACTGGCGCGGGCCCGTGCGCGGGCCAAGCCCGGCGGCGCCGGTTAAGCGGCACCGGCCAACCGCCAGCGCCGAAGCACGCCTACTGCATGGCCATCAGGTTTTTATAGACACCGCAGCCCACGTAGACGTCGTCCACCTGCACCACATACGACATCTTGGTCTGCACCTTGCCGTTGAGCGGGTTAACGATGTCGTACTCCACCCAACCTGGGGCCACAGCGGCCTGCCCGACGATGGAGGCCACCAGGGTATTGCCGTCGATGCCTGGTACATCCTGCACACGGGTGCCCACCTTGGCAGGGTTGCCACCAAAGGCCAGGTACTGGCCGTTGCGGTCCAGCACAAACACGTACATATCGCGGTCAAACAGCCCGCTTTCCTTGGGCGTGACTTCACGCACAAACGCGTCGCGGCTGCCCGATCCGCGGCGCAGTAACAGGGCACGCTCCACCAAGGCGCGGGCCTCGTCGGCCGAACCCTGCTGCAACTTGAACACCGACACCGCCTCGGACAGCACGCTGGCGCGCTCCTGCAGGGCGGTGGCCTGGTTGACGGCCTGCTCCACCATGGCGGCATTCTGTTGGGTGATCTCATCGAGCTGGCGAATAGCCATGGTGATTTCGGACAGGCTGTTGCTCTGCTCGGCACTGGACGCCGAGATGTGCGACATATTGGCGGCCACATCACGCACACCGTCCACAATGCGCGTGATGTTGGCTCCAGCGGCGCGGATCTGGGCCACCCCGCTGGCCACCTGGGCGGTGGAGGCACCAATCAGCGTACGAATCTCTTTGGCCGATGCGGCAGAGCGTTGTGCCAGTGAGCGGACTTCGGTCGCCACCACCGCAAAACCACGGCCCGACTCGCCAGCCCGTGCAGCTTCCACCGCCGCATTCAGTGCCAGGATGTTGGTCTGAAAGGCCAGGCCATCAATCACACTGACGATTTCGTCCATGCGCTTGGTGCTGGCCTCAATGGCCTCCACGGAGGCAATCGCCTCCACCATGCCCTGCGCCCCCTGTTCCGCCACGCCCCGCACGGCCTGGGCCGCCTGGTCCGATTTCTGGGCCGTGTTGGCGTTGTCCTGCACGGTGGACGACAGCTCCTGCACGCTGGCCGAGGTCTCCTCCAGATTGGCGGCCTGTTGCTCCGTTCGGCCCGACAAGGCTTCATTGCCACTGACCAGGACATCACCGGAATTCGCAACCAGTGCCGAGTTGCTGCGCACACTGGCCACCATGACCGAGATATTGTTCACCATCACATCCATGGAATGCGACATGTCGGAGAGCTCGTCCTTGCCACGGATCTGCACTTTATGGCGCAAGTTGCCGGCTGCCGTCTCTTCCATGAAGCGCAGCACCTCCCGCAAATCCTGCAAAAAACTGAAATTGAAGGACAGCATGAAATACAGCAGGGCCAACACGGTCAAGGTACTCACCGCCACGGTGCCCCACAAAACCGTCAAGGTACGGTCCAAGCGCTGTTGCAACAACGTGTGAACGCCTGCCACGGCAGAGGCCTGGTAAGCCGCAATGGCTTCGATGGTTTGGGTACCCGCGTTGAAATAGGTTTGCGACTCGCCGGTTGCAGCACCGGCAGCAAACCGTTCACGCGCCAGCTTGGAGAAACTGGCGCTGGCCTCCAGGGCCTTTTCACTTAGCGGGTCTTTCACCCCCATCTCCGATATCAGCGTCTGGGCATATCGCACATTCAGCGCCCACGCATCCAGTGCGTCCAGTTGGGTCAACACCCGGATCGCTCCGCTTTCGTCCAGAGTCGGCTGGCTCAGCAGGCCCGCGCCTTGCCCCCGCAACCGACCGACCTGCTCCGTCCAGGGAATCAGACGCGACACGGCCATATCCATCAGCGTATAGGTCACCGGATCGGGATCAAACAGGAGGCTGGATTCATTGGAAATGCCATACACAAACCGGGTCATATCCTCAATCAAGGCCGTATGCAGTGCAAAACTGGCCGGAGCGGTCTTGCCCTCCAAAGCGGGGATCAGCGCATCCACGCGTTCCCTCAAGTTTTTCCACTCCACAGCAGCCCGCGCTCCGCTACCTGCGTTGATCTTGGCATCCAGTTGGTCCCGTGCGACCTTCAGGGTTTCACGGGTCTTGTCCCGCGGCCCTTGCGCTGCGGCATTGCCGGACAACACCATGTTGGTCTGGCCACGGTGGGCTTGCAATTGGCGAACCAGTGCACTGGCGTTTTCGACCATGGCTATGCCAGCCAACTCCGAACGCACGGTCTCGATTTCATTGCGCTCGCGGGCAATCAGCTCGGCAACGATGAAGAACAGAGGCACCAGCACGACCGCCGTCACCAAGCTCAGCTTGACACCAAAGCGCATGCGGCGCATCAGCCAAATGCCAGCAGAAAAAACCTTATCCAGCTTCATGTTGTCTCCTCGTCTGCGCCATAGCGCGGGCCCGGCAAAAACCGGTGCAACCCCGTCCAGCTTACCAACGGCGTGTTTTCATTGAAACACCTGTGGCTGACTGTAACCCTACCGGCGGGATCGCAAACCCCAAGAAACCCACAAAAGCCCGTCCTAATGCCACCAAACGCCTACGGTGCGGACAAGGCCCGCACCACTTCGGGGGGCGCCTGCACCAGCTCGATCAGCACGCCCTCACCCGCGATCGGAAATTCGTCGTTGCTTTTGGGATGCAAAAAGGTGATGTCGTAACCCGCCGCACCCTTGCGGATGCCGCCAGGGGCAAAGCGCACGCCCTTGGCGGTGAGCCATTCCACGGCCACCGGCAGGTTGTCGATCCACAGGCCCACGTGGTTCAGCGGCGTGGTGTGCACGGCGGGCTTTTTGTCCGGGTCCAGTGGCTGCATCAGATCGACTTCAACCTTGTAGGGCCCCATACCCATGGCGCAGATGTCCTCGTCCACATTCTCTTTTTCGCTCTTGAAGGTGCCCGTGACCTCCAACCCCAACATGTCCACCCACAGGGTTTGCAGGCGTTTCTTGTCGGGGCCACCGATGGCGATCTGCTGGATACCCAGCACTTTGAACGGACGGTGGGCAGCCACTGCTGTCATACGAACTCCACGATGGCTTGGTCAACCGACAGACTCTCGCCCTTGGCGGCCAGCACCTTGCCCACCACACCATCGGCGGCGGCGAACAGCACGTTTTCCATCTTCATGGCTTCGATCACGGCCACACGTTCACCCGCCTGCACCTTCTGGCCAGGCACCACCGCCACATCCACCAGCAAGCCGGGCATGGGCGAGAGCACGTAACGGCTCATGTCGGGCGGTGCCTTGTGCGGCATCAGGGCGTGCAGCTCGGCCATGCGTGGGGACATGACCAGCGCATCAATGCGCGTGCCGTTGTGTTGCACGCGCAAGGCCAGCGGGTTCTTGGGCGTGCCGCGCTCCACCTGGGCGGTAAAGGCTTTGCCGTTCACCGTGCCAGTAATGGCAATGTCGTTCAGGCGTGATTTGCTACGAATAACATAGCTGCTCGCGCCCACCCGTACTTGCGCGGAGCCAGTTTCACCTTCAAACTCATCCACATGCACCGGGGTGTAGCGGTTGTTGCCAGCGGCATCCAACGTCACCACCACATAGTCTTTGCCCGCGTCCACCGCATATCCGGGCAATTGGCCCGACAAGCCCGCCGCACGCTCGCGCGACTTGCGGCGCACAAAGGCGGCCAGCGCGGTCAGGAACGCGGCATCGTCATGTGGCACGTCTTCGGCAAAGAAGCCCTTGCCGTAGTTCTCGGCAATAAAGCCGGTGTTGAAATCGCCGCTTACAAACCTGGGGTGCGCAAGTAGCGCCGCCTGGAACGGAATGTTGCTGGAGACCCCGCGGATCACAAAGCCGTTGAGGGCCTCGCGCATCTTGGCAATCGCGTCGTTGCGGTCCTTGCCGTGCACGATGAGCTTGGCAATCATCGAGTCGTAGAACATCGGAATCTCACCGCCGTCCTGCACGCCGGTGTCCACGCGCACGCCTTGCAGGTGTTCAACGTCACTCTGCCACATGGTCTGCTCGGGCGGTGCAAAACGCACCAGGCGGCCGGTGGAGGGCAAAAAGTTGCGGAACGGGTCTTCCGCATTGATGCGGCACTCGATGGCCCAGCCATCGCGCTTCACGTCGGCTTGTGTCAGGGGCAGCTTTTCGCCCGCCGCCACGCGGATCATCAGCTCCACCAGGTCCAGGCCGGTGATGCACTCGGTCACCGGGTGCTCCACCTGCAGACGGGTGTTCATCTCCAGAAAGTAGAAGTCCTGGTCCTTGCCGACCACAAACTCCACCGTGCCCGCGCTCTGGTACTTGACGGCCTTGGCCAGTTGCACGGCCTGTTCGCCCATGGCCTTGCGGGTGGCGTCGCTGATGAAGGGCGATGGAGCCTCTTCGATCACCTTCTGGTGGCGGCGCTGGATGGAGCACTCGCGCTCGTTCAGGTAGATCACGTTGCCGTGGCTGTCACCCAGCACCTGGATCTCAATGTGGCGCGGCTCCTGCACAAACTTCTCAATGAAGATACGGTCGTCGCCGAAGCTGTTGCGGGCCTCGTTCTGGCAACTGGAGAAGCCTTCGAACGCTTCCTTGTCGTTGAACGCCACGCGCAGGCCCTTGCCGCCGCCGCCCGCAGACGCCTTGATCATCACGGGGTAGCCAATGCCCTTGGCAATCTCCACCGCCTGCTCCGGGCCGCTGATGGCATCGTTGTAGCCGGGGATGGTGTTGACCTTGGCCTCATTGGCCAGCTTCTTGGAAGCGATCTTGTCGCCCATGGCGGCAATGGAATGCGCCTTGGGCCCGATGAAGGCAATGCCTTCGTCCTCGCAGCGCTTGGCGAAGGCTTCGTTTTCGCTCAAGAAGCCGTAGCCGGGGTGCACGGCTTGTGCGCCGGTTTGCTTGCAGGCGGCAATGATCTTTTCGGCCTGCAGGTAGCTTTCACGGCTGGGCGCGGGGCCGATGTTGACGGCTTCGTCAGCCAGCGCCACATGGCGGGCTTCCTTGTCGGCATCGGAGTAGACGGCAACCGTCTTGATGCCCATTTTCTTGGCGGTGGCAATGACGCGGCAGGCGATTTCGCCACGGTTGGCGATCAGGATTTTGGTGAACATGGTGCTTGTCCTTTTCTTGTTCTTCGGCGATCAGAGCGGAATGTTCCCGTGCTTGCGCCACGGGTTTTCCAGCTTCTTGTCTTTCAGCATCACCAGCGAGCGGCAAATGCGTTTGCGGGTCTCACTCGGCAGGATCACATCGTCGATAAAGCCGCGTGCACCGGCCACGAACGGGTTGGCAAAGCGGGCCTTGTATTCGGCTTCCTTCGCGGCCAGCTTGGCCGGGTCGCCCTTGTCTTCGCGGAAGATGATTTCCACCGCGCCCTTGGCCCCCATCACCGCAATTTCGGCATTCGGCCAGGCGAAGTTGACGTCACCACGCAAGTGCTTGGAGGCCATCACGTCATAGGCGCCACCGTAGGCCTTGCGAGTAATCACCGTGATCTTGGGCACCGTGCACTCGGCATACGCATACAGCAACTTGGCGCCGTGCTTGATGATGCCGCCGTACTCCTGGCTGGTACCGGGCATAAAGCCAGGCACGTCCACAAACGTCACCACGGGAATGTTGAAGGCATCGCAGAAGCGCACAAAGCGCGCAGCCTTGATGGAGCTCTTGATGTCCAGGCAGCCCGCCAGTACCAGTGGCTGATTGGCCACGATGCCGATGGTCTGGCCGTCCATGCGGGCAAAGCCGATGATGATGTTTTTGGCGTACTCGGGCTGGATCTCGAAGAAGTCGCCATCGTCCACGGTCTTGACGATCAGCTCCTTCATGTCATAGGCCTTGTTGGCGTTCTCCGGCACCAGCGTGTCCAGGCTTGCGTCCGCGCGATCGATCGGGTCGCCGCTCTTGCGCACCGGGGCTTTCTCGCGGTTGTTCAGCGGCAAGTAGTTGTAGAGACGGCGCAGCATCAGCAGCGCTTCCACGTCGTTCTCAAAGGCCAGGTCCGCCACGCCGCTCTTGGTGGTGTGGGTGATGGCGCCGCCCAGTTCCTCGGCGGTCACTTCCTCGTGCGTCACCGTCTTCACCACTTCGGGGCCGGTCACAAACATGTAGCTGGAGTCCTTCACCATGAAGATGAAATCGGTCATTGCAGGCGAGTACACCGCGCCACCGGCCGACGGCCCCATGATCATGCTGATCTGCGGAATCACGCCGCTGGCCATGACGTTGCGCTGGAACACGTCGGCATAACCACCCAGGGACGCGACACCTTCCTGGATGCGCGCACCACCAGAGTCGTTGAGGCCAATGACCGGGGCACCCACTTTCATGGCCTGGTCCATCACCTTGCAAATCTTCTCGGCGTGCGCCTCAGACAAGGCTCCACCGAACACGGTGAAGTCCTGGCTGAACACAAACACCAAGCGGCCGTTGATCATGCCGTAGCCGGTGACCACGCCGTCGCCGGGGATCTTCTGCTCGGCCATGCCGAAGTCCACGCAGCGGTGTTCGACAAACATGTCCCACTCTTCAAACGTGCCCTCGTCCAGCAAGATCTCCAGCCGCTCACGCGCGGTGAGCTTGCCTTTTTTGTGCTGCGCGGCAATGCGCTTTTCACCACCGCCCTGACGCGCGAGTTCGCGCTTGGCTTCGAGTTGTTCAAGAATGGCTTGCATGGAAAATCCTTCTCGTCTGAAACTGTAATTTGCTATCTATTTAGGAGCTGCTTGCGCAGTCAATTCGAGGGCTGCGAGCAGATTTCGTGCTGCAGTGCTGGCGGCCAACTGACCGGCCTGCACCGCTGCGGTGAGCTGGGGCAGCTGCTCGCGCACCGCCGGGTTTTGCTTGAATGCTTGCTTCAGGCCCGCGTCAATCCGCTCCCACATCCATGCCAGCGACTGGTTCTGGCGGCGCTGCTTGAACAGGCCATTGGCGGTTTGCAGGGTTTGGAATTCGGACACCGCTGCCCAGAAGGTATCCACGCCTTTGCCAAGCAGTGCACTCAAGCTGATGACCTTGGGCTGCCAATGCTTGTCGCTGTGCGGGTCATTCGGGTTGCCGTGCATGCCCAGCAAACGCAGGCTGGAGGTGATCTGTGCTTGCGCGCGGGTGGCGGCATCGGCGTCAATGTCGGCCTTGTTAATCACTACCAAGTCCGCCAGTTCCATCACACCTTTTTTGATGGCCTGCAGGTCGTCACCCGCGTTGGGCAGCTGCATCAGCACGAACATGTCGGTCATGCCCTGCACGGCCGTCTCGCTCTGGCCTACGCCCACGGTTTCCACAATCACGATGTCGTAACCGGCTGCCTCGCAGACCAGCATGGCCTCGCGCGTTTTCTCGGCCACGCCACCCAGCGTGCCGCTGGACGGGCTGGGGCGAATGAAAGCTTTCTCGTGCATGGAGAGATGCTCCATGCGCGTTTTGTCACCGAGGATGGAGCCACCGGAGACTGACGACGACGGATCAATCGTCAGCACCGCCACACGGTGGCCCTGGCCAATCAGGTACAAGCCCAGCGCTTCGATAAAGGTACTTTTGCCAACGCCTGGCACACCGCTAATGCCCAGGCGCAGCGACTTGCCGGTGTGCGGCAGCAGCGCCGTCAGCAGCGCATCACCCTGCGCACGGTGGTCCACGCGGGTGGACTCCAGCAGGGTGATGGCTTTGGCGATGGCCCGGCGCTGCAGGAGGGACTCGCCCCCCAGCAGACCGGCCTGCACGGCTTCAGGGCTCACCCGAGTGCCTTTTCAATCTGGCTCAGCACATCACGCGCCGACACAGGAATCGGCGTGCCCGGGCCATAGATGCCCTTGACGCCTGCGGCGTACAAAAAGTCATAGTCCTGGCGCGGGATCACGCCGCCGACGAAGACGATGATGTCGTCCGCGCCCTGCTTCTTCAGTTCGGCAATGATGGCGGGCACCAGGGTTTTGTGGCCAGCGGCCAGGGTGGACACGCCGACCGCGTGCACGTCGTTTTCAATCGCCTGGCGGGCGCATTCTTCGGGGGTCTGGAACAGCGGGCCCATGTCCACGTCAAAGCCCAGGTCAGCAAACGCCGTGGCCACCACCTTGGCGCCGCGGTCGTGGCCGTCCTGGCCCAGCTTGCTGATCATCACGCGCGGGCGGCGGCCTTGTTTCTCGGCGAAGCCGGCGATGTCGGCTTTCAGCGTGTTCCAGTACTCCATGGTGTCTCCATTGGCGCTGTCGTAGGCCGCAGCGTACACGCCGCTGACCTTGTTGGTATCCGCACGGTGGCGGCCAAAGGCTTTTTCCAGCGCATCGCTCACCTCACCCACCGTGGCACGCAGGCGCACGGCCTGGATGCTCAGGTCCAGCAGGTTGCCCGTGCCGTTTTCTGCTGCAAAAGTGATAGCTGCCAGCGCAGCATCCACGCGGGCTGTGTCGCGTTTTGATCTGATCTCTTTCAATCGGGCCACTTGCGACTCGCGCACCGCCACGTTGTCAATGTCGCGCGCTTCGACCACGTCTTCGCTCTTCAGCTTGTACTTGTTGACGCCCACAATCACGTCCTGCCCGCTGTCGATGCGCGCCTGCTTGTCGGCAGCGGCGGCTTCAATCTTGAGCTTGGCCCAGCCGCTGTCCACGGCCTTGGTCATGCCGCCCATGGCTTCCACTTCTTCGATGATGGTCCACGCGGCATCCGCCATGTCCTGCGTCAGCTTTTCCATCATGTAGCTGCCCGCCCAGGGGTCGATCACGTTGGTGATGTGGGTTTCTTCCTGGATGATGAGTTGGGTGTTGCGCGCAATGCGGCTGGAGAACTCGGTGGGCAGTGCAATGGCTTCATCCAGCGCGTTGGTGTGCAGGCTTTGCGTGCCGCCAAACACCGCGGCCATCGCCTCAATGGTGGTGCGCACCACGTTGTTGTACGGGTCTTGCTCGGTGAGCGACCAGCCGGATGTCTGGCAGTGCGTGCGCAGCATCAGGCTCTTCGGGTTCTTGGCGTCAAAGCCTTTCATGATGCGGCACCACAGCAGGCGTGCGGCGCGCATCTTGGCCACTTCCAGATAGAAGTTCATGCCAATCGCCCAGAAGAACGACAGGCGCCCGGCAAAGTCGTCCACGTCCAGCCCGGTGGCAATGGCGGTCTTCACATACTCCTTGCCGTCGGCCAGCGTGAAGGCCAATTCGAGTGCCTGGTTGGCGCCCGCCTCCTGCATGTGGTAACCCGAGATGCTGATCGAGTTGAACTTGGGCATGTTCTTGGCGGTGTAGCCAATGATGTCGCCGATGATGCGCATGCTGGGCGCGGGCGGGTAGATGTAGGTGTTGCGCACCATGAACTCTTTCAGAATGTCGTTCTGAATCGTTCCCGAGAGCTGGTCTTGCGCCACGCCCTGCTCTTCGGCCGCCACCACATAGCCCGCCAACACCGGCAACACCGCGCCATTCATCGTCATCGACACAGACACCTTGTCCAGCGGAATCTGGTCGAACAGGATCTTCATGTCCTCGACCGAATCAATCGCCACACCGGCCTTGCCCACGTCGCCCGTCACACGCGGGTGGTCGGAGTCGTAGCCGCGGTGGGTGGCCAGGTCGAACGCCACCGACACGCCCTGCCCGCCTGCGGCCAGCGCCTTTCTGTAGAAGGCATTGCTCTCCTCGGCCGTCGAGAAGCCCGCGTACTGGCGGATCGTCCAGGGGCGCACGGCGTACATCGTGGCCTGCGGGCCGCGCAGGTAGGGCTCGAAACCGGGCAGCGTGTCGGCGTGCTTCAGGTCGGCTGTGTCGGCCGCCGTGTAGAGGGGTTTAACCGCGATGCCGTCGGGCGTGATCCAGTTCAGCGCGTCCACATTGCCGCCGGGGGCGGACTTGGCCGCGGCCTTGGCCCACTGCTCCAGCGTGGCGGTTTTGAATTCAGGGTTCTGGTCAGTCATGGCGTGGTCCGCGGGTCGTTCATGGGCTCCCCCAAGGTGGAACCGGGAGGGTAATCCCGGCAGCGTTTGGGTGGAAGCGAGTTTACATTATTCATAATTATTGATTCAGAATATTGATGTCAGCTTACAATTCACCCCCATGCCCGCCCTGATGCCTGAAACCCGCCCCGCCGTCTCGCTGGCCCCCCGCCCTCTGTATGAGGAAGTGGCCGAGCTACTGCGCCAGCGCATCTTCAAGCGCGAGCTGGAGCCCGGCAGCTGGATTGACGAACTGAAGATTGCCGAGGAATTTGGCATCAGCCGCACGCCGCTGCGCGAGGCGCTCAAGGTGCTTGCCGCCGAAGGCCTGGTGACCATGAAGGTGCGCCGCGGTGCTTATGTGACCGAGGTGTCGCAGCAAGACCTGGCTGACGTGTACCACTTGCTGAGCCTGCTGGAAAGCGACGCCGCTGGCGTGGTGGCCACCAAGGCCACCGATGCGGAGCTGAAAGAACTGCAAGCCCTGCACAAGGCGCTGGAGACCGCCGCCAAACCCGGCAAAGCCAACACCGACCAGTTTTTCGCGGTGAACGAGCAGTTCCACATGCGCCTGCTGCAGATCGCCAACAACCGCTGGCGCGACCAGATGGTGGCCGACCTGCGCAAGGTGATGAAGCTGAACCGCCACAACTCCCTGCTGAAGACCGGGCGCATTGAAGAGTCACTGGCCGAACACCGCGCCATCATGGACGCGCTGGCTGCGCGCGATGCTGCGCTGACGGTGCAGCGGGTGCGGGAGCATTTTGCGAATGGCTTGGAGGCGGCGGAGTAAATCGGGGCGTGTGCGCAAGCGGGGACCGCATGAAATTTGGCAGACTGAATTGCTGATATGTTTACGCGCAGCTTTGGGGCAGTCGCTTACCTACCGGCACAAGAGTCGATCTATACCGAGCAACTGATGGCCTTCAGCGACCGCTATATCTTTGCGTAAGCCGGGGCGCGCGCACCCGCGCTGGGGTGTGCGCGCCAGCGTACAGATCACGAAGCGGGAATGGCCGACATTGGGCTTGTTCTTCTGTCCCCCTCCGAAAGGCCCATGACCATGCGCACCTCCCTGCTTCCATTTCATTCCATCTCTTGGGCACGCCTCACCATCGCCGCGTCGTTGGGTATTGCCGCCGGCGCGGCACAGGCCCAGACCACCGCAGCTCCCATGCACTTGGCGGGTCAAAGTCCCACCTACATCGGACTGAGTGTGGGTTCCTCAGACTTCTCCAAGCCCAGCAATGGTTTTGGCATTTTTGGCAATGACCAGCGCGCCACGGCCTACAGCATCAACATGGGCAACTACTTCAACAACCAGAACTTTGGTTTTGAAATTGGTTACACCGACTTTGGCTCGGTCAACCGCGCGGGTGGCACCACCAAGGTGGACGGCATCAACCTGAGCCTGATTGGCCGTGCCCCGCTGAACCCGACGTTCAACCTGTTGGGGAAAATTGGCACTACCTACGGTCGCACCGATGTCTCCAGCGCCCCCACCTCGGGTGTCACGGCCGGCAGTGAGCGCGGGTTCGACTGGTCCTACGGCATTGGCGCAGAAATGTTGCTGAGCACCCAATGGTCGGGCGTGCTGCAGTACGACGAACACTACGTGAAATTCCCCGGTGGTGGCAGCGACCGTGTCAGCGCCACTTCGCTGGGGCTGCGTTACCGCTACTGACCTCGGGCCATTCGGCGGCGCCGCGCCTCAGTCACGCTTGCGCACAAACAAGCTCTGCGTAGCCCGCCCAATCAAGCCCGCCTCGTCATACAGCGCCGACTCCGCCAGCCCACCACCGTGGCTGGACAAATGGGTACGCGCATCCAGGCAAATCCACTCGCCCACCGGGCGGCGCAGCAGGTTGATGCTGAGGTCGGAGTTGACAAAGACGTGGGTGGACAAATCGAGGATGGCGCTGATGCCGTTGCCCGAATCGGCCGCCACCGCCACGCGCTGGTAGGGGCTGGGCTTTTGCCCCTGCACCAGCGGGAAGCTCAGGCGAAACCACACCGCGCTGGGCCCCGCAAACATGCGCCCGGCGGCAATGCGGCTCTCCACCAAATCGGGGTAGCCGATTTCGCCGTGCGCAAACGGAAAGCGCTGCACGGGGGAATCGGTCGGTGTCTTGGGTGCCTTGGGCAAGGGGTGGCCGGGCAGGCCCTGCGGAATGTCCACTTCCCCTTCGCGCTGGAACAGGGCGGTGGCGCGGATCAGCTCCTTGCCATCGGCCAGTGCCACCGCCGAGAAGTGCCCTGCATTGCGGCCCACATAGTCTTCCTGCACACGCACCTCGATGTCGGCAATCGGCACCGGGCGCAGCAGGTTGGCGGTGAGCCGCGCCATGTGCAGCAGGCCGTGGGCCTGTGCTGCGGCCTCCAGCGCGTAGCTCACCAGCGCAATGGGCGGGCCGGCGTGCTGCTGCTGCGGATGCCAGGGGCCGCGCGTGAGCTGGCTGGCGCGGAACACATGCGCATCCAGCGCCATGAAAGCTGCGGCGGGCCTAGGCCCTGCTGTGGGTTCAACCGTAGTTGGCATGTCGTTTACTCCTCTTTTGATAGCTTCTCACGCATATTCCATGGGCACTAGAGGCCAATTTGACTCATAAATTGGCCTCTAGGCCTGCCACACCCCAAACCCCGCTGCACGCAGGCTGATACCCAGCTCCACCTCCATGTCGCGCGCAGCCTCGTACTGCATGGGGTTGTAGGCCTCGTACAGGTCGGGCAGCAGGCGCAGGCCAAACTTCAGCACATAGCGGTTCGCCTGGATGCCGGCCTTGTGTTTGTCAAACCGGATGTCGGGGTCCAGCCCGGTCATGCCCACGTACACACAGGGCTTGCCGGTGATGTAGCCCGGGTTGGCCCGCATGAACTTGGCCTGCTCCAGCACCTGGGGGGACAACTCCACCACATACACATGGTGATGCGCGCGCTTGGCCATGGCTGTCTCCTGCGCGTCTGGCCGCTCAGGCCAGCTTGGCGCCCTTTTCTGCCAGCAGTGCGCGCAGAGTGGCGCGGTGGCAGTGGGCTTCGTCTTCGCAGTAGCAGCCCACTGAGAAGTTGCTGTGCTGCGACAGTGCCGCCAGCACTTCCAGCGTGCGGCTGGCTTCGGGCATGGCCATCTCGGCCCGGTATTTTTTGACAAAGGCGGCCCACTGCGCAGGCGTCGTGGCCTCCTGCCCCTGCTTCATCACATCGGCGCTGGGTGCCAGGTTGGGGTACCACACGTCGTACCAGTTGCGCGAGGCAAATTCCGTCTTGGGCACACCACGCGGCGGGCGGCGCACCGTGCCGATGCGCGTACCCTCGTCTGCTGCCCGTTCTGTGCCCAAACGCACGATGCGAACCACCATGGACGCTCTCCTTGTTGCAAAGAAGGCCAGTGTAAGTTTGAAGTGCGGCCCGCAGCGTTAGCGGCGCGACACCCAGTACACGCCGGGCAGAATCAGCGCCGCGCCCACCAGATGGTGCACACCCAGCGGCTCGCCCAGCACACCCCACGCTGCGAGTGCCGCGTACAAGGGCCCCAGGTAGAGCGTGACCGCCACGCGGCTCGCGCCCAGCACCTTTTGTGCGGCGCCATAAATCCAGTAGGCGGCCAGGCCCGGTGCCAGCGCTGCGGCCAGCACCAGCCAGGTGGCGGCCCAGGACCAGGCGGGCGTCTCGGGCAACCCGGCTTCCCACAGCGCGCAAGGAATCAGCACCAGCACGCCGCCCGCACAGATGGCGGCCAGCCGCGCGGTGGATCCCAGCGGACTGGGCCAGAGTTTTTGCAGCAACGCGTAGGCCGCCCAGGCCACCATAGCCGCCACGATCCACGCGTCGCCCACCACCCACTGCACCTGGCCCAGTGCCAGCCACTGACCCTTGACGATGACGTGCACCACACCGGCCAGCGCCACCACCACACCCAGCACCTGCTGCGTACGAAAGCGCTCGCCCAGCCACAGCACCGCCCCCACGGCAATCAGCACGGGCGACGCGGCGTAGATCAACGAAATATTCATGGCGCCCGTGGTGCGCGCACCCAGGTAGACCCAGGCACCGCAGACCAACATGCCGCAAAAGCCCAGCACCACGTACTGGTACCAGACCGAAAGAATGGCACGGCGCTGTGCCCACAGCTCCTGCCGCGCCACAAAACCCAGCAGCACGCCGGCAATCGCCCAGCGGCCCAGGGCCAGCGCATAGGGCGCGATGGTGCCGGGCGCCCAGCGTGCGACGATGAAGTTCACCGCCCACAGCGCAGGGATCAGCCACAGCCCCAGCAGGGCCCAGCGTTCCTGCTCAGGCCGCGGCAAGCGCAGGGCCCCGGGCGATGGCCATCACGTCGCGGGCCGGCAAGGTCTTGTAGCGGTGGTCACTCCATACCTGGCGCCACTTGCGTGCGCCCGGCAGGCCGTGGCGCAGGCCCAGCATGTGGCGGGCAATGCTGTACCACGAAGTGCCGTGCTCCGCAGCCTCGCGCTCCATGTACTCCACCATGGCCAATTCGACGCTATCCCGCGTCAGCTCTGCGGGAGCAGCTCCGAAAAACGTAGCATCCCACTCGGCCAGCCACCAGGGGTTGTGGTAGGCCTCACGGCCCAGCATCACGCCGTCCACATGCGCCAGCTGTTCTGCCAGCTGCGCGCTGGTGGTCAAGCCGCCATTGATGGCGATGGTGAGGTGGGGAAAGTCTTGTTTGAGCTGGTGCACCAGTTCGTAACGCAGCGGCGGAATCTCGCGATTCTCTTTGGGGCTCAGGCCCTTGAGCCAGGCGTTGCGAGCATGGGCAATAAACACGGAGCAGCCGGCATCGGCCACGGTGCCGACAAAGTCGCGCACAAAGCCGTAGCTCTCTTCTTTATCGATGCCAATGCGGTGCTTCACGGTCACGGGAATGTCCACCACGTCCACCATGGCTTTCACGCAGTCGGCAACCAAGGGGGCCTCGTTCATCAGGCAGGCGCCAAACGCGCCGCGCTGCACGCGCTCCGACGGGCAGCCGCAGTTGATGTTGATTTCGTCGTAGCCCCAGTCCTCCCCGAGCTTGGCGCACTGCGCCAAGTCGGCCGGCTCACTGCCGCCCAGTTGCAGGGCCACGGGGTGTTCTTCGGTGTTGAAGCGCAGGTGGCGCGGCACATCGCCATGGATCAGCGCGCCGGTGGTCACCATCTCGGTGTACAGCAGCGCGTGGCGGCTCAACAGGCGGTGAAAGTAGCGGCAATGGCGATCCGTCCAGTCCATCATGGGTGCAACGGACAGGCGCCAGGGGCTCAGCGCGGACGTGGGGGTGCCGGACAGCGGCAAGACAGAAGACATGGACCGGATTATCCCAGCCCGGCACGTCCTCCGCGGCCCACAGGTTTTTAGAGCGTAACGTGCAAGCGGTTGCGGCCGTTCTGCTTGGCCTGGTAGAGCGCTTGGTCAGCACGGCTCACCAGATCGACAGGGTCGGTTTTGGCCTCGGCCATGGCGGCCCCGACGCTCACCGTCACCGGACGGTGCAAACCTTGCAAGTTCTGCACGGCAAGGCGGACACGTTCGGCCACTGCGCGCGTGTCGGCCACTTGGGTGTCGGGCAGGATGACGGCAAACTCCTCCCCTCCGTAGCGGGCCACATGGTCGTAGGCCCGGGCCTGCGACTTGATGGCGGCAGCCACCGCCTGCAAGGCCTGGTCACCAGCCAGGTGGCCATATTGGTCGTTGTAGGCTTTGAAGTGGTCCACATCCACCATCAGCAGGGCCAAGGGAGAGCGGGTGCGCAAGGCGCGGGCATATTCATTGGCTAGCAGCCGGTCAAAGGCGCGGCGGTTTTTGAGCGTGGTCAGCGCGTCCGTCAGTGTCTGTTCCGACAACTCCTCATTGATTCCCTTCAACTGCCGCTGGGTCTCTTCCAGCTCGCGCTGGCGCAGGGTGTGCGCACGCGACAGCAGTTCCAGCTCGGCGTTGGCACGCCGCAGGGCCAGCAGCTGCACCACCTGACGCGACAGGGCTTTCAGTGCCTCTGCCTGCGCTTCCGTGAGTTTGCGAGGCACACGGTCGATGACACACACCGTGCCCAGCGCAGCACCCGAAGGCGTCAACAGCGGTGCGCCCGCATAAAAACGGACGCCCTCTTCCCCGGTCACCAGCGGGTTGTTGGCAAAACGGCTGTCGTCCAGCGCGTCGGGCACTTCCATGAGGGCATGGGGTTCGGTGATGGCGTGCGCACAAAAAGCAATGCCACGTGGGGTCTCCATGGCATTCATACCAACCCTGGCCTTGAACCACTGGCGGTCTTCGTCGATCAGGGAAATCAGCGCAATCGGGGTGTCGCAAATAAAGGAGGCGAGCTTGACGACATCGTCATAGGCCTGCTCAGCCGCGGAGTCCAGGACGCCAAAACTGCGCAGCTCTTCCAGACGCAAAGCCTCGGCAGTGGCAGTGGTTCGATCCATGGAGAGCGCCCTCCAACGGGGAGTGGTTTTTGACGTGCATCAAGGGGTAATGCACCAAGGGGCCTGATTGTGCATCAGCCCCATCCACAAGGCCCAAGCCGAGCTGGCTGCCAGCGCGGCGCCAGCCAGACGCACGCCCCAGGTTCCATCGCCCATCTGCGCCCCCTGCAGGCGCAACCACAGCCATGGCCCCAGCAGCATGGTGACCGAGGTGCCCAGGGCGAACAAAGCCATCACCCCGGCACCGCTGACCACATCGCCCGCCAGCGCAGCCACCAGCAAGGCTGAATACAACAGGCCACAGGGCAACAATGCCCACAACATGCCCAGCCCCAGCGGCGCACCGCGCCCCCATCGCAAGCCCAGGTTGCGGGTACGACTCCATACCGCGCGTGCCCCCGCCTGCAGCCACAGCGGCTGGCGCCCCTGCCACAGCAGCAGCAGGCCCAGCACCAGCGCCGCCACATGCACCATGGACCACACGGGCCGCAGCGCAGCGCTCTGCACCGTAAGCCAGCCCAGGCCCTGCATGGAGGCCGCTGCCAGCCCCCCAAGCGTGGCGTAACCCACTACCCGGCCGATTTGAAACAGAAGGAGTGCAGAGTTCTGGCGCGGACCCGCGGCCTGGCCGATGCCTGCACAGGCAGCACCACACATGGCCACACAGTGGGGCCCACCCACCAAGCCCATCACCAAGGCCGTGATTGCCAGAGACGATTGCATCCGACGATGCTAAATGATCTTGGAAAAACGGGCCCGTGTACGGTCAGTTTGCAAATACTTGTCAAACACCATGGCCACGGCCCTGACAAAAAACCAGCCTTGGGTAGTGACCTGGATGCCGCTGTCATCCAGCACCACCATGCCCTGCTCGGCCAGCGCCTGCAAGGCCACCAGTTCGCTGGCAAAGTAGTTTTTGAAGTCCACCAAATACGCGAGGTTGATGGATTCATACTGCAACTGGCCCTGGCACATCAGCGCCATGATGACGGCGCGGCGCACCAGGTCATCACGGGTTACCGCCAGGCCACGCACTACGGGAAAGCGTCCTTGGTTCAGGTAGTCGTAGTACTCGTCCAGCGTTTTGGCGTTCTGGCTGTAGCTAGCACCAATGCGGCCAATGGCCGAGACGCCCAGCGCAATCAGATCGCAATCGGGCTGCGTGCTGTACCCCTGGAAATTGCGATGCAGGCGCCCTTGCCGCTTGGCCACCGCCAGCGAGTCTTCCGGCAAGGCGAAATGGTCCATTCCCACATACACATAACCCGCACCCATAAAGGCAGCCAGGGAGCGTGACAACATGGACACCTTGGACGCCGCGCTGGGCAACTCCACCGTGGCAATGCGCCGCTGGGGCTTGAAGCGCTCGGGCAAATGCGCGTAGGCATAAAGCGCAATACGGTCGGGCCGCAACTGGTTCACCTGGGCCAGCGTGCGGTCAAACGACTCAGGGCTCTGCTGGGGCAAGCCGTAGATCAAGTCCACATTGATGGACTCAAAGCCGCGCGCGCGCGCCGCCTCCACCAGCGCAAACACCTGCTCAGCGGGCTGCACGCGGTGCACAGCCTTTTGCACTGCGGGGTCAAAATCCTGGACCCCAAAGCTCAGACGGTTGAATCCGAGCTCGGCCAGGGTGTCCAGACGCTGCGCGTCAATGGTGCGGGGGTCCACTTCAATGGAGTATTCGCCGCCGGGCGCGAGGTTGAAATTGCGTCGCAGCATACCCATGAGCTCGCCCAACTCGGCGTCACTCAAGAAGGTGGGGCTGCCGCCACCCAGGTGCAACTGGCTCACGGTCTGGCCGGTACCGATGCACGCGGTATGCAGGTCCACCTCGCGGCTCAGGTAGCGCAGGTAGGTCGCTGCCTTGTCATGGTGCTTGGTGATGATTTTGTTGCAGGCGCAGTAGTAGCATAGCGACTCGCAAAAGGGAATATGCACATACAGGGACAAGGGGAGCGCCAAGGCAGCGGCGCCGCTACGGCGCTGAGCCAGTGCCTGGGCATAGTCGTCCGCGGTGAAGGCTTCGACAAAGCGGTCTGCCGTCGGGTAGGAGGTGTAGCGCGGCCCCGAAACGTCAAAACGGGTCAACAAATTTTCAGAGATGGGCGGGGTGTCGAGGACGGCGTTCATGGATACTCCAAACTGGCATCACAAATGTCGCCCAAACGCCCGCGGCGGACATTGATACAGATCAAGCCCGCGATGGGTGCCAAGGCGGATAATTGACTTGCATCAGGGGAACCACATGTTTGAACCAAGCACTCCATCCGGCAAACCAGGCGAGGCGCATGCGCACATTGCCATCACGCCCGTACCAACCGCGCCCCTGAGCCCGCACACCATCAAGGTCGCCTGCTCCAACTGCAACCTTCGTGAACTTTGCATGCCCCTGGGCCTGAGCCCCAGCGAACTGGAGAAGATTGACGATGTGGTGGCCAGCCGCCGCAAAGTCAAACGGGGTAGCACCCTCTTTCGCAATGGCGAGCGTTTTACCAGCCTCTACGCCATTCGCACCGGCTTCTTCAAGACCTGCGTGGCCTCGGAAGACGGGCGTGACCAGGTCACCGGCTTTCAGATGGCGGGTGAAGTAATTGGTCTGGACGGCATCGTCAACGATCACCACACCTGCGACGCCGTGGCGCTGGAAGACGCTGAAGTCTGCGTTATGCCCTTTGAGCGCATTGAAGAACTATCACGCGAAGTGAACGCACTGCAGCGCCACGTGCACAAGATCATGAGCCGCGAGATCGTGCGGGAGAACGGCGTCATGCTGCTGCTGGGCAGCATGCGCGCCGAAGAGCGCCTGGCCGCCTTCCTGTTGAACCTGGTGCAGCGGTTGCACGCACGTGGTTTCTCGCAGTCGGAGTTGGTACTGCGCATGACGCGCGAAGAAATTGGCAGCTACCTCGGCCTCAAGCTCGAAACCGTCAGCCGCACTTTTTCAAAGTTTGTGGAAGACGGCATCGTGGAAGTGAAACAGCGTCACGTGCGCATCTTGAACACCGATGCCCTCAAAGACATCGTGAATCCCAAGGTCTGCAACTGATCAGTCGTTGACCTCTGCAGGGCTGAGGCACAGCAGTGCAGCCAGTCCACTGGCGACCAGCGCGATCACCCAAAACACAAAGAACGCCACGGTGTAAACACCCTGACGCGAGAACTCCACAGGCCGCCCCAGCCAGTGCAACTCATTCGGGTCGACAAACGCGAACACCAACACCTCCAGCAAACACGCCGTCAAAAAAGCAGGCCACACAATTGCTGTCCATTTGACTTTGGGCATGGTGCGCCTCTTGGGAATCAGGGTTTGGACTGGGCCACAGGCGCTTTGACGCCCGTCGCAGCGTGGTTACGCGCTTGCATGGCGGGCGCCAGGCTCTCCGGGGCACCTTCCAGCGTACGGTTGATCTCAATGCCCTTTTGGTAGTAGTTTTGGTCCACCACCGGGTCTGCACCGGACATGGCCAGGTACAGCGTGACGAAACCTGCAACCACCACAATGGCCGGGCCAGACAACACCAACCAGACGTGGCCAAAGTGCCACCAGGGTTGGGAGGAGATAGAAGGAGAGTCCATGGTGAATCCTTAACGGGGAACGATAAACACCGATTTTTCGGTCACGGCCATCTTGTGCTCCGCATCGGCCACTTCAAATTGGATGGCGTGTGAGCCTGCGGGGACGGCCTCATATGGCACTTGCACCCGGACCGCTACCCAGCGCGCCTGGGTAGCACCAATGGCAACGGTAGGGCTGTCCAACTGGATGCTGATGCCCTCTATCCCGCTGGCGCCAATGCGGAAGTCCTGGTCCTGCTCCGTCGCATTCATGATCTGCAGGCGGTATACGTTTTCGATCTTGCCGCCTTGCACGATACGCGCCAGCGTGCCACGGTCACGCACCACATCCACCTTGAACGGCGAGCGCAGCGCCAAACTCGCCAGCATGGCCACCACCACCGCCAACAAAATGCCGCTGTACACCAGCACCCGGGGGCGCAGTACATGGCGAATGGTCTGGGCACGGGTCCAGTGTTGGCTCACCGCATTTTGGGTGGAGTACTTCACCAGTCCCCGGGCGTAGCCCATCTTGTCCATCACGGTGTCGCATACATCCGCGCACGCGCCACAGCCAATGCACTCGTACTGCAGGCCCTTGCGGATATCGATGCCGGTGGGGCACACCTGTACACACAGGCTGCAGTCCACACAGGCCCCCAGGTTCAGGGCCAGGGGATCTGCCTTGCGCGACCGGGCGCCACGGGGCTCTCCGCGCTCTTGGTCATAGGTCACCACCAGGGTGTCCTTGTCGAACATGGCACTCTGAAAGCGGGCATACGGGCACATGTATTTGCACACCTGCTCGCGCATGTAACCGGCATTGCCATACGTGGCAAAACCATAAAACAGAATCCAGAAACTTTCCCAGGGACCCAAGCCCCATTGCAAAACCTCTTGGCTGAGGGTGTGGATGGGGGTGAAGTAGCCGACAAAGCTAAACCCGGTCCACAACGCCACGACAACCCACATGCCCTGTTTGGCTGCTTTGCGCCATACCTTGTCCCAATTCCAGGGACCTGCATCACGGCGCATGCGGGCGGAACGGTCGCCTTCGGCAAGCTTCTCCATCCAGAGAAAAATTTCGGTGTACACCGTTTGCGGGCAGGCATAACCACACCACAAACGCCCCGCCACCGCTGTGAACAAAAACAGCGCCAAGGCGGAAATCACCAGAATCCCGGTGAGGTAAACAAAGTCTTGCGGGTAAAGGACCAGATTGAAAATATAGAAACGCCGCGCCCCCAGATCAAAGAGCACGGCTTGGCGCTGGCCCCACTCCAGCCAGGGCAAGCCATAAAACACGAGTTGCGTGAGAAACACCAGCGCCCAACGCCACTTGGAGAAATACCCAGACACACTGCGCGGGTAGATCTTCTTGTGCGCCTCGTACAAGGCCACCATTTCTGCATCGGCTCCGGGCGGTGGCTCTATCGGGCCACGGTCCGGAGACGGCGCAATCGGAATGACTTTGCGGGGCGAGTCGGGGGCTGTGTTCAACACAATATCCTGAAAAACGGTCGCTTACTTGGCAGGCGCGCCGTTGTTGGACATGCCCCAGACATAGGCAGCCAGCACCTGAATCTGCGCTGCAGTCAACTTGTCAGCCTGTGCAGGCATCTGGTTGACCTTGCCGTTGTTGATCATGGCCACAATCGCGTTCTCGCCATAACCATGCAGCCAGACATCATCCGTCAGGTTGGGCGCGCCCAGGGCGATATTGCCCTTGCCGTCGCCACCGTGGCAGGCCGCACAGGCGGCAAACTTGGGTTTGCCCAGAGCGGCACGCACCGAGTCGTGGGGGCTGCCGGAGAGGCTCAACACATAGTGCGCCACGTTCTTCACATCATCTCCGGTACCTACAGCAGCAGCCATGGGCGGCATCTGTCCCACACGGCCCAAAGTTAGTGTCTCGGCGATTTTTTCCGGTGTCCCGCCGTGCAGCCAATCCGCATCGGTCAGGTTGGGGAAACCCTTGGAGCCGCGAGCATCGGAGCCATGGCACTGCGAGCAGTTGTTCATAAACAAACGCTCACCGATCGCATGGGCTTGCGGGTCCTTGGACACGTCTTCGGGCTTCATGGACGCAAACTTGGCGTACAGCGGGGCCACTTCCTGATTGCCCTTGGCCACTTCGGCCTGGTACTGACCTTCCTGGGTCCAGCCCAGCTTGCCAGCCGACTTGCCCAAGCCGGGATACAGCGCCAGATACACGCCAGCAAACACAATGGTGATGATGAACAGCCACACCCACCAGCGCGGCAAGGGGTTGTTCATCTCGCGCAGGTCACCGTCCCAGACGTGGCCGGTTGTGTTGTCGTTGGCGGTCATGGCCTTGGCCTTGCCACTGAACCACAGCAGCAACAGACAGGCCACAATGCCAATCACCGTGATGGCCGCCACATAGACGGACCAGAAGTTACTCGTAAAGTCGCTCATTTTTATTCCTTATGCGGGTTCAGTCCTGCTCAAAAGGCAGGTTGGCAGCTTGCGCAAAGTCACCCGATCGGCGCTTGGACCACGCCCACCAGACAATGCCGACAAACACCACCAGGCTGACCAGGGTGGTCACGGAACGCAGGGTATTGATGTCCATGGAAATCTCCCTTTTTCTTTACTTGAGTGCCAAGCCGAGCACTTGCAGGTAGGCAATGGTGGCCTCCAGCTCGGTCTTGCCCTTCACCTCTTCCGGTGCCTTGGCAATCTGCTCGTCGGTGTAGGGCACGCCCACCGTGCGCAGGGCCTTCATGCGGGCAGGCATCTCTGCGGCGGCCACCTGGTTCTTTGCCAGCCAAGGGTAGGCAGGCATGTTGGACTCAGGCACCACATCGCGCGGGTTCACCAAGTGAATGCGGTGCCATTCGTCGCTGTACTTGCCGCCCACGCGTGCCAAGTCGGGGCCCGTGCGCTTACTGCCCCACTGGAAGGGGTGGTCGTACACCGACTCACCCGCAACCGAATAGTGGCCGTAACGCAGCGTCTCGGCGCGGAAGGGGCGAATCATCTGCGAGTGGCAGTTGTAGCAACCCTCGCGGATGTAGACGTCACGGCCTGCCAGTTGCAGCGCGGTGTACGGCTGGATGCCTTTGATCGGCTCGGTGGTGGACTTCTGGAAGAACAGCGGAACAATTTCCACCATACCGCCCACCAGCAGGACCAACAGGATCAACACAATCATCAAGAAGTTGTTGGTCTCAATCTTCTCGTGCGACAAGCCGGAGCTTTTGGTTTCGTTAGCCATATTCTTGTTCTCCTTAGGCGTGGGCAGCGACGGTGGGGATGGTCACAGTAGTGGCCCGGCCGGCAGTCGCGGTCTTCAGGGTGTTCCACAACATGATCAGCATGCCGCTCAGGTAGAGCAGACCGCCAAGCAGACGCAGCACATAGAAGGGATACGTAGCCTTCACCGACTCCACAAAGGTGTAGGTCAACGTTCCGTCGGGGTTGATGGCACGCCACATCAGGCCTTGCATCACACCGGCAATCCACATCGCGGCGATGTAAATCACGATGCCGATGGTGGCCACCCAGAAGTGCAGCTCAATGGCTTTGACACTGAACATCTGCTTCTGGCCAAACAGGCGAGGAATCAGGTAGTACATGGAGCCCATGGTCACCAGACCCACCCAACCCAGAGCGCCTGAGTGCACGTGGCCCACGGTCCAGTCGGTGTAGTGGCTCAAGGCGTTCACAGTCTTGATGGACATCATGGGGCCTTCGAACGTGGACATGCCGTAAAAGGACAGGGACACGATCAGGAAACGCAGGATGGGGTCGTCACGCAGTTTGTGCCAGGCACCCGACAAGGTCATGATGCCGTTGATCATGCCGCCCCAGCTGGGAGCCAACAAAATCAGGGAGAACACCATACCGACGGACTGGGTCCAGTCGGGCAAGGCGGTGTAATGCAAATGGTGGGGACCCGCCCACATGTAAGTGAAGATCAGCGCCCAGAAGTGGACGATGGACAAGCGGTAGCTGTACACCGGACGGCCTGCCTGCTTGGGAATGAAGTAATACATCATGCCCAGGAAGCCCGCGGTCAGGAAGAAGCCCACGGCGTTGTGGCCATACCACCACTGCACCATGGCATCTTGCACACCGGCATAGGCCGAGTAGGACTTCATGAAGCCCGCAGGAATGGCGGCACTGTTGACCAAATGCAGAATGGCCACGGCCAGGATGAAGGCGCCAAAGAACCAGTTGGCCACATAAATGTGTTTGACCTTGCGGGTGCCCACGGTGCCGAAGAACACCACGGCAAACGACACCCAGACCAGCGTGATCAGGATGTCAATGGGCCACTCCAGCTCGGCATACTCCTTGCCTTGGGTATACCCCAGCGGCAGGGACACTGCGGCGGCCAGAATGACCAACTGCCACCCCCAGAAGGTGAATGCCGCCAGCTTGTCGCCAAACAGGCGCACCTGGCAGGTACGCTGCACCACGTAGTAGGCCGAGGCAAACAAGCCGCAACCGCCAAACGCAAAAATCACCGCGTTGGTGTGCAGGGGCCGCAATCGCCCGTATGACAGCCACGGAATACCTAAGTTGAGCTCGGGCCAGGCCAGCTGGGCGGCGATGATCACGCCTACCAGCATGCCGACCACGCCCCAGACCACGGTCATGATGGCGAACTGGCGTACAACGGTATCGTTGTAAACCGTCGCCTGTTGATTTGGAAATGCCATATTTACCTCTTCTTGGATTACTGCAAACCGAGTGTCTTACCGCCCCTGCCCGCTCAGGTTGACCCAAATCAACCGCGGACTAAAAACCCTTCTGATTGTCAGGGATCACGCAAAATGCGCTCCCCCTCCGACTCAATGTCTTCAAACTGCCCGCGGTCGATGGCCCACCACAGACCGCCCAAGATAAAAAAGACCAGCACCACAGACAGCGGAATCAACAAATACAAAATATCCATTACGCCTCCAGAGACTGCAGAGGTGCCGAACGCGGGGTGCGTGCCAGGCGCAGGGCATTAAGCACCACCAGCAAGGAACTGCTGGCCATGCCCAAGCCAGCCAGCCAGGCCGGCAAGTAGCCCGCCACGGCCAGCGGCACACAGGCCGCGTTGTAGGCCAGCGCCCACCACAAATTTTGCCGCACGATGTGCTGGGTTCTACGCGCCAACTGCAACGCGCCTACCACAGCGTCCAGACGCCCCCCCATCACCACCAAATCGGACTGGGCCTGCGCCAGAGGCACAGCCTGGCCAAATGCAAACGAGATATGGGCACCCGCCAGCACCGGGCCATCGTTCAAGCCATCCCCCACCATGGCCACGGTGTGGCCTTGGGCCTGCAAGCGCTGCAGGTAAGCCAGCTTCTCGGCCGGCGAACAGCCGCCTTGCGCCTGCGCAATACCGGATTGCTCGGCCACCCGCATCACCGCCTCCGGCCGATCGCCAGAGAGCACATGCACCTGCACGCCCTGCGCCTGCAAGGCGGCGACCACGGCGGGCACTTCCGGCCGCAGGTCTTCTTGCAACACAAAGGTGGCAACCCAGCCTTGGCCATCGCCCAGATGCACACACAGGCCCTGGTACACCGGCAGATTGGGGGGCAGTTGGCAAAAACTAGCCGAGCCCAGGCGCATGTGCTGGCCCGCGACGCCCGTCTGTCCAGGCTGTTGCACCTCCCCCGCGACCCCTTGGCCGGCGGATTCTTGTACCGCGGCGCAGGTCCACAGCGGCAGCCCTTGCTCCCGCTGCGCCGCCTGCACCAGCGCTTTGGAGGCCGGGTGCAGCGAGTGGCGGGCCAGCGCCGAAGCCATGGCCACGGCATCCGACCGTGCCACACCCGCACGGGTGTGGACCGCTTGCAAGGCCATGGCATCCCGCGTCAGGGTGCCGGTTTTGTCAAACACCACGGTGTCCACAGCGGCCAGCGCCTCCAGGCTGGGCAGGTTGCGCACCAGCACCCCGGCACGCGCCAGGGTTCCGGCTGCGGCCAGCATGGCGGCCGGGGTCGCCAGCGACAAGGCGCAGGGGCAGGTCACCACCAGCACCGCCACCGCCACCATGAGCGCATGGCCGGGGTCTTGCGGCCACCACCAGGCACAGGCCAGTGCCGCAGCGGCCAGCACCGCCAGCAAAAAAGGCTTGGCCAGGCGGTCCGCCAACAGGGCCCCGCGTGGCTTGGTGGTGGAGGCACTTTCCATCAGCGCCACGATCTGGGCAAAACGGGTGGAGCCTCCCACCTCGGTCACCCGCACCAGCACCGTGGCATGCAGGTTATGGCTGCCCGCCACCACTGCCGCACCCACGCCGCGCGGCAGCGGGTGAGACTCCCCACTGAGCAGGGCCTCGTCCACCAGGGTGCTGCCCTGCTCCACCACGCCATCGGCGGCAAAGGCTTCGCCTGGCTGTACGCGCACCAAGTCGCCCGGCACCAGGCGGCGCACGGCTACGCGCTCAAAGTCGCCCTGGAGCGTGCGGCGCTCCACGCTGTCAGGCAGGCGGTTCATCAGCGCCTCCAGCGCACCGGCAGTGCGGTCGCGCAGGCGCAACTCCAGCCAGCGGCCGGTGAGCAGGAAGAACACAAACATGGTGAGCGAGTCGAAATACACCTCGCGCCCAAAAATACCTTGCGGGTCGAAGGTGCCTGCAGTGCTGACCACAAAAGTGATCACCATGCCCAGCGCCACCGGCAGGTCCATGCTGATACGCAGTTGCGCCACATCGCGCAGCGCACTTTTGAAAAAGGGGCCGCATGAAAACAGGATGACGGGCAAGGTGAGCACCCAGGAAGCCCAGCGCAGCAGTTGCTCCATCTCGCCAGTCAGGTCGCCCGGCTGGGCCACATAGGCAGGCCACGCGTACATCATCACCTGCATCATGCACAGGCCCGCCACCAGCCAGCGCCACAAGGCCTGGCGGGAGGCCTTGCGCCTGCGTTCGCTGGCAAATACGTCGTTGGCCGGCACCGCACGGTAGCCCGCCTGCTGCACCGCCTGCATCCAGCCCGAGGGCTGCACCACCGCCGCCGACCACACCACGCGCGCGCGCTGGCTGGCCGCACTGACCTGGGCGCTCAGCACCCCCGGCACTTGGCGCAGCGCATCTTCCACCGTCAGCGAACAGGCGGCACAGTGCATGCCCTCAATGACCACACTCGACTCCCACTGCACCGGGTCATCGCAGTCCGGTCGGCTGAACGCGCCCCACTCCTGCGGGTCGTCCAGCAATGCCAGCGCCGCTGCGGAATGGGGTGCAAGCACAGAGGGGGCCAAGGTTGCAACGGTCATAAAGAGAGTGTGCCGAGTTCGACGCATGAAAAGCTTGATTCAAATCAAGTCATCTTCTTGGCACAAGCGTAATCTGAAAGCTCCCAAGTCACAAGGAGTCCTTATGTACCAACGTATTCTTGTCCCCACCGATGGCAGCGCCCTCTCCAAAAAAGCGGTGAACAGCGCCATTGCCCTGGCCAAACTGTGCAATGCCGAGCTGGTGGCCCTGAAGGTGGTGCCACGCTACCCGCAGTCCTACTTTGAAGGCGGCATTGCACTGGCACCCGCAGAGGTCAAGCAGGTGGAGAAGACCTGGGGCGATGCAGGACAGGCGGTGGTCGACGCGGTCAAAAAAACCGCAGCGGCCAAAGGCATCGAGGCCAAGGCGGTGGTGGTGCGCTCCGATGTGGTGTCTGACGCCATCTTGGCAGCCGCCAAAAAGCACCAGTGCGACCTGGTGGTCATGGCCTCCCATGGGCGCAAGGGCATCAAGCGCCTGCTGCTCGGCAGCGAGACACAGCACGTGCTGACACACGCCCAAATTCCCGTGCTGATTTTGAAGTAAATAGGGCTCTATAGCCCGTGGATACTGCGCAAGCAGCTACAAAATAGGGAGCAGCCTGGACTCTTCGGCATCGGCATACCGCTCACGCACGGCCAACACCTCGTCCCAGGCGTTGAGAAAGCTTTGTACACAGCGTGGGTCGAAATGGGTGCCGGAGCCGGCGAGGAGAAAGTCCACCGCGGCCTCCAGCGTCCAGGCTTTTTTGTAGGGCCGCTCGGAGGTGAGCGCATCAAACACATCGGCCACCGCCACGATGCGGCTGAACAGCGGTATGGCCTCCCCCTTGAGCCCTTGGGGGTAGCCACTTCCGTCAAACTTTTCGTGGTGGCCCAGCGCGATTTCGGCGCCGGTCTGTAGCACGCGCGATGCGCTGCCCTGCAGCAACTCATAGCCATACACCGCGTGCTGCTTCATGATGGCGAATTCAGCCTCGCTCAAACGCCCGGGTTTGAGCAAAATATTGTCGGCAATTCCCACCTTGCCGATGTCGTGCATGGGCGCGGCTTCCAGCAGCAGGTCCTGCTCGGCCTCGGACAGGTTCAGGCCCTTGGCAATGAGCCGGGAGTAATGGGCCATGCGCGAGATGTGGGCGCCGGTCTCGGGGTCGCGAAACTCGGCAGCCCGCGACAGGCGAATCACCGTGTCCCGTTCGCGCGCCAGTATTTCAGCCGTGGCTTTATGCACCTCCTCGGCCAGCCAAGCTGCGCGGTCAGCCAGCTTGGTACGCGCGTCGCTGAGGATCAGCAGATTTTTGGCACGCGCCAGAAATTCCACCCTGTCCACCGGCTTGGCCATGAAGTCGTTGGCCCCGGCGTCCAAGGCACGGTAGCGCACGGGTTTCTGGTCATTGGCGGTGACCATCATGATGGGGGTGATGTCGCGCCCGGGAATCTGGCGAAATCGGCGGATGAACTCCAAACCGTCCATGCCCTCCATGGTGTAGTCCACGGTCACCAGATCGACCGCGGTGCGCTCGGCCCAGCCCAGCGCCTGCACCGGGCTGGCAAAGGGAATGGCCCGGCAATCCCCCAGTTTTTCCACCAGCTCGATCAGCAGGGCCAGGGTAGCGGGGGCGTCGTCGACGATGAGTACGTGCTGCATGACCAAAATATGACAGAGATGCGGTGAATGTAGCCGACTCCCCCCAAGCACAGTGTCACGGCACGCGGTATTGCTCCCGCAGCAGGTTTTTTTGCACCTTGCCCATGGCATTACGCGGCAGTTCGGCCACCACTACGCAGCGCTTGGGCACCTTGAAGTTGGCCAGCATGGACTTGAGCGTGGCAATCACCTGCTGGGGATCGACCGTGGCTCCGGCCAGCGGCACGATGACGGCCACACCCACTTCGCCAAAGTCGGCATCGGGCACCCCCACCACCGCACTCTCGGCCACGCCGGGCAGGTTGTTGATGTAGTCCTCGATCTCGGCGGGGTAGACGTTGTAACCGCCGCTGATGATGAGGTCCTTGCTGCGCCCCACGATGGTCACGTAGCCTTGGGCGTCCACGCGGCCCACATCGCCGGTCTTGAAAAAACCATCGGCTGTGAACTCCTGTGCCGTCTTTTCGGGCATCTGCCAGTAGCCCAGAAACACATTGGGCCCGCGCACCTCGATGCCACCGGTTTCACCCTGGGGCAAATCCTTGCCGGCCTCGTCGCGTACGCGCAGTTGCACCCCGGGCAGCGGCCGGCCCACGGTGCCCACCTTGCGTTCACCGTCGGCTGCGCGGCCAGGGTTGGAGGTCAGCATCACGGTCTCCGACATGCCATAGCGCTCCAGAATCGTGTGGCCGGTGCGGGCCTGCCACTGGTGGTGCGTGTCCACCAGCATGGGGGCAGAGCCGGAGACAAACAGGCGCATGTGTTTGGTGGCCTGCGCCGTGAGCCCGGCCTCGGCCAGCAGGCGCACATAGAGCGTGGGCACCCCCATAAACACGGTGGCGCGTGGAAAGTGCTGCAACACCACCTTGGGGTCGAACTTGGCGCACCAGACCATCTTGCTGCCGTTGATGAGGGCGCCGTGGATGGCCACAAACAGGCCGTGCACGTGGAAGATGGGCAGTGCGTGGATCAGCACGTCGCCGGGCTTCCAGTCCCAGTAGGCTTGCAGCACGCGCGCATTGCTCAGCAGGTTGCCATGGCTCAGCACCGCCCCCTTGCTGCGACCCGTGGTGCCGCTGGTGTAAATGATGGCGGCCAGGTCGCCGGGCTGGCGCTGCGCGATGGTGTGGGCTCTGGGGAACTGTGCCGCCCGGTCCAGCAGCGAGCCGGTGCGGTCGTCATTGAGGGTGAACACATGGGCGGTGCCCGCCAGAAAGGCCATCTTGCTGATCCAGCCAAAGTTGCGGCCGCTGCACACCACCACCGAGGGTTTGGCGTCTTCGATGAAGTAGGCCATCTCCGCACTTTGGTAGGCCGTGTTGAGCGGCAGGTAGACCAAGCCCGCGCGCAGCGTGGCCAGGTACAGCACCAGCGCCTCCACCGACTTTTCCACCTGGACAGCGATACGCGCCCCTTTGGGCAGTTCCAGAAACTCCAGCAAATTGGCCACCATGGCGGTGGCTTCGTCCAGGTCACGCCAGCTGTACTGCAGACCGCTGTCGGTCTCGACGGCGCAGGTGTTGAGGTCCTTGGGAAAAGCGGCGCGCAGTGCGGCAAACAGGTTGGCGTTCTCGGTAGGGGTGGCCATGGTCAGGGTCTCGAAATGAAATTAAAACTGCGGTTTGCGCTTGGCCAAGAAGGCAGCAATGCCTTCGCGATGCTCATCGCTGCTGGCATAGGCATACGCAGTGGCTGATAAATTTGCTACTCTTTCAGGAGCTACTCGCGCAGCATCCATGGGCATCAGAGGCATATTTGATGCCTGAATGGCACGCAAGGTCTGCTTGTTCAGGCGCGCTGCCTGCGGGGCCAGGCTGGCCACACGCTGGGCCAGCGCCAGACCGTACCCCGCCACCTCAGCGTCGTTGTGCACCTGTGTCAAAAAGCCGCGCGCCAGCATCGCGGGAGCGTCAAACACCTCGGCCGCGAGCAACATGGCGCGCGCCACGGTGGCACCCGCTGCCTGCGCCACCAGCGCAGCCTCTTTGGGCGCCATGGGAAAACCCAGGCGCGCAATCGGGGCACCAAAGCGGGCCGACTGGCCCGCTACCCGCAGGTCGCAACAGCTGGCGATCTCCACGCCCGCGCCCATGCAGTTGCCTTCGATCTGCGCGACGATGGGCACATCACAATCCAGCATGGCCTGCAAGCCGCCCCACACCTCATCCTCATGGAACTGGCGCAGCGCGGCCTCGTCGAAACGGAAGCCGGGGTACTCGGCAATGTCGCCCCCGGCACAGAAGTGGCCGCCCTCCCCGCGCACCAGCACGCAGCGCGCGTCCGGGTCGGTCTGGATGGTGGTGAACACGGCCTTGAGTTCGCGCCACATGGCGCGCGACATGGCGTTGAACTTGCCCTGGTGCGACAGCGTGATGTGGACCACGCCCTGCTGCTCACCCGCGCCCTGCGCGAGCTGGATATTTCCCGCCATGTCTGCCTTTGTGATGTCAGTCCAGCTTGGCGCCAGAGGCTTTGACCACCTCAGCCCAGCGCTTCACTTCCGCCGCCACAAAGGCACCAAACTGCTGGGGTGTGAGTTTGCCAAATTCGGCGCCGTTGTTGGCCCAGCTGGCTTTGATCTCATCAGCCGCCGCGAGCCGGTTCACCTCTTCCACAATGCGCGCCTGCACATCTGCGGGTGTGCCTTTGGGGGCCCACAGGCCGTACCAGGTGGTCACGGTGTAGTCGGGCAGCCCCAGTTCGGCGGCGCAGGGCACGTCAGGGAATGCCGGGTTGCGCTTGGCTCCCGAAACCATGAGCGCCTTGATACGCCCGCCCTTGATGTGGGCGGCCGATGAGCCCAGTCCGTCAAACATCATGTCCACGCTGCCGGCCATCAGGTCTTGCAAGGCCGGGCCGGCGCCGCGGTAGGGAATGTGGGTGATGAAGGTCTTGGTCTGTTGCTTGAACAGCTCGCCCGCCAGGTGGTGCGAGGTGCCGCCACCGGCCGAGCCGTAATTCATCTTGCCGGGGTTGGCCTTCACCTGGGCGAGGAAGGCCTTGAAGTCGCCGGGCACGTTCTTGGGGTTGACCACCAGCACCTGGGGCACGTTGGCCACCAGCGCCAGAGGCACAAAGTCCTTCTGGATGTCGTAGTCCAGCTTGGGGTACATGCTGGGGGCGATGGCGTGGTGTACCGCGCCCATGAACAGGGTGTAGCCGTCGGGCTGTGCCTTGGACGCAATGCTGGCGCCCAGCGTGCCGCCAGCGCCCCCGCGGTTGTCAATCACCAACTGGGTGCCAGTGAGCTTGGAAAACTGGGCGGCCATGGGGCGTGCAAACGCATCGGTGCCACCACCTGCGGGAAATGGCACCACCAGGGTCACAGGTTTGGCGGGCCACTTGGCTTGCGCCAGGGCGGCCAGGGGCGCCAGCGCCCAGCTCGCTGCGGCGGCGGCCCCGGTGGCAAGAAGGCTGCGACGGCTGCTGCCGCCAGGGGTGGGGAATCGGGTCATGTTTGTCTCCTGTTTGTTATCTGTCGGGCACACACTGAAAATAAAACCGCGCTAAAAAAACAGCTCACTGATGGCCGGTGCCACCGGAATCTTGCCCTGGGACAGCAGCTCACGGTGCTTGTCCAGGCGCTTGAGATCGTAGAGGTAATTGACCATCAGGCCGTACGATTGTTTGAGCCCCTTGGGCGACGGGTCGCTGGCCCAGTTCAGACGCTCCACGCGGGCGCCATTGCCCAGGTGAAAGCGTGCCACCACATCCAGCGGGCGGCCCTGCACCGTCTCTTGCCCCAGGTACTGCGCAGCACAGCGCAACAGCATCAGGCGCACGGCAGAGGCCGGCTTGAGCGCCAGCGGCGACTCGGCCGCGGCCAAAAAATGGGCAGCGGTGGCGGGCTCAAACCCCACCGCACGCCCCAGCTCCGCGCGGCTTTTGGCGTCCAGGCGCTCCAGGGCAGCTGCTGCGTTTTTGCCCAACCATGACCGGAAACCCGGAATCGGCGACAAGGTGGCAAAGGTCTTGAGCTTGGGAAATTCGTCCTTGAGTGTCTCCACCACACGCTTGATCAGCGAATCGCCAAAACTCACGCCACGCAGGCCTTCCTGGGTGTTGCTGATGGAGTAAAAAATGGCGGTGGTGGCGGCCCCCAGGTCTGCCGCATCGGCAGATTCATCGAGCAGCGGTGTGATGCTGTCGGCCAGCGCATCCACCAGCGCCACCTCCACAAAAATCAGCGGCTCATCCGGCAGGCGCGGATGAAAGAAGCCATAGCAGCGGCGGTCCGAGTCGAGCCGGTTCTTCACATCGGCCCAGCTCTTGATGTCGTGCACTGCCTCGTATTTGATGAGTTTCTCTACCAGCGAGGCTGGCGAATCCCAGCTGATGCGGCGCAGCTCCAGAAAGCCCACATCAAACCAGGTGGAGAACATGTACTCCATCTCCACGTCCAATGCCTGCAGGCGCTTGTCGCCCTTCAGGGCCGGCTGCATCTCGGCGCGCAGGTTCACCAGAAAACGGATGCCGGTGGCGTCGGCGCTGAAGCGCTGCAGCACCCGGCGGCGTGGCGACACGGTGGCGCGGCGGTAGTGCACCTCGGCCGCGGCTTCGTCGGGCGTGCCCAGCGCGGCGGCAAACTTGGTTTGTGCGGCCTTCACCTTGTCCGGGTCGGCCATGAACATCTCGCTCATCAGCAGCCACATGTCCTGGCGGCGGGCCGCAGTGGCGCCAGCGTACCAGTCCATCAGCATGGCGGCGCGGCGCCCGCCCTCCACTTCGCTCACGCGGTCGTCAATCACGGCCTGCAGCTCCTGCAGCGTGCGGCGCAGCATGCGCGGCGACAGCGCCTCGCCGGTGTGGCGCAGCGTGGCCTGCAGGCGTGCACGGGTGCTGCGCTGTCCCGTCGGCGGCTTGGGCGTGACCGCCCCTGCGGCGCCAATTGCTATGTTTTTAGGAGCTGCTTGCGCAATATCCACCGGGGCTACAGTCTCTTTTGACTTGGAATTCTTGGGCATGAGCCGTGCCACATTGCGGTTGATCCACGAGTCCTGGTTCATGCGAGCAACCTGCTTTTCTGGGTACGGGAGAGTTCGCGCAGCGCATCGCGCTGGCGCAGCAAATGGGTGCGCATGGCGGCGTCGGCAGCTTCACCGTCCCGCGCCTTGATGGCGGCAAACACGGCCAGGTGCTCGCTCAGGCTTTGTTCCAGCCGGCCCGGCGCATGCAGCTGCTGCAGGCGTGCGAGCTTCAGTATCTTGCGCAAATCGGCAATCACCTGGGCCAGCCAGCGGTTGTTGGCCAGGGTGATGATGGCCTCGTGGATGGTGTAGTTGACCGCGTAATAGTCGGTGATGCGCCTGGCGGCGGCGTGCTGCTGCAGGTTGGTGTGCAGGGTCTCCAGTGCGGCAATGTCAGCGTCGGTGGCGTTGTGTGTGGCTTCCAGGGCGCAGCGCCCCTCCAGCAAGGCAATCACGGGGAAGATGTCGTCCAGATCCTGCTCGGTCACCTGGCTCACAAAACTGCCGCGGCGCGGCTCGTGGCGTACCAGGCCCTCAGCCGCCAGCACCTTGAGCGCCTCCCGCAGCGGTGTGCGCGAGATGGACAGATCCGCACACAGGGCCGCTTCGTCAATGAAGCTGCCCGGCGCCAGCACACCATCAAAGATCCGCGCCCGCAGGCCATCGGCGACCTCGTCGTGCAGGGAGTTGTGGATCAGTCGCATGGCTGTAATTTTCTGTAATTACGGATAATTACAAACCTGCAGCCCGCCGCGGTCAAGCCATTTCGGCCCGGTGTTTACCCTAGCGGGGCTTCAATTTTTGGCGGTTTGGCGGCCAGCCCACAGCCAGATGGCTGCACCACCCACCATCATCGGCACGCACAGCCACTGGCCCATGCTCATGCCAGTCTGCTGCTGCAGCCACAGCAGGTGGGCATCGGGCTCGCGGAAAAACTCGGCGATAAAGCGGAACACGCCGTAGCCGAACAAAAAGGCAGCCGCCACCTGCCCCTGTTTGCGCGCCGTGCTGGCATACCACCACAGCAACACAAACAACAGCAGCCCCTCCATGAGGAACTGGTACACCTGTGAAGGATGGCGCGGCGCATCACCCGCGCCGCGAAACACCATGCCCCAGGGCAGCGTGGGGTCGGCCAGACGGCCCCAGAGCTCGCCATTGAGAAAATTGCCAACCCGCCCTGCCGCCAGCCCCGTAGGCACGCAAGGCGCCACGAAGTCGGCCACCTGCCAGAATGAGCGGCCGCGCGAGCGTGCAAACCACGCCATGGAGGCAATCACGCCCAGCATGCCGCCGTGAAAGCTCATGCCACCCTGCCAGACGTAGAACACCTCTAGCGGGTGTGCAGCGTAATAGCCCGGCTTGTAAAACAGGCAGTAGCCAAGGCGCCCGCCCAGCACCACGCCCATGACGCCGAGAAACAGGATGTCTTCCACGTCCTTGAAAGCCCAGGCCTGCGAGCCGGTCAGCGTCTTGAACGGCGCATGGCGCAGGCGGCGACTGCCCAGAAACAGAAACAGCGCAAAGGCAGCGAGGTAGGTCAGCCCATACCAGTGCACGGCCACGGGGCCGAGCTGCAGGGCAACGGGGTCAATTTGGGGATGGATCAGCATGGGCTGCATTGTGCCCGCGCCAGGGACCACGTCGGCCCCTGGAGGGTCATATCAGTCGTCGAGCAGGGACAGGTCGCGCACCGCGCCCTTGTCGGCCGACATCACCAACTTGGCATAGGCCTTGAGGGCGGCCGACACCTTGCGGGGGCGTGGCAACACGGGCTTCCAGCCCAGCTTGTCTTGCTCCACACGGCGCTGGGCCAACTCGTCGTCCGACACCAGCACGTTGATGCTGCGGTTGGGGATGTCGATGCGGATGCGGTCGCCATTACGGACCAATCCGATCGCACCGCCTGCCGCCGCTTCGGGTGAAGCGTGACCGATGGACAGGCCCGAGGTACCGCCCGAGAAGCGGCCATCGGTCAGCAATGCGCAGGCCTTACCCAGGCCCTTGGACTTGATGTAGCTGGTGGGGTAGAGCATTTCCTGCATGCCGGGGCCGCCCTTGGGGCCTTCGTAGCGCACGATCACCACGTCACCGGCCTTGACCTTGTCGGCCAGGATGTGCTCCACCGCTTCGTCTTGCGACTCCACCACGTGGGCGGGGCCTTCAAATACCAGCAGGCTGTCGTCCACGCCGGCCGTCTTGACGACGCAACCATTCAGGGCGATGTTGCCCACCAACACGGCCAGGCCGCCTTCCTTGCTGAAGGCATGCTCGAACGAGCGAATGCAGCCTTCGGCGCGGTCGGCGTCCAGACTGGGCCAACGGGCGTTCTGGCTGAAGGCCACCTGCGTAGGAACGCCACCGGGGCCAGCCATGTAGAAGGTCTTGACCACATCCGACGGGTTGCGGGCAATATCCCACTGGTCCAGCGCGTCCTTCATGGTCTTGGCGTGTACGGTGGGCACATCGGTGTGCAAGCGGCCAGCGCGGTCGAGTTCACCCAAAATGCCCATGATGCCGCCAGCGCGGTGCACATCTTCGATGTGGTACTTGTTGGTGTTGGGCGCGACCTTGCACAACTGCGGCACGATCTTGGACATGCGATCGATGTCGGCCATGGTGAAGTCAATTTCCGCTTCCTGCGCAATCGCCAGAATGTGCAGGATGGTGTTGGTGGAACCGCCCATGGCAATGTCCAACGCAATCGCGTTCTCGAACGCCTTGAAGCCCATGGAACGCGGCAGGATGCTGCTGTCGTCCTCTTCGTAATAACGCTTGCACAACTCCACGGCCAGATGCCCAGCGCGTTTGAACAGTTGTTCGCGGTCGGCATGGGTGGCCACCACGGTGCCGTTGCCAGGCAAGGACAGGCCCAGCGCTTCGGTCAGGCAATTCATGGAGTTGGCGGTGAACATGCCCGAGCAAGAGCCGCAGGTGGGGCACGCCGAGCGCTCCACTTCGGCCACGTCGGCATCACTCACCTTGTCATCGGCGGCCATCACCATGGCGTCGATCAGGTCGAGTTTCTTGAACTCCATCTTGTGGGTGGTCGGGTTGGCCAATTGCACCTTGCCGGCTTCCATCGGGCCACCGGACACAAACACCACGGGAATGTTCAGGCGCATGGCAGCCATCAGCATGCCGGGGGTGATCTTGTCGCAATTGGAAATGCAGACCATGGCATCTGCGCAGTGGGCGTTGACCATGTACTCCACCGAGTCGGCAATGATGTCGCGGCTGGGCAGCGAATACAGCATGCCGTCGTGGCCCATGGCGATACCGTCGTCCACGGCGATGGTGTTGAACTCCTTGGCCACACCACCCGCCGCCTCAATCTCGCGCGCCACCAGTTGACCCAGATCCTTCAGGTGCACGTGACCCGGCACAAACTGCGTGAAGGAATTGACCACCGCGATGATGGGCTTGCTGAAATCGCCATCCTTCATACCAGTGGCACGCCACAGTGAACGGGCACCTGCCATGTTGCGGCCGGCGGTGGAAGTTTTGGAACGGTAAGCGGGCATGGTGATTCTTGGGGATACGGGGTTAGGGGACTGGAAAAAGCAGCTGCAATTATGTCCCAGCGCCTGTTAGCGGCGCTTCTTGCTGCCCAGAGTACCTAGGGCTTTGCGGTTTTTGTCGATACGCTCTTGTTTGCGTGCGTTTTCACGCTCCATGGCCTTGCGTTTGGTGTAGCCAGTGGAATCTGCCCAAGCCCACCACGCCACGGCCAAACCAAATGGCGCAAGCACCACCAACCACGACCAGGCGGCAACAGGGCCCACCTCCAGGTACTTCAGCAACAAGAGCACCAAACCGATTCCCAAAAAATACATGACCGTCTCCTACTGGATTGCGACAACGCAAGGGTGGCGTCAACCTCTGTTACTACAATGGCGTTGAAGCACTGTAAACCAACCCACGAGGCCTTCATGAAAAAATCCCTGATCACCTTGGCACTGGGCGCAAGCGCCCTTTTGTCCACTGCGCCCGCCTTTGCAGACCTGGCACTGGCCACATCCAAGAACTGCATGGCTTGCCATGCAGTGGATAAAAAGCTGGTGGGTCCCGCCTACAAGGACGTGGCCGCCAAGTACAAAGGCGACAAGACCGCTGTGGACAAGCTGGCTACCAAAATCATGAAGGGTGGCAGTGGTGTGTGGGGCGCCGTACCCATGCCCGCGAACGTTCAGGTCAACGAAGCTGATGCCAAAAAATTGGCAGCCTGGGTTCTGTCCACCAAGTAAGCCAGCGGCGGCCCGCGCCACAAGGCCGGCCGCCCCAACAAAAAAGCCGCAACACGCAAGTGCTGCGGCTTTTTTGTTGGAGGCGACACCTGTCGCCCCCAAACCCTTTTAGTAGGCCTGACCGAGTTGGTCAAGAATCGCCGGATTCTCCAGCGTGGAGGTGTCTTGGGTAACGGCCTCTCCCTTGGCCAGCGAACGCAGCAGGCGGCGCATGATTTTGCCGCTGCGGGTCTTGGGCAGGTTTTCGCCAAAACGGATGTCCTTGGGCTTGGCGATCGGGCCAATCTCCTTGGCCACCCAGTCACGCAATTCCTTGGCAATCGCCTTGGCTTCGTCGCCCTTGGGCATGGGGCGTTTGAGCACCACAAAGGCGCAAATCGCCTCGCCGGTCAGATCGTCGGGACGACCCACCACGGCAGCTTCCGCCACCAGGTCCGTCTTGGACACCAACGCCGATTCGATTTCCATGGTGCCCATGCGGTGACCCGACACGTTGAGCACATCGTCAATACGACCCGTGATGCGGAAGTAGCCGCGGTCGGCACTGCGCACGGCGCCGTCACCGGCGAGGTAGAGCTTGCCGCCCATTTCTTCGGGGAAGTAACTCTTCTTGAAACGCTCGGGGTCGTTCCAGATGGTGCGGATCATGGACGGCCAAGGGCGTTTGACGACCAGGATGCCGCCAGTGCCGTTGGGGATGTCATTGCCCACCTCGTCCACGATAGCCGCCAGGATGCCGGGCAGCGGTAGCGTGCAGCTACCGGGTACCAGCGGTGTGGCTCCGGGCAGCGGGGTCATCATGTGGCCACCGGTTTCGGTTTGCCAGAAGGTATCGACGATGGGGCACTTCTCGTGGCCCACGTTCTTGTAGTACCACATCCAGGCTTCGGGGTTGATAGGCTCGCCCACCGAGCCCAGGATGCGCAGGCTGCTGAGGTCAGAACGGTCGGGGTGCACCGCGGCATCGCCTTCTGCCGCCTTGATCAGCGAGCGGATGGCCGTGGGTGCCGTGTAGAAGATGGAGCACTTGTGGCGCTCAATCATTTGCCAGAAGCGGCCCGCGTTCGGGAAGGTGGGGATGCCTTCAAAAATGATTTGCGTGGCGCCTGCAGCCAACGGGCCGTAGGCCACGTAGGTGTGGCCAGTGATCCAGCCGATGTCGGCCGTGCACCAGAACACATCGGCAGGCTTCAGATCAAACGTCCAGTCCATCGTCAGCTTGGCCCACAGCAGGTAGCCGCCGGTGGAGTGCTGCACGCCCTTGGGCTTGCCGGTGGAGCCGGAGGTGTAAAGGATGAACAGAGGGTGCTCTGCGCCCACGGGCACGGGTGCGCATTCGGTGCTCTGGCCAGCCAGGGCTTCGTCAAACGTCTTGTCGCGGCCCGCCACCATGTTGCAGGCAGTCTTGGTGCGCTGGAACACGTACACGGTCTTGATGGTGTCGCAGCCACCCATGCCCAAGCCTTCGTCCACAATGGCTTTGAGCGGCAACTCTTTGCCACCACGCATCTGGTAGTTGCTGGTGATCACTGCCACGGCGCCCGCGTCGATGATGCGCTCTTGCAAGGCTTTCGCCGAGAAGCCGCCAAACACCACACTGTGCGTGGCGCCAATACGCGCGCAGGCCTGCATGGCGATCACGCCTTCCAGCGTCATGGGCATGTAGACCAGCACGCGGTCGCCCTTTTTCACGCCATCGGCCTTGAGCGCGTTGGCAAACTGGCTCACACGGGCCAGCAGTTCCTTGTAGGTGGTCTTGGTGACCGTGCCGTCGTCGGCTTCAAAGATCACGGCGACTTTGTTCTCCGTCGGCGTGCCCATGTGTTTGTCCAGGCAGTTGGCGGAGGCGTTCAGCTCGCCATCGTCAAACCACTGGTAGAACGGCGCGTTGGATTCATCCAGCGTGCGCGTAAAGGGTTTGTTCCAGAACACGTTTTCACGCGCCAGGCGGGCCCAAAAGCCCTCAAAGTCTTTGTCCGCTTCGGCGCACAGGGCGTTGTAACCCTCCATGCCGGACACACGGGCGGCCTTGACCATGGCTTCGCTGGGGGGAAACACGCGGTTTTCAACCAGCAGAGATTCCATGGCCGATGTTGATGTACTCATATTTTTGTCTCCTCGAACGTATCAAAACTGCCCGGACTGTCGTAGCCTGCACTTACAAGCCACTGACTGGCGGCAAGCTTACAAATTTGCGCAAAACCCGGGGTAACTGCCTTTCGCCGCCAAATACAAGCCGAATCGACCCCTAGCCCCCGTAAATACTGCGCGAACAGCTATTAATTAAATAGCAATTTACCCACCCCCACTCAACGCCCCGTCATGTCCGCGGGCACCACCCACTGGTCAAACTGCGCCGCCGTCAGGTACCCGCTGGCCACTGCCGCGTCGCGCAGGCTGCTGCCTTCCTGGTGGGCCTTTTTGGCAATGGCGGCCGCCTTGTCGTAGCCGATGTGCGGGTTCAGCGCGGTGACCAGCATCAGCGAACGGCCTACCAGCTCGGCAATACGCTCGCGGTTCGGTGTGATGCCCACGGCGCAATGGTCGTTGAAGCTGACCATGCCGTCCGCCAGCAGGCGCACGCTTTGCAAAAAGTTGTGCGCCACCAGGGGGCGGAACACATTGAGCTCGAAGTTGCCCGACGCGCCGCCAATGTTGATCGCGACATCGTTGCCCATCACCTGCGCCGCCAGCATGGTCAGCGCCTCGCTCTGGGTGGGGTTGACCTTGCCCGGCATGATGCTGGAGCCGGGCTCGTTCTCGGGAATGCTCAGCTCGCCAATGCCGCTGCGCGGGCCGCTGGCCAGCCAGCGCACGTCGTTGGCGATTTTCATGAGACTGGCCGCCAGCGTCTTGAGTGCGCCATGCGCATGCACCAGCGCATCCATGCTGGCCAGCGCCTCAAACTTGTTGGGTGCAGTGACAAACGGCAAGCCGGTGAGTGTGGCCAACTCCGCAGCCACCTGCTCCGCATAGCCCTGGGGAGCATTCAAGCCCGTCCCCACAGCCGTGCCACCCAGCGCCAGCTCGCACAGGTGCGGCAGCGCGGCGCGCACATGGGCCTCGCCATGGGTGAGCTGGGCCACATAGCCCGAGAATTCCTGACCCAAGGTCAGCGGCGTGGCGTCCTGCAAGTGGGTGCGGCCAATCTTGACGATGCCATCGAACTCGGCCGACTTCTGCGCCAGCGTCGCGCGCAGCGTGGCGATGGCGGGCAACAGCTGGTGCGTGATGGCCTCCACCGCCGCCACATGCATGGCCGTGGGGTACACATCGTTGCTGGACTGGCTGCGGTTCACATCGTCATTCGGGTGCACCAGCCGCCCGTCCCCACGCGCGCCGCCCAGCAGCTCACTGGCGCGGTTGGCCAACACCTCGTTCACATTCATATTGGTTTGCGTACCGGAGCCGGTTTGCCAGACCACCAACGGAAATTCATCCGGGTGCTGACCGGCAATCACCTCATCCGCCGCGGTCACGATGGCCTGGGTCTTTTTGGCGTCCTGCAGACCCAGCGCATGGTTGACCCGCGCCGCACTGCGTTTGGTCTGCGCCAGCGCGCGGATGATCTCGACAGGCTGGCGTTCACCCGAAATGTCGAAGTTCTGCAACGAGCGCTGGGTTTGCGCGCCCCACAGCCGGTCGGCGGACACTTCAATCGGCCCAAAGGTGTCCCGCTCGGTGCGGGTGGTGCTTGTAAGGCGCATGGAAGGCTCGGCAGGGGCTGACCTGTCAAAATAGCGGTTGGAAGATTTTCAGCATAGCCCTCAATCAAAGCAATACCCCGCCCAAGGGGATTGCCCTCACCGCCCAACGCCATGACGACCTCCATCCGCCAAGCCGACCTGATCGAATCCATCTCTGCTGCGCTGCAGTACATCAGCTACTACCACCCCGCCGACTACATCGCCCACCTGGCCCGCGCCTACGAGCGTGAGCAAAGCGCTGCCGCCAAGGACGCCATCGCGCAGATCCTGACCAACAGCAAGATGAGCGCCACCGGCCATCGCCCGATCTGCCAGGACACCGGCATCGTCAACGTGTTCCTGAAGGTGGGCATGGACGTGCGCTGGGAAGGCTTCACCGGCAGCCTGGACGACGCCATCAACGAAGGTGTGCGCCAGGGCTACAACCACCCCGACAACACGCTGCGCGCCTCGGTCGTCGCTGACCCCGAATTCCTGCGCAAGAACACCAAGGACAACACGCCCGCGGTCATCTTCACCGAAATCGTGCCCGGCAACACCGTGGAAGTGACCGTGGCTGCCAAGGGCGGCGGTTCCGAGAACAAGAGCAAGATGTACATGCTCAACCCCGGCGACAGCGTGGTGGACTGGGTCTTGAAAACCGTGCCCACCATGGGCGCGGGCTGGTGCCCGCCCGGCATGCTGGGCATCGGCATTGGCGGCACGGCCGAGAAAGCCGTGCTGATGGCCAAGGAAAGCCTGATGGACGACCTGGACATGTACGAGCTACAGGCCAAGCAGGCCTCCGGCGCCGCGCTGGACAAGGTCGAAGAATTGCGCCTGGAACTGTTTGAAAAGGTCAACGCCCTGGGCATTGGTGCCCAAGGCCTGGGCGGCCTGACCACGGTGCTGGACGTCAAAATCAAGATGTACCCCACCCATGCGGCCAGCAAACCCATTGCCATGATCCCCAACTGCGCGGCCACCCGCCACGCCCACTTTGTGATGGACGGCAGCGGCCCGGTTTACCTGACCCCACCGTCGCTGGACCTGTGGCCCAACGTCAACTGGACCCCCAACACCGAACTGAGCAAACGCGTGGACCTGAACACGCTGACCAAGGACGAAGTGGCGAGCTGGAAACCCGGCCAGACCCTGCTCTTGAACGGCAAGATGCTGACCGGCCGCGATGCGGCGCACAAGCGCATCCAGCAAATGCTGGCCAAGGGCGAGAAGCTGCCGGTGGACTTCACCAACCGTGTCATCTACTACGTGGGCCCGGTCGACCCGATCAAGGGCGAGGCAGTAGGGCCCGCCGGCCCCACCACGGCCACCCGCATGGACGGCTTTACCGAAATGATGCTGGCCCAGACCGGCCTGATCTCCATGGTCGGCAAGGCCGAGCGCGGCCCGGTGGCCATCGAAGCCATCAAGAAACACAAGAGTGCTTACCTGATGGCCGTGGGCGGAGCCGCCTACCTCGTCTCCAAAGCGATCAAGGCCGCCAAGGTCGTGGGCTTTGAAGACCTGGGCATGGAAGCAATCTACGAATTCGATGTGGTCGACATGCCCGTGACCGTGGCCGTGGATTCGGGCGGCACCAGCGCCCACATCACCGGCCCGGCCGAATGGCAAAAGAAGATCGCCACGGGCGAATTCAAGAGCATTCCCGTTACTTCGCGCTAAGCCCTTGGTGCCAACTACGGCAATGCCCGCTGCCTCGCGCCCCATTGGGGTGTTTGACAGCGGCGTGGGCGGCTTGAGCGTGCTGCGCGCACTGCGCGCCGAGCTGCCGCACGAGCGCTTTGTTTATGTGGCCGATAGCGGCCACGCCCCCTATGGCGAGCGGGATGACGACCACGTCACCACCCGCTCACACGCCATCACCAACTACCTGCTGAGTGAGCACCGTATCAAGGCGCTGGTAGTGGCCTGCAACACGGCCACAGCCGCCGCTATCAAAAGCCTGCGCGCCGCCTACCCGGCCATTCCCCTTGTGGGCATCGAACCCGCGCTCAAGCCCGCCGCGGCGGCCAGCCAGAGCAAGACCGTCGGCGTGATGGCCACACGTGGCACGCTGCAAAGTGAGAAATTTCAGGCCCTGCTGGCCTCCCTGCACGGACAAGCCACCTTTGTGCTGCAGCCCTGCGACGGCCTGGCGATTGCCATCGAACGCAACGACGCTACAAAAATAGAAGCACTCTGCGCAGAGTACACGGGGGCTATGGGCCAATTTGGCTTAAATTCCGAGGCCATAGATACATTGGTACTGGGCTGCACACACTACCCCTTTGTGGAAGGCGTGTTGCGTAAATCCATTGGCGGGCAGGTCACCCTGCTGGAGGGTGGCACCCCGGTGGCCCGCCAAACCCGGCGCCTGCTGGAAGCCGCCAGTCTGCTGGCGCCCGCAACAGCAGACCAGCCAGCCACCCAATTCCTCAGCACCGGCCAGCCAGACGACCTGCGCAACGCCGCCCTGCGCTGGCTGCAGTTAGACGCCTCCGTCAGCGCACTGACAACGCCCTAGTGACGCCGGGATGTGTTCGGGCCCCCAATGGGGGCGAGGCGCAAATTGCGGGGGGGTGAGTTGTCACTGGAACCATAACTGTGCCGCGATTGGGAGCATAACTGTGCCGTTTGGCTCAAATGGAGTCGATTGCTTGCCAGCGCACAAGAGAAATCGCTTGAATGTTGAGGCAAGGGTTTATGCCTAGAAATTTTCTCGCAGTGTTGATTTCCGTTGAAAACTGATCCACTGGGGGTGCGGCGTAAAACCTGGACTGGTTGTGGTTGAAGGCTTGCTCGCTTTGCTGGATGCTGCCTGTCACCGGCACGCCGCCCACGCACAGAGGCGGCAGGCACACGCTCACGCTGAAGCCGGAGCTGCTTTGTTCGCTGCTGTAGGTGCTGCTGTCTTGCAGGGTTTGGATGTTGAGCTTGCCCGTGCCACTGGTGCCTACTTCCATCTTGACTTGGTCGGCGGCGAGCTGTGCGCCTGCCAGGGTAGTGTCGGCTCCGCTCTTGACGGTGAGGGTGTTGCTGGCGGTGATTGCTATTGAATTAATAGCTGCTCGCGCAATATCTAAAGGGGCTGCAGGTCGATTTGATACCTAAATTGCAGTACAGCGAGCGCAGCTTGCAGATTGGGTGCAGGTGCTTCAGGGTGTGCCGACTGCGCCTAACTTGCCTCTGCTGCGGCTGGTCTCTGCCACCACAATCACGCAACCTCGGGCGGCGTTGAAGATGAGGCGGTGGGCGCTGGGGTTCATCCGGGTTTCCTACCAAAGAGTCTGGCAAACAGTCCTTGCTTGGGTTCTTCCCGCAAAGGATGGGTGCTGGGCCCATTGGGTCGCAGCAGGTCGCCGGGGTAGTGTTCATGGCCAAGGCACAGGCTGTCATCCAACCCAAAGGCTTTGACCGCCGCAACAGCTTCGATGCACCAGCGGCCAAAGTAGCTTCCCATTTCCAAGGGGTTTTTCTCCGGGTCGCCGTAGATGTACCAGAAGGGTTCTACGGAGGGTGCTTTCTTGTTCTTCGGCGCGGGGCGTTTGAGTTCAGCGTACCAATGTTCCACGAAGTCGCGCAATAGTGTGGCCTGTTGATCCTTGGGCGCATCGACGGCCCTGAGCAAGCGGGCATAGGGTTTTGCATGCAGCAAAGATGTGCCGATTCTTCGTTCTGGCGAGCGACTGGCAATCACTCGGTCAAGCAACACATCTTCGCCGTCGCCACCTATCAAGGCCAGCAAACGCTGCCATTGGTCGTTGGGGATTTCCAATGACAGCGCCAAACCCACCAGCCAGAAGCACCAGTTGTAGTGGTTCAGGTTGGAGAGCGAGAAGTCCCAGTCGCGACAGGTCTGCAAATGGTGTTCCTTGCAGACCTCATCGCTCAGGCGATTGGAGTGTTCCCACGCGTCTAGCAGGCCGGGGAAGTGCTGGGATAGGTCAGAAACGGCCCCCCCTGAGGAGTACCGCAACAGAATCAAGCGCGCATAGTAGCCTGTTAAGTTGTATTGGAATTGGGGCTCATAGGTGGGGTTCTGCGAAGGCGACTTCGTTAGCTCAGTGTGTTCGATTACGGTGGCTTGAAATTTTTTGACTCGATCACTCCAATAGGAACTATCGCCTTGTGGTGCGCGGATCATTTGCGAGCTCCTGACAACTTCAAATTGGGGATTATCACTTTCGAGTCATTGATGGGCTTAGCCTTGCCAAACGCATCCAGCACTTCGACTGCAGTTGAGCCATCTGGCCGGATTGTGACTACCCAGCTTTCAACGCGGCCTGTTCTAAGCGCCTTAACGTTGTTGCCGCCTACGTTGCTGGCAACGGCCTGGGTGCTGCTCTCGGTGCGACGTTCTTCGGTGACGGAGCTGGAGAAGAGCCCTTTGTTGGTGGCGGTCCAGCTCAGGTCGCTGGAGCTGGTGTTTTGACCGGCAAGGAGGAGCACGTTGTTACCCGCCTGCAGCGTGACATTGGCATCCGACTGGATAGTGGCCGCCGTTGCCGAGATATCTTGTCTGGCACTGACAGCTAGGTTTCCCTTGGCCTGGATGGTGCTACCCGTCTGGCTGCTTTGCTCCAGATGCTGGCGGAACTCCGCTTCGCCATGCGATTCGTTGTGGAACACCTCGCTGGTGGTTACTGCCTGCATATTCACGTTACCCCCGGCGCGCAGCGTAGCGGCTCTGGCACTGCTAACTTGGCTGGCCGTGAGGTTGATGTCGCCTGCGGCCACCATGGTGAGCTGACCATCGCTTTGGTTGACCCCACCTGTGACAGCAATCACAGCCTGGCGGTCCAGGGTCGTTTTGTTGGCCCCGCTGGCTGCCTGGATCCTAGTGATGTTGTTGATATCGCGCCCCGCCACCATTGACAGGCTGCTTTTTGCGCTGAGCGTGCCACCCTTGTTGTTGATGTCCTGGGTGGTGGCTATGCTGACTTGCTGGCCTGTCACGGTACCGGCGTTGTTATTCAGGTTGGCGGCTTTCAGGTCCAGCTGCTGGGCGCTGAAGATGCCGCTGTTGGTAATGTCGCCACTGGCTGCGAGTTGAACGCTCTTGCCCGAGAAGAGGGATCCTGTGTTACTCAAGTCGCCATCACGCACGATGGCATACACCTGCGGCACCAGGGCGCGCTGGGTGGAGCCATCGGGCAGGGTGACGTCTTTCTCCACCAGCCAGACGACGTCACTGGTGAGCCGGCTGACCTGTTCTGCTGTCAGTGCAATGCCGGGTCGCAGGTTGTGGCTTTGCGCATATGTGACTCCTGCATTCATCAGTGCCTGATACTGCTGCTCTTCGCTGGTGTAGTTGGCAAGGAAACGGCGGCCAGTGAGCTGGGCCACTTGTTCATTAATGAGGCGCTGCTCGTAAAAGCCGTCGCCTAGGCGCTTTTGGGTTAGTGCCGGATCTATTGCCAAGCTGGTAAGCATGTAGTCCGAACTCAGCCAGGTTTTGTAACTCGCAAAGCGCGGGTCGGTCTCGATGAGGTAATTGGCTGCTGGGTTGCTGGTATTGCGGAACAGCGCGCTATTGAGAACGCCACTGGTTGCGGGATTCGTCGGCACTGTGGCCGTACTGCGTGCCTGGGTGGTACTGGTCGAGCGGTTGTTACCCGATACTCCACTGGCCACGGGCATCGTGGTGTAAGCCGTGGTGTCGTAGCCACTGGCAACATATCCCCAGTCGAGCACCCAGTGGCAGGGGTAGCAGTCATCATGTCCGCCAGTCACGCCCCAACTCCATTGGGTCCCGACATCGCGCACGCGCTGTTGCGAGACTACTGATTGGTTGTCAATGGCTGCCGCCGTGGCCGTGATGTTGCCCCCGGCAACGATTTTGCTTTGCTGGTTGTTGATCTGGGTGGCACTAAGCACGATGTTCCCACCGGCCAGCAATTGGGCGGGGTCGTCTCGCGTGACCACCGGCTGGTAGGTATAGCGATTAAAGATGGACGGAGGGGCTGCCTCGTGCGTGCCTGCTGCCGAGATCAAGAAGACATGCGCGACTCCAGCTTGCTTGGCTGCGTTGATGGCGACTCTGAGTTGGCTCCCGCGTACGCCGGGGGCAAGGTCCGCACTCGGGATGACGAGTAGGCGGTCCAAGCCTTCGTAGGCTTTGGCGAGCGAGTCCGGCTTGTTGTAGTCGCCGAATCGCCCCTCGAACTTGGTACCGCCGATCTGCGGCGAGCGAGAGATGCCTATCAGGCTGTGCTGTGTGCCGCGCTGCACAAGCTGGGATAAGACTTCTTGGCCGAGCTGGCCACTCGCACCACTAATGCCGATTTTCATGCAATTACCTTTCTATCGTTAGGAACAAAATGTTCTTGCAAATATGCGCGTCAACAGATAAATTTGCAAGAATGAACATCAAAGTACTTAACGAACAAAAATGTTCCTATCCAAGGGGAATCGCTTGACAGCAACGACATGCACGCAAATAGGCGATGAGGCGGAGCCGGTGGACTTGCACGACGACCATGCACGATGCAAGGCTCTGGGTAGGGTGTTGGATCGGATTGGGGACAAGTGGACCGTCATGGTGGTTGGAGCACTCTCGAAAGGGCCTGTGCGGTTCAACGCATTGATGCGCCTAATTGATGGTGTTTCGCATCGAATGTTGACGTTGACACTCCGTGGTCTTGAGCAGGACGGCTTGGTAAAACGAACCGTTTATCCGACTGTGCCGCCCAAAGTTGAATATCAACTCACTGAAGTTGGCCGCTCGCTTATCGAGCCATTGAGCGCCCTTACTTTGTGGGCTCAGACAAACCTTCCTGCCATTGAGGCCGCACGTATTACGAACGAGGATGTAGAGTCTGCGGAGACGATCTAGTGTTGATTCCCGTTGAAAACTGATCCAAGGAGGGGGCGGACAATAACTTGGACTACATGGAGGTAGTTCATGTATTCGTATGAAGTGCATATTCCAATGAAGACTGGATTCGAGCAGCCCAGCTCTACATCAAGCAGGGTAAGCGCATCAGGGCAACCTTCCGTCAACTGGTTTGTCCAACCAAGAATGCCTTGAAAAGTTGGCACCGTGATTACTAACGGCGTTTGTATCTGCCAGTGGGCTATGCGGGCCCACCGCCCAATGGCATTCTTGTCCAATGTGATTGGCAGGAATCGTGTGAACCGAAGGGCGTCTCAATAAGTGGTCAGGTCTCCGAAGGCATCCGTTGTTACGTCTTCTTGGCTACTAACCTTGGAGACTTTGGCCTTGACGGGATAGTCGGCTTCTTGTCCAACTCTGACGCTTGCTTGGAATGAGATGACGCCTTGACGGCCGGCATCAGGATTCCATAAAGCGGTCACTCGCCATTGCCCGCTTCTGGCCCATTGTGTATTTCCAGTAAGGTCCCACAGCCGAAGTCTGGCCTCCAGGCACGTCTGCTGACCTCAGCCAATTTGGCGTGGGCTTGCTTGCGGATTAATAAACCCGCAGCACCTCAAATTGCTGTCGGATTGGAGCGA
>MGPB01000020.1 GCA_001795455.1 Curvibacter sp. GWA2_63_95 | reverse complement strand
GAACAAAGCAGCGGCGTGGCGCAAGTGGGTGAAGCGGTGACGCAGATGGACCAAGCCACACAGCAGAACGCGGCATTGGTGGAAGAGATGGCAGCAGCCGCCAGCAGCCTGAAGAGCCAGGCCAGCGACCTGGTGCAGGTGGTGGCGGTGTTCAAGCTGTCGGCGGCAGACCACGGGGCCAGCCACGCACCGAAACCACAGGCCGGCAAACCCGAGAGCCCATCTGCTGTGGCCCTCAAGCCGGCGCCAGCGCGCCCCGCGGCCAAACCGGTGATCGCCGCGTCCAAGCCTGCGCCCAAGCCCGTGGGGGGCCCAGCCGTATTGGCGGTGGCAGCGCCCAAGACCAACACCAAAGTCACCCCAGCCGGAGGAGACGACGATTGGGAAACTTTTTAAGCCAAATAGCGCTTTTGCGCCCGTGGATATTGCGCGAGCAGCTATAAATTAAATAGCAAAAAACAACGGGGCCTGAAGGCCCCGTTGTGTTGGCGCTGGCAGGGTGGGCCTAGACGCCGCGTGCCCGGTCGGTGTGGAACTGCTGGATGAAGGCGCCAAAGCGGCCGGCATCCAGCGCGTCGCGGATTTCCTGCATCAGGTTCAGGTAGTAGTGCAGGTTGTGCACGCTGGCCAGCATGGGGCCCAGCATCTCGCCGCAGCGGTCCAGGTGGTGCAGGTAGGCGCGGCTAAAGCCATCGCGTCCGCCGTCGGCCCAAGCAACGCCGCCGGTGCCGGCGCAGGCGTAGCAGGTGCAGGTCACGTCCAGCGGTTGCTCGTCGCTCTTGTGGCGCGCATTGCGGATCTTCAGATCGCCGTAGCGGCTGAACAGCGTGCCGTTGCGCGCGTTGCGCGTGGGCATCACGCAGTCGAACATGTCGATGCCGTTTTGCACGCCGGCAATCAGGTCTTCCGGCGTGCCCACGCCCATCAGGTAATGCGGCTTGTGCTTGGGCAGCTTGGGGCCGATGTGCTTGAGCACCCGCATCATGTCTTCCTTGGGCTCGCCGACCGACAGGCCGCCCACGGCGATGCCGGGAAAGTCCAGTGCCTCCAGCCCGGCCAGCGATTCGTCGCGCAGGTGCTCGAACATGCCGCCTTGCACGATGCCGAAGAGCGCATTGGGGTTGTTCAGGCGCGCAAACTCGTCCTGGCAACGTTTGGCCCAGCGCAGGCTCAGCTCCATGGAGCTGCGCGCTTCGCGTTCGGTGGTGATCTGGCCTTTGGTCTTGGGCTCCACCGACAGGTAGGGGGTGCACTCGTCAAACTGCATCACGATGTCGGAGTTCAGCGTGGTCTGGATCTGCATGCTGATCTCGGGCGTGAGGAACAGCTTGTCACCGTTGACAGGCGAGGCGAACTTCACGCCTTCCTCGCTGATCTTGCGCATCTCGCCCAAAGACCAGACCTGGAAGCCACCCGAGTCGGTGAGGATGGGTTTGTCCCATTTTTCGAACTGGTGCAGGCCGCCAAATTTTTCCACCACATCCAGACCCGGGCGCATCCACAGGTGGAAGGTGTTGCCCAGGATGATCTGGGCGTTCATGTCTTTCAGGCTTTGCGGCATCACGCCCTTGACGGTGCCGTAGGTGCCCACGGGCATGAAGATGGGGGTTTCGACCACGCCGTGGTTCAGCGTGAGGCGGCCGCGGCGGGCGTGCGAGCCCAGGTAGCTGCCGTCGGCGCTGGCGGGGTCGTTGTTCAAAAGTTCAAATTTCAGCATGGCCCTATTGTCCGTGATGGCCCGTCAGAGCGCCTCAGGCCTGCACCACCCGATTGCGGCCTCTGGCTTTGGCGGTGTAGCAGGCTGAATCGATGCGGCTGAAGCTGGCTTGCGGCGTCAGGTCCAGGTCCCAGCGCATGCAGTCCACACCAATGCTGGCCGTCACCGGAATCCGGTGTTCGTCCCACTGCACTGGCGTCTCGGCCAGGGTCCGGCACAGGGTTTGCGCCAGTTGCATGGCTTCTTCGGCGCTGGTGTCCGGCAGCAGCACGGCAAACTCTTCGCCGCCGATACGGGCCACCATGTCACTGGAGCGTTTGAACAAGCCGCCCATCAGCCGTGCGGCTTGCTGCAGGCAGGCGTCGCCGGCCAGGTGACCATAGGTGTCGTTGATGCGTTTGAAGTGGTCCAGGTCCATCACCATCAGCGCCAGCTTCCCTTGCTGGCGTGCTGCCAGCCGCCAGTGCGTGCGAAAGGTGTTGTCGTACTCGCGCCGGTTGGCCAGGCCTGTCAGCGCGTCCAGCCGCGAAAGGCGTTCCACCTCGGTGCGGCTGGTGAGCAGGGCATGTTCGATGGCCATTTGGGTGTCGTATTCGGTCGCGCGGCGTCGGATGTGGGTGAGCTGGTAGACGAAGTTCACGGCCAGCACCGCACACACCGGCCACAAGGCGGGCACCGCCACTGCAAAGTACAGCAGCGCCGGCACCTGCAAAAGCACCACCACCCACAGCGCCCGGCGCCGGTGTAGCGAGTAGGTTTCACACCCTGCTGAGCTGAAGGCGATGGTGGACATTGCAGCCACCAGAAAGGCCGTGCTCAGGCCCTGCTCCAGGTGGCCCACGGCCAGGAAGAACAGGCACCAAAGCACACAGCCCACATTGACCAGGGCCCAGTGGCGCCACCACCAGGTGTTGGAGGCCTGCGCGTCGCTGCTGTCTTGTGGTGGCGTGTGGACCCAGCGCAGGTACCAGAGCACACCATACAGGGCAAATGCCGCGGCCATATAGCCGCCGTACGCTGGGAAATAGCCGCCCACCCAGGCGGTGATGGCCATTGCAATGCCGTAAAAAATGCTGCCAGGCAGCGCGCGCTGGTACAGGTCGGCTGCGGCACGTTGGCGGCGGTACTGCGCCAAACTGGGCGGCGCCTGGTGCATAAGGTCTTGGATATCCGCCATGCCCCCACCTTAGCGGAAAAACACCGCGTGCCGGTTCCGAAATCCTCAGTAGAAACCCAGCCGCACCTGGCATGGGGCCCGCCCGCACGCACGGGCGCTGGCGGTGTCACAGCGCTGTCATGGCCGGGCGCTACCGTCGCCGCTGGCGCGCACTGCCGCTGCCCTGCCTGACCGCCCTGCTGTTCCTTGAATGCGAGTTCCCATGCCGTCTTTATCTCCCCTCGTGTCCGCCTTGGCCCTGCTGGCCTGCGCGGGCGTGGCCGCCCAAGCGCCTGCCGCGGGCCCCTATTTCAACCGCGTGGCCACCTTTGAGGCCCACCGCAATGTGCCCACCGGTCGTGCGGTGAGCAAAAAGTCGGTGGCCGAAATCGTGGCGGTCAGTGCCGACGGCATGACACTGGCCTACACCGATGGCGAGCAAATGGGCATTGGCCTGATCGACATCCGCAACCCCGCCCAGCCCCAACCCGCCGGGTTCTTGCCGGTGGAGGGTGAGCCCACCTCGGTGACTATCGCCCATGGCAAGGTACTGGCTGCGGTCAACTCCACCAAAGACTTTGCGCAGCCCACCGGGCACCTCGCGGTGTTTGACCTGGCCAGCCGCAAGGCACTGGGCACCTGCCCGCTGTTTGGCCAGCCGGACTCCATCGCCCTGGACCCAGGCGCGCGCCACGCCGTCATCGTGATGGAAAACGAGCGGGACGAGAAGTTCAACAAAGGTGCCATCCCCCAGCTGCCCGGTGGCAACCTGACCATCGTGCCCTTGAGCGCGGCCGGCCTGCCCGATTGCACCCGCTCCCACCCCGTGGCCCTGAATGGCCTGGCCGACATTGCCCCGGACGATGCCGAGCCCGAGCTGGTCAAGGTCAACGCCCAAGGCATTGCCGTGGTGACCCTGCAGGAGAACAACCACATCGTGCTGATCGACGTGGCCAAGCGCCAGGTCATCAAGCATTTCTCGGCCGGTGCTGTGGACCTGAAAGACATAGACCGCACCCGCGACGGCACCATCAACCCCAGCGAGTCCGCCAAAGGCCTGCTGCGCGAGCCCGATGCCGTGGCCTGGCTGGACAACACCCGCTTTGTGACCGCCAATGAGGGCGACTACAAGGGCGGCTCACGCAGCATCTCCATCTTCAACACCGATGGCAAAGGGGAGTGGGACAGCGGCAACTTTCTGGACCACGAGGCCATGCGCCTGGGCCACTACCCCGAAGGCCGCTCGGCCGCCAAGGGCAACGAGCCCGAAGGGGTGGAGGTGGGGGTGTTTGGCAAAGACACCCTGATTTTTGTCGGCTCCGAACGCTCCTCGCTGGTGACCGTCTGGCGCGACCGGGGCGCTGGCAAAGCGCCCGAGTACCTGCAGGCCCTGCCCGCCGGCAGTGGCCCCGAGGGCCTGGTCGCCATTCCCCGGCGCGGCCTGCTGGTGGTGGCCAGCGAAAACGATGGTGCCGCCCGCGCCAGCGTGATGATTTACCAGCGCGGCGCTGCGGTGCCTGCGTATCCCACCTTGATGTCCAGCGACTCGCCCGCCGGCCCGCCCATTCCCTGGGGCGCCATCTCGGGCACCGCCGCCGACCGCACGCAGGCCGGGCGTCTGTTTGCCGTGACCGACAGCGTGTACGCCACCACCCGCATCCTGCAGATTGACACCAACTTCACTCCAGCGTTGATCTCCAACGCCATGACCGTTACCAAAGATGGAAAGCCCGTGGGCTACGACGGTGAGGGCATTGTCCAGCGGGCCGATGGCGGCTTCTGGCTGGCCTCGGAGGGCGACCCCGACAAGAAACCTGCGCCCCTGCGCAACCTGCTGCTGCGCCTGAATGCCAAGGCCGAAGTGCAAGAGGAGATTGCGCTGCCCGAAGCGCTGGCGCGGCATGCGACCCGTTTTGGGTTCGAAGGGGTGACCACCACCGGCACCGGCGACCAGGAAGTGGTGTGGCTGGCCGTGCAGCGCGCGTGGAAGGATGACCCCAAGGGGGTCACCAAGATCTTGCGTTACAGCCCTGCCACCAAAACCTGGGGCGTGCTGCACTACCCGCTGGAGACCACCAAGGCCGAAGGTGGCTGGGTGGGTCTGTCTGAAATCACTGCCGTGGGGCCCGATACCTTTGTGGTGGTCGAGCGCGACAACCAGTTTGGCGACCAGTCTCTCAAGACCCTGCACACCTTCTCGGTGGCGGGCCTGGCTGCAGCGGCACCGGGCGACGCCAACGTGCCGGTAGTCACCAAGCGCCTGCTGCGCAACCTGGTGCCCGACCTGCAACAGCCCCACGGTTATGTGCTGGACAAGGTGGAGAGCTTCGCAGTGGACCGCGCCGGCCAGGCCTTTGCGATCACCGACAACGACGGCGTAGACGGCTCCAACGGCGAGACGCAATTCTTGCGCCTTGGCAGCCTGCCGGGCCTGCGCTGATCAGCTTGGGAAATTTTGCGCCGGGCCGCCCCACGCTTCTCGGAGCGTGGGGGCCTATCGCCGCTGCAGCAGCATGGCATCGCCATAGCTGAAGAAGCGGTAGCCGCGGGCGATGGCCTCGCGGTAGAGGCCCATCACATGGTCGTAGCCCGTGAAGGCGCTTACCAGCATCATCAGGCTGCTCTTGGGCAGGTGGAAGTTGGTCACCAGCACGTCCACCAACTTGAACGCAAAGCCCGGCGTAATGAAGATGTTGGTGTCGCCACTGGCGACGCCGGATTGGGCCCAGCTCTCCAGCGTGCGCACGCTGGTGGTGCCCACGGCCACCACGCGGCCGCCGCGCGCCTGGCAAGCGGCAATGGCCGCCTGGGTTTCGGGCGGCACGTTGTACCACTCGCTGTGCATCTGGTGCTCGGCCAGGTTTTCGGTTTTGACGGGCTGGAAAGTGCCCGCACCCACATGCAGCGTCACATGCGCGCGCTGCACTCCCATGGCGTCGAGTTGCGCAAACAGCGCTTCGTCAAAGTGCAGCGCCGCAGTGGGCGCTGCCACGGCGCCAGGGTGTTTGGCAAACACGGTCTGGTAACGCTGCACGTCTTCGGGGGAGTCGCTGTGCGTGATGTAGGGGGGCAGCGGCACGTGGCCGTGGCGTTCCATCAGCGTGTACGGGTCGTCGCCACGGTCGTTGCTCAGTACAAAGCGGTAGATGGGGCCATCCACATTCGGCCAGCGGCCCAGCAGGGTGGCGCAGAGGCCGTCTTCCTGGCCGGGTGCGCACGTCATCTTGATCGTGGCGCCCACTTCGGGTTTTTTGCTCACCCGCATGTGGGCCGCCACCTGGTTGCCGCCCAGCACGCGCTCAATCAGCAGCTCCACCTTGCCGCCGGTGGCCTTTTCGCCAAACAGGCGCGCGTTGATGACCTTGGTGTCGTTGAAGACCATCAGGTCCCCGGCGCGCAGCAGGCTGGGCAGGTCTTTGAAGCTGCGGTCCACCGGGGTGGCGCCGGTGCCATCGAGCAGGCGGGAGCCCGAGCGTTCGGGGGCCGGGTGCTGCGCAATCAGGGCGTCTGGGAGTTCGAAATCAAAGTCGCTCAGGGCGAAGGCACGGTCGGTGCCGGGGAAGAAGGCGTGCATGCTGCTTGAGGGCCGGACAGGCCCGTTCCAAGGTTGAAAAAAGGGCGGAGAGACAGGGCAGAATTGTCCCATGCCCAAGAAACCCGCCCGCCGTACCGAAGACGCCGCCCAGGAAGGCGCGGCGGGCGGCGCAGGGGACACCAAATCCCCCGCGCAAAAAGCGCTGGAGAAACTGGGCCTGAAGCGCGACATCGACCTGGCGCTGCACTTGCCGCTGCGCTACGAGGACGAGACCCGCATCGTCCCACTGGCCGAGGTGCGCGAGGGCCAGCAGGCGCAGATCGAGGCGGTCGTCACCCACCAGGAGGTCACGTTTCGCCCGCGCCGCCAGCTCATCGTCACGGTGGACGACGGCTCGGACACCTGCACGCTGCGCTTCTTCAGCTTCTACGGCTCGCAGCAAAAGGCGCTGGCCGTGGGCAACCGCATCCGGGTGCGCGGCGAGGTCAAGGGCGGCTTTCTGGGCCGCACCATGCTGCACCCCACGTTTCGCGCCGCCGGTGGCAGCCTGCCCACGGCGCTCACCCCCATCTACCCCACAGTGGCCGGCCTGCCCCAGCCCTACCTGCGCAAGGCGGTGCTCTCGGGGCTGGCGCGGGCCGACCTGAGCGACACCTTTGCCCCCGGTGATCTCGAGGTGCTCCGGCATGGAATTGGCCACCAGCCCTTGTGGACACTGCGCGACGCGCTGCAGTTTTTGCACCACCCCACGCCCGATGTGTCGCTGGACACGCTGATGGACCACAGCCACCCGGCCTGGCAGCGCCTCAAGGCCGAGGAACTGCTGGCCCAGCAGATCAGCCAGCTGCAAAGCCGGCGCGAGCGGGCTGCACTGCGGGCGCCGCAGCTCCAGGCGGTGGAGGGGGGCACCTTGCACGCACGCCTGCTGGCGGCCCTGCCGTTTGGCTTGACGAACGCCCAGCAACGGGTGGGTACCGAAATAGCCAAGGACATGGCGCGCCACATTCCCATGCACCGCTTGCTGCAGGGCGATGTGGGCGCCGGCAAGACGGTGGTGGCCGCGTTGGCCGCGGCCATCTGCATGGATGCCGGGTGGCAGTGCGCGCTGATGGCCCCCACCGAGATCTTGGCCGAGCAGCACTTTCGCAAGCTGCTGGGGTGGCTGGAGCCGCTGGGCATCACCACGGCCTGGCTCACCGGCACACAAAAAACCAAGGAGCGCCGCGCCATGCTGGCGCTGATCGAGAGCGGCGAGGCGCAGCTCGTGGTGGGCACACACGCCATCATCCAGGACAAGGTCAAGTTCAAGAACCTGGCGCTGGCCATCATCGATGAGCAACACCGCTTCGGCGTGGCCCAACGCCTGGCGCTGCGCAAGAAGATGACCGCGATCGAGGGCGACCTGGAGAAGGGGGCGGAGCCCCATCTGCTCATGATGACGGCGACGCCGATTCCGCGCACCTTGGCCATGAGCTACTACGCCGACCTGGACGTGTCCACCCTGGACGAATTGCCGCCGGGCCGCACGCCCATCGTCACCAAGGTGGTGAACGAGCACCGGCGCGACGAGGTGATCGAGCGCATCCGCGGCCAGATTGCCGAGGGCCGGCAGGTGTACTGGGTGTGCCCGCTGATTGAGGAAAGCGAGGCGCTGGACCTGAGCAACGCCACCCAAACCCATGCCGACCTGGCCGAGGCGCTGCAGGGTGTGCAACGGGCCTCGGGGGGCAGCGACCCGCGCAGCGGTGGAGCGCGGGAGCAACACCCTGCCGAGGGACTGCCGGTGCTGATTGGCCTGCTGCACTCGCGCATGCATGCGGACGACAAAAAAGCCGTCATGGGCGCCTTCACCGCCGGGCTGATGTCGGTGCTGGTCAGCACCACGGTGATCGAGGTGGGGGTGGATGTGCCCAATGCCTCGCTCATGGTGATTGAACATGCCGAGCGTTTTGGCCTGAGTCAGTTGCACCAGTTGCGCGGCCGGGTCGGGCGGGGTGCCGCAGCTTCGGCCTGCGTGTTGCTGTACTCCACGGGCGATGCCCCGCGCCTGGGCGAGGCCGCGCGTGAGCGGCTCAAGGCCATGGTGGAAACGAATGACGGCTTCGAGATCGCCCGGCGCGACCTGGAGATTCGGGGGCCGGGGGAGTTTCTGGGCGCCCGCCAGAGCGGCGAGGCCATGCTGCGTTTTGCCGATCTGGCCACCGACACGGCGCTGCTGGAGTGGGCCCGGGCCGAAGCCCCCATGCTGCTGGACCGCCACCCGCACCTGGCCCACAAACATGTGGCGCGCTGGCTGGGCGGCAAGGCCGAATTCCTCAAAGCCTGAGCATGGCACGGGGTGTTCCTGGGGTGGGCCAGCCCGCAAGCCCGGAGTTTGAGGTCAAAATGGGGTTTTGCGCCCGTCCCTTGTGCGCGAATAGCTCCTGAATTTATAGCAAACAAAGCTTGTGAAGAAAGCGCCGCCATGTGGGTTTCCCCTGTTTTCCTTGCGCAGCCGCCGCTGCCACACGTCCTGAACGCGCCCCATGAATGACCATTGGTGGTGGATTGCCGGCCTGTTGACGCCGGTGGCGATTGCGGTCCTGGGTTTTTATGCCTATGTGGAGCAGCAGGCCCGCCTGCTCAAGACCCGCTCGGGCCCGATTCCCGGTGGCCTGCGTTTTGAGGCCAATGGCTGGAGCGTGGAGGTACAGCGGGCAGCACAGCAGGTGCAGGTGAAAACCCGCATGGGACATTACACCCGCGAGCCCCTGGCGGGCGGGGCCGGGCAAGAGCAGCGGGGGCCGCTGACGGCCGCCCTGCCTGCGCCGGGGCTGCACATTGAAGTCACACGGGCGGCCCCTCCCGAGCCGGGGCAGCCTGCGCTGCCCAAGGGGCTTTGCAGCGTGGTGTTTCGCGCTTCGGACGAGACCGCCTTTGCCGCGGCAGAAAAGACCGGTGGTGAGCGCCATGTGCTGCGCCTGGAGGGCGTTCCCGAACCTGTGGCCGCCAATTTCCAGCAGTTCGCGGGGCAGATCCGGGTGTGGGTGGAGAAGCTGGACCACAACCTCGGCTTGCAAATGCAGCTGCGCCAGCAGCGCGCGGAAGCCGAAGCCGCCGCCCAGGCACGCGCCCTTGCCCGGGCACAAAAAGCCGAAGAGCAACCGCCGCAACCGGATCTGGAGCCAGCCGCCCAGATTGCCCTTTGGCGCAAGGCCGCAGGGTTCAGCGGCACCAGCGATGTGGGGTACACCGAGGACGGCAAGATCGACTGGTTCATCGACCTGGACCCACGCGGGCGCATCACTTTGCATGCGGACCGGCACACCATCCACACCACCTTGCTGGGGGCCACGATCGCCAGTCTGGCGGGGGAGCTGGAGGTGGCGGTGCGCGACGACTATTGGTCCGAAGCGGAACCCGAACTGCAGAGCTTTCGCCTCTTCAAAGGGGCGCATTCGGACGTGCGCCGAGCCTGGAGGGAGCGCCTGGAAATCCTCTGCGACAAACTGCGCAACGGCGAGATTTCGCCAGGCTGAGCGGGGCCGCCGAGGGCGGGTATAGTGGCCCGCTTTTTCCTCTGGGTGCGCATGCTGTCACTTTTACAAACGCGCTGGCGTGCACTGGCCGGCAACACACGCGGCGTGCTGCTGGTGGTGCTGGCCATGGCCTGTTGGGCCGTGCTGGACGCTTGCAACAAGCGGCTGATGGCCACCGGTGTCCCGCCCAAGCAGGTGCTGTTTTTGCAGGCCACGGTGGTGCTGGCCATGCTGGCGCCGGTGGTGGCGTGGACGCGCGGGCGCATCATCGCCACGCGCCAGCCGCGCATCCACCTGCTGCGCGCGGGGTTCATCGTCACTTCGGCCTGGTGCGCGGCCTACGCGGTGTCGCACCTGCCGCTGGCCGAGGCCAGTGCCTACCTGATGACGGGCTCACTGTTCATGCTGCCGCTGGGCGTGTGGCTTTTGGGTGAGCAGCCCCACTGGTTGCGCTGGAGCGGGGTGCTGGTGGGGTTTGGCGGGGTGCTGGTGATCTTGCAGCCCGGGGCCGAGGCCTTCCACCCTGCGGCGCTGGTGGCGCTGTTCGGCGCCTTGATGGAGTCCATGCTGGGTGTGGTGCTGAAAAAGTATTCGGGCCAGGAACATCCGGTGGCGGTGCTGACCTGGAGCCAGGTGGCCTGCTGGCTGACCTTTGGCGTGTTCTCCGGCTTCAGCCTGCCCAGCGTGCCGCCAGCCTTGTGGTGGCTGTTGCCGGTGGTGGGCGTGGCGGCGGCCGGTATTTACCTGAGTTACTTTTTTGCCTACCGCGCGGGCGATGCCTCGGCGGTGGAGGCGGGCAGCTTCTCGCTGCTGCTGTTCAGCCCCACCTTGGGCTGGCTGGTCTTTGCCGAGGCACCCGACATGGCCTTCTGGCTGGGGGCTGGCCTCTTGGTGTGCGGCATTGCGCTGGTGATTGTGGAACCCACGGGCCGGGTGAGAGGACAATAGCGCCATGACCCTGACCGAACTCAAATACATCGTGGCCGTGGCGCGTGAGCGGCACTTTGGCAAGGCGGCAGACGCCTGCTTCGTGTCGCAGCCCACGCTGTCGGTGGCGGTGAAGAAGCTGGAAGAAGAGCTGGACGTCAAACTGTTTGAGCGCAGCGCCAACGAGGTGACGGTGACGCCGCTGGGCGAAGAGATCGTGCGCCAGGCGCAGGCCGTGCTGGAGCAGGCCGCCAACATCAAGGACATTGCCAAGCGCGGCAAGGACCCGCTGGCCGGCCCCCTCAAGCTGGGCGTGATCTACACCATCGCCCCGTATTTGCTGCCCGACCTGGTGCGCCAGGTCATCACCCACAGCCCGCAGATGCCGCTGATGCTGCAGGAGAACTTCACCGTCAAGTTGCTGGAAATGCTGCGCACCGGCGAGATCGACTGCGCCATCCTGGCCGAGCCTTTTCCTGACACCGGGCTGGCACTGGCCCCGCTCTACGACGAGCCGTTTTTTGCCGCCGTGCCGACCAGCCACGTGTTGGCCCAGCAGGACAGCGTGACCACCGAAGAGCTGAAGAAGGAAACCATGCTGCTCTTGGGCAACGGCCACTGCTTCCGCGACCATGTGCTGGAGGTCTGCCCCGAGTTCGCGCGTTTCTCCAGCGACGCCGAGGGCATCCGCAAGAGTTTTGAAGGCTCATCGCTGGAGACCATCAAACACATGGTGGCCGCGGGAATGGGCATCACGCTGGTGCCGCGCCTGAGCGTGCCCAAAGACGCCATGGAGCCCAAAAAGCGCAAGGGCGAGGAGCCGTTTGTGAAGTACCTGCCGGTGCAGGACGGCAAGAACCTGCCCCCGCCCACACGCCGCGTGGTGCTGGTGTGGCGGCGCAGCTTCACGCGCTACGAGGCCATCGCCGCGCTGCGCAACGCGGTCTACGGCTGCGAACTGCCCGGTGTCACCCGTTTGTCCTGATTTTTAAGCAAAATAGGCCTCTAGACCCCGTGGATATTGCGCAAGCAGCTCCTAATTTCATAGTAATTCTGTGCCGTCCCTGTTCTCTACAAAGCTTTCGCTCTACCTGGACCTGATCCGCTGGAACCGCCCCGCGGGCTGGCTGCTGCTGCTGTGGCCCACGCTCAGCGCACTGTGGCTGGCGGCGGGTGGTTTCCCCGGTTGGCACCTCATCGTGGTGTTCACGCTGGGCACCATCCTGATGCGCAGCGCGGGCTGCTGTGTCAACGATGTGGCCGACCGTGAATTCGACAAACACGTCAAGCGCACGGCCCAGCGTCCGGTGACCAGCGGGCGCATCGGAACGCGCGAGGCATTGCTGGTGGGCGCGGTGCTGGCGCTGGCCGCGTTTGGGCTGGTGCTGACCACCAACGCCGCCGCCATCGCCTGGTCGTTTGCCGCGCTGGCCGTGGCCCTGGTCTACCCCTATGCCAAACGTTATGTCTCCATGCCGCAGGCGGTGCTGGGCGTGGCCTTCAGTTTTGGCATTCCCATGGCCTTTGCCGCCGTCAAAGGAGACGTGCCCGTGCTGGCCTGGGCGCTGCTGGTGGGCAACCTGTTCTGGGTGCTGGCCTACGACACCGAATACGCCATGGTGGACCGCGATGACGACCTGAAGATCGGCATGAAGACCTCGGCCATCACGCTGGGGCGCTGGGATGTGCCGGCGGTGCTGGGCTTCTATGTCGTCTACCTCGCCCTGTGGTCCTGGCTGGTGCTGCCCGCACTCACGCGCCCCTGGGCCTGGTGGCTGGGGGTGGCGGTAGCCGGCGCCCAGGTGGTGTGGCACGGCACGCTGATTGCCGACCGCGGACGCGAGGGCTGCTTCAAGGCTTTTCGCCTCAACCATTGGGTGGGCTTGGCCGTGTTTTGCGGGGTGCTGCTGGGCGTTTAGGCGTGACGGTTTGCGGGCTTTGCGTTAGCATGAATCCACGCCAACGCTTGGAGTTCCGCTTCCATGAACGAGCCCGCTGCACAGGACCCTGATGCCATCGTGCAGGCGCGTACACGCCGCTTGCGACAAATCTCGGGGCTGGTGTTTGCGGGCCTGCTGGTGGCCACGACGGGGTACGTGCTGGAGCGCAACTGGGCCATCGTGTGGCTTTTGTTGCCGGGCATGGCGCTCATGCTGGCCTGCCTGTGGCTCAGCCGTCTGGGCCGAGTCAACTTTGCCAACCTGCTGTTCCTGTTTTCCCTGACCGGGCTGGTGTGCGCGCTGACCTGGGTCAGCGAGGGCATCAAGGATGTGGCGCTGCTGTCCTTTCCGGCCTTGCTCATCATGGCCGGCTTGCTGGTGACGGCGCGCGCATTTTTTGCACTGCTTGGCTGCATGGTCGTCTACCTGGTGTTCCTGAATCTGGCCACCGAGGTGCTGCACTGGCGCAGTACCGGCTATGTGAGCCCGCCGGACGAGCAGTTGCGCGATGTGTTGACGATTCTGGTGGTCAGCGGCTTGGCCATCTGGCTGATCCTGAACGACTTGCAGAAGGCCTTGGCGAATCTGCAGTTGCAAATCGCGCGCTACCGCGAGTCGCAGGCGCAACTCACCTACCTGTCCCAACATGACGGCCTGACCGGTTTGGCCAACCGGGGGCTGGGTCGTGAGCGGATGGAACGTGCCTTTGCGCTGGCGCACCGCCAGAACCTGCGCGTGGCCTTGCTGTTTGTGGACCTGGACAACTTCAAGGTCATCAATGATTCGCTGGGCCACGCTGCCGGGGACGACTTCCTCCGGCAAGTGGCGCAGCGCCTGAACCAGGCGCTGCGCCAGGCCGACATCGTGGCCCGCCACGGAGGGGATGAGTTTGTCATTGGCCTGTGTGATGCGGGCCATGCTGACAGCGTGGCGGCGGTGGCCGCCGAGGTGTTGCAACGCATGGAGATGCCCTTCACGCTCAAGGACACCGAGGTGTCCACGTCCTGCTCCATTGGCATTGCATTGTTTCCCGATGACGGCGGAGACTACGAAACCCTGATGCGCCAGGCCGATGTGGCCATGTACCGCGCCAAGGAGTCGGGGCGCAATGCCTTTCGCTTTTTTGATGCGGCCATGCAAGCCGACTTGCAGCACAACCTGCAGCTGGTCGCCAGCTTGCGTGTGGCGCTGGCACGCCAAGAATTTGTGCTGCATTACCAGCCCGTGTTTGACCTCCAGACGGGACGGCTGGTGGGGGCCGAGGCCCTGATTCGCTGGCAACACCCGGAGCAGGGTTTGCTGATGCCGGGACACTTCATTGCTGCGGCCGAAAAAGCGGGCGTGATTGTGGAGATCGGCGAGTGGGTGCTGGTGCAGGCCTGCCAGCAGGCGGCGCAGTGGCAGCGGGCCGGGGCGCCGCTGGTGCTGGCGGTCAATCTGTCGCCGGTGCAGTTCCGCCGGGGCAATGTGGAGCAGGTGGTGGAAGCGGCTTTGCGCCAGTCGGGCTTGCCAGGCCACTGTCTGGAGCTGGAGATCACCGAATCGACGCTGATTGAGGACACTGAGCGTTTTGTGGTGTCACTGCAGCGTCTCAAGGCGCAGGGGGTGTCGATCGCGATCGACGATTTTGGCACCGGTTACTCCAATTTGGGCTACCTGCAGCGCTTTGCGGTGCACAAGCTCAAGATTGACCAATCGTTTGTCAAAGGCATGCTCGACAGCGAGCCACAACACGCCATGGTGGCCGCCATCGTGCAAATGGCCAAGGGCCTGCGCCTGGTCTCCCATGCCGAGGGCATTGAGGAGGAGCGCATCCGCGATGCACTGCGCGCGCTGGGTTGCGAGCAGGGGCAGGGGTACTGGTTTGCCCGGCCCGAGCCGGCCGACGCCTTTGGTCAGCGCCTGGCGCCGGCCGAGTAGGCATGAAAAAGCCCGCACAGTGGCGGGCTTGGCGGAGGGCGCGGCGCTTATTTGGCGCTCAGGCACTCACTCATGAACTTCTTGCGATCGTCGCCTTTGAGGTCTTTGGTCTTGGCGTCGGCGTTGCAGGTCTTCATCTTGTTTTGCTGGCTGGTGCCGGCGTCAGCGGCGGCCGCTGCGGGTTTGGCGCTCAGGCATTCGCTCATGAACTTCTTGCGCTCGTCACCTTTGATGTCCTTGGTTTTGGCATCGGCGTTGCAGGTCTTCATCTTGTTCTGCTGGGCGGTAGGGGCCTTTTCGTCAGCGGCGTGTGCGCCTCCGACGGCCAGTGCCAGACCCAAAGCCACGAGGGAGATCAATTGTTTCATCAGTCGTCCTATCCAAAAGATGGCAGCGATGCCGCCGTTGTAGAAAAAACCCTAGCACTTACAAGCATATAACGGAAAGATGTCAGCGCCGTTGACGGCCTGACCCCCGGGCTTTCCCGAGGGGCCCGTAAAATCGGTCCATGCTCACCGTCAAACACGATCTTTTGCAAGCGCTGGCCGCTTGCCTGGAAAAACTCTCGCCCGGCTCGGCCGCCAAGGCCGCTTTTGAATCCCCCAAGGTTGCGGCCCATGGCGATTTCGCCACCACTGCGGCCATGCAGCTGGCCAAGCCTTTGAAAATGAACCCGCGCCAGCTGGCCGAAGCCCTGCGCGCCGACCTGTTGGCCACGCCGGTCTACGCCCAGTGGGTGCAGGACATTGAGATTGCCGGGCCCGGCTTCATCAATATCCGCCTCAAGCCCGCTGCCAAACAAGAAGTGGTGCGCGAAGTGCTGGGCCAGGGCGAGCAGTACGGCTACCAGCCTCGCAATGGCCAGCGCGTGCTGGTCGAGTTTGTCTCGGCCAACCCCACCGGGCCCCTGCACGTGGGCCATGGCCGCCAAGCCGCGCTGGGCGACGCCATTTGCAATCTGTTCGGTACCCAGGGCTACGCGGTGCACCGCGAGTTCTATTACAACGACGCGGGGGTGCAGATCGACACCCTGACGAAGAGCACCCAACTGCGTGCCAAGGGCTTCAAGCCCGGCGACAGCTGCTGGCCCACCGACCCGGACAACCCGGAAAGCAAGGCCTTCTACAACGGCGACTACATCGCCGACATTGCCGAGGCCTTCAAGGCCAAGGCGTCGATCAAGGCCGATGACCGCGAGTTCACGGCCAATGGCGATGTGGACGACTACGACAACATCCGCCAATTTGCGGTGGCCTACCTGCGCAATGAGCAGGACAAGGACCTGCAGGCGTTCAACCTGCACTTTGACCAGTATTACCTGGAGTCCAGCCTGTACACCAGCGGTCGCGTGGAGGCGGCCGTGAATAAGTTAGTGAGCAACGGCAAGACCTACGAGCAGGACGGCGCGCTGTGGCTCAAGAGCACGGACTATGGGGACGACAAAGACCGCGTGATGCGCAAAAAGGATGGCACCTTCACCTACTTTGTGCCGGACGTGGCCTACCACATTGCCAAGTGGGAGCGCGGCTTTACTAAGGTCGTCAATATCCAGGGCACCGACCACCACGGCACCATTGCCCGCGTACGCGCCGGCCTGCAGGCGGCCGACGTGGGCATCCCCCAGGGCTACCCCGACTACGTGCTGCACACCATGGTGCGCGTGGTGCGCGGTGGTGAAGAGGTCAAGATCAGCAAGCGCGCGGGCAGCTATGTGACGCTGCGCGACCTGATCGAGTGGACCAGCAAGGACGCGGTGCGTTTCTTCCTGCTGAGCCGCAAGCCCGACACCGAGTACACCTTCGACGTGGACCTGGCCGTGGCCAAGAACAACGACAACCCGGTCTACTACGTGCAGTACGCCCATGCGCGCATTTGCTCGGTGCTGGCCAGCTGGGGTGGTGATGTGGTCGGCCTCAAGGCCGTGGACCTGTCGGCGCTGGAGAGCCCGCAAGCCCAGGCGCTCATGCTGCTACTGGCCAAGTACCCCGAGATGCTGAGCGCTGCGGCCGAAGGCGAAGCTCCGCATGACGTGACCTTCTACCTGCGCGAGCTGGCCGCCAGTTACCACAGCTATTACGACGCCGAGCGCATCCTGGTGGATGACGAGGCGGTGAAGCTGGCGCGTCTGGCGCTGGTGGCCGCAACCGCCCGCGTATTGCACAATGGCCTGGCCGTGCTGGGCGTGAGCGCCCCGCAAAAAATGTGAGATTAAGAGAGAAAGCAGCACATGAAGTTTGAACGTGGCGGAACCGTTGTGGGGTTCATTGTGGGCGTGGTCGTCGGCCTGGGTGCTGCGCTGGCCGTGGCAGTCTACGTCACCAAGGTACCGGTGCCCTTTATCAACAAAAGCCAGAGCCGCAGCGCCGACCAGAACGAGGCCGAAGCCCAGAAGAACAAAAACTGGGACCCCAATGCCATCCTGTATGGCAAGAACCCGGCTCCCGCCGTGCCACCGGCCACCACCCCGGCGTCCGCTGCATCTGCAGCCAAAGCCAAGGCCGAGGTGAAAACGGAGGCCAAGCCGGATGCCAAGGCCACCAAACCAGAGGCCAAGGCTGAGCTCAAGCCCGCCGTGTCAGCCGATCCGCTGGGTGACCTGGCCAAGGCCAAGACCGCGGCTCCCGCAGAGGCCGATGCCTTTGTGTACTTTGTGCAGGTGGGCGCCTTCCAGAAGGCCGAGGATGCCGAGAGCCACCGTGCCAAGCTGTCGCTGAGCGGTATCGAGACCAAGATTTCCGAACGTGAACAGTCCGGTCGTCCGGTGTTTCGGGTGCGCGTGGGGCCTTTTGACAAGAAGGAAGACGCCGACAAGGCCAAAGACAAAATGGACAAGTCCGGCATGGACACGGCTTTGGTTCGGGTGCAGCGCTGAGCGCGGGCTCTACAGGAACTTTCCCGGTGGGGCCCTGTCCCACCAGCCCCTTTACACAGTGAGATGGATATGAAACGACGCGAATTCACGCAACTGACCACTGGCGCAGCCTTGGCTTCGGCTACTTTGCTGGGCACTTCGGTGCACGCCCAGGCCAGCAAGCCCAAGGCAGGAACCGATTACCAGGTGCTGGACCCACGTGCTGCCGTGGAAGCTGGGGCTGGCAAGATCGAGGTGGTGGAGTTCTTTTGGTACAGCTGCCCGCATTGCAATGCGTTTGAGCCCACATTGCAGGCCTGGATCGCCAAGTTGCCCAAAGATGTGGTGTTGCGTCGTGTCCCCGTTGCGTTTCAGGACAGTTTTGTACCGCAACAGCGCCTGTATTTCACACTCGAAGCCATGGGCCTGGTCGAGAAACTGCACGCCAAAGTGTTCGCCGCCATCCACGTCGAAAAGAAGAACCTTGCCAGCGGCGAGGCGATTCTGGAGTGGGTGGGCCAGCAGGGCGTGGACAAGGCCAAGTTTGTGCAGCAGTACAACTCCTTCACCGTGGTGACCAAGGTGACCAAGGCCACGCAGTTGCAAAACGCCTACAAGGTGGAGGGTGTGCCTGCGCTGGGTGTGGCAGGGCGTTACTACACCGATGGCTCCATGGCTGGCAATATGCAGCGGGCCTTGCAGGTGGTGGACACGCTGGTTCCCGACGTCCGCGCAGGGCGTTAATCCGCCGGGTTTTGTTGCTGGGTTTGCCGCGGGTGGGGTGCCGGCCTCCAAGGGCCGGGGCTAGAATGGTTTGGCCCCCCAACCTTTGTGGAGACCGTTCCCATGGCGCAGCAGAAATTTCGGCTTGTCACCCGCAGCGATTTTGATGGACTGGTATGTGCGGTGCTGCTCAACGAGCTGGACCTGATTGACGACATCAAGTTCGTCCACCCCAAGGACATGCAGGACGGCAAGGTGGAGGTGTCCGACCGCGACATCACCACCAACCTGCCTTACGTGCCGGGCGTGCACTTGGCGTTTGACCACCACGAGTCAGAAACGGTGCGCAACACCGGCGAGCGCCCCAATCACATCATCCTGCCCCACGCGGATTCGGCCGCGCGCGTGGTGTTTGACCACTATGGCGGTGCCAACCGTTTCCCGGCACGCTTTCACGACATGATGGAAGCGGTGGACAAGGGCGACTCGGCCCGCTTCAGCCACGACGAAATCATGGCCCCCACAGGCTGGGTGCTGCTGAACTACCTGATGGATTCGCGTACCGGCCTGGGCCGTTTCCGGGAGTTCCGCGTCAGCAACTACCAGTTGATGATGGACTTGATCCAGTACTGCCGAAACCACGGCATCGACGAAATCCTGCAGCTGCCCGATGTGGTGGAGCGCGTGGACCTGTACTTTGAGCACGCGGCCAAGGCCAAGGAGCAGTTGCTGCGCTGTTCCACGGTGCATGGCAATCTGCTGGTGCTGGACCTGCGCAACGAAGACACCATCTTTGCGGTGAACCGTTTCATGGTCTATGCGCTGTTCCCCCAGACCAATATCTCCATCCACGTGTTGTGGGGCCTGCAGAAGCAAAACACCGTGTTTGCCACCGGCAAGTCCATCACCAACCGCAGCTCCAAGACCAATATTGGCGAGCTGATGCTGGGCTACGGCGGGGGCGGCCATGCCAACGCAGGCACCTGCCAGGTTGAGAATGAGCGCGCTGCCGAGGTGCTGCAGGCGCTGACCACCAAAATTAACGCCGACGGCTGAACCCGCCAGGGCGCGAAATGCGCAAAGCGCTCGGTACAATGGCCGAAGCGCTTTTCGAGCAAGTTTCGTGCCTTTATGAAAAATACCCTTTTGTCGGTGTCTTTGTGGCTGGTGATGGCCGGTGTGGCGGGTCACGCCTGGGCCGAAAAAGCCGACCGCAACAAGCCCATGAACGTGGAAGCAGATGCCCTGCGCTACGACGACCTCAAGCAGGTCAGCGTCTTCACCGGCAACGTGGTGCTGACCAAGGGCAGCATCGTCATCCGTGGTGCCCAGCTCGAAGTGCGCCAGGACCCCGATGGCTACCAGTTTGGCTTGGTCACCGGTTCTGCGGCCACCCCGGCATTCTTCCGCCAGAAGCGCGATGGCCTGGACGAATTTATTGAGGGCGACGGTGAAACCATTGAGTACGACGGCCGCGCCGACACCGTGCGCTTCATCAAAAAAGCCCAGTTGCGCCGACTGCGTGGTGCCACCCTGGCCGACGAGGTGACGGGCGCCAGCATCCTGTACGAAAACCTCAGCGACCGCTTCACCGTGGACGGAGCGCCCAAGAGCGCCACCGCCCCCGCAGGCCGGGTGCGGGCCATGCTGACGCCCAAACCCGACGCTGCGGCGCCCGCCGTGCCCCAAGCCAGCCCCACCTTGCGCGCCACGCCGCAACTTGAGAAAGCCGCCCAGTGAGCGCGCCCACCCAAGAAGCCCCGGACACCAGCACCGGGCGGCTGGAAGCCCGGCATTTGCAAAAGTCCTATGGCAAACGTCAGGTGGTCAAGGACGTATCGCTGGCCGTGCGCACGGGGGAGGTGGTGGGGCTGTTGGGCCCCAACGGCGCGGGCAAAACCACCTCGTTCTACATGATTGTGGGTCTGCTGCGCGCCAGCGCAGGTGACATCACCATCGATGGCCAGTCCATTGAGCACATGCCCATCCACCGCCGCGCGCGCCTGGGGCTGGGGTACCTGCCGCAAGAGGCCTCGATATTTCGTAAGCTGAATGTGGAAGACAACGTGCGCGCCGTGCTGGAGTTGCAGCGCGACGAGGCGGGCAACCCGCTGAAGTCGGCCGAAATTGAGTCGCGCCTGACCGCGCTGTTGCAGGACTTGCGCGTGGAGCACCTGCGCGAGTCGCCTTCGCTGGCCTTGTCGGGTGGCGAACGGCGCCGGGTCGAGATTGCGCGCGCATTGGCCACGCGGCCCCGCTTCATCTTGCTGGACGAACCCTTTGCCGGTATCGACCCGATTGCCGTGATCGAGATTCAGCGCATCATCAACTTCCTCAAGGGCCGCGGCATTGGGGTGCTGATCACCGACCACAATGTGCGCGAGACCCTGGGCATTTGCGACCACGCCTACATCATCAGCGACGGCCATGTGCTGGCGCAGGGCACCCCCTCCGAGATCGTGAACAACGCCGATGTGCGTCGCGTCTATCTCGGTGAGCATTTCAAAATGTGATGAAGCAGGGTCTTTCACTACGCGTCTCCCAACACCTGGCGCTCACGCCCCAGTTGCAGCAGTCCATCCGTCTGCTACAGCTTTCCACGCTGGAGCTGAGCCAGGAGGTGGAGCAGATGCTGGACGAAAACCCGTTTCTGGAGCTGACCGAGGACCGGGCCGAGCGCGAGGACTTCGGCCTTAACGCCGCCGACGCCACCGTCAGTGAAGGCGATCGCCTGTCCGAGAGCGGTGAGACGGACTACGCTCCTAATTCTATAGCTGACTACGCAACATCCACGAGCGCTAGCAGCACAAATGATGAAGAATCCACACCGCTGAGCAGCAGCGACGAGCCCAACTGGGAGGGTGACGGCACCACCGAAATGACGCCCGATGACGGCGAGTGGGGCGTGGACGCCAAGGCCAAGGCCAACAACCTGGGTGACGATGAAGAGAAAGACGCCACCGAGCTGGCACGTTCCGCCGAATCACTGCAGGCCTTTTTGCACCGCCAGGCCCTGAGCCTGCGCACCACGGCCACCGATGCGGCGGCGCTGCGTTTTCTCATCGAATCGCTCAATGACGATGGGTATCTGGAAGACCCGCTGGAAGAACTGGCGCGCAGCCTGAACCCCGGCGATGAAGAGCAGCTGCAAGACCTGGTGCACCACTTCACCGTGGCGCTGGGTCTGCTGCACAGCTTGGAGCCCGTGGGCGTGGGCGCGCGCGACCTGGGCGAGTGCTTGCGCCTGCAAGTGGCGCACCTGCTGCAACTCGCGGATGAGGAGGGGGAGGTCGACCGGACCGAGGTGCTGCAGGTGGCCCTGGGCATTTGCAACAAACCGATGGACCTGCTGGCCCGACGCGACATCAAGCGCCTGGTGCAAATGGGTGTGGGCAGCGATGCGCTGGTGCGCGAAGCGATTGCGCTGATCGCACGGCTGGAGCCCAAGCCCGGGCGCCGCTTTGTGGACGTGGAGCGCAACATCGTGGTGCCCGACGTGCTGGTGATGGCGATTGGCAAGGTCGGTGGCACGCCCAAGTTCCGCGTACAGCTCAACCCCGAAGTGATGCCGCGCCTGAAGGTGCACGACATTTATGCCAACGTGCTGCGCAACCACCGCGGTGGCCGTGACGGTGCAGGCCACGCGGCGCTGCAGCAGCGCCTCCAAGAGGCGCGCTGGTTCATCAAGAACATCCAGCAGCGCTTTGACACCATCCTGCGCGTGAGTACGGCCATTGTGGAGCGGCAGAAAAACTTCTTCACCCACGGCGAGTTGGCTATGCGCCCCCTGGTTCTGCGCGAGATTGCTGATGAACTGGGTCTGCACGAGTCCACCATCAGCCGCGTGACCACCGCCAAGTACATGGCCACGCCGTTTGGCACCTTCGAGCTCAAGTACTTCTTCGGCTCGGGCCTGGGCACCGAGAGCGGCGGCAATGCCTCCAGCACCGCGGTACGCGCGCTCATCAAGCAGTTCATTGCCTCCGAGAGCAGCAAGAAGCCCTTGAGCGACAACCAGATCTCTGACATGCTCAAAGAGCAGGGTATCGAATGCGCCCGGCGCACCGTGGCCAAATACCGCGAGGGCCTGAAGATTGCCCCCGCCTCACTCCGCAAAGCGCTATGAACCAACTGACCCTTTTTCTCCCCTGTGCCGCTGGCGTGGAGGAGTACCTGGCGCCGGAGATTTTGCAAATCACCGGCCTGCCGCCCGGCTGCGTGACCAAGCAGCGCGGTGGTGTGGCCGTGCGCACCTCGTTTGCGCACGCCATGTTGCTCAACCTTTACAGCCGCCTGGCGCAGCGCGTGCTGGTGCTGGTGTCGTACACCGAATACCGCAGCGAACAAGACCTGTACCGCGCCGGCTTGCAGGTGCCGTGGGAGCAGTGGTTCACACCCAAGGAAAGCATCAAGGTCGAGGTGACGGCGCAGCACAGCCCGCTGACCTCGCTGAACTTTGCCGCGCTCAAGGTGAAGGACGCCGTGTGCGACCGCTTCCGCGAAGTGGCGGGCGGTGTGCGGCCCGATGTGAACACGCAGTGGCCCGATGTGCGTATCTACGCCCACCTGACCACCGACAGCTGCTCTCTCTACATCGACACCTCGGGCGAGCCGCTGTTCAAGCGTGGCTGGCGTGAGGACAAAGGGGATGCGCCGCTGAAAGAGACCCTGGCCGCGGCCATGATTGCGGCCAGCGGCTGGGCCTCGGGCGACGACGACCTGATGCCCTTGTACGACCCCTGCTGTGGTAGCGGGACGGTGGCTATTGAGGCCGCACAGATTGCCTGCAATATCGCAGCCGGTTCGTTGCGTCGCTTTGCGTTCGAGAAATACCGCCCCTTCCGCTCGCAGGAATGGGTGGACATGAAGGCCGAGGCCGCCGCCAATGTGGTCAAGCCCGAGCCGGGTCAGGCTGCATTGATTTACGGCAGCGATGTGTCGCACCGCATGGTGGACTTTGCGCAACGCAACGCCCAGCGCGCGGGCGTGGCTGACGTGATCGAATTCCGCGGTGGCGACGCGCTGCAGCGTATGCCCCCGATTGAGGGCGGCGGCGTGATGGTGCTGAACCCTCCCTATGGCGAGCGCATCGGCATCGGCGGTGTGGCCGGTGAGGGCGAGGGTGCGCGCTTTGGCGCACGTGAACTCGCGCAGACTGACGAGGGTGTGGACTTCTTCAACCAGCTGGCCAGCCACTGGAAGAAAAACTACAGCGGCTGGACCGCCTGGGTGCTGACACCCGACCTCAAGCTGCCCAGCAAGATGCGTTTGAAAGAGTCGCGCCGCGTGCCGATGTGGAACGGCCCGCTGGAGTGCCGCCTGTTCAAGTTCGACATGGTCAAGGGCCGCCTGGCCAAGGGCACTGCAGCAGCTGCCCAGGAGCCCAATGACTGAACTCCAGACGGAGGCTGTCCGCCAGGTCATTCTGGACACCAACATCGTGCTGGACCTGCTGGTCTTCCACGATGCGGCCACCCCCCCGCTGCGTGATGCCTTGCAGGCCGGGCGCCTGCAATGGGTGGCTACCACTCCCATGCGTGACGAACTGGAGCGTGTGCTGGCCTACCCGCAAATCGCCAAGCGCCTGGACTTCTACGGTCTGAGCGCCGCGCAGGTGCTGCAGGCGCGCGATGCCCTGGTGCGGACCGTGGAGGTGCCGCCCAAGGCCAGCGTGACCTGCAAAGACCCGGACGACCAGAAGTTCATCGACCTGGCCGTCGCCCAGCGTTGCCTGGTGCTGAGCAAGGACCAAGCCGTACTTTGCATGGCAAAACGGCTGCTAGCCCTCGGCGCTGCTGCGCGAGCAGCTATCGAATAGATAGCGATTCGACGCTGCCGCCGGCTACAGGCCAGAGCCGCACGGCCAATGCGGTGGCTGCTGCCAGCGCCGCCAGACCACAGACGCCTGCCCAACCCCACTGTGCCAGCGCCAGGCTGCCCAGCCAGGCGCCACTGGCCATGCCGATGAACATGCCACCCATGAGCACGGCGTTCAGGCGGCTGCGCGCGGCGGGTTCCAGGCTGTAGACGATGGTCTGGTGCGCAATCAGGCTGGCCTGCACGCCCAGGTCAAACACCACAGCGCCCAGCGCCAGCAGCCACAGCGGGCTGTCGGTTCCCAGCGCACCCAAACCCATGGCCAGGAATGCGACCACCACCAGCGCAGCGCCCAGCCGGGTCACCACCTCGGGACCGCGCCGGTCGGCCATGCGACCTGCCAGCGGTGCGGCCAGGGCACCCGCGGCACCAGCCAGGCCAAAGGCCCCGGCTGCGGCACTGCCAAGGTGGGCCGGCGCGGCATGCAGCATCACGGCCAAGGTAGACCAGAAGGCGCTGAAGGCCACGCTGAGCAAGCCTTGCGCGAGCGCCGCCCGGCGTAAGCCGCGGTGGCGCAGCCACAGCGTGGCCAATGTGCGCATCAGGGCCGGGTAGGGCAGCTGGGTGGTGGGTGCAAAGCGTGGCAGGTCGCGCCAGACGGCCGCACCCAAAAGTGCAATGCTGAGTGCTGCGGCCACAAACATGGCGCGCCAGCCCGCCTGCTCGGCCACCAGACCCGACACCACGCGCGACAGCAAAATGCCCAGCAACAGCCCGGTCATCACCGTGCCCACAATCTTGCCGCGGCTGGCTTCGGGCGCCAGTGTGGCGGCGGCGGGCACGATGTCCTGCGCCAGCGTGGCAGAAACGCCAATCACCAGGCTGGCTGCGAGCATCACTCCCAGCGAAGGTGCGGCAGCGGCGGCCAGCAGCGCCAGGCACAGCACGGCGGCTTTGCCAAGGATGATGCTGCGCCGGTCAAAGCGGTCGCCCAGGGGAGCCAGCAGCACCAGGCCCAGGGCGTAGCCCAATTGGGTGAGGGTGGGGACCAGGCCAATGGCGCCGGGCGTGACTCCGAACTCGGCGCCCAGCACGCCCAGCATGGGTTGGCTGTAGTACAGCGCCGCGGCGGCCAAGCCGGCGCCGGTGGCTAGCAGCAGCACCAAGGCCGCCGGCAAGGCGTTGGCAGGCTTATGCGTGGAATTGGTGGATGTCATGGTATTAACCCTAGGTTTGACGATGGGGCGAGTGTGTCACCGCCTAAATCAACTGGGAATGCCTGCAATCCACACAATTGTTATACGCTTGACGTATGAAGACAGCTCCCGACCGCATTGAACTCATGCAGACCTTGGTGCGCATTGTGGAGGCCGGCAGCCTGTCGGCTGCCGCGGCACAGCTGGGCACCACTCAACCTACCGTGAGCCGGCGCCTGCAGGCGCTGGAGCGCATGCTGGGCGCCAAGCTGCTGCAACGCTCCACCCACGCCATGCAACTCACCGAGGAAGGCCAGCGCTGCTTTGCCCATGCCAAGGAACTGCTGGTGAATTGGGACGCCTTTGAGGCCGATCTGCGTGGCAGCACCGACGTACCTGAGGGCACGCTGCGTGTGGTGGTGCCGCATGCCATTGGCCAGCAGCAGCTGGTGGGCCCGCTGGCCGACTACCTGCAGCGCCACCCGCGCGTGGCGGTGGAGTGGCTGCTGCACGACCGCACGCCGGACTTCATTGCTGATGGCATTGACTGCGCCATCCATGTGGGCACGGTGGACGACCCGTCGGTGGTGGCGGTCAAGTTGGCAGAGATTCCGCGCATCGTGGTGGCCGCGCCTTCCGTGTTGGGCGATGCTTCGCCGCCAGTGCACGCCTCAGATTTGGCGGCGTTACCCTGGTTGGCACTGCGCACTTTCTACCGCAACGACATCACGCTGAGCCATAGCGGTGGCGCGCAGCAGCGCCTGGTGCTGAAACCTCGCATGGCCACGGACAGCCTGTACGCGCTGCGCAGCGCAGCACTCTTGGGGCTCGGGGTGTGCGTGGCATCGAGCTGGGCGGTGGCCGATGACGTGGCCCAGGGCCGGCTGCTGCACCTGCTGCCCGAGTGGCGCGCCGAGCCATTGCCGATTTACCTGCTCTACCCATACGCCCACTTCTACCCAGCCAAGCTGCGCCGCTTTGTGGACATTCTGCGGCCTGCTCTGATTGCCGGCTGGGGCACGTCAGCAGCAGCTGTTTGAGTGAAAAATAGGGCGCTAGCCCCCGTATTTATTGCGCCAACCGCTCCTGAATGAATAGCAACTATTGGAGTGGTGCGGGTGCACTGTGCACAGGCGCGTGGGTTGGCAGGCGCAGCACAAAGCGGGTGCCTACGCCCACCGTACTGTGGGCGGTGATGCTGCCGCCCAGCACATTGGTGGCCAGGTTGTAGACGATGTAGAGCCCCAGGCCGCTGCCGCCGCGGCCCAGCTTGGTGGTGTAAAACGGCTCGAAGACATGCGGCAGATTGCCCGGCGCGATGCCGCAGCCGTTGTCGGCGTATTCCAGCACCACCTCGTCGCCTTCCAGGCGAGCCTGGATATCTATCTGGCCTTGCGCCACGCCTTCAAAGCCGTGGTTCAGGCTGTTGGTCAGGAAGTTCGTCAGGGCTTGTTCCAGCGGGCCGGGGTAGCTGTCCAACGCCAGGTCTGTGGGGATGGCCAGCGACACCTGGTGCCTGGCATTCTTGAACAAGGGGCGGGTGGTGGTGAGCACCTCATTCACCACATCCAGCAGCGTAAAGCGCCGCCTGCGCGTGCTGCTCTGGTCGACCGCCACCTCCTTGAAGTCGTTGATCAGTTTGGCGGCCTTGGTCGCGTTGCGCTCGATGAGCACACTGGCCTCTTGCATGCGGGTAGTGGCCTTGTCCACATCGGAGCGGCGGGCCTTGCCAGAGAGCAGCTTCTGGCTGAAATCGGACACTTCATCGGTCAGGGTGGTGGCCACGGACATTACGTTGCCAATGGGTGTGTTGAGCTCGTGCGCGACCCCGGCCACCAGGCTGCCCAAAGCAGCCAATTTCTCGGATTGCACCAATTGGCCCATGGCGTGTTTGAGCTCTGCATTGCGGGCTTGCACGCGGGCTTCGAGATCCCGGTTGAGCTCTTCCAGTGTGGTTTGGGTCCGTTTCAGTCGGGTGACGTCGATCAGGGTCTGAATGGCCCCGGTGATCCGGCCCTGTGCATCGCGCAAAGGGGCTGCGCAGTAGCGTATCCACATGCCGCGCTCGCGCTCCATGCCGGCGAAATAGTCTTCGCCTTCCAGGGCGCCGGGAATGATGGGGCTTTCGCGCAGTTTTTGACCGTAGTGGCGTGCCAGGTCTTCAGGGCGTGCGCCGTCCACCAGCACATCGAGCAGGCAAGGCCGTGGATCAGGGTAAATGCCACGCCAGGTGTCTGTGGTGCCCACCACGGTTTCCGCCTTGACCCCGGTCAGGCGTGTCATGTGCGGGTTCCAAAAGGTGATCTGGTGCTGGGCATTGATGGCAAATACTGCGACCGGCAAGTTTTGGTACACCTGCTGCAAGCTGTGTTCAAACTCCTTGGCCATCACTTCAGCCTGTTTGCGGTCCGTGACGTCGCGGATGGCGGACACGGTGCGCTGCCCCTGCGCCATCTCAAAGCGTGTCATGGAAATCTCTGACCAGAACACCGTGCCGTCCTTGCGCTTGGAACGCCATTCGAAAAACTGGGCACCCTCGCGCCGCGTTTTCTCGATCCAGGCCAGCGCTTCGGCAGGGCCATAGCCGGGTTCCTGGGAGCTCAGATCGCCTGGGTGCAAGGCGGCCACCTCATGGCCTTGGTAGCCAAACAGCTGGACAAAGCGCGGGTTGATCTGCACGATCTGGCCGGTATCCGCATCACGCACCATGATGGCGTCGGGGCTGTGGTCAAACAAGGCTTGGTAGTTGCGCGCACTCAGGCGTTGCGCGGCCTCTGCCGCATGGCGCACCCGGATGCCGTGCAGTAGCAGGCCAATGATCACCAGCATGCTGCCAAACAACACGCTAAGCCACGGCAAGTGGGGCCGCAGGGACTCCATGGTGTCCTTGGGGCGCTGCAACACGGTGGCCGTGGCAGGCAGGCGGTCCAAGTCCACGTCCCAGCGCTGCATCTGGGGGTAGTCAAAGGTGGCGTGGGAGCTGCCATCCACAAACGGCAGTGGTGTGGGAATACTTCCGTCCAGCACTTGCATCGCCAAGCGGCCCACGGTTTGCCCTTGGTCAAACCCGGACACCAGAAAGCCCCCCAAAACGCCGGGGCGCATGGCCACATCGCGCGTGACGGCGACGGGGGCTTTTGCCGCGGCCGTCCACAGGTCGGTTGCCTCCTCGTGGGTGAGCACGTGGCCCTCGGCATCCCGGTTAAAGGGCAGGGCAAACACCAGGTCCTGGGCGCTGGTTTGGCTCAGCCGTTGCTGCATGGCGGCCACGGGCAGGTTGGTCAGGTACTCGATGGTGGCGCCGGGCTGGGAGGCCATGCGGCTGTGCAGGGTCTCGACCTGTGCGAGGCTGGTGCGGCTTTGGTCGTGGATGACGATGACACGTTGGGTCTGTGGGCGCATGCGCAGCATTTGCTGCAGGCTCTCGCCCACGTCCAGGTCGTCAAATACGCCCCCCACATTGGGCACTTGCTGCAGTGTCGCGCGTCGGCTGCTGGAGACACCGGAAAACAGGACCGGCGTGCCCTTGAAATGGTTGTCGCGCAGGAGCAGTGCAAAGTCCAGGGCATCGTCGTCTGCCGCAATCAGCACAGCAGGCGGCTTGGTGCCGTATTTGGCCAGCAACAGTGCCTCGGTCAGCTGGTAGTAGTGCGTGTTGGGCACCACATGTTTGGTGTCCAGAAAATCGAGCTGTATCTCCAGGGGGGGATTGCGAGCCTGCAGCTGCTCGCGCACACCGGCGATCTGGGCATCGCTCCAGGCCATGCCTGCGTGGTAGGACGCAATCATGTGCACCCGCGCCACCTCGAGCGCCTGGGCGGGAACAAGGGCGCACCACAAGGCCACCCCGCAGGCCCATCGCAACCAGCCAGGGCCGGGGTGGCGGACCGTCGGAGCTCGTGGGGGCTGCCAGGCCTTTGGCAAACCAGCCTTCAGGCGGAGAGGGCCAGCGAGTTGCTGTTGGCCGCGTGCTCGGGCGACAGCTTGAATACCGCCATCACCTCCACCAGCGAATGCGCCTGGGTGCGCAGGCTGCTCGCGGCGGCGGCCATTTCTTCCACCAAGGCCGCGTTTTGCTGGGTGGCCTGGTCCATCTGGTCCACCGCGTGCCCCACTTGGGTGACGCCCGAGGCCTGTTCGCCACTGGCTGCGCTGATTTCCCCCACGATGTCGGTCACACGGCGGATGGCATCCACCACTTCGGTCATCGTGCTGCCCGCCTGGTCCACCAGTGCCGTGCCTTGCTCTACACGGCTCACGCTGTCGTTGATCAGGGTCTTGATCTCCTTGGCGGCTTCGGCGCTACGCCCGGCCAGGCTGCGTACCTCACTGGCCACCACCGCAAAGCCACGGCCTTGCTCACCCGCGCGGGCGGCTTCCACGGCCGCGTTCAGCGCCAGGATGTTGGTCTGGAAGGCGATACCGTCGATGACGCTGATGATGTCGCTGATTTTGCGGCTGGCCTCGTTGATGCCCTTCATGGTTTCCACCACCTGGCCCACCACTTCGCCGCCGCGCATGGCCACCGTGGATGCGGTCATGGCCAACTGGTTGGCCTGGGAGGCGCTGTCGGCGTTTTGCCGCACGGTGGAACTCAGCTCGGTCATGGAGGCTGCGGTCTCTTGCAGTGCACTGGCCTGCTGCTCGGTGCGGGCCGAGAGGTCGTTATTGCCGTGTGCAATCTCCGCGCTCGCGGTGGATACACCCTCGGCGCTGCTGCGCACCCCGCCCACCATGCGGGCCAGGTTGTCGCGCATGTCGCGCAGCGCATGCATCATGTCGGCGGTTTCGTCCCGCCCTTCGGGCTGGATATGGATGCTCAGGTTGCCCTGGCTGATGGCCTGGGCCGAATCGACCGCGTGCCGGATGGGCCGGGTGATGGAGCGGGTGGACAGCACCGCAAAGACCAGGCCGATGGCCGCAGAAAGCCCTGCCCCGATGCCCAGAATCCACTGGCCACTGGCAGCGACGGCTTCGGTTTTGGCAACACCGGCCTTCAACTGGTCGTCCATATGCGCAATCAGCGCATCCAGCGACTTGAGGTAAGCGCTGGCCAGAGGGAGCAAGTTTGCGTCGACCGCAGCAGTGACGTCTTCACCCGCCAGTTTTTTCTTCAGCAAATCGGAGCGTGGCCCGCGGTACGCCTCCCGGACCTTGCCAATGTCGGCAAACAGGGCCTTGCCCTTGTCGTCGGTAATCATGGGCTCCAGTTGCTTTTGCAAGCCGCTGATGACTTTGGAGGTCTCGTCCATCTCTTTTTGCAGAATGCCCACCCGCTCGGTGCTGGACGCGTGCAGGGCTGCCGCCGTGCGGACCCAGTTGATGCGGATGTTCTCCACCCATTTTTGCGTCAGGGAGGCGCGTTCCACCTCGACATAGGCCAGGCTGTGGGCCTCTTCCTTGAGTGAACCCAGGCGCCACATGCCGGTCAGTGCCATCAGGGCGGTGATCAGGAGTACGACCCCGAAAGCCAGTCCAAGCCGGGCACCGATGCGCAGGTTGCTTCCAATCATGCTGTCTCCTCGAGTTGTATACAGAACACTTTACTCCCAAGCGCGCCAAAGCAAAAGCCGGAATACTCAGGAAAACTCCGCTGCAAATGAGTGCGCGCTGGCCCGTGGCCAACTGTGGCGGTAGATCAAGGGCAGGCTGTTCAGGTCCTGGTCGATCAGCGCGCGGGTGGGCAATTGCGTCAGGATCAGCTGCGCGAGCGACTTCACTTTGTGGTCAGTCGACCGGCGCACGATGTGGTGCGCCGTGATCCCGCTGGGGTGGGTCACACCCGCGGCCTGCACCAGCTCTTGCAGGGCATGCAGGGTTTGTTGGTGAAAGTTGTAGACGCGTTCGGCTTTGTCCGGCACTACCAGTGACTGCTGGCGCAACGGGTCCTGCGTGGTGACTCCGGTGGGGCAGTGGCCGGTGTGGCAGTGCTGTGCCTGGATGCACCCCAGTGCGAACATGAAGCCGCGTGCACTGTTGCACCAGTCGGCCCCCAGTGCCATGAGCCGGGCGATGTCAAAAGCACTCACCACCTTGCCCGCGCAGCCAACTTTGACCCGCTCGCGCAGGCCGGCACCGCGCAAGGTGTTGTGCACCAGCAGCAAGCCTTCCTGCAGCGGCGAACCCACGTGGTCCGTGAACTCCAGCGGCGCTGCACCCGTGCCGCCCTCGGCCCCGTCCACCACAATGAAGTCGGGCGTGATGCCGGTTTCCAGCATCGCCTTGACCATGGCAAACCACTCCCAGGGGTGGCCAATGCAGAGCTTGAAGCCTGTCGGCTTGCCGCCCGAGAGCTCGCGCAGCTTGGCAATGAACAGCATCATCTCCACCGGAGTAGAGAACGCGCTGTGAGAGGCCGGTGAGATGCAGTCCACCCCCACCGGGATGCCGCGCGCCTGGGCAATTTCGGGCGTCACCTTGGGGCCTGGCAACATGCCTCCGTGGCCCGGCTTGGCGCCCTGGCTGAGCTTGAGCTCAATCATCTTGACCTGCGGGTCGCGCGCGTTGGCGGCGAACTTGTCGGGGTTGAAGCTGCCGTCGTCGTTGCGGCAGCCAAAGTAGCCGGAGGCGACTTCCCAGATCAGGTCGCCCCCATGTACGCGGTGGTGGGTAGAGATGGACCCTTCGCCCGTGTCGTGGGCGAAGCCGCCGCGTTTGGCACCCGCGTTCAGCGCCAGAATGGCATTGGCGCTCAGCGCCCCAAAACTCATGGCCGAGATGTTGAACACGCTGGCGCTGTAGGGGTGGGCCGTGTCTGCACCGATGGTGATGCGGAAGTCGTGGGAGGCCAGTTGGGTGGGGGCGACCGAATGGTTCATCCACTCGTAGCCCTCGGCATGCACGTCCAGTTGGGTACCAAACGGCCGCTTGTCCGGCTCGCCCTTGGCACGCTGGTAGACCAGTGAGCGCTGGGCCCGCGAGAAAGGGGTGGCCTCGTTGTCGCTTTCGATGAAGTACTGGCGAATCTCGGGCCGCACAAACTCCAGCATGAAACGCAGGTGCCCAATGATGGGGTAGTTGCGCAGGATGGAACGTTTGCTCTGGCGCAAGTCGTACACCCCAATGCCCACCAGCATGGCACACAGCAGGAAGCTCCCCAAGCCGACGCCCAGTGCCAGCAGGCTGAAGACACTCAGCAGCAGGCCAAACACGCACAGCCCCATGGCGGTGTAGCGGACAGGAAAGATGGAATTGAGCGTATGGAGCATGGAGAGCCTTTCTTCGGAGGGACAATAGCAGCCTGCCCTCTTTTTGCACAGCTTATGCCAAACCTCACGCCTGCGGCCACCGATGCCGCCTTGTTAGACACCCTGAGCCCGGACGACTTCGACGCCCTGGACACTATTCTGGATGACTTGCGCAGCCGCAACGATGAAACGCCGCAGTGGGAGTTCTGCGAAGGCTTTATGGCGGCGCTGGCCGTGTGCCGCCGCCCCATTGCCCCTGCCGAGTCCTTTCCCGCCCTGCTCGATCTGGAGTTTCCTGCGTCCGGTGAGGCCGGAGGTTTTGCCAGCGTGGAGCAAGCCCAGCAGTTTGTGCAGCTTTGGACACGCCGCTGGAATGACGTGCTGCGCAGCCTCACCGCCGAAGTGAAAAGCCTGGACGACGAGACCGCCTACCACCCCGAAGTGATGGACGTGCGCGGCGCCGTGGCGGTGTTGCCAGAAGAAGATCGTGCCGCCATGGCCGACCAGGAACTGCCCTCATTCGCCCAGGTATGGGCTTTGGGCTTTATGTTTGCGGTGGAAACCTGGCCCGAAGAGTGGGCGGCGCCCCGCGACAAGGAGGCCGAAAAATGGCTGGATGCCGCCCTGCAGTCCATCGTGGCCCTGACCGAAGATGACACCGACGAGCCCACGATTTCGGTGTTTGAGGATGACGGCCCGCCCAGCGTGAGCGAGCAGCGTATCAACGACTTTGCCGACGCCGTCTGGGCGGTCTACGACTTGCGTGAACTCTGGAGCAGCTTCGGCCCCCGCGTGGAAACGGTACGCAAGGAAGCCGAACCCGGCCGCAACGATCCTTGCCCCTGCGGGAGCGGCAAAAAATACAAGAAGTGCCACGGCGCCTGAGCGCGTTTTGCCCACAAAAAAGCCCGCATCGCTGCGGGCTTTTTGCTTTCGGGGAACTACAGGATTAGAACTTGTAGCCGACGCCAAAGGAGAATGTGCGAGCTTCCGCTTTGGCTTGAGTCGTCAAGCTAGTGACGATGGTTTTATCGTCGTACTTGTTCTGCATGTATTCAGCCTGCAGGTACACGTTCTTGTTCAGCATTTTTTGCACGCCGAAACCATAGCCGACACCGCTTGCATCAGTTTTGCCTGCAAAGATTGCCGCGCCGGTCGTTTCGAAGGATGCAGAGATGCTGGCAACCTTTCCATAGATCAGCCAGCTGTCAGCGACGGCAAATCCAGGTGCAACATACACCGAGTAGGCATTTTTACGCTTTCCAGAGAACACTGCGCCCGAACTGCCGAGGTCAATGTCACCAAATTCGTAAGTGCCACCAAAACCCAGGACAAACGCACTGCCTAGGGCCAGGTTGTATTGGGCTTGCAAGGATCCGTTGGAGGATGTTTGGCCAGTGGCCTTCACAGAGCCGCCGCTGTTGCGGATATCGGTGTCGCTGGAGGTCGCGTTGATATTCAGGCCTGCGCTAAAGCCCTCAAAATTCTTGGCTTGTGCAAATGCTTGGGGTGCTGCGAAGGTGGCGACGATGGCCGAGGCAATCAAAAGTTTTTTCATGGTTCTGGTTTGATAAGTGGATAAACGGACTCTCCTCCCGAAAAGCCCATAGGGATTCTACTAGTGGTGTTATGCCCTTGACCAAGGCAGGGAAGTCCCGTTGTGGTGAAAAAACCCGTTGGATTGCGCAACATTCCGTATGTCCATGACCTGTAGCAAATGCCGTGCGGCTTTTGCGGATGTTTTGACTTCGCCCCCCGTCTTGGCAAAGGGGAATGGGGCGTCCAGGCAGGACGGTTGCACGGTTGGGGGTCATGCATCCGCGGACCATTGGGCCTAGATGGGTTGTTCCACTTTCATAACAGGCCGCTGCATGAGTTAGGCCCGTCGCAGGACAGGGGGTGCTACTTCAACAGGGTGGCCAACTGGCTAAGGGCGTGGTGCACGGTGGCGCTACGCACCGCAGCACGGTCGCCCGCAAAGTGCTGCACCTCGCTGTGCACGCCCGCAGGCGTGGCCCAGCCAAACCACACGGTGCCCACAGGTTTGTCGGCGCTGCCGCCGGTGGGGCCGGCCACGCCGGTCACGGCGACGGCCACCTGGGCGAGGGAGTGTTGCAGGGCGCCTTGCACCATGGCGCGCACCACGGGTTCGCTGACGGCACCGTGGGTGGCAATCAGCGTGGCGTCCACCCCCAGCATCTCGGTCTTGGCGGTGTTGGAGTAGGTGACAAAACCACGCTCAAACCAGGCGCTGGAGCCCGCCAGGTCGGTGCAGGCGCCGGCGATCAGACCGCCAGTGCAGCTTTCGGCCGTAGCCAGCATCCACTGGTGTCTGAGCATCAAATCGGCCACTATGGCGCATGGATATTGCGTGAGCAGCTCCTGGTTTGATAGCGATGTGGTGGTGTTCAGATGAACCTCCACAGTGCGATCACGAGCACGGTGCAGCCTGCGGCCACCAGGTCGTCCAGCATGATGCCGAAGCCGGCCTTGCTCCAGGCGCGGCGGTCGCTCTGCGGGTCTACGTGGTGGAACAACGCATCGGCCCAGCCCACCGGGCCGGGTTTCACGGCATCAAAAAAGCGGAACAGGCCAAAGGCCATGACCTGGCCCACCAGCGAGGTGGGGGTGACCAGCCACAGCACCAGCCAAAAGGCGATGACTTCGTCGACGACCACATTGCTGGGGTCCAGCACACCCAGATTGCGCGCGGTGACCGTGCTGGCCCACCAGCCCACCAAGGCGCCACCGCCAATCAGCCAGGCCCAGCCAGCGTCGCCCAGCCAAGGTTGTAGCGCCACAAAGGCTACCCAGGCCCACAGCGTGCCCGAGGTGCCCGGTGCAATGCGCGACAGGCCCGAGCCAAAGCCCAGCGCCAGTACATGCGCCAGGTGCTTGAACATGAATTTGGCGGTCGGCCGGGAGGCGGGTGGGGTCAGCGGGGCGCCGCTGACGGTATCCAGCGGAATCAGGGTCACGGGTTCACTCATGCCCCGATTATCGAAGACGCCGCAGCGTCCCCGCAGTTCAGTCGTGCAGGGACGACAAAAACTGCTGCAGCTCGGGCGTTTGCGGCGTGCCAAAAATCTCCGCGGGTGTCCCCATTTCGTGCACACGGCCCTGGTGCATAAAGATCACGCGGTTGGACACGCGGCGCGCAAAACTCATCTCGTGCGTCACCATCAAGAGTGTCATGCCGTCCTGGGCCAGGCCTTCCACCACCCGCAGCACCTCGCCCACCAGCTCGGGGTCCAGCGCGCTGGTGATCTCGTCGCACAGCAGCACGGCGGGTTCCATGGCCAGCGCACGCGCAATCGCCACGCGCTGCTGTTGCCCGCCCGACAACTGGTCGGCATAGGCGTCAAACTTCTCAGTCAGGCCCACGCGGGCCAGCAGGGCGCGGGCATGGGCTTCACCGGCTTGCGCGTCTTTGGCCTTGACCAGACTGGGTGCCAGCATGATGTTCTTGCCCACGGTCAGGTGCGGGAACAGGTTGAAGCCCTGAAAAATCATGCCCACGCGCTGGCGCAGTGCGCGCATGGCGGCGGCGTCCCGGTGCAGCAGCGGTTTGCTGTCCACCGTCAGCGCGCCGCTCTGGAACTCTTCAAGTCCGTTGATACAGCGCAGCAGCGTGCTTTTGCCCGAGCCGCTTTTTCCGATGATGGCGATCACCTCGCCGGGGGCAATCTGCAGGTCGATGCCCTTGAGCACCTCGTTGCTGCCATACGATTTGCGCAGCGCGCGGATGTCCACAATGGGCGCCACGGTGGCGCTGGTGTCAACGGGGGGCATGCAACTTCCTCTCCAGGGATTTGGCGTACAGGCTCACGGGGTAGCACAGCACAAAATACAAAACGGCCACACAGCTGAACACGAGAAACGGGCTGTAGGTGGCGTTGGCAATGGTCTTGCCCACCTTGGTCAGCTCCATGAAACCAATCACCGAGGCCAACGCTGTGCCCTTGATGACCTGCACCAGAAAGCCCACCGTGGGCGCCACGGCAATCTTGAAGGCCTGGGGCAGGATGACGTAGCGCAGCTGCTCGGCAAAGTTCAGCGCCAGGCTTTGCGAGGCCTCCCACTGGCCGCGGGGGATGGAGGCCACACAGCCGCGCCAGATTTCGGTCAGGAAGGCGCTGGCGTAGAACGTGAGGCCCATGCCCGCTGCCACCCAGGGCGAGGTGTTGATGCCAAACAGGCCCAGGCCGTAGTAGGCCAAAAACAGCTGCACCAAGAGCGGCACGCCCTGGAAGAGCTGCACATAGGCGCTCACAAATACACCGGCACCGGGCAGCTTGCTCAGCCGCAGCATGAGCAGCAGCAAGCCCACCAGCCCACCGCCGATGAAGGCAATCAGCGACAGGCCCACCGTCCAGCGCAGGGCCAGCAGCAGGTTGCGCACGATGTCCCAGAGGGAAAAATCAACCATGGCCTAGCGCCTCCCGAACAGAAAGGTGGCGCCGGCCCAGTTGAGCAGGTGGCGCACCGCGAAGGACAACAGGAGGTACAGCACACCGACCACGATGAAGGCCTCGAAGGAGCGGAAATTGTTGCTCTGGATCAGGTCTGCCGCGTAGCTCAGCTCCTGCGTGGAGATTTGCCCGCACACCGAGGAGCCCAGCATCACGATGACGATCTGGCTCACCAGGCTGGGCCAGATTTTTTGCAGCGCCGGGGGCAGCACCACGCGGGTAAAGGTTTGCAGCCGGGTCAGTGCCAGGCTCACTGCGGCTTCGATCTGCCCCTTGGGCGTGGCCTCCAGCCCGGCGCGGATGATCTCGGTGGCATAGGCCCCGAGGTTGATCACCATGGCGATGAAGGAGGCGGTTTCGGCCGACAACTTGAAGCCGGCAGCCGGCAGTCCAAAGAAGATGAAAAACAGCTGCACGATGAAGGGCGTGTTGCGGATCAGCTCCACATAACCACCCACCACCACTTGCAGCCAGCGCGGCGCCAGCTCTGCGCCAAAGCCGCGCGCCCGCACCCACGCGCAGGCAATGCCCAGGGCCGTGCCCACCAGCACCGCCGCGGCCGTGAGCGCCAGGGTCCAGCCGATGCCGGTGAGCAGCAGGGGCCACTCCGCCAGCACGGCGCCAAAGTCCAGCTGAATGCGCATGGGGATGCTCGATCAGGCCGTATCAGGCGTTACAGCGGCAAGTCACCGAGGCTGCGGCCCAGCCATTTTTTGGCCATGGCTTCCAGCTCGCCGCTCTTTTTGGCGTCGGCAATGATCTCGTTCACCTTGGCCTTGAACTTGTCCTCGCCCTTGGCAATGCCGATGAAGTTGGGGCTGTCCTTGAGCAGCAACTTGTACTCGGCAGAGAGCTGCGGGTTCTTGGTCATCATGTTGCCGGCCACCGAGGCACCCAGGGCCACAAACTGCACCTGGCCCGCGGTGAACGCGGCGATGGTGGCGTTGTTGTCTTCAAAACGCTTGGTGTCCACGCCCGCTGGAGCGACCTTGCCCAGCTCCTGGTCTTCCATGGCGCCGCGGGTCACACCCACCGACTTGCCGGCCAGATCTGCAAAGCTTTTGACGGCGATGTTTTTGGGGCCAAACACGGCCTGGAAGAAGGGGGAGTAGGCGGACGAAAAGTCGATCACTTTTTCGCGCTCGGGGTTCTTGCCCAGCGTGGCAATGACCAGGTCAGCCTTTTTGGTTTGCAGCGCAGGAATGCGGCTGGCGCTCACCACCACCACCAGTTCCACGGGCACGCCCAGCTTCTTGCCAATCAGGTTGGCCATGTCCACATCCAGGCCGATAGGCTTGAGGTCGGTGCCCACAAAGCCGTAGGGGGCCGAGTCGGTCTGTACCGCAACTTTGAGCACTTTGGATTTCAGGATGTCGTCCAGTGCCGTTTGTGCGTGGGCGCCGGTGGCGGCCAACAAGGCGCTGGTGGCCAAGGCCAGAGCGAAGGTGCGTTTGTTCAGGGAAAGGGTCATAACAGGGCTCCAAGGTAGGTTGAGGGGTCTTTGGGAGATTTGTCGCCAAGACTTGTATGCAAGTCATGTGCCAAACGAACGGGCTTCGGTTTTGTGCCTTCGCCCACCGGGCTGAGCGCGCTGCGCAGCTCGGCCAGCGGGTCGCCGTTGGGGGTTTGCAGGCGCAGGGCGTCTTGCACATGGCCAATGTGGGCTTGCATGAGCTGCTCGGCCAGCACCCAGTCGGAGGCTTCCAGTGCCTCCACAATGCGGCCGTGCTCTGCACAGGAGTGCGCCGCGTCGTGGGTGGATTGGTAGAGCATGGCAATCAGCGTGGTGCGCGCGGTGAAGTCGCGCAACGTGTCGGCCAGCAGGCTGTTGCCCAGGCACTCGGCCAGGCAGACATGGAAGTCGCCCAGCAGGTAGCTGCGCAGTCCCACGTCGCTGCCCTTGACAGCGGCCTGCTCGGTCTTGATATGCGCCTTGAGTTTCTTGATGGCGGCCTTGCTCACCTCGGTGGTGCAGCGGATCAGGCCCATCTCGATCACGCGGCGGGCCTCGAAGGCCTCGCGCGCTTCGCTCAATGAGGGTTCGATCACATACCAGCCGCGCCGGCTGCTGACCGTGACAATGCCACGCGCCGCCAGCCGGGTGAGGGCCTCGCGCACGATGGTGCGGCTGCAGTCAAACAGCATGGCGAGTTGTTGCTCGCCCAGGCGGGCGCCAGGCGCAAGCTTTTGCGCCAAAACGGCTTCAATGATGCGGGTGCTGATGTCGGATGCGTTGGCCATAGTGCATCCGGTACAGCAGAAACTGTGCCACTGGTATACAAGATATGCGCACCAGTACGGTGAGCGATGCCCGCTTTGGCAGCCCGCCAGTGCCCCGTGTCAGTGCGCGTGCACCGTCATGACATGCCCGCGACCCACTCCGCCCAGTAGTCAATACACGCCCGCACCTTGGGCAGGCGGTGGCGTTCCTGCAGCATCACCGCGTAGATCGGGATGCGCGGGCTCGCAAAATGGTCTTGCAGCAGCGGCACCAGCGCGCCGCTGCGCACCCAAGGTGCGGCCATCAGGTCGTGCAGGCGCGAGATGCCCACGCCTTGCACGACCAGGCTCAGTAGCAGGGCCGTGTTGTCGGCACGGGTGTGGCCTGGCACGATGAAGTCTGGCTGGCCGGTGCGGCTCCAGCGGTTCAGGCCGGGGCTGGCACTGTTGGCAATCAGGTGGTGGCGGGCCAGGTCGTCCGGGTGCTGGGGTGTGCCGCAGCGTGTGAGGTAGCTGGGCGCCGCATACAGCGTGCGGCCGTATTCACCGATCTGCCGCGCCACCAAGGTGTCGCTGGCAGGGGTGCCGGTGCGGATGGCCACGTCGATGCCATCGCGCGCCATGTCGGCGATGCGGTCGTCGGCGTTGATGTCGATGTGCAGCAACGGCCAGCGTTGGTACAGGCCGGCCAGACTGGGTGCAATCACACACTCGGCCATCAGCGGGCTCACGCTGATGCGCACCCAACCGCTGGGACCGCTGAGCTTGCCGCTGAGTTCGCTGTCGAGCTCGGCCGTGGTGTCGAGCAGGCGCTGGCCGTAGCTCAGCAGCGTGTCGCCCTCGTCGGTCAGGCTCAGGCCGTGGGTGGTGCGGTGCAGCAGGCGCACGCCGCAGGCGGCTTCCAGCCGGGTCAGCGCGCGGGTGACCTGGCTCACCGGCACATTGCGCTCGCGCGCTGCGGCCGACAAGGTGCCCAGCTTGGCAATGCGGGTGAACAGGGCCACGTCATCGAGGTGGAGTTGCATGGGGCCATTGTGCGGCATGTGGGTCTTGTTTTGCAAAAACTGCAAAACCAATATGGATTTGGAGCGGTTTCCGAATATTGGTTGGATCAATAAAGTTCAAACCATCGCATCCCCCCATGAACCTACCGGAGTCCACCATGTTCCCCTCCACCCCCGACGCCATCGCCCTGGCCCAACTGCACGACCAAGCCAAACGCGAAGCCCGCCGCCTGCGCCGCGAGGCGGTGGACGACTTCTGGCGCGGCGCCGATGCCGTCTGGCAGCGCAGCCTGGCGGGTGGCCAGATGCTGGCCCAACGCAGCGCCACCCGCTTGCGGGCCCGCCTGGCCCGCCGCGCCAACCGTTCCACATCCACCACTTCGAAAGCCTGACCATGCCCACCCTGCAACTCAAGATCTCGCCGCTGCAAAACCCCTCGCGCTACCGCGCCCTGGCCGAAGCCCTGACCCGCATCACCCACGAAGCGCTGGGCAAGCGGGCGGACGTCACCGCGGTGGTGATTGACGACGTGCCCGCCGCACGCTGGCATGTGGGTGGCCGCGATGTGCAGCGCCCCACGGCATTGCTGGAGATCAGCATCACCCAGGGCACCAACACGGCGGAGCAGAAGGCCGCCTTCATTGCGACCGCGTTTGCTGAGCTCGAAGCGCAATTGGGCGCAGGAGAAGGGCTGGAGCCCGCCAGCTACGTCATCGTGCGCGAGGTAGCCGCCAGCGATTGGGGGTATGGCGGCCACACGCAGGCGGCGCGGCGTGTGGCGCTGGCGCATCCCTCCTGACACACCGCTGTCAGTAGCCCCCCGGCACCATCCGGGCTCCCTCAACACAACAAGGAGTTCCGATGAAAAACGCCATCAGCTGGTTTGAAATCCCCACCACCCAACTCGACGCCGCCCAGGCCTTTTACGAGACCGTGCTCGGTCGTCCCATGCGCCGCGAGAGCATGGGGCCCAGCCAGGGCGCGGTGTTTGCCTACGACAGGGCGCAGGAGGGCACGGGCGGCGCACTGATGATGGGCCCCACGGCGCCCAGAGTGGCCGCCGGCGGTACGCTGGTCTATCTGGATGCCACGCCTTCGCTGGATGCGGCGCTGCAGCGTGCCGTGGGGCAAGGTGGCCAGATCGCCCAGTCGCGCACCGCGCTGCCACCGGGCATGGGCTTCTTTGCCCACATCACCGATCTGGACGGCAACCGCGTCGGCCTGCACGCGCTGGTGTGATCCGCGGCCACACGCAGCCGTTGCGCTTCGGGGCGTGTAGGGTTGCTGCTTTTATGCTATTGTTTTGATAGCTGTTTGCGCAGGTATCATGAGGGCTAGAGGCCTAAAACACTTAAAAATCGCATGCGCCGCGCCGACCGCCTGTTCCAAATCGTCCAGCTCATCCGGGGCCGCCGTCTCACCACGGCCGCCTTTTTGGCGCGGCGGCTGGAGGTGTCCGAGCGCACCGTCTACCGTGACGTGGCCGACCTGCAGCACCAGGGGGTGCCGATCGAAGGCGAGGCTGGCGTGGGCTACCGCCTGGGCCAGGGCTTTGACTTGCCCCCGCTGATGTTCACCGTGGACGAGGCGCGCGCGCTGGTGGCCTCGGTGCGCATGGCCCAGGTCTGGCAGGACCCGGCGCTGGCGCACAACGCACAGGTGGCGCTGGGAAAAATTCTGTCGGTGCTGCCGGCGACGGCCCGGGTGGCGGCCCAGAGCATGGCGGTGTACGCGCCGCCTGTGGGGCTGGAGCCTGCGGTACAGGCCACGTTGCACACCCTGCGCGAAGCCGCCCAGGCCCACTGCAAGGTGCAGGTGGACTACCGCGACGCGAACGACCAGCCCAGCCAGCGCACCCTGCGTCCGCTGGGCTGTTTTTACTGGGGCAAGGTCTGGACGCTGGCGGCCTGGTGCGAGGCGCGGCAAGACTTCCGCAGCTTCCGGCTGGACCGCATGGCGGGGCTTGAATTGTTACAAAGTGCTGCGGACCGTTTTACCGACGAACCGGGCAAAACCCTGGCCGACTACCTGCGTCGGGTGGCGCCTCCAGAGGCTATGGCGCGCTTGCAAGACGGTGGGGTGTAAGCGCGGGGCGCTTCGTGCGCCTGTGCAAACCGGAACAATTGGGTGTGGAAAGTTTCCTCCTTTGCGCGTAAATTGAAGTGCACGCTTCCCAAAGCTTGTCTCTTCCCCCTTTGTACTGCGCCCGAGGTTGATGTATGTCCGATGTTTCCCTGGTCCACCGCCTGCTGCAGCGCTGGCCTGCCAAAACCCCGCCCCATCCTTTGCAGGCCGTGCTGGAGCAGGGCGCTTTGGAAACGCTGTACCAACCCATCGTCGCCCTGCAAAGCGGTGCCATCGACGGCCACGAAGCCTTGGTGCGCGGCCAGAAGGACAGCGACATGGCAACGCCCCAGGCGCTGCTGGACGCGGCCCAACTGGCGCAGATGCAGATTGAACTGGAGCTGGCCTGCGTGGGCCGCGCGCTGCAGAGTTGGGGCTACCCGCACACGGCAGGGCGCATCTACCTCAACCTCAGTGCCCACACGCTGGTGGCACTCAGCGAGCCCAAGTCCTTCAAGCGCCTAGAGGGCGTGTTTCTGGCACACCGGGTGCCTTGCAAGCGGGTGGTGGTGGAAGTAACCCAGCACCGCAAGCTCAAAGAAATTACCGCGTTGGAGCGCTGTACCACCGCGCTGCAGGCGCTGGGCTGCGCCATTGCGCTGGACGATGTGAAGGCCTCGCAGCGCAGCCTCGATCTGTGGCTGCGCCTCAAGCCCTCGGTGGTCAAACTGGACAGCCGGATGAGCCAGGACCTGCAGCAAGACCCGGACAAGGCCAAGGTCCTGCGCACCCTCTCCAACCTGGCGTTCAAGACCGGTGCCAGCCTGGTCGCCAAGGCCGTGGAAGATGCCGAAGATTTGCGTATCGTCCGCGACGCGGGCGTACACCTGGCGCAGGGGCACTTTCTGGGTTTCCCCGCTCCGACCGCGGTGGACACGCTGAACCTGCGCGCCCGCAATGTGCTGGCCGAAAAGTGGACGCCGCCCGATCCTCCGTCGCGCCCTGGCGACCTGACGGCGGCCGACTCCGGGCTGCAAAAGCTGGTGGGCATGCGCTGGTTCGACTAGGCCCGCCGCCGTGCCCGTAGGCCACGCGTGCGGGTGGCCCAGACCCGCACAGGATGGGGCGAATCCCGTCTACAGAAAGCGGGCCGGAATGGCGCTGTGGAACGGGTACATGGGGAAGTAGGGCCTGGCTTCTTCCAGCACCCGCTGCACCGAGGGCCGCTCCATCAGCCGCTCGAAATACGCCCGCAGGTGCACCAAGGGCTCTGGAAAGGACTCCAGGGTGTGGGCATAAAAGAGCGCGGGTGCTGCCGCGCAGTCCGCCATGCTGAACGTCTGCCCCGCCATCCACGGCCGTGTGGCCACTTGGGTGTCGATCAGGCTGTAAGCGGTCTGGATGGTGGCCCGCAGGGTGGTGGTATCGCCTTTCGCACCCCGTAAATGGTCGAGCACGATGTCCTGCATCGGTTCGTGCACATAGCTGTCCACAATACGGTCCCACAGGCGTACCTGCAGCGCGTCGTTGGCGTCTTGGGGGATCAGCGGCGGGCGGGCTGCAAACGGGTCCAGGTACTCGATGATGATGGACGACTCCGGCACCGTGCGCTGGCGTTCGTGGTCGCGCAGCAGCGGAAATTTGCAGAAGGGCCAGAGCGCGCCGAGCTCCGCACGGTCGGCCTCTGCACCGAGGTCGATGATGCGCGCCTCAAACGCAATCTCGTGCTCGTACAGGGCGACCAGAACCTTGTGGCAGTACGAGGCCAGGGGGTGGTAGTACAGCGTGAGTGACATGGTGACTCCGAAGCGAAGGGTTCAAGCCGTTTGCAACAGCGACAGGTAATCTTCCAGCACGTCGAGGTTGCCGCCCCAGCCCTGGCGCATGCTGTCGTGGCTGGCGGCAAACAGGGCTTCTTCTTCCGCGGTGGCTTCGTGCGGGGCCCACACCAGGGTCATCAGCGTGCCGCCGTCCTGCTCGGTCAGTGTGGTGGTGGAGTGGGTGTACATCGGCCAGCCTGCCGCCCAGGGGTTGCGTGTGGCACCGCCCTGCGGGTCGGAGAAACACTGGATCAGCACCAGCTTCTCGGGTGCCTGCAGCTCCAGGAACAACCACTTGCCCCACAGCTCCATGCCGCCTTCGACCTTCATCGCGTAGTGGTAGGTGCCGCCTACCTGAAAGTCCAGCTGGCTGTGCGTCACCGTGCTGCCCTTGGGGCCCAGCCAGTGTTGCAGGTGCTCGGGGCTGGAATACACCTCCCACACCAGCGGGCGTGGGGCTTTGAGCCAGCGGGAAATGGTGAATGGGGCATGTGCAGTCATGGTTTCTCCTCGGTAGATGGGGCTTGCAGGGTGGCCAAATAGTCTTCCAGGCGGTCCAGCCGATCTTCCCAGTGCTGGCGGTACTGCGCCACCCAGTCAGCGGCTTCGCGCAGGGGCTGGGCTTCGAGCTTGCAGGGGCGCCACTGGGCCTGCCGCCCCTGGCTGATGAGACCGGCACGCTGCAGCACTTTCAGGTGCTTCGTGATGGCTGGCGCGCTCATGGCAAAAGGCTTGGCCAGGTCGCTGACCGAGCTTTCACCGCTGGACAGGCGCGCCAGGATGGCGCGTCGCGTCGGGTCAGCCAGGGCGGCGAAGGTGGTGCTAAGGGCGTCTTGCATGTCGCATGGGTTGTGGAAATCGCTAATTAACCAATTGGTAAATTAAGCCATTGCGGGTTACAACTTGTCAAGTCCTGATGCGCCACGCTGATTGGTGTGCAGGCGGGCTATCGCAATACCCAGGGAGGGCGCCGCATGGCAATACACAAGAGGCCGGATTCGAAAGACGAAAACGGCGGAATATCCGCGCCGCCGGGTTGGCCCATCAGGTTGTCCATTGCCTCGGTGGTGGTGGTGTCCATGGCCATTCTGGCCATTACCATCATTGCGCTGGGTTGGCTGGGGGCGCGTCAGTCCTTGCTGGATGCGGCTTCCAGATCGGCGCGTGATGCCGGTTTGCTCATCACCGAAAAATCCCACCGCATGCTGGAGCCCGCCCAGGCTACCTTGCGCTTATTGACCTCTACCCCTTTGAGCCATGCCGATTCCCTGGAGCAGCGGATGGGCCAGATACGCATCCTGTCCGATGTGTTGGTGGCCAATCGTCTGGTTTCTTCGGTATTTGTGGGTTATGCCGATGGCGCTTTTTTTCTGGTCCGTCCGCTGGACCAGCCCGCCTTGCGGGAGCGCTTCCAACCACCGTCCAAGGCCAGTTTTCTCGTCCAGTCCGTCCAGGTGCAGGGTGGCAAGCCGCAGGGCGAATTCCTGTTTTTTGACGCGGAGCGCCGCCTGTTGCAGCGCCGCCTGCAAGCCGACTACCAGTTTGATCCGCGCACCAGGCCTTGGTACCAGGCCGCACGGGCAACGAACACCGCCGCCTTCACCGAGCCGTATGTGTTTTTCACCACGCAGCAGTTGGGGCTGACGCTAAGCCAAGCCAATCTGGAGGGGGGCGCCGTTTTCGGCATCGATGTGGTGCTGGACGACCTGGCCGCCAGCCTCAGTGATTTGCGCACCTCCCCCAATGCCCAACTGGCACTGGTGAATGCCAAAAACCAGGTGCTGGCCTACCCGGACATGCGCCGCGTGCTGGTGCAGGGCGAAGGCCGGATCGATTTTCGCAACATCGCAGAGCTTGGCGTGCCCGGCCTGTCCGGTTTGCATGCGCTGGGGGTGGGGCAGGGCAAGGTGCAGCCCTACGATGTGGCGGGGACCGAGTGGCTGGGGGTGGTGCTGCCTTTCGATGTGTGGCAGTCCGACGGGCTGCAGTTGCTGGTGGCGGCACCCAGTGATGACTTGCTGGGGGACCTCAAGACCAAAGCGGTTCGGCTGGCCCTGGCCATCGTGGCGCTGGCCCTGCTGCTCATGCCGCTGGGATGGCTCGCCGGGGCTGCCATTGGCCGCAGGCTGGACCGTCTGACGGCGCTGGCCCAGCGGATGAGCCAGTTCGACTTTCACCGGGTGCGCGAGCCGCCGAACTTCATCCGTGAAGTGAATAACCTGTCGGACGTGATGGGGGAGATGGGCGAGACGATCGAGACCTTCTTGCAGATCAGCCAGGACATGGCGACCGAGCCCAAGGTGGAGCGCATGCTGACCAATGTGCTGCAGAAAATGGTGTCCGCCACCCGCTGCCACGGAGGGGCGGTGTACCTGGTGGACAGCAGCGTGCAAGGGATGCAGCAGGCCGCAGTCGCCGGCACCCTGCTGGCGCAGGGGCCGCTCCCCGCGCAGCACACCGGGACCGCGGCCGCTGTACGCCGGGAGGTGGCCCCCGGGGTGCTGGAAATGCAGGTGGCTTTGCGCGGGCGCAGTGGCAAGCTTGAAGGCCTGTTGGTTCTGCAGCACAGCAGCGATGCGGGGCACGCCGATGCCTCGTTCACCCAGTTCGTGCACCAACTGTCGGGCATGCTGGCCGTGTCGATAGAGACGCGCCAACTGATCGAGGCGCAAAAGGCCTTGCTGGACGCAGTGATCCGCCTGATGGCGGATGCCATTGATGCCAAGAGCCCCTACACCGGCGGGCACTGTGAACGGGTGCCCCAACTTGCGGGCATGCTCATCGATCGCCTGGTGCAGGACCGCAGCGGGCCGTACGCCGACTTCACCATGAGCGAGGACGAGCGGTATGAGTTCCACCTGGGGGCCTGGCTGCACGATTGCGGCAAGGTCACCAGCCCGGAGCACATCATCGACAAGGCCACCAAGCTGGAAACCATTTACAACCGCATCCATGAAGTGCGTATGCGCTTTGAGGTGTTGTGGCGTGATGCCGAGATCACCTTCTGGCAAGGTGTGGCCAATCGCGGCGACCGTGCCGCCCTGCAGCATGTGCTGGCGCAGTGCCAGGCCCAGTTGCACGATGACTTTGCCTTTGTGGCGCGCTGCAATGCGGGAAGCGAGTTCATGGCCGATGCCGACATGGCACGCCTGCAGGCGCTGGCATTGACGCCCTGGGTGCGGCAATTTGACAATCGCCTGGGCCTGTCCAGCCAGGAGCTGATGCGCATGCAGGCCACATCTCCCGAAGCCAGGCCCTTGCCGGTGCAGGAGCAGCTTCTGGCCGACCGGCCCGACCACGTGGTGCCCTGGGGGACGCGCAGGCCGCCGGTGGAAAAAGGTGATCCCAAGAACCGCTATGGCTTTGATATGCAGCTCCCCGCGCAGGCCCAGCACATGGGAGAGATTCACAACCTGTCCATCCGCCGCGGCACCCTGACCGAGGAAGACCGCTTCAAGATCAACGACCACATCGTGCAAACGCTGATCATGCTCAAGAGCTTGCCGTGGCCGGCCCATCTGGCCCGCGTGCCCGATATCGCCGCCACCCACCATGAGAAGCTGGATGGCCAGGGCTACCCCCGCAAGCTGCAAGCCGCCCAGCTCACATTGGCCGACCGGGTGATGGCGCTAGCCGATATTTTTGAGGCGCTGACCGCTGCCGACCGGCCCTACAAGCCCGCCAAGACCCTGAATGAATCGCTGCGCATCATGGCGTTCATGGCCAAAGACCAGCACATCGACCCGGAGCTGTTTCGCTACTTCCTGCACAGCCGGGTGTGGGAGCACTTTGCCCGGCAGTACATGCTGCCCGCCCAGATTGATGGGGTGGACATGGCCGCCATTGAAGCGCTGTTGCCACCAACGACGACAGGGGCCGCTCAGCCCGGAAGCTCAGGCAATTGAGGGGGGCTCCGCCGGGGCCGCCGCGTGGCGCTGGTGGTTGCAGCGGGCGTGGCTGATGGAGAGGTTGTCCTGGTGGCTACTGCCTCCCTCGCTGCGCGGAATGATGTGCTCCAGCGTTGCGTCGGCGTGGGCCACATGCTCACCGCAAATCCAGCAGGGCACCACGCCATGCAGCTGGCGGGCCACGGTTCGGTACATCTTCTCGCGGGTCAGGGTCAGGGCACTCATGGATTAGCGGCGAAGGCCGGGTTTAGGTGGGTTGGCTGGCAAAGTGGTCAAAGCTGGCCCAAGGGCCGGGCAACGGTGTGCCGCTGCCGTCCACCACACGCACGCCGGCCATGGCCTCGGTGCGGCCAATGCGGGTGACCGGTGTGCCGCTGGCCTGTGCCGCGGCCTGCACGGCAGCGGCCTGCGCGGGGGGCGCGGTGAACACCAGCTCGTAATCGTCACCACCGGCCAGCACGCACTGCAAAGCCAGTGCAGCCGGTATTTTGGTATCAAATGTGCCTGTGGCCACCGTGGAATATGCGCTAGCAGCTATCAATTCAATAGCAATATTTGCATCCAGCGTGGCGCCCAGGCCGCTCTGGGTCAGGATGTGGCCGAGGTCGCCCAGCAGGCCATCGCTCACGTCGGCCGCGGCGCTGGCCACGCCGCGCAGCGCCAGGCCCAGGGCCACGCGCGGTGTGGGTTGCTCCAGCCGCTGGCGGGCCTGGGCCAGCACGGCGGGTGGCAGTTGGAGTTTGCCTTGCAGGCACTGCAGCGCCAGCGCGGCGTCGCCCAGCGTGCCGCTCACGTACACATCGTCACCCAGCTGGGCGCCGCTGCGCAGCAGGGCCTGGCCCGGGGGCACCTCGCCCATCACGGTGATGCAGATGTTGAGCGGGCCGCGCGTGGTGTCGCCACCAATCAGCGCGCAGCCGTGTGCGTCGGCCAGCGCCAACAGGCCTTCCGAGAAGGGTTGCAGCCACTCGGCCCGGGCCTCCGGCAAGGCCAGCGCCAGCGTGAAGGCGCGTGGCCGCGCGCCGCAGGCGGCCAGGTCACTCAGGTTCACGGCCAGCGCCTTGTGGCCCAGGGTGCGCGGGTCTACGTCGGGAAAGAAGTGGCGGCCGCTGACCAGCATGTCGCTGCTCACCGCCCACTGCGTGCCTGGGGTGGGCTGCAGGAGGGCGCAATCGTCGCCCACACCCAGCGCCACGCCAGCGTCCAGGGCCCGTCCTGGGCGCTGGAAGTAGCGCGCAATCAGCTCAAATTCGCCCAGCCCGGCCACAGTGCGTCAGGCCCCGCTGTCGCGTGCGGGCCAGAAGAAGCTCAGTGGCGCCTGGCGTAGGCGCGCCCAGATGGCGCCCTGGATGCGCGAGCGCCCTACGCCCGAGACGTTGTGCGCCTGCAGCGCCACGCGGAAGGCCAGGTAAAAGCTCACGCCGACGTTGAGCATGCCGATGAACGGAATGCTGGCCACGGCCCACCACAGCGCGGGGTTCTTCACCACCTCCCAGCCCAGCGCGGCGCAGGCAGCGCCCAGTTGCCCGGCCGACAAGGTGACGTGGCGCACATCGAGCGCCGGGCCCAGAAAGGCCAGGATGGGCGGCACCAGGCCGAGCATGAAGCCCAGTGAAATATTGGCCGCCAGGCCGGAGATGTTGCGCCGCATGAACTGTGCCCAGCGGTCGGCCCGTGCCGTGCCCAGCCAGGCGGTGATGCGCGGGTTGTAGCGGATGGCCGAGTCCAGCCGGTGCAGGACAAACCAGTTCTCCGTCCAGCCGGCAATGATGCTGCTGGAGAACAGCAGCACACCGGTAAAGGCGGCAAACAGCAGCGACGGGCCCATCAGCGTGAGCGAGTGCAGCACGTAGTGGGCACGGTCCTCGGTAATCATGGGGGCGCCCAGCGTCAGCGCCATGGCGGCCGACAGCGCGATGGCCACCGGGAACACCACCGCCACGTTGCCCAGCACCGCCGCCACTTGCGAGCGCACCAGGTGGGTTACTTCGTCCACAAAGGCGCCCAGTGCCTGCGCATCGGCAATGTCCTTGAGCTTGGCCGCCATGGCCGGGGCCGTCATGGCGGGCTGCTTGGTGGCCAGGGTGAAGTGCAGCAGCTGGATGAGCACGAAGCTCAGCGCATACGACACACCCGCCCAGAAGCCGCCCCAGAAGGCCGACAGGCCCACCGCCATGATGCCGAACTTCATGGCGGTGGTGAGTGCCGTGAGGGCGCCACCACCTGCGGCGTTGGCCAACATCTCGCGGTACTCGGCGCGGGTGCGGGTGATGTAGTGCTCGCCAGTCTCCGAGCTGCGCTCGGCCACCTTGGCCGCCAGGAGTGAAGAGTTGGATGCCACCAGCGCGCCAATGCTGCGCTGTTCCTGGCTCACGCTGGCCAAGTGGGAGAGCAGGCGTGCGCTAGCACGGTGGCTGTCGTCGTCCAGCAGGCAGTCCAGTAGCGCACGCACGCGCAACACGCGTTCGCGCAGCTGGCGCAGGCGGAAGACCAGGTCCACCGAAATGCCATGGGCATCGAGGTGGGTGTAGACGGACGAGGCGGCGTGGCGGCAGGCGTCCAGCTGGGTCCGAAAGCGCAGCACCGCGGCCTGGGTATCGTGCCCGGCCATCCAGGCTTCGCACACGGCGTCCAGGTCGGCTGCCAAGGTGTGGAATGGGCTGGCGTCCTGGGCGGGGCTGCTCATGCGCAGGCGGATTTCTGGCGAGAAACCGGCCGCGCGAATCTGGCTGGTGCAAAAAGTCATGGCGTCCAGCAGGGTGCTGTGCCAGTGGGTGAGCCCGGGGTGCAGGAGGGCGTTGTGGCCTACGGCCGGTGTGCTCAGCAACAGGGCCAGGCGCTGCAGGGTGGGGGTGGGCAAAGCGGCCAGCCACTGGGCGTCCAGTGCATCGTCCAGTACCAGGCCAAACAGCTCGGAGGCGTCGGACGTCTCGGGCGTGGCCGGTAGCAGCTTGTAGTGCAGGCGGTCCACCAGCTCGCTGACAAAGGCATTGCGCGAACCAAAACCGTAGTCCGAGAGCAGCGTACTGCCGTCTACCGTGTGCAGCAGGGCGCGCCACCAGGCCTGCAGCTTCTCGGCCGTGGCGGGGCGGGCGTCCAGCACATCCAGCAGCAGGTCCACCCGGGCCACGGCGGCCTCGGGGGCGCCGTTGTCGCCGCGTATCCATTCCAGCAGGCGGATCAGCCAGACATGGCGCTCGACCAGCCCGGCCTCGGGGTTCAGCGTCTCCAGCAGGGTGGAAATATCGCTGGGCACAGCGGGTGCGGCCATCAGTGCAAGGTGCGGGAGCCACCCGCGTCACTCAAGGCGTCCAGCACAAACATGGGAATGTCGGCGTCGAACTTCTCACCATCCTCGGCCACGCAGAAAAAGCTGCCGTGCATGGTGCCGGTGGGGGTGCGCAGGCGGGTGCCGCTGGTGTATTCAAACGACTGGCCGGGTTTGAGCAGCGGCTGCTGGCCCACCACACCCAGGCCCTTGACCTTTTCGGTGTGGCCATTGGCGTCGTTGACGTTCCAGGTGCGCGAGATCAGCTGCGCCGTCACATCGCCTGTGTTGGTGATGGTGATGGTGTACGCAAACACGTACATGTCATCGGCAGGTGCAGATTGGTCGGGGAGGTACTGGGGTGCAACTTCCACCAGAAATTCGTATTTGGCCATGGGCCAATGCTACCTGCGAAAATAAAGGCCCTGTCAACACCCTTCCCAAGCCCCTGCCATGACGTACCGCATCGCCCCCTCCATCCTGTCCGCCGACTTCGCCCGCCTCGGGGAAGAGGTCAAAAACGTCATTGACGCGGGCTCGGACTGGATCCATTTCGACGTGATGGACAACCATTACGTGCCCAACCTGACCTTCGGCCCCATGATTTGCAGTGCCCTCAAGCCGCATGCCAAGACGGCGGCCGGCGTGGCGGTGCCGATTGACGTGCACCTGATGATCTCGCCCGTGGACGCCCTGGCCGCCAGCTTTGCCGAGGCGGGAGCCGATTACATCAGCTTCCACCCAGACGCTTCGGGCCATGTGCACCGCAGCATCCAGGCCATCAAGAGCAAGGGCGTGAAGGCCGGCCTGGTGTTCAACCCGGCCGAACCGCTGGATGTGCTGGACTGGGTGATCGAAGACATCGACCTGATTTTGATCATGAGCGTGAACCCGGGCTTTGGCGGCCAGAGCTTCATTGACTCGGCGCTGCGCAAGATCGAAGACGTGCGCAAGCGCATTGATGCTTCGGGCAAAGACATCCGCCTGGAGGTGGACGGCGGCATCAAGACCGACAACATCCGCCGTGTGGCCGATGCCGGAGCGGACACCTTTGTGGCTGGCAGCGCCATCTTTGGCAAGCCAGACTACAAGGGCGTGATTGACGCCATGCGCCTGGCGCTGTCGGCCTAAGACGCGCATGGTGCCAGACGCAGTGAACATTGCGGTTGTGAAGCCGCCAAAGGCCAAGTTTCTGGGCGACTTGTTCGCTGCATCTGGTGTGGATGGCCGCAATGCACACGTGCGGGTGCGATTGGCCATGTACGGCGTGTTGTTGCTTCTGGTGGCACTGGGCGGCATGCGGGCTTGGTTGTCCCAGCACTGGCAAGATATTCGCCAGCTGGATATCGAAATTCTCCAGTCGATTGGTGAACAACGGGTCTTGACCCAGCGCCTGGGAGTGTTGACATCGCAACTGCAGCAACAGCCGGGCACATCCCGCACGATGACTGATGAGCTGGCGACGGTGTTGCTGCGCTCCCGCAATGAGGCCGCACGCCTCGATGGGTTGATGCAGCAACAGGTCGAGCGTGAGCCGTTTGTAGCCCCCGAGGTGTTGGCCGCTTTGCAGGCTTGGCAAGGTGACCGCGACGGCATGTGGGGCAGCCTGGAGCCTCTCCCGCAGGTCGGGCAGGTGGCCAACGGCGCGTTGTCAGCCAGCCGGCTACAACATGCACAAGACGCCATCGCGCTCGCTGAGTCGTCCGCCCACGCATTGGTGCAGGAGAGTGGCGCCGACATATTGAAGCGCAGCCGCCGCGTGTTGTTCACCATTTGGGTGGTCCTGGGGGGCATCCTTGTCTTGGGCGGTGTCCTGGCTTTCGCGGTGGTGGAGCCCACGGCCAGAGCGGTGCGCCGCCAATATGAGACCTTCGCCCGCCAAGCCGACCACTTGAAACGACTCGCACTGGTGGCCGAACTCAGCTCGAATGCGATCGCCATTACGGACGGGGCACACCGGGTCGTCTGGGTCAATGAGGCGTTCAGCCGATTGACCAGTTACACCCAGGCCAAGGCCCAGGGTCGGCGCATTGGCACCCTGTTGAAGGCACGCAGCGCAGACCCCGCGCGGTTTGCCGAGTTTTATGCAGCCTTGCGCCAGAACCAGGGCATCAAGCGCGAGATCCGCATTGCCACCCGCACGGCCGAACTGGGCTGGGTGCTGGTGGACATGCAGCCCATCAGCGACGAGGACGGCGCCCTGAATGGCTGGGTCCTGGTGGCCACCGACATGACCGAGGTGCGCGCCCAGCAACAGGTGCTGCGCCTGGCGGTGGACGGTGCGGGCCTGGGTATCTGGCACTGGGACATGGTGGCGGACACCATCCACTGCAATGACCGCCTTCTGGCCACCCTGGGCTACATGCCGGGCGAGTTGGACATGGCCGCCGCCAGTTGGTTCGCGTTGATCCACCCGGATGACCAGGCGCACTGGCAGGAGTCGCTGCGCCACCACCTGCGCGACCCGGACACGCCACACCGGCTCTCGGTGCGGGCGCGGCACCGCGCCGGGCGCTGGGTCTGGATGCTGTTCACCGGCAATGTGGCCGACCGCGATGTGCAGGGCCGTGCCCTGCGCATGGCCGGTGTGGCGATGGATGTGAACGCCCAGAAGGCGATGGAGCAGCAGTTGCGTGTGGCAGCCCGCACCGACGACCTGACCCAACTGCCCAACCGGGCCGTGGTGCTGGAGAAAATCCGCCAGGCCATTGACCGGCACCAGGCGCAGCCGGGCTATAACTTTGCGGTGCTGTTCATGGACTTTGACCGCTTCAAGCAGGTCAACGACACCCTGGGCCACACGGTGGGAGACGGGCTGCTGCGCCTGATTGCACGCCGGCTGCAAGACAGTCTGCGCCCCGGCGACAGCCTGGTGCACACCAGCGACTTTGCCCAGATGGCCGCCCGCATTGGCGGTGATGAGTTTGTGGTGCTGCTGGACGATATTCGCGGTGACCTGGACGCCGAGATTGTGGCTGGCCGCTTGCTTGACGTGCTGGCCGCACCCTACCAGGTAGAAGGGCACCGCATCAGCTCCACGGTGAGCATTGGCATTGTCACCAGCACCCACGCCGAGCCGGACGCCGACAGTGTGCTGCGCGATGCCGACATTGCCATGTACGAAGCCAAGCGCAGTGGCCGTGCCCGCTACGCCATGTTTGACCCGGCCATGCGCCAGCGTGTGAATGCCTCGGTCTCGCTGGAGAACGACCTGCGCCAGGCGCTCGCGCTGGGGCAGATGTTTGTGGTCTACCAACCCGTGGTGCAACTGGGCAGCCACGCCTTGCTGGGGGTGGAGGCGCTGGTGCGCTGGCAGCACCCGCAGCGCGGTCTGGTGTCGCCCGTCGATTTCATCCCCTTGGCGGAGGCCTGTGGCCTGATTGATGCGGTGGGGCAGTTTGTGCTGCAGCGTGCGTGCAGCACCTTTGAGCAGTTGCAACAACAGCTGGGGCCACAAGCGCCGCCGAGCGTGGCCGTCAACCTGTCGCGCGCGCAGCTGCGCCAGCCCCGGTTGGTGGCGGACATTCTGGAGGCGGTGCGTGCCCACAACATGTCGCCCCAGCAGCTGGTGCTGGAGGTGACCGAGAGCCTGGCCGCGCAGGACCAGGCCGTGCAGCAGACGCTGCGCGAGATCCGCGCGCTGGGCGTGGGCTTGTCGCTGGACGACTTTGGCACCGGCTACTCCTCGCTGTCCTGCCTGCACGAGTTGCCGGTGGATACCGTGAAGATGGACCGCTCTTTTGTCAGCCAGGCGGGCCAGAGCGAGTACCACCGGGTGCTGATTGATGCCACTTTGCGCATGGCCCGTGCGCTGGGGCTGGGCACCGTGGCCGAGGGCATCGAGACGCCCGAGCAGGCGGCCCTGATGCTGGCCATGGGCTGCGAACGCGGCCAGGGCTACTGGTTCAGCCGGCCCATGGACGCCCAGGCCCTGGTGGCCTGGGTGCAGGCCGGTGGTGTTCCGGCCCTAGCGCCCACCTAGAAGAAAAGGACATTCCCGTGACTCTGATGCCCTGGCCCCTGCGCCAGTTCGATGCCGCCATCGTGGACCTGGACGGTACCTTGGTAGACACCCTGGGCGATTTTGTCGAGGCCCTGCAGCGCATGCTGCACGACCTGCCGCCGCCTTTTTCCGACTTCAGCGTCACCCCCGCCCTGGTGGAGCGCATGGTCGGCAAAGGTTCAGAAAACTTAATAAAAAGCCTTCTAGGCCACGTGGATGCTGCGCAATCAGCTATTAATTCAGTAGCGTTGTACGAGCGGGCGTGGGCCCGCTACCAGGTGCACTACCAGGCCATCAACGGAGCCTACTCCGCCGTCTACCCCGGCGCGCTGCAGGGCCTGCAGCAGTGGCAGGCCGCGGGCCTGCGCCTGGTGTGTGTGACCAACAAGCCCACCGCCTTTGCCCGCACCCTGTTGCAGCACAAGGGGCTGGACGGCTTCTTCCTGCACGTGGTGGGGGGCGACGCCGTGGCCCGCAAGAAGCCCGACCCCATGCCGCTGCTGCACGCATGCAGCCTGCTGGGCACCCAGCCCGCGCGTACGCTGATGGTGGGCGACTCCAGCAACGACGCCCAGGCCGCACGGGCCGCCGGCTGCCCGGTGCTGCTGGTGAGCTATGGGTACAACCACGGCGAGCCCATCCGTTCGGTGGATGCCGACGCCTATACCGACGCACTGGATACTTTGCGCTGGGCGAACTGAGGCCCGCGCAAGGCCGGTACGGCCGCTCAGGCAGGCAGCAGGGGCGGGCCGCTGGTGTCCACCTTGAAGACCGCCACCAGCGACACCAGGTCCTGCGCCTGCTGTTTGAGCCCGCTGGCTGCCGCTGCCATCTGCTCCACCAGGGCTGCGTTTTGCTGGGTGGCCTGGTCGATTTGGGTCACGGCCTCGCTGACCTGGGCCACACCGGTGTTCTGTTCGGTGCTGGCGGCACTGATTTCCCCCACCATATCGGTCACACGGCGGATGGCACTGACCACTTCCCCCATGGTGCTGCCGGCACGGTCCACCAGGGAGGTGCCTTGCTCCACGCGCGCCACGCTGGCGCCAATCAGGGTTTTGATCTCCTTGGCGGCATCGGCACTGCGTCCGGCCAGGGCCCGCACCTCGCTGGCCACCACGGCAAAGCCGCGGCCCTGTTCGCCAGCGCGCGCGGCTTCCACTGCTGCGTTGAGGGCCAGGATGTTGGTTTGAAACGCAATGCCGTCGATCACGCTGATGATTTCGGCAATGCGGTTGGAGGATTCGTTGATGTCCTTCATGGTGTGCACCACCTGGGCCACCACCTCGCCGCCTTGCTGCGCCACGGTGGAGGCGCTGGCCGCCATCTGGCTGGCCTGGCGCGCGTTGTCGGCACTGTGGCTCACCGCGGAGCCCAGTTCTTCCATGCTGGCGGCGGCTTCTTCCAGTGCGCTGGCCTGCTGCTCGGTGCGTGCCGAGAGGTCGTGGTTGCCTTGGGCAATTTCGGCGCTGGCCAAGGCCACACCGTGCGAGCCCTCACGCACCTTGATCACCAGGGTGGACAGGCTGTTTTGCATGGATTGGAGTGATCGCATCAGGGCTGCCACTTCGTCGCGCCCCTGCGTGTGCAACTGGGCCGTCAGGTCGCCGCCGGCCACGCGGTCGGCCACGGTCACCGCGTCGTTCAGCGGCCGCACAATTTGCCGACTCAGCAAGATGCTGCCCGCCAGCCCGGCCAAGGTGACCAGCACCATCACGCCGTAGGCCAATTGGCTGCCGCGGGCCGCTACGGCGCTGGCACCTTCAGAGGCGGCCTGCTCCTGTTCCGAGAGTTGCTTGCGCAGCGCAATCAAAAAGGCCACGGCATCGCGGTCCTTGCCACGTGCGGCCTTGTCGCCTGCGGCGTAATCGGCGTCGGTCGCTTTGTAGGCCTGAAGGGCCGCCTCATAACCTTGGGCCGCGGACTGCATGGCGGTGGTGAGCTTGGTCGCCGTGTCTTTGGCGGGGCCGGGCTCCAGCATGCTGTTGAGCTCTTCCAAACCTTTGGCCACTGCAGCCATTTCCTTTTGGTGGGCGGTCCAGTAGCGCTCCAGGTCTTTGGGCTCTTTGCCGCGCAAGAGCACGTTTTTCCATTCCTGGATGGCCGTTGAAAAATTGCCTGCAATGTCAGCCGCTTTTTTATTGGCGGCTACATGGCCTAACACGTCGTGTTGGTAGGTGCCTACCGCGCTGTTCAGGGTGCTGATACCGAACATGCCCCCCACAAATAGCAGGGCGAGGGCGATCGCAAATGCCAGGGGCAATTTCAGGCTGAGTTTCATCGCGCAATCTCCAGGTGGTGTGACTGTCAGAAAGCTGTCTCGGTGCCCAGACTACAGGCTGGGCTGGGGCTTGTCATCCCCCGGATGACGGAGGTGTGCGCAAAAAAACAAAAAAGGCCTGCAGAGCGCACCCTACAGGCCTTTGGGGGAGAGGCTTGGCCGCCTACTTTTGGCCCAGCAGCGCGTCCTTGAGTTTGAAGTCGGCGGGGACCGGGCCAAACCAGATGGACATGATGGCTTTGTAAAACTCAGGTTCCTTGAAGGGCTCACCCTGCACCTTGCCCTTGGCGGTCACCACCATGCCGGTGCCGGGAATCCAGTCCAGCGTGATCACGTCGCCTGGCAACAGCACCTTGTTGACGGTGAAGATGTCGCCCATACGCAGCAGGCCTGGGATCAGCTTGGACATTTCGTTCTTGGGCACGTTGTCTTCCACGCCGCGGGTCAGCAGCTTGCCAAAGGGGCCCGCTTCAATTTCGCGCAGAAAGGTCATGGTCAGCCGTTTGGGGCCGGGGGCCGCCATCAGTTCGTCCAGGGAATTGACCTTTTTGCTGGTGTACAGGTCGCCCACATAGACCTTGAACGGACCCTTGTAGCGTGTGCCAGCGCCGTTGAGTTGCAGCTTGTTGCCGCCGACCATGGCGCTGTCTTCCACCTTCACGCCATGAATTTCCTGGGTGGCTGCTTGCGCCAACGGGGTGACGAGCAGGGCAGTGGTCAGTGCGGCAGCAAAGAAACGCGTGAGTGTCATGGGGAAAATCCTTAATAGAACGACCGTTCTTTTTTGTGTAACCAGATTTTGCAACGTCCACTGCCAATGTACATCAGGGTTTCTGCGGGTGACGTGAATTTGGCGGGCCTGCGGCAGGGCTATGGGGTTTGCTACACTGGCACGCATGTTTATCCACCACATCAGCAGAATGGGTCTTAGCGACCGGGGAGCCTGGCCCTGGCGTACCTCGTCTGTTGTGCCTGGGCTCTAACACCTGCCGGCCGCCATCCAGTGCGGCCAACGCGCACGGTTCCTGAGCTTTGCGCGGTCAAGTGGCACGGAATTCCCTCCGATCTATTGCGCGCACTTTTTTGCTCTTGCGGCGTGTTGCCGCAAGCACCCGTGAATAGATTGTTTGAGAGGCGCTGCCCCCGATGACTGAATCCGAATTTCTGGCCCTGCGTGCGCAAGGCTACAACCGCATCCCCCTGAGCACCCAGGCCTTTGCCGACCTGGAAACCCCGCTGTCCCTGTACCTGAAGCTGGCCCGTGCAGATGGCGCTACCGAAACCGCGGCCCACAGCTTTTTGCTGGAGTCGGTGGTGGGCGGCGAACGTTTTGGGCGCTACAGCTTCATTGGCCTGCCGGCGCGCACGCTGCTGCGGGCCAGTGGCTTTGGCGCCGCCGCCCGCACCGAGGTGGTGACCGACGGGGTGGTGGTGGAAACCTCCACCGCCAACCCGCTGGACTTCATCGCCCAGTACCAGCAGCGCTTCAAGGTGGCGCTGCAGCCCGGCATGCCGCGTTTTTGCGGTGGCCTGGCCGGCTACTTTGGCTACGACGCGGTGCGCTACATCGAGAAAAAGCTGCAAAGCACCTGCCCGCCGGACGAGCTCGGCACACCCGACATCCTGCTGCTGCAGTGTGAAGAGCTGGCCGTGATCGACAACCTCTCGGGCAAGCTGCACCTCATGGTCTATGTGGACCCGGCCACGCCCAATGCCTATGCGGCCGGCCAGACGCGCCTGGCCGAGCTGAAAGCCAAGCTGGCGCAGGCCGTGAGCGCACCCGACATCAAGCCCTCGCAAAGTTTCGAGGCTCAACGCGACTTTGCCAAGGCCGACTACATCGCCGCCGTGGTGCGCGCCAAGGAGATGATTGCCGGTGGCGACTTCATGCAGGTGCAGGTGGGCCAGCGCATCAAGAAGCGCTTTACCGCCTCGCCCTTGAGTCTGTACCGCGCGCTGCGCACGCTCAACCCCAGCCCCTACATGTACTTCTACAACTTTGGCGATTTCCACGTGGTGGGTGCGTCGCCGGAGATTCTGGTGCGCCAGGAGCAAATCGTTGTCGACGGCAAAACGGGTACCAAGGTCACTATTCGTCCCTTGGCCGGCACCCGCCCGCGCGGCGCCACGCCCGAGCTGGACAAGGCCGCCGAGGTGGAGCTGATTGGCGATCCCAAGGAGCGGGCCGAGCACGTGATGCTGATCGACCTGGCGCGTAACGACATTGGCCGCATCGCGCAGATCGGTTCGGTCAAGGTGACGGATGCCTTCATCGTGGAGCGCTACAGCCACGTGATGCACATCGTGAGCAATGTGGAAGGCACGCTGAACCCCGGCATGACCAGCATGGACGTGCTCAAGGCCACCTTCCCGGCCGGCACGTTGACCGGCGCGCCCAAGGTGCATGCCATGGAGGTGATTGACCAGCTGGAGCCCATCAAGCGGGGCATCTACGGTGGTGCCTGCGGCTACCTGAGTTATGCGGGTGACATGGATGTGGCGATTGCCATCCGCACCGGCATCATCAAGGACCAGGTGCTCTACGTGCAAGCCGCGGCCGGTGTGGTGGCCGACAGCGTGCCCGAGCTGGAATGGAAAGAGACCGAGGCCAAGGCACGTGCGCTCTTGCGCGCTGCCGAGCTGGTGGAGGAGGGCCTGCAATGAGCCATAGTCCCCAAGCCCAACACTGCAACACCATGGCCGAAGTGCGCAGCCACATCGACGCGCTGGACGAGCGCATCACCGCGCTGCTGGTGGAGCGCACCCACTACATGAGCCAGGCCGCCCGCATCAAGCAGGATGTAACCAAGGTGCATGACCAGGAGCGCATTGAATTCATCGCCGCCCGTGTGCGCCGTATGGCGACCGAGCTGGGTGGCCAGCCAGACGTGCTGGAAGCCGCCTACCGCGCCCTGATGGATGCATCCATCGCCTTTGAACACCGGGAATTCGCCCGCTTGCGGGAAGGAGCAGCAGCATGAAACTCGTGATGATCGACAACTACGACAGCTTCACTTTCAACATCGTCCAGTACTTTGGCGAGCTGGGCGCCGAGGTGGAGGTGTTCCGCAACGATGAAATCACTGTAGCCGGCATTGCCGAGCGCAAGGCCGACCGGTTGGTGATTTCCCCCGGACCCTGCTCGCCGGCCGAGGCCGGTATCTCGGTGGCGGCCATTCAGCACTTCATGGGCAAGCTGCCCATCCTCGGCGTTTGCCTGGGCCATCAGAGCATTGGTGCTGCGCTGGGCGGCAAGATCATTCGCGCACAGGAACTGATGCACGGCAAGACCAGCGTGATCACGACCACGCAAGAGGGCGTGTTTGCTGGCCTGCCGCAGCAGTTCACGGTCAACCGCTACCACTCGCTGGCCATCGAACGCGCCAGCTGCCCCAAGGAGCTGGCGGTGACCGCATGGACGGACGACGGCGAGATCATGGGGGTGCGCCACACCGGCTTGCCGTTTGCGCAGCGCATGGAGGGCGTGCAGTTCCACCCGGAGAGCATCCTCACCGAGCACGGCCACGCCATGCTGAAGAACTTCCTGCAGTGAGGCATGCCATGCATCACTATTGTTTTGATAGCTGCTCGCGCAATGAGTGTGCGGGCTAGAGGCCAATATGACCAAGATTGTCGATTTGCGCAGTGACACCGTCACGCAGCCCACCGCCGCCATGCGCGCGGCCATGATGGCGGCCCCTCTGGGTGATGACGTGTTTGGCGACGACCCCACGGTGAATGCGCTGCAGGAGAAGTTGGCCGCGTTGCTGGGCTTTGAGGCGGCGCTGTTCATGCCCACGGGCACGCAGAGCAACCTCTGCGCCATCCTGGCGCACTGCGGTCGGGGCGACGAGTACATCGTGGGCCAGCTGGCCCACACCTACCGCTACGAGGGCGGCGGTGCGGCCGTGCTGGGCAGCGTGCAGCCCCAGCCGCTGGTGCAGGACGCCAGTGGCCAGATGGCACTGGCCGACATTGCCGCCGCCATCAAGCCTGACGACTGCCACTTCGCCCGCACCCGTCTGCTGTGCCTGGAAAACACCTGGAACGGCCACCCCATGCCTGCCAGCTACCTGCAGCAGGCCAGCGCGCTGGCGCGCGAGAAGGGCTTGGCGGTGCACCTGGACGGCGCGCGCCTGTTCAACGCGGCCGTGGCCTCGCGCCAGGACGGCGAATCCGCCTTGGCCTCGGCCAAGCGTATTGCCGGTCACTTTGACAGCGTGTCGGTCTGCTTCAGCAAAGGGCTGGGCGCGCCGGTCGGCTCCATGCTCTGTGGCAGCAAGGAACTCATCGCCCGCGCGCTGCGCATCCGCAAGATGGCCGGTGGCGGCATGCGCCAGGTGGGCCTGCTGGCCGCCGCGGCCAACCATGCGCTGGACCACCATCTGGAGCGCCTGGCCGATGACCACGCCCTGGCCCAGCGCCTGGCGCAGGGGTTGCAGGGCGTCAACGGCCTCACCGTGCGCTCGGCCCAGACCAATATCGTGTTTGTGGATGTGGCCGATGGCCGCGGCCCGGACCTGCTGGCGCACCTGAAGGCCCGGGGCGTGCTGGCCACCGGGCTCATCGGCCTGCGCTTTGTGACGCACCTGGATGTGGACGCTGCCGGCATTGACCATGCGCTGGCCTGCATCCGGACGTTCTTTGACCAGCCCGCTACCGCAGTTGCCGCCCCGGCGGCGCGCGGCGCGGCGGTGTACTGAGGGAGTCGCCTTGCCTACCGATCAATTGCTGTTGTTCATCGCGGCCGGGTGGTTGCTCAATCTGACGCCGGGGCCAGATGTCCTGTACATCGTCTCCAACGCGCTGAAGTCTGGCGCACGGGCGGGCGTCGTGGCTGGCCTGGGCATTACCGCTGGTTGCTTCGTGCATATCGCGGCGGCGGCCTTGGGCGTCGGGGCTTTACTGGCCACCTCGGCGTGGGCCTTCACGGTGCTGAAATGGTTGGGCGCAGCTTATTTGCTGTGGATCGGTGTGCGCATGCTGTTTGCGCGTGCTGCTACCACCGGCGGCCTCATGGCCACAGCACAAGCGGGGCGTACCGAGGCAGCGTCCTTGAAGCGCATATTCATCGGAGGTTTTTGGACCAATGTGCTGAATCCCAAGGTGGCGATTTTCTTCCTGGCCTTTGTGCCGCAATTTATCGCGCACGATTTTGAAAACAAGGCACTCGCATTTGTACTGTTGGGGGTGCTGTTCAATATCAATGCCATTCCCGTGAACACCGGCTGGGCATTGACTGCGGCCTGGATGGCGCGGCGCGTTGGTGTTGTGCAACGCGGTCTGCATTGGCTGGACCGTATCGCCGGCGCAATGTTTGTAGGATTCGGAATCAAACTGGCGCTGACCGCAGCGCCCAAGGCTTAAGGACATGGACATGACCCAAACCGCCAAAATCACGCCGCAGGAAGCCCTGCAGCGGACCATTGAGCACCGCGAGATTTTTCACGACGAGATGCTGCACCTGATGCGCCAGATCATGTCCGGCGAAATGTCGCCCGTCATGATGGCCGCCCTGATCACCGGGCTGCGCGTCAAAAAAGAGACCATCGGCGAGATCACTGCCGCCGCGCAGGTGATGCGCGAGTTCTCCACCAAGGTGGAGGTGGCCGACAAAACCCATCTGGTGGACATCGTCGGCACTGGCGGTGATGGCTCGCACACCTTCAACATTTCCACCTGCAGCATGTTCGTGGCCGCCGCCGCGGGCGCCAAGGTCAGCAAGCACGGTGGGCGCAGCGTGAGCAGCAAGAGCGGCAGCGCCGATGTGCTGGAAGCCTTGGGCCTGAACATCAACCTCAAGCCCGACCGGATCGCCCAGTGCATTGCAGAGCAGGGCATTGGCTTCATGTTTGCGCCCAACCACCACCCGGCCATGAAAAACGTGGCACCGGTGCGCAAGGAGATGGGTGTGCGCACCATCTTCAACATCCTGGGCCCGCTGACCAACCCGGCGGGTGCGCCCAACATCCTGATGGGGGTGTTCCATGCCGATCTGGTGGGTATCCAGGTGCGCGCGCTGCAGCGCCTGGGTGCCGAGCACGCGCTGGTGGTCTACGGCCGCGATGGCATGGACGAGGTGAGCCTGGGCGCCGGTACCTTGGTGGGAGAGCTCAAGGACGGGGAGATTCGCGAGTACGAGATCCACCCCGAGGACTTTGGCATGGTCATGGCCAGCAACCGCTCGCTGAAGGTGGAAACCGCCGAGGACTCGCGTGCCATGTTGCTGGGCGTGTTGAACAACCAGGCTGGCCCGGCCAAGGACATCGTGATCCTCAATGCCGGTGCAGCGCTGTACGCGGCCAATGTGGCAAAAACCATGGAAGCCGGTATCGCGCTTGCGCGAACAGCTATCGAATCAGGAGCGGCGAAAGCCAAGCTCGACGCCTTGGTGGCACTTTCTGCCCGCCTGGCCCACTAGGAAACCTTATGAGCGACATTCTGGACAAAATCGTAGCCGTCAAACACCAGGAGGTGGCTGCGGCCCGCAAGCGCAAATCGCTGGATATCGTGCGTGCCGACGCCGAATCGCGCGTGCTGACGCGTGACTTTGTGGGCGCGCTGCGCGCCAAGATCGCTGCCGGCAAACCAGCCGTCATCGCCGAAGTCAAAAAAGCCAGCCCGTCCAAAGGCGTTCTGCGCGAAGACTTCATTCCGGCAGATATTGCCCAAAGTTACGCGGAATATGGCGCTTCCTGTTTGTCAGTGCTCACTGACGTGCAGTTTTTCCAGGGGGAGATCGACTACCTCAAGCAGGCCCGCGCCAGTTGCCAGCTCCCGGTGCTGCGCAAGGATTTCATGGTCGATGCCTACCAAATCTACGAATCGCGCGCCATGGGCGCTGACGCCATCCTGCTGATCGCTGCCTGCTTGGATGACGCGCAAATGCGCGACTTCGAGGCCATCGCTCGCGGCCTGGACATGGCGGTACTGGTGGAGGTACACGACCAGCCCGAGCTGGAGCGCGCCCTGCAGCTCAAGACACCGCTGATCGGCATCAACAACCGCAACCTCAAGACCTTCGAGGTCTCGCTGGACACCACGCTGGCCCTCAAAGCCATGGTGCCGGCGGACCGCCTGCTGGTCACCGAAAGTGGCATCCACACCCGTGAGGATGTGCTGCGCATGGGGGCTGCTGGCATCAACGCCTTCCTGGTGGGCGAGGCCTTCATGCGGGCGCCTGAGCCCGGGGAGGCGTTGGCGGCTTTGTTCGGCTAAGCCCATGGCAGACCAGTTGCAAAGTGCCGATTCCGCCGCGTGGCCGGTGGCGCCAGGTTGGCAATCCTTGGTAGACGGTTTTTTCGCGGGCCAGACGGGGCAGGGTTTGCTGCAGTTTCTGCAACAGCGGCTGGACGCGGGGGCAGTGGTGTTCCCGCCCCAGCCGTTGCGTGCGCTGGCGCTTACGCCACCAGCGTCGGTGCGCGTGGTCATCCTGGGCCAAGACCCGTACCACGGGCGTGGCCAGGCCGAGGGCTTGGCCTTCTCCGTGGCGCCAGGCGTGGCGTTTCCGCCCTCTCTGCGCAATATCTTCAAGGAATTGCAGCGTGATCTCGGCACGCCACCCCCGGCTTTTCCGCAGCCCGGCGGCAGTTTGGTGAAGTGGGCGGAAAAGGGCGTCCTGCTGCTCAACACCTGCCTGACGGTGGAGGAGGGGCAGCCCGCCAGCCATGCCGGCAAGGGCTGGGAGGTGTTGACGGACGCAGTGATCCGCCAGGTATCGCAAGACACGGCGCCAGCCGTTTTCATGTTGTGGGGCGCCCATGCCCAGAGCAAGCGTGCACTGATCGACGCGAGCCGCCACCTAGTATTGACGGCCAATCACCCCTCGCCCCTGTCGGCTTTGCGACCCCCCGCTCCTTTTATCGGTTGTGGCCATTTCTCGCAGGCGCGGGCATGGCGCGACCGGCATGAATGCGCTTAATTGCAAATTTGTGCGCAAGTTCATGACGAAGGCAAATTAACGTGGCATAATCCGGGGTTCACCGAAGGAGAGGTGGCCGAGTGGTTAATGGCAGCAGACTGTAAATCTGCCCTCTTACGAGTACGCT
>MGPB01000019.1 GCA_001795455.1 Curvibacter sp. GWA2_63_95 | reverse complement strand
ATTCGCGTGTTCCCTGACAAGCCAATTTCCCAAAAGCCTGCTGAAGTGCGTATGGGTAACGGTAAAGGTAACCCCGAGTACTACGTGGCTGAAATCCAGCCTGGCAAGATCGTGTTTGAAATCGTCGGTGTGCCTGAAGAGCTGGCACGCGAGGCATTCCGTTTGGCTGCGGCCAAACTGCCTTTGCGTACCACTTTTGTGGCCCGCATGATTGGTCAGTAATTCAGGAGAACTCGAAATGACGAAAGCTGCTGAACTGCGCACCAAAGACGTTGCCGGACTGACTACGGAAGTCAAAGCGCTGCAAAAAGCCCACTTTGGCCTGCGTATGCAAAAAGCCACGCAACAACTCAACAACACAGCCACGATTCGCACTGCGCGTCGTGACATTGCTCGCGCCAAGACCATTCTTGTCGAGAAGCAAATGGCTGACAAATCCGCCAAATAAGGAGCGATAAATGACGGAAGCTAAAAAATCCCTCAAGCGCACCTTGATTGGCAAGGTGGTCAGCGACAAGCGCGCCAAGACAGTCACTGTGCTGATCGAACGTCGCGTGAAGCACGAGCTCTACGGAAAAATCGTGGCAAAAACCAGCAAGTACCACGCCCATGACGAAAAGGGTGAGTACAAGTTGGGTGATGTCATCGAAATCACCGAAAGCAAGCCTATCTCCAAAACCAAGAACTGGGTTGCGACCCGCTTGGTGGAAAAGGCTGCTGCAGTCTAAGCCTATCGGCTTTGTCCGCTGCAAGTGACTTCAAAACGGCCCACAATGTGGGCCGTTTTCATTGGTGTGTGCACATTGTGTTGTGCCGCACTTCCCAACCCTAGGAGCACACATGATTCAAGTCGGCGACACCCTTCCATCGACCACCCTGATGGAGTATTCGGATGTGGAGGGCGAAGGCTGCAGCATCGGCCCGAACCCGGTGGATGTGGCCAAAGCTACCGCGGGCAAGACGATTGCCTTGTTCGCATTGCCCGGTGCTTTCACGCCCACATGTTCTGCCAAGCACGTGCCTGGTTATATCGAGCAGGCCACCGCTTTTCAGGCCGCCGGTGTGGATGAAATCTGGTGCGTCAGCGTGAACGATGCGTTTGTGATGGGGGCGTGGGCACGCGACCAAAAGACCGCTGGCAAGGTGCGCATGCTGGCCGACGGCAGTGCTGCATTTGCCCAGGCTACGGGGCTGACGCTGGACTTGAGCAGCAAAGGAATGGGGCTGCGCAGCAACCGCTACTCCATGCTGGTGAAGGACGGCAAGGTGGTGGCCTTGAACGTGGAAGGTCCCGGCAAGTTTGAAGTGAGTGATGCCAACACTTTGTTGGCTCAGGCCAAGATCTAAATAAGATCTTGGGCGCCTGCCTCAAAGTTCTGCTTTGAGGTAGTGCGCACCGGCGATGGGGTTGTAGTAATACGGGGGAACCTCTTCAAACCCCAGTTCTTCGTAGAGTGCCCGGGCGGCTTCCATGTCGTCCAGGGTATCCAACAGCACGCAGTCATACCCGCTTTGGCGGCCGGCATCCAGAATGCCCTCTGCCAACATGCGGCCCAAACCCAGTCCGCGGTGCGTCGGGCGCACGTAAAGACGTTTCATTTCAGCGGCGTTGGGGTAGTCGGCAGCGTCCAGTGGCCGCAGGGCACAACAGCCTGCAAATACGCCATCTACACAGGCAAGCAGCAAAGCACCACGTGGGGCTGCGTACTCGCCAGGTAGTTCACGCAATTCCTGCGCGAAGTTCTGAAAACACAAATCTACGCCCAGTTGTTCGGCGTACTCTTGAAACAGTATTCTGGCGGCCTCCAGCGCGTCGGATGTCGCTGGGGTGTGCAGCGAGATCTGCACAGTGGGGGGGATGGTAGATTCCATTCAGGCCGCCCAAGCCAGCATGCCGGCGACTGCTGCCGCGCACAACACCAAAACCAACAGCGCCAGTCCGCGGGTGACTCCATCGTCACGTGCGTTGGGCACACCTGTCGGGGTTTGCTTGTCTCCCAGCACCATGGGGGCCACCAGGTTCTGCCCCTTCTTGACGCGGTAAAACACGATGGCCGCAATATGCAGAACCAGCAATACCAACAACAGGATCTTGCCAACTTCCGTGTGGTAATCGCTGGCACGGCTGACCCACTCGCCACTCGCAAACTTGGACAAGGGGCCCGCGGTGGCAATTTCATCGTCACTGAACAGTCCACTGGCTACCTGCAACAGGGCGACGCCCAGCAGCCCCAAGACCGACAGAAAACCCAACGGGTTGTGCCCCACACCGTGTTCGGGAGCGCCTTGTCCTCTCAGGTACCGCACGATCGTGCGGGGGCTGTAGAAGAAATTGGCAAAGCGGGACCAGTGGCCCCCGACGAAGCCCCAGACCAGCCGGAACAGCAGCAGGGTCATCACGCAGTAGCCCAGGCGGAAGTGCCAGTCCATCCAGCTACCGCCCACCTGCCCCGTCACTACCAAGCCGATCACGGCGGCGGCCAGCAGCCAATGGAACAGGCGGGTGGGCAAATCCCACACACGGGTTGTTTGCATTGTCACTCCTTCATTGCCTTCATCAGGCAGGGTGCCCGCATAGGGCCGAACGCGCAATGTATCACTGCCATAGCGGCAAATGGCTGTATGGTGTTTACCCTCGCATGGCGATTCGGGCAGAACTATTGTTATGGGCCTGCGGTCTACCCACAGTCAGTACCCTCAACCACCGAAGGATGTTCGATGAAAAAGCTAGCTACCCTGATTCTGGCCAGCGCGGCTGCCACTTTGTCCGTGCCTGCCATGGCGCAGTTTGCCAAAGCGGAAGATGCCATCAAGTACCGCCAAAACGCCTTGTTTGTCATGCAGCAAAATTTTGCACGGGTTGCCGCCATGGCGGCTGGCCGGGCGCCATTGGATACCAAAGTGGCAGCAGAAAGTGCGGAAGTGGCTGCATTTGTTAGCAAGTTGCCCTGGGCAGCCTTTGGGGAGGGCATGGACAAGGGCGCTGCCACCAAGGCGAAGGCCGAAATCTGGAGCGACAAGGCCAAGTTCAATGACTATGCCGAGAAAATGCAGGCCGAAATGAACAAGCTGAACGCGGCTGCCAAGACCGGCAACCTGGACAGCATCAAGGCTGCGGTGAATGCCACCAGCGGCAGCTGCAAGACCTGCCACGACGCCTTCCGTTCGTAAAAGACGCCAAATCCCTGCTCAGGACTCTTTGAGCAGGGATTCGATCAACTGGTGTAGTTCGGGCATATTGGGGGCGCCCACATACCGCTTCACAATCTCTCCGCGCTTGTTCACCAGGTAGCTGGTAGGGGTGATGCCCACTTCACCCCAGGCCTTGGCCACGGCGCCGGTGTTGTCAATGGCCACATCAAACGGCAGCTTGCGCGTCTGAACAAAATTCACGACATAACTGGGGGGGTCGTATGCCATGGCCACGGCCACCGTGCCGTAGCCCTGGGATTTGTACTTTTCGAAGGTGGATACCAGTTCCGGCATCTCGGCCACGCAGGTGACGCAGCTGGTAGCCCAGAAATTTACCAAGGTGACTTGGCCCTGCAAGGCGGTCGAGGATTTCTGGGAGCCATCCAGCAGCACAAAGGTCGATGCCGGGGCGGCCTTGCTGGCGGTGAGCCAGAGGCTCCCCGCGACCAAGGCCACAGCGGCTACGATGCTGGCAGCGACAATTTGTTTTTTCATGAATAGGTACTTCCCATGGACCGTCGACAGTTTAATTCCTTCTCCCTGACCACCGCAGCCTTGTGGACTGCCGCGAGCCTGCACCCCGCCTACGCGCTGACCCTGGACGATTTGACCAAGGCCGACGCGACCAAAGGCCTGAAAACGGCGCTCGAAAAAGGGGCGCTGGCGGCTGTGGGCATTCTGGGCGTGCAGGATGGATTCCTGGGCAACGAAAAAGTTCGCATTCCTTTGCCTGGCTACCTCGAAGACGCAGCCAAGCTCTTGCGCACCTTTGGCCAGGGCGCCCGGGTGGATGAACTGGTCACCTCCATGAACCGGGGCGCTGAAGCGGCCGTTCCCATGGCCAAGGACTTGTTGCTTAAAGCAGTGCAGGGCATGTCGGTCAACGATGCGAAGGGGATTCTGGGAGGCGGAGACACTGCGGTGACCCAGTTTTTTGCCGACAAAACCCGCAGCCCGCTGGGCGTGAAGTTCTTGCCCATCGTGACCAAGGCGACGGAAAAGGTGGGCTTGGCCGACAAGTACAACCAGCTGGCGGGCAAGGCGTCCGAAATCGGGCTGATGAAAAAAGAGGATGCAAATATCCAGCAGTACGTGACGGGCAAGGCCCTGGACGGCCTGTTCTTCATGATCTCGGAAGAAGAAAAGAAAATTCGTCAGAACCCCGTGGCGTATGGCAGCTCCATCCTGACCAAAGTGTTTGGCGCGCTGAAGTGAGTGCCCTGGCTCCTGTGCTCCGCTGGCTGCTGCCCGCGGCCTTGGTCTTGGGGGCCTGCAGCCCAGCACTCAATTGGCGCCAGGCCCCACTGGGCGCGCTGAGTTTCTCCCTGCCGTGCAAACCAGACAAAGCCCAGCGCGCGGTGTCCTTGGCGGGGCGGAATGTAACGCTGGAGATGCAGGGGTGCGAGGCCCGAGGCGCCTTGTTCGCCATCAGCCGTGCCCAGGTGGGTGATGCCACCGCCATCCCTGCGGTGGTCCAAGCCTGGCGCGCGTCGGCACTGGCGGCCTTGCGCACGGACGAGGGCGTGGCCACGGTACTGGCCGCACCCCGCTACGGCAGGGTACCCGGCCTGGCCAGCGCAGTATGGCTGGGCGTCGCAGGCCAGCGCCCCCAAGGCGGCGTGGTGCAAGCCCAATTGGCGTGGCTGGTGCTGGGCGGCGACGTTTACCACCTGGCGGTCTATGCCGCCCCCCTGGGGCCCGACATGACCGAGCCCTTCTTTACCGACATCACCCTGCCATGAGCACACTGAACAGCCGCAAAGCGGTGCTGGTCTTCAGCGCATTCGCGCTGGCCTATTTCTTGTCGGCGTTGATCCGCGCCATCACGGCCACACTGGCGCCCACGCTGGTGCAGGAGTTCAACCTGCAGTCGCGCGATCTGGGCTTGCTGGCCGGGGGCTACTTTTTGGGCTTTGCTGCCACGCAACTGCCGCTGGGGCGCTGGCTGGACCGCTTGGGGCCCAAGCGGGTGGAGATCGGCTTTTTGTCGGTGGCGGTGCTGGGCTGTCTGGCATTCGCCTTGGCGCAGAGCTTTTGGGGCCTGCTGGCGGCGCGCGTGCTGTGTGGTGCTGGGGTGAGCGCCTGCCTGATGGCGCCGTTGACGGGCTACCGCCGCTGGTATGCGCCCGAGCAGCAAATGCGCGCCAACTCCTGGATGTTGATGGTGGGGGCCTTGGGCATGGTGGCCTCCACGCTGCCGGTGCAGTGGCTCATGCCACTGATGGGCTGGCGCGGCATCTTCGTGCTGCTGGGCGTGTTGGTGGTGGTGTCCATGTTGGCCATCGCCTGGCAGTCGCCCCCTTGGCAGACCCCGGCAACTGCCGTGGCTGCCCAGGAGGGCGTATTGGCCAGCTACCGCGAGGTCTGGCGCCACCCCTATTTCCGCAAGCTGGCGCCGCTGGGGTTCTTCAACTACGGCGGCATGGTGGCCATGCAGACCCTGTGGGCCGGGCCGTGGTTGGTCAAGGTGGCTGGCTACAGCGCCCTGCAGGCCGCCACCGGCCTGTTCTGGCTCAATGTGTCCATGCTGGTGGCGTACTGGCTGTGGGGATGGGCCAACCCCTGGCTGGCGCGTCAAGGGCACAGCGCTGACAAACTGATCACCTGGGGCATGCCACTAAACTTTGTTTCGTTTGCTATTCTTTTGATAGCTGGTAGCGCAATATCTACCTGGGCTGCAGTGCTTTTTTTATTGATTTGTGTGAGTTGCACCGTGGCCGCGTTGGCGCAGCCCGCGGTCGGCATGGCGTTTCCCGCGGCGCTGGCGGGGCGGGCACTGTCGGCGTACAACCTGGTGATCTTCAGCGGGGTGTTTGCCGTGCAATGGGGCATCGGCCTCTTGCTGGACGGCTTCAAGGCCTTCGGCTTCGCCGAAGTGGCCGCCTACCAGGCGGCCTTTGGCGTGTACGGACTGGCGTGCGTGGGGGCCTATGTGTATTTCTTGCGGGCAAAGGCGCCATAATCAAAGTCCACTCCGCAGCACACTCCATGAACACCGGCATTCTGATCGTCGCCCATGCACCGCTGGCCAGTGCGCTGCGCACGGCCGCCTTGCATGTGTACCCCGAGGCGGCGGCCGGCGTGCTGGCCCTGGATGTGGCAGCGCAAGACAGTCCCGAACTCAGCCGGGCCGCGGCCCAGGCGCTGCTGGCCCAATTGGGCACGCCGCAGGCGCTGGTGTTGACCGATGTGTTCGGTGCCACGCCCTGCAATGTGGCGCAAAAAGTGGTGGATGGCCTCAACAGCAAACTGGTGGCGGGCGTGAACCTGCCCATGCTGCTGCGCACGGTGAACTACCGCCATGAAGCGCTGGACGTCTTGGTCACGCGGGCGCTGGCGGGTGGCGCCCAGTGCATCATGCAAGTGGCCGTGACCGCTCCTCAAAACCAACATCGCAAACCCCATGATCAGCACCAACACGACCATAGTCAATAAACTGGGCCTGCACGCCCGCGCCTCCGCCAAGCTCACCAAGCTGGCGGGCAGCTTTCCGTGCGAAGTGTGGATGGCCCGTGGCGACCGCCGCGTGAACGCGAAAAGCATCATGGGCGTCATGATGCTGGCCGCGGGCATTGGCACCGAAGTCACGCTGGAAACCAGCGGAGAACGCGAGCAAGACGCGATGGATGCGCTGCTCGCGTTGATTGCGGACAAATTCGGCGAAGGCGAGTAAGTTGTTGGCCCCCACGCTCCACCGCTGCGCGGGTCGCTGCCCCCCATGGGGGCCAATTTCCTTTGGGGCAGCCCGGCGGGAAATGGCCGCGTTTTGCAAAGGATCTGATGTGTTGCAGGCGGTCCAGGCATGACTTTTTCCATCCACGGTCTGGCCGTTTCGCGCGGCATTGCCATTGGGCGTGCGGTGCTGGTGGCATCCAGCCGGGTGGATGTGGCGCATTACTTTATCAAGCCCGACCAGGTGCAGGCCGAGATTGAACGTGTGCGCGCCGGGCGCACCGCGGTGGTGGACGAGATTCACCGCCTGCAGGAGAGCATCACCCGCATGGGGCCCAGGGAGGCACCACAGGAGCTGTCAGCCCTGCTGGACGTGCACCTGATGCTGCTGCAGGACGAGGAACTGGTGGCCGGCGTCAAGCACTGGATCACCGACCGGCTCTACAACGCCGAGTGGGCGCTGACCACGCAGTTGGAAATCATTGCCCGCCATTTCGACGAAATGGAAGACGCCTACCTGCGCGAGCGCAAGGCCGACATGGAGCAGATCTGCGAACGTGTGCTGCGTGCCATGAAGGGAACGCAGTCTCCCATCGTGCAGCCGGTGCAGCGCGGGACCCGCAAGCCCTCGCAACAGGATCTGCTGCTGGACGACACGGTGGACGTGCCGCTGGTGCTGATCGCGCACGACCTGTCGCCGGCCGACATGCTGCAGTTCAAGCAAAGCGTGTTTGCCGGCTTCATCACCGACGTGGGTGGCAAGACTTCGCACACCGCCATCGTTGCGCGCAGCATGGACATTCCGGCGGTGGTGGGCGCACGCACGTGCAGCCAGCTGGTGCGCCAGGACGACTGGGTCATCATCGACGGCGATGTCGGCGTCGTCATCATCGACCCCTCGCCCATCATCCTGGCCGAGTACGGCTTCAAGCAGCGCCAGGGGGAGCTGGAGCGTGGTCGCCTGCAGCGCCTGCTGCACACGCCCGCCGTCACCATGGACGAGCAAAAGGTGCAGCTGCTGGCCAACATCGAAATGCCCGAGGATGCCCAGGTGGCGCTGAAAGCTGGCGCACTGGGCGTGGGCCTGTTCCGCAGCGAGTTTTTGTTCATGGGCCGCCAGGGCCGCCTGCCGGACGAGGAGGAGCAGTACCAGGCCTACAAAAAAGCCGTGGAGGGCATGCAGGGCCTGCCAGTCACCATCCGCACCGTGGATGTGGGGGCCGACAAGCCGCTGGACGCCTCCGTGCGCGACGACGCCCATTTGAACCCTGCGCTGGGTCTGCGCGCCATTCGCTGGAGCCTGGCCGATCCGGGCATGTTCCTGACCCAGCTGCGCGCCATTCTGCGTGCCGCCGCGCATGGCAAGGTGCGCATGCTGATTCCCATGCTGGCCCACGCCAGCGAAATCAAGCAGACCATCGCCCATATCGAGAAGGCGCGTGCCCAGCTGGACCGGCGGGGTGTCGCCTACGGGCCCATCCAGCTCGGCGCGATGATCGAGATTCCGGCCGCCGCCTTGAGCTTGCGCCTGTTTCTCAAGTACTTCGACTTCCTCTCCATCGGCACCAACGACCTGATCCAGTACACGCTGGCGATCGACCGGGCTGACGAGTCCGTGGCGCATCTGTACGACCCTTTGCACCCCGCGGTGCTGCGTCTGGTGGCCAACACCATTGCCGAGGGCCGGGCCCAGGGCAAGGACGTGAGTGTCTGCGGCGAGATGGCCGGAGATGTGAGCATGACGCGCCTGTTGCTGGGCCTGGGCCTGCGCAGCTTCTCCATGCACCCGGCGCAGATTCTGGCGGTCAAGCAGGAGATCTTGCGCGCCGACGCGGGCAAGCTGGAGGCCTGGGCGCACAGCGTGTGCGACGCGGAGGAGCCCGGTGAAGAGCTCAACAGCCGCCCTATGCCGCTATAAAAACAGGAGCTATTGGCGCAGTATCTACGGGGGCTAGAGGTCGTTTTGGCTTGTAAATGGGGCGGCTTTTACTTCCCCGCCCGCGCCCCCAGCACGGCCGCACCAATGATCAAGGCCGCGGCCAGCACCACCGAGGCGCTGGGCCACTCCCCGCGCAGCCACAGCAGCGCCAGCGTGGACAGCAGGGGGGTGAGAAAAGACAACACGCCAATCTGTCGCGCATCGCCCCGTTTGAGCGCTGCATCCCACAGGTAAAACGCGCCGCCCAGCGGGCCCAGGCCCATGGCGGCCAGCAGGGCCCAGTCGCGGGGACTCAGGTCCACGGGACTTTCCAGCAGCGCATGGCACAGCAAGGACAGCAGGCCAGAGACCACACCGAACAGACCAATGGCCGCGCTCGGGAAGGCTGGCACGCGCTGGGTGAGCAGCGAATAGCTGGCCCAGATAAATGCCGAGCCCAGTGCTGGGAGGTAGCCCCATGCAAAGCCACCCTGCAAGTCACGCCCGCCCACAATGGCGAGTGCCGCACCCGCGAAGCCCAGCAGCGCGGCCGCCACGTGCAGGCGGTGCAGCTGCACGCCAGGCAAGAACAACGGCGCCATGAGCACAATGCCCAGTGGCCACAGGTAGTTCACCAGATTCGCCTGCACGGGGGGCGCATGGCGCAGTGCAATGAAGAGCAAAAAGTGAAAACCAAAGAGCCCGTACACACCCAGCGCCAGCGTGGAGGAGGGCACCCGCCACTGCTGTACCCGGCCTTTGGAAAGCACCAGCCCGATGAGGCTGCCAAAGAGCAAGGCACAACCGGTCAACAGGAACGGTGGCACATGGCCCAACGAGACCCCAAGCGGAGCAAGTGAGCCCCAGAGGGCAATGGCAGCGAGGGCGAGAAGAGAGGCTTGCATGGCAGTGAGCTTAGCCGCAGGTGCTACGGTCAAACCACGGTCTGCGATCGCAGAACCACGGTATTGGAGGCCATCAGTGCCGCGTGTGATGGCGCAGCGCTGCAGTCAATGCGGAAGCCGATTGGTAACCACAGCGCCCGGCGATGTCTGCCATGGCCTGGCCCTGGGCGCGCAGCTGGCGGGCGCGCTGCAGCCGCAGGTCGCGCAGCCACTGCATGGGGCGCATGCCGGTTTCCTGTTGGCAGCGCACGGCAAATTGTGTGGGACTTAAAAACACCTGCTGCGCCAGGTCGGCGACGGTCAGCGGCGTGTGCAGCTGGCGTTCGCACCACTGGGTCAGGCTTGTCCAGTCAATGCGGCGCTGGCTGCGGGTGGGCCGTGTCTGCGACGTGCGCCAGCAGTCCAGCAACAGCAGCGGGCCGTAGTGCTGGGCCAGGCTGTCCTGCCGCGTGAGGGCCAGTTGCAGGTAGTGCGCCAGGGCCTGCGCTGCGGCGGGCAGTGCAGGCGCACCCGCGATGTGGGCCCAGCCACTGTGGGTGGTGTCCAGCACCAGGCAGCGCGCGCTGGCCGGCGCTTCGAAGTCGTGCAATGCGCCGGGGGCAATTACGCAGCCGCCACCCGCCGCAATGCGCTGAGCGCGACCGTCGACTTCCAGCTCCAGCGTGCCCTCCAGCCCCAGCAGTACCTGGAAATGGTCGTGCGCATGGCTGCCCGGTGAGGGGCCGTACCGGCGTAGCGACAAAGAGTCATGGGCGGCGTGCATGGGGTGGGTGGCTTCCTCAGGCCAGGCGCTGGTCGGTGGAGGGGCGCTTCCAGAGGTTGATGCCACCGTCCACCGCGTGGCCGTCAATCGCAGCCAGTTCTTCGGCACTGAAGCTCAAATTGCCCATGGCGCCCACCAGGTCCACGATCTGCTCGGGCTTGCTCGCGCCAATCAGGGCGGAGGTGACGCGTGCATCGCGCAAGACCCAGGCCGTGGCCATCTGGGCCAGGCTCTGGCCGCGGGCGTGTGCAATTTCGTTGAGCGCGCGCACGTGCTTGAGGTTCTGCTCGCTCAGGTGGTCCTGCTTGAAGGAGCCGCCGCCGGGGCGGTTGATGCGGGCGTCGGCCGGCACGCCGTTCAGGTACTTGTTGGTCAGCAGGCCCTGGGCCAGCGCGCTGAAGGCGATGCAGCCCATGCCGGTTTCATCCAGCGCGTCCAGCAGGTCTTCCTCGATCCAGCGGTTCATCAGGCTGTAGGAGGGCTGGTGGATCAGCATGGGCACGCCCATGCTTTTGAGGATGGCGGCTGCCTCGCGCGTCTTGGTGCCCGAGTAGCTGCTGATGCCGGCATACAAGGCCTTGCCCTGCTGCACGGCCGTGGCCAGTGCGCCCATGGTTTCTTCCAGTGGGGTGTCGGGGTCAAAGCGGTGGCTGTAGAAGATGTCCACGTACTCCAGTCCCATGCGCTTCAAGCTCTGGTCCAGGCTGGCCAGCACGTATTTGCGCGAGCCACCGCCCTGGCCGTAGGGGCCGGGCCACATGTCGTAGCCGGCCTTGCTGGAGATGATCAGCTCATCGCGGTAGGGCTTGAAGTCGCGGCGCAGGTGCTCGCCGAAATTGGTTTCCGCGCTGCCGTAGGGGGGGCCGTAGTTGTTGGCCAGGTCGAAGTGGGTGATGCCCAGATCAAAGGCGGTGCGCAGCATGTCGCGCTGGGTCTGGAAGGGCGTGGCGTCGCCGAAGTTGTGCCAGAGGCCGAGCGAGACGGCGGGCAATTTGAGGCCGCTTTTGCCGCAGGTGCGGTAGGGGACTTGGCCGTTGTAACGGTGAGCGTGGGCGTGGTAGTTCATGGGGGTAGATACTATCTGCCCAGCCATAGCCCTATGGCGTCCTAAGTTACACCACCACAACATTTTCCTCCGTGCCTGATACTCCCGAAAAAATTCAAGAACCCCGCCGCTGGAGCGGCGATGGCTGGATCGCCCAGGTCATCAAAAATGACGATGACGACGGCTGGGCCGTGGCCATGACCGCTGAGGGGGCCGCCGAGCCTGCCTTGGTGGGCCCGTGGACCATGGGGCGTGACAAAAAGAACCCCAAACCGCTGGACCAGAGCGCCTTTTTGACCCTGGTGAAAACCGCCCGTGAGTTTGTGCGCCGCAGTGAGCAGCAGCTGCATGCCACGCTGCACCAGAGCATTGCCGTCGCGGTGGGCGCGGGCCGCATCACGGTTTACCTGGACATCGAGCCCGATGAGGACAACCCCAGTGCCACGCTGAGTGCGAAAGACGAGGGGGATGACCTGTTGGCCACGGTGCGCGTGTCGCCCAGTTTCAAGCTCACCCGCAGCAGTGCGGTGGCCTGGGCAGAGAGTGGGTACGCCAAGCCGAAATAAGGGCCAAACAGGGCGCTAGCCCCCGTGTATTGTGCGTGGATAGCTACCAAATTGGTAGCTATCCGAGTCGGCTCACACAGTGCCCTGTGAGCAAGCCACATGGTTTGCGACAACTGGGCCGATTTTGAGTATTTATATCACCAGTTAATGCGACAACATTCATAAGTTACCGAGACTGTTTATGGCAATTGCTCTGTAGCTATGGATTGCGTCTGCAAACTGCTTCGCGACCCCTGCAGCGACGCTGCCCAAATTTGTTGAGAGTCCGTGCCAGCCGAAATATTAGACATCGAATTTTTCCGCTCCATCCAACAATTCGGTTGCCTCCGTGTGTCGGTGCGGATAAACCGGCTACTCAACCTGGAGGTGGCAAGACCTCGTACCGCAAAACCGCCAAGGCATCAAAATTCTGGTCGCGGTGCCAAGGCTTGTGGGACAGCAGCTTAGCGGACACAGTAAATTGAAGGCCAACATGCTTTTCTTCCAGCACCACGCTGAAAATTGAACCAGTGCCTGTCTGGCCATTCGAGATGTTGTTCACAGACCATGAAATGTCGTATTCATTCGGTGCGAAAGTTGAGTCAACTTCAACTTCAAATCTGATCATTTCGCCACACTTCAGTGGTTCTTTTCCATAGAAATCTGGCCTATGGTCACTCGGATAGTGAACATTGCCCTGAGAATCCGATATTCGCGTGAATATCGGCGCCGGAAATTTGTCGGCCATGGTCATCCCTGTATAGTGATTCTGGATAGCAGAGATCAGGTCGTTGCAGTAGCAAAGTGCTCTCTCCGCTTCGTGGAGTGTCAACGTGACTCCGTTAGCATGCGCGAGTTTATTTCGAATGGGCACTAGCAGAGTTAGGACATTCTTTATCTGTGTGCCTCCCAAAGGAAAGTCCGCGTGAAGCGCTGACTTGAACCACTTATCGTAAACGTCGACTTTAGCCAACACGCTGGCGAGGTCGTCCAACAGCAGCGTATCTACCGGACGCGGCGGCGCCGTGCGAGCACTAGCGGACCGTGAAGCGGCGTTGCGTTGAGCATTCGCCGAGAAAATTGGAGTGTTAGAAGGCGATAGTGCCGTGAGGTAGCTTGCTCCAAACGCCCTGCTTAGTTGATCGTGGATTAGGTAGCGCAACCAGAGTTCGCACGATTCGATCCTCTGACGGCACGAAGAAGCAACTTGATCAGCAGACAGTAGGTATAGCGCCATCTCAAATCCATAATATCTTGAGCAGCCCAGTGTAGTGGCCATTAAGCTGGGCATCAGCGTGCTGTGGCGGATGCCGGTACAGGCCGATCACGCCGGCGGCCTTGGCTTCAAAGTCCGCCAACGAGTTCTGGCCTCAGAAAAGGCCCGATGGGGTCGGCATGAAAACCAATTTCAACACTTAACGCTAACAGAGCCTTTACCTTAGATTGAGCGAGTGCCAGGAGCTGCAACTGCGGCCGCGATGCGTGCAGTTTCCTGCTCGGCCTGGATACGTGCGGCTGCGAGAACCTCCGGCGCGATCTCGTGCAGGTTTGCCGGACGTGCGAGCACCGGAGCCCATCGACTCTCAATACCCGCCAACGAAATTTCATCCGTCATCCCCTTGTGAAGGTTGAATTGGATCAGGGGCAGCAGTTCGCGAGCAAGCGGCTTCTCCTCGTCGAGACGGCGATGGACCCAAAGCAGCACATCTACGAGTTCGAGCCCCACGCTGTCGTCGCCTGAGCGGAACTCGATTGGCGTGGAGGGCATTGAATCAAAGTTGAAAGTAGGCATTTCGCCCATGCTGGGGAATTCGACACCGGCTGCAGCTGCGAAGAACTCGGCGAGCGTCTGCTGCGCCTTATTGAACTCCGTCTGTTGGTCGACCACAATGCGGGAGGCTTCGAGCTTGCTTGCTGCGAGTCGATTAGCGATGCCCTTCATAACGAACTGGAAACCGATGATGTTGGGGCTGATCTGATGCGCGACCGACTTCTTTTCTTTCTTGGGCAGGTGCGAGTTAGATGCGTTGTAGCCGATCGCATCTGGATTCTTAACCGCCCACGTCAACGCGTCGGAGATGCGTTCACGAGCCTGCGAATTCTCGATTTCATTCAGCCGAGACAGAAGCTCGTTACATACGGCTACGAACTGCTCTTCAGCTTTGGCATCGTTGCCCTCAATGCGGGCTTCCCAAGCCGCCTTGGCCAATTCTTCATCGAAAATGGTGGCCAGTGTCAGGAGTAGTCCGTAACGCATCGGGCTCCAGTAATTACTCCATCGAACCGCCTGATTCATGCCTGAATCGAATACTTGGTCGAAGAAGCACATGACGGCGTGATCCGCTTTCCGGACCATGTAGAAATCGAACCGGAGGCCTAGCTTTCTTTGAAGGTTCAGCACTGCTGGTGCAATGTGTAAAAGCTTCTCGTTGCCAAGATCCTTCGCGTGGATGCGCGTGACGCCAAGCTTGCGCCGCATTTCCTCCACTTTCGGCAGTGCGACAATGTCCAGATCGACATTGCTGCTCAAGACACCGTAATAGAGCGTCCGTTGATTGGGGTCAAACAGGTTGAGCCCTGTATTACCACCTTCATCCACATAAAAGAACATCGCGCCTCCTGCCCCCTGACAATCCTGATTAGGACAGATGGGAGTTGGGCCATGAAATGCAAGTTCCGCGCACAAGAAATTGGCGCCTGCCAAGTTCTCTGAATTTAGCCAGAAACTCGATGCAAGGTGCCAAACCCCAACATTGGCACTCGGCCTGCTTGGGTAGCTGTCCTAAACATGTAGACCGACCACCGGTCTGCAATGAAACGACCCTGTCAGAATGGCCTCATTGATTCGTCGACGGAGCGAATGCGAAAACAGCCGTCGCAGAGCCGAAGCGTCCCTGGCCCAGCCGACGGCATACTTATCAAGACGTAATCGCGGACCGATTCATCCGCACAGACACTGCACACATCCGAACTTCCCGCAGCCTGAATGGCCGCTTCCGTTATTGCAGCCTGCTTGGGATTCCATTCGCGCAACGAAGCAAACCACTCAGACGTGTGTGGCCGAAGGAGGTGGAGAGGCGCAGGCTGGATCAGTCCCCTGCGCTCAAGCCAAGCAGTTGCCGCCTTGATGCGTCGAGCATGAAACTGGGTCAAGTTGTCGTACAGCGCTACCTTCAGAGCGAAGTATTGGCGAGGGTATAGCGTGTTCACGGTCACGTAGCCCGCGTGGTTCAAGATGAAACGGTTTTGGCACAATTTCTCGTCCTCCAGCAACTCTTCACAGTACCTCTGCTTGAGTTTTTCCGAGTCATCGTGCCCCTCCATCAAGGCGACGTGGTACTGCCAGGAATTTCTTTCGAATTCATCTTGCCAAAGCTCTAGATACCGCGAAGATCGCAGGGCTTGTACAAGGTGCTCATCCCCCTCCGGATGCTCAATCAGGTAGGCATCGATGTCGTTGAGCGACTCAACCTCGGAGGACAACTTGCGGGCCTCCCGAAGCAAGGCGTTGGTTGAGTCGCGCATCGCCTGAACGTTGTCAATATCCTCACGCCGGTCGGCCTCTTCTTCTAAGCTGAGATTCCTAAGCACATTTGGCACCTCTACAAGCGCCGCGCTCACTAGTAGTTCTCCCGGGTGACAGAAGTCGGCATCCGATACCAAATTCACGCCTACATCTCGATAGGCCTGCGCTACCAAGCGCGAGCAGAACTGTCTCCGTCCGGCCACAAAACCGGCCAACACGCTCTTGGTGGCACCGACCATTGTGTATCGAGTACCTACGGCGGCTCTGGCGAAGGAGATGACTGAACGCAATTGGTCAGTCGTCAATGGCCTCACCGACCGAAGCACATGACCGGCGCAGCCTGGCTCAAGAATGATCCGCGCAAGGTTGCGTGCATGGACACCGTCGCCAGTGGAGTCGATCACGCTCGAGTTGCCCACACAAATCATGGCGTGAGATATATCTGCGCCTGTAATTTTTCGGATTGTTTGGCTCATGGGCTCGGGCGTGGTCGTAAGGACAATATCGCCAGGTTGGATGAGTTCGGCGACGAACACCCTGGGCCGAAGTTCCGATTCGTTCATTTGATATCCTTGACTAAGCATCGATTCGGTACAGGTACTGAACGATGGAATTTCCTCAGCCTATATGGGCCTCCGGTGCGGCGGACAGTGACCAGTCTACGGTGCTGGCGATCATTGTTCGGGCTCGTTCGCAGCCGCATTCAACATTCCTTGTAGCTCTGTGACATTGAAAGGAGGCTCTCTGCGATGCGCCATGTGGTGGCAGTTTGGGCACAACGGAACAAGATGCTTTATAGGATCAAGTTGGTATTCCGTACCCAGGGTAGAAATTGGAACCGTGTGATGAACATGGATCTGTTGCTTGCCCAAAATACCAAACGCTTTCTCGAAGTTGAAGCCGCAAGCTTTGCAGTTGTAGCCGTGATGTTTTAAACACTCAAGGCGAGCTTTCTCATTTCTTTCATAGCGATTGACAGAAACTCTCTTTGATGCGCCCTCTTTATATGAGCCTTCGGGAAGTGCTTCGTCTGGATAGACGTCCGGAGAATTAATCGTTCCGGAGAGTTGCCACTGTCCTCTACCAGATACGTCTGGCCCCGCGACGATGCCTTCTCCCACAAGCTCCTGTTTTGCCCAACGGATTTCCACCTTGTACTGAAGCTGCGATGTCAACTTGACTGCCTTATCTGCTTCGGAGAGGCCAAAGCGCTCAGCAATGAGCTTGTGCACTGTGGGTGCAGGTAGTTGGCCATGCTGCTGCAGCATCTCCACAATTGCCGCCTTTACAGATGCTCGTTTTGGAAGTGGCATATGAGGTCTAACACTCGAGTTAAGTCACACCGACATCGTCGGCTTGATGACTAGTTGGGCGGATGGGGGCGGCCTAACAAGAGGAGTGCGCCGCTTCAACTCTGCTGGCGAAACAGGCGGCGCAGTCTGCCTCGCTGCCGCGAGGATAGCCCAACAGGAACGCGCAGAGGTTGATACTAAAAGGCGGATCCACTCTTCATTCGCATTGAACGTCCTCACTGGGGAAACGTTTCACCTTGTTGCTCTGTCGGAAAGCAGCGACTCTACGGGAAGTAAAACACTTTAATAGACGCAGCTTCGAGGCTGCGGGAATATCGCGGTTGCTTGAATCAAAGGAGTACGTTCTGTGAGCAATTTACGATTCATCGGTCACACAGGTGAGATTCGAAACCTTCGTCGGCTTCACGCAAAGTCGATGTTTGTTTTCGATGCGAACGCGATTCTGACGATGTTGGGCTGCGTGCGCCGCAATGAAAAAATCTCCCCAGCGTACAACGCCGTATTAATGGAGTCGCGGGCTAGGGTGCACTTGCATTGGCAAGTGCGAGAGAAGTACCTTCCCGTTGATCCTGTTTTGGGGATCATGGAGCTAACAAAGCAAGATCTGGCGTTAGATTACCCAGCGTATCTCAACTACTTCAATTCCTTCTTCAGTACCCTATACCGAGTGACAAACTATGATCCACGCTGGGTCAGCATGACGTATGAGGCAGGTCTTCCTGTAGTAAAAAGAACGCATCATTCTGTTGCCAGAACCATCCACCAGGTACTTCTACTCGCCCCCAAAACTGGAGGACTCAAGCCGCCTCAGATTCTTCAGAATATTGAGCAATTTCTATCCTGGGCTTTGATCCATCATGAGGAACTTGAAGTGATGGGTGGGCCACTGCTGCATTTGGCGGTGTATGCCATTGCCGGGGAACCAAGCGCACATCGCTTTCTTAAGCTGGCTCGGCTCGAAAAAGATGGGGTAGCCAGCGTTTCAAGAAATGTCGCGTGGGACATCATGCATTGGATCAACTTAGACTTAAATTACTACTATGGAAAATATCAGAGCACGGTGGTCTGTACTGCTGATCAGGCCCTGGGCGACTTCCTGTTGATGCGACGAAATATGGGGCCACGCGGTAGTTCAGCCATGATGACTTCGAGCGCATTCGTTGAATCATTTGGAACTCTCAAGCTCCCGAATCTGTCGAAAATTGAGGGCACTAATCTTGGGGCAGAGATAAATCAGTTGCTGCTTGCTTTTTGGCAGCGACTGATAGCAGTCTCCAAGAATGAAAACATATTTTTTGCGCCGCAGAACCTTAGTTAAAGTGATTTTGTACTGCGCTAGATACTGACTGTTTCCACCATCTATTGATTAAAAAGGGAGATATGACAAGTTCCACAACATCGGAAAAAGACATCCACTCAATAAAAGATGAGTTGACATCTACAGGCATGCCTCACAAGGAGAAATCGCCATATTCAGCGTGGACAATAAAAGACATTCTCATCTCCATGCAGGTGAGAGCTGATCGTAAAGACGCCTCAGATCGTGTGAAACATCATCAGGAAAATTATGAAAATAATTGGAACTTGTGCGTAGTGGGTGTGTTAGGTCTTATTCTAGTAATTGGACCAGGTAGAGGTGGCTCTGACATAGATTGGATTGACCAGAATGCATTTGCTTTCTTGGTCGCGGGACTCGTAGCCTGCACTTGGTTCGTTTTAATGTCGTTGGAGCGAGGTTCTCTTCTCTCAACGCTCTCGCGGTTTACGATGGTTCGCGTAACGACCGGTTTTCTGTTTGCCGCAGGGATCGCCTACGCCACATCTGAAGCCAACACTGTATTGAACGCAGTCTTCAGCGTAGACGCATCTAGCATGCCGTTAGCAAGAGCTTTTCTTGTTGCCGCACTTTTCCTAAAACTCTTGTGGCCTGCATTCGTAGTGCTTGGAATCATCGCTGTCATAAGTCTACTGATGGTTTCTGCACACCTCAAATGGTGGGTAAAAGACGAAAGATTCAGTACCGAGTACCGTGAGTTCCCACTACGAACGCTACTGCTTGCGGTTGCTGCAATTGTGGTTGCCGCTGTTTACACCAAAACAATGCGCCAGGCTTTCAACGAAGCTGATTTGCCTGAGAAGGCCTATCGGCTTGCAATGCAACTGGACTTCAACCCTTCAGCTTATTGTTTGCCTACACAAGCTGGTCAGCGGTATTTATTCATTGGATCGAATCAGGACAAGGTGCTGATTGCTCCTATTCCATTGGGGGAGGCGACACTGCAGAGTTTCGCAACGGCAAAGAGTCAAGGCATGCCAGATTTTTCTCTTCCGCCTGTCCACGTTGTGAGTTGCGCGTCGAGTCCAACGTAATCGATCACCTCATCCGGATTCATCGGCTGGTGGAATTGGATCGGCAAGATAGAAACGCGTACAGGAATTTGAACTGGTTCGGAGAGACGCAACCACCTACACTACCATTCGCCACCATTCCATTTGAATTCAGATTTGGGATTGAGTGTGAAACTTGCCTCCTTCAGATCTCCCTTGCCGACTACCAGAAGGCTGCGAGGATCACGGTGTCCGGCCTGCACCTCTTCTGCATCCTTGCGCTTGCGTGCTTTTAGCATTGGCAGGCCGCCAGCATCGCGAATGTCGCCGCCTGATGTGTACCAAGCTAGCCGATTAGCCAGGGCATCGTCCAGGGCATGGTGGCGGCGTAAGCCACTTGCGAATGCAGCTTCAAGTGCGGTCTGGAAAGCCTCAAATTCATACAGGTAATCCGTCGTCAGAAGTAATGGATCACGGGCAAGGTTTTGCGGCCAGTGTGGCTTCAAAAGGGTTTCGATCCAAGGCCAATCCGATTGGGAGGAGTCCGTGGCCAACATCACGGGAACACGTAACCCCCGGATCCAGGCTGTGAGGTACTTCTTCAGTGTGGCCACGGGAATACGCGACGCGTCGCCTTCAAGGTGAGGGATGACTTCTCTTTGAGTGAACTCACTCACGTCTAAGGATTCCCATGTATCGGACGACTCGGCGTAGAACTTGTGCTTGCCGGATTCGTCCACCAAACCGATGGATATGAGCTTGGCATCTGCCGTGAAGCTGGTGAATTTGATGTCAACAAAGAGGCGGTCCATTTATCGAATCCTCCTGACGGGTTCCATGAAGACCTTCCCATGCTCTGTAGCCAGTCATCAGCGCCCGCGCATAGTGTTGAGTTAGTCAATTGAATAATCGGTACGGAGCGCCTTTTTCACATACAGGATGGGTGATGGCCCAACCGGCAATATACAACTTGCTGCAAGTTGACAACTATCGTACGCAAGAATCTTTTGAATTAGGATGTGCATCTTGTATGCGCGACTACTACAGAGAATCTGCATGCCAGTCCGGAAGATCCCAAAGAATTACTTGCTCGTTACTGGCGGTTATTCCAGTCGCAAGAACGATGACATGGGGGCATTCGAGTCACTGCTGGAGAAAGACTATCTGTTGCTCCTGGATTTTGATGACAGTGTGAAAGCGTTTGAAGTCCAACCTGTGCGCATACCGGTTGCAGGTGTTCCCAAGGGCTATGTGCCCGACGTCCTCGTCAAATACTATGCGGATGTCCAAACTGGTGTGATACCCAAACCCTCTTTGGTTGAGGTAAAGCATAGTGATGACCTTGCTCGCAATGCCGAAAAATATGCCCCCAAATTCGCCGCAGCGCGGCAGTACGCGGAGCAACGGGGATGGGAGTTCTTAACCAAGGATCAAAACGACATTCGCACGCCCCGGCTTGCCAATCTCAAATTCCTGCGTGAATACCGCAACGTCACTCCATCGGGCGATGATGTGCAGGCGGTGTTGAGTGCCGTAGGTGAAGAAGGCAGTGAAACCACTTCGGAAGCTCTGCTCGATATCTTGGCTGCAACAGAGGATGAGCGATTGCATTGGCTCCCCATCGTCTGGTCTATGGTGCTGACCTGTCATTTGCGTGTTGATCTAGATGCGCCATTTCAAAACAGTGTCCCGCTCTGGAAAGCTGGAGTGGCCACATGAGGCGGCAAGCCCCCACGCAACTATGGGTCACCAAAGGTAGCACCTTCACCAACGAGGGGCGCGAGTATGTGGTGCTCCGCCTAGCGGATATCAACTTGGTCTTGGCCAAAGACCTTGAGTCTGGCGAGCGTGTTCTTCTAAAAATTGGAGATATGGGGCCACCTAGACGCATTGAGGATGCGAAACCAGTTCCCCAGGAAGAGCAAGAGTTGTTGGACGTGCCCAATGAACTATGGGCTATTGCCCAGGTGCGTCGCGAATGGATAGAGCCGCTGCTTGTCAGTTACCAGCACAACGCCCAGGCTAGAGCGGATCAAATTGCAGCTGCGGCCCAGGTGAGTCGGGCCACGGTGTACCGCTGGGTGGCGGCTTTCCGGCAAACCGGATTGTTGTCTTCCTTGCTTCCCAATACGCGGCGACGTGGTGGAAAGAATGGGAGCAGGATTCTGCCCGAGGTGGAGGCGCTCATTCATGAGACGCTGAAGAATTTTCACGACACAGAGCAACAACAGTCCATCGCGGAGACGGTGACAGAAATCCGCAGGCGCTGCTCCAACGCCGGTTTGCCATTGCCGGCGATGAATACCATTCGCGTGCGCTTGGAACGTACAGACGGACGTGAACGCACCCGCCGCCGTGCTGGTCCGGCTGCGGCGCACGATCAGCACGATCCAATCAAGGGTGTAATTCCAGACGCGGACTGGCCGTTGGCGATAGTTCAGATCGACCACACCCTGTTACCCGTCATCATTGTGGACGACATACACCGCAAGCCCATCAACCGGGCCTGGGTCACGCTGGCCATCGACGTAAACAGTCGAGTGTGCCTAGGCATGTTTTTGACGCTAGATGCACCTTCGGCTATGTCGGCTGGCATGTGCATTGCGAATGCCATCTTGCCTAAGGAAGCGTGGCTGCGGCGACTGGGCATCACGTCCGTCGAATGGCCAGTCTGGGGTGTCATGGGTACGCTTCATATGGACAACGCGCGGGAATTTCTCGGTGACATGCTCAAGGCTGCTTGCAGTGAATACGACATTGACATCCATTTGCGTCCAGTCAAGACGCCCCGCTATGGAGCTCACATTGAACGTTTGATGGGCACGGTCACCCAGGGACTCAAGACCGTCAAAGGTGCCACGTTTTCCGGACCTGCTGAAAAAGGGGAGTACGACGCAGAAGGCAATGCGTGCATGACCTTTGCCGAGATTGAGAAATGGCTGGTTCTCTTCTTTGCTCGGTACCACATCGACAAACACAATGGCATCGGCATGTCACCACTCCAGAAGTGGCGTGAAGGTCTGTTGGGTACTAAAGGCAAACCCGGGCGTGGACTTCCCGCACGTCGATTGGATGAAGAACTCCTGCGCATCAACTTCACGCCCTACATTGAGCGCACCGTACAGGGCTATGGCGTGGTCATTGATGACGTCCACTACTACCATGATGTGTTGCGGCCATGGATCAACGCTCCGCATCCGGAGTTTCCGAAGCACAAACGGAAGTTCCGTTTTCACCGGGACCCGCGTGACATCAGCCAGCTGTACTTTTTCGATGAACTCTCGGGACGCTACGTCCAGATCCCCTACCGGGATACCAGTCTGCCGCCCGTCAGTATCTGGGAGTTGCGCGAAGCGCATCGAAAAGGTGCCGAGCGTGGCATCTCTCCGGAAAACGAAAAAGCCACTTTCGCGATCATCACCGAGCAGCGGGAGTTGGAGGCCGATGCCGCCGCCAAAACAAAATCGGCGCGGCGCGAGCAGCAACGGCGCACCGAACATGAGAAGCAGCGTGGCGACAAGGCGAAAACAATGCCCACCGTTTCACGAGCACCTGAGCTGAGTGCCCCTCCGCCAGCGGTGCGTGGCTATGACCCCGATGAAGTACAAGCGTTGGATGACGACTGATGTCAGATCAAGCGGATTTTCCCCATCTCAATGACGCTGCCAGGGTTTTGATCCATGCATCCGACGCACAGCGCATCCATGCGATCCGCTCCGGTACTTGGCTCGGCTATGCGCGTGCGAAGGAAATCATGGCTCGCATGGAAGACTTGCTGGAGTACCCGCGTATTACGCGTATGCCCAACATGCTGCTGGTGGCACCGTCCTTCAATGGCAAGACCTCAATCCTGGAGCGCTTTTTGGCGCTGCACCCGCCAGACCTGGATCCGGAAGGCGAAACGACCATTTGCCCGGTACTGATGGTGGAAGCACCCCCAAGTCCGGACGTGTCGTCCTTCTATTCGCGCACCCTGGACGCTTTGATGACTCCGTACAAACCAACCGCATCTGTGCAGGAGAAGAATTCCCAGATCAAGCTTCTATTCAAGCAGATGGGGGTCAAGATGCTCGTTGTGGATGAAATCCATCACCTGATTGCGGGCAGCCTGAACAAGCAGCGGGATTTTCGGAACGCGCTCAAGAGCCTGGGCAATGAAACCAAGGTTGTTATCGTGGCCGCTGGCACCGAAGATGCGTACAACGCATTCAACACCGATCCCCAAATGTCCAGTCGCTTTACGCCGGAGGAATTGCCGCTTTGGCGTGCTGATAAACAGTTCGGTGCCTTGCTGGCAACTCTGGAGTTGCGTTCACCGCTCAAGAAGCCATCGAATCTCAAGGATCCCGCCAAGATGCTGGAGATGCATTCCCGCAGCGAGGGCACGCTAGGGGATATGTGCGATCTGTTCAAGGAACTGGCGGTGGACGCGATTCGTAGTCAGGCAGAGGAGATCACGTTGGACAGTATCCGGACGTTGCGCTGGGTGCCGCCGTCCAAGCGGAAGCAATACCGGCGGCTTTGATGACGATGCGGGACTTCACGTCTCCGCTGTGGCCTATTCGGTACAAACCCCTCCCCGATGAATTACTGACTTCCTGGCTGGTGCGCCTGGCCTACGGTCATGGCCTCAAAGTCCAGACTTTTTGCAATCTGATCTTTGGCAATCGGCACCAGGTGTGGAACCGGGATGTAGACCGACTAGCCCCTGAATGGCTGGTGGATGAATTGAGTCAGCGCACGGGAATTCCACTGGCAGTGGCCTACGGCACAACATTGCGATCCTACGAAGGGCGCCTCTTCCCCAAGTTCAAATCATCTGGGGTCTTGCTCTGGTTGCAGACTTTGAAGATGTACCACCGCAAGCGTGAAGGTTATGGTGTGCAGTTTTGTGGAGCATGTTTGGCGGAGGACTCACTGCCGTATTTCAGGAAAGCATGGCGAGTGTCGTTCAATACCATTTGCATCAAACACAACCGGATGCTCCATGACCGATGTCCACAGTGTGGGGTGGCGGTGATGTTCCACCGGATGGAAATGGGGCGCGGCAGCGCCTTTGAGGCTGGTTCCATGGCGACATGCCACGAATGCAGTTGTGATCTGAGGGAGTCGCCGCTTTCACCGATCATTTCCTATGACACTGGAGCCACGGCCTGGCATGCACGGTTGTGCCGTTCCGTAGTGGATGGGGTCGATGCAGGTGATGCTGACGTCAACGTGGGTGTGATGCGTGTCATGCACCAACTGTCAACGCTGCTGACCACGAGATTTCAGAACCGAGGGCTGCGTCAGTACATCTGCAACCAACTGGGGGCGGAGGATATCGCGTTACATCCTGGTCGAATGCCAATAGAAACTCGGCCACTTGTGGAGCGGCACCACATGATGCAGTTGGTGGCCTGGCTCATGGCTGATCTGGAGCCCAGGCTACGAGAGGCCTGGCGAGCCAAGGCTGTCCGCTACAACCGAATGACCAAGGATTTTGACGATGCGCCTCAGTTCTATGCAGAGATCGTTGAGGGGTTTTCCAACTGGCGAGCATGAGTCCTCGTGTATTCAGGTCTGTTGAAGAGTGCCTGCTACAGGGTTTTTTGCTGCCTACATCGCGATCAAATTCAATGATCAATTCTTGCGAAAACGCCTGGTATTTTTCGAGAAGTTAGGTTACAGTGCGCCAGGTGGCGTCAATCTGCTTGGCACTGCCCGAACATATGCTCGAGACAGTGAAGAATGACCCTTTGATCGGTGAGATCGAAGCAATCCAGGACGGCCAAAGCGTTGACTATTGGTCGTTTAAGAACGCGACCAGGCGTAAGGGCGCCCATGCACTGATTCATTACCCTGCAATGATGGTCCCTAGCCTCCAGGGAAAATTACTGGACGCGATTAAAAAGGCATCTCCAACTGTTTCTGAAGTCTTAGATCCATTTGTTGGATCGGGAACGATCCTCGTTGAGGCCATGTGCCGAGGATTTAACTTCACTGGGCTAGATATCAATCCATTAGCCGCGCTCGCCTGTCTGGCGAAATCAGGCCCCTATTACGTCGAAGCATTTGAGCAAAAATGTTTTGAGGTGTGTGCCACGATCCGAGCTGATAGTGGCAGAAGGCACTACGTGAAATTTGAGAATCAAGAAAAATGGTTCGACGATGAGATCTCAAGGATGATCTCTAGAATTGCACGTGGTATCGAGAATGAGCAGAAACTATGGGCGCGGCGACTTTTTTGGTTGGCGCTGGCGAAGGTTGTGCGGACCAGCTGCAACTCCCGGATGTCAACGTACAAGCTGCACATTCGCAAGGACTTGACTGCTGAGAGGGCAAATCCAATCGACGTATTTGAAAACGTTCTTGATGGATTTCTTGCCAATCTCCAACAGCAGTACGAAGTTTGGTCGGCAGCTGACCTTCTTCAAGGTGGCCGGTATCGGCAATCTGTCCAAGTCAAATTGGGTGACAGTCGAGCTCTACTTTCTGAAGAGGGCTTGGCAAAGAAATTCGATGTCGTTATGACGTCTCCTCCGTATGGCGACAACACCACAACTATTCCATATGGTCAGTATTCGTATCTGCCATTGAAATGGATCCCGTTGGATGACATTGCGCAAGACATTGATCCCGCACTGCTTTCAAATGCGTACGCCGTTGACTCGGCGAGTTTGGGTGGGAGCAAAAGAAAGGCTACTGAGCGTGGATCGGAGCTGGTGAACAACTATCAGTCGGCTCGTACTTTCTCAAACACCATGCCTGTGAATTCGAGTGAATTCAAACGCTTTGCCTCGTTCTTTGCAGATTTGGATGACTGTGCAGAGAAGATTGCCAACGTCACCAAAGCTGGGGGATATCAAACCTGGACCATTGGAAATCGGCGTATTGGAGGGCAGCGGGTGCCAATGGAAGAAATTTTGGGAGAAATGCTAGAGCGCCGTGGCGTAGATACAGTCGGGCATATTCGTAGAACTATTCATGCGAAGAAAATGGCGGCACGCAATAGTGTTTCAGCGACCATGAGTCAAGAAACAATTCTGTTGGCTCGTAAGCGGCAGCAGTCAGCGGTGCTCAGCGGATAGATGAAGGGATATCCGCTGACCCTTAATGGCGCCATGTTGTCCCAACATCTAGATCTCCCAGAGTGAGAGAATTTCTCAGTTGGGTAGATCAGCGTTGATGAGGTCAAGAGCACGCTGTCTGACCGCCACCACACGCCCCGGCCTCCGCTGCCTGCGGGGCCTTCGGTCTGAGGTAGTCCAAGTCGAAGGCATCCCTATCCACAACTGCAAGGTAGCTACCTAACAATGCCGATGCATAAGGCATCCGCACCCGACCTACGCGCCGCAGGTTCCAGGTAAAGCCAGCGGGAACTGCTGGTTCTGCATCCTTCGCTTGCTTGGCCTCTATGAATGTCCCATGAGCGATATGCTGGAAGGGGCCTCCGGCCAAAAGCGTCAGTTGACACCTGGAGTCCTTTATGTCCTTGGCAGGCGCAGATTTAGCGGCCGCCCGAGCATCTAGCGCCTTCTTGAGGCTACCGAAAACCGATTTTCCGCTGACCCGCTGACCTGGCAGTAGCCAATCCGGTATCACCTGGTTGTCGTCATACTGAAGCCGGCCATCAGTTCGGTAAGACACTAGATCCAATAGGTCGAGTCGAACCGAAGCCGTCTTCCTCAGTTCGCACACCCATTGCTTTCCATCTAGCAGGAAGGGTAGTCGGGTTTGTTTTTGATTGGGAACAACATTTATATTTGAAAGCTGCTTGAGCATTACCAGGAAGCCGACTTCGGCATCTCGATCGCCCTTTGGGCGTAACGTGACATCGCAAGGTTGCGCCAGCAATATAAAGCGATGAGCCTGAGTGCCGTCCTGAGCATCCATTTCAAAGACATCGCCGCATGCCAGGGGAGAGCAGCCCCTGTTGACTAAATCTTCTGATTCCCAGACCTCTAGCTTTCTGAACGTTTCCAGCTTTTTGTGGTGGACTGTCGCGTCGATATCGAGCGGCACGTCGCGAAGTAAACGCAGACGACGCTCGTTTTCGCGGGTATCCGCATCGACTGAAAATAGGCGACGGAACGATTCCGACATGGACGCGGTGAGCGCGCGTTCCACCACATGAAGTTCAGAGACGCCTTCCGCATAGGCCCGATCAATCACATACTCGTCCAACTGCTCAGGCGGGACCTCAAGTAGGTCATCGCTTGCGGCCTTGAACGCTTTTTCAATATGGTCTTGGACGCGAACTAGGACTTCGTGAACATTGCGGCGGAGTCCTGCTCTCTTGATCGCGATGCGTAACGCTTGGGCGACTGCGCTGTCACGTCCTTCTGCCGTTGATGCCGCATCAGCCTCGGGATAGAGACGCTCTTTCGCGATGACGCACACTGGCGATACGTTGAATGGACCGTCTTTTGAGAGCTCATCGCGCAACTCAAGTTCCTTTTCCGCCTCGTTGCTCTTGGTCGCGTAATGCGTTAGCAACAACGCTGTGGCTTTTGAGTCTGCACTATGAAGTACCTTCAGGAGCTCCAGTCCTCGCCTGTTGTTGTCAGCACCCTGGGCATCGTTCAGGTCGATGATGTAGCTGAGCTCGTTGTCGCTCCCATCCTTTGCGAGAGCCAGCATGGATGCCTCTGCTTTATCGAAGGGCCAACGATCCTCCTTTGCGATGGAAAGGTGTGCGCACACGCTCTCGATCTGTTCGTCAGATAGGTCTGGAGTGTCAGTGCTTTCCAACTTCACCTGAACGAGGCGCAGTAACGTGATGCGCGCCTCTTCAGTCAGGTCTGCGACCAGCTGCGTCAACTCGTGATTGCCAGTCTCATCGCTGTCAGCAATCTTGCGCAGGGAGGCTTGCATCGGTTCGGGACACACCTCTTCCGCGATATCTGCGTTCTCAGTGAGAAGGGCTACCAACTCCGCTACCGATGCAGTTGCAAAACGGTCATCAATCCATATAACTCGTTTTGCACCTAGTAGCTTCAGTGCCTCAAGTGGCTTCATTTAGTTCCTCCCTGCATGACTGCCCCAAGGTTCACAATAAATTTGTACGGTCGACCATCTTGGTTCTTATCCGCACTCAGGCTAATGCTGCAGCCATCCGCTGCGAGTAATTGCGTCGAAATGAATAGTCCCAGGCCTTGCCCGCGCTCCGATGCCGGCTTCGCTGAGATGAACATGTCAAATATGTTGTCCTCGTAGGCCGGGTCTACCCCCGGGCCACTATCGGCTACTGAAAATCCAATTGGAGTAATTTCTATGCGGATACGTTTAGGACGTTTGATCTCAAGCACATCAGTGCCGCGGCGCAACCAATAGACGCTGTTTCGAATCAGGTTATCGAAAACGGCTAGTAGTCGGCCCCTATTGATCTTGGCGACGGCCTTGTCAGTCGCGTTTTTGATCTCGAAACTAATGCCTTCACGCTCTAAAGCGCCAGCGCGGTTCTCTTTGTATTGGGTGACAAAGTCGAAGAGGTCAATCGACTCCTTCACTGTTCGAGTTCGCGGGAGCAGCGGATCGATAATCGCGGCGGCGCTGGTGATGCTCGCACACGCAGCGCGGATGGATCTTGTGTGGCGGGCCACGCTCTTGACGTCCGCCCGGCCCTCCTTGATTAGCTCCTCTATGCCAACGATCCGTCTTCGGATCTCCACAATGTGGGTGCGCAGTTCGTGCGCCAGACCGCGTGCGCTGAGGCCGACCGCTGCGCTCTCATATAGTGACAGCGTGCGCTCTTTGCTGTCGGCAAACTCCTGCCTGAGAAGTCGTACGGCGCTGCTCGCTTGCTGACCTGCGTCCAAGTTGCGCTGCACGGTCTGAGCTTTCTGGAGAGCTGCTTTTAGTACGTTTGTGGCGCGCGCGTCTTGCCTCTCGACAAGTCCTAGCCCCTGCTCCAGGGCGTCGACGATGGACTGGGTGTCTTGCTTAGCTGTCGCCGCGCTTTCTACCGAGGTCTCGACGACTTCGAACGAGCGCTCGGGCGTAGGGCTAATAGCGTCGGACGGGACAACCAGCGTGGCGTATTTGTCCATCGCCCGTCGAACCGACTCCAGCGCGTCGTTTGCGAAAGTTCTGCACTCTACAGCGATGGCATGAAAGCCGCGATAGGCATCGTTCTCTACGAAACTCTCTCGGTCGGACTTCTCTACGAGTTTGTAGTTGTGTTCGCCGGTCAAGGCGAAATATCCCAATGTGTTGTGCACGCGCAATTGGTACGTGCTGCCCGTGGTCATACCCTCGGCAAGTCTTAGCCAATCGCCTTGAGCCCGGACTCGGAATCCATCCCGCAAAATGGATATGCCGGCCATCCGCTTGATCGTCGCCCGATCAATTCCAAGCCCCGCCGTGGCTTCCGCATCTGATTCTGATTCCGTTGGATCGGAGTCAGTGCTTTCGTCGCTTGAGATATCCCGTAGATTGAAGAAATAGAAAGCCGCGCTCAAGGCGCCGGGATCTTCTGCTTCGGCTCCTTGCGCGACGGTTTTGATTTTCGACCACGGAATGGTTTGCCGAACTTCAACAAGCCATTCGGAGTCCGGACGGGGAGTAATTTTGTAGCGCTTCAGTCGCTTGGGATCGCTGAGCCATGCAAGAAATCCATCACCATTATCCTGATCAAAGACGATCTTGGACTTTTGTTTTTGAGCCCTACTTCCGATGGTGGCGCGAAATAGCTTCTCCCGGAACCGTGCGACGCACTGCAATTCCGATGTGCCATTTGTCCCGGTCACCCATTCGAATCGAAAGTCGGCGACCGCTCGCGCAAGCAGCGTTTCAGTGACTGAGACCAGACTGGTTTTGTCGGAATTGACGTCCACAGTTACGGGGAACTGCGCTTTTGCCTCAAATGGAGATACCAAGGCGGCTAGGCTATTCTTGATGGCGTTCGCGCCTTTGGCGCTCGCCCATTGCCCAGCATTTTTCAAGCCGTAAACAGAAACTCGTGTGCCCTTGAATCGATCTGGATTTGGGAGTTCAGTTTTTACAAAGACTGGAATCTCATCGACTGTCTCTGCTTTTTCGCAATCCGCCCATCTGAACACTGCTGACGCCAATGGCTGATCCTCGCTCGTGCTCGTTACAACTTCCAAGATATCGCCGAGTTTCATCGAACCCAGCCGGCCTACGCCCTTGTCGCCAAGTGGGGTGCGCCCCTTTGTAGTCGTTGCCTTCCGCTTGCCTTCGGTAGATCGTTTGTTTGATCCGCTGATGGTGAGCCAGGACTTGCGCAGTTTCTCTGCGGCGATTCCGTCACCACTGTCCTCAATAGTAATGAAGCCAGTCCAATCGAGCCTCCGTCGTATAAGATCAGTGGCTGCGATTTCTTGTTCCTCTCGCCAGTTGTCTGACACGTCAATGGCGTGCCCTTCTTTCGTGAAGGATACGTGGACGTTCTCAGCCGCCTCCCGGAAGTCGAGAAGGCGTCCGGCTCTATCCTCCTGCTCAAAATGGCCAGAGGACTTTGTGCGGATCAGAATTTTGCAACCGGGGGAATCAGCGTCATAAGCGTTCTTAACGCATTCAAGGATCGCTTGCTCTCCATCGGTCACAAGCTCCTCGCCCAACTGAATGAGCACACGTGCAGAAATTTTAATTTCTGCATCTGGTCGCTGATGTTCTTCGTCCAATGCGCCTCCATTGGGCATGACGCCTCCTTTGTACCGATTAAATACAGTTGGGCTGCTGAGTTTCTGTGCTCAATCGAACCGCTTGTGACGCGGATCATACCGAGCGCTCAAACTGTTCATTCTTTGAATTGCCTCTACTACCTGTATTAATTTAGAACAGATAGTAGCCGATGGAATGCCGTACACCATGCAATTTGCGTATTCCGGTATCGAGCATGGTCGGATGGGTCAGTGGTTGATTTCCATCAACTGGCATTGCTCAATATGAGCGGGCTGGTCAGAAATTCTCAACATGAGCGTTGTGATTTTTGGAATGTGCACAACTCCGATGGCTGGGTTAGGACATAGTTTTTAAAAGACTTGGCAGGTGTCCAGTGCTATCTGGGTTATCCAGAAAATTAGCAGCTACATTTCGGAGAATTCTCAAAATATCTCCCCTATTGAATTCGACTGTTGGACATAGTTTGATGCACGCGGGCGTTGATTCAATGACCACTAGGCACATGTATTTTTCAGTGCGTTTGAGCCAAAAAGCACCGACTCTTCTGAGTCGAGCGTCCTTTTCACTGGTTTGTGTAAATAGCTTGGGATCAATTTCTCCATCTTCATCGGCGAGTACGGATATCGGGACAGTCCATCCATCCTCATCGCTTTCTGTTAGTAGCTCAACTGCGGTGTCTTGGAGGGCACATAGGTCTTGAACGATCGGGCGTAAAAACTCCGGGGCCCTTTCAAAAAAGGATGGGTTGATTTTGCTAAGTAAAGCAAAATCAACAGAGCGAATTCGACGCTCTGAACCGGGGTCACCTACGGAGCCATGAGAGATCGGCGAAGTGCTTCGTCGCCGATCTAGCTTTTCAAGCCATTCTGCATGAGTTAGCGTGCGGTTTTTCCAGATTGGTTTCGGTGCGAGATCCGGAAATCGTGGCTCAATCCGGTAGGTTCGTATTCTTGGCGAAAGATTGTTGGACGCATCGCGCTCAACCAATGGTTGATCTTGTGCGTCTCGAGCTGCAGCGTGCCCGGGCTGTGCTCGCGATTGATCTGAGTCCCCAATAGGACTGTTAGGTTGGGCACGACTGCCTGTGACCTTGTAGCTCAAAGACCTGAATGGAAAGGGATGCTCGCAAGAGCGCAGGTTGTAAACCAAGAACGTGGAGCGAGGTTGTCCTGCAAAAGACAACCATTTGCCGGCGGCAACCAAAGTCGTCTCGCCTTCGAATGGGAAAAGCGCCTGGGGGTGGATCGATTGTTGAGCCACCGATGCCTTGAGGAGCGAGGTACTCACCACTGCCGCCGCACGCCATGCGAGTGGGCTCAGATGCAAGCGTCCAATGTCGGCGGCTGATGTGCCTGATATTTTTTCGGCAAGTTGAAGGAATAGATGTTTCGAGCGGACATCAAATGACGCGGTGCTGTACAGGGACTTACGATCCAGCGGCGGAATGAAGAGCTTGGAAAGCAAGTTGCTGGAAGATCCAAAGTAGAAGCGAATCAACTCCATGCAGGGAATGATCAATCGTTCCCCAGCAGGCAAGTTCACCATAACGCAGTAGGACTGCGTACATTGCAGGTGCCAAGGATGTTCGGCCAAAGGCAGCAGAAATCCTGCGTCGCCAATATTCAGCCCCGCTTTGATCAACGTGGTGGTTTTTGCGTCGATCTGGATGTTCTTGAACTTTTCCAGCTCGTAGTCTGGTTGGGCATCGAGCTGGCCATCGCGCCAGATGTCACCTATCCGCAGTAGTGGCAAGGTTCCGATGGAAATCCAGGCACGTTTCTGGAATTGGGCGGGAGCGGTGCCATCTGGTGACAAAAGAACGGATGGATCGTTGCGGAAGCGCTCGTCTTTAACCCTGGAGAGGTGAACAAACATCGAGGGCTGTTTCCGGCGGTTGGATCGATCTGGATAGGCAATGTCACCGAACCAATCAATTCGCCAAAAATTTGGCCCAGTTGGAAAGGCCGAAATTCGAGGCATTCCATTGGAGAATCCCGAGTATTTCAGGCCTTTTTCGGGGTCCATTGCGCCCAAATGTCGCGTTAACTTCTAATATTTTTCGCAACAACTACTGGATTGTTGCAATAACTTCTAATCATTCACATGCCCAGCGCGTGCCCGGCCTGCACATCGGCATGGTACGAGCTGCGAACCATCGCGCCCACGGCCGCATGCTTGAAGCCCATTTTGTAGGCCTCTTCCTCGAACATCTTGAAGGTGTCGGGGTGCACGTAGCGGCGCACGGGTAGGTGTGATGTGCTGGGTGCGAGGTACTGGCCGATGGTCAGCATCTCGATGTTGTGGGCGCGCATGTCGCGCATCACTTCCAAAATTTCTTCGTCGGTCTCACCCAGGCCGACCATCAGGCCGCTCTTGGTCGGCACGTCGGGGAACAGGGCCTTGAACTTCTTGAGCAGGTTCAGGCTGAACTGGTAGTCCGAGCCGGGGCGGGCTTCCTTGTAGAGGCGCGGAATGGTTTCCAGGTTGTGGTTCATCACATCGGGTGGCGCGGCCTTCAAAATTTCCAAAGCGCGGTCATCGCGGCCGCGGAAGTCGGGCACCAGGACTTCGATTTGCGTTTTGGGCGACAACTCGCGGGTCTTGCGGATGCATTCCACAAAGTGGCCGGCGCCGCCGTCGCGCAAATCATCCCGGTCCACGCTGGTAATCACCACATAGTTCAGCTTGAGCTGGGCGATGGTCTTGGCCAGGTTGTCGGGCTCGTTCGCGTCCAGCGGGTCGGGGCGGCCGTGGCCCACGTCGCAGAAGGGGCAGCGGCGCGTGCATTTGTCACCCATGATCATGAAGGTGGCCGTGCCCTTGCCGAAGCATTCGCCGATATTGGGACAACTGGCTTCTTCGCACACGGTGACCAGCTTGTTGGCGCGCAATGTGTCCTTGATTTCGTAAAAACGGGTGCTGGGGCTGCCGGCCTTGACACGGATCCAGTCGGGTTTCTTGAGCACTTCGCCCTGTACCACTTTCACCGGAATGCGCGACAGCTTGGCCGCGGCCTTTTGTTTGTCGGTGGCCTTGTAGGTTTCGGTGGATTGCACCTCGCGGACGGTGGCGTTGGGTGTGTCTTGGCTCATGGTGTGAGGTAAGTGGCGAGCTTGTGGCCCAGAACGTCGGCGGCATCAGCCCAGCCAACAGAGACCCCGATTGTAGAAAGGTCCACGGTTTGCAGCTTTGTGTAGCCGCAAGGGTTGATGCGTGAGAAGGGTTCCAGGTCCATGGCCACGTTGAGCGCTACGCCGTGGTAGGTGCAGTTGCGGCTGACCTTGATGCCCAAGGCGGCGATCTTGCCCAGACCGGTGAAGTCCGGCTCGGCGGCGCTGGCCGCACCGTTTTGGGGGCGCTGCGCCAGTGGGGCATGGCCCGTGGGGTCGTCTAGCCGCACATAAATGCCGGGCGCACCGGCCACGCGGTGGCCGGTCACACCCAAGTGCGCCAGCGTCTTGATCACCGCTTCTTCGATGCGGTAGACATATTCCTTGACGAAGTAGCCTGCGCGTTTGAGGTCGATCAGCGGGTACCCCACCACCTGGCCGGGGCCGTGGTAAGTCACCTGGCCGCCCCGGTTGGTTTGCACGATGGGAATGTCGCCGGGCAGGAAAATGTGCTCCGGTTTGCCCGCGAGCCCTTGGGTGAATACTGGCGGATGCTCACAAATCCATAGCTGGTCACGCTGGGTGGATGCGGGGCCGACGGCTCTTTCGTTGGTAAACGCCTGCATCGCCGCATAGGTGGGCAGGTAGTCCACGCGGCCCAGGGTCGAGCGCTCTATGGCCATTGGTTACAGCACCACTTTGACCATGGGGTGGGTGCTCAGGGTGCGGTACAACTCGTCCAACTGCTCGCGGCTGGTGGCTGTGACGGTGATCGTGACGCCGAGGTAGTTGCCGCCCTTGCTCTCGCGCAGCTCGATGGTCGCAGCGTCGAAGTCGGGGTCAAACTGCTTGGCAATCACCGTGATGGCATGCACCAGTCCGTCCACTTTGTGGCCCATGACCTTGATGGGGAAGCGCGAGGGATATTCGATCAGCGATTCGGCCGGTGGGAGGGGAGGGGTGCTCATGCAGGGGGGCTTTCTCAAGGGCAAATGCAGGGCTGAATTATCGCTGCGGGGTGTTTGGTGTGGGCGCCCGAGCGCGAAGTGCTAGGCGCAGGCGGGTTTCTACGTATAATCGTAGGCTGTGCATTGAACAGCGGCAGTAACCTGAGCGTAATTTTGATTCATGACAATCGCGCCTCAGCCTTATGTGTCTACTGACGCAGAGAACCCAGATGGGCTCTTTGACGCAGAGTTCAAGCCCTTGACGGCAGAAGAAGTCCAGCAATGGCGCAGTGCCCATCCCGCGATCTCTCCTTGGTGGGTGGTTGTGTGGCAATTGGTGGCAGGTGTGGTGCTGGCTTTGCTGGCTGGCTGGTGGGGCGGCGAGGTGGCGGGTATTTCTGCTGCCTACGGTGCATTGGCGGTGGTTTTTCCCGCGGCGTTGATGGTTCGGGGTTTGCAGCGCCAGCGCGCAGTGACCCAGCCCGGCGCGGCGATGATGGGATTTGTGATTTGGGAGTCGGTGAAAGTTGCCTTGACGGTTGCCATGTTGTTATTGGCGCCAAAGGTGGTTTCCCCGCTCAACTGGCTAGCCCTGGTGGCTGGCTTTGTGGTGACGATGAAGGTGTATTGGGTGGCCGCGTGGTTGCACTCGCGACGCCGAAGTCTCAACGGTTCGAATTGATATTTTGGTGACCTATGTCTGCAGAAAACACTGGAACACATGCCCCCTCCGCTGGTGAATATATCCAGCACCACTTGCAACACCTGCAGAAGGACTTTTCCTTCCAGAGCGTGAAGCAAACCAGCATTGTCGACTTCAGCCTGTTCAATTTTGACTCGGTGCTGTTTTCGGTCATCCTGGGTGTGATCGGTTGTTTCGTGTTGTGGAGCGCTGCGCGCAAGGCTACGTCCGGCGTGCCCGGCCGCTTCCAGGCAGCCGTTGAAATCCTCTCCGAAATGGTGGAAAACCAGGCCAAGGGTGTGATCCACAACGCCAAGAGCCGCAAACTGATTTCCCCTCTCGCCTTGACCGTGTTTGTCTGGATTTTCCTGATGAACGCCATGGACATGTTGCCCGTGGATCTGATCCCCCAGATCTGGCACGCCGCCGGTCCTGCCATGGGTTTCAAAGATTACATGCGTGTGGTTCCTACCGCGGACCTTTCCACGACACTGGGTCTGTCTTGTTCTGTTCTGCTGATCTGTGTGTTCTACAACATCAAGATCAAGGGGCTGGGCGGCTGGGCGCACGAGTTGATTGCTGCACCGTTTGGTGACCACTGGGCCCTGTACCCCGTGAACTTCCTGATGCAGATGATTGAGTACCTTGCCAAGACCGTGTCCCACGGCATGCGGTTGTTTGGCAACATGTTTGCGGGTGAGCTGGTGTTCATGTTGATTGCCCTGATGGGTGGTGGCTGGGCGTTGTCGGCAACCGGTGTTGGCTTGGCCATCGGCCACGTCATCGCCGGAACCGTGTGGACCTTGTTCCACATTCTGGTGATCACTTTGCAAGCCTTCATCTTTATGATGTTGACGCTGATCTACACCGGTCAAGCGCACGACGCACATTGATGTAAATCTCTCGTTTTATTTCGTTTCTTTTTCTTTTCCACTAACTTTTAGGAGCTTCTCATGGAAAACATTCTCGGCCTCGTGGCTTTGGCTTGCGGCATCATCGTTGGTCTGGGCGCTATCGGCGCTTCCATCGGCATCGCGCTGATGGGTGGCAAGTTCCTCGAGTCTTCTGCACGTCAGCCCGAGCTGATGAACGAACTGCAAACCAAGATGTTCATCTTGGCTGGTCTGATTGACGCTGCGTTCCTGATCGGTGTTGCTATCGCTCTGCTGTTCGCATTCGCCAACCCCTTCGTTCTGAAGTAATCAACGGCCCTTCACGTTAGAGAAGGAATCAAACCGTGAACATCAACGCAACCCTGTTCCTGCAGGCTATCGTTTTTGCGATCCTGGTGTGGTTCACGATGAAATTCGTGTGGCCCCCGATCACGAAAGCGCTGGACGAGCGGGCACAGAAAATCGCCGACGGCCTTGCCGCCGCCGACAAGGCCAAGGCCGAACTGGCGTCTGCCAACCAACGTGTGGAAGCCGAACTGGCTACTTCCAAAAATGAAACCGCAGGTCGCCTGGCTGATGCCGAGCGTCGTGGCCAGGCCATTGTGGAAGAGGCCAAGGCGCGTGCCACTGAAGAGGGCAACCGCATCATTGCGGCTGCCAAGGCGGAAGCCGAGCAACAGTCGGTCAAGGCCCGTGAAGCATTGCGCGAGCAAGTCGCCGCTCTCGCCGTCAAAGGCGCCGAGCAGATCCTGCGCAAGGAAGTCAATGCCGGTGTGCATGCCGACTTGCTGTCTCGTCTGAAGACTGAGCTGTAAGGGAAGACCATGGCTGAACTTGCCACCATTGCCAGGCCTTATGCCGAAGCCTTGTTCAAGGCGGCGCAAGCCGACTTGAACGCCGCTGCCGTGTGGTTGGATGAACTTGCTGAAATTGCCCAAAATGGCCAATTGCAGCAGTTCGCCAGCAACCCCAAAGTCACCAGCGCACAGGTCTTTGACCTGATTGCCGGTGTGATGAAGGCAGCGCTGCCGGAGCAAGGCAAAAACTTCCTGCGCACGGTCATCGACAACGGACGCCTGGAAGCGCTGCCCGAGATTGCAGCCCTGTTTCGCGGACTCAAGAACGCGAAAAGCGGACTGTCTGATGCCGTTGTTTACAGCGCTTTCCCGATCGACGCAGCTGCGTTGGCGGACGTTGCGGCTGCGCTCGAAAAGCGTTTCAACCGCAAGCTCAATGTCTCCGTTGAGCTCGACGCCGAGCTGATTGGCGGTATCCGTGTGGTGGTGGGTGATGAAGTGCTCGACACTTCCGTCAAGGCCCGTCTGGAACAAATGAAAGTGGCTCTCACTGCCTGAGGCGCAAGCCTCTTGCCGTGAAGCCCAACTAAAGAAAGAAGGAAAGAGTCATGCAACTCAATCCCGCAGAAATTTCTGAATTGATCAAGAGCCGTATCGACGGCCTGTCCGTCAGCGCTGACATCCGCAACCAAGGCACTGTGGTGTCGGTGACGGACGGTATCTGCCGCATCCACGGTCTGTCTGACGTGATGCAAGGCGAAATGCTGGAATTCCCCGCTGGCTCCGACGGCCTGCCCACCTATGGTCTGGCACTGAACCTTGAGCGTGACTCGGTGGGTTCCGTGATCTTGGGTGAGTACGAGCACATCTCCGAAGGCGACACGGTCAAGTGCACCGGCCGCATTCTGGAAGTGCCCGTGGGCCCCGAGCTCAAAGGCCGCGTGGTTAACGCCCTGGGTCAGCCCATTGACGGCAAAGGCCCCATCAACGCCAAGATGACCGACGTGATCGAAAAGGTGGCACCTGGTGTGATCGCCCGTAAATCCGTGGATCAGCCCATGCAGACCGGCCTGAAGTCCATCGACTCCATGGTTCCCGTCGGCCGCGGCCAGCGCGAATTGATCATTGGCGACCGCCAGACCGGCAAGACTGCCGTGGCCATCGACGCCATCATCAACCAGAAGGGTCAGAACATGACCTGCGTCTACGTTGCGATCGGCCAAAAGGCTTCCTCGATCAAGAACGTGGTGCGCGCTCTGGAACAAGCTGGCGCCATGGAATACACCATCGTGGTGGCAGCTTCCGCCTCTGAATCTGCCGCCATGCAGTACGTGTCTGCGTACTCCGGCTGCACCATGGGTGAGTACTTCCGCGACCGCGGCGAAGACGCACTGATCGTGTATGACGATTTGTCCAAGCAAGCCGTGGCCTACCGCCAGGTTTCCTTGCTGTTGCGCCGTCCACCGGGCCGCGAAGCCTACCCTGGCGACGTGTTCTATCTCCACAGCCGTTTGCTGGAGCGCGCAGCCCGCGTGAACGCAGAGTACGTGGAAGCCTTCACCAAGGGCGCTGTGAAAGGCAAGACCGGTTCTTTGACCGCTCTGCCTATCATCGAAACCCAAGCCGGTGACGTGTCTGCTTTCGTGCCTACCAACGTGATCTCGATCACCGACGGCCAGATCTTCTTGGAAACCTCGTTGTTCAACGCCGGTGTGCGTCCCGCGATCAACGCCGGTATTTCGGTGTCCCGCGTGGGTTCTGCTGCGCAGACCAAAGTGGTCAAGGGCCAGTCCGGCGGTATCCGTAACGACTTGGCCCAGTACCGTGAACTGGCTGCGTTCGCGCAGTTCGCTTCCGATCTGGACGAAGCCACCCGCAAGCAGCTGGACCGCGGTGCCCGCGTGACCGAACTGCTGAAGCAAAAGCAATACAGCCCTCAGTCCATCAGCATCATGAGCGCTTCGCTGTTCGCAGTGAACAAGGGCTTCATGGATGACGTGGAAGTCAAGAAGATCCTGGCTTTCGAGCACGGCCTTCATGCCTACCTCAAGGACAAGCACGCAGCCCTGTTGGCCAAGGTGGAAGACACCAAGGCACTGGACAAGGATGCCGAGGCTGAATTGACTGCTGCTGTGGCCGCGTTCAAGAAAACCTTTGCTTGATTTCCACCTGATCACAAGGAGCCATTGATGGCAGCAGGCAAGGAACTACGCACCAAGATCAAATCGGTGGAAAACACCAAGAAGATCACCAAGGCCATGGAAATGATCTCGGTCTCCAAAATGCGCAAGGCGCAGGAGCGTATGCGCGCTGCCCGCCCTTACAGCACGAAGATCCGGGACATTGCGACGAATCTGGGGCAAGCCAACCCCGAGTACGTGCACAGTTTCATGAAGACCAACGACGCGAAAGCGGTGGGTCTGATTGTGGTGACCACGGACAAAGGTTTGTGCGGTGGTCTCAATACCAACCTGCTGCGCCAGGTCACCGGCAAACTGCGTGATACGCAGGCTGCCGGCAAGACGGCGCAGGCGGTTGCCATCGGCAGCAAAGGTCTTGGCTTCTTGAACCGTGTGGGCGCGCAGGTTGTGTCTCACGTCACCCACTTGGGCGATCGCCCTCACCTGGACAAGCTCATTGGGCCTGTCAAGGTGCTGATCGATGCGTATGTGGCGGGTGAGATTAGCGCGGTGCATGTTTGCTACAACAAGTTTGTCAGCACCATGAAGCAGGACCCCGTGGTTGAGCAATTGCTGCCACTGTCTGCTGAAAAAATGGCAGCGGACAGCAAGGCCGAAGGCAGCCACCACGCTTGGGATTACATCTACGAGCCGGACGCGCAAACCGTTATCGACGAGTTGCTCGTGCGTTACGTAGAGGCTCTGGTGTTCCAGGCGCTGGCCGAAAACATGGCGTCTGAGCATGCTGCACGCATGGTGGCCATGAAGGCCGCCACAGACAATGCCGGTAACGTCATTGCCGAGCTTAAGCTCGTTTACAACAAGACCCGTCAGGCCGCGATTACCAAAGAGCTGTCTGAAATCGTGTCCGGTGCAGCTGCCATCAGCGGCTAAGCGAATTCAGAAATTATTGGAGCGAAAAAATGCAAGCCCAAGGAAAAATTGTTCAATGTATCGGCGCCGTGGTGGACGTGGAGTTTCCCCGTGACCGCATGCCCCGTGTGTATGACGCGCTCAAGATGGAAGGCTCTCCGCTGACTCTCGAAGTGCAGCAGCAGCTTGGCGATGGCGTGGTGCGTACCATTGCGCTGGGTTCGTCTGACGGCCTGCGTCGCGGTCTGGTGGTGTACAACACGGGCGCACAAATCACTGTGCCCGTGGGCAAGGCCACCCTGGGTCGCATCATGGACGTGCTGGGTTCGCCTATCGACGAGCGCGGTCCCGTGAGCCAAGAGCACACCGCTTCCATCCACCGCAAGGCCCCTTCGTACGACGAACTGAGCCCTTCGCAAGAGCTGCTGGAAACCGGTATCAAGGTGATTGACTTGGTCTGCCCGTTCGCCAAGGGCGGCAAGGTGGGCCTGTTCGGTGGTGCCGGTGTGGGCAAGACCGTGAACATGATGGAACTCATCAACAACATCGCCAAGGCGCACAGCGGCTTGTCCGTGTTCGCTGGTGTGGGTGAGCGTACCCGTGAAGGAAACGACTTCTACCACGAGATGGCCGATTCCGGCGTGGTGAACCTCGAAGACCTGCCCGAGTCCAAAGTGGCGATGGTGTACGGTCAGATGAACGAACCCCCAGGCAACCGTCTGCGCGTGGCCCTGACCGGTCTGACCATTGCCGAGTCCTTCCGCGACGAAGGCAAGGACGTGCTGTTCTTCGTGGACAACATCTACCGCTACACCTTGGCCGGTACCGAAGTGTCCGCGCTCTTGGGCCGTATGCCTTCCGCCGTGGGCTACCAGCCTACCCTGGCTGAAGAAATGGGCCGCTTGCAAGAGCGTATTACGTCGACCAAAGTCGGTTCCATCACGTCCATCCAGGCCGTGTACGTGCCTGCCGATGACTTGACCGATCCTTCGCCTGCCACGACCTTTGCCCACTTGGATTCCACCGTGGTGCTGTCCCGTGACATCGCTTCGCTGGGTATCTACCCTGCGGTGGATCCACTGGACTCCACCAGCCGCCAGCTGGATCCGCTGGTGGTGGGTGATGACCACTACAACACCGCCCGTGCGGTGCAAGGCACGCTGCAGCGCTACCGCGAACTGCGCGACATCATTGCGATCATGGGTATGGACGACTTGGCCCCAGAAGACAAACTGGCTGTGGCACGTGCCCGCAAGATCCAGCGTTTCCTGAGCCAGCCATTCCACGTGGCTGAAGTGTTCACCGGTTCCCCTGGCAAGTACGTCCCCTTGTCTGAAACCATCCGTGGTTTCAAGATGATTGTGGGCGGCGAGTGCGATCACCTGCCAGAGCAAGCGTTCTACATGGTCGGCACCATCGACGAAGCCTTCGAAAAAGCCAAGAAGGTCTAAGACATGAACACCATCCACGTTGATGTGGTCAGTGCAGAAGAGTCCATCTTCTCCGGTGAAGCCGTCTTCGTGGCGCTTCCCGGTGAGGCTGGCGAGCTGGGCATCAAGCCCCGCCACACGCCCCTGATCACGCGCATCAAGCCTGGCTCGGTGCGCATCGAAAAGGCGGACGGCAGCGAAGAGTTTGTGTTCGTGGCCGGTGGCATTCTCGAAGTGCAGCCCCACTGCGTGACTGTGTTGTCTGACACAGCCATTCGCGGCAAGGACCTGGACGAAGAGAAGGCCAACGCCGCCAAGGCTGCTGCTGAAGAAGCGTTGAAGAACGCCAAGAGCGAGATCGATATTGCGAAGATCCAGTCGGAGATCGCCATCATGGCGGCGGAGATTACTGCTGCACGCAAGTTCTTGCGCAAAAAATAAGCGTGCGCGCTTGCCCTTACAAAACCGCCTTCGGGCGGTTTTGTCGTTTCAGGGGCTAAGACAGGGCCGGTGCGTCCGGCAATTCATTGGGGTTGTGCTGTCCGGGCTGCAACGGAAAATGTCGCGTCAGCACGGCACACACGGCGTCGATGGACTGGGCCAGGCCCTGTTCGTACTGGCCTGCCCGCAGCGCCATGGCCAACTGCTGCACGACACCGCGCCACTGGTCCGCAGGCACCATACGGTCCACGCCGCGGTCTGCCACCAGTTCTATGGCGCGCTCGGCCAGGCACAGGTAAATCAGCACGCCGTTGTTCTGCTCGGTGTCCCACACCCGCAAGCGGCCGAATTGCGCAAGTGCGCGTTGGCGCAACAGGGCTGCCGTGGTGTCGGGCCGCAGCAGATAGCTATTGGGCAAACCGGCTTCCACGCAAATGCGGATCTCGCCACTGTGCTGGGCCTCGCTGGCGGTGACCCGGGTTTGCAGGCGCAGCAGGGCCTCGGCAGTGAGCACACGATCGGCGTTCTCCATCCAGCGGTGTTTAAAAAGGCGCTGCAAACGCGACAACATCACCAACCTCCCGAGGCGCCACCGCCTCCAAAATTGCCACCACCGCCTGAACTGAACCCGCCGCCGCCGGAGCCGGAGCTCCAGCCACTACCGGAACCCGAGCCACCCCAAGCGGTGCTGTGTCGGCTTGAGCCGGTTTTGTTGAGGCTGCTCAACAAGGTAAAAATCAGCGCGACGACGGCAGCCAGGCCCGCCAGCAGGATGCTGCTGCTCACAAACCACACCAAGCCTCCCGCCACACCACCGATGAGCAATGAGCCCAGCTTGTTGCCCAGCACGCGCCGCGCCATGCTGCCCCCGACCGCCACGGCAAAGAAGAGAAACACCGCCAGGTCCATCCACTGAAACCCTGCGTTTGTGTTGCTGCGCATTGGCGCGGGTGCTGGCAAGGCCTCGCCGCGAATCAGCCCCATGATCTGTTCCAGCCCCGCATCCATGCCGCCGGCAAAGTCGCCCTCTTTCAGGCGGGGCGCAATGGCCTGGTCAATCACACGTTTGGCCATCAGATCGGGAATCGCACCTTCCAGTGTCTTGGCTACTTCAATGCGCAGCTTGCGGTCATTCTTTGCCACCAAAAGGATCAGGCCATCGCCAATGTCTTTGCGCCCAATCTTCCAGGTGTTGCCCACCCGGTTGGCGTAGCTGGCAATGTCCTCAGGCGCTGTAGTTGGCACCATCAACACCACCACCTGGGCGCCACTGGCGGCTTCAAATGCCACCAGCTTGGCGTCCAGTGCCTGCAGCTGTGCAGTGCTCAACGTCGCCGTGGTGTCGATGACATGGCTACTCAGCGCGGGTACGGGCTGAAGGTCTTGCGCGTGCAGCAGAGGCACGCAGACCGCCAAGGCCAGCCCGGCAAAGCCCAGCACCAGAGCCCGGTGCCAACGAAGCAACACGTGCATGCGGGCTTACTTCTTGTTGAAGTCGACCACCGGCGGGGCGCTGATGGCCGCTTCGTTTTGCACCGCAAAGACGGGCTTGGGGGCGTAGCTGAACACCATGGCCGTCAGGTTGCTGGGGAAGCTGCGCGCCAGCACGTTGTACGCCTGCACCGCCTGGATGTAGCGGTTGCGCGCCACGGTGATGCGGTTCTCGGTGCCTTCGAGTTGTACCCGCAGGTCGCTAAAGCCCTGGTTCGCCTTCAGGTTGGGGTACTGCTCGCTCACCACCATCAGACGGCTCAATGCGCCCCCCAGCTCGCCCTGTGCGGCCTGGAATTTGGAGAAGGCCTCGGGGTTATTCAGCGTCTCGGGCGTCACCTGGATCGATGTGGCCTTGGCACGCGCCTCCACCACTTTGGTCAGTGTCTCTTGTTCAAAAGCCGCTTCGCCTTTGACGGTGGCCACGATATTGGGGACCAAGTCTGCGCGGCGCTGGTACTGGTTCAGCACCTCGCTCCACGCGGCCTTGGTCTGCTCGTCCAGACGCTGGAAGTCGTTGTAGCCACACCCACTCAGCAGGGTGGCCATCGCCACCGCAGCCAGCCAAACCCGGGCCCGAAAAGTAGACAAACGCATGGGAAGCTCCTGCTAATGCAACAGCCCGTACTATAGAGCGCTACCCGATCGCCCCGCCATGACCCTACTCCATGCCCTACAAGCCGCCCAACGTGGCCCTGCGCCCCCGGCGCTGCTCCCCGAGGCCTTGATTGCAGGTGCCGCAGGTACGCTGGGGGCTGAGGTGCTGCAGCGCCTGGCCGGCGGCCACCACTACCGCACGCTACGGGTGCTGGTGCAAGAGGACATGACCCCGGCCTTGGACCGGGTGCAGATCGTGGGTGTGCCTTCGGACGATCCCGCCAACTGGCCGTTGCAGCCTGCCACGGTGGGCGTCATCGTGTTTGACGCGCCCAACCTCTACAACGACCGCGAACGTGCGTTGTGGACACCACAACCCGCGCAACTGCCCGCACTGGCTGCCTGGATGCTGCACTGCGGCGTGCACACCCTGGCCGTGGTCGTGCCGCACGACCAAGGCCGCCTGCCGCAAGCGCTGAAAGCCGGCCTGGCCAACCTGGACGAGCAGGCCGTGGCCAGCATGGGTTTTACGCGCCTGCTGCTGGTGCGGCCCGCCGCCGCGCCCCAGGCGCCACCGCATGCCAACGTCTTGGAATGGCTGGCGCACCGCATGCTGTCCATCTTTGCCTACATGGTGCCCAGCAACGAGATGCCGCCGCGTGCGGCTGACGTCGCCGCGCTGGTGGACGTGGCTCTGCGCGAGATGCCGCCCGGCGTGCACATTGCGCCGCCCGAACTGGCACGCCGCACCACAGAGGCCACGGTGCAAGAGACCGTACGTGCCTGGTTGGCCTCCTGAGTTGCGCGAGAATTGCCCCATGCCCCGACACAAAGCCACCTTGCACGCCGCCCTGGGCGGAACCCCCGACGAAGTTGAAGCCGCGTTTTACGAGGCGCTGCAGACCGGCGACATCGAAAAGCTCATGGCCTGCTGGGCCGACGAGGACGAGATCGCCTGCATCCATCCTGGTGGCCCACGCGTGGTGGGTGTGGGCGCCATCCGTGCGGCATTTGACGCCCTGTTTGCACACGGCGGCGCGGTGCACGTGCAGGCCGAGCAGATTCGCCGCGTCGACTCGCTGGCCAGCGCGGTGCACCATGTGCTGGAGCGGGTGGAGGTGATGACCCCCGAAGGCCCGGCCAAGGCCCATGTGCTGGCCACCAACGTCTACCACAAGACCCCGCAAGGCTGGCGTATGGTGGTCCACCACGCCAGCCCGGGCACGCCGGAAGACGCGGCCCATGTGCCCGTTGGCGCCCAGGTTTTGCATTAAATATGCCTCTGGAGCCCGTGGAATATGCGCAAGCAGCTATGAATTATGTAGCGCCCCGCTGGTTGCCCGGCGGCAACCTGCAGACCATCTGGCCCGCGCTGTACTCGCACCGCGTGTTCGGCCCGCACCCGCAGTACCGGCGTGAACGCTGGGCTACGCCGGACGCTGACTTTGTGGACGTGGACTGGCTGACTAGCCCCCACGCTCCGCCGCTGCACGGGTCGCTGCCCCCCGAGGGGGCTGGCCTTGCTTGGGGCGGCCCTGCGCTGCAGCCGTCGACGTCGCGCGAGGAGGAGCGCCCCTTGCTGGTGCTGTTCCACGGCCTGGAGGGCAGCTCGCGCAGCCACTACGCCGAGGCTTTTGCCGACTTCGCCCGCACCCACGGCATGGCCTACGCCGTGCCGCATTTCCGGGGCTGTGGTGGCGAGCTGAACCACGCACCCCGCGCCTACCACTCGGGTGACTTTGCCGAGGTCGGATGGATGCTGGAGCAATTCCGTGCCAAGCATCGCGGCCCCATCCTCGCGGTGGGTGTCTCTTTGGGCGGCAACGCGCTGCTGCGCTGGGCCGAAGAGATGGGCGACAGCGCTGCCCGGGTGGTGCGGGGCGTGGCAGCCGTGTGCTCGCCCATCGATCTCGCGGCGGGCGGCTATGCCATTGGGCGTGGCTTCAACCGACTGGTCTACACCCGCATGTTCCTCAATACCATGGTGCCCAAGGCCCTGCGCAAGCTGCAGCAGCACCCAGGCCTGTTCGATGGTGCCGCGCTCAAGGCCGCACGCGACCTCTACGAGTTCGACAACATCTTTACCGCGCCCCTGCACGGCTTCCACAGCACCGAGGACTACTGGGCCCGCGCCTCGGCCAAGCCCCATCTGGCCGCCATTCGCGTGCCGGCGCTGGTGGTCAATGCGCGCAACGACCCCTTTGTCCCGGCCTGGTGCCTGCCCTCGCAGGGCGAGGTGGGCACACATGTCACGCTGTGGCAGCCTGCGCACGGTGGCCATGTGGGTTTTCCGCAAGGGCCGGTGCCCGGCCATGTGCGCACCATGCCCGACGCCGTGGGCGGCTGGCTAAACCGTCACCTGACCTGAAGGCGGTCCATGGACGACATCGTCAAACAAGCCATGGCCAAATGGCCCAATGTGCCGGACTGCTACGGTTGGCTGGGTCTGGACGCACGTGGCCAATGGTTTATGCGCGACGACGCGGCCCAGGCGCAGGGCGCGTTTGCCAGCGGCCAAGCCGGCGCCAAGGGGAGCCGCCTGCAACACGAAAAGCTGATTGACTTTATCCAGCGCAACTATGCGGCCGATGCCAGCGGGCGCTGGTTCTTCCAGAACGGTCCGCAGCGTGTGTTTGTGGAGCTGGAGGCCACGCCTTGGGTCTGGCGTGTAGCCGACGATGGTGTGGTGGTGGCCCACACAGGTGCTCCCGCACAGGTGCAACAAGCCCTGCTGGACGAAGAAGGTTGGCTCTACCTCCATACCGATCTGGGCTTTGGCCTGGTCCACACCCAAGACACGGGCCGCGCCGCGCAGGCGCTGGAGCAAGGGCTGTGGGCTTTGCATGAGGTGCGCCGGGCAGACCTGCCGCAGCGCTTCGCCTACGCTCCAAGCCCCCAGGTGCTCCAGGCCAGTTTGCTATCAATATAGTAGCTGCTCGCGCAATATCTGCGGGGGCTAGAGGCCAATTTGGCTTGAAGCTGGCCACAAAAAAGCCGACAAGGTTGTCGGCTTTTTCGGGGGCGCAGCGTCTGCCGCTGCAGGGGCTTACTTCGCGGCTTCGGGGGCTGCGGCCTTCTTGGGCTCGTCAAACTTGCCACCGCTGCCGTTCACCATGTAGACCACCGCGCGGGCAATCTCGAAATCGTCCAGATCACCACCGCCCTGGGCACCCATGGCGCCCTTGCCCTTGAGGGCGGAGTTCAACAAGGCGTCAAAGCCAGTCTTGATGCGGGGACCCCACGCACCCGCATCGCCAAACTTGGGCGAGCCGGCCAAACCAGCCGCGTGGCAGGCCGAGCACTGGGCGGTGAACACCTGCTCACCGGTTTTCATTTCGCGGTTGGCATCGCGGATCTCGACCATGCCCACCTTTTGGATGCGCTCGGCCAGGGCTTTTTCTGCATTCACTGTGCCCGCGGCGGGCTTGTTGTCGGCGGTGACGTAGTACACCAAGCCGATGATCACGAAGATGGGGATCACGAATGAGAAAAAAGCCGCCAGCAACAATTGCTTGGGAGTCTTGATGGGGCCGGTGTGGGCCTCATCGTGCGCGGTCGCGTGGCTGGAGTCGCTCATGGGTGTCCTCAAAAAAGTCGGGGGCTTCGAAACAGCTGCGGATTATAACGGGGGCCCTCTGCGAAAACACCTACAATGCCCACTCTTCTGGACGCGGCTGTAGCTCAGTGGATAGAGTATTGGCCTCCGAAGCCAAGGGTCGTGGGTTCGATCCCCGCCAGCCGCACCAAATCCCTCACAGTGGCAAGCCCACATAGTTTTCGGCCAGCACGGTCGATGCCGCCTGCGATTGCACCAGGTAGGCCAGCTCCGCTTCCTGCAGTTTTTGCCCAATCGCACCTTCGTTGGGAAAGCGGTGCATCAGGCTGGTGAACCACCACGAAAACCGCTCCCCCTTCCAGATGCGCTGCAGGCAGCGCTGCGAGTAGTGGTCCACCCCGGCGCTGGAGCGCTCCAGGTAGTACTCGATAAACGCCATGGACAGGTATTTCACGTCGGTGGCCGCCAGGTTCAGGCCCTTGGCCCCGGTGGGGGGCACGATGTGGGCGGCGTCGCCGGCCAGGAACATGCGGCCAAAGCGCATGGGCTCGGTCACAAAACTGCGCAGCGGGGCAATACTTTTCTCCAGTGAGGGGCCGGTCACCAGCGTCTCGCGCGCCTCGGGGTCCAGGCGCAGGCGCAGCTCCTGCCAGAAAGCCTCATCGGACCAGGCCTCCGCCTTGTCGGTCAGCGGCACCTGCAGGTAGTAGCGGCTGCGGGTGGCGCTGCGCTGCGAGCACAGCGCGAAACCGCGACTGCTGTTGGCGTAGACCAGTTCGTGGTGCACCGGTGGCGTGTCAGCCAGCAGGCCCAGCCAGCCAAAGGGGTAGACCTTTTCAAACTCGGTGATGGCGCCGGCAGGCACGCTGGCGCGGCACACGCCGTGGAAGCCGTCGCAGCCGGCGATGAAGTCGCAGTCCAGGCGGTGCTGTGCGCCATCTTTCTCGTACAAGACATAGGGCTGCGTGCCGTCAAAATCGTGCACCGTGACATTGCTGGCCTCGTAGAGGGTGGGCAGACCGGCCGCTTGGCGTGCGGCCATCAGGTCGCGGGTGACTTCGGTCTGGCCGTACACCATGACCTGCTTGCCGCCGGTGAGCGCCTGCAGGTCGATGCGGTGGCGAGTCTCCTGGAACAACATGTCAAAGCCGGCATGTACCAGCCCTTCGGCGTGCATGCGGGCGCCGACACCGGCTTCATCCAGCAGGTCGGTGGTGACCTGTTCCAGCACTCCGGCGCGGATGCGCGAGAGCACGTAGTCGCCGCTTTGGCGCTCCAGGATGACGGCGTCGATGCCGGCCTTGTGCAAGAGCTGGCCCAGCAGCAATCCTGAGGGGCCGGCACCAATGATGGCTACTTGGGTACGCATGGGGTGTTCGCAGTTAAAAAAGAGATGGACAAGCTTAGGTCTGGCTCCCGTTGTGCGCCATGCACGTGTGCGCCATTTGCGCGATGATTAGAGTGATTGCGCGATAATCGCGCAACATCACCTGAATGCACACGATGACTTCGACCGATTCCCCTCCCGGCATTGCCAAGGCTGACCTGATTGCCGGCATGGCCAAGGGCATGGCGGTGCTGGAGAGTTTTGACACCGAGCGCCAGCGGCTCAATGCCACGCTGGCGGCCCAGCGCGCCGGCATTACGCGGGCCGCGGCGCGCCGCCACCTGCTCACACTGGCCTACCTGGGGTATCTGGAGACCGATGGCAGTTACTACTGGCTCTCCAGCAAGGTGCTGCGTTTTTCAGGCAGCTACCTGGCGTCGGCGCGTATGCCGCGGGTGCTGCAGCCCACGCTGAACCGGCTGGCGGCGCAGACGCAGGAGTCGTTCTCGGCGGTGGTGTTGGACGGGCACGAGGTGGTCATCGTGGCCCGCAGCGGCAATGACTGGCGCAGCTCGCCCTCGGGCAAGGCCCAGGTGCTGGCCTACGGTCTGCACCTGGGCGCGCGCTTGCCTGCCCACGCCACGTCAACCGGCCGCCTGCTGCTGGCCGCGCTGCCCAAGCCGCAGGTGGCAGCCTGGATCAAGGCGCAACCCTTGCGGCGCCTGACTGCACACACCGTTACCGACCCCCAGGCCCTGCGCCAGAGCATTGACGCGGCGCGGCGGCAAGACTTCTATCTGGCGAGCGAAGAGCATGAGCTGGGTGTGCAAGCCTTGGCGGTGCCCTTGCGCAATGTGCAGGGCGACACCGTGGCTGCGCTCAATGTGGTGGCTGCACCGCATCGCTGGACGGTGCAGGCCCTGCAGCGGGAGCTGCTGCCGGTGTTGCAAGATGCTGCGCGGGAGCTGCGGCCCCTGCTCTAAGGCGCCGTGTTTTTGCGCGCGCGGGAGGCCGGCGACCTAAAATGCACTACACACCCGCACGCAGCGGACCGATCCGGGTCGCCAGCCCGGTTCGTTGCAGGGCCCGCCTTGCCGGTTTTCCTCTTTACCTTCCCCACTCCATGCCCTTTTCCGACCTCGGTATTTCCCCCGCACTGGCCCACGCCATGGTGCTGCAGGGCTTTGTGTTGCCCACGCCCGTGCAAGCCCAGACCGTGCCCGTGGCCCTGGGTGGGCAGGATGTGCTGGCCTGTGCGCAAACGGGCTCGGGCAAAACCGCGGCCTATGCCATGGTGTTGCTGGCGCAACTGGCCAGCCGCACGGGGCCCAAATCTCGCCACGCTGCCGCACTGGTGGTCGTGCCCACGCGCGAGCTGGCCACCCAGGTCGGCGACACGCTGCGCACCCTGGCCCAGCACGCAGGCCAGGCGGCCCGGGTAACTGTGTTGTTTGGTGGGGTCTCCATCAATCCGCAGCTCATGGGCCTGCGTGGCGGCACCGACATCGTGGTGGCCACGCCGGGCCGTTTGCTCGATGTGGTGGACCACCGCGCGCTGAGCCTGGGCGGCGTGGAGACCCTGGTGCTGGACGAGGCCGACCGCTTGCTGGACCTGGGCTTTGCACAGGAGCTTGACCGCATCCGCGGCCTGCTGCCGGCACGCCACCAGAGCCTGCTGTATTCGGCAACCTTTTCTGCTGGCGTGCGCACCATGGCGCAGGCCAGCCTGCACAACCCGGTGGAAGTGAATGTGGTGGCCGAGGAGGGCGAGCAGCCCGACATCGCCCAGCGCGCCATCCAGGTGGACGCCAGCCAGCGCACCCAGCTGCTGCGCCACTTGATTGCCGAACACGGCTGGAGCCGGGTGCTGGTGTTTGTGGCGACCAAATACGCGGCCGAGATGGTGGCCGACAAGTTGCGCCGGGCCGGCCTGTTGGCCGAGCCTTTCCATGCCCAGCTGAGCCAGGGCAAACGCACCCAGGTGCTGATGGATTTCAAGGCTTCCGCCATCCAGGTGGTGGTGGCCACCGATGTTGCGGCCCGCGGCATCGACATCAGCGACCTGCCGGTGGTGGTCAACTTTGACCTGCCGCGCTCGGCCACCGACTACACCCACCGCATTGGCCGCACCGCGCGCGCCGGTGCCAGTGGCCTGGCGGTGAGTTTTGTCACGGCGGACATGGAGTCGCATTTCCGCCTGATCGAAAAACGCCATCGCACCACCATTGCGCGCGAGCAGGTGGCCGGCTTTGCGCCCACGGCCACCGTGCCGGTGGCTACGTTGGGTGGCGGCATCAAGGGCCACCGCCCCAGCAAAAAAGACAAGCTGCGCGCGGCTGGTTTGTTGCCGCCACTTGCGTGATTGCTATTAAGTTAGTAGCTATCCGCGCATATTCCACGAGGGCTAGAGCCCTATTTTGCTTATAAATGAGGTGCATGGCCTGTCTTGCGGTGCAGGCCCGCACCGACCTGCAGGGACGGCCCCATGTCTGACGACTACCAGATCGAGATTCCCCAGAGCTTTTTGCTGCTGTACACCGACACCCGGCGCCAGCGCCTGAGTACGCCCTGGCCGGAGGTGGCGCAGCGCTACGAGCTGTGTGAAGACCTGGCCAATCTGCTCACCACCACGGCCAAAGACATGGAGTTCAGCCTGGGCTTGGCCGAGTCGGATGTGTTGTCGCGCGTTCGCCAGGGGCTGCATGGCGAGGCGGCGGTGGTCACACCGCCTGAGGCGCAGTGGGTGGTGTGCCGCTTGGCCGAGCTGCTGGGCTGGGCCTTGCCGTCGGTAACTGATGTGTAACCGTATTACTTTCTGAACACAAAATCGTTCTTTTTCGTGTTCTGCATCTTCACTGGACAAAATCGGTTTTGAAAATTGACTTTCGTACCGATTTTCAAGGGTTTTCCCTCATCGCATGTGAATGTAATCTGATTACATTTTGAGGCGTAGCGGCACGCCGCTGTCCCACCGTCAGGAGCATGCATATGAGTCAGTCGGATGTCCGCTTGCGCGGAATCGTCAAAAACTACGGCAAGGCCGATGTCATTCATGGCATCGACCTGGATATCGAGCCGGGTGAGTTCACTGTGTTTGTGGGGCCGTCTGGCTGCGGCAAAACCACCCTGCTGCGCATGATTGCGGGCCTGGAGGACATCTCGGGCGGTGACCTCAACATTGGTGGTGTGCGGGTGAATGAGCTGGGCCCGTCCGAGCGGGGTGTGGCCATGGTGTTCCAGAGTTACGCGCTCTACCCGCACAAGACCGTGTACGACAACATGGCCTTCGCGCTGAAGATTGCCAAGACGCCCAAGGCCGAAATCGAGCGCCGCGTGCGTGAAGCCTCCGACATCCTGCAACTCACCGAGTACCTGGAGCGCCTGCCCAAAGCCCTGTCGGGCGGCCAGCGCCAGCGCGTGGCCATTGGTCGCGCCATCGTGCGTGACCCCAAGGTGTTTTTGTTTGACGAGCCGCTCTCCAACCTGGATGCTGCCCTGCGCACCAAGATGCGGGTGGAGCTGGCCACCCTGCACCGCCGCCTGGGCGCCACCATGGTGTATGTGACGCACGACCAGGTGGAGGCCATGACATTGGCCGACAAAATTGTGGTGTTGAACAAGGGCCGGGTGGAGCAGGTCGGCCGCCCCCTGGAGCTCTACAACAAGCCCGCCAGCCTGTTTGTGGCCGGTTTCATTGGTTCGCCGCAGATGAACATTCTGGGCGGCGAATTGGCGGCCCGCCACAACGTGGCCCACGTGGGCCTGCGCCCCGAGCATCTCAAGGTATTGGCCGATGGCCCCATCCAGGGCACGCTCAAACATTCCGAGCAGTTGGGCAACGAGACCTTTGCCTATGTGAGCAGCCACGCGCACGGTGAGGTGACTGCCCGCATGGACGGTACGCTGGCCCTGGAGCCCGGCAGCACCATTGCGCTGGGTTTTGCGCCCGAGCACCTGTACCGCTTCAACGCCGAAGGCAAGCGCGTCGACTGACGCACCGAGGCATCCATTTTTAACGTGCTGCGGATGGGCCGCGGCACAACAAGAGGAGAGAGACGATGTTCAAGAAATCCATGATCGCCGGGGCTTCGGTTTTGGCATTGGGGTCCCTGGTCAGCCCCGCAATGGCGGCGGACTACAAAGGCCCGGACCTGAAGGGTGAAGTCATCACCATTACCTGCCCCTGGACCGGTGCCGAAGAAGGCATGTTCAAGAAGGTGGTTGCCAACTTTGAGAAAGCCACTGGCGCGACCGTGAAGCATTCCTGCTCGCAAAGCTCCGAGCAGCAGATCGTGATCGACATCAAGGCCGGTTCGCCGTCCAACATCTCGGTGTTTCCCCAGCCCGGCCTGGCCGCCAACATGGCCGCCATCGATGGCCTGAAGCCCCTGGGCTCCAAGGCACAAGACTGGGTGAAGAAGAACTACGCCGCGGGCAGTTCCTGGGCCGATCTGGGCACCTACGCCAACAAGGCCGGCAAGAAAGAGTTCTACGGCATGTTCTACAACGTGAACGTGAAGAGCCTGGTCTGGTACCTGCCTGAGAACTTCAAGGAAAAGGGCTACAAAGTGCCCAAGTCCATGGAAGACCTGCAAGCCCTGACCAAGAAAATTGCCGCCGACGGTGGCAAGCCCTGGTGTATCGGCCTGGGTTCGGACGCCGCCACCGGCTGGCCCGCGACCGACTGGGTGGAAGACATGATGCTGCGCACCCAGTCCCCCGAGGTGTACGACGGCTGGGTCAGCAACAAGGTCAAGTTCAACGACAAGCGCGTAGTTGACGCCATCGAGGCCTACGGCTGGTTTGCCAAGAACGACGCCTATGTGGACGGCGGCGCCAAAGCCGTGGCCACCGTGAGCTTCAAGGACAGCCCCAAAGGCCTGTTCGGCTCGCCACCCAAGTGCTATATGCACCGCCAGGCGTCCTTCATTCCGGCCTTCTTCCCCGAAGGCAAGGCCGATGAAGCCGACTTCTTCTATTTCCCGTCCTACGCCAGCAAGAAGCTGGGCAACCCGGTCCTGGGCGGCGGCACCATCCTCACCATCACCAAGGACAGCAAGGGCGCCCGTGCCTTCATGGAGTACCTGCAGCATCCCCAGTCGCATGAGATCTGGATGGCCGAAGGTGGTTTCCTGACACCGCACAAGGGTGTGGACCTGGCCAAGTACAAGACGGCCTCGCTGAAAAAGCAGGGCGAGATCTTGCAGAACGCCACCACCTTCCGCTTTGACGGTTCCGACCTGATGCCTGGCGCAGTAGGTGCGGGCAGCTTCTGGAAGGGCATGGTCAACTACTCCGGTGGCCAGTCCGCCCAAGCGGTGGCTGACGAAATCCAGAAGAGCTGGGACGCCATCAAGTAAGCCTCTCCTCTGACAGCGCCGTGGGGCGCGTCTTCCGGCCGGCGGCTTGCGGGCTGCCGGCCTTTTTGAATCCCTGTCGAACTCTTCCTCACGCAACGTACCAGAGTGGGTCCCATGACCGATCAAATCCTCCAGACCCTGACTGCGGTGGTGGTCAGCATTGCGTTTTGCCTGCTGTACTTTGCCGGCTCCAATTTCCTGCTCGACAAGATTGTTCACCTGCCCCTGGGCAGCAAGAGTGGTCGAGAGGTGTTGCGCGCCAGCGTGCGGCCCTGGTTGTTCCTGGCGCCCGCCCTCCTGTTGTTGGGCACCTATTTGCTGTACCCCCTGTTCGAAACCTTTCGCCTCGGTTTTTTTGACGCGACGGGCGAGCAATTTGTCGGGCTTGCCAATTACCAGTGGGTGTTGGTCGACCAGAACTTTCTGATCACCATCCGCAACAACTTCATATGGCTGCTGGTGGTGCCGGCAGCCGCGACGGCCCTGGGGCTGGTGGTGGCCGTGCTGGCCGATCGCGTGTGGTGGGGCGGTTTTGCCAAGTCCATGGTGTTCATGCCCATGGCCATCAGCTTTGTGGGAGCCAGCGTGATCTGGAAGTTTGTCTACGACTTCCGCGGCCCCGATGCCGAGCAAATTGGCATCCTGAACGCCATCGTCATGGGCATGGGGTTTGAGCCCCAGGCCTGGGTCACCGTGCCGTTCTGGAACAACTTTTTCCTCATGGCCATCCTGATCTGGATCCAGACGGGTTTTGCCATGGTGATCCTGTCCGCCGCGCTGCGTGGCGTGCCGCACGAAACCATCGAGGCGGCGCGCATCGATGGTGCCAGTGAGCTTCAAATCTTTTTCGAGATCATGGTGCCGCAGGTCATGTCCACGGTACTGGTGGTCTGGACCACCATCACCATCACCGTGCTCAAGGTGTTCGACATCGTGATGGCCATGACCGGTGGCCAGTGGGACACCAGCGTGCTGGCCAACCTGATGTATGACTGGATGTTCCGCGGTGGCGGTGACTACGGGCGCAGCTCCACGCTGGCCATGGTGCTCATGTTCGCGGTGATTCCCGTCATGGCCTTCAATATCCGCCGGTTCCGCACCGAGGAGGCGCAACGATGAAAAAATATTTCAGCCTGCCATCGCTGGCCGCCCAGGCTTTGCTGCTGGCCATTGTGCTGGTCTGGGTGCTACCTACCTTCGGTCTGTTTGTGTCCAGCTTCCGCGACAAGCAGCAACTGGTCTCCAGTGGCTGGTGGACGGCCCTGTCGACCCAAACGCGTGCTGACATGCGCCGCACCGGGGGGGGCCAGAGTGCGGTGCAGGAGGGTGACAAGACGGTCATCAAGGGCTTGCTGTTTGGCGAGCAGTCGGCCGTGCGCATCAAGCAGTTTTCGCTCAAGTCGGCCAACCCCAAGGAGTTTGCGGTAGGCACCGTGGCCGAGGTGGCAGATGGCCAGGTGTTTGACGAGGAGGACGGCAAACCCGATGGCACCCTGACAGTGGCAGCCGACGGGGCCTATCGGCTGGAGCTCAATGCACCTTACGACAAGGACCGCGGCATTCGGGTGTTTTATGTGGCCGAGTCGCCGCCCGTGTTCCTGACACAGAACTACGAGAAGGTGGTGGCTTCCGAAGGTGTCGGCCAGGCCTTTCTCAACACCTTCAAGGTCACTATTCCGGCCACCTTCATCCCCATCCTGATTGCCGCCTTTGCGGCCTATGCCTTCAGCTGGATGGAGTTCCCGGGACGCAAGTGGTTGTTTGTGGTGGTGGTCGGCCTGTTGGTGGTGCCGCTGCAGATGTCCCTGATTCCGTTGCTGCGCCTGTACAACCAGTTGGGCGAGACCTTGGGCATGGAGTCCAAGTCTTACCTGGGGGTGTGGCTAGCGCACTCGGCCTTTGGCCTGCCATTGGCCATTTACCTGTTGCGCAACTACATCGCTTCGCTGCCGCGCGACATCATCGAGAGTGCGCGCATGGATGGCGCCTCGCACTTCCAGATTTTCACGGGCATTGTGCTGCCGCTGTCGATTCCCGCGCTGGCCAGCTTTGCCATCTTCCAGTTCCTCTGGGTCTGGAACGACTTCCTCATCGCGCTGGTGTTCCTGGGCAAGGCCCCGGACCAGATCGTGCTGACCATCAAGCTCAATGATTTGCTGGGTTCGCGCGGCGAGAGCTGGGAAATCCTGACCGCCAGCGCCTTTGTGTCGATCGCGGTGCCGGTCGCGGTGTTCTTCTCGTTGCAGCGCTTCTTTGTGCGCGGCCTGCTGTCGGGTTCCGTCAAGTAACTTTTTCTTCCCTTTCCTTCGTTTCTGTATGACCAAAGCATCGAATGACAACTGGTGGCGCGGCGGCGTCATCTACCAAATCTACCCCCGCAGCTTCGCCGACAGCAATGGTGACGGCATTGGTGACCTGAACGGCATCACCGCCAAGCTGGACTATGTGGCGGCCTTGGGGGCCGATGGCATCTGGCTCTCGCCGTTTTTCAAGAGCCCGATGAAAGACTTCGGCTACGACGTCAGCGACTACTGCGATGTAGATCCCATGTTCGGCACCGTGGCCGACTTCCGCAAACTGGTGGACCGCGCCCATGCGCTGGGTCTCAAGGTCATGATTGACCAGGTGCTGTCGCACAGCTCGGACCAGCACCCCTGGTTTGTCGAGAGCCGCTCCAACCTCACGAACCCCAAGGCCGACTGGTACGTGTGGGCGGACGCCCAGAGTGATGGCACGCCGCCAAACAACTGGTTGTCGATTTTTGGTGGTAGCGCCTGGCAGTGGGACACCCGCCGTTGCCAGTACTACATGCACAACTTCCTGACCAGCCAGCCCGATCTGAACTTCCACAACGCCGAGGTGCAGAACGCCTTGTTGGACACGGTGAAGTTTTGGCTGGACCTGGGCGTGGACGGCTACCGTCTGGACACCGCCAACTTCTACTTCCACGATGCGCAGTTGCGCAGCAACCCGCCCCGTGGCCGCCCTGACGGCGAAGACCCTGCCGTGAACGCCGTGAACCCCTATGGCTGGCAATGGCACAAGCACGACAAGAGCCAACCCGAGAACCTGGCTTTTCTGCGCCGCCTGCGCGCGTTGCTGGACCAGTACCCGAACACCACCATGGTGGGTGAAATTGGTGACGACGATGGCCTGGCCCGCGTGGCCGAGTACACCAGTGGCGGCGACAAACTGCACATGGCCTACTGCTTTGACCTGCTGGGCACGGCCCACAGTGCCGCCCACTTCCGCGGCTTTGTGCAGCGCTTTGAAGAAGTGGCGCCTGGGGGCTGGCCGTGCTGGGCTCTCTCCAACCACGACGTGGTGCGCGTCGCCAGCCGCTGGGGCAGCGCTGACAAGCCCGCCCACCCCGACCTCTTGCGTCTGGGCGCTGCGTTGCAGATGAGCCTGCGCGGCTCGCCTTGCATTTACCAGGGCGACGAGCTGGGCCTGCCCGAAGCCGACATTGCCTTTGAAGACCTGCAGGACCCCTACGGCATCACCATGTGGCCCGAGTTCAAGGGCCGTGACGGTTGCCGTACCGCCCACCCTTGGGCCAGAGACTCGGACGATCTGGGCTTCTCCAGCGCGCCCCAGCCGGCGGCCCCGTGGTTGCCGGTCATCGAACCGCACCGTGCACTGGCGGTGGATGTGCAGGAGCGGGATGCGGGTTCCTTGCTCAACTTCTACCGCGGCTTGCTGCGCTGGCGCAAGACGCAGCCAGCGTTGGTGAGCGGCACGCTGCACGTGCTGCCGGCGCATCCGCAGGTGCTGGCCTTTGTCCGGGCTCTGGACGGTGTACAGATTCTGTGTGTGTTCAATTTCAGTGATGCCGTTGCCGCTTGGGAGATCCCCGCTGCCTACGCCGCAGCCATGGTCCTGCCGGGCAGTGGCTTGGCCGAGGTGCCACGCGCCAGCCATGTATTGCAGATGCCTGCGTGGGGGGGCGCGTATCTCCGGCTGGTTTAGCTTGTACGCTTCAGGGTTTGGCAGCGCCGCGGTGGTGTTGCCAGGTCAGAGAGTTGTTTGATGCCACCCATCTCCCGCCCGCGTCTCAATACCATTGCTGGCCCCTTGCTGGGTGAGTTTTTGCTGGGCATGAGTGTGGCCATGGGCGGTCTGTGGCTGGCTTCACATACTTCGGATGCGGCCGCCGGTGCGTTCGGACTGGTGAACCAGATTCTGGAAACCCTGTTTGTGGTGTTCCGTGTGCTGGCGATTGGCCTGGGCGTGGTGGTGACCCAGTACCTGGGCGGCGGGCAGCATGCCGCCTCGCGACGTGCTGCCTTGCTGGCCCTGGGGGCCAGCACCTGGGCGGGTGTTCTGGTGGTCTGTACGGTGGTGGCCGGTAACGATCTGGTACTGGACTGGCTCAATGCGCCCGACGCGATCGTGGCACTGGCTGCACCGTTTTTGCAGTGGTTCGCGCCTGCCTTGATGCTGGAGGCGTACAACCTCAGCATGGCTTCTGTGCTGCGTGCCCATCTGTTCTCACGCGACTCCCTCAAGGTCATGATCGTCATGCACAGCAGCCACTTGCTGTTGGCCGCCGTGTTGATGCGCGGCTGGGGCGAATGGGACGGCATGGGGCTGGAGGGCTACGCGATTGCCATGCTGGTCAGCCGCGCGCTAGGGTTGGTGATGCACCTGTGGTTCTGGCGCATCCGCATGCATCTGGTGCCGCAAGCGCGCGACTGGTGGGCTGCGAGCTGGAAAGATCTGGGGCCGGTGCTGCGCGTGGGCTTGCCCGGCGCTGGGGTCGAGGTGGCGTACCGTGGCGCCTTCATGGTGTCGGTGGCGGCCACGGCCCGGCTGGGCGTGACGGCACTGGCCACTCACTCTTACACCCTGCAGTTGCTCAAGTACGTGCTGCTGACCAGCATGGCCATTGGGTGGGCCTGCGAAATCATGGTGGGGCGTCTGGTCGGTGCCGGGGATTTGCGCGTGGCCAATGGCCTGGTGCGCAAGGCGGTGCGCAATGGGCTGCTGGCCTCGGGGTCGCTGGCACTGCTGGCTGCGCTGGGCGCGCCTTGGCTGATGCGCATGTTCACCAAAGACCCGGCAGTGATTCAGGCCGCCCAGACGCTGTTGTGGATTTCGCTGGTTCTGGAAACCGGGCGCGTGTTCAACCTGATCCTGAACGGAGCCTTGCGGGCAACCGGCGACGCGATTTACCCCGCGGCTTCCAGCGTGGCTTCGCTGGTGTTGGTGCTGGGCGTGGGGTCGTTCTGGCTGGGGCGCTTGTTCGGCCTGCCCGGCATCTGGATGGCTTACGCCATTGACGAATGGATCCGTGGCCTGTTGCTCCTGGCCCGCTGGTTGTGGCGCGGTTGGTTGCCCAACGCGCGCGACAGCCGCAGGCGCCTGCGTGCCGGCGAGTAGCCGTCTCTAGCCAAAAGTGCAGGGCAAGACGCCCTGTACGCCTGGCTCCACGACAAAAATGCTGCCGGCCAGCGGGTAACGTTCCAGCGTGGCCTCGTCCAGCCCTGCGCGGGCGCTTGTCACCAGCAGCAGATCCAAGTTGGCGCCACCAAAGGCCATGCTGGTGATCTGCGGTGCGGGCAGGGCGATGGTGCGTAGCAAGGCACCTTGGGGGGTGAACTGCCGAATGCAACTGCCACCCCAAAACGCCACCCATACGTTGCCATCGCGGTCCAGCGTCATGCCGTCCGGCGTGCCGTCATCACCACCAAACTTGTTCCACTCCGTCTTGCCCGAGAGCACGCCTTGGGGCGAGAGGTCGTAGCGGTAGACCGTGTCCAGAAACGAATCGGTGTGCAACATCCAGCTGCCGTCGTGTGCGATGGCAGGGCCGTTGGCGATGTAGATACCACTTTCGACCACACTGATCTCACCCGAGGGTGCAAGCTGGGCCAGGCGGCCCTGGCGCAAACCAGGTTCGTCGTTGCGCATGGATCCTGCCCAGATGCGGCCATGGCAATCCGCCTTGGCATCGTTCAGGCGTACCAGCGGTTCACCGGGGTGCGGCGTGCCGATGGGCTCAATGCGCAGGACGGGCTCCAGCCACAGGCGTACAAAGCCCGATTGCAGGCCGGCGATGAAGCCATCCCCGTCGGTGCGGGGAATCAACCAGCCTATGCGCTCAGGCATGGCCCAGGTTTGCCGCGCGTCCGTCGCGGGGGTCCAGGCATGCAAGGCACGGCCATGAATGTCCACAAAGAAGAAGCGTTCGCTGGCAGCGTGCCACAGCGGACCTTCACCCAGTTGCAGGTCGGCGGGCCAGACGGTACGAGTGGGGGGCATGTTCAGGTCCATCCGGCGTCCACCACAAAGTCTTGTGCCGTCACCATGCGGCTGTCGTCAGCGGAGAGGAACAGGGCCATATTGGCCACGTCGCTGCCCACAATGCGACCGGGGAGGCACTGGTTTTCGTCCATGGCTTTTTCACCGGCTTCATCCACCCACATGGTGAGTTGTTTCTCGGTCATGATCCAGCCGGGTGACAGGGTGTTCACGCGGATATTGAGTTTGCCCAAGTCACGCGCCAGGCTGCGCGACAGACCCACGGTGGCCGATTTGCAGGTGGCATACACCGGGTAGCCCGCGCCTTTGATCATCCAGCTGATGGAGCCCAGGTTGACGATGGCACCGCCGCCCAGCCGTGTCATGCCGTCCACCACGGCCTGCGCCGCAAAGAAAGCCGGACGCAGGTTGATGGCCACACGCCAGTCAAAGTCGTCCGGGGTCACATCGGCCAGGTTGTGGCGCTGGTCGTTGGCCACGTTGTTGACCAGGACGCTGATGTCACCAAAGCGCTGGGCTGTGGTCGCAATGGCTTCACGCAAGGCGTTCACATCGGCGGCGTCACTCTGCAAAAACAGGGGGGTGGGGCCCAAAGCCGAGGCCGCTTCGACCACCTTGGCGGCCGCTTCGGCATTGCGGCCGGTAAAGCCCACCTTGGCGCCCTGGCGCGCATAGGCGATCACGATGTCGGCACCAATGCCGGAGCTGCCACCGGTCACAAAAACCGTGCGCCCAGCCAGGCTGGGGTACCTGGCAAATTCAGAAAGAGAGGGGGAGGACATGGAAAGGACTCAAAAAAGGATGCGGGAATTGTAGCGAAAGTGTCTCAATCATCATACAAATAAATGGACATTCACAACACGGGGGGAATAACCGCCCGCTTCATCAGTGAGCGGGTGTCTGACAGCAGGCCCGCCATGCGATGCAAGGCACTCTGGGCATCGCGTGCCTCAATGGCTTCAAACACCTTCTGGTGGTCGGGCAGGGCTTGCTTGAAGTTTTCGGACGTGCGTGCGCTTACCGCCAAGAGAGACTCCAGCGCACTGCCAATGATGGCGGCCAACGGCATCAGCAGCGGGTTGTTGGTGGCTTTGAGCACGGCGGTATGGAAGGCCAGGTCGGCTTGCACCCATTCACTGATATGGCTGGCCTTTTGCATGGCATCCAGCGCGCGGGCAATATCGGCCAGTTGCTCGGGTTTGTGGCTGGTAGCGGCCAGCGCAGCGGCGGAGGGTTCGATGATTTCGCGCAACTCGGTCAGGTGCTGCAAAAACTCGGCATCGGCGCCCGTGGCGCAGCGCCAAGCCAGGATGTCGGGGTCCAGCAGGTTCCACTGTTCGGTGGGGCGCACGCGTGTGCCGATGCGCGGCCGCGGCTCCAGCAGGCCTTTGGCCGCCAGCACCTTGATGGCTTCACGCAGCGCGGTGCGGCTGACTGCCAGCTCGGCGCAGAGCTGGTCTTCATTGGGCAGCAAGGCCCCCGCGGCATAGACGCCGCCAACCACCCGGCGGCCCAACTCGTTCACCACCTGGCCATGCAGGTTGCGCCCGGCATAGGTGGCGTGGGGAGGGGGTACGGAAGACTTCATGGGGCAAGGCGGGGGTGTTTTGCGGAAAAATCGGGTCTAATCATCATATGTTTAAATTCGCCTGAACATCCACTGTGAACTCCCAAAATATGGCTGCCAACCCTCTTGTTTCGATTGTCGGTGTGGACTGGGGTACCACCCACCGTCGGGCGTATGCGATCACGGGCGACGGCGCGTGTGCACGTGAAATCTCTGATTCGGACGGCGCGCTGGCCTGCAAAGGCCGCTTTCCCGCCGCTCTGGACGTCGCGCTGCAAGCGTTGGATGTGCACGGCACGGGCGTGGTGCTGGCAGGCATGGTGGGCAGCGCACTGGGCTGGCACGAGGTGCCGTATGTCGATAGCAGCGTGCCCGTGCAAGACCTGGCCGCCCATGCCATGCGGGTGCCCGATGCGGCGCCTGGCGTGTCGGCCATCATTATTCCGGGCTACCGCGTACGCAATGCGCAGGGCGTGCCCGATGTGATGCGCGGCGAAGAAACCCAGCTGTTGGGCGCCTGGGCCCTGGGGCACCGCAGTGGCTGGTTTGTGCTGCCCGGCACGCACAGCAAGTGGGTGGAGTTGCACGAAGGCCGCGTAGTCCAGCTACGCACCTACATGACCGGTGAATTGTTCGACCTGCTCAGCAAACATGGCACGGTGGCCGCGGCAGCCGGTGGTGTGGCTCCGGTGTGGGACGAGACGGCCTTTGCAGAAGGCGTGAAGGCTGCGGGCCACCATGCGCTGAGTCACCAGATTTTCAGTGTCCGGGCGCGCGTGGTCTGCAAAGACATGGCGGCCTCCAGCACTACCGCCTATTTGAGCGGTTTGTTGATTGGCACCGAACTCAAAGACGTGTTGCAGGGCAGCGCAGGCACAGGCCCGCAGGGCACGTTCAAACTGCTGGGCTCGCCGCAACTCGCGGCCCACTACCAGACTGCGGCCCAGCACCTGGGCCTGTCGTTCGACATCCTCGACGCCAAGGCTGCCTTTGTGGCGGCCGTCCACCACATTCACCTGAACTGGAAACCCCTATGAGCGATTCCCTGGAACTGTTGGCGCGTGCGCGCCGCACCCCCTTGGTGGCCATCTTGCGCGGGCTGCTGCCTGCCGAGGCGCAAGCTGTGGGGGAGGCACTGGTCGAGAGCGGCTTTCGCACGCTGGAAGTGCCACTGAACCGCCCAGGTGCGCTGGAATGTATTGCCACGCTGGCGCGCACCCTGCCGGCCGACGCCATTGTGGGCGGCGGCACCATGCTGGCCGTGGCCGATGTGGAAGCTGTGCACGCTGCCGGCGGCCGCCTCATGGTCTCGCCCAACTGCGATGTCGCAGTGATCCGCCGTGCGGTGGAGCTGGGCATGCTGTGCGCGCCTGGTGTGGCCACGCCGACGGAGGCCTTTGCGGCTTTGCAGGCGGGTGCCCACGCGCTCAAGCTCTTCCCGGCCGAGATGGTGGGCCACGGCGGCATCAAGGCCCTGAAGTCGGTGCTCCCTGCGGGCACCGACCTGTGGCCCGTGGGTGGCATCACCCCCGAAAGCATGGCCCCCTGGAAGAAGGCTGGCGCGACCGGCTTCGGCATTGGCAGCCAGCTGTTTGCACCGGGTACTTCTGCGGCCGATGTGTTGCAGCGCGGGCGCGCCTACGTGCAGGCCTGGCAACAGGCCTGAGGCCTTAGCCCTGCTTGAGGGCCAGGGCGCGGTCGTACAGCGCGTTGCGGGCCTCACCGGTGATGTCGGCCGCCAGCTTCACCGCGGTTTTAAGTGGCAGCTCTGCCAGCAACAGCTTGAGCACCCGGTCGTCCGGCGCTTGCGTGGCGTTGCCTGCGGCGGGGTGAATCACCAACGCAAACTCGCCGCGTAAGCGGTTTGCATCGGCGGCCAGCCAGGCCGCCAACTCCGCCGCTGCCACGGTGGCAATCTCTTCAAACTGCTTGGTCAGTTCACGTCCCACGGTGACCAGGCGTTCGCCCAGCGGTGCCAGCGCCAGCGCCAGCGCTTCAATGCGGTGGGGGGCTTCCAGCAGCACCACCGCGCGGCGTTCTTCGGCCAGCAGCTGCACCTCGTGGCCGCGTTCGGTCGCCTTGGAGGATAAAAACCCCCGGAACACAAAACCACTGTGGCCATCACCACCTTCTGCCAAGCCGGCCGCACACAGGGCCGTGGTCACGCTGCTGGCCCCGGGCAGGGGGATGCTGCGCAGGCCCGCAGCCCGTACCTGGGTCACCAGCCGCGCACCAGGGTCACTGATGCCGGGTGTCCCCGCATCGCTCACATAGGCCACACGCTGGTCCTGGCGCAGGCGGTTTACAACACCTTCCGCCGCCTGGGCCTCATTGTGCTGGTGCACCGCCAGCAGCTGTGCGGACGATTTGTCGATGCCGTAGGCGCGCAGCAATTGCTGGGTATGGCGGGTGTCCTCGCAGGCAATTGTGTCGGCCAGCGCCAGCACGTGCAGCGCGCGCAAGCTGATGTCGGCCAGGTTGCCAATCGGGGTGGCTATCAGGTACAGCGCGCCCTGCGGATAATGCTGCGCACCGGCAGCCTCTTTGGCAGCGGACAGGGCAGAGATAAACGACGCACTCATAGATGGAATTCTTTCCGAAACGACCTGCACGAAGCGCGACCACCAAACAGCTGGGGGACGCGGGAGAAGACGCCGCTCTGCGCTATTTGCAAGGGCAGGGGCTGATGCTGGTCACCCGCAATTATCGAACCCCCGGACGGGGCGGCGGAGAAATCGATCTGATCATGCGCTCGCCCGATGGCACCCTGGTGTTTGTGGAGGTGCGCAAACGGGCCTCCAGCAGCCACGGCGGGGGTGCCGCCAGTGTGGGGGCGGTCAAACAGCGCCGCATTGTGTTTGCTGCACAGCATTACCTGCTGCGCCTGGCGCGCTTGCCTCCCTGCCGTTTCGATGTGGTGGTCCTGGACGGCGACCAGATCGAATGGCTGCAGGCCGCATTTGATGCATCCTGATACATCTCAAGACGCCTGATCCCTTGGGGATTTGGGTGCCGCGGTATCATCCGGCCCATGCTTGAGCAACGTATTCAACAACACTTTATTGACAGTGCAGACCTGAAGTACCAGTCGGCACAAGGCTTGAGCAAGCCGATTGCAGACGCGGTGCAAGCCATGTTGGCCTGTGTCACCAGTGGTGGCAAAGTGCTGGCCTGCGGCAACGGTGGCTCCGCCGCCGACGCACAACATTTCGCCGCCGAGTTTGTGGGACGCTTTGAGCGTGAACGCCCCGAACTGGGCGCCATTGCGCTGACCACCGACACCTCCATCATCACCGCCATTGCCAACGATTACGACTACAACGTGATCTTCTCGCGCCAGGTGCGCGCCCTCGGTGCGCCAGGGGACGTGCTGTTGGCAATTTCCACCAGCGGCAACTCTGCCAATGTGCTGGCTGCCATCGAGGCGGCCCATGCCCGCGAAATGGTGGTGGTGGGATTAACAGGACGCGGCGGCGGCAAAATGGCGCAGGTCTTGCGCGACACCGATGTGCATATCTGTGTGCCACACGAACGTACGGCCCGCATTCAAGAGGTCCATATTTTGGCGCTGCATTGCATTTGTGATGCCGTCGATGCCCAACTGCTGGGCGAACAGGAAATCAACCCATGAACTCCCGATTGAAACGTTTAACCCTGGTTGCGGCTCTGGCCGGATCTCTGGCAAGTCTTAGCGCGTGTTTCCCATTGCTTGTCGGCGGTGCCGTGGGAGGCATGTTGGTTGCTACCGACCGTCGCACCTCCGGTTCGGTGGTGGAGGATGAAGGCATCGAGCAGCGCTCTGCCAGCCGCATCCGTGAAAACCTGGGTGACCGTGTGCATGTCAACGTCACCAGCTACAACCGCCAGGTGTTGTTGACAGGCGAGGTGCCCACGGCCCAAGACAAGCAGTTGGTGGAGCAGATCGTGTCGAGGGTGGACAACGTGCGCAACATCGTCAACGAGTTGGGCGTCATGGGCAATGCCAGCCTGACCCAGCGCTCGTCCGACTCCCTGGTGACTGGTCGCGTCAAGGCGGCGCTGGTGGACGCCAAAGACCTGTTTGCCAATGCCTTCAAAATCGTGACGGAACGGGGCACCACCTATGTGATGGGCCGTGTGACCGAGCGGGAAGCCAAACGCGCCACGGAAGTGATCAGCAGCACCTCTGGGGTGCAGCGCGTGGTGCGTATTTTGGAAGTTATTTCGGAAGACGAGTTGGCCCGCCTGCAGCCAGCGCCCCCTCCCGCAGAAGCACCCAAGCAATAAAAAACGGCCCGTCAGGGCCGTTTTTCATGGTGGGGCGCGGGGACTACATTCACTTCAACCGCTTGATCAGGCTGCTGGTGTCCCAGCGCTTGCCGCCCATCTGCTGCACATCGGCGTAGAACTGGTCTACCAAGGCGGTCACTGGCAGGCGTGCACCGTTGCGTTTGGCTTCATCCAGCACCAGACCCAGGTCCTTGCGCATCCAGTCCACCGCAAACCCGAAATCAAACTTGTCGGCCACCATGGTCTTGCCACGGTTGTCCAGCTGCCAGCTTTGGGCTGCGCCCTTGCCGATCACGTCCAGCACCTGGTTCATGTCCAGCCCGGCTTTCTGGCCAAAAGCAATCGCCTCCGAGAGGCCCTGCACCAGCCCGGCAATACAAATCTGGTTCACCATCTTGGCGAGTTGACCGGCACCGCTCTCACCGAGCAGCGTGAAGGCACGGGAGAAGGCCATGGCGACGGGTTTGACCGTTTCAAACGCATTCGCATCACCCCCACACATCACGGTCAGCAGACCGTTTTGCGCACCGGCTTGGCCGCCGGACACGGGGGCATCGATGAACTGCAGGCTCCGGGCGTGTGCTGCGACACTGAGCTCGCGTGCGATATCGGCAGACGCGGTGGTGTGGTCCACAAAAATGGCGCCGGGCTTCATGCCCGCAAAGGCACCATCGGCCCCCAGGGTCACGCTGCGCAGGTCGTCGTCATTGCCCACGCAGCAAAACACGATGTCCGCCTGCTGTACCGCCTGGCGAGGTGTGGGGGCGTGGGAATGGGCGCCCAATTGGCTGCTAGCCCCCGCAAATTCTGCGCACCAAGCTATCGATTTTGTAGCGGTCCGGTTGTACACCGTGACCTGGTGGCCAGCGCGGGCCAGGTGCCCGGCCATGGGGTAGCCCATGACGCCCAGGCCCAGAAAGGCGACGGAGTAGGCGGGGGAGGGTTCGTAGGTTTTGTCGTTGATGTTGGGCATGACAATAAAGGATTCAATCGGGTGGAAAGGCAATTTTCCGCCGGGCCGCCCCAAGGAAAATTAGCCCCCTTGGGGGGCAGCGACCCGCGCAGCGGCGGAGCGTGGGGGCCACGTTTTACATAATCGCGAAATTTTCGGTACCGGCGGACAGGTCGTTGGACTTGCCGCGCTGGCTGTTGAGTTTGATCTGCAGGCGCAGGTCGTTGAGCGAATCGGCGTTGCGCAGCGCGTCTTCGTAGGTGATCGCATTGCCTTCGTAGAGGTCGAATAGCGCCTGGTCGAAGGTTTGCATGCCGGCCTGGCGGCTCTTCTTCATGATTTCCTTCACCTCGGACACTTCGCCCTTGAAGATCAGGTCGGAAATCAGCGGCGAGTTGATCATGATCTCTACCGCAGCGACACGGCCCTTGCCATCCTGCTTGGGGATCAGGCGCTGCGAGACCAGGGCTTTCAGGTTCAGTGACAGGTCCATCAGCAACTGGCTGCGGCGCTCTTCGGGGAAGAAGTTGATGATGCGGTCCAGCGCCTGGTTGGCGCTGTTGGCGTGCAGGGTGGCCAGGCACAGGTGGCCGGTTTCGGCAAAGGCCACCGCGTGTTCCATGGTTTCGCGGTCGCGGATCTCGCCCATCAGAATCACATCTGGCGCCTGGCGCAGCGTGTTCTTCAGCGCCGCTTCCCAGCTGTCGGTATCCAGGCCCACTTCGCGCTGCGTGACCACACAGTTCTTGTGCGCATGCACAAACTCCACCGGGTCTTCGATGGTGATGATGTGGCCAAAGGACTTGTCATTGCGCCAATCCACCATGGCCGCCAGCGTGGTGGATTTGCCTGAACCCGTGGCGCCCACCATGATGCACAGGCCGCGCTTGGCCATCACCACCTCCTTGAGCACCTGGGGCACGCCCAGCCCGTCGATGGTGGGCAGCACCTGCGGAATCACGCGCAGCACCAGCCCGACCTTGCCCTGCTGGATGAAAGCGTTGGCGCGGAAGCGGCCTATGCCGGCCGGCGCGATGGCGAAGTTGCTCTCCTTGGTGCGCTCGAACTCCGCCACCTGCTTGTCGTTCATGATGGAACGCGCCAGTGCCATGGTGTGCGCCGCGTTGAGTGGCTGGGGCGAGACCTTGGTGATCTTGCCGTCCACCTTGATGGCGGGCGGAAACTCGGCGGTGATGAACAAGTCGCTGCCATTGCGGCTGACCATCAGCTTGAGCAGGTCGTTGATAAATTTGGTTGCCTGATCGCGTTCCATAAGAACACCTCCTTTTCGCTAAATCGACACGGTGGAGCGAAGTGCCCCCAAAACCCAGGAACACCGCGGGACCGGCTTTGCCGGACCGCTGGTGTTGCCCCCTGCAAGGGGGAAAGCGGCCACACGCAGTGGGCAAGCCGGGGGGTGTTCCACAGCTACCCCGGGAAGTTCTCAGGGATTTTGGCTTTGCCACGGGCTTCTGAGGGGCTGATGATGTTGCGCTTCACCAGGTCGGTCAGGTTCTGGTCCAGCGTCTGCATGCCCACGCTGTTGCCGGTCTGGATGGAGGAGTACATCTGTGCCACCTTGGCCTCGCGGATCAGGTTGCGGATGGCGCTGGTGCCCAACATGATTTCGTGCGCTGCCACACGGCCCTGGCCGTCTTTGGTTTTGCACAGGGTTTGCGAGATCACGGCCTGCAGCGACTCGGACAACATGGCCCGCACCATTTCCTTTTCTTCGGACGGGAACACGTCAATGATCCGGTCGATGGTCTTGGCCGCACTCGATGTGTGCAAGGTACCAAACACCAAGTGGCCTGTTTCTGCGGCCGTCATGGCCAGGCGAATGGTTTCCAGGTCGCGCATTTCGCCCACCAGAATCGCATCTGGATCTTCCCGTAGCGCGGACTTCAGCGCGGCGGCAAAACTCAGCGTGTGCGGCCCCACTTCACGCTGGTTGACCAGACACTTCTTGGACTCGTGCACAAACTCGATCGGGTCTTCCACCGTCAGGATGTGGCCGAACTCGGTTTCGTTTAAGAAGTTGACCATGGCCGCCAGCGTGGTGGACTTGCCCGATCCCGTGGGGCCGGTGACCAGTACCAGGCCGCGTGGCTTCAAGGCCAGGTCGGCAAAAATCTTGGGTGCGTTGAGCTGCTCCAGCGAGAGGATTTTGCTCGGAATCGTCCGGAACACTGCACCCGCGCCGCGGTTGTGGTTGAAGGCGTTGACCCGGAAGCGCGCCAGACCGTCAATCTCGAAAGAGAAGTCGATTTCCAGGAACTCCTCGTACATCTTGCGCTGCGTGTCGTTCATGATGTCGTACACCATGGCGTGCACCTGCTTGTGGTCCAGCGGCTCCACGTTGATGCGTCGCACATCGCCATGCACCCGGATCATGGGAGGGAGACCGGCAGAGAGGTGCAAGTCGGAAGCCTTGTTTTTGACGCTGAACGCCAACAGCTGGGTAATGTCCACGGAATCCTCTTTCGCTGAGATGGGCTGGGAAGGGTTTGGTACGCTTGGCAGATTATGACGATGATTGCAGACAATCTCCACGCGGTACGCGCCCGCATCACCCAGGCGTGCACACAGGCCGGACGGCCGGTGGACGCGGTGCAACTGCTGGCAGTTTCCAAGACTTTTGGCCCCGATGCGGTGCAGCAGGCCTTTGACGCGGGCCAGCGTGCGTTTGGCGAAAACTACATCCAGGAAGCGGTGGAAAAAATCGCCGCACTGACCGCGCTGCCGATTGAATGGCACTGCATCGGCCCCATCCAGAGCAACAAGACGCGGCTGGTGGCGGAGCACTTCCAATGGGCACACACGGTGGACCGGTTGAAGATCGCCCAGCGCCTGAGCGAGCAGCGTCCGGCGCATTTGCCGCCCTTGCAGGTGTGTGTGCAGGTGAATGTGGATGGCGGTCCCACCAAGTCGGGCGTGTTGCCCGACGAGGCGCTGGCGCTGGCTCGCGCCGTAGCGCAGTTGCCGCGCCTGCAGTTGCGAGGTCTGATGTGTATTCCCGAACCTGCTATTGATTTTGTAGCTGCTTGCGCAGTATTCAAGAGGGCTAGAGGCCTATTTGATGCATTAAATGCAGAGGGGCTGGGGCTGGACACCCTCTCCATGGGCATGAGTGCTGACCTGGATGCTGCCGTGGCCAGCGGTAGCACCCAGGTGCGGGTGGGCAGTGCGATCTTTGGCGCCCGCAGCTACCCTGCCGCGACTTGAGTGCGCCCGCGCCCGCCGTCGGTAGGCATGGGTCACTTCACAAGCTTGGGCGCCAGCTTGTTATTGCAGCTTCAGATGGGTGGTGTTCTTGATTTCTTCCATCACCGCATAGGTGCGCGTCTCGCGTACGCCGGGCAGCTGCCACAGCACGGTCCCTGCAAACTGCCGGTAGGCCACCATGTCCGCCATGCGGGTTTTGAGCAGGTAGTCAAAGCCGCCGGCCACCATGTGGCACTCCATGATTTCGGGGCGCACCTGCACCGCAGCCTTGAAGGCGTCAAACACATTGGGCGTGGTCTTGTCCAGCAGTACCTCAATAAAGACCATCATGCCCGCGCCCAACTTGAGCGGGTTCAAACGGGCTTCATAGCCCAGGATGTACGCGTCTTTGGTGAGCCGCTGTACGCGGGCCAGTACCGCCGTGGGGGATAGCCCCACGGTCTCGGCCAGTTTCAGATTGGACAGTCGTCCATCCTCTTGCAGGCAGGTCAGGATGCGCAGGTCAATCCGGTCCAGTTCAGCCAAGTCGCTCACGCGGGGCCTTCTTATTTGAGTTTGAAAAATGACACCACCTGCGCCAGGCGCTCGGCCTGGTCCGACAGCGCGGTGGCCGCAGCGGCGGTTTCTTCCACCAAGGCGGCATTTTGTTGGGTGTTTTGGTCCAGGTCGTGCACCGCGGCGCCCACCTGACCGACACCTGCCGATTGCTCCTTGGTGGCGTTGGCGATTTCGGTCATCAAGCTGTCAATGCGCCCGGCGTTCCCCACAATGTCCGCAATGGCGGTGCCCGCCTCGCCCACCACCTGGGTGCCTTTTTCAACTTGCTCAATGCTGGCGTTGATGAGGGTCTTGATTTCCTTGGCTGCCTCGGCACTGCGCCCGGCGAGTGAGCGCACCTCGCTGGCCACGACCGCAAAACCGCGACCCTGCTCACCGGCACGCGCTGCTTCTACCGCCGCATTCAGGGCCAGGATGTTGGTTTGGAAGGCGATGCCGTCGATGACGCTGATGATTTCGGAAATCTTGCTGGACGAGGCATTGATGCCTTGCATGGTCTGCTCGACCTGTGAGATCACCTCCCCGCCGTGTTGGGCCGAGCGGGCGTTGGCGCGAACAATGTCGGCGGCGCCCGATACCGTGTCGGAGGTGCGCTGCACGGTTTCTGCAATCTGCGTCATGGTGGCCGCGGTTTCCTCCAGAGCGGCCGCGCTGGCCTCGGTGCGGCGCGACAGGTCTTGTGACGCGGAGGCAATCTCTTCGCTGGCCGTATTGACATTGGCCGCACCGTCCAAGGTGTCACGCACGATCACGCGCAAGCTGGCCTCCATGTCCCGCAGGGTAATCATCAGGTGGGCCGCCTCGTCCTTGCCCCACGGGGTGGGGGCCGTAATCAGGTTGCCTTGGCTGATTTGCTCCAGGTGCCCGGTTACCTCGCGCAGGCCCCCCATCATCACTTTGTAAAACGCCAGCAGCATGTAAAACGCCAAGGCCACAAACAACACCGCAATCCCCAGTTGTTGCAGGAACTGGGCTTGCATCTGTCCCACGCGCTCTTCCAGGCGGGACCGCAGACGCTCCATCAGTTTGGTGTTCAGGGCGTGCTCTGCGCGCGCGGAGGCCGTGCCCATCTGCTCCAGTTGGTTCGGGTCACCTTCCACCTTTTCGCCAAGCACCATGGTTTTCAGGGCCTTGCCGAAGTCGTCATACAGCTGGTCGTTCTGGGCCATGCCGTACTTGGCATCCGGGTCTTTGAGGCCCTCTGCTGCCACCGCCTTGAGATAACTGTTTTCAACAATCCCGTCGACAAAGGCCAAAACACCTGCAAACATGACCAGGTCTTCGTTTTGGTCGGCTGTTTTGCTTCCGGTTTTCAGCACCAGTTTGCCCAAGGCGGTAAGTTTGGACACATTGTCTGTTTGTTGCGGGCCAAACAGCACGGCGTAGTTCATCAAATGAAAAGTGTCCAGCTCCGGATCCAGCGCCAGTTGTGAGGTATCTGCCACCTCTCGCCCCAGTTCCAGCAAGAGCGCGATGTAGGCGCTATGGGCATTGAAGGTTGCCGTGGGGTCTGCGCCAACAGGCGCGTTCAGCAGGGCCTGATGGGCTGTCTCGACGGCAGCGTACGCGCGACCCGTTCCCAGTGTTTGGCCGTTGGCCTTGTTTTGTTCTGCCAGTTTGGCAAAAGCATCGCTTACCTTGGTCTTCCAGGTGTCGAGGTCTGAGGCCCCATCCATGGCCGCTAGACGCCGTCCCTGCGCGACCTGGATCAGGTCATGCAAGGGTTGGACATAGGCCACACCCAGCAATTCCGAGCGGGCGAACTCCACCTGGTCGTTGCTGGCTTTCCACAGGTCCCCCAGCATGATGGTCAGCGGTATCAGAAACATCACCGCAATCCAGCCCGCCTTGGCAGGGAAGTTCAGCCGTCGAAACAGGCGGACTCCCGGCGACAGCCAACCGTGATACCGGAAAAAAGACCCAAATCCGGCATCACCGGCGATCACGTTGCTCATGTCGTTCCTTAGTAAATAAATCTAATTTAGTCCATCATGGTCAGATGGGGGGCGTGTGTCAACGACACGCCGGCTCGTCCGCAAATCGGGGCCTTGGCCTTGTCGCCACTGCGGACCAGTCGCGCTGTGTCGTGTCATGGTGTGGGTGTTGGTCTGCCAAAGAGGTAGCCCTGAAAGTGGGTGCAGCCCAAGGCCACCAGGGCGTCGCGCTGTTCCGTGGTTTCCACGCCCTCGGCGATCACCTGCAGGTGCAGGCTATCGCCCAGCGTGACGATGGCACGCACGATGCTGGCGCTGGAGTGGTCCAGCAGCAGGTCGTGCACAAACGACTGGTCGATCTTGAGCTGGTCCAGTGGCAGGCGCTTGAGCACGTTGAGCGAGGAATAGCCTGTGCCAAAGTCGTCCAGCGAGATGCGCACGCCCAATGCCTTGAGTGCATCCATTTTTTGGATCACCCCGCCCAAGTCGTCAATCAGCTGGCTTTCGGTCAGCTCCAACTCCAGGCGTTGCGGATTGGCGCCGGTGGCTTGCAGAACGGACCGGACCTGGTCCACAAAGTCTGCCTGGCGAAACTGGCGTGCGCTGAGGTTGACAGCAATCGACAGTGCCGCGGTGTGCGCTTGCGCGGCCCATTGCACCAGTTGCCTGCAGGCGGTTTCCAGTATCCACTCGCCCAGGGGAAGAATCAGCCCGGAGCTTTCGGCCACCGGGATAAATTCCGCCGGGGACACCAGGCCGCGCACCGGGTGCTGCCAGCGCACCAAGGCCTCCACGCCCACCACTTGCCCCTGTGTGTCCACCTGAGGCTGGTAGTACAGCAAGAACTGCCGCGCCTCCAGGGCGCGGTGCAGGTCCGTCTCCAGGGCGGTGCGGGCGCTGACTTGCGCCTGCATCTGGGGGTTGAAAAAGCGCACCGTATTGCGCCCATCGGCTTTGGCCTGGTACATGGCCAGATCGGCTTGCTTGAGCAGTTCCTCCTGGTCGGAGTCAGGGCCGCCAAACATCGCCACCCCAATGCTGACCGAGGTTTGGTAGTAGTGGCCGTCCAGCAAGTAGGGCTCACTCAGCCGCTGCAGAATTTTTTCAGCCAGGTGCTGGGTGTGCAGCACGGCCTCGCTCATCGACTGGCCCAGGTCTTGCACCATGGCCAGAAACTCATCGCCGCCTTGGCGTGCCAGCGTGTCCTGGGCCCGGGTGCAAGCCGACAAGCGGGACGCAATTTCGCACAGCAGCAAATCCCCGGTGCTGTGGCCCAGGGTGTCGTTGAGGTCTTTGAAGTTGTCCACATCAATGAACAGCAGGGCGCCGCATGCGTGGCTGCGTTGCTGGACGGCGAGGGCCTGCTGCAGGCGCTCCATCAGCAGGCGCCGGTTGGGCAGGTGGGTCAGCGGGTCGTAGAACGCGAGTTGGTGGATGGCGTGCTCGGCCTGCTTTTGTTTGGAAATGTCGGTAGAAATGCCGCACAGCGCGTAGATGGAGCCGTCGGGCCGGTGCAAGGGGAGCTTGATGGACAGGTAGGTGCGTTCTTTTTGCCCGTCCAGGCGGCGGTTGGTCTCCACCTCTTCCACACGCTCCCCGTGTTGCACCACCCGCAGGTCGTGGATCCGCAGCTTGGCCGCCGTGGGGGCATCGAAGTAGTGGTCGTCGGTTTGCCCCACCACCTCGTCGGGGCGGGCGCCAAACAGCTCGTACACCTTGCGGTTGGCATACTGGTAGCGCAGCTCGGTGTCTTTGATGTAGATGAATGCATCCACGCTGTCCAGAATGGTGTTGAGCCGGTCCTCGCTGGCGCGCAGGCTGCGGGTTTTGTCGGCCACCTCGCGCCGCAACAAGCCCCAGGCGCCCACCGCCAGTGCCAAGACTCCGCCCAAGCCGCCCAGCGCCCACCACACCACGGTGGGCACCCGCGCTGGGGGCGGCGTTTCCATCCAGCGCTTGAGTACCTCAAAGTAGTGCGAAGTGGGCTCGGCCTGCCATGCCCGCAGCTCCGTCTCGACAGCGGTAAGCAGGTCTGGGTTCTTGTTTTTGCCGGTGGCAAAAAACAGCTGCGAGGGCTGGAACAGCACGGGCGTGGACTGCATCTTGAAGCGCGGCGCCTGCAAGTCGCCATAGAAGCGGTTGGCAACGGCGGCGTCCGCCCCGCCGCGGGCCGCCAGTTGAAACGCCTCCTCCAGGGTTTCGACCGGCACCAGCTCGGCATGCACCCCAAAACCCGCCATCAGGTTGCGCAGGTACTCCTGCTGCACCGAACCCTGCAGTACCGCAACGCGCCGGTCCTTGAGGTCCAGGGCCGAGCGGATCGGCACCTCCGGACGGGCGTAGATCTGCGACCAGCTCAACAGCGCCGGGGTGGTGTGGAAGTCAAACAGCGCAGCCCGCTCGGGCGTGAAGGCCACGTCCGGCATCAGGTCGATGCTGCCGTTCTGCAGGCCCTCCAGGCAGGCTTTCCACTCGCAGGGCACGGGCACCAGGGTCCAGTTGTGGTGCCGGGCGATCTGCAGCGCCAACTCGCCAAAAATGCCAGAGGGCTGCTGCTGCCCGTTCAGGAAGATCTTGGGCTCGTTTTGGTAGACCCCCATGCGCACCTCGCGCGGGTGGTCGGCTCGGGCGGCGCCGGCCAGGCCCTGCAGGACGGCCAGCAGGGCCAGTACCAGCACCCAAGGGCGCCTTCCCACAGTGAACAAACGGGTTTGGGGCATGCACGAACTCCTGAAGCGCATTCTGCGGTGCATTCTTGGCGCAAACTTGACCTCCATCAATAGATGGCGCCGTGCGTACCAGGATGTTGCAGGTGGCGATACCGCATTTAAAACTAAATATCTCGATAAATATAGATATTTATTCGTGTAGAAACTTTTAAAAATACGCACAAGTTTCACATTTCATGGAGTGCGTATGTTCCAAGCCGTCCCCCCCCGTTTGCCCACCCCCTACCGCCCGGAGAGCGAAATCGTTGCGCAGCGTCTGCAGCAATTGGACGGCACCTTGTACTGGGCCCATGCCGCCCGCACCGCCGAACCTTGGGTGCAGGCCGTGCGCGAGAACCCGCCGCCCTTCTGGGCCATGGAAAGCCTGCTCAAGGAATACCCCATCTCCAGCGCCGAAGGTCTGGCCCTGATGCGCCTGGCCGAAGCCCTGCTGCGGGTGCCGGATGCCGAGACCGCCATCGCGCTGACCACCGACCAACTGGGCCGCGCTGACTTCGAGGCCAGCGGCGACAAGGTGCTCGCGCGCCTGTCCAGTACGGCCATTGCGCTGTCCAAACACTTTTTGCCCGATGCGCAGAACGAGCCTGGTCTCATGGCCAAGTTGGGTGCGCGCACGGTGGTGGCGGCCACCCTGCGTGCCGTGCAGCTCTTGGGCCGCCAGTTCGTGCTGGGCCAGACCATGCCCGAGGCGATGAAGGAGGCCGATGCCGCACGCAAAAAAGCCAATGTGCGCTTCAGCTACGACATGCTGGGCGAGGGTGCCCGCACCGACAAGGACGCGTTGCGCTATTTGAAGAGTTATGGTGATGCTATTGATTTCATAGCTGCTCGCGCAAGCAAGACGGGCGCACTGGCCGAAAACGATGGTATTTCCATCAAGCTGAGCGCGCTCTACCCGCGCTACGAAGACGCGCACCGCCAGGCGGTGCTGGACGCGCTGGTGCCCCGCGTCTGGACGCTGTGCGAAGCGGCTGCGGCGGCCCATATCAACCTGACCATTGACGCGGAAGAGGTGGACCGCCTGGAGCTGTCGCTCGAAGTGCTGGAAGCCCTGCTGGTGCTGGTGGCCCGCCACTGCCCGCAGTGGACCGGCCTGGGCCTGGCCATGCAGGCCTACCAGACCCGTGCGCTGGAGCTCATCGAGCACGTCACCGTGCTGGCCCGCAAGTACCAGATCAAGCTGATGTGCCGGCTGGTCAAGGGCGCCTACTGGGACGCCGAAATCAAGCGCGCCCAGGAGTTGGGCCTGCCGCACTACCCGGTGTTCACCCACAAGCACCACACCGATGTGTCCTACCTGGCCTGCGCCCGTGCACTGCTGGCGGCGCCGGATGCCATCTACCCCCAGTTCGCCACCCACAACGCGGCGACCATCGCTGCCATTTTGCAAATGGGCGCCAAAAGTGGCGCACCGTTTGAGCTGCAGCGCCTGCACGGCATGGGTGAAGGGGTGTACCGCGAGGTGTTGAAGAACCCCCTGGTCGCCTGCCGCGTCTACGCCCCTGTGGGCGCGCACAAAGATTTGTTGGCCTACCTGGTGCGCCGCCTGCTGGAAAACGGCGCCAACTCCAGCTTTGTGCACCAGTTGGCCGACGAGTCGGTGGGCATGGAGGAGCTGCTGATCTCGCCCCTGCGCCTGGAGCCCCACCCCAGCCTGCCATTGCCGGCCGACCTGTTTGGCACGCACCCGGGCAGCCGCGCCAACAGCACCGGCCTGGACCTGACCGTGGCCACCATGCGCGACCCGTTGCTGGCTGCCCTGCCGGCCACCCCGGTGCCGGTGGTGCCCGAGTTTGATACCAAACGGGTGCCTGATGCTTATGCTGCCTGCGCAAGCAGCTATCAAAAATGGAGCAAGGTTCCCGTCGAAGAGCGCGCCGTGGTGCTGCGTCGCGCTGCCGATGCGCTGCAGGCCGCCATGCCGCAGTTCTGCGCACTGCTGGTCAAAGAAGCCTTCAAGACTTGGGGTGACGCGGTGAGCGAGGTGCGCGAGGCCGTGGACTTCCTGCGCTATTACGCCGACGAGGCGCAGCGCATCATGCAGCCCATTCAGTGTCCCGTGGTCGCCAACGCACAAGCCGGCTACCAGTACGGCGTGACCGGCGAGACCAACACCCTGCGCCTCACGGCGCGTGGCGTCTGGGTCTGCATCAGCCCCTGGAACTTCCCGCTGGCCATCTTCATGGGCCAGGTGGCCGCCGCCTTGGCGACGGGCAACACGGTGCTGGCCAAGCCGGCCGAGCAAACCCCAGGCGTGGCCAAAGCCGCAGTGGACCTGATGGTGGCCGCTGGCGTGCCCGCCGATGCCTTGCAACTGCTGCATGGTGCGGGCGAAACCGTAGGCGCCGCCCTGGTGGCGCAGCCCGGCGTGGCTGGTGTGGTGTTCACCGGTTCCACCCAGGTGGCCAAGATCATCCAGCGCGCGCTGGCCGCCAAAGACGGCCCCATCGTGCCGCTGATTGCCGAGACCGGTGGCATCAACGCCATGCTGGTGGACAGCAGCGCGCTGCCCGAACAGGTGGTGGACGCGGTGGTGCAAAGCGCCTTCCGCTCGGCCGGCCAGCGCTGCTCTGCACTGCGCCTGTTGGTGGTGCACCAAGCCATTGCCGACGGTGTGATCGAGATGCTGCAAGGGGCGGCCCAGGAGTTGCAGGTGGGCACGCCGGCCGACTTGGCCACGGACCTGGGGCCGTTGATCGACCGGGAGGCCTATGACAACATCCAGCGCCACATCGACCGTCTGAAAAATGAGTCAAAAGTGCTTGTAGCGCCCGTAAATAGTGCGCAAACAGCTACTAATTTAATAGCAAATCTGATCGCGCCACATGCTTTCGAGGTGGCCAGCATTGCCCAGGTGAAGGCCGAAATTTTCGGCCCGGTGCTGCAGGTGGTGCGCTGGGGCACGGGGGATACCAGCAACCCCGAGGACGTGATCGCACATATCAACGCGCTGGGCTACGGCCTCACGCTGGGCATCCAGACCCGCATCGACAGCCGCGCCCAGGCGCTGGCAAACGCGGCGCATGTGGGCAACATCTACATCAACCGCAACATGATTGGCGCCGTGGTGGGGGTGCAGCCTTTCGGTGGCGAAGGCCTGTCAGGCACCGGCCCCAAAGCCGGCGGCCCGCACTACCTGTTCCGCTTCTGCGCGGAGCAGACGGTGACCGTGAACACCACCGCCGCGGGTGGCAATGCGGCGCTGCTGGCCAGCCTGCATTGACGCAAAAGACGGGCGTTGCCAGGCACAGCCCGAACGGAGCTGTGCGCCCCAGGCGGCCTCATGCCGGGGCTTGCTGCGTCACCCACTCCGCCAGGGCCGGGGCGGTCATGGGCCGGGCAAAGAAGTAGCCCTGCGCGTAGTCGCACCCCGCGTCGATCAACAGGTCGCGCTGCTGGGCGGTTTCCACCCCCTCGGCCACCACCTGCAGGCCTAGCGCATGGGCCATGGCCACCATCGCTTTGCACAGCGTGAAGTTGGTGGACCCCGGCTGCAGGTCGCGCACAAAGGACTGGTCGATCTTGATGAAGTCGATGTCGAACTTCAACAGGTAGGACAGGGAGGAATAGCCGGTGCCGAAGTCGTCCAGCGCCACCTGCAGTCCCGCGTCGCGCCACTCCAGCAGCTTGGCGGTCACACCGTCATTGCTGTCCAGCAACACGCCTTCGGTGATTTCGATGGACAGGCTGTCGCCGGGCAGACCCATGGCCGCCAGGCGCCGCACCCAGTTGGCGTCGGGCAGCTGGGTGTGCTGGAACTGCACGGGCGAGGTATTGATGCTGATCTGAAAGGTCGGTGCCAGGCTGCGGCGCCAGGCCTGCACCTGCAGCGCAGCCTGCTCAAACACCCAGTCACCCATGGGCACGATCAGGCCACTGGTCTCGGCCATGGGGATGAATGCGGCCGGGCTGATCAGCCCGCGCTCGGGGTGGCGCCAGCGCAGCAGGGCCTCGGCCTTGTGCACGGCGCCACTGGCCAGCGCCACGATGGGCTGGTAGAGCAGCTGCAACTGCTGCTGGCCCACTGCGTGGCGCAAGTCGTTGGTCAGCCGGGCACGCGTGAGCGCAGCTTCCTGGAGCGCCGGGGTGAAGAAGCTGAAGCGGTTGCGCCCTGCGCCCTTGGCCACATACAGCGCCTGGTCGGCGTTTTTGTACAGCGCCTCCAGCTCGGTGCCGTCGGCCGGGTAGAGCGTGACGCCCACGCTGGCCGACACAAACACCTGCTCCTGCCCGAGCTGGAATACCTGGGCCATGGTCTGTAGCAGCTTGTGCAGCAGCTGCTCCAGGTGGGTGTCGGGCGCCAGCTCGGTGAGCAGCACGGTGAACTCGTCGCCGCCCATGCGGGCTACGGTGTCGCATTCGCGCACGCACTGGCGCAGGCGGCGCGCTGCCTCTACCAGCAGCAGGTCGCCGTTGTCATGGCCCAGGGTGTCGTTGACTTCCTTGAAGTGGTCCAGGTCGATGAACAGAATGGCCAGTTGCAGGCCGTCGCGTCGGCTGCGTTTGATTTCCTGCTCCAGCCGGTCGCGCAGCATGCGCCGGTTGGGCAGGCCGGTCAGGGGGTCGAAATAGGCATGCTGGCGTACCTGGGCTTCGGCGTTCTTGCGGTCGGTGATGTCGGTGTGCGTGCCAATCATGCGGGCAGGCGTGCCGTTGGCGTCGCGGCTGATCACCATGCCGCGGGTGTGCACCCATTTCCAGCTGCCGTCTTTGCACCGCACGCGGTGTTCGTTGGAGTAGGTGGGGGTCATGCCGTCGAAGTGGGCCTGGCGGTCTCGCTGCATGGCCTCTACATCGTCCGGGTGGGTGCGTTGGTCGAGCTCTTCGGGCCGGTCGGCCAGTTCGTCTTCGGTAAAGCCGTACATCTCCACCAGGCGTTTGCTGAAGTATTCGCGCCCGCTGGCAATGTGCCAGTCCCACACGCCGTCGCCGGTGCTCTCCAGTGCCAGTTTCCAGCGTTCTTCGCTGTCGCGCAGGGCGATCTCGGCGGCCTTGCGATCGGTGATGTCGGTGTGGGTGCCAATCATGCGCAGTGGTTGGCCCTGGGCGTTGCGGCTCACCACCGTGCCACGCGTGTGGATCCACTTCCAGTGGCCGTCCTTGCAGCGCAGGCGCAAATCCGCGGCGTAGCTGGGGATGCGGCCCTGCAGGTAGTCGGTGAATGCCGCGCTCACGTGGGGCAGGTCGTCCGGGTGGACGCGGCTCACAAACTCGTGGTTGGCGTCGGCAATTTCGCCGACCTCGTAGCCCAGCATTTGCTGCCAGCGTTGGGAGTGGATTTGTTCGCCGGTGATCAGGTTCCAGTCCCAGGCCCCAGCGCCAGAGCCTTCCAGGGCCAATTTCCAGAGGTTGTCACTGTCGTCTTCGAACTGGGAGCCGCTCCAGGCCCGAAAGCGGTGGGGCAGGTGCAACTCGTCCAGTGCGGAAGAGATCGGCGCAGCGGTGGGGGGGAGAGGGTCAGGGTCTGGAATCACGGCACCGGCCTGTACACAGTCGCAATAGGCGTGCGCCCATCAATCTTTGAGACTCTAACGCAAACTGCGGGCCACCGCCATGGTGGCTTGTCCTCTGTGCAATGGCGTGGGAGCGCACTGAAATGGACGTGTGAAATGCTGTTTTTGCGCTGCTTTCCTACGCCCCACCCCCATAAACTGAATCCGTGGTGGGGGAGATCCCTTTCGGCACCTCTTTGCACTCTGTTGGAACACCTATGACATCCAAAAAAACCATCTCCAGCATGGAGGCCCTGGCCATGCTGGGCGACCGCGTCCTGCTCAGCTATATCTGCCTGGCCGCGGTGGTCAGCATCGCCCTGGGCGTGAACTTTGTCGACTCGGGCCTGGCCCTCACCGCCACACTGGTCTTGCTGGCCCTGGCCTTTGGTGTGTTTGGGCTGGCCCGCTACACCGTGGCCAGCCGTTTTGTGCTGACCTTTGTCCTGGTGTCTTTTGTGGCCCTGCATATCCAGTTGGCCCGCGGCATGTCGGAGATGCACTTCGGCGTGTTTGTGGCGCTGGCCTTGTTTCTGGTCTACCGTGACTGGCGTGTCATCGTCTTTGGTGCCGCCCTGTTTGCGGTGCACCACGTGGCATTTGACCGCTTGCAGGCGGCGGGTTTTGGCCTGTATTGCACCACCGAAGCGGACTTTGGCCGCATCGTCATCCACGCGCTGTATGTGGTGATCCAGTCGGGCGTGGAAGCGGTCATGGCCATCAACATGGCCCGGGCCGCCCGCGAAGGCGACGAGCTGCGTATTCTGGTGGCCCATGTGAACCGGGAGGACAGCATCTCCCTCGATGTGCGGGGCACGCTCACCAGCACCCGCGGCGGCGACTCGCTCAAGGCCACCCTGGGCCGTATGGAGGTCGCCGTGGCCGCCGTGCGCAGCAGCTCGGCCAGCATTGAGGTGGCCTGCTCCGAAATTGCCAGCGGCAACCAGGACCTGAGCAACCGCACCGAACAGACCGCCGCGAATCTGCAGCGCACTGCCAGCAGCATGGAGCAACTCACCGGTGCCGTCAGCCTGTCGGCTGACAACGCCCGCGAGGCCAACACCCTGGCCCTGGCCGCCAGCCAAACCGCCGCCAAAGGCGGTGAGGTGGTGGCCCAGGTGGTGCAGACCATGCAGGGCATCAATGACAGCTCGCGCAAGATCAGCGACATCATCAGCGTCATCGACGGCATTGCCTTCCAGACCAATATCCTGGCACTGAACGCAGCGGTAGAAGCTGCCCGCGCCGGAGAGCAAGGCCGCGGCTTTGCGGTGGTGGCCAGTGAGGTACGCAGCCTGGCTGGCCGCAGCGCCGAAGCCGCCAAAGAAATCAAAACGCTCATCAGCGACAGCGTGGAGCGTGTGGAGCAGGGCAGCGCCTTGGTCAATCACGCAGGCGAGACCATGACCGAGGTGGTGGGAAGCATCCGCCGGGTGACCGAGATCGTGGGTGAAATCAGCGCGGCCAGTGCTGCCCAGGCCACCGGAGTGGCAGAGGTTCGCGACGCCGTGGCCCAGATGGACCAGGCCACCCAGCAAAACGCCGCGCTGGTGGAGGAAATGGCCGCCGCAGCGGGCAGCCTGCGCAGCCAGGCGCAGGACCTGGTGCACACCGTGGCGGTGTTTCGCGGCAACACCGCCAGTGCAACTGGCGTGGTGCCTGCACTGGTGGCTGCCCATTCAGCTGCGCCGCGCCTGCCGGCTGGCGGGGCGGGCATCAACCTGGACAACGCCATCAAGGCCCACGCGGATTGGCGTTCCAAACTGCGCCTGGCGGCGCAGCGCCATGAAACCCTGGATGCGGAAACGGTCAGCCGCGATGACTGCTGTGAATTGGGCAAGTGGTTGCACGGGGCGGGTGCCAACGGCAAATGCGCCGGCGTGCCCAGTTTCAGTGCGCTGATTCAGGCGCACCAGAAATTCCATGTGGCTGCCGGTCAAGTGGCGCAGACGATCAACCAAGGCCAGGCCGCGCGCGCGCAAGACATGCTGGGCAACGGCACGCCGTTCTCGGAGGCCTCGTCCACCGTCACCCGATTGATCGTGCAGCTGAAGAAAGAGTGCAAGCTCGGCTGAGCGGCGCCGGGCTTACTTTCGCATCAAGGTGCTTTTGCCAAACAGCGATGCGATCAGGTCCACCGCCACCTCCGCCGTGCGGTTGCGCTCGTCCAGTGCGGGGTTGAGCTCGAACACATCCAGGCTGGCTATACGGCCGGTGTCGGCAATCATCTCCATGCAGAGCTGCGCCTCGCGGTAGGTGGGGCCACCGCGCACCGTGGTGCCCACGCCGGGCGCGATGTCGGGGTCCAGAAAGTCCACGTCAAAGCTCACATGCAGGTGGGTGTTGGCGTCGGTCAGGGCCAACGCCAGCTCCATAGCGGCGCGCATGCCCATCTCGTCGATGTAGCGCATGTCAAAGACCTCCAGGTCCTGCTCATGCACAAAACGTTTCTCGCCCTCGTCCACACTGCGGATGCCGATTTGCCGCACCCACTTGGGTGAAATGGCGGGCACGTGGCCACCAATCTCGATCAACTCCTGCGGCCCAAAGCCGCACAGGCAGGCCACGGGCATGCCGTGGATGTTGCCGCTGGGTGTGAGCGTGTTGGTGTTGAAGTCGGCGTGCGCGTCCAGCCACAGCACGCGCAGCTTCTTGCCCGCCTCGCGGCAGTGGCGCGCCACGGCGCTGATGGAGCCTATGCCCAAGCAGTGGTCCCCGCCCAGCACGATGGGCAGGCGGCCGTCCTGCAGCTCGGCGTACACCGCGTCGTGCAGGCTGCGGTTCCAGGCCGTCACCTCGGCCAGGTGGCGGTAGCCGTTGACCGGCGGCAGCCAGGGGTTGCTGGGGCCACTGAGGTTGCCCTTGTCCAGCACCTCCAGCCCATGGCCCTGCAGCACGCTGGTGATGTTGGCCACACGCAGGGCTTCGGGCCCCATGCTGGCGCCGCGGCTGCCCGCGCCAATGTCGGTGGGTGCGCCAATCAGGCTGATCTTGTGGTTCATGGGGTTTCCAGTTGGAACACAGGGAGCCGCTCGCCCACCAGCAGGCCGCGTGCATTGCGAATCTCGGCCGCGCGCCAGGGCTGCAAGGCGGCGCGCTGGGCGTCGTCCAGCCAGCCCAGCTGGTCCAGAATTTCCACGCTGGCCGCAAACAGCGCGGGTTTGTTGCCGTCAATGATCTTGAGTGCAAAGGCCTCGCCGCGGCTCTTGCTGCCCACCACCTGCACGCCATCCGCGCCCACCTTGCTGACCCAGTCGCCCCGGCCCACGCGCATGAAGTCCAGGTCGTTGCGGCCGGTGCCGCTGACCATCTCGGGGTGGGCGGTCATGGCCTCGCTCAGCAACGCAAAGCTGGCGCCGAACTCGGCGTCCTGCGCACCGCTGGCCAGGCGCGCATAGCCGCGGGCCAGGTTGGAAATCGGCATGGCGAAGTTGGGGGCCGAGCAGCCGTCAATGCCGCGCGGCATGTCCTGCACCTCCATGCCCACGGCGCGCGCCACATCGCGGGCAATGGCCTGCTGCAGCGGGTGGTCGGGCGCGGTGTAGTCATCCAGCGGCAGGCCGTGCTGCACGCAATAGGCCACGAAGCCCGCGTGTTTGCCGCTGCAGTTATTGTGGGCCTCGGTGTAGGTGGCGCCTTCGGGGGCACCCTTGTCAAAGTAGCTGAACAGCAGCGGCACATGGCAGCCGCAGCGCAAGGTTTTGTAGGTGTGGCCGGCCTTGACCAGCATGCGGTTGGCGCCATCCACATGCATGGCTTCGCCGTTGTGGCTGGCGCACAAGAGCGCGTTCTCGGCTTGCGTAAAACCAAACTGCGCAGGGCCACCGGCCTCCACAAAGGGCAGGGCCTGCAGCGCCTTCAGCGTGGAGCGGGTGAAGGTGACCAGGTGCGGATCGCCCGCAAAGGCCTTGAGCTGGCCGGTGCGGTTGACCACGGCAATGGCACCAAAGTGCAGGCATTCGGGCGTACCGCCACGGGTGAGCTGGATCAGGGGGGCAAGGTTCACGGGTCGGGTTCTCCTGCCAACAAGCGTATCCGATTTGGCCGGGGCCGTGCCCGGCCTGTCTATACTGAAACGCTATGGCCACAGCCCAACTTTGCATAGCCCCATGCTGACACCCGAACAGAAAACCCGCTACCAGGAAGACGGCTTCCTCATCCTGCCGAATTTCAAATCCGCCGCCGACATCGCCGCCGTGCGCGCACGGGCCGAGGCCATCGTCGAGGCCTTTGACCCCAACGAGAGCAAGACCATCTTCACCACCAACGACCAGGTGCGCCAGGTGGATCGCTACTTCCTCGATTCGGCCGACCGCATCAGCTGCTTTTTTGAAGAAGAGGCGTTTGGCCCGGACGGTGAACTGCGCCAGGCCAAGGCCCTGTCCATCAACAAGATTGGCCACGCCTTGCACGACAAAGACCCAGTGTTCGAAGCCTTCAGCCACGGCGCCGCGCTGGCCGAAGTGGCGGCCGATGTGGGCCTGACCCGGCCCCAGGTCTGGCAGTCCATGTACATCTTCAAGCAGCCCGGCATCGGCGGCGAGGTCGGCTGGCACCAGGACGCCACGTTTTTTGACACCACGCCCATCAGCGTCACCACCTTCTGGTTTGCGCTGGAAGACGCCACGCTGGACAACGGCTGCCTGTGGACCGAACCCGGCGGCCACCGTGGCCCGCGCGGCGTGCTGCGCGAGCGCTTTGAGCGCCATGGCGACACGATCACGATGAAGAAGCTGGACGCCACGCCCTGGCCGGCCAGCAATGTGAATGCGGTTCCGCTGGAGGTGAAGGCGGGCGCGCTGGTGGTCTTCCATGGCCTGCTGCCACACTACAGCGCGCCCAACCGTTCGGCCGTGTCGCGGCATGCCTATACCTTGCATGCGACGGACGCCAGCACGGACTATGCGGCGACCAATTGGCTGCAGCGCAGTGCGGCGGACCCGGTGCGGGGTTTTGTACTTTCCTAGTCAACTGGATGGACGGCGGGAGGGCGGTGTCCGTCGCTGGCATGATTGAGGGCTTTTCTCCAGCCATTCTGAATTTTTGACATGACAGACACCTTGCCAATCCCACCCGAAACACTGGCTGCCGATGCCCCTGTGGCCCCGTCCAAGCGGGCTTCCAGGCCCGATGTTTTGCCGGTGTTGGAGCACATGGCGGCCTTGTACCCCCAGATGTTTGGCGCCACGTTCCAGCCCATGAAGCGCGGCATCTTTCAGGACCTGCTGGAGGCCCATCCCGACGCCTTCGAGCGCGACAGCCTCAAGACAGCGTTGGCCCACCACACCCGGTCGACCCGCTACCTGACGGCGGTGGCCTCGGGGGGTGACCGCTACGACCTGCAAGGCCAGGCGGTGGAGGCAATGGCCCCCGAGCATGTGCACCACGCGCTGCTGGAAGTGTTTCGCCGCCGCCAGACCCGCAGCAAGGAAGACCTGCGCCCCAAGCTCGTGCAGCGCATCGTGGTGGCTTGTGAGGCCTCGGGCCTGACACCCCAAGCCTACAGCGAACTAGTGCGCAGCCGCGACGAAGCCGCCAATGCCGTGCTCGACGAGGCCATGGCGCAAGCCAATGCCCGCGCTGCCAAGACCGAGGCGCTGCTGCAGGCTTTCAAAGCCAGTGGCAAATCGCTGGACGCCTTTGCCGACATGTACGGCCTGGACCCGCGCGCGGTGAGCCGCATGTTGGCGCGGGCCACGGTCGCCTGATGTTGCGGATGCGGCGCTCCTAAATAAGGAGCTGGTCGCGCATATTTCATGCGGGCTAGAGGTCTATTTGACTTAAAAACGATGCGTAAAGGCCCGTAAAAAAGCCCCTCGGCGAGGGGCTTGGATTTGCGTCAGAGGCTGGTTTATTTGCAGTACACGCGGGCGGTGCGGGGTGTGTAGATGCCCAGGGTGACCATGCCAAGCAGCACATCGGTGGCCGACTGCTCTACGGCAACGCCGGTGACTTTGTCGGCACCGCCACACACCTTGCCAGCGTCCACCGACTTCATTTGCCCAATGCCGCTGACAAAGAAGGTCTGGCTGTCTTCGGCTTTGGCGGTCGGCGTAGCCGAGAGTTCACCCGCGACGTTGAAGCGTTGGTTGGCGCAACCGCTCAGCAGCGCGACGGCGGTGATGACGGTGAAAGCTGATTTCATCATTCAAGAATCTCCCTAAGTGAGTTTGCAGACAGACAGCCTGTGTCTCACAGGCTGCAGGCCATTGAAACCCGCTTGGGCCCAGGCGTCAAGATGAGAAATACGAAGCTGGCGGGGTGTGCATCTCTGCACTGTGTTTCAGCAAACCCTGGGGGGCTCTTGTCGGGCCTAGAACCGGGGCAAGTCCGGGTGCTTGATCTTGCCGCCGCGCACCAGCTCGCGGCCGTATTCGGCGCAGCGCTGCAGCGTCGGAATCACCTTCCCGGGATTGAGCAGGCCCTTGGGGTCAAACGCGGCCTTGAGCGCAAACATTTGCGCGTTTTCTTCGGCGCTGAATTGCACACACATGCTGTTGAGTTTTTCCACGCCCACGCCGTGCTCGCCGGTCACCGTGCCGCCCATGGCCACACTGGTTTCCAGAATCTCGGCGCCAAACAGTTCGCAGCGGCGCAGCTGGTCAGCGTCGTTGGCATCGAACAGGATCAGCGGGTGCAGATTGCCGTCGCCCGCGTGGAACACATTGGCGCAGCGCAGCTGGTACTTCTTCTCCATCTCGGCAATCGCCAGCAGGATGTCGGCCAGCCGCGCACGGGGGATGGTGCTGTCCATGCACATGTAGTCGGGGCTGATGCGGCCACTGGCCGGGAAGGCGTTTTTGCGTCCGCTCCAGAAGCGCAGGCGTTCGGCCTCGCTGTTGCTGACCGCAATGCCGGTGGCACCCGCACTGCGCAGCACCTCGGTCATGCGGCCAATCTCTTCTTCCACCTCTTCGGGTGTGCCGTCGCTTTCGCACAGCAAAATCGCCTCGGCACTCAGGTCGTAACCCGCATGCACAAAATCTTCTACGGCCGCGGTCATGGGCTTGTCCATCATCTCCAGCCCGGCGGGGATGATGCCGGCCGCAATGACGGCGGCCACCGCGTCACCGGCTTTGCGCAGATCGTCAAAACTGGCCATGATGCAGCGTGCCAGTTGCGGCTTGGGCACCAGCTTCACGGTCACTTCGGTGATGACGGCCAGCATGCCCTCGCTGCCCACCACCACACTCATCAGGTCGTAGCCGGGGGCGTCCAGTGCGTCGCCGCCAAATTCAATCGGTTCGCCCTCCATGGTGAAGCCGCGCACCTTCAGCACGTTGTGCAGCGTCAAGCCGTATTTCAGGCAGTGCACGCCGCCCGAATTCTCGGCCACGTTGCCGCCTATGGTGCAGGCGATCTGGCTGGATGGGTCGGGTGCGTAGTACAGGCCCAGCGGTGAGGCCGCCTCGCTGATAGCCAGGTTGCGCACACCACACTGCACGACCGCCGTGCGGCTGCGCTTGTCCAGTTTGAGGATCTTGTTGAACTTGGCCAGTGACAGCGTCACGCCCAGCGCGTGCGGCATGGCCCCGCCCGACAGGCCGGTGCCCGCGCCGCGCGCCACCACCGGCACGTTCAGGCTGTGGCAGACCTTGAGCACGGCCGCCACCTGCTCCTCGGTCTCGGGCAGCGCCACCAGCAGCGGGCGCTGGCGGTAGGCGGTCAGCCCGTCGCATTCGTAGGGTGTGGTGTCTTCGGTCTGGTAGAGCAGGGAGTGTGGTGCCAAATAGGGTGCAAGCCCTCGCAGAATATGCGAAAGCAGCTCTGTTTTTGATAGCAAATCGGCGGTGCTGGCGGAGGCGGGGGCGTTCATGGTGGTGCTTTCGGGTAGCGTGGTCTGCACTCTAGTGGAAAGCCGGGCGCTGTGGCGTGAAGAAACTGGCGCCTAGCCCACCGCTTTTTTCAACCAGTCGGCAAAAGCTGCCACTTCCCAGCGGTCCATGGCGCCGGTGCGCCAGCACAGGTAGTGGGCGTGGGGGCTGGGTACGTTGTTGTCGTAGAGCCGCACCAGCGAGCCGTTCTCCAGCCAGGGGGCGCCCAGCTTCAGACGCACCAAGCCCACACCCATCCCCGCGGCCGCGGCGTCGCACATCAGGCCAATGTCGTTGAACTGGGAGCCGTCCACCGGCTCGGGCCAGTCCAGCCCGTTGGCGGCGAACCAGGTGCGCCAGGGTTCCAGCGGGCTGCGCAGGAAGGGCAGGTTGGCCAAGTCTTGCGGTGTCTCAAACGGGCCATGCTCGCGCACAAAGGCGGGCGAGGCCAGCGGCGTCACCTCGTCCTTCATCAGGCACACATGCTCCATGTCGGCGTAACGGCCGGGGCCAAAGCGCACCATCAGGTCAGCGTCCTCGGCCACCACGTCCAGCAGGGGGATGGACACCTGCAAGGTCAGGTCGATCTCGGGGTAGGCGTCGGTGAACTGGCGCAGCCGCGGGATGAGGATGGAGCGCGAAAACGTGGGCGTGACCGCCAGGCGCAGCTTGCGCTTGCCCGGCGCGGCGGATGCGCTGGGAAATTTCTGCAGGATCGCCAAGCCCTCACGCACATGGGCCAGGTACTCGCTGCCCTCGGTGGTCAGTGAAAAGTCGGCGCGGCCAAACAGCTTGGTGCCAATGATCTGCTCCAGCTGCCGTACCCGGTGGCTCACTGCGCTGGGTGTGACAAAGAGCTCTTCTGCCGCCAGCGTGACCGATCGCAGCCGTGCCAGGGCCTCAAAGGTCAGCAGGCACTGGATGGGGGGGATGCGGGAGGCGCTCATGGTGGGGATGATGCCACTGTTTGCCCCTTGCACTGCAGATCCGGCGAGTGGCCGCCCTCGCCGTCGCAAGCGGGCGTTTCTGCGCCAGTCGCTTCTCTGCTGTGAGCCACACACCATTCCTGCGAGGTGGTGTGCGTGCATCACCGACCGGGGCGTGGGCGAGACGACCGGTGGTACTGGGGAGATGAAAAACGCGGAGAGCGCTTAGGCCTGGGCCACCAGCGTCCGCAAAGCGGTGTTGAAGATGTCGGCCTGCTCCAGCTGGGGCGTATGGCCACAGTCATCGACCAATTGCAACTGGCTTGTCGGGACCAGCGTGTGCGCGTGCTCCGAATGTGCGAACGGGATCACGCTGTCTTGTCGGCCATGCAGCATGAGTACAGGCACCGAGACCGAAGCGAGTGCCGCATGCGCATCGGCTACCAGCGACGCGCGCTGCCCGCTCAGATCTGACAGAAGCCGCACCGTGGCGAGGAAGGCGGCCTGCGCACCCGGTCGCATCACATTGCGCTCAATGGTCTTGCGCAGTCCGTCGGTCACCACAAACGAAGGGCCAAAGATGGCCTGTATCTGCTGCGTGATCGCCATGGGGCCTGCGCGTGACATCAGTTCGCCTAGCAGTGGCAGTGTCATCAGTCTGAAAGGCAGGGGGCATTCGCGACCAAGGTTGGCTGCTGCGGCCAGCAGCATGCTCTGCACGCGTGCAGGCTGCTGGGCTTGCATTTGCAAGCCAATGGCCCCGCCCAGGGAGTTGCCCGCCAGATGCACCTGGTTCAAACCGAGCGCATCGGCAAACTTCCATAAGAAGGCGGCAAACGTTTTGGCTGCGAACGGTCGCTCGCCAAAGCCAGACAGCCCGTGCCCCGGCAGGTCCACCGCGATCAGGCGCATGCCCTGGTTGGCACTGGTAAATTGCCCTGACCAGAGCTCCAACGAGCCGCCAATACCGTGCACCAGCAACACCACCGGTCCGGCCGCGCCCGAATCGCGGTACCGCACCCGGACGCCATCTATTGAAATGTATGAATCAGACACTTTGTTTCCTTTCATTGATACCCATGCACTCACACTGCAGCCTGCTTGAGTCGTGGAACCCGTGGCAAGAGGCCTCTTCATCGCAGCAGCCGACCGTCTCGGGTCCGCATTCCGATCTCGACAAAATCTGATCCGTGATGCTTGTCGGGACTGAACATCAGACGGATCCCACCCGCGTCGAGTACGCCGAGGTTTTCCATTGCTACGCCCAGGCGCTGACCATCCGGGTTGGGGCCGGCCAGACGCAGGGCTTCGGCACAAACCCGCAGATTCAGGTAGGCCTCCAGGCCTTCGAAGGTCAGCGCTTCGGGACCAATGAATGCGTCAGCATCCCGTTGCAGGTCTCGGACGATGGGCAAGCGGGTGATGTCCAGAGACGGAACGACACTGGTGTAGCCGATCACCCGATCACGGAACAAGCGTGTCAGCTGTGTCAGTCCCCCAGAGGAAAGCGTTGCGATCGTTACAGGAAGCCCCGCACTGGTGGAGGCGGGCATCTGATCCAGAGTTTGGAGGGTGTCGTAACCCAGATGGATCACCAGCGCCTGGTAGGGGCTATTGCGCATGTTTTTGAATGCAGCCGCCAGGGTTTCGGGGCGTGCGTCGGTGTCCATGCGGGTGACGTTTTGACCACTGCGCTGCAACGCGGATATGAGGGCCTGCGTCCGCGCGGGTTCAGAGTCATCCGCCAGCACAATGGTTTTGGAGATTCCGATGACGTAGAGTTGTCGGGCCAAGGTGTCTGCCTCGTGCGCATCATCAGGCCGCGTGCTGAAAACATGGTTGATACCGGGCTTGCGCAGCTGGAGCGCGCCGGACATGGGGCCCAACAGCGGAATGCGCAGCTCCTTGCTGACCTGCGCAGCCCGCACGCAGGAGCGCTCACCCAGGCAGTTGACGATGGCGATCGCACCATGTTGACGCGCCAAGACACGCAGGTTGGCCGCCACCCGCTGGGGGTCACCGCCGTCGTCCAGCGTTACCAGCTCAAGCGCTCGCCCGAGAACGCCGCCAGAGACGTTGATCCGCTCCACTTGGGCGCGTGCGCCAGCCAGTACTCGGTTGGCAGCCGGAAAGCCGGCACCCGACAGTGGCAGAGACTGACCAATGACGATGGGGCCCGCTGCCGCGCTGGTGTGAAGGTTCACACCAAGAAAAGTCACCAGCACGACGAGCCAGTGGATGCCCAGATTTCTCATGTCGCAGCGCGGACCGTGGGCAGCGCATTGGGTGCGCCGCGACTAGTCTCGTTCAGGAAAAAACGGGCTAGCGCAGGCAGCAATACCAAGGCTCCCACCATGTTCCAGATGAACATGAAGGCCAGCAGAATGCCCATGTCCGCCTGAAACTTGATGGGCGAGAACGCCCAGGTGCCGACAGCCAGTGCCAAGGTAATGCCTGTCAGCATCACTACCCGGCCGGTGAATTGCAATGCGTGGTGATAAGCGTCGGACAGGTTGGCGCCTTCGCGCATGCGGGTCAAGGTGATGCTCAGCACATACAGCGCGTAGTCCACGCCGATACCCACGCCTAGGGCGATCACCGGCAGTGTTGCTACCTTGACGCCCATGCCCAGCCAAACCATCAGCGCTTCGCACAGGATGGAGGTCAGCACCAGGGGAAGTACGGCTACTAGCACCGCACGCCAGGACCGGAAGGTGACCCAGCACAGCAGCACGACCGCAGCGTAGACCCACAGAAGCATTTCGTGCATGGCCTGGGCCACCACAATGTTGGTCGCGGCGGCGATGCCTGCGCTGCCGGCGGCCAATTGGAACTTGACCCTGTCCGAGTTGTTGGCTGCCGCAAACTTCTCGACCTCGGCGACCACGCGGGACAGGGTCTCGGCTTTGTGATCCTGCAGGTAGACATAGAGCGCGAGGAAGGAGCAGCTCTGATTGAACAGCTCGCGCGGGGCCCGCGTTTGCACGCCGCCGAGCGCACCTTCATTCGGCAGCAGTTCGAACCACTTGAAGTTGCCTTCGTTGTAGCCCACCATGGCCATTTTGGACAGCGCGGCCATGGAGTTGGTGGACTCCACACCCGGTAGCTGTTCCAGCGACCAGGCCAGCGTATCGAGCTTGGCCAGCGTGGCGTAGCTGGTGCACTGGTCTTCCGGGGTCGTGACCATCACGGTGAGAATGTCCGCGCTTGCCGCGTAGTGCGCGATTTGGTAGGCGTTGTCGCGGTTGTAGCGTGAGTCAGGACGCAGCTCGGAGGCACCCGGATCCAGATCTCCCACTTTCAGTTGCAGGCTCACGGCATACCCTCCTGCTGCCATCAGCGCGGACACCACAATGGCCGCCGCAGCCCAGCGCTTTTGCGTGAAACGATCGAGCAAGGCCCATAGCCAGGGACGTTTGGCATGGATGTCCACCACCTCTTCCCGCAGGCTGCGGGCCGCCGCCTTGGCGCCAACGCCGGTGTACGACAGCAAAATCGGCAGCAGCACCAGGTTGGTGAAGATCAGCACGGCGACACCTATGCTGGCGATCACCGCCAGATCTTGTATGACCTTGATCTGGATGATGACCAGGACCGCGAAGCCCACCGCATCGCAGAGTAGGGCGGTCAGTCCGGCCATGAAAAGGCGCCGGAAGGTATAGCGCGCGGCCACCACGCGGTGGGTACCACGGCCGATGTCTTGCATGATGCCGTTCATCTTTTGTGCGCCGTGGCTCATGCCGATGGCGAATACCAGAAACGGAACCAGGATCGAATACGGATCCAGCTCATAGCCCAGCAGCGCCAGCAGGCCGAATTGCCAGACCACCGCCACCAGCGAACATGCCACCACCAGCGCCGTACTGCGCGCACAACGGGTGTATCCGTAGAGCACCGCAGTGGTGATGGCCAGCGCGAGCAGAAAGAACAACAAGACTTGGCGCAGGCCCTCAATCAGGTCCCCCACTACCTTGGCAAAGCCGGTGACGCCGATCTGTAGCGTGTCGCTGCTGTAATTCGTGCGGATCGCGTCGATCTGGCGCGAGAGCTCACCATAGTCCAGCGCCTTGCCTGTTTGCGGGTTGCGGTCGAGCAAAGGTACAAAAATGATGCTGGACTGGAAGTCGGCTGCCACCAGTTGGCCAATCTCGCCGGAGCGCTCGACGTTCGCGCGCAGCTCCGCCAGGCTGCCGGGGCTTCCGTCAAAGCTGTCGGGTACAACCGGACCACCGTCCAGTCCCTCCTCGGTCACTGCCACCCAGCGTGTGTTCGATGTCCACAGTGACTTCATGAAGGGCCGGTCCACGCCGGGCAGCAGAAATACTTCGTCGTTGATTTTCTGCAGCGTGTCCAGGTAACGTTTGTCGAATATCGTGCCCTGCTTGGCTTGCACGACCAGACGCAAGGCATTGCCCTGTCCAGCCAAGTCGCCAATATGCGCCAGGTAGTTGACGATGTAGGGGTGGCTCGTGGGTATTGTTTTTTCAAAACTGGCGTTGAGTTGCAGTCGTGTTCCCAGCCATCCCAGCACGAGGGTCAGGATCAGACAAATTGCCATGACCCACGGGCGGTAGTTGAAGAAAGCGCGTTCCACCACATTGCCGGAGCGGGTGTCAAAGTCTTCCAGGCGTGCCACTACGGGCTGGGTTTGAGAGGAGGTGTCGGCGTGCATCATTCTTTCGCGGCTGCGTGCAGCCTTGTTCCAAAAATCAATTCCGAAATTAAGGGGCGGGCAGCGGCGGCAGGCGGTGCATGCCGCGCAAGCTGGCGACGATCAGGTGACCGTCTTCCGCTTGCGTGACCCCCGATACGGGCACGGGGTCTTGCGCGGCGATGCGGCGCAATGACGCACTGTCGTTGTGCCCTACCAAGGTATCGCCTGCCTGGCTCATCAGTACGAAGTCACCGTGCGGCAACGCCATGCCTGCGCCTACCGCCATGGGCACGCCAGTCTCCAGTGGCTCCCAGCGTGTCCCCGCATCTTTGGACCGGTAGGCTGTACCGCGCAGGCCATAGGCCACCCACACGGCTTCCGGGCTGTGCAACAAGCCAAAAAAACTGCCCTTGTACGGCGACTCCAGGGCGGTAAAGCTGGCCCCACCATCGGTAGAGCGCAGCAACAGGCCCTGTTCACCGGCGAGTAGCAGTGTGTTCCCACTGGCACGCACGCCATACAGGTGGAGGTTTTTGGGGTTCGGCAGACGCGGGCTCAGGGGCGCCCAGGTTTTGCCGCCATCGGCCGTGGACAGCATGAGACCATAGGCACCGACCACATAGACTCGTTGGTCATTGCTGAATTCCAAGTCAAAGAAGGGTTTGTCTGCTCCCTCTTCCACCGTGCGCTGGGCGTTGGCGATGGCTTTCTCATCCCCGGACTGTTGCGCGGCTTGCAGCAACAATGCGGCAGCTTGGAGGCCGTCCATTTGCTTGAGCCATGTAGCGCCAGCATCCTCGCTGCGCAGCACCACGCCCATGTGTCCCACGGCCCAGCCGGTTCGCGCATTGGCAAAGCGCACGGCCGTCAGGGTGACCTGTACGGGCACCTGGGCCTGTTGCCAGCTGAGGCCCGAGTCGTCAGACAAAAGCACCGTGCCACGCTCGCCGACCGCCACCAGACGCTTGCCCGCGCGGGTGACAGCCAGCATGACCGCACCAAAAGCTTTCTTTGTGTGCACGCTGGGCTGTCGCAATGCCGCTGGTGTTTCAGGTGCCCCTGTCAACTGCGCCATCGCTGTCGCACTGGCGCACAAGCCCAGCAGCACCGTGCGTCGCCCGATTTTCCGGGGAACTGGGTACAGCATCAGCGGGAACCTTCATTGGCCAATGACTCAGGACTGAAGAAGCTGCGTGGAATCGGGGGCACGATTTCATACTGCTTCGGCAATTCATTCGAGGCCATGTTCAGGTAGTACGAACCGTTTTGGAGGTCGTAGCCACCCCAGAGAACAAAGTTGGAGACCGCTGGCACATCTGGCAATGTCAGCATGAGTGCATAGTTGGTGCGCCAGAGTTGGCCTTTGGCATCCCAGCCGTCAAACAGTGCGATTTGCCAAGAGTCTTCGTCAATGTAGTACTTGCGTTTGGGGACGACATGGCGTTTTCCTGCGGCCAGGGTCGCCTCGACCTCCCAGACGCGGTGCAGTTCCCAGCGCACTTGAGCCGGGTTCAGCGTGTTCGGCGTTACCAGATCCTCCACCTTGGCCGACGCGGCCCGGTTGTTGTTGTAGGGGATGTACATCTCTTTCTTGCCGATGAGCTTCAGTTCGTATTTGTCTATCGGGCCGAACAGTGTGAAGGCTTCATCAAACAGGCCTATGCCGGAGGTCACCGAGTCGGGTGTGTCATAGGCGACGGAAGGGGCTTTGCGCACGCGTCGCTGGCCGACCAGGTATTGCCACAGGCCCCGCGGTGCTGCTTCGGAGACGCCATCCAGGGCAAGAATCGCCTCGCCGGCCTTGGAGCCAGGTGCGTTGGCGACGAACTTGCCCAGAGAGTAGTAGCCGTCAAATTTCTCCAGGCTGCCATCCTTGGCATAAAAATTCTGGCTCAATGTTTGTGTGCCACCGGAGGCCATGGCGCGGCGGCCATCGGCTGTGACGACCCACACCCGCATCGGTAGCATCACGTTTCCGCCTCTCCACGCGGTACGCTGGTTCCAGATGGCTTCATAGCCGTCTTTGGGGATGGGAAATGGAACACCTCCAAACGCGCCTTCCATGCCGAAGCCGCCTTCTAGGGTCTTGGCGCGGGTCGCGTTTTTGAACGTGTTGTCATACACCGACTGGGGGGCTGCCGCCGTGCGATGTGTGGGGTACACGTCGACGCGGAAGTCGGGATATTTTTTCATCAACGCTTGAACGCCATCGCTGAGCTTGTCTGCGTGCTGGGTCATGTTGGCGGCATTGATGGAGAAGCTTGGCTTTTCGCCAGGAAACAGGTCGGGCCGTGGATCACCATTTTTGTAGCCCACTGGCGCTTTGTTCATGCCACCATCCCAAGCTGGAATGGTGCCTGCTTTGTTGCCCGCTTTTTCAGCTCCGACAGGTGTCAGCGTGGTTTTGAGCTTGGCAGCTTCTTCCGGACTGACTGCTGCGTGGAGGGGGAGGGCCGCGATCAGTGCCGCGGCGGCCAAGATGGTGTGTTTTGCAAAAGGAGTCATGGTGTGTATCTCTGCAAGTGGTTAGAACGTGCGTGAAAGGTTGAAAGACAGGTAGTTGCGGTCTGCCAGGGTTTGGCTGTAAGACAACATGCGCGTCGGTGTGCTGGAATCGGTCACCGTGAAAGTCCGCGCACTGCCAAAAAACGCGGTGTAGTTCAGTCCAAAGTTCCAGTCGTGGTATTTGCCCTTGACGCCGACCGTCACGTCTCCTGCATCGCTGGCACCCCCCGCGAAGTTGGACAGGGCAGAGGACCGGCCTCCAAAGTTGTAGCCAATGCCGATGGGGACTGATAGGTCCAATCCCGGCATTACCTGAAAGTACTGGGGCTCAAAAATTACCCGCATGGCGGAGGCATCACGTGTCGAGTTCGGGTCCAGTCCGCCAAACCCCACAGTGCCGGGATTCTTGGCAATACGAAGCGTGCGATTCCATGCCAACTCGGCCACGATGGTGCCGCCGTCCCAGAGGCTGGACTTGTTCAGGACGTAAATTCCCGAAAGATTCAGATGCCCTGTATCCCCCACGGCGTAACAGGGGTTGCTTGCATCGCCGCTGCAATCATTTGCTGGCATGGTGGCAGCTCCGCCCAGGACTGCAGGGTCACTGGCAAGAGGGGCATCCTTGCGCACGGATCCTTCAAGCGACCAATTGAGCTGGCCCACGGAGGAGCTAACACTGGCGCCGACTGTCTTAATGTTTTTGGCATAGACGGTCCGCACATGGCTGTTGACGAAATCGAACACCAAGGCGGACGGCGTTTTGTCGTGGAACTGTGCTGCGTAAAAACCGTACTCAAAAGCGCCGCCTGCGGGTGTCCACCGCACTTGCGCACCGAACTGGCCACTGTCGCCCGGAGTCTGGTCTTTGCTGGAATCCGTGATGAGTGAGGGCGGAGCGTTGAAGTAGACCCGCTCACCCCCGATGTAATCCTGGTTTGAGAAATAGCTGCCGACGCCGGGGATTTTGCTGGGGCGCCATTTGAACTGGTAGTAGCCTCCAACTGTTACGTCGTTTGAAATCTGCAAAGTACCGGAGAGCTGTTCCACAGGCAGTAGCACCTCCTTGAATTGCCAATTAGGTACGGACGCGATCTTGGCGACATCGACAGGCCCCTGTGCTGCAGCAACCCCGTTTTGTCCGAAGAAGATACTTTCACCGTACTGCAGTGCGTGCTTTCCAATACGCGCTGACGCAGGCATATCGCCGATGGACCCTTTGCCGTACAGGAACGCATCGAGTATTTGGTCTCCCCGTCCGTGTTGATCACGGGTGGCTTGTACAAATTCGTTGGCGGACTGGCTGCTGGCGTTGTTCACGCTTTTGCTGCCGTCATTGGCGTTGCCACGCAGGTACATGGCGTCGTACCAGGCGGTATGGCTCACGCGTATGCCCCAGTTGCGGTTACTGAAATCAAATTCGGTCAGCAAATCTGCGCGATTGGAAATCAGTCCTTTTGAGAAGTTAAGGTTCCCGTCGTTCTCGTTGCCGCTGGGGGTCAGGTCGGTTGACGCGTCTTGCGTGCGGTAGGCCATGCTGTATTTGGGGGTGAAGTCCAGCCGGATCTTGGTGTCCGGGTCACCAGAATCCAGCTCCAAGGCATGTGCCTGCAATGCGCACAACATGCCGGCGGCAAGTGCCAGTACGCTCAGCCTGAAGGGGGTTTTAGGGGGTGTCATTGTGTGTCTCCTCGTCGTGTTGTTGTGGGTTTGGGCAGGTGGAAGATGGGCCTTGCCTAGAGGTACGTGGATGCCAGGCCGCCGTCCACCGGAATGTTCACGCCGCTCACCCAGCGTGCTGCGTCGCTACATAGCCAGGTGATCACCTCGGCCACTTCATCCGGGAATGCAGGGCGTGCCATGCGGTGTGCGTCGGCCTGTACGCGGTCCGCACCCAACATGGTGACGAAATCGCCAAGGATGGGCGTGAACACGGGGCCGGGTGCCACGCAGTTCATACGCACACCCGTTTTCAGAAACCACTCTTGTGACTGCACCGCGTTCCATACGATCAGGGCTTCCTTGAAGTACTGATAGCACGTCGCCTGGGGCACCGGATGGCTCTGAAGCCACTGGGCCCCCGCATCAAAGCCGTGCGTCGCAGCCAAGGCCTTGTGGGCCTCCAGGCGTTGCGGCCACTCCGCCCCCAGGATGGAGGCCACATTGACGATGCCGCCACCACGGCGTATGCGGGGCAAGACCTGCTCCGTCAAATGGCGTAAGCCCAAATAGTTCACCCGTGCCAACAGCTCACCGTCGGCGGTGCCGGGCACACCGGCGATGTTGCAGAGTGCGTCGATCTGCGTTGGCAACTGGGCCACTGCGGCGTCGATGCCGGCCACCGTGCTCAGGTCCGCTTTGACAAAGCCCGCGAGAGAAATGCTGGCGTCATTGCGGTCTACGCCGATGACGTGCGCGCCCTGAAAACGGGCCAACCGTGCGACTTCTGCCCCAATGCCGGACGATACGCCGGTCACGATCAAGGTCTTTCCTTGCAAGTTCATCATGTTCTCCTGGTATTCAAAAGGGGTATACGGTGGCCTGGTCTTTGATGGTCACCCATTGCCACTGGGTGTATTCCTCCCAGTCGGCGGGGCCGCCCACACTGGTGCCGTTGCCGGCTATGCCAGGGCCGCCGAAGGGGTTGACGCATTCGTCGTTCACCGTCTGGTCGTTGATGTGAACCATGCCGGACTTGAGCTGGCGGCCCACCGCCATGGCGCGTCCGACCGATGCAGAAATCACCGCCGACGCCAAGCTGCCGTGGTGCTGGTTGGCCAGAGCGACGGCTTCCGCATCGGTGCGGTAGCTGATGATGTTGGCCACCGGGCCGAAGGTTTCTTCGTCAAACACCCGCATGCCGGGGCGCACACCGGAGAGCACGGTGGGCTGGTAGAACAAGCCTTCAAACGTACCACCGGCCTCCAGCTTGGCACCTGCTGCAATGCTGTCCTGCACGAGTTGGTGGATGCGGTCGCGCTGTTTGGCGTCGATCACCGGGCCCAGTGCCACCTGGCCGCTGGCGCCGTTGCCGACCGGCAGGTGCGTCGCCTTGGTCACCATTTTTTGCATCAGGCCTTGCACCATGCTCTCGTGCACCAGAATTCGGTTGGATGCCATGCAGATCTGCCCCTGATGGAAGAACGCGCCCCAGGCAGCATTGCTGGCTGCGACGTCGAGGTCCGCGTCATCCAGGATGACTAGGGCATTGCTGCCCCCCAACTCGAGTGACACTTTCTTCAAATGGCGGCCTGCCAGTTCACCGATGCGACGCCCCACGGCGGGGGAGCCGGTGAAGGCAATCATGGGGACCAGCGGGTCCGTGACCAGCGCCTCGCCGGCCTCTGCGTCGCCGGGCAACACTTGCAACAGTCCCGCTGGCAATCCGGCTTGTGCAAAAACGCTGGCAATCATCAAGCCGCCGCTCACGGGGGTGCGGGTGTCCGGTTTGATGATGACAGCATTGCCAGCTGCCAATGCAGGCGCCACGGCACGGATGGCCAGGATCATGGGAAAGTTGAACGGAGAGATCACGCCCACCACGCCATGGGGCACACGGCGCGCCAGGCTGGTTCGGCCGTGCTGGCTGGGCAGCACCTGGCCTTGCGCTTGCAAAGGCATGCCGGCCGCCAGGTTGCAGAGCAATGCCGCTTCCCGGATTTCATGTTGCCCTTTGGGCAGGATGCCTCCGGTCTCTCGTGCCACGAACAGGGCCAAACTGCTGAAGTGCTGCTCAAACAGGGCCGCGGCTCGGCGGAAGATTTCGGCTTTTTCGCGTGGATGCACAGTGACCCACTGGGCTTGTGCGGCGGCAGCCACCGCCGTTGCCTTGGCGACGTCTGCGGCATTGGCAATGCCCACGGTGCACAGTACCTGGCCTGTGGCAGGTTCGATCACTTGGCGTACGCCGCCGCTGAGTGGGGAAGGAGGTGTGGCGGAAAAATCCAGCCAGGCATTGGTCTCTGCAGATCCCATGGGGGAGCATCCTTTCAATCGGTTGATCAATTCGCCACTTCACGAGTGGGTTGCTTGATGGATTGCAAGGCGCAGACCACCCTCTTGCCCGTATGCGGATGGGCGCTGGTGCAAAGGGGCAGATTTCGCTGGAAACCTCAGTAGATTCCCTAGGGGAAATATTTCAGCTTGGTAAAGGGAAAACCCGAGTCAAAAAATTTACTTTTTGATTAAAAAATATAACTAAATTTCACCACTTGATCAGGGCTGCATTGCGATGCCAAAAACGATTTCCCGCATTTCATTGGCTGATGTGGCGCGTGCGACCGGCAGCATGTTGGGGGCCTCGCAGTCCGAGCCGGATGGCAAGACGTTGGGGGGATTTGTGAGCGGTCGCCTCAGCGGGGACGCACATCCGAATTTGGTGGATATCAGCGAGTGCTTGTACTTCTCCCCGGGGGATGGCCGAATTTGGCTGCAGGACCAGCGGGTGGTGTTGTTGCATGCAGAGGCCTTGGGCTCCATGCGCAGGGAAATGGTGGACAGCTTGGGTATCAAGCAGGCGCGGGGGCTTTTTACCCGTGCGGGCTATGTCAGCGGTGCCCGTGATGCCCAGTTGGTCCGCAAGCAATGGCCGGATGCAGATCCATCCGCCGCTGCCATTGCCGGCACCCGTTTGCACGCCTTGGAGGGCATGGTGCAGGTTGAAGTGGTACATGCGGCCTATGACGCCAACACGGGCAATTATGAGGGCGAGTTTCTGTGGCACAACTCCAGCGAGGACGATGAGCACATTGCCGCCTACGGGGTGGGGAGCTCACCCGCGTGCTGGATGCAGGTGGGCTATGCGACCGGGTATGTGAGCACCTTGTTCGGGCGTTTGATTGTGTTTCGGGAGCTTGAATGCCGTTCCATGGGCGATGTCCATTGCCGCGTGGTCGGCAAATCTGCCAACCAGTGGGACGGGGTAGAGGAAGACATGCGCTACTTGAATGCGCATGAATTCGTGGATGTTGCCGCCTACGACCGTGCAGGGGAGGAGGCGGCAGATTTGCCGCTCCCGGCACGCGGGGCCGGTGATGCGATGGTGGGAGCCTCGTCAGCGTTCAAGGCGGCGTGCCAGCAACTCAGCCGCGTGGCCCGGACTTCAGCGACGGTGTTGTTCACGGGCGAGTCCGGCGTGGGCAAGGAAAAGTTCGCCAGCATGCTGCACCAGATCAGTCCGCGTGCGAAGCAGCCGTTCATCGCGGTGAACTGTGCAGCCATTCCGGAAACCTTGATCGAGTCCGAGTTGTTCGGGGTGGAGCGTGGTGCTTTCACTGGGGCAAGCGTATCCAGGCCAGGCCGGTTCGAGCGCGCCAGTGGCGGAACTTTGTTTCTGGATGAGATCGCCACTTTGAGTTTTGTCGCACAGGGCAAGCTCTTGCGCGCGTTGCAGGAAGGACAGATCGAGCGCGTGGGCGGCACCCGCAGCATCGCGGTCGACGTGCGGGTGGTGGCTGCGACCAACGAGGCGCTGCGCGACGCGGTGCGCAAGGGCACATTCCGGGAAGACCTTTTCTACCGGCTGAATGTGGTACCCATCCATTTACCGCCGTTGCGGGAGCGCCGGGACGATATTCCGCTCCTGATGAACCACTTTGTCCACCACTACCGCCGCAAACACGGGTGCGATGTCAAAGGTTTCACCCAGGCTGCTGTACGCCATCTGGTGAACTATGACTTTCCGGGCAACATTCGCGAGCTGCAAAACCTGGTGGAGCGTGCCGTGATCCTGGCGGATATTGGCGGCCTGATCGACGTGCACCACCTCTTCACCGGTGGAGAAGTGCATCGCGCGGAAGTGCTGACCCTGCAAGCTGCTGCGGACAGCGGCGTGTTGAGCCTTGCGGGCAAGCCAGCCGCTGCGGCAGTGCAAGCGCCATCCGCAGCGCGTGCCTTGTCCTTGGAGCAAACGGAGCAGTCTTTGCTCCAGAAGGCCATTGCGGCCTCCGGGGGTAATCTGTCGGCCGCAGCGCGGCTACTGCACACCAGCCGCGCCAAACTCGCCTACCGGGCACGAAAGCATGGGCTGGTCTGAGTCTTCCCTGCGCAGGAGCCAGCTGGCGGCAAGGTTCACCCGTTAGGATTCCGTATCTTCCGCAATGCGTTGCACTCGCTTTGATATCCTGGTTGCTATCGTTTTGATAGCTATTTGCGCATATTCTGCGTGCGCTAGACCCTGATTAAGTGCTCAATCCATTGAAGAAAAACGCTACATCAACCCAGTCATCAACCGTCAAACCCAAGCCGGTGTCGGCACGCGTGCGTAAAGTTGCTGCGCCTGAGGCTGCTCCGGTAGAGCCTGTAGATACCAGCTACTTGCGCACGTTGGTGGGCTACAACGCCCGCCGCGCTTCTTTGGTGATCATCGAAACCTTCATGGTGCGCATGGCACCTTATGACCTGAAGGTCGTGGACTTCTCGGTGCTCTCGCTGGTAGCGCACAACCCGGGCATCACGTCCCGCCAGCTGTGCGCGGCGCTCAACGTGCTGCCGCCCAACCTGGTGGGGTTGATCGCGACACTGGAGCGCCGTGGCCTGATCGAACGCTTGCCCCACCCGAGCGACGGCCGGGCCATGGGCGTACACCTCACGCCCCAAGGGGTAGAGCTGATGGTGCAGGCGGAGAAAACGGCATTCGACCTCGAGCTGGATGCGACCGCCCGCTTGACGGAAGCCGAGCGCAAAACGCTGATCCGCCTACTGCAAAAGGTCTACACCCCGGCCGACTGAACCTCGCTTTAATCGCCGGCTACGGCCGCCGGCTCCAGGCGCAGCAAGCGCACCGCGTTGTCTTTCAGGATGCCGGGCATCACCTCGGGTTTGAAGCCCGCTTCTTGGAAGTCTTTCATCCACCGCTCCGGGGTGATGAGGGGGTAATCTGAGCCGAACAAGACACGGTCTTTGAGCAGGGTGTTGGCGTACTGCACCAATTGCTTGGGGAAGTATTTGGGGCTCCAGCCGGAGAGGTCGATCCAGACATTGGGCTTGTGGGTGGCCACGCTCAGGGCTTCGTCCTGCCAGGGGAAGCTGGGGTGGGCCATGACGATCTGCATGTCCGGGAAGTCGATGGCCACATCGTCCAGGTGCATGGGGTTGCTGTACTCCAGACGCAGTCCACCGCCGCAGCGCATGCCGCTGCCGATGCCGCTGTGGCCGGTGTGAAAAATGGCGGGCATACCGTACTCGGCAATCACCTCGTAAATGGGCCAGGACATCTTGTCGTAGGGGTGGTAAGCCTGCACGGTGGGGTGGAACTTGAATCCCTTGATGCCGTGCTCTTCAATCAGCTTGCGCGCTTCTCGCGCGCCCATCTTGCCTTTGTGCGGGTCGATGCTGGCAAAGGCCGTCATCATGTCGCTATTGGCTTTGGCGGCTTCGGCGATCTCTTCATTGGGAATGCGACGGCGGCCCATTTTGGACTCCGCGTCCACAGTAAACATCACCAGGCCGATTTTCTGTTCACGGTAGTACGCCACGGTCTCTGCAATCGTGGGGCGTCGCCCGTTCTTGAAATATTTGTCGGCGGCGCGGTCGTACTCTTCGCCGTAGTTGTCAAACGGGTTCCAGCAGCTCACTTCCGCGTGGGTATGGATATCAATAGCGCGCAGGTTTTTGTAGTCCATGGTTGTCTCCTGTTGGTTGGTCTGGTGGATGCACGGGGGCAGCCTCCCCCAGCGCTGGCTTCCTGGGAAGTGCAGCAAGGGAAACTACCTAGAAAAAGAACTCTCAAATGGCTTGATTTGGTTATTAACTATAACCAAAATTACACCATCATGAAAGCCTTTATGCAACACCCTGACATTCAATTCAATCGCCTCGGCGAGCAACAGGAAGTAGCGGTCATCCGCCTGACCCGTGGCGCCAAGCGCAATGCCCTCAACGATGGACTGATCCTCGCACTGCGGGATTTGTTCGAAAACATGCCGGAAGGCGTACGCTCCGCTGTGATTGCGGGCGAGGGCCCGCATTTCTGCGCGGGCCTCGACTTGAGCGAGCTCAAAGAGCGGGATGCCGGTCAGGGGTTGCACCATTCCCGCATGTGGCACGCGGCGCTGGAGCGGGTGCAATTCGGGCCCGTGCCTGTAATCGCCGCCTTGCAAGGCGCCGTGGTGGGAGGGGGCTTGGAGCTGGCGAGCGCCTGTCACATTCGTGTCGCTGATGCTTCCACCTTCTATGCATTGCCGGAGGGTTCTCGCGGGATTTTTGTGGGCGGCGGCGGTGCGGTGCGCATTCCCCGATTAATCGGTGCGGCACGCATGACCGACATGATGCTCACAGGCCGTGTGTACAACGCCCAGGATGGTGAACGCATCGGTCTTGCGCAATATCTGGTGCCGGAAGGCGCAGCCTTCGACAAAGCGGTAGAGCTTGCCGTGCGGGTTGCGCAAAACGCACCCCTGACGAACTACGCCTTAATGCACGCTCTGCCGCGCATCGCTGAGCAGCCGGCCGACCAGGGCTTCTTCACCGAAGCCATGATGGCCGCCATTGCCCAGAGCGCACCGGAAGCCAAGACCCTGCTGAACGACTTTCTGGAAGGCCGTGCCGCCAAGGTGCGCAAGCAGGACTGAGGCCATGAGCGACATGCACATCCCTACCCCCCGCTACCGCGCGACCAAGTTCGGCGTCACACGCATCACCGTTACGGACGGTGTACCCGGCGTCCGGTATCTGCAAGCCGATCTGGCTTTGGGTGCCTATGCGCGCCGGATTGCTGACTTTCTCGTGCATTGGGCAGAGGTCACTCCGGACCACACCTTTCTAGCCCGTCGCAAGCAGATGCCAGATGGCACGACCGGTGATTGGCAACACATCACGTACGCACAAGCCCTTGCAAGCGCCCGCAGCATCGGGCAGGCGCTGTTGAATCGGGGGTTGAGCCCGGAACGGCCGGTCGTTATCTTGAGCGAGAACAGTCTGGAGCACGCCATGATGGCGCTGGGTTGCTTGTATGTCGGCGTGCCCTATTGCCCGGTGTCTCCTGCCTATGCCACCGTGAGCCAGGACTACGAAAAACTGCGCCATGTGATGGACACCTTGACCCCGGGGCTAGTTTTTGTGGCTGATGGCCCTCGCTACGGTGCTGGCGTCGTCGCCACGGTCGGGCCGGATGTCGAAGTCGTAGCAGCGGCCGGGCAAGTGCAAGGCCGAGAAGCAACTGCTTACGCATCCCTGTTGGCCACGACGGCTACGCCTGCGGTGGACGCAGCCATGCATGCCACCGGCCCGGGCACCATCGTAAAGTTTTTGTTCACCAGCGGCTCCACCAAGCTGCCCAAGCCGGTCATCAATACGCAGCGCATGTGGTGCGCAAACCTGCAGCAGATTTCCTTGTCCTTGCCCGTGTTTGCCGAAGCACCGCCGGTGTTGGTGGACTGGCTGCCCTGGAACCACACCTTCGGCGGCAATCACAACTTCGGGCTTACGCTGCAACATGGCGGTACGCTGTACATCGACGACGGCAAACCCACCGCAGCCTTGATCGGGGAGACGCTACGCAACCTGCGCGAGATCGCGCCGACGGTGTACTTCAATGTACCCACCGGCTTTGAAATGATTGCGGCTGCCATGGAGTCCGATGCGCAGTTGCGCACCACTTTGCTGTCACGCCTCAAGGTATTTTTCTATTCCGGTGCAGGTTTGTCCCAGCCCGTCTGGGACAAGCTTCACGCCATTCAAGAGGCTGCCATCGGCGAACGCATTGTGATGGCCACCGGCCTGGGCATGACGGAGTCATCGCCCTCTGCCATGTTTGTGAACAGCCCGGATGTGGCGTCCGGCGACATCGGCGTACCGGTACCGGGCATGACCCTCAAACTGGTGGACGTCGATGGGAAAACCGAAGTCCGCTACCGAGGTCCGAATGTGACCCCTGGCTACTGGCGCTCGGAAGCCGCCACACGGGATGCCTTTGATGAGGAAGGCTATCTGTGCACTGGCGATGCCGTGACGTGGATTTCCGAGTCCGATATCCATCGGGGTCTGCGCTTTGACGGCCGGATTGCCGAGGACTTCAAACTCTCCACTGGCACTTTTGTGAGCGTGGGCCCCATGCGCGCCAAGATCGTGGTGTCGGGCGCTCCCTACATCCAGGACGCCGTGATCACGGGACTGAACCGCAAAGAGGTCGGGGCCTTGCTCTTCCTGTCCGCAGCCTGCCGCGAGGTGGCCGACCTGCCTACGGATGCCCCTTGGGCCGATGTGGTTCAGAGCGCAGCGGTGCGCCAGCGCATTGAGGCTGTTGTGGATCAACTGGCGCGAGAGGCGACAGGCAGTGCAAGCCGCATAGCCCGCGCACTCCTGATGGTGGAGCCACCTTCCGCCGGGAAGGGCGAGATCACCGACAAGGGCTCGCTGAACCAACGGGCTGTCTTGAAACACCGCCACACCTTGGTCGAGGGGCTGCACGATGACACCCTCCCTTTCATCATCAAACCCACGGCCTGAGTGAGCCTCAGCCCAGGAAAAAGACATGCATATCCAAGGACAAACCGCACTGGTTACCGGTGCAGCATCGGGGTTGGGGGAAGCTACAGCCCGTGAACTGGCCAGGCTCGGAGCGAAGGTCGCCGTGCTGGACATCAATCAAGCACAAGCAGAAAAGGTGGCGTCCGCGATACGGGCGGAGTTCGGTGAAGACTGTGCCATCGCGCTGCGGTGTGACATTACGCAGACCGACAGCGTGCAAGCTGCTTTGGATGCGTCCGATCGCGCCTTGGGTGCCGCGCGTATCCTGATGAACGTGGCCGGCATCGGGAGCGCTAAGCGCGTGGTACAGCGGGATGGAACTGCAGCGCCCTTGGAAGACTTTGCGCGTGTGGTGTCCATCAACCTCCTCGGCGCGTACAACATCAGCCGTTTGTTTGCGGCTGCCTGCAGCAAGCTGGCGCCGCTGGAGAACGGCGAGCGTGGCGTGATGATGTTTACCGCATCGGTCGCCGCGTTTGATGGACAAGTGGGCCAGCAGGCCTACAGCGCCTCCAAGGGCGGTCTGGTCGGCATGACGCTGCCTATGGCACGGGACCTTGCGCAGCATGCCATTCGTGTGTGCACGGTGGCGCCCGGTTTGTTCGCCACACCGCTGATGAAAGAGTTGCCGGAAGCCGTGCAGCAATCCCTGGCCGCCAGCATTCCCTTTCCGCCGCGTCTTGGAAAACCGACGGAGTTCGCCGAGCTGGCTTGCCACATCGTGACCAACGGGCATCTCAATGGCGAAGTGATCCGGCTCGACGGTGCATTGCGCATGGCCCCGCGCTGAGTCCCTACCTCTTTCTTCCCTCTGCAACCTGCAAACCAAAAAATAGGAGACAACCATGTTCACTCGCAGGCAACTCATTCAGGCATTTGGCAGTAGCGCCGCTTTGGGCGCGCTGTATCCACTCACTGCGCAAGCGCAGGTAGACCAAGTCAAGGTGTACTTCGGCTTTCCGCCGGGAAGTTCCGGGGATACCGTAGCGCGACGGGTTGCGGAAAAGTGGGGTGGTACGCCCTTCAGCAAAACCGCAGGCATTGTTGAAAACAAACCTGGTGCTGGCGGACGTATCGCCCTGGAAGCTCTCAAAAACGCGCCTGCCGATGGCTCCGTGCTTGCACTCTCGCAGGTGTCGGCGCTGGCCAACTATCCGCACATCTTCAGCAAGATGCCTTATGCAGACAAAGACTTTGCCCCCGTCTCCATCGCGGCCATCATGCACCATGGCCTGGCCGTTGGTCCCATGGTGCCTGCCAGTGTCAAAACGGTGAAGGATTTTCTGACGTGGGCCAGGGCGAACCCCAAAGATGCGAGTTATGGATCACCCGGTGCAGGCTCCACGCCGCATTTCATTGGCGCATTGCTGGGTATCAATAGTGGAGTGGAACTCAAGCATGTGCCCTATCGCGGTTCTGTGCCCGGGGTCACTGATGTGGTGGGTGGTCAGGTGGCCGCCATGGTGACGCCCCACGGCGACTACTTGGCGAATTACAAGGCCGGGAAGTTGCGTATTCTGGGCACGTCGGGCCCCAATCGCTCACCTTACGCCCCAGATGTGCCTACCTTGGCGGAGCAGGGTTTCCCGGAGCTCACCACCGAAGAGTGGTTCGGCTTCTATGCCCCCGCCAACACCCCCAAGCCGGTCGTCATGGCCGCCAATGCGGCCATTAATGCCGCCTTGAAGGAGAAATCGGTGATTGAGAGTCTCGCGCTGGTGGGTTTGATTCCCCGCGGCTCCACGCCTGAAGAGCAGGCGCGCTGGCAAAAGTCGGAGTCTGACACTTGGGGGCCTCTGATCAAGAAAATTGGATTCACTGCTGACTCCTGAGCGGCGAAATGCGCGACGCCCTCTAAATGTGCAGCCCGAGACGCTGCAATGCGCTCTGAGGGAGAGTAGGGGGCAGCACGGTATCGAGAAGAAGATGCGTCAGTAGAATGGCCATCTTTTTCCTCGGGAGTTTTCCTGTGTCTGACACCCTTGCCGTACTGCCACAGTACTTGCTCCCCAAAAAAGCTCTCACTGCCTTCGCTGGCCTCGTTGCCGGGGCAAGGGGCGGCAAAGCCACCGCGGCGCTGATCCGCTGGTTCATCAAGCGTTACAACGTCAACATGGCCGAGGCGGCCAATCCCGACCCTGCGGTCTACCCCACCTTCAACGAGTTCTTCACCCGGGCCCTGAAAGACGGTGTGCGCCCACTCGCTGCTGCGCCCTTTGTATGCCCGGTCGATGGGGCCATCAGCCAGTTTGGCGCCATCCACAAGGACCAGATCTTCCAGGCCAAGGGCCACCACTACAGCACCACGGCGCTGGTAGGAGGGGATGCCAAGCTGGCGGCGCAGTTCGACAACGGCACTTTTGCCACAATTTACCTCAGTCCGCGCGACTACCACCGCATCCATATGCCTTGCGATGGCGTGTTGCGCCGCATGATCTATGTGCCGGGCGATCTGTTCTCGGTGAACCCGACCACCGCGCGCGGCGTGCCCGGTCTGTTCGCACGCAACGAGCGCGTGGTCTGCGTATTCGACTCTGTGCATGGCCCCTTTGTGCTGACGCTGGTGGGCGCCACCGTGGTGGGCAGCATGGCCACGGTGTGGCATGGTGTGGTCAATCCGCCGCGCTTGCCCCAGATTACCGAGTGGCACTATGACGCCAATGCGGTGGTTCTGAAGCAAGGCGAAGAGATGGGCCGTTTCTTGCTAGGTTCCACCGTCGTGATGCTTTTTGGGCGCGACCGCCTTGCATTTGATGGCCCCTGGGCCGCAGGCAAGCCGGTGTGCCTGGGCGAAAAAATGGGCGAAGCCCTGTAAAAACCAGTATCCTGACTCGCAGGGATACTGCACAACTGTTGGAGTGTTAGGTATGCAAGTTTCGTCCTCTGAGACCGCGCTGACCTTGGCCGCTGGCCTGGTGTCGGCACCTGCCCTTGTGGGCAACGCCAACCAGGCCGACGATACGGAGCGTGATTACCGCAGAGCGGTTTTGCCGCGTGTCGCAGCGCTTGAGTCCCTGTCGGTGCGGGCCAGTCTGTGGCTGGCTTTTGCCTGCGTGCTGGCCGGTGCGGTGGTGATTGGTGTGTTTTCGCTGTTCCAGATGGGGCGCCTCAATGCGTCCACCAAGGCCATTTACGAGCAGGAATTTGCGGCCGGCCAAGCGGCTGAGCAGGCGCGGGGGCTGATTCTGCGGGCCAGTCGGGCCCAGACCCAGTTGTTGACGGCCACCACCGCGGCGGAGCGCAACACACTGGGGGGCGATATTGAGGCCAGCCTCACCCAAATTGGCCAGCGTCTGGAGGTCATCAAAGGGCTGTCGAATTCCGAAGAAAGCACGGCCTCCAGCCAGCAATTGATCGATGCAATGGCCAACTGGACCAAGCGCCAGCGCGCCTACATCGCGCTTGTCAAAGAGCAGCCGCTGGATCTGATGCAAATGAGTACCGACGTGCCGACCGAAGATGCGCGCTTGCTCAATGACACGCGCAAATTGGAAAAAATTGTGGATTTGCTGGTGGAGCAGCGCTCCAAGTCCGCTGAAGCCACCATCGTGCAGGCGGGCCAGATTTACCAGTCGTCCCAAATGTGGGTGGTGGGCATCATGGGCTTGCTGCTGGTTTTGTCGCTGGTCATCAGTGGCTGGGTGACCCGGCGTTTGGTTCGCCAACTGGGCGGCGAGCCGGCCTATGCCAAGTCCATTGCCAGCCGTATTGCCCAGGGCGACCTGTCCATGCAAATTCGCCTGGATCCCAAAGACACGGAGAGCCTGCTGTATTCGCTGCGGGACATGCAGGGCAAGCTGGCTGACACCATGCGCGAAATTGCCAGCAGCTCCAAGCAGGTGGCCAATGCGTCACGCGAAATCTCCATGGGCAACCTGGACTTGTCACAGCGCACCGAGCTGCAATCGGCATCACTGGAGAAAACCACCACGAACGTGGAGCAAATGGCCGCAATTGCCAAACGGTATGCCGACAGCGCCGCGCAGGCCGCCCAGTTGTCCGGTTTGGCCACGCGCTCGGCCCAGCAAGGTGGCGAAGTGGTGGCCAGTGTGGTTTCCACCATGGACAAAATCAGCAAGAGCACCGAGGCCATCCACGCCAATATTGGGGTGATTGAAGGCATTGCCTTCCAGACCAACATCCTGGCGCTGAATGCTGCCGTGGAAGCCGCGCACGCGGGCGAGCAGGGGCGGGGTTTTGCGGTGGTGGCGTCCGAGGTGCGTTCGCTGGCAGAGCGCAGCGCCAAGGCGGCACGGGAAATCAACGCACTGATTGAGGCCTCGACCACCCAGGTCAAGGACGGCGCGCAGCTGGCGCACAAGGCGGGTCAAACCATCGCCGAGATGTCGCAGAGCGTGCAGCAGGTCAGCACGGTGATGGAGGAGTTGTCTGGCGCCTCGGTACAGCAGAGCTCCGGCATTGAAGAGATTAACCGTGCCGTGGCCCAACTGGACGACAGTACCCAACAAAACGCGGCCTTGGTGGAAGAGGCCGCCGCTGCCGCCCAGTCACTGGACGAGCAGGCCCAGTCGCTGGATCAGTTGGTCGGCCGCTTCCACTTGTAGCCCCAGCGCCCCGCCGCGCGGGGTGATGCCCACCGGGCAAGTGGCAGCATTTCCCCGGTGGCGAATCCGGGCTACTTGAAGATCACGGTCTTGTGGCCGTTCAGCAGCACGCGGTGCTCGCTGTGCCACTTGACTGCGCGCGCCAGTACCTGGCTCTCGGTATCACGGCCCATGGCGGTCAGGTCTTCCACTGTCTTGCTGTGGTCGGCGCGGGCCACGTCCTGCTCGATGATGGGGCCCTCGTCCAGGTCCGCCGTCACGTAATGGGCGGTCGCACCAATCAACTTCACGCCGCGGTCATGCGCCTGGTAGTAGGGCTTGGCGCCCTTGAAACTGGGCAAAAAGCTGTGGTGGATGTTGATGGCGCGGCCGGACAACTTGCGGCACAGGTCGTCGCTCAGGATCTGCATGTAACGCGCCAGCACCACCAGCTCGGCCCCTTCGGACTCGATCACCTCGTAGGCCTTGGCTTCTGCCTGGGCCTTGGTAGCGGCCGTCACCGGAATGTGGTGAAACGGCACGTTGTAGCTGGCCGCCAATTGGTAGAACTCGCGGTGGTTGGAGACGATGGCGCGGATGTCCAACGGCAGCAGGCCACTCTTCCAGCGGAACAGCAGGTCGTTCAGGCAATGGCCTTCCTTGCTGACCATGAGGACGGTGCGCATGGCCTGGGCTGTGGCGTGCAGGCTCCACTGCAGCTGCAGCGGCTCGGCAAAGCTGCCCAGTTGGGCGCGCAGCTCGGCGTGGCTGAGCTGGCTGCAGCTGAACTGCACCCGCATGAAAAACAGGCCGGTATCGGGGTCGTTGTACTGGGCGGCTTCTTCGATATTGCCGCCGCGCTCCAGCAAAAAGCCCGAAACGGCGTGCACCAGACCGAGGCGGTCGGGGCAGGAAAACGTGAGGATGTAAGTCTGGCTCATGGGGCGAGATTGTCGCAGTTCCCCGCCCACCCTTATGCAAAAGGGGCTCCGAAGAGCCCCTGGTCGGGAAGCGCGTGACAGGGTTAGTGCACCACCACCGGGTTTTGCGCCAGCACGGCGTACTGGTCCAGCGTGTCTTCCACCTCTTCCTGGGTGGGCGTGTTCACCTGCCAAGCCTGGATGTGTTGCTGGAACAACTCCGCCCAGGAGCCATCGAGGTAGACCTCTTTGTTGGAGCGCTTGTCCACAATCTCAAAACCATGGCGCGCCAGCATGGGCACTCCCTGGGGGTGGCGCTCGGTTTTTTCGGTGTGCACACCCACATGCTCGCCGTTGGCCAGCATGTGGGTGACGGAGAAGGATTCAGAGTCGTACAGGGTGTGCATAGTATTTTCCAGCGAGAGATACATGCCAAATGGGTGTCATCTTTGCGGTTTCAAGAGTAGCAGGAAAACCGCGCCGCAGCGAAAAACTCAGGGTTTTTGGCTGCTGGCCCACAACAAATCGAGAAAGTCGCCGTTGGATTCCGTAATGCGGATGCGCAGTGGCAAATACCCCACGCTGGGCACGTACCAGAGCTCCAGCTTCTGGCTGCGCTCGGCCGTGGGTTTGTGGGTCAGCTTGATGGCGGGAAAGGTGCCGCCCGGTACCCGGATGGGTTCCAGCGCATCGGTCTTGAAGGTCCAGCTCTCGGCATAACGGTCGCCCACGGCCTGGAAGGTCACAGTTTTGCCCGGTGTCCACTGTGGGGGCTTGCCGGCCAGCAGGCTGGCCAACTGCATAAAGACACTGAGCTGGTCCTGCGCGCCGTCCTCCAGCGGGGCCTCGGGCGTGTTGGCGCTGAAGGCGATTTTGCCCAGAGGCCGCAGGAAATGCGCACTGACTTCTTCCTTGCCCAGGCGCTTGCTGACAAAGCGCAGCGGCTCCAGCCCTTGGGCAGTGAGTGCGCCTTTGCTGGTCCAGGTTTGCAGGCTCAGGCCAAATTTGCGCACCACGAGTTGCGAGGTGTAGTTGCCACCCTCGTGCTGCCAGAGCAGCTCGGCGCTGCCGGTATAGGGCGAGGAGATCACGCCCTCAAAGTCATAACTCAGGCGCACCGGGGCGGGCACGGCCACGCTTTGTGCGCCAGAGAAGGCTGGCAGCACGGCCAGGGCACACGCCAGCAGGGGCGCGGTCAGACGGTGGCGGAGTGCGGCAGGGGGCATGGGCAGTGTTCAGGGGGATTGACTGTCGGTCCACAGCATGTCCAGCACGTTGCCGTTGCTCTCGGACAGGCGGATGTGGGCGGGCAGGTAGTCCAGCTTGGGGGCCAGCCAGAGTTCGGCTTTGGTGCTGTAGTCGCCGCTGGGCTCGCGCGTGAGCTTGACGGCGGGAAAGGTGCCCCCTGGCACGGTGATGGGTTCTTCGGACGAGACCACAAAGGTCCATGTTTCGCTGTGCCGCGGTCCGATGGACTGGAAGCTGATGCTGTCACCCGCCGCATAGCGCTGCGGCTCACCGGCCCACAGGCTGGCCAGTTGGACGAACACGCTGAGGTGGTCTTGCGCACCGGGCAGCAAGGGCACCTCGGGCGTGTTGGCGCTGAAGATGACTTTGCCTTCCTCGCGCACAAAGTGCGCAGCAACCTCACTGCTGCGGCCCTTGTCGCCAAAACGCAGGGGGGCCAGGCCGGCCTCGGTCAGTGCGCCCTTGCTGGCCCACTGCCGCAGCTGGAACCGGAACTTGGTGGCAAGCAGGCTGGCCTGGTAGCTGCTGCCGTCGTGCTGCCAGCTGAGTTGGGCGCCCCCGGTGTTGCGGTTGCCACTGGTGAGCGCCCAGACGTCATAGTTCAGGCGCACCGGGGGCGGAAAGGCGTAACGCTGCGGACGTTCCTCTTCCTCTGGTTCCGGGGTTGCCATGGCAGAGGGCTCTGCCATCCGGGTGCGCGGCGGCTCTGCTATGAATTCAGGAGCTGTTGGCGCAGATTCTGCGGAGGCTGTAGCCATAAAAGGCTGTAAATTTTCGGTCGCGACAGTGGTTGTGGGGCTGGCCTGCGCTGCCGCAGGACGTACCGGCGCGGGCGCGGGGGGCTGTGGGGCCGGGGGCGTGGGGGGCACTACTACGGGTGTGGCTGCTGCAGGCGACAGCACCCGGGTTTGCATGGCGATGGCGCCTGCTTCTTGTGGTGCCTCGTGCGTGGTCCAGGGCGCGGGCAGCGGCATGCCAACCAGCAACCACGCGTGCAAGCCCAGCACCGCAGCCAGCACCAGCGCCAGTCCTTTGAGGGGCCAGGTGGGGCGCGGGGTGGCGGAGTGTGCGATCGGACGTAACGCCAAAGACATGCTGGGTACAACGCAAAAGTCCAGTGTACGGTAGACAGCTGGCAGGCCCTACGCCAAACCCGGCGAAAATGCCCGCATGAAACTCGCTACCTACCAAGACGGCTCCCGCGACGGGCAGCTGGTGGTCGTATCCCGCGACCTGAGCCAGGCGCACTACGCGACCCACATCGCCAACCGCCTGCAGCAGGTGCTGGACGACTGGAATTACCTCGCTCCCCAGCTCGAAGACCTCTATGTCCTGCTGAACCAGGGCCGCGCGCGCCATGCCTTCCCGTTTGACCCGGCCCAGTGTTTGGCACCGCTGCCGCGCGCCTACCAGTGGGCCGATGGCTCGGCCTACCTGAACCATGTGGAGCTGGTGCGCCAGGCGCGTGGCGCCGAGGTGCCCGAGAGTTTTGCCACCGACCCGCTGATGTACCAGGGCGGCAGCGACGACTTGGCCGGCCCGCAGGCCGACATCGTCTGCGCCAACCTGGCCTGGGGCGTGGACTTTGAGGCGGAACTGGCGGTGATCACCGGCGACGTGCCCCTGGGCTGCCCCAGCGACCGCGCCATCGACGCGGTGCGCCTCGTGGTGTTGGCCAACGATGTGACGCTGCGCAACCTGGTGTCTGACGAACTGGCCAAGGGCTTCGGTTTTGTGCAGAGCAAACCCGCCACCGCTTTTGGCCCGGTGGCCATCACGCCCGACGAACTGGGCGATGCCTGGGCGCGTGGTCGCGTGCACCTGCCCGTGCAGTGCACCTGGAATGGCCGCAAGGTCGGCATGTGTGAGGCCGGTACCGACATGACATTCCACTTCGGCCAGCTGATTGCCCACTTGGCCAAGACTCGCCGCGTGCGCGCCGGCTCCATCATTGGCTCGGGCACCATCAGCAACAAGGGCGTGGCGCGCAAAAACCGCACCGACTGGCCCAACGGCTACAGCTGCATTGCAGAGAAGCGTGCGATGGAAACCCTCCAGGACGGCCAGCCCAGCACCGAGTACATGCAGTACGGCGACACCATCCGCATCGAGGTGAAAGGCCGCGACGGGCAGAGCGTGTTTGGCGCCATCTTGCAGGAAGTGGTGCCACCCGAGAGCCGGGGCCGAACAGCCCCAGGCGCTGCTGCGGCATCCGTTTCTGGCGATACTGCCGCGCCGGTGTCTGCCGACCCCACGCCCGCGCCCTCCACCGAGAGCGCCCCCGATTCTTCTACCGAGACCTCCGAATGAAAACACGCGCCGCCGTTGCCTGGAAAGCAGGCCAACCCCTGACCATCGAAACCGTGGACCTGCAAGGCCCCAAATTCGGTGAAGTGTTGGTGGAAATCAAAGCCACCGGCATTTGCCACACCGATTACTACACGCTCAGCGGTGCGGACCCCGAAGGCATCTTCCCCGCCATCCTGGGCCACGAAGGCGCGGGCATTGTGGTGGACGTAGGCCCCGGCGTGACCACGCTCAAAAAGGGCGACCACGTCATTCCGCTCTACACACCCGAGTGCCGCACCTGCAAGTTTTGCCTTTCGCGCAAGACCAACCTGTGCCAGCTGATCCGTGGCACCCAGGGCAAAGGCCTGATGCCCGACGCGACCAGCCGCTTCAGCCTGAATGGCGATCCCATCTTCCACTACATGGGCACCAGCACCTTCAGCAACTACACCGTGGCGCCCGAAATCTCGCTGGCCAAGATCCGCGAAGACGCACCGTTTGACAAGGTCTGCTACATCGGCTGCGGTGTGACCACCGGCATCGGTGCGGTGATCTTCACCGCCAAGGTGGAAGCCGGTGCCAACGCCGTGGTGTTTGGCCTAGGCGGTATTGGCCTGAATGTGATCCAGGGCCTGAAGATGGTGGGCGCCGACAAGATCATCGGCGTGGACCTGAACCCCGAGCGCGAAGCCATGGCCCGCCAGTTCGGCATGACGCACTTTTTGAACCCCAAGGACATTGAGGCCGCAGGCGGCAACATCGTGGATGCCATCGTGCAACTGACCGATGGCGGCGCTGACTACAGCTTCGAGTGCATCGGCAACACCAAGGTCATGCGCCAGGCGCTGGAGTGCACCCACAAGGGTTGGGGCCGCAGCATCATCATCGGCGTGGCCGAGGCCGGTGCCGAAATCTCCACACGTCCGTTCCAGCTGGTCACCGGCCGCAAGTGGGAAGGCTCGGCCTTTGGCGGCGCACGCGGCCGCACCGATGTGCCCAAGATCGTGGACTGGTACATGGAAGGCAAGATCAACATCGACAGCCTGATCACCCACACCATGCAGCTGGAAGACATCAACAAGGGCTTTGACCTGATGAAGCGCGGTGAGTCGATTCGCGGTGTTGTCATTTATTGATTGAAACAGGCCTCTAGCCCGCGTGGTTATTGCGCAAGCAGCTTCTTTTTTGATAGCAATTGATGCCATCCTCTGCCCTTGAACTCGTCAGCGAACACGCCTGCTTTGGCGGCGTGCAGCGTTATTACCAGCATGCCTCCCGCGTCATTGGCCTGCCCATGCGCTTCTCGGTGTTCCTGCCGCCACAGGCCCAACAGGGCGCGGTGCCCGCCGTCATGTACCTGGCCGGCCTGACCTGCACTGAGGAAACCTTCATGGCCAAGGGCGGCGCACAGCGGGTGGCCGCGGCCTTGGGGCTGGCGCTGATAGCCCCCGACACCAGCCCGCGCGGCGCCGGTGTGCCGGGCGAAACGGAGTCGTGGGACTTTGGCGTGGGGGCAGGCTTTTACCTGGACGCGACCCAGACCGCCTGGGCGCCGCACTTCCGCATGGAAAGTTATCTGCTGGAGGAATTGCTGCCACTGGTGGGCGAGCACCTGCCGGTCGACGTGCACCGCCTGGGCCTGTTTGGCCACTCCATGGGCGGCCACGGCGCGCTCACGCTGGCGCTGCGCCACCCCTTGCGTTTCAAGAGCCTCTCCGCCTTTGCGCCTATTTGCGCCCCCAGCCAGTGCCCCTGGGGGCACAAGGCGTTTGCGGGCTACCTGGGCGAGGACCGTGAGGCCTGGGTTGCGCACGATGCCTCGGCCCTGATGGGCCGGCGCAGCACGCCGCTGTTGGTGCAGGGCATTCTGGTGGACCAGGGCTTGGCGGACAAGTTTCTCGAAGTGCAGCTGCACCCGCATCTGTTTGAAGCCGCCTGCGCCACCGCCGGCCAGCCGCTCACGCTGCGCCGCCACGCGGGTTACGACCACGGCTACTACTTCATCAGCACCTTCATGGAAGACCACCTGCGCCACCATGCGCAGGGGCTGGGCCTGCTACCTTAAGTGGCGGCTGAGAGCTGCACGGCAAAGGTCTTCACCCCGCGCAGCATCATCTCGATCGCCACCGACACCAGCACCAGGCCCATCAGGCGCTCGGCGGCCACCACCAGGCGGTCGCCGATGATGCGCTGGATGCGCTCGGCCGATACCAGCACCACGGCGCTGACCAGCATGGTCACACACAGCGCACCAATCCATTCCATGCGCCGGTCCGGCTGCTGCGACACCAGCAGCAGCACCGTGGCCAGTGCCGACGGGCCGGCCACGGCCGGAATCGCCAGCGGCACGATCAGCGGTTCGGTCATGATTTCGCCCTCGGTGGCGGCCGCCGGCGGAAACACCATGCGCAGGGCGATCAAAAACAGGATCACGCCGCCGCCGATTTGCAGCGACAGCTCGCTGAGGTTCATCACACGCAAGAAGCTCTCGCCTACAAACATGAAGGTCAAGAGCAGCGCAAACGCAATCAGGATCTCGCGCAGGATGACCTTGGCCCGCCGCTCGGGCGCCACGTGTTTGAGCGCATTCGCAAAGATCGGGATGTTGCCAATCGGATCGGTGATCAGGATCAGCAGGATGGTGGCGGAGACAAAGGTGTAATTCATCATGGGGGCAGGGCTGCCTTGTGGGCAGCAAGGTTCTCAGTGCCCCGGAGAATAGCAGTTCAGGTGCGTTCCAGTGCCTCCTGGCAGGGGACGCAGCGCTCGGCTTCCGGTGCCGCTTGCAGGCGTGCCGGGGCAATGGCCACGCCGCAGTCGGCGCACAGGCCGTAGCTGCCATTGGCCAGGCGCTGCAGGGCTGCGTTCACGCGGCGCAGTTCGGTGCTTTCGTGGTCGTCCAGTGCAAATTCCAGGTCCCGCTCGGTGGCCGTCTGGGCCTGGGAGTCCTCGCGGTGCGCAAAGTGGGCCTCGGACGCTTCGGCGCGGCTGGGGGCGCCGCCGCGCAGGGCCGCGAGTTGGGCCAGCAAACCGCTGCGTTTGTGGGTCAGTGTGGCTTCAAGAGACTGGGTGTCGAGGGTGGTCATGGCATCTTTCGTGAAACGCCCGAAGGGGTGTTTTCAGCCTCCATGGTCCGCCTGCCGGCGGCGTGCGTCTTTGATGCGAATCAAGCCTGCTGTTCGTCGCGCGGTGTGTCTTGGGCCATAATTCCTGCCATGTTCAGCCTGCAATCCCTGCGCCAATCACGCGCCCTCATCCGTTGGATGTTGGCGTGTTTTGTCTTGGCCGTCGGGGTGGCGGTGGCGGCGCCGGTGGTCAATCCCCAGGCGCTTTCGCTGGTGTGCAGTGCCGGTGGCAGCGTCAAGCTGGTGGCGGCCGATGCTGCGGACGGCGGCGCGCCTGCTGCTATGGCGCACACCCTGGACTGTGTGATGTGTTTGCCGGTCGGTGTACCACCTGCCAGCGCTGACGCCTTGGCGCTGTCGGTGGCTGTGACCGATGTGCTGCGCACCGGACCCCCTCGCCACATCACTTGGCGCACGGCGGACCCGGCTTCCGCCCGCGCCCCTCCCGCACGCGTCTAAGTCGCACGGTCGGCCTCTCCAGGCTGACGCGTATGCGGCGTCTCCTGGCCCCTTGTGGGCCTGTCTTGTTTTTTCTCGTAAATTTTTGGTGTGTTCCCAGGCTGCTTCAGCGCTGCTGTGGCGTGCCAGTTTCGGAGTTGAGAATGAAAAGTGCTATTCAATCTATAGCTGTCTGCGCAGTATTCATGGGCGCTACGGCTGCATTTGGCCATGTAACCCTGGAAGACCCGGCGGCTGCGGCCGGCGCTGGCTACAAGGCCGTACTGCGGGTGGGGCACGGCTGTGACGGCGCGGCCACGACGGCTATCCAGGTCAGCCTGCCCGACGGTTTTAACGGCGCCCAGCCCATGGTCAAGCCCGGCTGGACCGTGAGCACCCAGGTCGGCAAGCTGGCCACACCGTACGAGGCCCACGGCAAAAAGTTCACGGAGGGCGTGCAGGAAATCATCTGGACCGTCAACCAGGTGGCTGACGCCTTGCCGGACGCGCACTACGACGAATTTGTGTTGCGTGGCACCACCCCCCAAAAGCCGGGAACCCTGTGGTTCAAGGTGGTACAGCGCTGCACCAAGGGTGTCAACGCCTGGGTGGAAGTCCCCGCCGCGGGCCAGGACGCCCACAGCATGAAGTCGCCTGCGGCCCGTCTCGATGTACTGGACGTGCAAGCCGCTGGCGGCCATGCCCACTGATTTTTCCAAGGAGCTTTGTATGAACCGTGTTCGCCTGAGTACCGCTGCCCTCGTGGCTGCCTGCCTGTCCACCAGCCTGTGGGCCCAAACCGTCGAGGTCAAAAACGCCTGGGCCCGCGCCACCGTGCAAGGCCAAAAGGCCAGCGGCGCCTTCATGACATTGACGGCCAAAGACGACGCCAAACTGGTGTCGGCCTCGTCCCCGGTGGCCGGAGTGGCCGAAGTGCATGAGATGAAGATGGACGGTGACATCATGAAAATGCGCGCGGTGCCCGCTTTGGACTTGCCTGCGGGCCAAGCCGTGGAGCTCAAACCCGGTGGCTACCACGTGATGCTGCTGGACCTGAAGCTGCCCCTGCAGAAAGACACCACCATCCCCCTGACCCTGGTGTTCAAGGACGCCAAGGGGGTTGAGCGCAAATCGGAGATCCGGGTTCCGGTGTTGCAAACCGCGCCTGCCGGTGCGGCCATGGCGCCCAAAGACGGACACGGTGCGCACAAATAAGGCCCGGTATCCGCGCTGCACCATGTGCGCCGCCCCCCAATGCGGCGCTTGTCGATGGCCGGTACTGAAGACTGCATGGTCCGAAGCCTCCCCTCGTCAGCCCGCGTGCGTTGGAGTAAGCTGTGCGCCAGCGCCTGACCACCAGGCTTTGGAGCACACATGAGCGATTCAGACACCTCGGGTTTTGGCAAGTTCGTGCCGGGTTTTGATTTCCTGCAAAACCTGGCCAAAGGTGCCAGCCAGAACATCCCGCAGATGCCCAACCTGGCCAACTGGGTGGCCCCCACCCTCAATGTGGAAGAGCTGGACAAGCGCATCGAGGAGCTCAAGAACGTGCACTTCTGGCTGGAGCAAAACTCGCGTGCTTTGGGCGCCACCATCCAGGCACTGGAGGTGCAGAAGATGACCCTGGCGACCCTCAAGGGCATGAACTTCAACCTGGGCGATGTGACCAATGCGCTCAAGCTCAAGGCGGCGGATTCGATTGCATCCGGTGTGCACAGCGTGACCGAAAAAGCCGCCAGCACGGCCAAAACCCTGTCGGATGTAGCCAGCAGCGCCAGCAAGGGCGATGCCAAAGGCGCGGCCAAGGCCGCCGGTGTGCCGGGGCTGGTGGATCCGCTGCAGCTGTGGGGTTCGCTCACCCAGCAGTTCCAGAACATTGCCGCCAGCGCCATGAAAGAGGCCACCACCAAAACTGCGGTGGACATGACCAAAAACATGGCCACCGGTTTGGCCAAAGAAGCCCTCAAGTCGGCCACGGCCGCAGGCAAGAAGGCCGTGGCCAAACGGCCCGCTGTGCGCAAGACGCCCGCCAAAAAATCCACCGGCCGCTAGGCGCCCGGCACATTCACCAGGGGTGGGCGCATGAAGCTGTTTCCGTACGCGCACGCCACACACCCGCAGTGGCCCATGGCGGCGGGTCTGGTGCTGGCGCAGCTGCGCGCCCAGATGGCCTTGCACGGTTATGCGTCTGCACCCACGCTGGCGCTGCTCTACATCACCGACCACTACGCACCCTACGCCAAAGACATTCTGGAGATGCTCAGCGGCGAGCTGCCGCTGGTGACCGATTGGTCGGGGACCGTGGGCGTGGGCATTGCGGCCAACAACGTGGAGTACTTTGACGAGCCGGCCCTGGCGGTGATGCTGCTGGAGCTGCCCAGCGACGAGTACCGTGTGTTCTCGGGCATTGCACCGCTGGGTCTGGGCTTTGAGGCCCACACCGCGCTGGTGCACGCCGATGGCGAGACGCCCGACCTGGTGGAGCTGATTGACGAGATGGCGGCCCGCACCGACACCGGTTACCTGTTTGGCGGCCTTAGCAGCAGCCGCACGCAGAGTGTGCAGTTTGCGGTGGCGGCCGATGGCAACCTGAGCGGGTTTGGTGCGGCCAGTGGGGTGCTGCACGGTGGCCTGAGCGGCGTGGCCTTTGGTGCGGGCGTGGGCCTGGTGTCGCGCGTCACTCAGGGTTGCAAGCCGGTGTCCAAGGCACGCGTGGTCACCGAGGCGAGCCACAACGTGGTCATCACCCTGGACGGCGAGCCGGCGCTGGACGTGATGCTGCGTGACCTGGGGATCAGTCTGGAGCGCCCGCAGGAGGCGCTGGAGGTGGTGCGCGCCACGCTGGTGGGCCTGGTGCAAACCCCGGCATCGGGCGTGGCGGGCGACAGCGCGCTGGTGCGCCAGACCGGCAACCTGGGCAGTGACGTGACGGTGCGCCACATCATTGGCCTGGACCCGGGGCGCCATGGCATTGCCCTCGCGGCCCAGGTGCAGACCGGCGCGCACCTGGCCTTTTGCCAGCGCAACCGCGAGGCCGCCCAGGCCGATCTGGTGCGCATCTGCGCCGAAGTGCGCGAGGAACTGGAGCCGCAGGAGCTGCCGATGGAAACCGCCTTCGCCCTGCAACAAAGCGAGGCCGAAGCCGCGCCGCACCCAGCGCGCCGTATTGCGGGCGCGGTGTACGTGAGCTGCTCGGGCCGCGGCGGGCCGCATTTTGGCGGGCCCAGTGCCGAGCTGCACATCGTGCGCCGGGCGCTGGGCGACGTGCCACTGGTGGGCTTTTTTGCCGGGGGCGAGATTGCACGCAACCAACTATTTGGATATACCGGGGTACTGACCGTGTTTACCAGCCCTTAAGTCCCGCGGGTTTCGGATATCGTTGGGTGCGGCAATAGATGAGGAGCTTCGTATGGGTAATTTGAAGATCGCGACCCGGCTGTATGCCGGATTTGGGCTGTTGGTGGCCATCCTGGTGCTGGTGGTGTCTGCCGCGCTGGTGCAAATGGCCACCATGCGGGCCAGTGCCTCGGAAGTGGACAGCATGTGGTTGCCCAGCGTCGAAGAAGTCAACCTGCTCAACACCGCCATCTCCGACTACCGGGCGACGGAAATGCAGCACATCCTGAACACGGATGACGCGGCCAAAACCAACATCGAGAAGGACCTGGAGAGCATCCAGGCGCGTATCAAGACCAGCCGCACAAAGTACGAAACACTGATCAGCAGCAAAGAAGAACGCGCGCTTTACGACGCGTTTTTAGCGTCACGCGAAGCCTATTTGAAGATTCACCAAGAGGTCAAGGAGTATTCCCGCCGCAACGACGCGGAAGGCGCCCGCCAGTTGCTCGAAGGTGAGTCCAAAAAGAACTTTGAGCGCTCCTCTGAAATTTTGAACAAACTGGTGCTGTTGAACCATGAAGGTTCCGTGGCCGCAGCGAAAACGTCGGCCGAGGCGTATCTGACGGGCCGCAACGTGATGCTGGTGGCGATGGTGGTGGCGGTGCTCCTGGCCATTGGCGCCGCGGCTTACATCACGCGGTCCATCACCAAACCATTGGCAGAGGCCTTGCACGTGGCCGGCCATGTGGCCGAAGGCAATCTGACCGTACAAGTACAGAGCAGCAGCCGCGACGAAATTGGTCAACTCTTGCAGGCCATGAAGGCCATGCAGGACAGTCTGGTGTCCGTGGTGTCCAGGGTGCGCAGCGGCTCCGAGTCGGTGTCCACCGCCAGCGCCGAGATTGCGCAGGGCAACCACGACCTGAGCGCGCGCACCGAGCAACAAGCCAGCGCGTTGGAAGAAACCGCGGCCAGCATGGAAGAGCTCAACTCCGCCGTCAAACAAAACGCCGACAACGCCCGGCAAGCCAATCAACTGGCCATGAGCGCCTCCACGGTAGCGGTGCAGGGTGGTGAGGTGGTCCACGAAGTGGTGGAAACCATGAAGGGCATCAACGAGGCCAGCCGCAAGATCAGCGACATCATCAGCGTCATCGACGGTATCGCCTTCCAGACCAACATCCTGGCCCTCAATGCTGCCGTGGAAGCCGCCCGGGCCGGAGAACAGGGCCGGGGGTTTGCGGTGGTGGCCAGTGAAGTGCGATCCCTCGCAGGCCGCAGCGGCGAAGCCGCCAAAGAAATCAAAACCCTCATCAACTCCAGTGTGGAGCGGGTCGAACAAGGCACGGCGCTGGTGGACAAGGCCGGCAGCACCATGACCGAAGTGGTGAGCAGTATCCGGCGCGTGACCGACATCATGGGCGAGATCAGCGCGGCCAGCAGCGAACAAAGCGCGGGCGTGGGCCAGGTGGGTGAAGCCATCACCCAGATGGACCAGGTCACGCAGCAGAACGCCGCGTTGGTGGAAGAGATGGCAGCGGCGGCCAGCAGCCTCAAGAGCCAGGCCAGCGACCTGGTGCAGACGGTGGCGGTGTTCAAGTTGTCGGCGGCAGACCAAGGCCATGCCACGCGAGCCACCCCGGCGCCAGTGCCCGCCAAAGCCGCTGTGCGCAGTGGCACACCGGCCTTGGGCTTCAAAGGTCCAGAGCGCCGTACCGATGGCAAGCCCGCAGCGAGTCCGGCCAGGGCGGCTATGTCCAAACCCGTGGCACCCAAGCCGACGCCCAGTGCCGTCAAGACTGCACCGGTGTTGACCGCCATGGCCCCCAAGACCAGTACCAAGGTGACCCCCGCCGGTGGAGACGACGATTGGGAAACTTTTTAAGCCAAATAGTGCTTTTGCGCCCGTGGATATTGCGCAAGCAGCTACTGAATTCATAGCATTTCCATTCCCAGAAACGCTCTCGTCCTTGGCGGACCAGGGCGTTTCTTCGTTTGGCACGCATGTTGCGGGACGTGGGGCATTCCAGAAACGGTGCCGGATGCCGATACAAGCACCACGCCATCCGTTCTCCCGTCACCCGGCAATTCGCTTCCCTCCACCCCCACTACCCCAAAGACGCTATGAGCCTTCATCAATTCGGCATCCGCGCGCGCATCACTGTTGGACTCGCGGCCATTCTTTTGCTTGCCGTGCTGAGCGCGGCCAATTCCCTGTACCAAAACATCTCGGTCAAATACGAAGCCGGCGAGGTGGCGACCTCCTGGATTCCCGCCATCGAGAACCTGGGCCACATGAAGAGTTTTTTGTCCGAACATTCGCTGGTGACCAATGACCGCTTGGCGGTGCAGGGCAGTCTGGATGCCGTGAGTTTTCAAAAGAAAACCGAGGAGTTGGAGTCCAGCTTGGCCAAGGCCACCGAGATCTACGCGGCCACGCTGCTGACCTATTCGGACGCAAGCTCCGCGCAGGGCAATGCCGAGAAGGCGTTGTACGCCGATTACCAGGCCAAGCGCGACGCTTACTTTGCCGTGGCCAAGGCCAGTACCCAGGCGGTGGAAGACGCCATGGGGGATGACAATGTGTTGCTGTCGGTGCGGCAGGAGTATGCCAACAAGGGGCCCAATACCTTTCGGCAAGCCCACGCGGCCATGGAAGCCATTCTCCAGTTCAACCTGAAGGGCACCGCCGAAGCCGCCACTGCGGTGGCCGACAAGGTGAACGCTGCAGAAAACACCATGCTGGTGGCATTGGTGGTGAGCCTGGTGGTGGGGGGCGCCTTGATTTGGTTGATTCCCCGCAGTGTGATTGAACCGGTGAAACAGGCCGTGGCCTTGGCCCAAAGTATTGCCGAAGGGGACCTCACCCGTCGTGTGCAGGTGCAGGGCAAAGACGAAATGGGCGAGCTCCTGGGCAGCCTGGACCGCATGCAAACCCAGCTGGTACAAGTCGTCGCCAACGTACGCAGCGGCAGCGAATCCGTTGCCACCGCCAGCGCCGAAATAGCGCAAGGCAACCACGACCTGAGCGCACGCACCGAACAACAAGCCAGCGCGCTGGAAGAAACCGCCGCCAGCATGGAAGAACTGGGCTCCACCGTCAAACAAAACGCCGACTCCGCCCGCGCCGCC
>MGPB01000018.1 GCA_001795455.1 Curvibacter sp. GWA2_63_95 | reverse complement strand
CCGAGCGTTGTAGCGATTCTTCAAATAGGGCTGCGAAAGATTCAGACATGAGTTTTGCGGTTTGCACCGCGGGGTTAAGTTATTGAACCCCACAGCCGATGCGCAGACGCGCGAGAGGAGCTATGGGGACCAGTTTGCCCAGCTAGCCGGGGCTAGAAAGGCCGTTTGCTTTGCCACCAGGTCAACACGGTTTCAACCGACGATGCGACGGTCAGATCCGAGTTGTCCAGCAACTGGGCATCTTCGGCAGGCTTCAAGGGGGCGACGGTGCGGGATGAGTCCCGGGCGTCGCGCGCCTCCAAGTCGGCACGAAGACTGTCGATTGTAGTGGGAATCCCCTTTGAAATCAACTGCTTATAACGCCGCTCGGCGCGGCAGGCGGCGCTGGCGGTCAGGTAGACCTTGAGCGGGGCATCCGGGAAGATCACGGTACCCATGTCACGCCCGTCGGCCACCAGGCCCGGCAGCTTGCGGAAACCACGTTGCAAATCGATCAAAGCGGCCCGCACGGCCGGGAAAGCCGACACCTTGGAGGCGTTCATGCCCGCGTCTTCAGTGCGGATGGCGTCGCTCACATCCTCATCGGCCAGCCAGATGTGGCTGCCTTCGAAGTGGATGGGCAGGGTGCGCAGCAGGTTGACGATGGTTTGCTCGTGGGCCACGTCCAGCACAATGCCGGCGCGGGTGGCTGCCAGACCGGTGATCCGATACAGCGAGCCGGAATCCAGAAAGTGGTAACCCAGTTTTTCGGCCAGTACGGCAGCCAGCGTGCCCTTGCCGGAGGCGGTGGGCCCGTCGACGCAGATGACTGGGATGGCGGCAGTGTCGGCAGATGCCACTGAAAACAGCGCCTCGAAGTAGTCGGGGAAGGTCTTGGCCACGCACTTGGGGTCTTCGATGCGGATGGGCAAGCCCGCCGGGTTGAAGGCTGCGAGTGAGAAGCACATGGCGACGCGGTGGTCGTCATAGGTATGGATGCTGCCGGTCGTCCATTGGCTGATGGACGCGGGCGGTGTGACGCTGATGAAGTCCGCGCCTTCCACCACGGTGGCGCCCAGCTTGCGCAGCTCGGTGGCCATGGCGACGATGCGGTCGGTTTCCTTGACGCGCCAGCTGGCGATGTTGCGCAGGGTGGTCGTGCCGTCGGCATACAGCGCCATCACGGCCAGCGTCATCGCGGCGTCGGGGATGTGGTTGCAGTCCAGGTCGATGGCCTTCAGGGGCCAGGCGCCGCGCTGGACCTGCAGCCAGTTGGGGCCGCTCTCAATCTGCGCGCCCATGGCCTGGGCGGCTTCCATGAAGCGGATGTCGCCTTGGATGGAGTCGGCGCCGACTCCTTGAATTTTTACGCCATTTTGGCCATTGGCCCCCGTGGATATTGCGCCAAGTGCTATGAAATAGCTAGCGCTTGAGGCGTCCGCTTCGACGTGAATCTCGCCCGGCGACTGCAGCTGGCAGCCTGCCGGGATGGTGAAGCGTTGCCAGCCATCGCGCCGCACTTGTACGCCAAAGCGGGCCAGCAGGTTCAACGTGATCTCGATATAGGGGCGGGAAATGAGTTCACCCACCACATCGATCACGATGTCCTTGGCAGCGACCAGCGGCAGTGCCATGAGCAGGGCGGTGAGGAACTGGCTGGACACGTCGCCGCGCACCTGGATCGGGGCATCGAGCTTCAAGGCGGGCATGCCCAATTTCAGGGGGGGGTATCCGTCATTGCCCAGGTAATCAATCGCGCAGCCCAGTTGGCGCAGTGCGTCCACCAGGTCGCCGATGGGGCGTTCGTGCATGCGGGGCACGCCGCTGAGCTCAAAGTCACCCCCCAACACGGCCAGTGCGGCGGTCAGTGGGCGCATGGCAGTGCCGGCATTGCCCAGGAACAGCTTGGCGGACGCGTTGGGCAACTGGCCACCCAAACCGGTGATACGCACGACGGCGCCAGATTCCTCTACCCCGCAGCCCAGCGTGCGCAGGGCTACCAGCATGACGCGGGTGTCATCCGAGTCCAGCAGGTCGTGGATGGTGGTGGTGCCCGCGCTCATGGCGGCAAGCAGCAACACGCGGTTGGAAATGCTTTTGGAGCCGGGGAGTATGACAGTGCCCGCCGCATGGGCGAGGGGAGGGAGGTCCAGAAAGGCAGTGGAGAACATTTATTTGTGGTGTTTGGACGCCATGGTCCAGTGAGCGCGGGTGTTGCTGGCCTGTTCGATCAGGCCTTCGAGTGCATCGCCGTTGCCGCTGGAAATCATCAGCTCCATGGCCTGCAGGGTGCGCTGGAAAATCTTGCTTTGCTCCAGCAGCTCTTCGCGGTTGGAGACCATGATGTCGCGCCAGATCTTGGGGTCACCCGCCGCAATGCGGGTGAAATCACGAAAACCAGGGCCCGCCAGCGAAAGGTAGTCTTTGCCCTGGGGTTGGCTGGAGATGGCGTTCATGAGGGCAAACGCGATCAGGTGCGGCAGGTGGCTGACGGCGGCAAAAGCGGCGTCATGCTGCTCAGGCGACATTTTGAGCACCCGGCAACCCAGCGCGGTCCACACATCCACGGCCTTTTGCAGCTGGGTGGTGAGGGTGCGTTCGATGGGGGTCAGGATGATCTGCTTGCCCGCGTACAGGTCTGCGTCAGCATGTTCCACACCCGACAGCTCTTTGCCTGCAATTGGATGGGCGGGCACAAACGAACCAATATGCTCACGCAGACCACGGCGGCCGGCGTCAATCACGTCGCGTTTGGTCGAGCCCACGTCCATGATCAGCATGCTGGGCGTGACCAGGTGCTTGATGGCCTTGAAGGTGGCTTCGGTGGCGGACACGGGCACAGCGATCAGCACGATGTCGGCGCCCGACACCGCGAGCAGTGCCGAGGGGGCTTCGATGTCGATCACACCCATTTGCCGTGCACGCTCGGTGGTCGACGGGGACTTGCTATAGCCAACAACCCGCTTGACCAGACCGGCCCGCTTGAGGGCCAGGGCAAACGAGCCGCCCATCAAGCCACATCCAATCAAGCCAAGCTGTTCAAACATAAAGGGTCCTGCAGGTGTGCATCAGTCGGCCAGCGGGTAGGTTCCCAGCACCTTGTAGAAGGCGCAGAGGCTGGACAAGTCTTTCAGGGCCGCCGCCACAGAGGGCTGGGACGGGTGGCCTTGCAAGTCGATGTAGAAATAGTATTCCCATTGGCCGGAGCGTGCGGGCCGGGATTCAAAGCGTGTCATGGACACACCGTGGCGTTTGAGCGGCACCAGCATGTCGTGCACGGCGCCGGGTTTGTTGGGCACGGAGACCACCAGGCTGGTGCAGTCTTTGCCCGATGCCTCGGGCGCGGGAAGTACGCTGGGCAGGCAGACCACGACAAAGCGGGTGCGGTTGAACGCCTCGTCCTGGATGGCGTGGGACGCAATGTGCAGGCCAAATTCGGAGCCCGCACGTTCGCTGGCAATGCCGGCCCAGGCCGGGTTGCTGGCGGCCAGGCGCGCGCCCTCTGCATTGCTGGACACCGCACGGCGCTCGGCGTTCGGCAGGTGGGTGCTGAGCCACTGCTGGCATTGGGCCAGCGCCTGCGGGTGGGCCAATACCACCTCAATGCCGTCCAGCGAGGCGCTGCTGCGCAGCAGGTGGTGGCGCACCAGCAGGCTGATTTCGCCCACGATGTGCAGCGGGGAATTGAGCAGCAGGTCCAGCGAGCGTGTCACCACGCCTTCGGTGCTGTTTTCCACGGGGATCACACCAAACTCGGCCGAACCTGCGGTGGCTGCATGGAACACTTCGTCAAAATTGGCGCAGGGCACGTGCGTGATGCTGGAGCCAAAAAATCGCAATGCCGCTTCTTCGCTGAAGGTGCCTTTGGGGCCCAGGTAGGCCACGCGTTGTGGCGCTTCCAGTGCGCGGCAGGCGGACATGATCTCGCGCCAGATGACGGCGACACTTTCGTTCTTGAGCGCGCCTTGGTTGGCTTGCTGCAGGTTGCTGATGACCTGGGCTTCGCGCTCGGGGCGGAAGACCGCAGAGCCTTCTACCTTTTTGATTTCACCCACTTCGTGCGCCAGCGCGGCGCGGCGGGTCAGCAGAGCCAGGAGTTCCTGGTCGACAGCGTCGATCAGGACGCGGAGTTCAGGGAGGGTGCGTGCCATGGTGTGTTTAGCCGTGGGTGCGCTCGAACTCTTGCATGTACTGCACCAGTGCTTGCACGCCTTCGATGGGCATCGCGTTGTAAATGCTGGCGCGCATGCCGCCCACCGATTTGTGGCCCTTGACCTGAAGCAGCCCTGCGGCCTTGGCACCGGTCAGGAAGGCGTCGTTCAGGGCCTCATTGCGCAGGAAGAAAGGCACGTTCATGCGGGAACGGGCGCCGCGCGCCACACCATTCATGTAAAAGCCGGTGGCATCAATCGCGCCGTACAGCAATTCCGCCTTGGCGATGTTGCGTGCCTCCATGGCCGCTACGCCGCCCTGGCGCTTGAGCCACTGGAACACCAAGCCCGCCATGTAAATGGCATAGGTGGGGGGCGTGTTGTACATGGAGCCGTTGTCGGCCACGGTCTTGTAATTGAAGGCGCTAGGGCAGATCGGCAGGGCGTGGCCCAGCAGGTCTTCGCGGACCACGACGAGGGTGAGGCCCGCAGGTCCCAGGTTCTTCTGGGCCCCACCAAAGGCCAGGCCCACCTTACTCCAGTCCACCGGGCGCGAAGCCACGTGGGATGAGAAGTCAATCACCAGCTCGGCTTGGGAGCCCAGGGCTTTCAGGTCTGGCAGCGACTGAAATTCAATGCCGTTGATGGTTTCGTTGGTGCACAGATGCACATAACTTGCCTGGTCGCTGAGCTGCCAAGTGCTGGCGGCAGGTATGGATGTGAATCCGCCTGCTTTGTCACTGGCGGCGACTGTGGTCTGGCAGTACTTGCTGGCTTCCTTGAGCGACTTTTCGCTCCAACTGCCGGTCACGACAAAGTCGGCACTGCCAGTGCCGCCCGCTGGAGCCCGCAGGGCGCTGAGGTTCAGCGGAACAATCGCGTTTTCGGCCAGTCCGCCACCCTGCATGAACAGGATTTTGAAGTTGGCAGGCACAGCCAGCAGTTCACGCAAGTCAGCTTCAGCCGCTTCGTAAATACTCTGGAATTCCTTGCCCCGGTGGCTCATTTCCATCACACCCATGCCACTGCCATGCCAATCCAGCATCTCGTGGGCGGCTTGCGCCAGCACTTCGGCTGGCATGGCGGCCGGTCCGGCCGAGAAGTTGAAAGGGCGTTGCATCAGCTGGATTTTGTGTCAAATAGGGCGCTAGCCCCCGTGGTATATGCGCGAGCAGCTATCAAATTGATAGTTATTCGCTGGTCTCTCCGGTTTCGCTGGAGCCCTCTGCGCTCTCGCCAGCATCACCTTCCGTGGTGTTGGCGTCGTTTTCCACAATGCGTTGCAGGCCGCTGAGCTTGGAGCCTTCGTCCAGGCCAATCAGGGTCACACCCTGTGTGGCGCGGCCGAGTTCGCGGATCTCAGACACTCGGGTGCGCACCAGCACGCCCTTGTCGGTGATCAGCATGATCTCGTCGTCGGCATGCACCAGCGTGGCCGCAACCACTTTGCCGTTGCGCTCGGATTGCTGGATCGCAATCATGCCCTTGGTGCCACGGCCATGGCGGGTGTATTCGGTGATGCTGGTGCGTTTGCCGTAGCCGTTCTCAGTCGCGGTCAGCACGCTTTGTTGCTCGTCTTCGGCTACCAGCATGGCGATCACACTTTGGCCCACGTCCAGCGACATGCCGCGCACGCCGCGGGCATTGCGGCCCAGCGGACGCACATCGTCTTCGTCAAAGCGCACGGCCTTGCCGCCATCGCTGAACAGCATCACGTCGTGTTTGCCGTCGGTCAGCGCTGCACCGATCAGGTAGTCACTCTCGTCCAGGTTCACGGCAATGATGCCGCCCTTGCGCGGGTTGTTGAATTCGTCGAGCGCCGTCTTCTTGACCGTACCCATGCTGGTGGCCATGAACACATACTGGTCGGCCGGGAAGGTGCGTTTTTCACCGGTCAGTGCCAGCACCACGGTGATCTTTTCGCCTTCCTGCAGCGGGAACATATTGACGATGGGGCGACCGCGCGAGCCGCGTGAGCCCTGCGGCACTTCCCAGACCTTGAGCCAGTACAGGCGGCCGCGGTTGGAGAAGCACAGGATGTAGTCGTGGGTGTTGGCCACGAAGAGCTGGTCGACCCAGTCGTCTTCCTTGGTGGCCGTGGCCTGCTTGCCGCGCCCGCCGCGTTTTTGCGCACGGTATTCGTGCAGGGGCTGGCTCTTGATATAGCCGCTGTGGCTCATGGTCACCACCATGTCGGTGGGGGTGATCAGGTCTTCGGTGGAGAGGTCAAAAGAGGAGTGCTCCACCAAGCTGCGGCGTGTGCCCAGCTTGCTTTGGCCGAATTCCTGTTTCACATGGCCCAGTTCTTCGCCAATGATGGTGGAGACGCGCTCGGGCTTGGCCAGGATGTCCAGCAAGTCCTCGATCTCTGCCATGACTTCCTTGTACTCGGCGATGACCTTGTCCTGTTCCAGACCGGTCAGGCGCTGCAGGCGCATCTGCAAAATCTCTTGTGCTTGCGTTTCGGACAGGCGGTACAGACCGTCATTGCCCATGCCAAATTCTTTTTCCAGGCCGTCGGGGCGGTAGTCATCGGCATTGACCACACCACCATCGGCGCGGGTGCGGGTGAGCATCTCGCGCACCAGCTTGCTGTCCCAGGGGCGGTTCATCAATTCGACCTTGGCCACCGGTGGTGTAGGCGACTCGCGGATGATGCGGATGAACTCGTCGATGTTGGCCATGGCCACGGCCAGGCCTTCCAGCACATGGCCGCGTTCGCGGGCCTTGCGCAGGTTGAATACAGTGCGGCGTGTCACCACTTCGCGGCGGTGGTTCAGGAAGACTTCGATCAGGTCTTTCAGGTTGCACAGCTTGGGCTGGCCATTCACCAAGGCCACCATGTTGATGCCGAAGGTGTCCTGCAACTGGGTCTGCTTGTACAGGTTGTTCAGCACCACTTCGGGCACTTCGCCGCGCTTGAGTTCGATCACCAGACGCATGCCGGATTTGTCGGACTCGTCCTGGATGTGGCTGATGCCTTCGATCTTCTTTTCGTGCACCAGCTCAGCCATGCGCTCCTGCAGCGTCTTCTTGTTGACCTGGTAGGGCAGCTCGTCCACGATGATGGCCTGGCGCTGGCCTTTGTCGATGTCCTCGAAATGGCAGCGGGCACGCATCACCACGCGGCCGCGGCCAGTGCGGTAGCCGTCTTTGACGCCGTTGATACCGTAAATAATGCCTGCGGTGGGGAAGTCCGGCGCCGGAATGATCTCCATCAACTCGTCGATCGATGCACCGGGGTTCTTCAGCATGTGAAGGCAGGCATCGACCACTTCGTTCAGGTTGTGCGGCGGGATGTTGGTCGCCATACCCACGGCGATACCCCCCGAGCCGTTGACCAGCAGGTTGGGAATGCGGGTGGGCAGTACCAGCGGTTCCTTTTCGGAGCCGTCGTAATTGGGGCCGAAGTCGACCGTTTCCTTGTCCAGATCGGCCAACAGCTCGTGGGCGATCTTGGCCAGGCGGATTTCGGTGTAACGCATCGCGGCTGCGTTGTCGCCGTCTACCGAGCCGAAGTTACCCTGACCGTCTACCAGCATGTGGCGCATGGAGAAATCCTGCGCCATGCGGACGATGGTGTCGTAGACCGACTGGTCGCCGTGCGGGTGGTACTTACCAATGACGTCACCGACGATACGTGCGGACTTTTTGTAGGCCCGGTTCCAGTCGTTGTTGAGCTCGTGCATCGCAAACAAGACACGGCGGTGCACCGGCTTCAAGCCGTCCCGCGCATCGGGAAGGGCGCGGCCTACGATCACGCTCATGGCGTAATCGAGGTAGCTGCGGCGCATTTCCTCTTCAAGGCTGATGGGCAGGGTTTCTTTGGCGAACTGGGTCATGGATAGACGGTGAACGGTGTCATGGACAGCTCTCGATTCTACGGCCGCCGTGCTGTGGCATCAGAGCAACAAAGCAGTAGCAGCTTTTGGCGGAGTTACGTGGTGGGCACAGATGTTTCAAAAGGGGGCGCTTCGCTATGGCACAATAGTGCGAACGTCTTTGGTGCATCAGACCTAGGGCGTCACACAATTAGTCGCAGCCTGGCTGCAGTTTGTCCCGATAAAGGAAGGTCTCATGAAACAATTGAATAAAGTAGCAATCCTGATCGCTACCGCCGCTCTGGCGACTGCCGCTGGCGCCCAAGAAATTCACAACTGGCGCAGTGCTGCTGGCGACGTCTGGAAGAACGCTTCCGGCGAATGCTGGCGTGATGCCAGCTGGACTCCTGCTACTGCTGCCGCCGGTTGCGATGGCGCTTTGGCTGCCGCCGCAGCTGCTCCAGCACCCGCAGCACCTGCTGCAGCCGCTCCTGCCGCTCCCAAAGCTGCCGCCGCAGCACCCGTCGCTGCCGCCGCTGCCAGCAAAGTAACTTACGCCGCTGATGCGTTCTTTGACTTCGACAAGTCCGTGCTGAAGCCTGAAGGCAAAGCGAAATTGGACGATCTGGTGAGCAAGGTCAAGGGCATCAATTTGGAAGTCATCATTGCTGTGGGTCACACTGACTCCACTGGCGCTGACGCTTACAACCAGAAGTTGTCTGTGGCACGTTCCGAAGCTGTCAAGGCTTACTTGGTGTCCAAGGGCATCGAAAAGAACCGTGTTTACACCGAAGGCAAGGGCGAGAAGCAGCCTGTTGCTGACAACAAGACAAAAGAAGGCAAGGCGAAAAACCGCCGCGTGGAAATCGAAGTAGTTGGCACACGCGCCAAGTAATTCGGCCATCACCCATGGTTTGTGAAAAAACCCGCTTCGGCGGGTTTTTTCTTGTCTATGCCACCATTGCTCTATGAACCCCACCACCCTGAACGCTGATCCGGCCGAATTGGCCAAATTTTCTGAGCTGGCCCACCGTTGGTGGGATCTGGACAGTGAGTTCCGTCCTTTGCACCAGATCAACCCCTTGCGTCTGGACTGGATTCAGTCCTTTGTGCCGCTGCAAGGCATGAAGGCGCTGGATGTGGGGTGTGGTGGAGGTATTTTGGCGGACTCCATGGCCCGTAAAGGCGCGGAGGTGACGGGTGTCGATCTTTCGACCAAAGCCCTGCGGGTGGCACAGCTCCATGCATTGGAAGCCCAAACCCCCAATATCGCTTACCGCGAGGTTAGTGCAGAAGTCTTGGCAGCGGAAATGCCCGCTTCGTTCGATGTGGTGACGTGTATGGAAATGCTGGAGCATGTGCCGGACCCAGCCTCCATTGTGCAGGCTTGCTCTACATTGGTGAAACCCGGGGGCTGGGTGTTTTTCTCAACCTTGAACCGGAACGCCATGGCCTTCCTTCAAGCGATTGTGGGCGCGGAATACCTGCTGGGACTGTTGCCGCGTGGAACGCATGAATATGCCAAGATGATTCGCCCCAGTGAGCTGGCCCTGTTTTGTCGGCGTGCTGGGCTCGATCTGCAAAGCAGTTGTGGTTTGGGCTACAACCCGCTGACCCGACGCTATGCCATGAACAGCAACACCCAGGTCAATTACCTGGTTGCGACCCGCAAACCGGGAGCGCCTGCCTGATGCAAGTTTTCCGTGACATCCAAGCTGTGCTGTTTGATCTGGATGGCACCTTGATTGACAGTGCTCCCGATTTGGGGGGGGCTGCTGACAAAATGCGACTGGACCGTGGCATGCCTTCGCTGTCCGCAGAACGGTATCGTCCGATGGCGGGTGCCGGTGCGCGCGGCATGCTGCATATTGCATTTGGTCTCTCGCCGCAGGACCCGGACTTTGACGCAATGCGAGAAGAGTTCTTTGCCAATTACGAGCGCTGCATGACGCACAACACCTATGCATTTGATGGCGTGCAGGAAATGTTGCAAACGCTGGAGCAGCGCCAACTGCCGTGGGGAGTGGTGACCAACAAGTCCCAGCGCTTCACCAACCCGCTGACCCGGTCCATGCCCTTGTTCGCTAATGCAGGTGCCGTAGTGAGTGGGGATACCACGCCCCATGCGAAACCACACCCCGCCCCCTTGTTGGAGGCGGCCAGGCGCCTGGGCGTGGACCCGGGGGGCTGCATTTACGTGGGTGATGACGAGCGCGATATCGTGGCTGGGCGCGCTGCCGGCATGCGCACTGTGGCTGCGACTTACGGTTACTTAGGCAGCCAGCTCGATACGGGCGCTTGGCAAGCGGATGCCGAAATTAAATCTCCCTTGGCCCTCTTGCAATTGCTGCCTGGCGCCTAAAATAGGGGTTGAGGGGCTGCACTGGTTTCGACACGGGTTCGGACGCGCAGCAGGGCATGTCGAGCTGAATGCGCTCGTAAAACAGATTCAAACAAACTAACTGCAAACGACGAACGTTTCGCACTCGCTGCTTAATTGCACGTGAGGCTCACAACAGCAAGCCGATAGGCTGGGCAAGGGTGGCGCAAGCCGTCCAGGCTGTGGGCTAATTTCATTCGGCTGGGCCTGCCTTGGGTAACTTAGGGTGGGCCGAGACAATAGGTTGCTGGCGTCTTGTATAGCGTGCCACTGCGCGATGCAAGGAGTGAGATCTAAATCAGACGGCTACACATGTAGAACTGTTCGAAGAAGGCTTGTGGACGCGGGTTCAAATCCCGCCAGCTCCACCATACCCCCAGACCAAAGCCGCCAGCTAGCAATAGCTGGCGGCTTTTGTTTTGTCTATTCCACTGGCTTACCACGTTGGGCTTTGATGGCGGAGCGTTGGGTCTTGGATTCAAGGCGGCGCTGGCGGGAAGCGTACGTAGGCTGAGTTGCTTTGCGAGGCTTGGGAGGCGTGGCAACGCTATTAACCAGGGTATGAAGCCGTTCAAAGGCATCGAGCCGGTTAAGTTCTTGCGTGCGGAATTGTTGGGCCTTGAGCACGACGACACCCTCGCGGGTGATGCGGCTGTCCTGCAAGGCCAGCAGCCGTTCTTTCACGTCTTCTGGCAGTGAGGATGCTGGAATGTCAAAGCGCAGATGGATGGCACTGGATACCTTGTTGACGTTTTGGCCCCCCGCACCTTGGGCCCGGATCGCCGTAGTTTCGACCTCTGCTTCTTGTATTTGAATCTGTTTTGGCATTGCTGAGGTTTTCGGCAGTTAAACTGGTTTGACATTACCACCACTACCAAGGAGGCCATCATGGCCAAAGGTCAGCAAAAGTCCAACAAAGAATCGAAAAAACCCAAGAAAGATACGTCGCCGCCCAAGCCCTCCAGTGGGATTGTGGATCCCGTGCGCACCACCGTCACGACTGCGGTGATTCCCCGCGGCAAGCTCAAGAACAAATAAGCTTACTCCGCGGCCTGCACCTCGGCATAGCGTGGGGGCTGGCAACCTGCACGCTCACAATTGATGGCGGCAGCCCGCATGGCCTGGCGCAGTGTTTGGGCAACACGCAGATGGGCGCCCTGGGGATTGGTGACCCAATCGCCCAGGCAATTTCCCCAGAACGTGTCGCCAGCGCCGACGGTGTCTACCACGCGTGTCACCGGTACATCTGCATCGGCACTGTTGCCTTCGATGCCCAGCCAGGCGCCGTGTGCGCCAAAGGTCAGGGCAACCCGGCTAGTGCCGTTTTCCATGAAGTTTGCGGCAATCGCAGCACTATTTGCCCGTGTGGTCTGCGCAAAACCTAGCAACGCCAGGTCCTCATCGCTGGCTTTGAGCCAATCGGCATGTTTGGCAATGTCCTGAACGGCACGTACATACTGACCCAAATCTGCGGCCAACTTGGGGCGCAAGTTGACGTCGATGCTGATGGTCCAGCCCAGGGACTTGGCCCCTTGCAGGATGTCCACTACCTTGTGGTGCTCTGGCGGCACCAAGAACAGGGATCCGGTGTGCAGCACGCCTGGCGGGTGCGCCTGCAGCCGCAGTAGCACAGCGTTCACGCTGTAATCCCGGTCTGCAATGCCATCACGGTAAAAACCGTAGCTCGGCTGGCCGTTGTGGATTTGCACCACGGCAAGTGAGGTTGGGAGGGCGCTAGGGGGGCTCAAGGGTTGTACGCCGTCCTGCACCAACTGCTGGTGCATGCTTAGTCCGAATTGATCGCTGGATAAGGGGTTGACATACCCCACCTCGGCACCGCGCAACGCGGCTGCACGAGCCATGTTGAACGGGCTACCGCCCATGAAGGGGCGCAGTGTGCCGTCGGGCTGTGCTACACAGTCCATCAAGGCTTCGCCCAATACCCAAATCGATGCACTCATGTCTCTCTCATCCAGTCTGCCTCGCGAGGCGGGGTGGCTTGCTCAAGCGCAGCAGCATAAACCAGCGCTATGCATCGGGCTGCACCGCAAACCTTAATTGTTGATACCCAGTTGCACTCGCGTGCCCATTCTGACCATCGGGAGTGGTGGGCAGGTATTACACCAAAAAATCACTTAAATAAATCAAGTAATTTTACTAATATGATTAAATCAATCCGTCTGGCATGCTCAGACACTATTTATTGACAGGGTTTTCATGTACTGCACCTATTTTTACGTTCCTTCGTCGCAATGTGCCTTGGATGGGGCTCAAATGTTTTCTTTGGAGCTTATCGCATGCTAAAAGGTATTGATCCTCTGTTGACGCCGGAGCTCCTCATGCATTTGTCCGCCATGGGCCATGGCGAATGGGTGGCCGTGGTGGATGCCAACTTCACCGCTGACTTTTTGAGTGCCGGCAAACCCTTGGTGCGCTTGCCGGGCCATTCGCTGGAGCGGGTAAGTCGTGCCGTGCTGTCGGTGATTCCCTTGGCCGAGGATATGGCGCGTCCTGCCGCGTACATGCGTGTCTGTCACCAGCCCGATACCCACCGCACCGATGCCCAATTGGCGGTGTTGCGCCTCTTGCAAGACGAGGGCATTGCCCCCGAGCGCGTCGAGCCAGTGGAGCGGTTTGCCTTCTACGAAAAAATCAAGTCTGCGAGCCTGATTGTGCAAAGTGGCGAGGCGACTGCCTACGGTAATGCGATGTACGCCAAAGGCGTCATTCTTTAAAGGACCGCGCCGTGAAGATTTACCTGGACTCGGCCCAGACGGGCAGCTGGAGGCTTCCCCCGGGGTGCCCCTCCGTGCAGGGTGTGACGACCAATCCCAGCCTGGTCCACCAAGCGGGCTTGCCAGTGAACCTGCCGACCTACCTGGATTTGTTGCGTGCAGCGGCAGACCATGGGTTTGCAGAACTCATGCTGCAACTGCCCAGCAGTGATCTTGCGCTGGCGGCTACATGGGTGGAATCTTTGCGGGCGCTGTCGCAGCGCCTGTCGGTCCAGCTCACTGTAAAGCTGCCGTGTGCCCCTGAGTGGGAGGCCTGCATCCGCTGGGCCAAGGCCCAGGGGCAGCCAGTCTTGTTGACTGGTTTATCCAACCCCGTGCAGCTGCTGTGGGCCTGCGAGTTGGGGGCAGACTATGTGGCGCCCTACGTGGGGCGCCTGGTCAATGATGGGCGCAATGTGTGGGCGCTCATGCAGGCCTGCGTGGCGCAGCAAACTGCCGGCCCCCAATTGCTGGCCGCCAGCATCAAGTCACCCGATGTGTTGGCGCAGTTGATGGGCTTGGGGGCTGCGGCAGTCACCCTGCCACCGGCCAGCCTGATTGCCTGGAGCTCTGATGCACTGACACAGGTGGCCATCCAGCAATTCGACCGGGACATACAGGCCAGCTTGCGCGGAATCTGACCCCGTGGCAGATACCCGGGTATCTGCCGGGTTCAGGGTTTGAGTTCGCCGATCCGGCTGTCCAGGGGGCTTACGAAGGAGTTGAGTTCCCAGCCAGAAGCCAAGCGACTTTCGGGGAATTCCGGCATGCTCAGCGGACTGAGTCCTGAGGGTGTGGCGTCGCTGCCCTTGCTTTGGCGGCGTCGGGTTACGACCGCGTGCAAGTGTTCGCGGACGTCCTGAAACCGTGAATCCAGAGGTTGGCTGGCGCCTGTCCTTGCCGCCTGTTCGCCCAAGAAGATTGCCCGGATCTGGCTCAGGTGCGGCAGGTTGCTCGGGTCAACCACCACGTAGCGGATGCTGCATTGGTCCAGCAGGCTGTGTTTGAGCGTCTGGTTGCCTATGGACAGGCCATGGGGCCCCGGGACATCCACGCAGCCGATGACCCTGCCGTCCAGACTGCAGATGGTGAATGTGCAATACACCCCGTTGAGCAGCTTGTACCAATGGGTGGCTTCGGCCTGGCTGGCTGGCGCGGTGAAGCGGGTGACAGGGAGCTTGATCAGGATGTGCTGGTCGAACATCACTTTGGTGAGCCAGATCCAGACACGGCGCTCTTGCGAGTTGACCAGCGGGCGGGTTTTGAGCGGCCAACTGGCGGGGATGCGCCGACGCTGCCGTTCCACGTAACGGTTGCGCCAGAAAAGCAGGGCGGCTCCTACCAAAATCCCCACAACAAAAGAAATAAACATCTCACACCGCCCTATAAATGGAGCCATCTAGTGTGGCTCTATAAGTCGGGTGAGAGTTTATGTAATCGGTCAATCAGCGTAAATAGTCCCAATGGCTTGGCGTTGGGTGTTGACTAGAGCGATGAGTTGTGGGTCGAAGTGCCGGCCCGATTCGTTCTGTAGATAGTCTAGAGCGGCCTGCAGGGGCCAAGCAGGTTTGTAGCAGCTGGCGCTGACCAGGGAGTCCAGCACATCGGCCACGGCCGCAATGCGCCCAGGCAGGCTGATGGCCTCGCCTGCCAGGCCCCGGGGGTAGCCGCTGCCATCCCAGCGCTCGTGGTGCTCTTGGGCCAGTTGGGCGCCCAGTGTGTGGACGCGGGAGCGGGAGTGCGACAGCAGTGCGTAGCCCTCTTGGGAGTGGGTTTGCATGGTGGCCCATTCCTCGGGTGTCAGCGGGCCGGGTTTGGTCAAAATGTGGTCGGGAATACACGCCTTGCCCACGTCGTGCAGGGTCGCGGCCACCCGCATCAGTTCTATTTCCTGCTCGGTACCCCCGGTAGCCGCGGTCAAAAGCGCAGCAATGTCTCCCACCCGCTGCAGGTGCAGGGAGGACTCGCTGCAGCGCTTCTCGATGGCACCGCCCAGAATGCAGATGGTGGTGCGCTGTGCACTTTCGGTGTCTTCGCGCAGTAGCAGGCCGTCGTAGGTAATGGCCACGTTGCGGGAAAACAGCTCCAGCAGTTCGCGGGCTTGCGCGCTGACAGTTTCGGCGAACTCCATGTAAATCAGGCTCTCGCTGCCGGCCTTGGTCTTGAAGTAGCCCGCGTAATAACGCTCGCCATGGTGACTGACTTTTTCTTGCAGGGCACGTGTGATGGCCTCCTGAACTTCTTGTGGCAGGTTGCGCACCTCTTCATCCACCATGAGCTGGGAGTAGGCCTCGGTAGCCGCCAGCACCTTCAATTGGCCCTGGGTGGCGTTGGCCGTGTAGGCAGACACCCGGCTGGCACACAGGCCTTCACCATGGAGGTCCAGCAAAAAGTTGACCTGCTCCAGCACCGCCGATGCAAAACTGCGCAGATTGCGTGAATCACAAACCTGGCTGATAGCCTCGATCGAGCGCCGCAGCCCTAGGCTGGCCTGCTCAATGCGCATCAGGTCGCGGTAGGCGCGCAGCCCGGCGTAAAACACCGTGATGAGCTTGCGCCGTGTGAGGTCGGTTTTTTCCTTGTAGTCGTTGATGTCGTAGTCGCGGATGACCTGCTCTTCGGGGGCCTGTCCGGGCTGGCCGGTGCGCAGAATGATGCGCACATTGAGGTTGCCCAGGTCTTCGCGGATGTGGCGCGCCAAGTCGAGTCCGGCGTGTTCGGACTCCATCACCACATCCAGCAGGATCAGCGCAATGTCGGCGCGTTCTGCCAACACGGTGCGCGCTTCGGCGGCGCTGTAGCAGTGGGTGAAGTGCAGCCCGCGTCCGTCCATCTCAAAATCTGACATGACCAGCTTGGTGACTTCGTGCACGGCAGGCTCGTCATCCACCACCAGAATCTGCCAGGGCGGCAGGGCCTTGCGGCAGCTGGTTTCGGCTTGCTCGTCACTAAACACCAAATCATCGGACATGAGGCGGGCTTTCGTTGGGCGGGAACAATTTGCAGTTTATCGGATTGTGGCTGCGATACTAGGGCCCATGCAGCTTCAGGAAATCCTCTATTCGCAAGGTTTTGGCACGCGCCGCGTCTGTGCCGGTTTGATCCAGCAGGGCCTGGTTCAGGTTTATATGCCAGATAGTGCTCTAGCCCCCGTCACTATTGCGCAAGCAGCTACTGAATTTGTAGCGGAAGGCCTGCGTTTCAAAGTACAGGGTGTGGAGTGGCAGTACTTCGAGAAGGCCTATCTGGTGCTGCACAAACCGGCCGGAACTGAGTGCTCGCAAAAGCCGTCGACCTACCCCAGCATCTACACCCTGCTGCCATCCCCCTTGCGTCTGCGTCCGCAAAAAGCGGCGGTGCAGGGTGTGCAGGCCGTGGGCCGCTTGGACCAGGACACCACGGGCATGTTGCTGCTGACAGACGATGGCAAATTCATCCACCGCATGAGTTCGCCCAAGCATCACGTTCCCAAGGTGTATGAAGTGACCGTCAAGCATTCGCTGGACGAGCGCCAGGTGCAAAAACTGCTGGCTGGCGTGGTGCTGGACGATGACCCGGCGCCGGTCCGCGCTGCTGCCTGCGAGGCGGTGAGCGAGTTCCACCTGCGTCTGACCCTGACCGAAGGCAAATACCACCAGGTCAAACGCATGCTGGCCGCCGTGGGCAACCGCGTAGAGGGCTTGCATCGCTCCCGCATTGGTGGCGTCGCGCTGCCGGCCGATCTGGCTCCTGGCCAATGGCGTTGGCTCAGTGCCGAAGAGCTGGTGGCGGTGCAAGCCAAGGAGTGATTCATGAATGCCATGCTCGACGCGTTTTGGCGCTCGGTCGCCTACTGCCTGCACCCCAAGGTGATCGGACTCTCCCTCTTGCCCCTGCTGCTGGTGATTGGCTTGATCGCTGGCTTGGGGTACTTTTACATGGACCCCGCGCTGGCCGCGGTGCAGGGGCTGCTGGAATCGTCCGACTTGCTCAATCAGCTTTGGACTTGGCTTGAATCCATAGGGGCTGGCAAGCTCAAGACGGTGCTGGTGCCGCTGATTGTGATTGCACTGGCCACGCCGCTGATCGTGGTGGCCAGCCTGCTCGTGGTGGCCACCTTGATGACGCCCTTGATCGTGCGCCTGGTCACGCAACGGCGCTTTCCCACGCTGGAGCGCACCGGTGGCGCGTCTTACCTGCTGAGTGTGCTCTGGGGGCTGGGGGCCAGTCTCACCGCGCTGGTCTTGCTGGTGCTTTCTGTGCCTTTGTGGTTTGTGCCTCCGCTGGTGCTGGTGCTGCCTCCGCTCATTTGGGGTTGGCTCACCTACCGCGTTCTGGCCTTTGATGCACTGGCTGACCATGCCACCACCGAAGAGCGCCATACCTTGATGCGCCGCCACCGTTGGTGGCTGCTGGGCATGGGCATTTTCACGGGTTACCTGGGGGCGGCCCCCAGCCTGGTCTGGTCGGTCGGCTTTGTGGCGGTGGCGCTGGCCCCCGTGCTGGTGCCCTTGTCCATCTGGCTGTACACACTCATTTTTGCGTTCTCCTCGCTCTGGTTTACCCACTACTGCCTGGCCGCCCTGCAGCAACTGCGCCGGGAGACTGCGGCCGCAGCGCTGGAGCCGGTGCCAAGCCCCGCTGAACAGGCGGTGGAGGTCTTATGAATTTTGGTGCGATCATCATTGGTGACGAAATTCTCTCGGGCAAGCGGGCGGACAAACACTTGGCCAAGGCCATAGAGTTGCTGTCAGCCCGCGGCTTGTCGCTGGCCTACGCCGATTACGTGGGGGACGACCCTGAACGCATCACCCAAACCCTGCAACGCGCGTTTGCCTCGGGAGATGTGGTGTTTTCGTTTGGTGGTATCGGCGCCACGCCCGACGACCACACGCGCCAGTGTGCGGGCCGGGCGCTGGGATTGCCCTTGGTGCTGCACCCGCAGGCTGAAGTCTTGATTCGCGAGCGCATGCAAGATGTGGCGCGGGAGCAGGGTCTGCCCTATGAGCCCGACCGTGCGGACAATGTGCACCGGCTCAACATGGGCATGTTTCCCCAGGGGGCGGACATCATTCCCAACCCCTACAACAAGATTCCGGGCTTCAGTTGTGCGGGGCAGGGTAGGGGGCACGTTCACTTTGTTCCCGGTTTTCCAGTCATGGCGTGGCCCATGGTGGCTGCCGTTTTGGATGCACGGTATGCCCACCTGTTTGTGCACGAGGTGTATCTGGAGCGCTCTGTGATTGTTTTTGGTGCCATGGAGTCGGCGCTCACGCCGTTGATGGAAACGCTGGAGCGCGAGCATGCGATCAAGGTGTTCAGCCTCCCCAGCGTGGACCACCCGGAGTGGGGGCGCCACATTGAGCTGGGCGTCAAAGGCGCGCCTGCTGCCGTGGAGCCGGCGTTTGCCGCGCTCCATACCGCCTTGTGCGCCATGGGGATGTCGCTAGGCCCTGAATTGGTGCGTAACTAGCTGTGTTCATATTTGGTGCATTTTGTATTTGCACCAAATTTGTGCATTGACGTGCCTTGCCTCTGGCGCCCGCGTGCTTCTTTCCGGTGCGCATCCGAAATTGCGTGCTTTCTCAAGGCAAAATAAGGACGTTTGCCTAATTGCCGGGGCCGGGGCCTTTGGCATAAAAGCTGCATTGTGGGCAGGGCAATTCTTTTTACAACCGTGCAACAGGAGTATTTGATGGCCAAGACCGTCGCAGACGTAATGAAGATGGTGAAGGAAAACGAGGTCAAATTCGTTGACTTCCGTTTCACCGATACCCGCGGCAAGCAGCAGCACACCACTGTGCCAGTCTCGCACTTTGATGAAGACAAGTTCACTTCCGGCCACGCATTTGACGGTTCTTCCATCGCTGGCTGGAAAGGCATTGAGGCATCGGACATGTTGCTCATGCCCGATCCCAATACTGCCAACATCGACCCCTTCTTCGAAGAAACCACCATCATCATGAACTGCGATGTGGTGGAGCCATCTGACGGCAAGGCGTACGACCGTGACCCACGTTCCATCGCCAAGCGTGCGGAAGCCTACCTGAAGGCCTCCGGCATTGGTGACGCAGCCTACTTCGGTCCCGAGCCAGAATTCTTCATCTTCGACGGCGTGCGCTGGAGCACCGAGTCGAACAACACCTTTTACGAAATCGACGAGTACGAAGCCCCCTGGAACACCGGCTCCAAGCTCGAAGGTGGCAACCGCGGCCACCGTCCCACCGTCAAGGGCGGCTACTTCCCCGTTCCCCCCGTGGACAGCACGCAAGACATGCGCGCCGAGATGTCCCTGATTCTCGAATCCCTGGGCATCCCGGTTGAAGTGTTCCACCACGAAGTGGCGGGCGCTGGCCAGAACGAAATCGGCACCCGCTTCTCCACATTGGTCGAGCGTGCTGACTGGACCATGTTGCAAAAGTACGTGGTGCACAACGTGGCCAATGCCTACGGCAAAACCGCCACCTTCATGCCCAAGCCTTACCACGGTGACAACGGTTCCGGCATGCACGTGCACCAGTCCGTGTGGAAAGACGGCAAGAACCTGTTCGCTGGCGACGGCTACGCAGGCCTGTCTGACTTCGCGCTGTACTACATCGGCGGCATCATCAAGCACGCCCGTGCACTGAACGCCATCACCAACCCCGGCACCAACAGCTACAAGCGCCTGGTTCCTCACTTCGAGGCTCCGGTCAAGTTGGCTTACTCGGCCAAGAACCGTTCTGCATCGATCCGTATTCCTTTCGTGGCGAACCCCAAGGGCCGTCGCGTGGAAGCACGTTTCCCCGATCCATTGATGAACCCTTACCTCGGCTTCGCAGCCTTGTTGATGGCAGGTCTGGACGGCGTGGAAAACAAGATCCATCCTGGCGAAGCTGCCACCAAGGACCTCTACCATCTGCCTCCCGAGGAAGATGCAAAGGTTCCAACCGTGTGCCACAGCCTGGATCAGGCCTTGGAGCACCTGGACAAGGACCGCGCGTTCCTGACCAAGGGTGGTGTGTTCACTGACTCCATGCTCGATGCCTACATCGACCTGAAGATGCAGGAAGTGACCCGCTACCGCATGTCGGTGCACCCTGTTGAGTACGATATGTACTACTCCCTGTAATGCCTGCTGCCTCCACGGCAGCGCTACAGAAAAAAAGGACGGCGCTAGCCGTCCTTTTTTTTGCAAACAAAGTGACACAGATTCCGGTCCAATCCGCATGGATACTGGGGCACTTTTTGTTTTTGGGCACTTTTTGGCGCATACTGAATCCAGCGCTTGGGCCCTGTTGGCGCGGACACTGCATGAAAACCACATTTTTGATTTCCTGGATGACTCTGGCGTGCGCCACCTCTGCGTGGGCGCAAGACCGCATTTACCGTTGCGGCAACGAGTACACCAACACAGTGACCGAAGCGCAGGCCAAAAGCTGCAAGCTGGTTTCCGGTGGCAATGTGACCGTGGTGCAATCCGCCAAGCCAACGGCCAGCAGCGGTGTGAAAGTCGCTTCCAGCGGTGGCGGCGCCCCCGCACCGCGGGTGGATTCGGCAGACCAGCGCGCCAAAGACTCCGATGCCCGCCTCATCCTCGAATCTGAGTTGAAAAAAGCCGAAGCCCGCCAGATCGAACTCGTCAAGGAGTACAACAATGGCGAGCCAGAAAAACTCGGCCCCGAGGCACGCAACCACCAGAAATACCTGGACCGGGTGGCAGAGCTCAAGGCTGCCATTGCCCGCAATGAGAGTGATATTGCAGGCATCCGCCGCGAACTGGGCCGCGTGCCTGCATCCAACGCTCCCTTGGCCGCTGTCAAGTAAGCGCTCCCCCGCGCACCTGTTGCGCTGTCTCCACTCCGTTCATCCACGCTGTGAATCGTCCCGAATTTTTGCCTGAGCGCTTTGCTTGTTTTGACTTGCTGGCCACGCTGGTCGCGGTGGTCCATGCGGATGCCAGCGTACTGTTCTCCAATGCCGCTCTGGAGGACGCTCTGGGTACCTCCCGCCGCATGTTGCTGGGGTCCAGTTTTTCAGAGTTCTTTACAGAGCCATCGTCGTTGCAAAGCGCATTGGAAGGGGCGTCCGAGAACGCCTTTGCCGCGCTGCGCTACGACGCCTGGCTCAAACGCGCAGCACATGAGCCCATACCCGTGCATGTGATCGTGACCCGAACCGAGCAATCGGAAGACATCATCATCGAGATGGTGCCGCTGGAGCAGCAAGCCCGGCAAGACCGCGAAGAGCGCCTGGCCGAGCAGGCGCAAACCAACAAAGAGCTGATCCGCAACCTAGCGCATGAGATCAAGAACCCGCTGGGAGGCATTCGCGGCGCGGCGCAGCTGCTTGAGATGGAAATGGAGTCGCCCGAGCTGACCGAGTACACGCAGGTCATCATCCATGAGGCCGACCGCCTGCAAAGCCTGGTGGACCGCCTGCTGGCCCCGCACCGTCGGCCGCACCTCGTGGGCGATGTGAATATCCACGAAGTGTGCGAGCGTGTGCGTTCACTGATCCTGGCCGAGTTCCCCAAAGGCTTGCGCGTGGTGCGTGATTACGACACGTCCATTCCCGAGTTTCGCGGTGATCGTGAGCAGCTCATTCAAACGGTGTTGAACATCGCGCACAACGCCTGCCAAGCGCTCTCCGAACGTATGGCCGCGGGTGATGCCAGCCTCACATTCCGTACCCGTGTCGCCCGGCAGGTAACGTTCGGTAAGCAGCGTTATCGGTTGGCATTGGAATTGCATGTGATCGACAACGGACCTGGCGTGCCAGATTCGATCAGGGACCGCATTTTTTACCCGCTGGTATCGGGCAGAGAGGGCGGTTCGGGGCTGGGGCTGACATTGGCACAAACCTTTGTTCAACAACACCACGGCCTGATCGAAGTGGATAGCGTGCCGGGCCGAACGGACTTCAAGATTCTGATTCCGTTACCGTAATAGCAAAAGATTAAGGGTGCGCCACAACATGAAGCCGATTTGGATCGTAGATGATGACCAGTCCATCCGCTTCGTGCTGGAGAAGGCGCTGTTGCGCGAGCATTTGCCCACGCGCAGCTTTTCCAATCCACGCGATGTACTGAGTGCCCTGGCCACGGCCGCGGACGATGAAGGCCCCCAGATCCTGGTCAGCGATATCCGCATGCCAGGTGGTTCCGGCCTGGACCTGCTTGAGAAAGTCAAAGCCAAACACCCCGGTTTGCCCGTCATCATCATGACGGCCTTCTCGGACCTCGATAGCGCCGTGAGCGCCTTCCAGGGCGGTGCGTTTGAGTACCTGCCCAAGCCGTTTGATTTGCCCAAGGCGGTGGAGCTGATTCGCCGTGCGGTGGAAGAAAGCCAGCGCGAAGAGGTCAGCGAAGAACGCATGGCCGAATCCCCCGAAATGCTGGGCCAGGCGCCCGCCATGCAGGACGTGTTCCGCGCCATTGGCCGCCTGAGCCAAAGCAACGTCACGGTGATGATCACCGGTGAATCGGGCTCGGGCAAAGAGCTGGTGGCGCGTGCGCTGCACAAACACTCCCCGCGTGCTGATGGCCCCTTTGTGGCTATCAACACTGCCGCCATTCCCAAAGACCTGCTGGAGAGCGAACTGTTCGGCCATGAGCGCGGTGCCTTCACCGGCGCACAAACCATGCGCCGTGGCCGTTTTGAGCAGGCCGATGGCGGCACGCTGTTCCTCGACGAAATTGGCGACATGCCGTTCGAGCTGCAAACGCGTTTGTTGCGTGTGTTGAGCGACGGGCATTTCTACCGCGTGGGCGGCCACAGCGCTGTCAAGTCGAATGTGCGCGTGATTGCCGCTACCCACCAGGACCTGGAGCAACGCGTCAAGGACGGTGTGTTCCGCGAGGACTTGTTCCACCGCTTGAACGTGATCCGCCTGCGCTTGCCGGCGCTGCGCGAGCGCAAGGAAGACGTGTCCATGCTGACCCGCCACTTCCTGCAGCAAAGCGCCAAGCAACTGGGCGTGGAGCCCAAACGCATCTCCGATTCCGCGCTGGCCTGGTTAGAGGGGTTTGGCTTTCCCGGCAACGTGCGCCAGCTCGAAAACATTTGCCACTGGCTCACCGTCATGGCCCCCGCCCAGGTGATTGAACGCAAGGACTTGCCGCCCGAGGTCAGCCTGGGGCGTTCGGAGTCTGGCGAACCGCTACAGGCCAAACCTGTGTTGACCGCAGCGCCAGAGGCCCAGCTCAAGGACGTGCCGCTGGACCCGCACACCCATGGCCATGCTGCAGCCCACGAGTCGGAAGACCTGTCCCATGTGTTGGCGCGTGCCGCCGCCGCGCACGGCCCGCTGGAGGGCTGGGAAGCCGAACTGGAAACCGAGGCCGTGGCCTTGCTGGGCTCGGGCCAACCCGAGGTGTGGGACACACTGACCCGCCGTTTCGAGTCGCGCCTGATTCTGGCGGCCCTGGCCAACACCAAGGGTCGCCGCATAGAGGCCGCGCACAAACTCGGCATTGGCCGCAACACCATCACCCGCAAGATCCAGGAGCTGGGTCTGGAGTGATTGGTGGTGTTTCAGGGCTCTAGCCCTCGTGGATGCTGCGCAAGTAGCTCCTGAAACAATAGCAAAAAGCCGGCGCATGCGTCGGCTTTTTGTTTATGCGGCGGGGGCAATCTCCACCACCACGGGCGCGTGGTCGCTGGGGCGCTCATTTTTGCGCGGTGTCTTGTCGATGGTGCAGGCGGTCACGCGGGGGCGCAGGGCTTCGCTCACCAGAATGTGGTCGATGCGCAGGCCGCGGTTGCGTCTAAAACCCGCGTCGCGGTAGTCCCACCAGCTAAAACTTTTGGGCGGATGGTCAAACAGGCGGTGGCTGTCGTGCAGGCCCAGGGCGATGAGCGCGCGCAGGTGGTAGCGTTCTTCTTCGGTGCAGTGGATGGTCTCGAACAGGGCTTCCGGGTCCCACACATCGTCGTCATCAAAGGTGATGTTGTAGTCCCCCATCAGCACCAGCTGGGGGTGGCGTGTCAGTTCGTCCTTGACCCAGCGGCGCAGCGCGGTGAGCCATTCCATCTTGTACTCAAACTTGTCACTGCCGGGCTCCTGTCCATTGGGGAAGTAGGCGCCAATCACACGCACACCTTCGACGGTGCCGGTGATCACGCGCGCCATCTCGTCGTCAAAGCCGGGAATGTTCTTGAGCACGTCGGTGGCCGGCGTGCGGCTCAGCAGGGCGACGCCGTTGTAGGTTTTCTGGCCAAACCACTGGGCCTGGTAGCCGGCTGCTGCAAAGGCGTCGGCCGGAAATTTGTCGTCAGTGAGCTTGAGCTCCTGCAGCGCCAGCACGTCCACCGGATTGGCCGCCAACCAGTCCAGTACCTGCGGCAGGCGCACGCCCAAAGAGTTCACGTTCCAGGTGGCAAGTTTCATGGCGGTAGGCAGGGTTGGGTGGGTACAAAGAAGCGGGACAGTGCGCTCCGGGCCCGATGCCACAATGGACGCACTCTCATCAATCAGCGGCGGATTTTCGCACCTTGCCAATGCGGGTCCGAGCTGCTTCGGAAATTCTTCACCGCGGGTTACAAGCTCCTCCATGCGCACCCCCATTGCCACCTCCGCGCCATGCCCTGCGTGCCAGCAACCCCTGCGCCATCTGGCGCTGGAGGGGCACTATGCCAAATCGGTCGCGGTAGACCTGTGCGCGGGCTGCCACCTGGTGTGGTTTGATGCCTTCGAGTCGGTCCGGCTCTCCGGCTTGGGCTGGGTCCAGTTGCTGCGTGCCATGGTGCTGCAGCCATCGTCTCGTGCCGTACTGCCGCGCAGCATGTCCTGTGTGCGCTGCCGCGATCCGCTTTCCGCCGTGCGCAACCAAACCCGGTTTGGCCACACTGCCGCGCTGGAATGCCGGCAGGGACACGGGCAACTGCAAACCTTCACCTTGTTGCTGGCAGAACGGGGCCTGTTGCGCCAGGTGCTGCCGTCCGATCGCAGCGCTCTGGCCCAAGAGAGGCGGGCGCTGCAGTGCCTGCAATGCGGCGCTGGGAGCCACACGCCAGAAGCCACCCAGTGTGCCTACTGCCAGAGCCCCTTGCTCATGGTGGATGTGCCGCGGCTGGCTTCGGCTTTGCTGGTGCGCCATGGGGATGCACTGCAACTACCGCCCGGCGCCAACCCCTTGGCCATGGCGTGCCGGGGTTGCGGCCACCCTCTGGACCCTACGGCCCAGGCCCGTTGCCCGCGCTGTGACCACGCCGTAGTGTGGTCGGACTGGCTCAGTGTCCGCCCCCTGTTGGATGCTGTGGAACCATTGCTGCGGGCGCAGCAGCCCCGCCAGGCCAAGCCGTGGGGCACCCGGCTACAAGCGCAGCAGGGCGACCACCGTGCGACCCAGCTTCACCGGTGGCTGCGACACGCCAATCTGGTATCGGCGCAGGATGAGGGAGCGCAGCGCGACCTGCGCGACAGTTTGCTGGACTGGCGCAGTTGGCTGCGCCTGGCCGTGCTGGGTGTGGCGTTGTGGGTATTCTTCAGGTAACTTTGGGCATGATTTGAGCCTCCGTGCCCGTCGATACTGCGCAAATAGCTCCTGAATTGATAGCAATATTGCCAACGGACGCAAAAAAGCCCGCACTCCTTGCGAGGTGCGGGCGCGACAGACCAGCGGTCAGTCTTTCTTGATGAACCAGGCGTCGGTTGCCTTGCGTTCCCAGGCGGCCAGTTGCAGTTCGGCTTCGTCCTTGGCCAGGCCGTAGCGCTCCTGGATTTTGCCGGCGAGCTGGTCACGCCGTCCGGCGACAACGTCCAGGTCATCGTCGGTGAGTTTGCCCCATTGCTCTTTGGCATGGCCGGTCAGTTGTTTCCAGTTACCTTCAATGTGATTCCAGTTCATGGTGTTCCTTGGGTGATGTGTTGACGTTGAACGCGGGAGGGGCAGGTGCCCCACCAAGTCAAGGACGGACGGTGATTTCGTTCTTGACAGCCTTCACGCCCTTGACGCCCCAGGCCAGGGTGGCTGCGGTGACCTTCTCGTCACCGCTCTTGGCGAAGCCCGACAACATCACGGTGCCATTGAGGGTTTCCACGCTGATGGCGGCGGCATCCACCGTTTTGTTCTCGACAAAGCGGCTCTTCACGGCGGCGGTGATGGCGGTGTCATCCACATAAGCCCCTACGGTGGATTGCCCGCGTTGTACGGCGCAGCCGGTCGCAGTCAGGGTGAGCAGGACGGCAAAAGTCAGGGCGAGGATGGTGCGAAAGTTCATGGTAAATCTCCAATGGATCGGTGAGTGGATGTTCGGATGGGGGAGGTAGTGACAGGGCCCCACTACCGGTAGGCGGTACCAGGGGATCAGTTTCTTCGGAAGAAACCGAACAGGTAACTCACCACGGCGAGTACCAGGAAAACAAAGAACAAGATCTTGCCAATCTCTACCGCGCTGGCGGCAATGCCGCCAAAGCCAAAGAGGGCAGCGATCAGGGCAATGACAAAGAAGACAACGGTGTAGTGCAGCATTTCTGGGTTCCTCCAAGGGGTGCCCCAGTGTGCGTGCCATGGCCTTGATTGGCGATCAGGCAGTTTGCCGTCTGCGTGTGGGCCAAGCGCGCAAGCGCGCGTAGGACCCCTCCGACAGGCTCAGGCCGCAGCGGGGGTGTGCTGGGGCAGGCGCGCCAAAATCTGCGTGCCCTGCCCAGGGTGCGACTGCAGGTGCAGGCTGCCGCCCTCGGCCCCCACCCGAAAGCGCATGCCCACCAGGCCGTAGGCGGACTGTGGTTTGGTGCCGGTGCTGAAGCCGACCCCATCGTCACGCACCGACACCTCCACCTGGCCGGTGCGGGTGCACAACTCGATCCAGACATGGTGCGCCTGCGCGTACTTGGTGATGTTGGTAATGGCCTCTTGCACCAGGCGGTACACCACCAGTTCGGCCGAGGGGCGCAGCGCCACCGGTTCCAGCTGGCAATGCACCGCCACGCCGGATTGGGCGGCGTACTCGCGCGCCAGAATTTCCAGCGCAGCCACCAGGCCCAGGTTGCTCAGCGACGAAGGGCGAAGATCCTCAATGATGCTGCGCCCCAGTGCAATGCCGCTGTTGAGTGTGGCCACCAAGTGGGCTAAAAGCTCCAGCGTCTCGGGCGCGCTGCTGGCCAGGCGTGATTTGATGCGCGCCGCATCCAGCTTGGCCGAGGTCAGCAATGAACCCAGCTCGTCGTGCAGGTTGCGCGCCAGGCGTTGGCGTTCGTCTTCGCGGGCGGTTTGCAAATGCTGGGCCAGTTCGATCAGCTCCGCCGTGCGGTGGGTCACCTCCACCTCCAGGCGGTCCCGTTCCAGCTGCACCACGCGCTGCAGCTCCATTTCCTGCAGCTTCAGCGCTTGCGACTGGCGCAGGTAGAAAAACAAGGCCAGCAGGCTGATGGCGCTGAGCAGCGCCACCCCAAACCGCCCCAAGGCCAGGGTGCCGTCCAGCTCGGCGCGGCTGGCGCTCACGGCCCGGGTCTGGTACTCCAGCAGCTCGGCACTGGTGGCGCGGATGGCATCCATCTTTTCGCGGCCAATGTCCGTCATCAAAATTTCCTGCCCGGCCTTGCCGCGGCCCTCTTCGTAGAGCTGCAGCGTCAGCGCCAACTCGGACAGTTTGGTCTCGGTCAGTTGGTGCAGGCGCTGCAACAGGGCCTGGGACTCGGGGTCGGTGCCGTAATAGGCATCCAGCACACGGTAGGCCTCATCGACGCGCTGCAGCGCCTGGGCGTAGGGCTCCAGGTACTCCTGGCGTCGCGTCAGCAGGTAGCCGCGCTGGCCGGTTTCGGCGTCCAGCATGCTGCGCTCCAACACCTGGATCTGGGTGCGCGCCGCCCCCATGTCGCTGATGTCTTTCAGGGTACCCGCCGAACGCCAATACGACACCTCACTGATAAAGACCACGGCCGCCGCAGCGGCCAAGGCCAACCCCATGACCCAAGGATTGCGTTGGAAGATAGTGAGCGTTTTCATGGGCTTGGCGTGCAGCGAACTGTGGGATCATGCCGCATGACTATTTTCCCGTGCCCATGATCCGGATTGCCATCGTTGACGACCATGCCATGGTGCGCGCCGGGCTGCGCCAGTTTTTTGCGGACCAGCCGGATTTTGCGGTGGTGGCCGAGGCGGTGAATGGCCGCGAGGCACTGGACATCGTGCGCCAGGGCGAGGTGGATGTGATGGTGATGGATATCGCCATGCCCGACCACAGCGGGGTGGACGCACTGGTGGCGATCAAGGCGCGGGCGCCCGATCTGCCGGTGCTGATCTTGAGCGGCTTTGCCGAGGTGCACTACGCCACCACCTTGCTGCGCCAGGGCGCCAGTGGCTACCTCAACAAGGACTGCGACCCCGAGGACATCGTCAAGGCCATCCGCACCGTGCACCGCGGGCGCAAGTACATCACGCCCGGTGTGGCTGAACTGTTGGCCGACGGATTGGCCGACGGGGGCGACAAGCCCTTGCACACCCAGCTGTCCGAGCGCGAGCTGCAGGTGTTTCTGCGCCTGGCCAAGGGCGAAACCGTGGGCCACATTGCCACCAGCATGTCGCTGAGTGTCAAAACCGTGAGCACCTACCGCACCCGCGTGATGGAAAAAATGCGCCTGGAGTCGAATAGCGACCTGACCTACTACGGCCTCAAAAACGGCCTGATCCAGTAGCCGTGGCATCAGGCGGCTGACGCAGGGCACAGGCCGGTGGCGGCCAGCGTTTGGCAGTAAAGAATCAGCGCCTCGATCTCTGTGGACTTGTCAAACACCTGCTCTGCCCCGAGTGCCAGGCAGGTGGCGCGGATGTCCGGGGTGGCGTAGTTGCTGAGCACGACCATATGCCTTTTGGGCCCGGTGTGGCGCGCGGTGCGCAACACCCCCAAGCCAGAGCCACTGCGCAGGAAGATATCCACGATCACCAGACTGGCCTCATGCGTGGGGTCGGACAGCCACTGCAGCGCGGCCGGCTCGTCTGCGGCCACCCCCACCACAGTGACAGGGGTGAGTTCTTGCAGCGTGGCAATCAGGCTTTGCTGGATGACCGGGCTGTCTTCGACGAGAAACGTGGTGAGCACGGGCGTGGCGTTTGGTGGCGGTGAGGCTGCCCAGTGTGCCTGCAAACCATGGCCTCGGCCATGGGGCACCAACCCGCCTGTGTGTAGGACAGGACCTACAGCCATCTGCGGCGCCGTCCGCTAGGCCGATGGCCGCGGTCTGCAGATACTGCAGGCATCAGATTTTGCTGATGTTCCATAACAAGGTCGTTCCATGAAACATACATCCATTTCCCTGCGCAGCACCGGGCTTGTGCTGGCCCTGCTGGTCCTGAGCGGCTGCGCCGGCATGACCACCCGCGAAAAGAACACCGCCGTGGGCGCCGCCATCGGCGGTGTGGCGGGCAACATCATCGGGGGCGGTAGCGTGCTGGGCACGGCCGCCGGTGCGGCCGCGGGTGGCGTCATCGGCCACCAAGCCACCAAAAAGTAACTCAGGCGCGTGTGTACGTCACAAAGCTGAACGCCAGCCCGCTGGCCGCCACCTGGCGCTCGCGGGCGGTCTCTTGCCAGGCCGGGCCCAGCGTGGGGGCGAAGGCATCGCCCGCAAAATTGTGTTCAATCTCGGTCACCACGGCCGTGCGGGCCAGCGGCTCGGCCAGCGCGTAGAGCTGGGCACCACCGATCACCCATACGTCTGCAGATTGCTCACAAAGTTGTAGCGCTTCGCGCAGGTTCTGTGCGGGCTGAGCCCCTGTTTCATTCCAATCTGGCTGGCGTGTCACCACAATGTTGGTGCGCCCGGGCAGTGGGCGAAATTTGGGTGGCAACGAATCCCAGGTCTTGCGCCCCATGATCACCGGGCAGCCCAGCGTGGTGCGCTTGAAGTGCGCCAGGTCCTCGGGCAGGTGCCAGGGCAGGGTACCGTTGATGCCGATCACGCCATTGGCGGCGCGGGCATAGATCAGGTGCAGGCGTGGGCCCGTGGTTTGCGCCATGTTCACACCGCCACCGGTGCCTTGATGGCGGGGTGGCACTCGTAGCCCTGCACCTCAAAGTCTTCAAACTGGTAGTCGAAGATGCTCTCGGGCTTGCGCTTGATGTGCAGCGTGGGGTAGGCCATGGGCGCGCGGCTCAGCTGCAGTTCCACCTGCTCGGTGTGGTTGCTGTAGATGTGGCAGTCGCCGCCGGTCCAGATGAAGTCGCCGACGTCCAGGTCGCATTGCTGGGCCACCATGTGGGTGAGCAGCGCATAGCTGGCAATGTTGAAGGGCACGCCCAAAAAGATGTCGGCACTGCGCTGGTACAGCTGGCAACTGAGTTTGCCGCGCCCACCCTCGGTCTGTGCCGGGGCCACATAAAACTGGAAGAAGGCGTGGCAGGGCATCAGCGCCATCTTGTTCAGCTCCGCCACGTTCCAGGCGCTCACGATGATGCGGCGGCTGTCGGGGTTGCTCTTGAGGGTTTTGATGACGTCGGCAATCTGGTCGATGTGGCCGCCGTCCGGTGTGGGCCAGCTGCGCCACTGCACACCGTACACCGGGCCCAGGTCGCCGGTCTCGGGGTTGGCCCATTCGTCCCAGATGCTCACGCCGCGCTCTTTGAGCCAGTTGTTGTTGGCAGAGCCGGTCAGGAACCACAGCAGTTCCTGGATGATGGAGCGCAGGTGCACCTTCTTGGTGGTGACCAGCGGGAAGCCTTCGTTCAAATCGAAGCGCATCTGGTAGCCAAACACGCTCTTGGTACCGGTGCCGGTGCGGTCGGCCTTGAACACACCCGTGGTGTGCACATGGCGCATGAAGTCTTCGTATTGGCTGCGCACGGGGCGGGGTGAGGTGGTGCTGGTCATGGGAAGAATTTTAGTGGTCTGTGTGGGGGGCGGGTGTCAGGTCATGCGGTCCAAGGCGACGGCCAGCGCCAGCAGCGCCAGCAGAATGAGCACCACCACCGGCATGACCGCACCCAGGCCAGCCCAGGTGGCCAGCAACCCAAAGGCTGCCGGAATGACCGAGCCCCCGGCGTAGGCAAAGGTCATTTGCCGGCCAATGACGGTGCGGGCCACGTCGTCCGGAAAGCGGCGTGCCGTTTCATGCATCAGCGACGGAAATACCGGCGCACAACCCAGACCCATGAGCACCAGGCCCAAACTGGCCGCACTGCCAAACACAGCCGGCAAGGCAAACACCAAAGCGCCCGCCGTGGCCACCGCAATGCCCAGCCGCACCAGCCTGCGGTTGCCCAGCCGGTTGGCCACCAGGCCCACGGCAAAGCGCCCGGCGGTGATGGATCCAAAGTACACCGACACCCAGATGCCTGCTTGCGCCTGTGTGAGGCCGCGGTCGGTGACCAGAATGCTGGCGGCCCACAGGCCGGTGCCCATCTCGGCTGCCACGTAAAACAAAAACAGTGTGGGCGCCAGCCACAGCGCCAGCGGGCGCACCGGTTTGAAGGCTGCCGCACCGTGGGCCTCTTCGTTGGCTGGTGGTTTGGAGTGTTCTTTGGCCCAAAGTGACAGGGTGGCAAACAGCACCACGGCCAGTGTCAGCTGCATCAGGCCTATGCTGCGCACACCCAGCGCCCAGCCACCACTGCTGGCCAGCGCCAGGCCCATGATCAGCGGGCCGGTGGTGGCGCCCACGCCCCAGAAGCCGTGCAGCCAGTTCATGTGGCGCGACGAGTAGTGTGCGGCCACAAAGTGGTTCAGGCTGGCATCTACCGCACCGGCGCCCAGGCCCAGTGGCACACCCAGCGCCACCAGCCAGCCAAACGATGGCGCGACCGCAAAGCCTAGCAGCGCCAGTGCCGTCATTAGGCAGCTGGCGGCCACCACCGCACCGGTGCCTATGCGCTTGGCAATGGTCCCGGCAAAGAAGCTGGCCGTGGCCGAGCTGATGGTCATGGCGATGGTGATGGCGCCCACTGCCGCCAGCGGTTGGCCCATGTCGGCGCGGATGGCGGGCCAGGCCACGCCCAAAATGCCGTCGGGCAGCCCCAGGCTGATGAAGGACACATACACAATGCCCAAAAGAATGAGGTGCGCCACAGTGGGCTCCTGAATGCGGGGTTGATGGGAAGGGCTATTTTTATGCCAAATATGGCCCTAGACCACGTGGTAATTGCGCGAGCAGCTACTCTATTGATAGCACTCTGCCTGGATTCATCAGATTTTTCGGATCTAGCGCGCCCTTGATGGCGCGCATGGCGCTCAAGGCAACTGGCGATTTGTGGTGCGCCAGCTTCTCGCGCTTGAGGCTGCCAATGCCGTGCTCCGCAGAAATCGATCCGTTGTAGCGGTCTACCACCTCGTACACCAGTGCGTTGATCGGGCCTTCCTGGTCGCGCAAAAACGCTTCGGCATCGGCACCCTCGGGGGCTTGCACGTTGTAGTGCAGGTTGCCGTCGCCCAGGTGGCCGTAGTTCACCAGCCGCACGCCGGGGAAGTGCTGCGCTAGCAGGGCGTCTACCTCGGTCACAAAGGCGGGTATGCGTGACACGGCGATGGAAATGTCGTGCTTGATGTTCAGGCCCTCTTGGGCCTGCGCCAGCGGAATGCTCTCGCGGATGTGCCACAGCGCGCGGGCCTGGGCAATGTTCTCGGCCACTACGGCGTCCAACACGCAGCCTTGCTCCAGCGCGGCTTCCAGCAGTCGTTCGAACTGCGCACGGGCATGGCTCTCCGACTCATGGTCGGAGTTTTCCAGCACCACGCAGTAGGGCGACAAGCCGCCAAACGGCACGTTCTGTTGCGGAAAGTGTTTGCGCACCAGGCTCAGCGCAAAGTCGCCCATCACCTCAAAACCGGTCAGGCCGGCGTTCAGGTGTTTGTGCGCCAGGCCCAGCAGCTGCACCGCCGCGTCCAGCGAGGGAACGGCGGCAAAGGCGGTCAGCTGGGCGGCGGGCAAGGGGTACATGCGCAAGGTGGCCGCGGTGATCACGCCCAGCGTGCCTTCGGAGCCGATGAACAGGTGGCGCAGGTCGTAGCCGGTGTTGTCTTTGCGCAGGCCGGTCAGGCCGCTCCAGACTTCACCCTGTGCCGTCACCACTTCCAGGCCCAGGCACAGCTCGCGCGTGTTGCCGTAGCGCACCACCTGCGTGCCGCCCGCATTGGTGGCCAGGTTGCCGCCAATGGTGCAGCTGCCTTCGGCGGCCAGGCTCAGGGGGAACAAAAAGCCTTCTTTCTCACACGCCTCTTGCAGCGTTTGCAGCACGCAGCCGGCCTCTACCGTCACGGTGAGGTTGGCCGCGTCGATGGCGCGGATGCGGTTCAGCCGCTGCAGGCTTAGCAGCACCTGGGTGCCCGTGGCGTCGGGGATGGAGCCCACCACCATGCCGGTGTTGCCACCCTGGGGCACCAGGCTCACGCCAGCGGCCGCACAGGCTTTCACCACGGCGGCCACTTCGTCGGTGCTGCCGGGGCGCACCACGGCCAGCGCACGGCCGCGTTCGCGTTTGCGCCAGTCTTGCTCGTAGGCGGTCAGGTCGCCGTCGGTGAGTACGTGGGCGTCGCCCACCAGGGTGCGCAGCGTGGCGCGCAAAGTTTCGGTATCGGTCATGGGGCAGGGCGGGTGGTCTGTTCGTCGGGGGCTGCGGCCAGCTTGGCGTGTTTGAGGCGCAGGCGGATATGGGCGGTGCACGCTACAAAGAGCACGATGCACAGCAGCACCTCCAGCAGGGCCAGCCAGTTGCCGGGCGCCTTGTCGCTCCAGGCGCGCACCACGCCTTCGGTGAAATACAGCCACACCATCAGGCTGACCCAGCGGTAGGTGTACATGCGGTTCTTGAGCAGGCCCGCCAGCGGAATACACAGGGGCAACACCTTGATGGCCAGTGTGCCGCTGCCGGTGGGTGCCAGCCACAGCTCCCACAGCAGGCCCAGCAGGATCAGGCCCAGGGTGCTGGCCACTGCCACGTGGCGACTGAGCTGCACGGTGTGGGACGAGGAAGGGGGGAGGAGGGTTGCTTGCATAGGTAAGCCGCGTAGCTTAAAACAAATGCTGGTGCCGGGCGGCCCCGCGGGCCCCATTCCCCGGCGGGGGGGCGGTTTTCCCCTCTTGCTGGCGGGCAGCGATAGGAATAGGCTGGACCTGTCCTGTGGGCGCTAGGAGTCGGGCTATGGCAGCAAACCTTCTGCGGTGGATGGCATTCGGTGGTCTGTGGCTGGGTGTGTGGGCAGGCGCGCAGGCGCAGTGCAGCCGCATGGTGGTTACGGCCGACCCGGCTTACCCGCCCATGCACTGGTACGACGGGGAGACCCTGCAGGGCGCCAGCATCGAGATTGCCAAGCACGTGTTAACCGACTTGGGCATTGCCTACGAGGTGCGCTACCAGGGGCCGTTCCCGCGCATCATGACCCTGGCCGAGCGCGGCGAAGTGGACATGGTGGCCACGCTCAAGAAAACACCCGAGCGCGAGGCCTTTTTGCTCTACCCCAAGACGCCCGCGCTGTCCAACCCGGTGGCGGTGTTCGGGTTTCGCGAGCATCCGTTTGAGTTCAAGGACCGTGTGGACCTGGTGGGCCTGCGTGGCGGCATTACCCGGGGCAATGTGTTTGGCGGTGGGGTGGACGAGTACCTGCGCGAGCGCCTGAACATCCAGGAGTCCAACAGCCCGGAAAGCAACTTCGACAAACTCGCGCTGGGGCGACTGGATTACTTCATCACCGGCTACTACACCGGCATGGCGCTGCTGCTCAAGCGGGGCGATGAAGAGCGTTTTGTGGTGAAAACCCCGTTTTTGACCGACACCCCAAACTACCTGGTGCTCACCCGCAACGGCAAATGTGCCGACAAGCTGGAGCAGATCGACGCCCGCCTGGCGCTGCTGAAAAAGACCGGAGTGCTGGAGGAGTTGATCCGCAAGAGCTTCCAGAAATGGAAGGCGCAGCCCACTTTGGCAGAGCGTTAGCCGCTGCCCCTGCGGTGGCTGGTGGCATCATAGTGGGATGCAACTGATCGAACGTCTGAAACCCTGGCTGCGCGACGTGGCCAGCATCCCTTGGCGAGACGCCGCCTTCACGCTGCGCGAGCGCTTCCGCGAAGACCGCCTGGGCCTGACCGCCAGCAGCCTGACCTTCACCACCACCATTGCGCTGGTGCCGTTTATTACCGTGGCGCTGGCGGTGTTCACCGCCTTTCCCATGTTTGCCAAGTTTCAGGATGTGTTGCAGAAATGGCTGATTGAGAGCCTGGTGCCCGACAACATTGCCCGCCAGGTGCTGGGCTACCTGAACCAGTTTGCCGGCAAGGCCAGCCGCCTGGGCGTGGCCGGTCTGGCCATTTTGCTGGGCACGGCGCTGGCGCTCATTTTCACCATCGACCGCACGCTCAACAGCATCTGGCGCGTGCGCAAGCGCCGCGCCCTGGGCCAGCGTGTGCTGATCTACTGGGCTGCCATCACGCTCGGGCCCTTGTTGCTGGGGGGCAGCCTGTCGCTCACCTCGTACGCCGTGTCGGCGTCCAAGGGGCTGGTGGGCGGGCTGCCGGGTGGCGTGAGCCTGCTGCTGGACAGCCTGCAGTTTGTGCTGGTGGCCACGGGCATGGCGGCCATGTTTCACTACGTGCCCAACACCCAGGTGCGCTGGGGCCACGCGTGGATGGGCGGGCTGTTTGTATCGGCCGGCATGGAACTGGCGCGCAAGGGCCTGGCCCTGTACCTGAGCAAGGTACCCACGTATTCGGTGGTCTACGGCGCGTTTGCCACAGTGCCCATTTTGTTGATCTGGATTTATGTGGCCTGGGTCATCGTGCTGCTGGGCGCAGCCCTCACGGCCTACCTGCCCAGCCTGATCGCTGGCGTGCCGCGCCGCCGTCTGGGCCACGGCTGGCAGTTCCAGCTGGCGCTGGAATCCTTGCAATTGCTGGAGCGTGCCCGCTCCGGCGCTGACAAGGGCCTGACCCTGACCCAGCTGCGCACCACCTTGCAGGTAGACCCGCTGCGGTTGGAGCCGGTGCTGCAAATGCTGGTGGAGCTGGACTGGGTGGGCCAACTCAGCGAAGCCGGCGCACACGGCGCCCAAGCCCGCTACGTGCTGCTGGCCGACCTGGACGGCACGGTGCTGGAGCCGCTGATGCGCGCGGCCCTGCTCAAGCCCGATGCCGTGACCGAGAATTTATGGAAAATTGGCCGCTGGCCCGCAACCACCCTGCGCGAGGCACTGCAAAAATAGTAGCGGTGTGGTGGCGGTGGACGCTGCACTCTGCAAACGCAAAATGCGCCCATGCCCTGACGCCCACTCGCGAGCTCGCAACCCAAACGGCAGCGAGTCGTCTAAGCCTTTGGACTCTGCTGCCCGCAGCCAGCCTCAGAAGCGATAGTTGGCTCCCACGAAAATGCCTTGGGTATCCAGATTGGCCTTGTGGACCAAGGTTCCGCCGGAGTTATTGGTGCTCGTGACTTCTGTTTCTGTCGAGACACTGCCAAACTTTGTGTAGAGGTATTCGCCCCTCAGTGCCCAATTTTTGGTCAGCGCGTATTCGCTACCAAAGCCGAGGCTGGTGCCAGTCACCCAAGCCGATGTCGAGGCCCGGGAGTAGCCACTGAAAGCATTGTCGGAGAAGGTGGAGTTCAACTGCAGCCGCGTGGCTGCAATGCCCGCAGTCACATAGGGCAGCCAATTCTGCTGTGCCCATCCGAGCCGAAGACGCAACCCGGCCATCCAGTCTGCGGAGATGGTCTTCCTGCGGGTCATTTGCGCAGTAGGTACCGTCTCGTAGGTCTCGGTCGTTACATATTCTTTGTGAAGGGAAAGGCTATTGGCGCTGGCCTCTACCCCGACGAACACGTTCCCGTACTGCTTGCCGTAGCCAACGAGCAGACCGCCAGACGCGCCCGTTTGACCCAACTGGTGGGTTCCGGAGCGGGCAATTTGCGCGGCATCGGTTGTGTCCAGGTACTTGGTTGTACCGACCACCATACTCACATCCGAGCGGCTGTCTATTGCGCCAATTTGGCCGCCAGCATAGAAACCCGACCAGTCAACACCCGACCCGGTCTGAGCCAGGGCGCCACTGCCAATCCCGCCTGTCAATGCGGCAAGGGTCCAAAAAAATAAGCGCTTCACGTGCAACCTCCAACTCTAAGCATGGGACATTCAGCGAGCCATCGACGCGTGCCACCCGACAAATTTCGCTGCATGGATACTAAGCGAAATTAATCCCGCTAACGACTTGCGTCCACGTGGTGGATCGCAAGCTTCGCGGGTCTCCATCCATTACTTGCGATATATACGAAATCGGGCTGTGGTGCTTATGGTGTATGCTCGACCAGCTATTTAATTTATAGCAAATAGCCCGCGCCATCGCGCCAATTTTCTGCTCAGAACCTGATCTTCCCGACCCAAATATCGCGGTACATGCACCAGTCCCCCATAAAGCTGTAGAGCGGACGCTTGAAGCTGGCGGGCTTGTTTTTCTCAAAGCCAAAGTGGCCCACCCAGGCAAAGCCGTAGCCGCACAACAAGCCATACAGCAGGTACTGCGGCTTGCCGGTGGCCAGCAGCATGGCCAGGCACACCAGCGTGAGGCTGGAGCCTACAAAGTGCAGGCGGCGGCAGGTGGTGTTGCTGTGTTCGCCCAAGTAAAAAGGGTAGAACTCCGCAAAGCTGTGGAAGCTGCGCGGGTCCACGGCGGTGGGGCTGGGGGTGTGGGTGGCGTCCATGGTCGCTCTCCTGACTGGTAGTGCGCCATGGTCGGGCAGAGCGCTTGCGCTTGGCAAGCGCACTTGCCCTAGGTGCTGGCCAAAAACTGTCGCATGGCGGACAGGGTTTGCTCCGGGGCTTCGGTCATTTGGTGGTGGCCCACGGGCACCATGTGCAGCACGGTGCGGGCTGCGCGCTGGCGGGCGGCAGCCAGCAGCAGTTGCGCGGCTTTGGGCGTGGTCATCTGGTCTTGCTCGCCCAGTACAAACAGCACCGGGCACAGCACCTGTGCCATGGCTTCTTCACCACCCGCGTAGTTGTTGCAGGCCGAGAATCCGCGGTGGAACACATTGACCGCCGTGTTGCTGGCCAGCACGCGGCGGCCCAACGCCATGCTGCTGCCGTATACCCAGGTGCCCGGCCCCAGTGCCGAGGGCGGTGCGGCCAGCGTGCTGCGCGAAAACACGTTCACCATGGTCAGCGCCTTCATGGGCTCACTGAGGGATGTTTCCAGCAACGCGGGCGACACCTTCATGGGGTAGGCCGTGCCCACCAGCACCAAGTGGGTGGCGCGTTCTTTCAAACGCGCAGCCGCTTCCAGCGCAATCAGCGAGCCCCAGCTGTGACCGATCAGTGCGGCTTTGTCCACACCTGCCGCATCCAGCAGCGCGACGATGAAATCTGCTGCGGCTTCCACGCTGGCAGGCGCCTCGCCGCCGCTGCGGCAGTGGCCGGGCAGGTCCACGGCCAGCACGTTGTAGCCGTGGTGGGCCAAGTAGCGGCTTTGCAGGATCCAGACGCTGTGGTCGTTGAGCACGCCGTGGATGAAGACCACGGTGGGTTTGGCGGCATCAAAAGGTTTGCCGCCGGTGTAGCAGTAGGCCGTGGCGCCGTTGACAGTGATTTCCATGGTCAGGCTCCTGCTTTCTCGGCCGCCTTCAGCGCGCGCTTCAGGTCGTCCATCAAATCGTCCGGGTCTTCCAGGCCTATGGACAGGCGGATGGTGCCCTGCGTGATGCCACCGGCGGCCAGCGCCTCGTCGCTCATGCGGAAGTGGGTGGTGCTGGCGGGGTGGATGACCAGGCTGCGGCAGTCGCCCACATTGGCCAAGTGGCTGAAGACCTTGAGCGTCTCAATGAACTTTTTGCCCTGCTCGCGGTTGCCTTTCAGGTCAAAACTGAAGACCGAGCCCGCGCCTTTGGGCAGCAGCTTTTGCGCCAGCGCATGGCTGGGGTGGCTCTCCAGCAGCGGGTGGCCCACACGGCCCACAAAGGGCTGGCTGGCCAAGAACTCCACCACCTTTTCGGTGTTGCTGATGTGGCGTGCCATGCGCAGGCCCAGCGTTTCGATGCCCTGCAAAATCAGCCAGGCCGTGTGTGGGCTCATGCAGGCGCCAAAGTCGCGCAGGCCTTCGCGGCGTGCGCGCAGCAGGAAGGCACCGACGGTGCTTTCCTCACTGAAATTCATGTGGTGGAAGCCCTCGTAGGGCGCAGCCAGTTCGGCAAAGCGGCCGGTGGCCGCATGGGCGCGGGCCCAGTCAAAGCTGCCGCCGTCCACCACCACGCCGCCAATCACCGTGCCGTGGCCGCTGAGGAACTTGGTGGCCGAGTGGTAGACCAGATCAGCTCCCTGGGTAAACGGCTGCACCAGCCAGGGCGAGGTGAGGGTCGAGTCCACCAGCAGTGGCACACCGGCCTCGTGCGCAATCTGCGCAATGGTGGGTGTGTCCAGCACGTCCAGCCCGGGGTTGCCCACGGTTTCGCCAAAAAACAGGCGTGTGTTGGGCCGCACGGCGGCACGCCAGCCGTCCACATCGCCGGGTTTCACAAAGGTGGTGTCGATGCCAAAACGGCGCAGCGTGTAGTGCAGCAGGTTTTGCGAACCGCCGTAGAGCGCGGTGCTGGCGACGATATGGCCGCCTGCGCCCATGAGCGTGGCGACCGCCAGGTGCAGGGCGGCCTGGCCGCTGGACGTGGCGATGGCGCCAATGCCGCCTTCGAGTGCGGCCATGCGCTGCTCAAACACGGCGTTGGTGGGGTTGCTGATGCGGCTGTAGACGTGACCCGCACGCTCCAGGTTGAACAGCGACTGCGCATGTTCGCTGGACTCGAACACAAACGAGGTGGTGAGGTGGATGGGCACGGCGCGGGCGCCCGTGGTGGGGTCGGGTGCGGCACCCGCGTGCAGGGCCAGTGTGTCAAAGCCGGGGTCAGCGTAACCAGGCATGGGGTTCTCCGGTGAAAGTCACTTGGTAATCGGGATGAAACTGGGGCATTGTGGGCTATATTTGATGCTCAGTTTCAATCCCAGTGTCACGAGGAAGTCCCCATGAAAGTCAGCGATATCCTGCGCGTTAAAGGCGGTACGCTTTTCACCACCACGCCGGAAGACACCCTGGCCGATGCTGCCCAGCTCATGGCCGAAAAAGACATTGGCTCGCTGGTCGTGATTTCTCACGGGTTGGTGGTGGGCATGCTGACCTTCCGCGAGGTGATTCAGGCGGTCGTCAAAAACGGCGGCGCCTTTGGCACCACCAGCGTCTACCGCGCCATGGACCCCGGCCCGCTGACCTGCACCATGGAAACCGAGATGGATGAAGTGCGCCGCATGATGCTGGAGCGCCACGCGCGCTACATGCCCGTCATCGACAACCGCATGCTCATGGGGGTGATCAGCTTCTACGACGTGGCCAAGGCCGTGGTGGACAGCCAGAACTTCGAGAACAAGATGCTCAAGGCCTACATCCGCGACTGGCCCGAAGGCGAAGACGCCAAGCCCGAAGCCGAGAACACCTAACCTTCACTGGCGTGGATCATGTCCCGCACCCGCGGGTAAATCTGCTGGTTCCACTTGCGCCCACTGAACACACCATAGTGCCCGACCCCGGTCTGCACATGGTGTGTTTTTTTATACGGGCGCACGCTGCTGCACAGGTCTTGCGCAGCCACCGTCTGGCCCACGGCACAAATGTCATCACGCTCGCCTTCCACCGTCATCAGCGCCGTGCGGCGGATGGCGGCAGGGTTGACGATACGGTCTTTGTAGCTCAGCTTGCCTAGTGGCAGGTCGTAGGTCTGGAAGACTTTCTCCACCGTCTCCAGGTAAAACTCGGCTGGCAGGTCGTTCACCGCCAGGTACTCGTCGTAGAACACCCGGGTCACGTTGGCTTTTTCCAGGTCACCGTTCACCAGGTGCTGGTACAGGTCTTTGAACGACTGTTTGTGCCGGTCCAGGTTCATGCTCAAAAACGCGCTGAGCTGCACAAAACCCGGGTACACGCGGCGCATGTAACCCTTGTGGGGCAGGGGCACATGGCTGATCAGGTTTTTCTCGAACCAGTCAATCGGTTTGCTCACCGCCAGCTTGTTCACCTCGGTAGGGTTCACACGGCAGTCCACCGGACCCGCCATCAGGGTGAGGCTGCGCGGCTGGGCCGGGTCGTCGTCTTCGGCCATGAGGGCCGTGGCTGCCAGTGCCGCCACACAGGGTTGGCACACCGCAATCACATGGGTGCCGGGGCCTATGGTCTGGGTGAAGCGGATCATGTGGTCGATGTAGTCATCCAGCCCGAAGGGGCCGTGGCGCAATGCCACGTCACGCGCGTTGTGCCAGTCGGTGATATAGACGTCGTGGTCTTGCAGCAGGGTGCGCGCGGTTTCGCGCAGCAGCGTGGCAAAGTGGCCTGAGAGTGGCGCCACCAGCAGCACCTTGGGTTGGGGTTCTGCCGTGGGCTCCTGCTTCTGGAAATGCAGCAAGGTGCCAAAGGGCATGGTCAGCACGGCGTGCTCTGCCACCGCAATGTCTCGCTCGCCCACCTTCACGCTGTCAATGCCATAGGCGGGGCGGGTGTGGGTGAGCCGCAGGCGCGACAAGACTTCCATGCCCGCCGCCATCTTGCGCAGCATGCTGCCTTCGGTCTGGTTCATCCACAGCGAGGCGCCCAGGCCCTGGGCCATCAGGCGCAGGGGGGAGGTGAGGTCGGACTGGGTTTGGTAGGCCTGGTACAGCATGGTGGTCCTGTGGTCAAAGCGGCTTGTGGCCGGGTGCATAGGCCGCAGGCAAGTTGTGGGCCAATGTGTTGGCACAGGCCTTGCGACGGTTTGGGCATCACTTTCCCGCAGGAGGTCCCTTCCATGGCCAAGGCAGTACTGACCATCAGCAGCAAAAACTACGGCGCTTGGGCATTGCGGGGCTGGTTGATGGCCAAGCTGGCGGGTTTGGAGTTCACCGAAGCGGTGATTTCCCCGGATGACCCGGCCATGAAGGCGGAGATGCTGCTGCTCTCCAGCAGCATGCTGGTGCCCTCGCTGCTGCATAACGGGGTGAATGTGTGGGACACCCTGGCGATTGGTGAATACCTCAACGAAATCAAACCCAAGGCCGGCTTGCTGCCGGCCGATATCAAGGCGCGGGCCCACTGCCGCGCGGTGTGTGGCGAAATGCACTCCGGCTTTGCTTCCATGCGCGGCTCGCTGCCCATGAACCTGAAGGCGCACTTTCCCCAGTTCAAGGTGTGGTCGCGTGCGCAGGCCGATATCGACCGGGTGTTGGCCATCTGGAAAGACTGCCTTCAGACCTACGGCGGGCCCTACCTGTTTGGCAAACAACCCTGCCTGGCCGATGCCATGTATGCCCCGGTGGTGACCCGCTTTTTGACCTATGACGTGGCCATCGACAAGGAGGCTGCGGCCTATTGCAAACGCATCATGGCGCTGCCCGCCATGCAAGAGTGGGTGGCCGCTGCCAAGGCCGAGCCCGAGGAAATCGACGAATTGGATGCGGAGTTCTAAGTCCCCACGCTCCACCGCTGCGCGGGTCGCTGCCCCTCGAGGGGCTAATTCCGCTTGGGGCGGCCCGGCGCGGAATTGCCGCTCACGCCCAGGGCGTGGGCGCTGGCACCGCACACACCGGCTCCACGTCAATCGACTTGAAGTCGGCAGGTGACACGATTTCCAGGTACTCCATGTCGGGCGAATAGTCGAACAGGAAGTGGCGGATGCCGGGGCGCTGGTGCACCACGTCGCCAGCCTGCACCAGGGTCTCTTTGTCTTCGTACATGAACTTGGCCCAGCCCTTGGTCATGATGACGATCTGGAAATCTGCCTCATGACGGTGCCAACCGGTGCCTGTTTCTGGTGCCATGTTCGCCTTCACCAGGTGCGCAATCACCTTGCCGTGGGTGGCTTCGGCCACACCGAGATCGCGGTACAAGAAAAAATCACGCAGTCCGCCCGACACAAATTGCGTGTCTTCGGGCTTGACATGGGAAAACTGGGTGCTGGTGCGGTCTAGCATGGCTCACTCCTGTTCAAACAAGCTGAAAACACTGAAATGGTGCACTGCAGCACGATGCATAAAGTGTTCCAGCCTGCAGGGCCGTGTGGCCCGGTCTGGGATAATTCGGCCACTATGAGCGGCAACACCTTCGGACACCTCTTCACCGTCACCAACTTTGGTGAATCCCACGGCCCGGCCATTGGCTGCATCATTGACGGCTGCCCCCCGGGCATGGAACTGACGGAGGCCGACATCCAGATTGACCTGGACCGCCGCCGCCCTGGCACCAGCCGCCACGTGACCCAGCGCAATGAGCCCGATGCAGTGCAGATCCTCAGCGGTGTCTACCAGGGCAAAACCACCGGTACGCCGATTGCGCTGTTGATCCAGAACACCGACCAGCGCAGCAAGGACTACGGCAACATTCTGGAGACCTTCCGCCCCGGACACGCCGACTACAGCTACTTCCAGAAATACGGCATCCGCGACCCACGCGGTGGTGGCCGTTCCAGCGCCCGACTCACCGCGCCCATGGTGGCGGCGGGTGCCGTGGCCAAGAAATGGCTCAAGGAAAAGTACGCCACCGAATTCCGCGGCTGCATGACGCAGGTTGGTGAGCTGCCGATTGCCTTTGAGAGCTGGGACCACGTGCCCCACAACCCATTTTTTGCCCCCGTGGCCGATGTGCAGGCGCTGGAAGACTATATGGACGCGCTGCGCAAGGCGGGTGACTCCTGTGGCGCCAAGATCCGTGTGAGCGCGACCAACGTGCCCGTGGGCCTGGGCGAGCCGCTGTTCGACAAGATGGATGCCGACATTGCCTACGCCATGATGGGCATCAACGCGGTCAAGGGCGTGGAAATTGGCGCCGGGTTTGCCAGCGTTTCGCAGCGCGGCACTACGCACGGCGACAGCCTCACGCCCCACGGTTTTGCCAGCAACAACGCCGGTGGCGTGCTGGGCGGCATCACCACCGGGCAAGACCTGGAGGTGAGCATTGCCATCAAGCCCACCAGCTCCATCATCACGCCGCGTGATTCCATTGATTCGCAGGGCAACCCCACCCAGGTAATCACCAAGGGGCGGCATGACCCTTGTGTGGGCATTCGCGCCACACCGATTGCCGAAGCCATGCTGGCTCTGGTGGTGATGGACCATGTGCTGCGCCACCGCGCGCAGTGTGGTGACGTGGTGCCCGCGCTCACGCCCATCGCAGGCAGCGTTTGAGTACGGTGGCCGCGTCCCCGGTGCAGCCTGGTCAGCGCCACCAGATCATGCCGTTTGCCGCGTTGACGGCGGCCTACTGTGCCCACGCGGGTTTCTTCAATCCCTTTTTGCCGTTGTGGCTCAAGGACCTGGGCCTGAGCCTGGTGCTCATCAGTGTGCTGACCTCGGTGCAGGCGGCCACGCGCATGTTTGCGCCTTACGCCTGGGGCACGCTGAGCGACCGCACCGGTGAACGCGCCAAGCTCTTGCGCTGGGGTGCCCTCACGGCCTTGGTCGCCTCGGCGGGGCTTTGGTTCAACGGCGGGGTGTGGTGGCTGGCCGTGGTGCTGCTGGTGATGTTCACCCAGACCAGCGGCATGATGCCCATGACCGAAGCCGCCGTGGCCCATGTGGTGAGCCAGGGCGGCACGTTTGACACCAAGCTGTATGGCCGGGTGCGCTTGTGGGGGTCGCTGGGCTTCATGCTGGCGGTGCTGGGGGCAGGGGCGTGGTTCGAGCACGTGGGCATGCGCAGTTTTCCCTTGATCGTGACCGTGAGCCTGGTGGTGCTGGTGGTGTTTGCTTACCGCATGCCCGATGTGAAAGAGGCGCACCACGCCACGGCGGGCGCAACATCCTTGCCCATGGGGCCGGTGCTGGCGCAACCCGCGGTGCGCTGGCTGTTTGCCTCGGTGTTTTTCCATGTGCTCTCACACATGGGCATCTACACCTTCTTCTCGCTCTACATGGATTCGCTGGGCTACAGCAAAACCATGATTGGCCTGCTGTGGGCGGTGTCGGTCACGGTGGAGATTGGCTGGTTCTTTACCCAGAGCCGCTGGATGCCCAAGGTGAGCCTGACCGGCTGGCTGGTGCTGTGTGCAGTGGTGATGGTGTTTCGCATGGCGCTCACCGCCTCGTTGGCCTCGGTGCTGTGGGTGCTGGTGCTGGCACAAGCCCTGCACGCGCTCACGTTTGCTGCCCACCACAGCGCCTGCATTGCGCTGGTGTCGCACCACTTTCCGGGCAGCCTGCGCGGGCGAGGGCAGGCGCTCTACATCATCGTCGGCTACGGTATTCCCGGTGTGCTGGGTGGGCTGCTGGGCGGCCAGCTGAGCCAGCACTGGGGGCTGGACAGTGTGTTCTGGGGTACCTCGACCATGGCCGTGTTGGCCACGGCCTGTGCCTACAAAGTCTGGCGCTTGCGCCACCCTGCGGCGCTGCCTGCCGCGTAACCGTTTTTCTTCAAGGACGTCCCCATGAAAACAGCGCTGATCCTCAATGGCCCCAACCTCAACCTGCTGGGCACCCGCGAGCCCCAGGTCTATGGCTCGCAAACGCTGGCCGATGTGCAGGCGCTGTGTGAGCGCGCATGTTTGGCCAACGGGTTCACGCTGGATTTTCGCCAGAGTAACCACGAGGGCACGCTGGTGGACTGGCTGCACGAGGCCGGCCAGTTGCACGCCAAGGGCCAACTGGCGGGTGTGATTCTGAACGCTGGCGCCTACACCCACACCAGCGTGGCGCTGCACGATGCCATCAAGGGCACGGGCATTACGCTGATCGAGTTGCACATCAGCAATGTGCATGCGCGCGAGGCCTTCCGCCACCACTCCTACATCTCGCCCGCCGCCAAGGCGGTGATGGCGGGTTTTGGGGTCAATGGGTATGCGCTGGCCGTGGCAGGCCTGGCAGGCATGCAGGCCTGACTAGGGCCTCCACGTGGGCGTCTGGAAGGCGTCGGCCAGAAAGTCCACCATGGCGCGCACCTTGCCCGGCAAATGTTTGCGTGTGGGATACACCGCATGGATGCCCAGCGTGGGACCGCGCAAATCTGGCAAGACGCGCACCAGGCGGCCGGTGCGCACGTCGTCGCCCACCAGAAAACCAGGCTGGTAAATCAGACCCTGGTCGGCCAGGGCCGTCGCGCGGCAGGTGTCTCCGCTGTTGGCGCGCAGGCGTGGGTGGGTGGTCACGCTGTGGGGCTGGCCCTGGGCGTCGGTCAGCGTCCACACATCGCCGCCCGACCACAAGGAATACGCCATCACGCTGTGCCGGGCCACATCGTCCAGCGTGGTGATGGGGGGCGCCGAGCGCAGGTAGGCGGGCGAGGCGCACAGGAACACCTCGTCGTGCGCCAGCGCGCGCGACACCATCGACGAGCTGGCCAGCAGCGCAATGCGCACCGCCATGTCGTAGCCTTCATCCACCAGGTCCACGACGCGGTCGGTCAGCGTGATGTCGAGTTCCACCTGCGGATGCAGCTTCAAAAATTCGCCCCACAGCGGCGCCAGATGCAGGTTGCCAAAGGTGAGGGGTGCGTTCAGCTTGAGGCGACCACTGACCACGCCCGTACCCGCGCTCACTGCTGCATTGGCATCGTTCACGTCTTCCAGGATCTGGCGGCAGCGCTCCACATACTCGTTGCCCGCATCGGTGAGCGAGAGGCGGCGCGTGGTGCGGTTCAGCAGGCGGGTGTTGAGGGCCGCCTCCAGCTCCAGCACCAGGCGCGAGACCACCGCCTTGGAGGTGTCCAGCCGCTGCGCCGCCTGCACAAAACTGCCGGCCTGCACCACGGCCACAAAGGCCTGCATCTGGCGAAACTGGTCCATGGCCGCGTGCGCCCTAGGGCACGATGGTGGTGAACAAATAAGTGGCCAGCAGCACCAGGTGCACCGTGCCCTGCAGCACCGTGGTGCGCCCGGTGCTGAGTGACAGCGTGCTGATGAACAGCGAGAGTAACAAGAGCACGCTGGATTTGATGTCCAGGCCCAAAGTCAGCGTCCAGCCCGTGGCCAGGGACACGATGGCCACGGCCGGGATGGTGAGGCCAATGCTGGCCAAAGCGGAGCCCAGCGCCAGGTTCAGGCTGGTCTGCAAGCGGTTGGCCCGCGCTGCACGGTAGGCCGCCAGGCCTTCGGGCAAGAGCACCACCATGGCGATGATGATGCCTACCACGGCCTTGGGCGCGCCTGCGCTGGCCACCGCAGTCTCGATGGTGGGGGCCAGCGCCTTGGCCAGCAGCACCACGGCCACCAGGCCCAGCAACAGCAGGCCCGCGCTGATGGCGGCCAGCTTCCCATTGGGCGGGTTGGCGTGGGCTTCGGCGTCGGCCCTGGCCTCGGGGGGCAAAAAGTAGTCGCGGTGGCGCACGGCCTGTACCAGCACAAAGGTGCCGTAGAGCACCAGCGAGACGATGGCCACAAAGGCCAGTTGGCTGGGGCTGTATACCGGGCCCACCACGCTGGTGGTGTAGTTGGGCAGCACCAGCGTCAGCACCGCGATGGCGGCCAGCGTGGTGAGGGATGCACTCACGCCGAGCTGGCCAAAGGTCTGCTCGCGGTAACGGCTGCCGCCCGCCAGCAGGCAAATGCCCACAATGCCGTTGAGGATCAGCATCACCGCGGCAAACACCGTGTCGCGCGCCAGCGCCGTAGTCTCGGGGCCACCGGCCAGCATCATGGAGACGATGAGCGCGACCTCGATGACCGTGATGGCCAGCGCCAGCACCAGCGTGCCGTAGGGCTCGCCCACCTTGTGGGCTACCACCTCGGCATGGTGCACGGCCGAGAGCACAGTACCCACCAGCCCGGCGGCCAACAGCGCCACCCACCAGCCACCGACCACGCCAAACAGGCTGCCGCCCAGCAATACCCAGCCCACTACGGGCCAGGCCACGGACCAAAGGGGGAGGGGAGCGTGCTTTTGCATGGCGGGCATTTTCCAAACGGTGGAGATGTCTCTATTGTCAACAAAACAAAGACATTGAATCAATGGTGCGGTTATTTATCTTCGGTTTAAGGGCTTTTACAGTCAAGCCATCGTTTTTGAACAGTCACAAGGAACCCGCCATGACCACCGCATTGCCCAGCTTGTTTGTCTCCCACGGCGCGCCGCTGTTTGCGGTGGATGCCGGTACCACCGGCCCTGCATTGACGGCCTGGGGGGCAACATTGCCCGCCGACTTGCGCGGCATTGTGATCATGTCGCCGCACTGGATGGCGCGCAGCCCCGCGGTGATGACCACGCCCCAGCCCAGCACCTGGCACGACTTTGGGGGTTTTCCACCCGCGCTGTACGCACTGAACTACCCCGCACCGGGCAGCCCGGCGCTGGGGCTGGAGGTGATCGCCGCGCTCCAGGAAGCAGGTATCGCTGCCAAGCCGGACGACACCCGCCCGCTGGACCACGGCACCTGGGTGCCACTGATGCACCTGCTGCCGCAGGCGACTGTGCCGGTGGTGCAAGTGGCCCTGCCCATGGGGTATGGCCCGCGCGAGGTGTACGCCATGGGCGCAGCCCTGGCGGGCCTGCGTGCGCAGGGTGTGTTGGTCATGGGCTCGGGCAGCATGACGCACAACCTGGCTGAGTTTTTTGGCGGTGAACGCGCCGTGGCCCCCTATGTGACCGAGTTCAGCCGCTGGATCGAAGACACGCTGAGCAGCGGCAATCTGGATGCGCTGTTGGCCTACCGCGCCCAGGCACCCCACGCCAGCCGGGCCCACCCCAGCGAAGACCACTTTTTGCCGCTGTTCTTCGCACTGGGTGCTGCCGGGCCCGATGCCCGCCCCGACTACCTGAGCCGCGAAGTGATGTACAGCATGCTGGCCATGGACGCGTTCACGCTGCAGTGATGCCTGTTTTTTTAGGCCAAATGGGCCTCTAGCCCTCGTGGAATATGCGCAAGCAGCTCCTGTTCCCGGAGCGTTCTGGTGGTGGCGGGCGATCCGGGTGGCACTGAAATAAGGGGCGTGGTTCTGCAGGTGATTGGCGGTTTGCCGCCAGCGGGCCTGGCATACACTGGTGTGCAGATTTTCTCGCCATCCCCCCACAGCAGCACTGGACCCGTATGCGCCTCTTCAACTCCATGACTGTCGCCACCCGGCTCTCACTCACCACCGCCTTGGTGCTGGGGCTGCTGCTGGCAGTGCTCTACACCGGCTACAGCGCGCTGGGCAGCGTGGCGCTTCAAGCCAAGCAGTTTGCCGCCTTGGCGGCCGACGCGCAGCAGAGCATGCTGGTGATGGCCGTGCTGGCCCTGGTGCTGGGCGTGGTGTCCACCATCAGCCAGGTGCGCAGCATCTCGCGGCCGCTGGCCGATGCCATCCACATTGCCGAGACCGTGGCCGCGGGCGACCTGAGCCACGATTTTGAAAACACCCGCGGTGGCGAGTTTGGCCGCCTGCTGGACGCCATGGGCACCATGGAAGACACGCTGACCGACCTGGTCACCCAGATCAAGGACAGCACCGAGCCGCTGACCGCCTCGTCCGCGGACATCGTGCAGTCCAGTTCCGACCTGCTGCAGCACACCCAGGTGCAGGCCGACGCGCTCAACGCCACCACCAGCAGCATGACCGAGCTCACCGCCACCGTGCAAGAAAACGCCCAGCGTGCACAAAGCGCCAGCGCACTGGCCGTGAGTGCCTCCAGCACAGCCCAGCGCGGCGGCGAGGTGGTGGGCGAAGTGGTGCAAACCATGCACGCCATCACCGACAGCTCGCGCAAGGTGGTGGACATCATTGCGGTGATTGAAGGCATCTCCTTCCAGACCAACATCCTGGCGCTGAACGCGGCCGTGGAAGCCGCCCGCGCGGGCGAGCAGGGCCGTGGCTTTGCGGTGGTGGCCAGCGAGGTGCGCAGCCTGGCCGGCCGCAGCGCCGATGCGGCCAAAGAAATCCGCCAACTCATTAGCCACTCGGCCGAGCAGGTGGATGCAGGCTCGCAACTGGTGGGCCGCGCCGGGGCCACCATGCAAGACATCGTCACCGCGGTGCGCCAGGTGACCGACCTGCTGGGCGAAATCTCTGCCGCGTCGGCCCAGCAAAGCCAGAGCGTGCTGCAAGTCAGCCAGGCCGTGGTGCACATGCAGGCCGAAACCCGCCACAACACCGAGCAGGTGGGCCACACCGCCACCGCCGCCACCGCCATGAGCGAGCGCGTGCGCGAGCTGCAGAGTGCGGTGGACCAGTTCAAGGTCTGAGTGCCCCGCACTTTGGCATGATTTAGGGCTCTAGCCCTTGCGGATGTTGCGCGAGCAGCTATTAAATCAGGAGCGTTACTCGGCCGGCATGCGCGCGTACTGCGATGGCGCTTGCCCGACAAAACGGGTGAATGCGACGCTGAAGGTGCTGGCGGAGCTGTAGCCCACGCGCTGCGCCACCTCGGCCATGCCGCCCACCTGGCGCCGCAGCAGGTTCTTGGCCAGCGCCATGCGCCAGGCCAGCAGGTACTGCATCGGGGCCTGGCCCGCGGCACGGTGGAAGCGATCGAAGAACGCCGAGCGGGGCCTGCGCATGCGACAGAGGCGTAGGGTGACGGGGGAGGGGTTCTGACTGGCGTCGAAGTTGCCAACTCAATCCAGCGCGCGCGCCTCGCCTTGCTCCTCGACCGTTTGGCCATCGCGTATGTGATAGATGCGCTTGAAGGTCGGGATGATTTTTTCGTCGTGGGTCACCACGATGATGGCCGTCTGCGCCTGCTGCGCCATGGTGTTGAGGATGCGTACCACGGCCAACGCGCGCTCGCTGTCCAGAGGGGCCGTCGGCTCGTCGGCCAGAATCACCGGCGGCTTGTTCGCCAAAGCGCGGGCAATCGATACCCGCTGCTGCTCGCCCCCTGACAACTGCGCCGGCTCGGCTTTGGCGCGGTGCGCAACATCCAGGGCCTTGAGCAATTCCATGGCACGCCGCCTGGCGTCCACATTGGGGACTCCCGCCAGCATGGGCAGCAAGGCCACGTTGTCCGTGACATCCAAAAACGGGATGAGGTAAGGGGCCTGGAACACAAACCCGATCCGATCGCGGCGCAAGGCGCGCAGGTCTGGGGTCTTCCAGCCATTGTCGTAAATAACTTCGTCACCCAGTGTCATGCGCCCCGAGGTGGGCTCGATGATTGCCCCCAGGCATTTGAGCAATGTGCTCTTCCCCGAGCCGGAAGGCCCCACCAACCCCACCACCTCACCAGGTGCAACTTGCATGGTCACATTCCTGAGCGCCTCCACGGCCGTGTCGCCATGGCCATAGACCTTGCGCAGGTTCTCGATCCGAATGCCGCCGGGTTTGCTGTTCATGTCGTGCCCCTCAACTGATGGCCTCTGCAGGGTCAACCCGCAAAGCCACACGGATCGCCAGGGTGCTGGCCAGCGTGCAGATAAGCATCGTGGCGACAAAACCCACCGCAGCATCCTGCGTCAGCAAGAGGACGAACTTGGGAAACACCGGTGCCCAGATCGTCGCGGCCACTTTGCCCACGATGAAGCCAATGATCCCAAGCCCCAGTGCTTGTTGCAGGATCATCGATGCGATGGTGATGTTGCGAGTGCCAATCAATTTGAGCACAGCGATTTCGCGGATTTTCCCCAGTGTCATGGTGTAGATGATGAACGCCACGATCGCCGCACTCACCACGGCCAGAATGGCCAGAAACATGCCGATCTGTTTGGCCGAGGTGGCGATCAATTTATCGACCAGGATGTTTTCCATGTCCTCCCGGGTGAAAACGGTCAGGTGTTTCCAGCGCCGGATCGGCTCAGCCACTTGCTGCGCTGACCACCCCTCAGCCATACGGATCAGCACCGCATTGACGTTGCGGCTGCTGGTCTGCAGGTTCTGTGCGGCATCGAGCAAGCCCGGCACCGCAGGTCGGTTGAACGCCGGATTGGCGGCGGTCCGGACGCGGTCGTTCACGATGGCGTCGTTGTCCTTGAGGAATTGCGCCTCCTGGGCATCCTTGATCGGAATGAACACCATCGGGTCACCGCCCGAAGAGACCATTCGGCGCGTCAGGCCTACTACCTCGTAGGTGTGACGCCGGATCTCGACCTTGTCGCCCAAGGACAGTCCGGTCTTGATGTCGGCCACCGCCTCGTAGTGGCTGCGCGTGAGGTGTCGGCCGGCCACCAAGTGGCCCGGCTGTCCTGGCAGTCCTGCGGCACCTGGCTCGATCCCGACCACCATGGCCCGGGCCTCTTGGTCGCCCACGGCTTTGATCTGCATGGTGAAGTACGTGATGTTGGCGGCCATTGCCACGCCGGGCATGCCTGCAACGCTGCGCACCACATCGTCCTTGAGGCTGGAGGATTCGGCGTACGGCCCTTGCGTGTCCTTTTGCACCACCCACAGGTCCGCGCCGCTGTTGTTGAGCAAGGCCTGCGCATCGTCGACCATGCCACGAAACACGCCGGCCATGGTCAGCGTCACGCCAATGAGCAGGCCCAAGCCTAGCCCTGTGAGCACGAACTTAGGCCAGCTGTGCTGAATGTCACGTGCCGCCAGGCTGATCATGGGCGGGCCTTTTTCACCAGGGCATCGACCACTTTGAAGCTGCCCCCTGCCGACAGGGGCTTTTCGTTGTAGACCACCACGGTGTCGCCCGAGCTCAGGCCACTGAGTGCCTGAACGCGGCCGTCCAGGCTGGTAGCGCCCCATTGCACGGGCACAAAATCCAGGGTGCCGTCTTTCAGGCGCCAGACACCGGTGCGGCCCTGGTACGTTTGCACACTGGCCTGAGGCACCACCAGTGCTTGCCCGGTCGGCTGGAGCTGAAGCGTGACTTCGGCCATTTCACCAATCGACAGCGATGCTGGGATCTGCTCGAACGCCACTTGTGCAATCCGTTCCTCAGTCACTGCGTCCGCCTGCAGCTCCACCCGATCCACTTTTCCAGCCAGCACCTGCTGAGGGCGGGATCGCAACACAATCTGTGCCGGCAAACCGACGGCCAGTCCCGTAGAGCGCGCTTGGTCCACACGCAGCTTGACCCAGAGGCTGGCGGGATTGACCAGCCTGAGTACCGGCTGGCCGGCCACCACCGTGCTGCCGGATTCGGCATCCCGGCTGATCACCACCGCATCGGCAGGGGCCATCAAACGGGTGTTTTGTTTTTGAAGCGATACCGCCGCGCGCTCGGACCGCTGGCGTTGGGCATCCTGCTTGGCTGCTTGCAGGTTCGCTTGCGCAACGGCAAGCACTGCATCCGCTGACTGCAGTTCCTGCTCCCGGCCTTCCAGGGCGGAGGGGCTGATGAAGTTCTGCTGCGCCAGCTCCTTTTGTCGGTTCAGGGTCGTCGTGACCAGTTCACGCCGGGCTTTGGCGTCGGCGACTTGGGCATGGGCCGCTGCCTCAATGCTGACCGCTTTGGACAAAGCAGCCTCCTGCGCCTGCAGCCGTTGCCCCAGATCCACCGGATCCATCTCGGCCAGCAACTGCCCCGCCTTGACCGCCTGCCCGACATCCACATGCACATGCAGCACACGCCCCGCCACCGCAGGCCCCAAGAGCCAGCTCTGACGGGCTTCCACACTGCCAATGCCAAATACCGAGGGGGTCAGACCTTCGCTGCTGACTTGGGTCACGGTGACTTTGGTCGGTGCCAAGGGCCCCATGCGGAAAGCCACAAATCCCAATGTGGCCACAACGGCTGCAATGCCGACGATGACCACGGTCTGCCGCTTGTTGAACTGGATGATGGTCATTTGCGCTTCCTAGCTTCTGGTGTGGACGGTGCCAGCAAGCCGGCCTCGTAAATGTTGAACACGGCCGGTGCCAGCTTTGCCATGTCTTTCAGACTGCCAGTCACCAGCGACTGCACGACAAGCCCTTGAACCGCCCCCATGAACAGGACCACAGCACTTTTATGATCCACGTCGGCTGCCGTTAACGCATCCTCGTGCGCTTGCGCCAGCAAGCCGGAAACCAGGGTTCTGTAGTCGGCCATGAGGCCTTGGACCTTGCCCTTGAGGGGTGTCGGCTTGGCATGCTGCAGCTCCTGAAAGACCAAGCGCGGAACACCGGGATATTCCTGCACAAAGTCTATGTGCGCCATGAAGACGGCACGTAATGCCTGCAAGGCATCCGCCTGCTTGGCCTGCGCCGCTTGCTGCAATCTGCCGATCAATGCCTGATGGGCCCAATCGAGCGCCGCCAACCAGATCGCTTCCTTGCTCTCGAAATGCCGGAAAACAGCGCCCTGCGTGATCCCGACAGCCTGCGCCAGATCACCCGTTGTGATCTCGACAGGACTTTTTTGGGCCGCCAAAACCAAAGCCACCTGGACCAGTTCTGCCTGACGGTCTTCTGTTTTGAGTTTGGTACGCGTCAGCACATTCGCATTGAATAAGTAATTGATGAATTACTTTATCACGGAGCTGGATCACCCGGGGAATGAATTGCCTTGCCGACATGCTCCAAAGCAATACCTGCCTCTAACACTCCACAATATTCACCGCCAACCCCCCACGGGCGGTTTCCTTGTACTTGGTCTTCATGTCCGCGCCGGTTTCGCGCATGGTTTTGATGACCTTGTCCAGGCTCACGAAGTGGCTGCCATCGCCGCGCAGCGCCATGCGGGCAGCGTTGATGGCTTTGACGGACGCAATGGCATTGCGCTCGATGCACGGGATCTGCACCAGCCCGCCTACGGGGTCGCAGGTCAGGCCCAGGTGGTGTTCCATGCCAATCTCGGCCGCGTTTTCCACTTGCTCGGGGGTGCCACCCATCACCGCGCACAGGGCAGCTGCGGCCATGCTGCAGGCCACGCCTACCTCGCCCTGGCAGCCGACTTCGGCACCGCTGATGCTGGCGTTCTCCTTGTAGAGAATGCCGATGGCGGCGGCAGTGAGCAAAAAGTCGATGACACCCTGGTCATGGGCTCCTGGCACAAAGCGCGTGTAGTAGTGCAGCACGGCGGGGATGATGCCGGCCGCGCCATTGGTGGGCGCGGTGACCACGCGGCCACCGGCGGCGTTTTCTTCGTTGACGGCCAGCGCATACAGGTTGACCCAGTCCAGCACCTGCAGCGGATCGCGCAGGGCCTCTTCGGGTTTGGCCACCAGCGCATCGCGCAGGGCTTTGGCGCGGCGTTTGACCTTGAAACCGCCGGGCAGCACGCCCTCGGTCGCGCAGCCGCGTTGCACGCAGGCCTGCATCACCTGCCAGATGCGCAGCAGGCCGGCGTCAATCTCGGCATCGCTGCGCCAGTGCTGTTCGTTGCGCCGCATGATCTGCGCGATGCTCAGGCCCTGTTGTGCGGCCAGGTGCAGCAGCGCGTCACCGCTGGTAAAGGGCAGGGGCAGCACCGTGGCGTCGGGCGCAATCACTTTTTGCCGCGTGCCATCGGCCGCTACTTCGTCACTCACGATAAAACCGCCGCCCACCGAGTAGTAGATACGCTCCGACAGTTCATGGCCCGCCGCATCCAGTGCCACAAAGCGCATGCCGTTGGCGTGGAAGGGCAGGGGCGCACGCATGAAGAGCAGGTCGTCTTTCTCATGGAAGGCAATGCGGTGCGTACCGCCCAGCATGAGCTGCTGGCTGCTGCGCACCTCGGCCAGCAGCGCGGGGATCACGTCCACTTCCACCGTGTCGGGTTCGTGGCCGCACAGGCCCAGCAGCACGGCCACATCGCTGGCGTGACCCTTGCCGGTCGCGCCCAGCGAGCCGTGCAACCAGCAGCGCACCGTGGCCGTCTGCGCCAGCACACCGCTGTGCTGTAGCCGCGCCACAAACTGCCGCGCCGCCCGCATGGGGCCCACGGTGTGCGAGCTGCTGGGGCCGATGCCGATCTTGAACAGGTCGAATACAGAGACTGCCATGGTGGACTCCTTGCACGAGTGTGATGCGATTGGGTCAGGCTGCCAAGTGCTGCTGCACATGGCCCACCAGTTGGTGCGCGGTGATGGCCGACAGCGTCCAGCCCAGGTGGCCGTGGCCGGTGTTGTAGAACACGTTGGCGCGTTGGCCCCGGCCCACACGCGGCAGCATGTTGGGCATCATGGGTCGCAGCCCGGCCCAAGGCTCTGCGCGGCGCGTGCTCACACCCGGGAAGCACTGGTTCACCCAGTTCACCAGAGGGCGGATGCGGTCGGCGCGGATGTCGTGGTTGAACCCGTTGAACTCGGCCGTGCCCGCTACGCGGAAACGGTCTTGGCCCAGGCGGCTGGTCACCAGTTTGGTTTCGTCGTCCAGCAAGCTCACCTGCGGCGCAGCCTGCTGGCTGGCCTCGTCGCTCAGGTGCACGGTGATGGAGTAGCCCTTGACCGGGTAGATGTTGAGGCGGTCGCCCAGTTGTGCGGCAATGCCCCGGCCATGCACACCCGCGCAGACCACGACACCGTCAAACGTGTGGGTCTCGGTGCCACCCGCGTGCTGCAGCGCAAGCTGCGCGCGATGGCCATCCGCCGACGCGCTCAGCACCTGGTGGCCATAGAGAAATTTCACGCCCAGGCGTGCGCAGGCCTGTGAGAGGCCGTGGGTGTATTTGTGGATGTCGCCCGTGGAATCGCTCTCGGTGAAGTAACCCCCGTAGTACTGGCCCTGCAGCGTGGGTTCAATCGCGCGCATCTCATCGGGGGTAACTGCACGGCGTGGCAGGCCACCAGCGGCCAGCATGCTGGACACGGTGCCGGCATGGTCAAAGCCCGCCTTGTTGCGGTAGATGTGCAAGATGCCTTTGCGCTTGTGGTCGAAATCAATGCCTTCTTTTTCGGCCCAACCAAACAGGTGCTCGCGCGCGGCAATGGCCAGGCGGGTGGTGGCTTCGGTGTTGTCGCGGTACTTGGGTATGGCGGCCACAAACTCGGCCATCCAGCTCAGCTTGTGCCAGGTGGGCGTGGGGTTCATCAGGAGTGGGGCGTCCTTGGTGAACATCCACTTCAGCCCTTTGACGATGGTGCTGGGGTGGGTCCAGACCTCGGCATTGGACGCCGACAGCTGCCCGCCGTTGGCGTACGACGTTTCCATGCCCGCGTAGCGGTTTTTCTCGATCAGGGTGACCTGGTATCCGGCCTTGGCTAATGTGTATGCGCTGGTAACGCCGGTGATGCCGCCGCCGATGATGGCAATGTGTTTCATAAAGCACTCTCTTGAAGAACAGTCGCAAACATAGAAGTCGCCGCCCCACACACCATGTGCAGGTGACGACCCCCTCTGTTTGAGACCTGAGAGATTCACCGCCAGCCTTGTGGGCCAACGGCTTGCTCCTGCGGTGTGCCGTGGGGACTAGTCCACGGCAGCTCTTCAGAGTGCTCTGGGATTCAACATCCCTATCGCAGCGGTCCTGGGTGCCTGAGAGTTTCCGGGGTGGTTGCTCCTTCGGCGCTGGCGTTTTAGGCGCCAGGCTCTCCCGCTGCGATGCCAGGTCCAGCCTGGCCAGGGTGGCTGCATGCAATGCAGTGCCACCCTGATTTTTACTTTTAGTTCGGCTAGTCGCCGCCGGGCCGCCCCAAGGCGACTGCGGCCCCCCTGGGGGGCAGCGCAGTACGCGCAGCGACAAGCGTGGGGGCCAATCAGTACTCGCTCAAAGGCACGCAGCTGCAGAACAGGTTGCGGTCGCCATAGACGTTGTCCACCCGGCCCACGCTGGGCCAGTACTTCACGGCCTTCAGGCTGGCGACGGGGAAGGCGCCCACCTCACGGCTGTACGGACGGTTCCACTCGCCGCCCAGCAGGCTGGCTGCGGTGTGCGGGGCATGCTTGAGTGGGTTGTTGTCCTGCGGCCATTCGCCTTTTTCCACGCGCGCAATCTCGCCGCGGATGGCGATCATGGCGTTGATAAAACGGTCCAGCTCCGCCAGGGTTTCACTTTCGGTGGGCTCCACCATCAGCGTATTGGGCACGGGGAAAGACAGCGTGGGCGCGTGGAAACCGTAGTCCATCAGGCGTTTGGCCACGTCCTCGGCCATCACGCCGCAGCTGTCTTTGAATCCGCGCAGGTCCAGGATGCACTCGTGCGCCACATGGCCGTTGGCCGATGCGTACAGCGTGGGGTAGTGGTCTGCCAGGCGTGCGCTGATGTAGTTGGCGGCCAGGATGGCGGCTTCGGTCGCATGCTGCAGGCCGTCCGGGCCCATCATGCGGCAGTACATCCAGCTGATGGGCAGGACGGCAGCATTGCCCAGGGGCGCGGCGCTCACGGCACCGGTGCCAGGCACACCACCGGTGGCGTGGCCGGGCAAGAAGGGCACCAGGTCGGCCACCACACACACGGGGCCCACACCGGGACCGCCACCGCCGTGGGGGATGCAGAAGGTCTTGTGCAGGTTCAGGTGGCTCACGTCGCCGCCAAACTCGCCGGGGGCTGCGGTGCCCACCAGCGCGTTCATGTTGGCACCGTCTACGTACACACGGCCGCCGTGGCTGTGCACCAGGGCGCACAGCTCTTTCACGCTGGTTTCAAACACGCCGTGCGTGCTGGGGTAGGTGATCATCACCGCGGCCAGGTTGGCGCTGTGCTGTTCACACTTGGCTTGCAGGTCGGCCATGTCCACGTTGCCGTTGTCGTCGCACTTGGTCACCACCACGTGCAGGCCCACCATCTGCGCGCTGGCGGGGTTGGTGCCGTGGGCGCTGCTGGGGATCAGGCAGATATTGCGGTGTGCCTGGCCTTTGCTGGCGTGGTAGGCCTGGATGGTCAACAGACCCGCGTATTCGCCCTGGCTGCCGGCGTTGGGTTGCAGGCTGATGCCCGCGTAGCCCGTGGCGGCGCACAACCAGGCGCGCAGCTGTGCGTCCAGTTCGGCGTAACCCTGGCGTTGGTCGGCCGGGCAGAAGGGGTGGATGTTGGCGAACTCGGGCCAGGTGATGGGGATCATCTCGCTGGTGGCGTTGAGTTTCATGGTGCAGGAGCCCAGCGGAATCATGCTGCGGTCCAGCGCCAGATCCTTGTCAGACAGCATGCGGATGTAGCGCAGCATGCCGGTCTCAGAGTGGTGGGTGTTGAACACCGGGTGCGTGAGGAACTTGCTGGTGCGGCGCAGTGCGGCGGGGATCAGCGATTCGGCGCTGCCTTCCAGCGCTTCCACGCTGGGCAGGGCCTGGCCTTCCTTGGCGAACAGGCTCCAGACCAGCGCCAGGTCGTCACGCGTGGTGGTTTCGTCCAGGCTGATGCACAGGTAGTTTTCAAAGTAAATTCGCAGGTTAGCCCCCGCGGATACTGCGCGAGCAGCTATCGAATTCGTAGCGCCATCGGTCTTCAGCGTGACCGTGTCAAAGGTGGCTTGCGCGCGCACCGGGGCACCGAGTTGCTCCAGACCCTTGACCAAAATGGCGGTGAACTTGGCCACACGCTGGGCGATGCGGGTCAGGCCCTCGGGGCCGTGGTACACGGCGTACATGCTGGCGATGACGGCCGGCAGCACCTGCGCGGTGCAGATGTTGGAGGTGGCTTTTTCGCGGCGGATGTGTTGCTCGCGCGTTTGCAGCGCCAGGCGGTAGGCGGGGTTGCCATGGGTGTCGATGCTCACGCCCACCAGACGGCCGGGCATGGAGCGTTTGTATTCGTCGCGGCAGGCCATGTAGGCAGCGTGGGGGCCGCCGTTGCACAGGGGCATGCCAAAGCGCTGGGTGGTGCCGATCACAATGTCGGCGTCAAATTCGCCGGGGGGGGTGAGCAGCGTGAGCGCCAGCAGGTCGGCGGCCACGATGAAGGCGGCCTGTTTGCCGTGCACCAGCGCCACGTCGGCGCGCAGGTCGTCAATGCGGCCACTGGTGGCGGGGTATTGGGCCAGCACGGCAAAGTAGTCACCGGCCAGTGCGGCTTCCCACTCGGCTGCGGAGTTGGCCAGCGTGACGGTGATGCCCAGCGGCTTGGCGCGGGTCTGGATCACTTCGATGGTTTGCGGGTGGCAGTCGCCGGCCACCACAAACACATGGCTCTTGCTTTTGACGCTGCGCTTGGCCAGCGTCATGGCTTCTGCCGCGGCGGTGGCTTCGTCCAGCATCGATGCATTGGCCATGGGCATGCCGGTCAGGTCACACACCATGGTCTGGAAGTTCACCAGCGCTTCCATGCGGCCCTGCGAAATCTCGGCCTGGTAGGGCGTGTAGGCGGTGTACCAGGCGGGGTTTTCCAGAATATTGCGCAGGATCACGCCCGGCGTATGCGTGCCGTAGTAGCCCTGGCCAATGAAGCTCTTGAGCACCTTGTTCTTGCCTGCCAACGCCTTGATCTCGGCCAGCGCTGCCGCTTCGGTAATCGCAGCTGGGATGTCCATCTTGCTAGCGCGCGCAATCGAGCGCGGCACGATGCTGTCGATCAGCGCACGGCGCGAAGTCTCGCCGATGGCTTGGAGCATCAGTGCTTCGTCGGCGGCATCAATGCCGATGTGGCGTGCGTGGAATTCGCTGGCGTTTTCCAGCTGGGCGAGAGTGGGGGCAGAGGTCGTTGGCATGGACGTTCAGGCTTGTTGGTTAGAGAGTGAGAGGGCAATTTCCCGCAGGGCCGCCCCTAGGGAAATTAGCCCCCTCTGGGGGCAGCGACCCGCGCAGCGGCGGAGCGTGGGGGCCAGATCAGCTGGCGGAGAAGGCGGTGTAGCTGGTTTCGTCCATCAGGCCGTCGAGTTCGGCGGGGTTGGACAGCTTGACCTTGAAGAACCAGCCGGCGCCCAGCGGGTCGGTGTTGGCCAGGCTGGGGTCGGCGCGCAGGGCTTCGTTCACTTCGGTGATCTCGCCGGTCACGGGCATGTAGACGTCGGCAGCGGCCTTGACGGACTCCACCACGCCGGCCACGGCCTTGGCGTCAATCGAGGCGCCCACTTCGGGCAGGTCCACAAACACCACGTCGCCCAGCGCGTCTTGCGCATGGTGGGTGATGCCCACGGTGGCAGTGCCACCTTCAACGTTGAGCCATTCGTGGTCGGGGGTGTACTTGATGGACATGGAGAACTCCTGAAAAACGGGTGATTGGAAAGGAATCAAACAATAAAAACAAACCTGCCAGGCCAGACTTTAGCCGCCCCGGCACGGTGGTTAGCCGCGGTAGTAACGCGTGGGCACAAAGGGCATGGCGCTCACCTCCATCGGCACGGGCTTGCCGCGCACGATGGCCACCACTTTGCTGCCCACCGCCGCCCAGGCGGCGTCCACATAGCCCATGGCCACCGGTTTGTCGATGGTGGGGCCGAGCAGGCCGCTGGTGACTTCGCCAATCTTGTTGCCCGCGCCGTCCTGCAGCTCGGTGTGGTCGCGCACGGGGATGCGTTCCAGCGCGATCAGTCCCACCCGCTTTTTAGTGCCTTTTGGTGCTGTAGTGCCCGTGGAATCTGCGAGAGAAGCTCCTATTTTTGTAGCGCCCGGGAAGCCGCCTTCACGTGCGCCACCGGCGCGGCGCACCTTTTGCATGGCCCACAGCAGGCTGGCTTCGACCGGCGTAGTGGTCGTGTCAATGTCATTGCCATAGAGGCACAGGCCGGCTTCCAGGCGCAGCGAGTTGCGTGCACCCAGGCCAATCGGCTTCACTTCGGGCTGGGCCAGCAGGGCGCGGGCCAGGGCGTCGGCGTGGTCCTTGTGGACGGAAATTTCAAACCCATCTTCGCCGGTGTAGCCGCTGCGGGTTAAAAACACGTCAATCTTCTGCGTGCCGGTGTCCACGGTGAAATTGCCACCGGTCATGAACACCAGCTTGTCCACGCCGGGTGCTAGGCGGGCCAGGGCGGCCACTGCCTGCGGGCCCTGCAGCGCCAGCAGCGCGTAGTCGGGCAGGGGGATAACCTGGCAGCGGCTGCCAATTTTGGCCTGGATGTGGGCAATGTCACCCACCTTGCAGGCGCCATTGACGATCACGAAGATTTCGTTGTTGCCCTTGTTGAAGAACATCAGGTCATCAATGATGGTGCCTTCGTCGGTGAGAAGCAGGCCGTAGCGCTGCTTGCCCACGGGCAGGTCGATCACGTCCACGGGCATCAGCGTCTCGAACGCGGCCGCCGCATCGGGGCCAACCAGGCGCAGTTGGCCCATGTGGGACACATCAAACAGGCCAGCGGCGTTGCGGGTGTGGTGGTGTTCGGCCATCCAGGTAGGGGCAAGTCAAAACCCGGGGTGGGTGCATGGCTGCGCCCGCCCGGTGCTGCCCCCGCTGTCCGCTTTACCTGAGAGATTCGCCGGGCCTGCATGCACGAGGGGTGCGCAGACTGCGGGTTGCTCCTTCGGTGGGCTGCAAAGTTTGCGGCCTCTCTCCAGTGGGGTGTCGTTGATAGCCAAGCCACCAACGGATGTCAGTCCTTTTGCCTGAGCGTTCAGACCGCTGCAATCAGCCGTCCTGCGCCTTCGGCGGCCTCCGCGGGGGAGGCTCTCTCCTGACAGGACTGGATTCTAAACGAGGTGCAGCAAGCAGCCTCCATTTTTTGACGCAATCGGGCATTGCACTCTGTCTGACTTGTCGCAAGGCCTTGCTTGCGGTGCTCATCTACACTGCCCTGCCGTTGATGGCGCTCCCGGGTGGGCGCTGCATCCCATCTATTGTCGGTTTCTCTATGCTCCAAATCCTTCGCCTGGTCCTGATCGGGCTCCACTTCCTTGTGGCGGCCCTTGTCAATTTCCTGATCTGTCTCTCACGCCCCTTCAACCCCGACAACTCGCGGTTGTGCGGCTGGGTGTATTCGGTGCCCGCATTACGCATCCTGGGGCTGACCATGAAACTGGAGACAGCAGGAATGCTGCGCCAGCCCAATCCTTTTGTGGTGGTGGCCAACCACCAGTCCAACTGGGACCTGTGGGTGCTGGGCTGTTCGGTGCCGCGGCGCACGGTATCTCTGGGCAAAAAGAGCTTGAAATGGGTGCCGTTTTTTGGGCAGATCTATTGGCTCGCCGGTAACATCCTGATCGACCGTGGCAATGCCATCCAGGCCAAACAGGCCATGTTGAAAACCACGGATGTGATGCTGCACCAGGACACCTCGATCTGGGTCTTTCCGGAGGGTACGCGCAATCTGGGCCAGGGGTTGTTGCCCTTCAAAAAGGGCGCTTTCCAGATGGCCATCAACGCGGGGGTGCCCATTGTTCCGCTGGTTTGCAGCAACTACAAAAGCACCATGCGCCTCAATCGCTGGCGCAGCGGTCGTATTGTCATCAAGACCTTGGAACCCATCCCGACCCAGGGGCTGACGCTGGACGACATGCCTGCCTTGATGGCGCGTTGCCGTGAACAAATGCTGACCTGCCTGGCAGAGCTGGACGCCGAGGTGGCGCGCTCCGTCTAGCGTGGGCAACTTTGGGCCCGGACAGAAAAAAAGGGAGGCCATGGGCCTCCCTTGATGTGTGTGGACGCGGGGTTTACATGCCCGCGTAGTTGGGGCCACCACCACCTTCGGGGGTGACCCAGACGATGTTTTGCGTGGGGTCCTTGATGTCACAGGTCTTGCAGTGCACGCAGTTCTGCGCGTTGATCTGCAGGCGATCGGTGTTGTCTTCGTTCTTTACAAACTCGTACACACCCGCCGGGCAGTAGCGCGCTTCGGGGCCGGCATATTGGGCGAGGTTGATGCGCACGGGCACCGACGCATCCTTGAGCGTGAGGTGTGCGGGCTGCTGCTCTTCGTGGTTGGTGTTGCTGATGAACACACTGGAAAGGCGGTCGAAGGTGAGCTTGCCATCGGGTTTGGGGTAGACGATGGGTTTGCACTCGGCCGCTGGCTTCAGGTAGGCGTGGTCGGGCTTGTCGCGGCGCAGCGTCCAGGGAATATGGCCGCGCAGCACAAACTGCTCAAAGCCATTCATGAGGGTTGCCACGGTCAGGCCGTACTTGAACCAGTTTTTGAAGTTGCGGTCCTTGTTCAGCTCGGTGTGCAGCCAGCTCTTCTCAAAGGCTTCCGGGTAAGCGCTCAACTCGTCGTGTTGGCGGCCTGCCACCACGGCATCAAAAGCGGCTTCAGCAGCTTGCATGCCGGTCTTGATGGCAGCGTGGCTGCCCTTGATGCGGCCCACGTTCAGGTAGCCAGCGTTGCAGCCGACCAGGCAGCCACCCGGGAACACGGTTTTGGGCAGCGCGTTGATGCCACTTGCATTGATGGCGCGCGCACCATAAGACAGGCGTTTGGCGGTGATTTCACCCTTGTCGTTCTCGAAGTAGTAGCGCACGTTGGGGTGTGTCTTCCAGCGCTGGAATTCTTCGAACGGGCTCAGATAGGGATTGGCGTAACCCAGGCCGGTGACGAAGCCCAGTGCCACCTTGTTGCCTTCCAGGTGGTACAGGAACGCACCGCCGTAAGTGTCAGACTCCATGGGCCAACCGGCGGTGTGCATCACAAAACCAGGCTTGTGGCGGCTGGGGTCAATTTCCCACAGTTCCTTGATGCCGATGCCAAAGCTTTGCGGGTCACGCCCTTCGTCGAGCTTGTATTTGGCAATGAGCTGTTTGCCCAGGTGGCCGCGGGCACCTTCGGCAAACACAGTGTATTTGCCCAGCAACTCCATGCCGAGCTGAAAATTCTCGGTGGGTTCGCCGTCTTTGCCAACGCCCATATTGCCAGTGGCCACGCCTTTGACAGAGCCGTCTTCGTTGTAGAGTACTTCGGCCGCGGTGAAGCCCGGAAAGATTTCCACGCCCAGTGCTTCTGCTTGCTCGGCCAGCCACTTGGTGACCGCACCCAGGCTCACGATGTAGTTGCCATCGTTGTGGGCGAAAGGGGGCAAGACCATATTGGGCACGCGCACGCCGGTTTTTTCACCCAAGAAGATGTAGGCGTCATCGGTCACCGCCTGGTTGAGTGGTGCGCCCAGTTCTTTCCAGTTGGGGATCAGTTCGGTCAGGGCCTTGGGGTCCATGATGGCACCCGACAAGATGTGTGCACCGGGCTCGGAGCCCTTCTCCAGTACCACTACAGAAACGTCTTTGCCCTGGTCTGCCGCCAACTGCTTGAGGCGAATCGCCGTGGCCAGGCCACCAGGACCACCACCGACGACGACCACGTCGTATTCCATGGATTCACGGGGGCCGAATTGCGCCAGAATTTCCTGGTTTGTCATGGGGTGTCTCGCTTAATAATGGGTGGTCTTCGGAATGGTCCGCCCGCACAAGGGCGCATCGAACTGGAGTGGGATTTTATTCGCTGAATTCACAAAAAAGAACGACCGTTCTTTTTATTTTGAGGAGGCACTCTAAATGGCTTACAGCATCGATCTTTCAGGGCGCGTCGCTTTTATTACGGGCGCATCTGGCGGGCTGGGGGCGCAGTTTGCCAAAACCCTGGCCGCCGCTGGGGCGGCGGTGGTGTTGGCCAGTCGCCGGGTAGACAAACTCAAGGATCTGCGTGCCGAAATAACGGGGCAAGGGGGCGATGCCCATGTCGTGGAGCTGGACGTGACCGACCACGACTCCATCAAGGCTGCCGTGGCCCACGCGGAGACGGAGGTGGGGTCGATCGACATCCTGGTCAACAACTCCGGCGTGAGTACCACGCAGCGCCTGCAGGATGTGTCGCCTGACGATTACGACTTCATGTTCAACACCAATGTGAAGGGCGCTTTTTTTGTGGCGCAAGAGGTGGGCAAGCGCATGTTGGCGCGTGCCAAAGGTGCCGCACCCGGCAGCTACACCGGCGGGCGCATCGTGAACATTGCCTCCATGGCGGGCTTGCGTGTGTTGCCACAAATTGGTGTGTACTGCATGAGCAAGGCCGCCATCATCCAGATGACCAAGGCGCAGGCGCTTGAATGGGGCAAGTTCGGAATCAACGTCAACGCGCTGTGCCCGGGTTACATCGACACGGAAATCAACCACCACCACTGGCAGACCGACGCTGGGCAGAAGCTGGTGCAGATGCTGCCGCGCAAACGCATTGGCCATCCGCAAGACCTGGACGCGATTCTGGTCACGCTGTGTTCGGACCAAAGCCACTTCATCAATGGAGCCGTGATTGCTGCGGACGATGGTTTTGGTGTGTAGGGGCCTGTGTTTGATCGGTTGGGGGTGTCGTTGCTAGTTGGCATCCTGGCCGGGCTGGCAGCCGGGGCGCTGTGGGGGCTGGTCTTTGTGGCACCTGCATTGGCTCCTGGGTTGGCCCCGGTAGACCTAGCTGCGGGACGCTTTGCCAGCTATGGCCTCACGGCCTTGCTGGTCATGCTGTTTGCACGGGGCCAGCGGCGCTGGCCCACTTGGCGACAGCTGGGAGCCGCGCTGGTTTTGAGCGTGCTTGGCTTCTCGGGCTACTACCTGTTGCTGGTGTTGTCCATCCGCGATGCCGGGGTGGAGGTGCCCACGCTGATCATTGGCACCATTCCCATTTGGGTGATGTTGCTGGGCAAGCCGCAGCATCTGCTGTGGCGCAGCCTGTTGCCGGGCTTGTGTCTCACCATCGCCGGTGTCTTGCTGATGATGGGGGCGGAGACTGGCGGCGCTGCTGAGGGTGTTGTGCAAGGCTGGGCCTACTGGCGCGGTATTGTGTTTGCGCTGCTGGCCATGGGGTGTTGGACCGCATTTGCCGTGATGAATTCGGCCTGGCTCCAACACCACCACGATGTGAATGTGACCGATTGGACCAACTGGTTGGGTGTGGCATCCGGTCTGGGTGCTGTGGCCTTGTGGTGGGTGCTGGGTTCGGAGCCAAAAGTGCTGTTGGCCCAAGTGGATATTGCGCAAGCAGCTATGGTTTGTATAGCAACCGGTGTGGGGTCGGCGTGGCTGGCCACGGTGCTGTGGAGCATCGCCAGCCGCCGCCTGAGTGCCAGCCTGTGCGGCCAGCTGATTGTGAGCGAGACCTTGTTCGCCTTGCTCTATGCATTCGTGGGCTACGGCGTGTGGCCCCAATGGTTACAACTGCTGGCCAGCGCTGTGTTCGTGCTGGGCATCGTGGCCTCCATCCGGGCGCACCGGTAAGACCCCCACGCTCCGCCGCTTCGCGGGTCGCTGCCCCCCCAAAAAAAGAGGGGGGGCCTCACGCATGTCTTTGACTTACTTCGGGGCCAGGCGAATGGCACCGTCCAGGCGAATCACTTCGCCATTGAGCATGTCATTTTCAAAAATATGCACGGCCAGCTTGGCGTAGTCCTGCGGCGTGCCCAGGCGCGAAGGAAAGGGCACCCCTGCAGCGAGTGCGTCCTGCACTTCTTGCGGCATGGAAAACAGCATGGGCGTGCCAAAAATTCCCGGTGCAATCGTCATGTTGCGAATGCCGTTGCGTGCCAGGTCGCGGGCGATGGGCAGGGTCATTCCCACCACGCCGCCCTTGGAGGCGCTGTAGGCGGCTTGGCCAATTTGGCCGTCGTAGGCGGCAACCGATGCAGTGGAAATCATGGCGCCGCGTTCACCCGTGGCTTCGGGTTCGTTCTTGCTCATGGCATCTGCGGCCAGGCGGATCATGTTGAAGCTGCCAATCAGGTTCACGGTGATGGTCTTGCTGAAGGACGCCAGCGCATGCGCACCGTTCTTGCCCACAGTCTTTTCGGCGGGGGCGACGCCGGCGCAATTCACCAGGCCCATGAGTTTCCCCATGGACACGGCCTTGGCAACCACGGCTTGACCATCGGTCTCGCTGCTCACATCACACTTCACAAAGGCACCGCCAATGTCTTTGGCAATGGCCTCGCCCTTTTCGGCCTGCATGTCGGCAATGACCACCTTGCCGCCTTTGGCCGCCAGCATGCGTGCTGTGCCTTCGCCCAAACCAGATGCGCCACCCGTGACGATAAAGACCTTGCCTGCGATTTCCATAGAGAACTCCTTGTGAATGGATGAATTGACGTTTACGTTAACGTCAATTATGGCGCAGCCTCCGATCAACTTTTGCCGTTGCGAGTCCGGGAGTGCCCATTTATGCTGCTATACTTCGGCCTCTCGGATACTGTAGGCGCATAGCTCAGCTGGTTAGAGCACCACCTTGACATGGTGGGGGTCGTTGGTTCGAGTCCAATTGCGCCTACCAAAGTTTCCACTATCTCCTGCCCCTAGGGTAATCCTAGGTCAATGCCAGGCGGTCACTCCCTAGAATGTGCTGCAGTGCAACACCATTTTGGCTCCCGCACGTAGTGCCGAGCGATCGCAATGCAAAAATCTGCCTCTAAAGATTCCAAGAAGTTACAACGGGTTATCAAAAAATACCCGAATCGCCGTCTCTACGACACCGATACGTCCACCTACATCACACTGGCGGAAATCAAGCAGTTGGTGATGGACAGCGAAGTGTTTTCGGTGCTGGATGCCAAGTCGGGTGAAGACATCACACGCAGCATCCTGTTGCAGATCATTCTGGAAGAAGAGGCGAATGGTTCGCCCATGTTCACGACTCCCGTGCTCTCGCACATCATTCGCTTCTATGGCCATGCCATGCAGGGCATGATGGGCGGGTACCTCGAGAAGAATATGCAGGCGCTGATGGACATGCAGGCACCCATGGTGCAGGGTGTCATGAGCAACAACGTGTTCCAGCAAATGCAGGAACAAATGCAGAAACAAACCGAACAGTTCCTCGGCTCCTTTGGCCTGAAGCGCTAGGCGCTTTTTGGGCCCGGCGGTTGGCGGGGTGGTTCTATGGATTGATGGATATGACAGACGTATTGACCCCTAGCCCAACCGTGCACGCAGCACCCAAAGTTGGCTTCGTCAGCCTGGGTTGCCCCAAGGCCTTGACCGACTCCGAACTGATCCTCACGCAACTCAGCGCTGAGGGTTACCAAACCTCCAAGACCTTCCAGGGCGCCGACCTGGTGATCGTCAATACCTGCGGGTTTATTGACGACGCCGTCAAGGAAAGCCTGGACACGATTGGTGAGGCGCTGGCTGAAAATGGCCGCGTGATTGTGACCGGTTGCCTGGGGGCCAAGACCACCGACGGTGGCGACAACATGGTGCGCCAGATGCACCCGAAGGTGTTGGCGGTGACGGGCCCGCATGCCACGCAGGAAGTGATGGATGCGGTACATCTCAATTTGCCCAAACCCCACGATCCGTTTTTGGATCTGGTGCCGCAGTCATTTGGTGTGGCGGGCGTCAAGCTAACGCCGCGCCACTATGCGTACCTCAAGATCAGTGAAGGCTGCAACCACCGTTGCACCTTCTGCATCATCCCCAGCATGCGCGGCGATCTGGTGTCCCGTCCGATTGGCGATGTGCTGACCGAGGCGCGCGCGTTGTTTGAAGGTGGCGTGAAAGAGTTGTTGGTGATCAGCCAGGACACGTCTGCCTACGGTGTGGATGTGAAATACCGCACCGGTTTCTGGGACGGCAAGCCGGTGAAGACCCGCATGCTGGAACTGGTGCAGGCCCTGGGTGACATCGCCGAGCCCTATGGTGCCTGGGTGCGTTTGCACTATGTGTATCCCTATCCCAGCGTGGATGAGATTGTCCCCTTCATGGCGACCGGCCGTGTGCTGCCGTATTTGGATGTGCCGCTGCAACACAGCCATCCCGATGTGTTGCGCCGCATGAAGCGCCCCGCCAGCGGCGAGAAAAATCTGGACCGTTTGCAGCAATGGCGGGCTGCCTGCCCTGAGCTGGTGGTGCGCAGCACTTTCATTGCCGGTTTCCCGGGTGAAACCGAGGCGGAGTTCGAGCATTTGCTGGATTTCATCCGTGAGGCGCAGATCGACCGTGCGGGTTGTTTTGCCTACAGCGCAGTGAATGGTGCAACGGCCAATGATTTGCCTGGCATGTTGCCTATCGAATTGCGCGAGGAGCGCCGTGCACGGTTCATGGCTGTGGCGGAAGAAGTGTCTGCCGCACGCCTGCAGCGTCGCGTGGGCTCAGTGATGCAGGTGCTGGTGGATTCCGCGCCGGGACTGGGTCGCAAGGGTGGGGTGGGACGCAGCTACGCGGATGCGCCGGAGATTGACGGTGTGGTGCGTTTGTTGCCACCCGAAAAAATAAGCAAAACCCTCAAGGTTGGCGAGTTCACCAAGGCGCGCATTGTGAGCGCACAAGGACATGATCTCTTAGCCTTGCCCATTTAAATTCAGCGCCACTGACCGATACAACAACAGGTCAGTGGCATGAATCAAACAGGCAAAAAAAAGCCGCTGTTTTCACAGCGGCTTTTCTATATCTACATTACCATTGTTGGTGCCCAGAAGAGGACTCGAACCTCCACGATGTTACTCGCTAGTACCTGAAACTAGTGCGTCTACCAATTCCGCCATCTGGGCATCTCAGGAAAGAGAGAAGTATATCAAACATTTAAGCCCAAACAGCAATTTGCTGGAAGAAGTTGAAGGAATTGTTCAAGGACATCGCGATGGACACGGATTTGTGTCCCGCGACGATGGTGCCTCTGACATTTATCTGCCCCCCAATGAGATGCGGGCGGTACTGCACAAGGACCGCGTCAAGGTGCGCATCGTGCGCAGTGACCGCAAGGGCCGTCCCGAAGGGCGTGTGGTGGAGATCATGGAGCGTTCCACGCAGCCCATCATTGGTCGTCTCTTGCAAGAAAGCGGTGTCTGGCTGGTGGCACCAGAAGACAAGCGTTACGGCCAGGATGTGTTGATCCCCAAAGGCGCGACCAGTGCGGCCAAGCCCGGCCAAGTGGTGGTGGTGGAACTGGTGGAGCCCCCAGCTTTATTTGGCCAGCCCGTCGGCCGGATCAAAGAGGTGCTGGGTGAGGTGGACGACCCAGGCATGGAGATTGAAATTGCCGTGCGCAAATACAGTGTGCCGCATGAATTTTCGGACGCCTGCATTGCACTGGCGCGCACACTGCCTGACAAAGTGCGCCCGCAGGACAAGCTGCAGCGCATTGACCTGACCGATATTCCACTGGTCACCATTGATGGTGAGGATGCCCGCGACTTTGACGATGCGGTGTACTGCGAACCTGCGAGCAAGGGCCGTGGCAAGACGGCACAAAAGGGCTGGCGCCTGCTGGTGGCCATTGCCGACGTGAGTCATTATGTAGAAACAGGCTCTGCCATTGATGTGGATGCCTACGACCGTGCCACCAGTGTGTACTTCCCACGCCGTGTGATCCCCATGCTCCCCGAGAAGTTGTCCAACGGCCTGTGCTCGTTGAACCCCGAGGTGGAGCGCCTGTGCATGGTGTGCGACATGTTTGTGACCACCGAGGGAGAGGTCGATGCCTACCAGTTCTACCCCGCGGTGATGTGGAGCCATGCGCGCTTCACCTATACCGAGGTGGCCGCCATTTTGGGCAACACCCGCGGCCCCGAGGCCAGCAAGCGGCGTGAGTTGGTGCCGCAGTTGCTGGACCTGCATGGTGTCTACCAGGCGCTGCTGAAGTCGCGTCACAAGCGGGGCGCGGTGGATTTTGAAACCACAGAGACGCAGATCGTGTGTGACGAAAACGGTCGCATTGAAAAGATCGTGCCGCGCACCCGCAATACGGCCCATCGCTTGATCGAAGAAGCCATGCTGGCGGCCAACGTGTGCAGTGCCGACTTCATTGCACAAAACAAGCACCCCGGCCTGTTCCGTGTGCACGAGGGCCCCACGCCTGAGAAGCAGGAAACCCTGCGCAACTACCTCAAGGCCAGCGGCATTGGCATGAGCATCAGTGACAAGCCTGCGCCCGGTGAATTCCAGGCCATTGCGATGGCAACCAAGGACCGGCCGGATGCGCAGCAAATTCACTCGATGTTGCTGCGTTCCATGTCGCAAGCGATTTACACGCCCATCAACAGTGGTCACTTCGGCTTGGCCTTTGACGCGTACACCCACTTCACCAGCCCGATCCGCCGCTACCCCGACTTGCTGGTGCACCGGGTCATCAAGGCGATTTTGGCCAAGGCCAAATACCAGTTGCCTGCGCTGCCGACGCCGGGTGAAGCGCATGCCAAGCTGGCACGCCGTTTGGAAAAAAACCTGGCTGGTCGGGTGGCGGAACCCGGCACCAAGCCTAAAAAAATGAATGCCGAAGGCACGGCTTGGCAGGCCGCTGGTCTGCACTGCAGTGCCAACGAACGCCGTGCCGATGAAGCCAGCCGGGATGTGGAAGCCTGGCTCAAATGCAAGTACATGCGCGAGCACCTGGGTGAGGAGTATTCGGGTGTGGTGAGCTCGGCCACCACCTTTGGCCTGTTCGTCACGCTGGACGCCATGTATGTGGAAGGTCTGGTGCACATCACCGAACTGGGGGGTGAGTATTTCCGCTTTGACGAGGCGCGCCAGGAGCTGCGCGGTGAGCGCACCGGTATCCGCTACGCCATTGGTACGCGGGTGCGTATCCAGGTTAGCCGCGTAGACCTGGACGGACGCAAGATTGATTTCCGTCTGGTGCAGGACGGCCAGAGTTTGCAGCCGCGTGCAGTGGCGGACAAAGGGGCGCCGCGCGAAGCCAAGGGGCGCCCGGAGTTCGCCGATCGCGCGGAGGCGGATGGTGGCGGGGGAGCGTTCAAGGGCAAGGCACGGCAGCGCGCCAGTGCCAAAACCCCGCGCAACGCCCGCCCGAATGAGAAGGCCTCTGGCGCTTCCAAGAAGGCGGCCAAGAAGCAGCGCCGTTGAGCGGCTGGGTCCGCCGGGTGCCTGGGACGTCTGGCGGATTGCACTAAATTTGCTATCTAAAAGATAGCTGCTTGCGCATATTCCATAAGGGTTAGCGGCCTATTTGGCTTAAATTTGACGAGCCAGCTCGGGGGGCGTCAGCGTGGATGCCATGTCCCACTGGTCCGCTACTTGGCCGTGCCGATAGCAAGCGCGGCATGCGGCCTCGAAAGCGGCCTCTCCCTGTCCCATCAGGCTGCCCAGCAGGCCGGCCAGTACATCGCCGGTGCCGGCGATGGCCAGTCGCGCATTGCCGGTGGGATTGAGGCGCGGAAGTTCGCCGGGGCTGGCGATGATGGTTCCTGATCCCTTCAGTACCACAGGGCACAGGAATTGGTCTGCCAACGCTTGTGCGCTGGCCAAGCGGTTGGCCTGTACCGTCGCGGTGCTACTGCCCAACAGGCGTGCAGCCTCCAGGGGGTGCGGCGTGAGTACCGTGGTACCCGGCTTGCGCGCTGTCAGTGTGGGGTGCCAGGCTGGGTTGCGGGCCAGTGCGTTCAGGGCGTCTGCATCCAGTACCAGTTGCCGGGCGTCTGCCAGGAGCTGCGGCAGGCATGCCTCCACGGCATCCCCACCCCCGCAACCCACCACCACGGCCATGTCAGCGATGGCGAGCTGGGCAAGGTTGCCTTGCATCAGGGCAGGGTGGGTGGCAAATACCGCATCGTGGTCGCCATCGTCCAGCAGGGCCAGGTAGACGCGTCCGGCACCGGCGTGCAGGGCTGCAGTACCCGCGAGCAGCGCGGCTCCCACCATGCCAGTGGTGCCGCCCACCACGGTCACATCGCCGAAGCTGCCCTTGTGGGTGGCGTGCAGGCGCGGGGGGCGGGTGCTGACGGTGTTCAGCCAGGCATCTGGCGGGTGGGGTGTGGCGACGTCCAGCGTGTCCAGCCAGATGTCACCGCAGGCGTCGCGCCCTTGGGCGGTGAACTGGCCTGGTTTGAGGGCTAGAAATGACAGCGTGGCCCGCGCCCGTACGCATGCGCCTGGGGTGTGACCGGTGTCGGCCATCAGGCCGCTTGGTATGTCCGCCGCAATGATGGTGCCGTTGCCGGCCCGCATGGCCTGGATGGCGGCCAGCGCCGCGTCGCGGGGCGCTGTATGCAGCCCGATGCCAAGCAGTGCATCGATGCAGACATCCCAGTGCGGCGGTGGTTCGGGGTGGATGCTGATGCCTGCGGACCGGGCTCTTTGCAGTGAGGCTGCTGCATCGGCAGGCAGTGCATGGGGGGCATCGGGCAAGGACAGCCAGACGGTTTTGCCCCAGCGTTGCAGGTGCAGGGCGGCTTCGATTCCGTCGCCGCCATTGTTGCCTCGGCCACAGGCCACCCACACTGCGCGCGCGTGGGGGGCGTAGGCCAGTGTGAGTCGTGCCAGGGCCAGCCCGGCGCGCCGCATCAGGGTGTGGGTGGGGAGGGGGGCTGCGGCGCGGGCTTCCAGGGTTCGCAGTGCCTGCGTGCCTAGCAGAGGGTAGGGCATGGGGCGCAACGGACCTTGCGGGCCCAGCACCCATTCAGAATTCGTAGACATCGCCTTCGCGGGCCAGGCGGATATCCATGCCCTGTGCCAGTGCAGCGTTGCTGTGCAGTGCCTCGGCAAAGGCCAGCTCCAGCGCGTCATCACTGCGTGTGGGTTCGTGGTGGGTGCAGAACAGCACCTTGGCACCAGCGCCGCGCGCGCTGCCAATGCTGGTGCTGAAAGTGCCGTGGCCCCAGCCTTTTTTCGCGGGGTATTCGGCATCGGTGTAGGAGCTGTCTGCAATGTAGACATCCACACCGCGAATGGCATCCTGGATTGCGCGTTCCTTCTCGTCCACAAACACCTGGTACTCGTCGTAGGCTTCGTCGCCCGGTTCGTAGATGTTGTAGGGTGGCTCATGGTCCCCTGTGAAAAACACCGACTTGCCGTTGCATTCAATGCGGTAGCCAAAATCGATCACCGGATGGTTCAGCAGGCAGGGGGTCACGGTGGCTGAGCCGATCTGGATCGGCTGGTCCGGCATCAGGGTGACGTATTCAATGCGCGCCTTCATTTCAGCTTCACGTACCGGAAAGTAGCTGTACTGCAATTGCACCGCCATGACCTGCTCAATGCCCTTGCCCGACACCGGGTCGAAGCAGCCATGCAGGCGCAAGGTGTTGCCGGGAATGAAGTTGGGAATGAAGAAAGGCAGGCCCTGGATGTGGTCCCAATGGGAATGGGTGATCAGCACATTGGCGGTGACGGGCATCTCGGCCAGCAGCGTTTGCGAGAGCGGGAAAATGCCGGTGCCCGCGTCCAGGATGATGAGTTCGTTGTTGTCCGTACGGACTTCAATACAAGTGGTGTTGCCGCCGTAGCGCACTGTCTTGGGGCCAGGTGAGGCGATGGACCCACGAACGCCCCAAAACTTCACCTTCATGCCGTCTCCTTTTTACAATTTGGCAAAAACCTGTGCTTCTGCAAACAGGTTGTCCAGATTTCCCATGGCGGCAATCACCGCGTCCAGATCGCCACCCAGGCGCTTCTGAATGGTGGCCGGAAGTTCTTCAACTTTGTAGTTGCCAGCAAAGCCGTATTGCAGCTTCTTGCTGATCTGGTTCGCAGCAAAAACACAGGCAATCATGTCTGTGTCCTTCAGGTCCTCCACCCGTTGGTGCCGTATGGTATCGATCAAATGGGGGGCAAAGCGCCATTTTTCGACCAACATGGCGCCCACGATGGCATGGTCGGCACCGATGGTGGTTTGCAGCGCTGCGTGCAGGGAACTCTGCCCTTCCCGGCTGAGGTGCAGTGCCGCCCGGAATTCCATGGGCATGAATTGGGCGAACACCACCTTGCCAAAGTCGTGCAACAAGCCCGCAATAAAGCAGTCCATGGGGTCGGCGTCGTCCACCTTGAGCGCCAGTTGTTTGGCAATTCCTGCGGTAGCCAGGGAGTGCAGCAGGTACTGCTGCACGTCAAAGTCTGCGGCGTTGTCCTTGGGCAGCATGCCAATGGCGGCAATGCTCAAGGCCAGGTTTTTGATGGTGTTGAAGCCCAGATACACCACGGCATGGCCAATCGAGGTGATTTGTTTGGGCAGGCTGTAGTAGGCCGAGTTCACGACCTTCAGGACCTTGACCGTGACCACCGGGTCCTTGTCGATGACATCTACGAGGTCTTTGGGGGTGCTGTTGACATCCCGTGTCAGCTCCAGAATGCGTTGCACGCTCTTGGGAAATGCCGGCATGCCGTCCACGGCAGCGGTCAGTTTTTGCGAAAGTTCAGGACTCATGGATAAAGCGTCTCCCTCATCCCATTGTGTCAGCAGCACACGGGCATGGACAACAGTTTTTTAGCGCAAAAACCGGGTCGGCAGCACGGAGGGGGATGCAATGGCGGTGGGGCGTCCTGCAATCTGGTCAGCCAGCAGCCGAGCCGAGCCACATGCCCATGTCCAGCCGCAGGCGCCATGTCCGATGTTCAGCGACAACTGGGATAGTCCGCTGGGGCCTATGGCGGGCAGTCCATCGGTGATGGCGTGGCGTGTGCCATGCCAGACCTGGGTGCCTGCCGGATAGTTGGCCGCTCCGGGAAAGTACAACTCCAGCGCCCGGTACATGGCGTTGACCACCTGCGCATGTTTGACGTCCGCTTTCGGTCCCAGTTCTGCGCCAGCACTCACGCGGATGCGGTTACCCAGGCGGTTGATGACCAGGTTGTCGTGCAGATCGAAAACAGCGCTCCGCGGGGCATTCAGGGGCTCGCGGATTGCAACGCTCAAAGCGTAGCCATGCAGCTCGACCAAGGGGATGTGCAAGGGCTGCTTGGCCAGCAGATGCCGGGGGAGCTGTCCGGTGCACAGCACCACGTGGTCAGCGGTGACCACGTCCGTGCCTTGTGCGCTTGCCAGCGTCAGTGTGGGTTGGGGCTGCAGGCTCAGGTCCTGCAGGTCTGTACCGAAATGGTATTTCACCCCCATTTTTTGGGTAACCGTTTTCAGTTCCAGGGCAAATTGCCGGCAGTTCGCCACCTGGTCACCCGCCAACCACAGTGCGGCGTGGAAGGGGGCCTCGCTGTGCAAGGAGGGCTCCAGTTTGCGGGCCTCTTCGGGGGTGAGTACCTTGCAGGCGATGTCTTGGGCCTTCAGTGCTTCCAGGCTTGTTTGAAGGCGTTGCAGAGCCAGCTCTGTGCGCACTAGCACCAGTTGGCCTTCGCTGCGCTCAATTTCCAACTGGTTCTGCCCGATGATGTGCCCCAGACGCTCTGCGCTGTAGCGCCCCAGCTGTTGGGCCACAGCAAGCTGCCTTGCATGTGCCTCCGGGCTGTGGGCTTGCGTCCAACGTCGCAAAGACTTCATTTCCTGTAGCGAGCGCCATGGGCGGCGCGTCAGGCGCCGCCCGGTCTCCAGGAAGCGCATCACCGCATTTCCCTTGTGACTGGGAAACGCGTAGGGCAGGTACATGCTGGGCGCGACCAAGCCACTGTTGGCAAAGCTGGCCTCTTCGCAGGCGGCCGCAGATTTGTCAAAAACTGTGACGGTATGTCCATCTGTTGCCAGCTCATAGGCTGTGGCGATGCCAACCACGCCGGCGCCCACTACTACAATTTTCATCGTTACTTTCAGATACTTTGTCGCAAACTTTGCGCTTGCGTTGCAAGCTATTTTTTCACAAGCGTGGTGAGAATTCTCTGCCTGGCTGCAGTTTGCGCATGAAAAAGGCTTTGGGTCAGGCCTTTTGCCTGAATTGCCTGCGTGATATACTCGATTGGCTTTGCTGGGGGTGCATTCGTTCCCCGCAATAGCAATCACAAACCGGTCCACCAAGGTGTTGCGCCTGCTTTATGCGGGGGCGATGTGCGGGCCGGATTTAAGACCTAACCTTTGGAGTTAATCATGGCAGTTACTATGCGCGAAATGCTGGAAGCCGGCGTTCACTTTGGGCACCAGACCCGCTTCTGGAATCCCAAGATGGCCCCGTTCATCTTCGGTCACCGCAACAAAATTCACATCATCAACCTGGAAAAGTCGTTGCCGATGTTCCAGGAGGCGGCCAAGTTCGTGCGCCAGTTGTCCGCCAAGCGCGGCACCATCCTGATGGTGGGTACCAAGCGTCAAGCCCGCGAAATCGTTGCTGCTGAAGCGCAGCGTGCCGGTGTTCCCTTTGTGGACCAGCGCTGGTTGGGTGGCATGCTGACCAACTTCAAAACCGTCAAGACATCCATCAAGCGCCTGAAGGACATGAAGGTTCAGCAGGAAGCTGGTCTGGACAGCATGAGCAAGAAAGAGCAGCTGATGTTTGCCCGTGAGCTGGAAAAGCTGGAAAAAGACATCGGTGGCATCCAAGACATGAACACCTTGCCTGACGCAATTTTCGTGATCGACGTGGGCTACCACAAGATCGCCATTGCAGAAGCACGCAAGTTGGGCATTCCTTTGATCGGTGTGGTGGATTCCAACCACTCTCCCGAAGGCATCGACTATGTGATTCCTGGTAACGATGACTCTTCCAAGGCGGTGACTTTGTACGCCCGTGGCATTGCGGACGCGATCTTGGAAGGCCGCGCTAACGCTGTGGACGACGTGGTCAAGGCAGTCTCTGCTGAAGGTGAAGACGAATTCGTTGAAGTGAGTGAAGTCGCCGCCTAAGGCGTTGCGTCACCCTTCAAAAGGGGGCTTTGTTGCCCCTTTTTTTTAGCTCTTACTTAAACTACTGAATTACGGAGAATCCAAATGGCAGCAATTACAGCAAGCATGGTGGCAGAACTGCGTGGCAAGACCGATGCCCCCATGATGGAGTGCAAAAAAGCATTGACTGAAGCCGAAGGCGATATGGTCAAAGCGGAAGAGTTGTTGCGCGTCAAATTGGGCAGCAAGGCTGGCAAAGCGGCTGCTCGCGTGACCGCCGAAGGCGTGGTCGCTACCAGCATTCAAGGTACTGCTGGCGCGCTGATCGAAGTGAACTGCGAAACTGACTTTGTGACCAAAAACGACAGCTTTTTGGCCTTGGCCAATGCCGCTGCGTCGCTGGTGGCCAAGCACAACCCCGCCGATGTGGCTGCTTTGAGCGCACTGGCTTACGAGCAAGACGGTTTTGGTCCCACACTGGAAGACGTGCGCAAGGGCCTGATCGGCAAGATTGGCGAGAACATGACCTTCCGCCGTTTCAAGCATTTCGATGGCTCTACCAAACTGGCCTCGTACCTGCACGGTACGCGCATTGGCGTGGTGGTGGAGTTTGACGGCGAAGAAGTTGCTGCCAAGGATGTGGCCATGCACGTGGCTGCCATGAAGCCTGTGTCCTTGTCTTCTGACCAAGTACCCGCCGAGTTGGTGGAGCGTGAGCGTTCTGTGGCGGCTGCCAAGGCAGCTGAAGACGCCGCGGTAGCTACTGCTGCTGGCAAACCTGTGCAATCTGCCGAAATCGTGGCCAAGCGTATTGAAGGCGGTGTGCAGAAGTTCCTCAAGGAAGTTTCCTTGTTCAACCAGCCTTTCGTCAAGAATGACAAGCAGACCGTGGAGCAAATGCTCAAGGCCGTCGGCACCACCGTCAAAGGTTTCACTTTGTACGTAGTTGGCGAAGGCATCGAGAAGAAGGTCGACGATTTCGCTGCAGAAGTGGCTGCACAAGTCGCAGCTGCCAAGCAAGCCGCCTGATTGCAGGCGTCGCTAATTACCACCACCTACCTTTCGGAGTCGCCCATGAACCAAGACCGTCCTGCCTACAAGCGCATTTTGCTGAAGCTGTCGGGCGAGGCACTCATGGGGGATGACCAGTTCGGCATCAATCGCAACACCATCGTACGCATGGTGGATGAAATTGCCGAAGTTACCCGTCTGGGCGTCGAGGTGGCGGTGGTGATTGGCGGTGGAAATATCTTCAGGGGTGTTGCCGGTGGATCCGTCGGCATGGACCGTGCTACTGCTGATTACATGGGTATGCTGGCAACGGTGATGAACGCCTTGGCCCTGGGTGACACCATGAACAAGGCGGGACTCATTGCACGCGTCATGTCTGCTATCGGCATTGAGCAGGTCGTAGAGCCCTATGTGCGTCCCAAGGCGCTGCAGTACCTGGAAGAAGGCAAAGTTGTGATTTTTGCCGCCGGTACTGGCAATCCCTTCTTCACGACAGATACTGCTGCTGCTCTGCGTGGTGCCGAAATCGGGGCTGAGATTGTGCTCAAGGCGACCAAGGTGGACGGTGTCTATAGTGCCGATCCCAAAAAAGATCCTGCGGCTACGCGCTACTCGAAGATTACTTTCGATGCGGCCATGAACCAGAATCTTGGCATCATGGACGCTGCCGCGTTTGCGCTGTGCCGCGACCAAAAATTGCCCATCAAAGTCTTCTCTATTTTCAAACACGGAGCCCTAAAGCGCGTCGTGATGGGTGAGGACGAGGGCACGTTGGTTCACGTTTGATACTTCGACTCGCCTCATTCGCCTGTACCCAAGGAAGTCACCATGTCACTTGCCGATATCAAAACCAACCTTGAAAACAAGATGGACCAATCCATCGCGGCTTTCAAGAACAACTTGACCAAAGTCCGTACGGGACGCGCCAATCCGGCGTTGCTGGACACTGTGCAAGTCGATTATTACGGTTCGATGCTGCCTCTGAGCCAGGTTGCCAATCTGTCCTTGATCGATGCACGCACCATCAGTGTGCAGCCTTGGGAAAAAGGCATGGGTGCGAAGATTGAAAAAGCCATTCGTGAAAGCGATCTGGGTTTGAACCCATCGAGCATGGGGGATCTGATTCGGGTGCCTATGCCTGCAATGACGGAAGAGCGACGTCGTGAACTTACCAAAGTGGTTCGTTCGGAAGGCGAAGCGGCCAAGATCGCGGTGCGCAACCTGCGTCGCGATGCCAATGAGGCCGTGAAAAAGCTGGTGAAAGACAAGCTGGCGTCTGAAGATGATCAGAAGCGATCGGAAGCAGACGTACAAAAACTCACCGACAAGCACATCGCCGAAGTGGACAAGCTCGTGGCGTCGAAAGAGCAAGACATCATGGCGGTTTGACGGCCTGTCTTTCCATGGCACACCCCGATGCCGGGCCACACCATGTGGCGATCGTGATGGATGGCAATGGGCGCTGGGCCTCCAAACGATTCCTGCCACGCCTTGCTGGCCACAAACAGGGCGTTGACACCCTCAAGCGCATCGTGCGTGCTTGTGCGCAGCGGCACATTGCCGTCCTGACCGTGTTTGCTTTTTCGTCTGAAAACTGGAATCGTCCTCAGGAAGAGGTTTCGGGGTTGATGGACCTGCTTGCAGGCGCGCTGGCCCGGGAAGTGTCTCAACTCAAACAGGACGGTGTGCGCCTGCGCTTTGTGGGGGACCGTTCCGGGCTGTCGGAGCGCGTGCAGGCTGGCCTGTCCCGTGCGGAGCTGGACACAGCGGACAACCGCCTGCTGACGCTCAATGTGTGTTTCAACTATGGTGGTCGCTGGGAGATCGCGCAGGCTGCCGCCCAGTTGGCTCTGCGGGGTGAACCGATCACTGAGACTTCCTTGTCTCAGGCCATGGCGCTGGGCACTGGGCCGGACCCAGATTTGCTGATTCGCACGGGTGGCGAGTTCCGCTTGAGCAATTTTCTGCTGTGGCAGTCTGCATATACGGAGTTGTATTTCAGCCCCGCGTATTGGCCGGACTTTGATGAGCAAGCGTTGGACCAAGCGATTGCCGAATACCATGCGCGTGAGCGCAGGTTTGGCAAAACCTCCGCGCAAGTGACGCAAGCCAGCGTCTCCCCCATTTAAAAGGACTGCCCATGCTGCGGCAACGAGTCATCACAGCGGTGCTGCTTCTGGCAGTGCTGCTTCCCGCCGTGTTTTACCCTCAACCGCTGGCATTTGGTGTGGTCGCGACCGTACTGATTGCTGCTGGTGCTTGGGAGTGGGCACGCTTGAACCAGTTGAGCTCTGCCGGAGCCTGGGCTACGGGAATTGCCTGTGGTCTGGTGTGTGTCGCGTGGCTGTATGGCTTCGATGGGCTTGTCCCGGTCGGGGGGCTTTGGCTAACGGTCACGGCCGTCTGGATTTTGGGCGGAAGCTGGCTGTTGGCCCGTGGTGCAGCCGCGTGGATATCGGTACCTAAAGTTGTTCGCTTGTTGGTTGGTGTGGCCTGTCTTTGCGCAGCTTGGCTTGCAGTCACACAGGCCCGGGTCATTGGCATCAATTTCCTTTTCTCGGTCATGGTACTGGTCTGGGTGGCGGATATCGGGGCGTATTTTTCAGGTCGCCTGATGGGTGGCAAGCTGTTTTCTCGCAAATTGGCACCTTCCGTCAGTCCCGGTAAGACCTGGGAGGGGGTGTTGGGTGGTTTGTTCGGTGTCGCACTGTGTGCCTTGCTATGGATGCAGTTGGAGCAGCGATTGGCGCTGGACAGTGTGAGCATTTACGGCAAGCTGCGACAACAGGGCTGGCTGGTCATGGCCATTGCCATGGTGTGGCTGACTGCTTGGAGCGTGGTCGGGGATTTGGTGGAGTCTCTGATAAAACGTAGTGCAGGTGCCAAAGACAGCAGCAACCTATTGCCTGGCCATGGTGGTGTGCTGGATCGCCTGGATGCGCTATTGCCAGTGCTTCCCATGGCCATGATGTTGCAGTCGCTATGAGTACCCTGTTGCGTCGCGTGACTGTATTGGGGTCGACCGGCTCCATTGGGGTTAACACGCTGGATGTTATCGCGCGGCACCCGGCACAGTTCGAAGCATTTGCGCTGACGGCTTCCACCAATGTTGAGGTGATGCTGGCGCAGTGTGTGCGCCACCGTCCGAAGTTTGCCGTGATGGTGAGTGAGGCCCATGCGTTGGAATTGCAAACACGTTTGCAGACCACCAATGTGCCGACCCAGGTCCTGAGCGGTCCGGCAGCCCTTGAAACGGTAGCTGCGCACCCTGATGCCGATACTGTGATGGCAGCCATTGTGGGCGCTGCTGGTTTGCCATCCTGCATGGCTGCAGCCCGTGCGGGCAAGCGTTTGCTCTTGGCCAACAAGGAAGCACTGGTGGTCGGTGGTCAGCTATTCATGGATGTTGTGCAGGCCGGTGGTGCTACCTTGCTGCCCATCGACAGTGAGCACTCTGCCATCTTCCAGTCCCTGCCGGAGAGCCGATCGTTGTGGGCCTCGACGGTAGACAAAATTATCCTGACGGCGTCAGGCGGCCCTTTTCGCACACGTGCGTCGGCGACTTTGCGTGATGTGACCCCGGAAGAGGCCTGTGCCCATCCTAATTGGGTCATGGGACGCAAAATCTCGGTGGACTCTGCCACGATGATGAACAAGGCGCTCGAAGTCATTGAGGCTCGTTACCTGTTCGGTGTATCGCCCGAGCGTATTGAAGTGGTGATTCATCCACAGAGCGTAATTCACTCCATGGTGCAGTTTGTCGACCATTCGGTGGTGGCGCAGCTGGGCACACCTGATATGCGAGGGCCCATTGCCTATGGACTGTCCTGGCCGCAGCGTGTGGTCTCGGGTTCGGCTGCCATCGATTTTTCCCAACTGGCGGGGTTAAGTTTTGAGGCTATCCATTCCCATGGCCACCAGGAGCGCTTTCCCGGATTGCAACTGGCTTGGGATGCGATGGCAGGGCCGCAAGGGACCACTGCGGTACTCAATGCGGCCAACGAAATCGCGGTGGCTGCGTTCCTGAATCGTCAGATTCGTTTCGACCACATTCACCAGGTGAACCTGGAGACACTGGCTGCAGCGCAATTTGTCCCCCCGGGCTCCATTGGTGACTTGCTGGACATTGATGGATTGGCCCGACGCATCGCCGAGCAAGTGGCGCAGAGGCTGGCGCACTGATCGCCTGAAGGTATTGCGATGCTAACCCTGGCTGCCTTTGTCATTGCGATTGCCATTTTGATTGCGGTGCATGAATGGGGGCACTACCGCATGGCGGTGGCATCGGGGGTCAAGGTCCTGCGCTTCTCGATTGGTTTTGGCCCACGGGTGTGGGGGTGGACGTCAGCGCGTTCTGGAACCGAGTTCGTGCTGTGTGCTTTGCCTCTTGGCGGCTATGTGAAGATGCTCGATGGTCGGGAAGGCCCTGTGGACCCGGCAGAGGCATCTCGCGCATTCGACACCCAGAGCCTGGGAACACGTTCCGCTATTGTGGCTGCGGGCCCGCTGGCCAATCTTGTTCTTGCCGTCGTGCTCTACAGCATTGTGCATTGGTCAGGCTCAATGCAGTTGGATGCGGTGTTGTCCCGTCCCGTCACGGGCTCCCTTGCCGCCCAAGCCGGGTTTGGGGGGGGCGAGCGTATTCTGGCTGCGGGCACAGACGCTGACGCGATGGAGCCTGTTCAGTCGTTTGAAGATTTTCGATGGTGGTTGACGCAAGCAGCATTGGCAAAAACCAGCTTACTGGTGGAGTACCGTGAACCTGCTTCCGCCAATGGCATGCCAGTGGCGGTTCAGAGACGAACCCTGAATCTCGGGGCGATGGATACCCGTTTTGCCGACGCCAGTCTGTTCCGTTCCATTGGCTGGCAGGGGCCTTGGTCCGCGGCGCGCATTGGGGACGTTGCGCAAGATGGAGCCGCCGCTGACGCCGGGTTGAAAGCCGGTGACCTGGTCACCCATGTGGATGGCATCCCGATGGCGGATGCAGCCCAGCTGCGCGAATTGATCCGGGTGGCCGGCGCAGCCAACCCCGTTGCGACCCAGCGGTGGCAATTGAACCGTGACGGCGAACACATCCTGCTGTTGGTCACGCCCCGCCGGGAGTCGGTGGACGGGCAGTCCATTGGACGTGTTAACGCCTTGGTGGGTGACAAGCCTGCGATGGTGCTCGTCAGGTATGGCGTGTGGGCGGGACTGGAGAGAGCCTTGGTGCGGACCTGGGAGGTCTCGTTGTTGACGCTGAAAATGATGGGCAGGATGGTGGTGGGGGAGGCTTCCTTAAAAAACCTCAGTGGCCCTCTGACGATTGCCGACTATGCCGGCAAATCGGCCGCCGTGGGCTGGTCCCAGTACTTGGTGTTTTTGGCTCTCATCAGCATCAGTCTTGGCGTTCTCAATTTGCTCCCCATCCCTGTCCTCGATGGAGGGCACCTGATGTATTATCTTTGGGAGTCGTTGACGGGGCGCCCTGTGTCTGATGCATGGATGGGCTATCTGCAACGTGCTGGCTTGGGTGTGCTCTTGGCAATGATGTCGATTGCGGTATTCAACGATGTGGCCCAACTATTGAGTTGAGCGCGTGCCTACAGGCCGTGCAGCCCACACTATTAGAACTGGCAACTATGTATTTCAAACGATCTTCTTTGCGTGCTGTCGCATGTTCCTTGGCGCTTGGACTGGTGGCGCAGGCAGCCATGGCATTGGAGCCATTTTCCGTACGTGACATCCGGGTGGAGGGTTTGCAGCGGGTTGAAGCAGGAACCATTTTTGCTTCCTTGCCGGTTCGTGTGGGGGACACCTACACCGATGACAAGGCCGCCGCATCCATCCGCGCTTTGTTTGGCCTGGGCTTGTTCAAAGACGTCCGGATCGAGGCGAACAATGGCGTGCTGGTGGTGATTGTGGAGGAGCGCCCTACGGTGGCCGATGTGGACTTCACGGGTACCCGCGAGTTTGACAAGGATGTGCTCAAGAAAGCCTTGCGTGAAACGGGACTGACGGAAGGACGTCCCTTTGACAAGGCTTTGGTGGACCGCGCTGAGCAGGAACTCAAACGCCAGTACATCAACAAGAGCATGTACGCCACCGAGGTCGTTACGACGGTGACCCCCATTGAGCGTAACCGTGTCAATCTGAGCTTTGCCGTCGTTGAAGGTGACACAGCCAAAATCAACGACATCAAAATCGTGGGTGCCAAAGCTTTTTCGCAAAGCACATTGCGGGACTTGTTCGACTCCGACACTGGAAACTGGTTGAGCTGGTACACCAAGTCCAACCGTTATTCACGCACCAAGCTCAACGCCGATATCGAGTCCTTGCGCTCTTACTACCTGTCGCGTGGGTACCTGGAGTTCAAAGTGGACTCCACCCAGGTCGCCATTTCTCCGAACAAACAGGACATTGACATCACCGTCAACGTGACAGAAGGTGAGCGTTTTGTGGTGTCCAATATCAAGCTGGCGGGCAACTACCTGGCCAAAGATGAAGAGTTTCAATCCCTGATCGCCATCAAGGCAGGGGAGGCCTACAACGCCACCGAAGTAACGCAAACGACCAAGGCGTTCACCGATTATTTCGCCAATTTCGGCTATGCCTTCGCGCGCACCGAAGCACGCACAGACGTCGACCGCGCGACCAACCAAGTTGCCATCACCTTGGTTGCCGAACCGTCTCGCCGGGTATATGTGCGTCGCATCAATGTGGCAGGTAATGACCGTACGCGTGATGAAGTGATTCGTCGCGAGTTTCGGCAATTGGAGGCTGCCTGGTACGACGGTGAAAAAATTCGCCAATCCCGTAATCGGGTGGACCGTTTGGGCTACTTCACCGAAGTGGGTATCGAAACCCAGGAAGTGTCCGGAGCTCCGGATCAGGTGGACCTGACCGTGAACGTTGCCGAGAAGCCCACCGGCAGTATCAGTTTGGGGGCCGGCATTTCCAGCGGAGACGGTGTGGGCTTGTCTTTCGGCTTCAAGCAGGAAAATGCATTTGGCTCTGGCAACTCGCTTGGAGTGGAAGTGAATACCAGCAAAACCAACCGGACTGTGGTGTTTAGCACGACCAACCCGTACTTCACGGAGGATGGTGTGTCGCGTTCCATCGACCTGTACCAGCGCACCTCCCGACCTTACGATGACGTCGACACCTACGCCATTGAAACCACCGGTGCTGCCGTGCGTTTTGGGATTCCATTTACCGATTCGGATACCGTGTATCTCGGCGTGGGCGTCGACCGCACCCGCATCATCCCGGGTTCGCTGTTGCCTACCGTGTACCAGGATTACGCCAACGAATTCGGCTACAGCAGCACTGCGCTTCCCCTGACGCTGGGCTGGTCACGCGATACGCGTGACAGTGCTTTGGTGCCCAGTACTGGCAAGGTACTGCGCACCAGTGCGGAATGGAGCGTGGGTGGCGATTTGCGGTATGCACGCGGTACGGCCCAGTACCAGCAGTTTTTTCCCATTTCTCGCAAAGTCACCGCTGCTTTTAACTCGGAGATTGCGATGGGGGCCGCGACCGGAAACACTACCTACCCTGTGTTCAAGAACTACTACGCCGGCGGCTTGGGCTCTGTGCGTGGTTTCGAGCAGGGCAGCCTGACCACCGCCGCACAGCGGGCTGGATCCTTGACCTCCACAGGTGGAACCAAGCGCATCACCTTCAACGGTGAATTGCTAGCGCCTTTGCCTGGTGGCGGTAACGACCGCACCCTGCGTGTCTACGGTTTTGTCGATGCGGGTGGCATTTACGGTGCTGACGAATCCATCCAGCTGGGCGATATGCGTTCTTCCTTCGGCGTAGGTATCAGCTGGATTTCTCCAGTCGGCCCTCTGCGCCTGGCACTCGCCCGCCCTATTACCAAATTTGAAGGCGATAAAATCCAAAGTCTTCAATTCCAGATCGGAACAACTTTCTAATGAAACACGTTAAAGCAATGTGGGGTGCGGCACTGGTTCTGGCATTCGCCACCGTGGGGGCGCATGCCCAGGATTCCAAGATTGGCTACATCAACACCCAGCGCATCACCAGCGAGTCCGGCCCGGCAAAAGCGGCCCAGGCCAAGCTGGAGCAGGAGTTCTCCAAACGTCAGAAAGAGTTGGCAGACCAGCAGCAGGCTCTCAAGACCATGAGTGACCGCTTTGAGCGTGATGCCCCCACACTGACAGAAACCCAGCGCGTGACCCGCCAGAAAGAATTCGCTGAGCAAAATCGCGACTTCCAGCGCAAGCAGCGCGAGTTTCAGGAAGACCTGAACGGCCGCCGCAACGAAGAGTTGCAGCAGGTGCTGGACAAGGCCAACAAGGCCGTCAAGCAAGTGGCCGAGGCCGAGAAGTACGACCTGGTGATTCAGGAAGTGGTGTACAGCAATGCACGCCATGACATCACCGAGAAGGTTCTCAAGATTCTCAATTCCGGCGCCAAGTAAGCCTTGGATCGCCGCATGCGGGGAGAAGGCATGGACCTCGCTTCCATTGTGCAGGTGTTGGGTGGTGAGCTGCATGGGGATGCAGCATGCGTTATCACGGGGCTGGCTCCGTTGGAAACCGCCAGCTCCCAAGACCTCAGCTTTTTAAGCAACCCCAAATACCAACAACAGTTGGCGGCCTCCCAGGCCGCCTGTGTCATTGTGGCGCCTGCCATGCGCGAGGTCGCGTTGGCGCGGGGGGCTTGCATCGTCACCGCACAGCCATATTTGTATTTCGCCAAAGTCACCCAGTTGTGGAAGCAGCAGCGGGATCGCGCGCAACGTGCAGTGTCCGGCATGGCAGCGCCCTTGGTGCACCCCAGTGCGGTGGTGGATGCGGCCGCTGTGGTCGATGCCACCGCCCGCATTGGCCCCCTGTGTGTGGTGGAAGCGGGGGCACGCATTGGCGCCCACACGGTGCTCAAATCGCGTGTGACCATAGGCGAAGACTGTGTTGTGGGTGCGCGCTGCCTCTTGCACGCAGGCGTTGTCATTGGTGCGGATGGTTTTGGTTTTGCCCCGGATGGCGAACGCTGGGAAAAGATTGAACAGCTCGGTGCGGTGCAGATTGGCGATGATGTGGAGATCGGTGCCAACACCTGTATCGACCGCGGCGCCCTGCATGACACGGTCATTGAGGACGGTGTGAAGTTGGACAACCTGATCCAGATTGGCCACAACGTGCGTGTGGGTCGCAACACGGCGATGGCCGGTTGCGTGGGCGTGGCGGGTTCTGCCACCATTGGGCCCAACTGCACGATTGGCGGTGGTGCCATTGTTTTGGGCCACCTGACGCTGGGTGCCCATGTGCATATTTCGGCCGCCACGGTGGTTAGCAAATCGATTTTGAAGCCCGGTCATTACACCGGCATGTTCCCGATTGACGAGAACGCCTCGTGGGAGCGCAATGCTGCAACGCTGAAGCAGTTGCACGGCCTGCGCGACCGTATCAAAACCCTGGAAAAAGAGTTACCCAAATGATGGACATCCATAAAATCCTGAAGCAACTGCCCCACCGTTACCCCTTTCTGCTGGTAGACCGGGTATTGGAGCTGGACAAGGGCAAGACCATCAAGGCCTTGAAGAACGTCACCATCAACGAGCCGTTTTTTGAAGGCCACTTTCCGCACCGTCCCGTGATGCCGGGGGTGCTGATGCTGGAGGCGCTGGCCCAGGCCGCAGCCCTCCTGGCCTTTGACGCGTTGGACACCTCGCCCAACGACCAGATGGTTTACTACTTCGCCGGTATTGACGGCGCGCGCTTCAAGCGCCCCGTGGAGCCGGGTGACCAGTTGATCCTGAATGTGGAAATGTTGCGTATGAAAGCCGGCATCTTCAAGTTCAAGGCCAGCGCGATGGTGGGTGATGAGCTGGCTTGTGAAGCCGAGCTGACCTGCGCCATGCGCGCGATTGCGTAAGAGGTTGCGCGTGTCCGCTATCCACGCCACTGCCCTCATCGATCCCAAGGCCGAGCTCGATAGCTCGGTGACGGTGGGGCCTTACACGGTCATCGGCCCACATGTGCGCATTGGTGCCGGCACCTCCGTGGGCCCACATTGTGTGATTGAAGGCCATACCACCATTGGCCAAGACAACCGGATCTTCCAGTTCAACTCCCTGGGCGCGATTCCGCAGGACAAGAAGTACGCCGGTGAACCCTGCGAACTGATCATTGGCGACCGCAACACCATCCGCGAGTTTTGCACCTTCAACATCGGCTCGCCCGGCGACGTTGGCAAGACCGTGCTGGGCAATGACAACTGGATCATGGCCTATGTGCATTTGGCGCACGACTGCCTGGTCGGCAATCACGTGATTTTCGCCAACAACTCGCAGCTGGCTGGCCACGTGCATGTGGGGGATTGGGTGATTCTGGGTGGCTTTACCGTGGTGCACCAGTTTGTGCGCCTGGGTGCCCACAGCATGACGGCCATGTGCTCGCTGTTGTTTGCCGACCTGCCGCCGTTTGTGATGTGCCAGGGGCAACCGGCCGCAGCCCGTTCCATGAACTTTGAAGGCCTGCGCCGCCGTGGCTTTTCGCCCGAGCGTATTTCCGGCGTCAAGGCCATGCACAAGGCCCTGTACCGCGACGACCTGACGCTGGAGCAGGCCAAGCAACGTATTGCCGAGTTGGAAGCAACACATCCAGAGACTGGACCCGATGTGGCCATGATGAACGGCTTTTTGGGAGCCGTCTCTGCCCAGCGCGGCATCGTTCGCTAAGCCTCTCACATCGTCGAATCGTTATGAATCCGTCTCACGCCCCCGCTGGCGCCCCCACGGTGGCCATGGTGGCGGGGGAGGCCTCGGGCGATCTGCTGGCTGGCCTGCTGCTGGGCGGCGTGCGCCAGCGCTGGCCCGCTGCAACGGCGCAGGGTATAGGCGGCCCGCAGATGGCCAAGCAGGGTTTTCAGGCGTGGTGGCCGCACCACAAGCTGGCGGTGCACGGTTTTAGCTGGGAGTTGCTCACGCGCTACCGCGAGATCGTGGGCATACGCCGGCAACTGGGCGACCGCCTGCTGGCCCACAAGCCTGACGTGTTCATTGGCGTAGACGCCCCCGACTTCAACCTCGATCTGGAGGCGCGGCTCAAGGGGCAGGGCGTCAAGACCGTGCATTTCGTTTGTCCCTCCATCTGGGCCTGGCGTCCAGAGCGGGTGGAAAAAATCCGCCACAGCTCCGACCACGTGCTGTGCATCTTTCCTTTCGAGCCCGCACTGCTCGCAGCCCATGGCATTGCTGCTACCTATGTGGGCCATCCGTTGGCCAATGTCATTCCCATGGAGCCGGACAGGGCTGCGGCCCGCCGCGCCTTGGGCCTCACCGATGGCGATGCGGTGGTAGCCATCCTGCCCGGCAGTCGCCAGTCGGAGATTCGCCACCTGGCTTTACGCTTCTTTCGGGCTGCAGCCCTCATCCATTCTGCGCGACCAGCTACCAAATTCATAGTGCCTTGCGTGCCTGGCCTGCTGCCGGAGATTGAAAAACTTGCGCAACACAGCGGCATGCACGGGCGTATGCAGTTGCTTGGCGGTCAGTCCCACACCGCGCTGGCCGCCTGTGACGTCACGCTGATTGCCAGTGGCACCGCCACGCTGGAGGCCGCACTGTTCAAGCGGCCCATGGTTATTGGTTACCACATGGCGTGGCTGTCCTGGCAGATCATGCGGCGCAAGCGCCTGCAACCCTGGGTGGGCCTGCCCAATATTCTGTGCCAGCGCTTTGTGGTTCCAGAGTTGCTGCAAGACGCGGCCACCCCTGAGGCGCTGGCGCACGAAGTGTTGGCCTGGCTGGATGCGCGTGACTCCGATCCTGCGAAAATAGCGGCCCTGCACACCACTTTCACCACGCTGCATGCCACGCTGCAGCGCGACACCGCCACCCTTGCCGCCAATGCCATCGAAAAAGTCCTCCAAGCCTGAGCCTGCCCAGCAGGTCGCCTTTGCCTGGGACCTGCCCGGACTGATTGCCGGCGTGGACGAGGCCGGCCGCGGCCCGTTGGCCGGCCCGGTGGTGGCCGCCGCGGTGATTCTGGACGACCTGAATCCGATCGCTGGCCTCAACGATTCCAAGAAGCTCACCGCGCTCAAACGCGAAAAGCTGTTCGATGAAATCCGCGCCAAGGCCCTGTGCTGCTCGATTGCACAGGCCAGTGTGGAAGAAATCGACGAGATCAACATTCTGCAGGCGACTCTTTTGGCCATGCGCCGCGCGGTAGAGGGTCTGCGTCTCAAGCCCGCCAAGGTGCTGGTGGATGGCAACCGCCTGCCGGTGCTGGACGTGCTGGCCGAAGCCATTGTGCGCGGCGACGCCACCGTGCCCGCCATCTCCGCTGCATCCATCCTCGCCAAGGTCACGCGTGACCGCTGGTGCGCCACGCTGGACCAGCAGTACCCACAGTACGGCTTTGCCGGCCACAAGGGCTACGGCACGGCCGAACACTTGGCGGCCCTCAAGGCGCATGGCGCCTGCCCGGAGCACCGCAAAACCTTTGCGCCCGTCACCCAAGTGCTGCAGGCCTTTCCATGAGCGAACCTGTCTTCGTCACCTCCCGTGAGAACGCGCTGCTCAAGGAGTTGCGCAAACTCAGCACCGACAACACGGCCTACCGCAAGGCGGGGCGCTTCTGGATCGAGGGCGACCACCTGTGCAGCGCGGCCCTGCACCGTGGCCTGCAGCCTGCTGCGCTCGTGGTTTCAGAGTCATTTTGGCCTCTAGCCCCCGTGGAATATGCGCGAGCAGCTATCAAAACCATAGTAATTCCTGACGCCTTGTTCCGCGAATTGAGCGGTTTGGAGTCGCCCGCCAAGGTGGGCTTTGTGCTGGACTTGCCGCTGGACACCGCGGTGCAGCCCAACGCTGCCACCGTGATCCTGGACCGTGTGCAGGATGCTGGCAATGTGGGTTCCATCTTGCGTAGTGCGGGGGCGTTTGGTTTCCGCCAGGTGCTGGCGCTCAAGGGTACGGCCGCGCTGTGGAGTCCCAAGGTATTGCGCGCCGGCATGGGGGCACATTTCGGACTGTCCCTGGTGGAAGGACTGGAGTTGTCCGACCTGGATGGTTTGTCGGTGCCGCTGGTGGTGACCAGTTCCCACCAGGGCGATTTGGTGCAGAAGCTGGCTTTGCCCCATCCCTGCGCCTGGGCCATGGGCCACGAGGGGCAGGGGGTGTCCGCCGAACTCATGGCGCGTGCCAGCATCTTTGCGCGCATTGGCCAGCCGGGGGGCGAGGAGTCGCTCAACGTGGCTGCGGCCGCGGCGATTTGCCTGCATGCGAGCAGTTTGAAGCTTGCCTGAAACTGAATGGGGTCAGCCCCTCGGCTATAATGAGAGGCTATCCAGAAAACAGCCGTCCCAAGCGCACCTCTGAACATCCCCTCACAGCAGCACCCGCCAAGAGCCATTCTTGAGCGCGTTTGGGCGTACCCGTAACCCATCCGGAGAAACCAGTGCTTTTGTCTCTCAAGGGATCCACCCCACCCGCCATCCTGGCGCTCGCA
>MGPB01000017.1:67926-69147 GCA_001795455.1 Curvibacter sp. GWA2_63_95 | reverse complement strand
AGGCTCGTGCGGGTGCGTCAAAGTCTTTGGCGGTCAGGCGATCGGCGCGCTTGGACGGGGCAGTGGGCAATGGCATGGAGTGGGCTCGCAGAGGATGAAAAATGAAAAACACGTGCCGTAAAAACGAAAAAGCCGCCTTGAGCCAAGGCGGCTTTTTGTGAGAGCGCGGTTGCGACGTTCAACGGCATGAAACCATTATGCATGAGCACCATGGCCATGTTGTTTTGGTGGTGCACCAAAACAACAGTGAACGATCAGCCGGCTTTTTTGAGTGCCTTGACGGCCTTGAGTACGTCGTCCACATGACCGGGGACCTTCAGGCCACGCCACTCTTCTTTCAGCATGCCATCGGCGCCCACCAGGAAGGTGCTGCGCTCGATGCCTTTGACCTTCTTGCCGTACATGATCTTGTTTTTGACCACACCAAACATGTGGCACATTTTTTCTTCGGTGTCGGCAATCAGTTCAAACGGCAGTTCCAGCTTGGTCTTGAACTCGTCGTGGGACTTCATGTTGTCGCGGGAAACACCGAACACTTCGGCGCCTGCTTTGACGAAATCTTTGTACTTGTCGCGGAATTGCATGGCTTCCGTGGTGCAGCCGGGGGTGTTGTCCTTGGGGTAAAAGTACAAAACCATGGTTTTGCCCACATGGGTGGTGTTGGTCACCCTGATGCCGCCGGTAGCGTTGGCTTCAAATTCGGGTAGGGGTTTGTTGACAACGATCGCCATAGGGTATTTCAGTCTCGCGTGCTTGATGTGTCAGTCGTAGTGTGCGGGGCGCCAAACGTGACAGCAATTTGTCGCCCCAGACCGCAACCCGCGATTTTACTCTGAAATGGCTACCACCCCGCCACGAATTCCTAGTGGATTCCCTAGACCAGCAGGGCAGCCACCACCTTGCGGCCCTCTCCAGCCAGAAAGTTGTAGGTACGGCAGGCCGCTTGGGTGTCCATGGTCTCCACCCCAATGCGCCGGCCATACAGGGCGGTGAGCCACTGTGGCGGTGGAAACTGGATGCGCGGGCCACTGCCAAACAGCACCAATTCGGGTTCCAAGGCTGCCAACTCGTCAAAGTGCGCACTATGCAGTTCTGCAAAGCTGGCGCTACCCCAGGGGCGGCACAGGCCCTGGCTACTGACCAGGATGCTGGCATGGTGTTGCTCGCCATTGACACCTACCCAGCCCGGTCCGTAGCCAGTGATGGACGGGCCTTGGGCAG
>MGPB01000017.1:0-67843 GCA_001795455.1 Curvibacter sp. GWA2_63_95 | reverse complement strand
TCGTTCTGTGGTCAAATTATAGGTTTCACCCTGTGTTGACACCTCCCGGAGGGACTTTGAAAACCATTCAGAAATCTGCCAAGCTGGCCAATGTGCTCTATGACATCCGCGGTCCCATCATGGACGCGGCGCGTCAGATGGAGGACGAGGGGCAGAAGATCATCAAGCTCAATCTGGGCAACTTGGCGGTGTTTGGTTTTGACGCGCCCGAGGAAATTCAGCAGGACATGATCCGCAACCTGCCCAACTCGGCAGGCTACTCCGACAGCAAGGGCATTTTTGCGGCGCGCAAAGCCGTGATGCACGAGACCCAGAAGCAGGGCATTGTCGGCGTCACGCTCGACGACATCTACCTTGGCAATGGCGCCAGCGAGCTCATCACCATGGCGACCAACGCGCTGCTGGACGATGGTGACGAATTGCTGCTGCCGATGCCCGACTACCCGCTGTGGACGGCCGCTACCAGCCTGTCTGGCGGGACACCGGTGCATTACCTGTGTGATGAAACCAATGGCTGGATGCCCGATCTGGACGACATTCGCGCCAAGATCACACCGCGCACCAAAGGCATTGTGGTCATCAATCCCAACAACCCGACCGGCGTGATGTACTCCACCGCGCTGCTGCAGGGCATCATCGAGATTGCGCGCCAGCACGGTCTGGTGATCCTGGCCGATGAGGTGTATGACAAGGTGTTGTACGACGGCATCCACCACACGGCGCTGGCCAGTCTGTCCACCGATGTGCTCACCCTGACCTTCAACTCGCTGTCCAAAAGCTACCGTTCTTGCGGCTACCGCGCCGGTTGGCTGGTGGTGTCGGGCAACAAAAAGGTTGCCACCGATTACATCGAGGGCCTGAACATGCTCTCGAACATGAAGCTGTGCTCCAACGTGCCTGGCCAGTGGGCGATCCAGACCGCCTTGGGTGGCTACCAGAGCATCAACGACCTGGTGTGTGAGGGCGGACGCCTGCGCCGCCAGCGTGACCTGGCCTATGAGCTGATCACCGCCATCCCCGGCGTGAGCTGCGTCAAGCCGCAAGCCGCGCTCTACATGTTTCCCAAGCTGGACCCGGCGGTGTATCCGATTGCCGATGACCGCCAGTTCTTCCTGGAGCTGCTGCGCGAGACCCGCGTGATGCTGGTGCAAGGCACGGGCTTCAACTGGCAGCAGCCTGACCATTTCCGCATTGTGTTTTTGCCGCACGAGGACGACTTGCGCGAGGCCATCGGCCGCATTGCCAAGTTCCTGGAAAGTTACCGCAAGCGCAATGCCAGCTGAATCACTCTGATTTTGATAGCGGCTCGCGCAGTATTCATGCGGGCCGGACGTATTTTTTACTTGAAAAACTTATGAAACCGATACAAGTGGGCGTGATGGGCCTGGGCACTGTGGGCAGTGGGGTGTTCAACGTCCTGCAGCGCAACCAGGAAGAGATCAAGGGCCGTGCCGGCCGCGGCATCGAGGTGACCATGGTGTCGCGCCGCAACACCGCGCTGGCCAAGGAGGTCGTGGGTGACAAGGCCCAGGTGGTGGCAGATGCGCGCGAGATCATCCGCAACCCCGACATCGACATCGTGGTCGAGCTGATTGGTGGCTACACGCTGGCCAAGGAGCTGGTGCTGGAAGCCATTGCCGCGGGCAAACATGTGGTCACCGCCAACAAGGCCCTGCTGGCCGTGCATGGCACTGAGATTTTTGCTGCTGCGTCCGCCAAAGGCGTGATGGTGGCGTTTGAGGCCGCCGTGGCCGGTGGCATTCCCATCATCAAGGCGCTGCGCGAAGGCCTGACCGCCAACCGCGTGCAGTGGATTGCCGGCATCATCAACGGCACCACCAACTTCATCCTGTCCGAGATGCGCGACAAGGGCCTGGACTTCGATGTGGTGCTGAAAGAAGCGCAACGCCTGGGCTACGCCGAAGCCGACCCCACCTTCGACATCGAAGGTGTGGACGCCGCGCACAAGCTCACCCTCATGTCGGCCATTGCCTTCGGTATCCCGGTCCAGTTTGACAAAGCCTACGTGGAAGGCATCACCCAGCTGGGCTCGGCCGACATCAAGTACGCCGAGCAACTGGGTTATCGCATCAAGCTTTTGGGCATCACCAAGCGCACGGCCAAGGGCATTGAGCTGCGCGTGCACCCCACGCTGATCCCGGCCAAGCGCCTGATCGCCAATGTGGAAGGCGCCATGAACGCCGTGGTGGTGAATGGTGATGCCGTGGGCACCACGCTGTACTACGGCAAGGGCGCAGGCTCCGAGCCCACCGGCAGCGCCGTGATTGCCGACCTGGTCGACATCACCCGCCTGCACACGGCCGACGCCGCCCAGCGCGTGCCGCACCTGGCCTTCCAGCCGCACAGCATGAGCGACACCCCCATCCTGCCCATGGGTGAAGTGGTGACGAGTTATTACCTGCGCCTGCGCGTGGCCGACGAGGCCGGTGTGCTGGCCAAGGTCACCGGCATCCTGGCCGAGGCCGGTATCAGCATCGACGCCGTGCTGCAGCGTGAAGCCGACGAGATCAGTGGCGAAGCTGGCACGCAAACTGACGTCATCATCCTCACGCACGATTGCGCCGAGGCCAAGATGAACGCCGCCATCGCCCAGATGCAGGGGCTGCCCACGGTGCTGGCGCCCATCACCCGTATCCGTAAAGAGGAGCTGAACTGATGCGTTACCTCTCCACCCGCGGCAACCCTGACCGCAAACGTTTCTGCGAAATCCTGCTGGAGGGCCTGGCGCCCGATGGCGGCCTGTACCTGCCGGAGGCCTACCCGCAAGTCAGCGACGCCACCTTGCAGCAATGGCGCCGGGTCTACCACGAGCAGGGCTACGCGGCCCTGGCGTTCGAAATCCTCTCGCTCTACATCGACGACATTCCGGCCGACGATCTGCGTGCCCTGTGCGCCAAGACCTACACCGCCGAGGTGTTTGGCACCGGTGAGATCGTGCCGTTGCGCCATCTGGAAGACGGCGTCTGGATCGAGGCCCTGTCCAATGGCCCCACGCTGGCCTTCAAGGACATGGCGATGCAGCTGCTGGGCAACCTGTTCGAGTACGAACTGGGTCGCCGTGGCGAAGAGCTCAACATCCTGGGCGCCACCAGTGGCGACACCGGCAGCGCGGCCGAATACGCCATGCGTGGGAAGAAGGGCGTGCGCGTCTTCATGACCAGCCCGCACGGCCGCATGAGCCCCTTCCAGCAGGCGCAAATGTTCAGCCTGCAAGACGCCAACATCCACAACATCGCCATCAACGGCGTGTTCGACGACTGCCAGGACATCGTCAAGGCTGTGTCCAACGACCTGGCCTTCAAGCGCAAGTACAAGATTGGCACGGTGAACTCCATCAATTGGGCGCGCTTGCTGGCCCAGGTGGTGTACTACTTTGCTGGGTACATCCAGGCGACTGAGCAGAACGCGCAGAAGGTGAGCTTTGCGGTGCCTTCTGGCAACTTCGGCAACGTCTGTGCTGGCCATGTGGCGCGCCAGATGGGTCTGCCGATTGACAAGCTGGTGGTTGCCACCAACGAGAACGATGTGCTCGACGAGTTCTTCCGCACCGGTGTTTACCGTGTGCGCGGCACGGCGGATACGCATGAAACCTCCAGTCCGTCCATGGACATTTCCAAGGCCAGCAACTTCGAGCGTTTTGTGTTCGACCTGTTGGGCCGCGATAGCGCACGGGTGAAGGCTTTGTTTGGCGAAGGCCTGTCCAAGACCGGCCAGTTCGACCTGAGCGCAGACCCGGTGTTCGCCCAAGCCGCCAGCCGCTACGGTTTTGTCAGTGGCAAAAGTGTGCATGCCGACCGCCTGGCGACCATCCGCGCGACCTTCGAGCAGCACGGCATGGTGATCGACACCCACACGGCCGATGGCCTGAAGGTGGCGTTGGAGCAGCGCACGCCCGGTGTGCCCATGGTGGTGCTGGAAACCGCCTTGCCCATCAAGTTTGCGGCCACCATCGTGGAAGCCCTGGGCCGCGAGCCCGAGCGGCCCGCGAAGTTTGAAGGCATCGAGGCCCTGCCCAAGCGGGTGCAAGTCATGGACGCCGACGTAGCCGCCATCCAGGCGCTGATTGCCGCGGAGTGCGGCTACTGAGCCAAAATATGAGCGAAATAGCTGCCTAGCCCGCATGGAATATGCGCGAGCAGCTATATAAACCATAGCAAGAAAGAGCATGTCTACAGCCCCCCGCAAACCCCTGATGCCGCTGGACGACGCGCTGGCCCAACTGCTGGCCAGCGTGCAACCCTTGGCCCAGACCGAGTCTGTGTCCACCAGCGATGCCGATGGTCGCGTGCTGGCAGAGGCCATTGTCTCGGGGCTGCAGGTGCCGCCCTGTGACAACAGCGCCATGGATGGTTATGCGGTGCGCGTGGACGACGTGCTGGCTGCGCAGGGCGCCTTGCCGGTGTCGCAGCGCATTGCAGCCGGCAGCGTGGGCTCGGCCTTGCAGCCGGGTACCGTGGCTCGCATCTTCACCGGTGCGCCAGTGCCACCGGGGGCCGACGCGGTGGTGATGCAGGAAGAGTGCACGGTGTTGGAGGTGACGGATGCCTCGGCGCCACCCCGTGTTCAGATCAATGCCACCCCGTTGCCTGGCCAAAACATCCGCCGTTCGGGCGAGGATGTGGCCCGTGGCGACGTGGTGCTGGCCGCTGGCACCCGCCTGGGGCCCGCCGCGCTGGGCCTGGCCGCCAGCGTGGGAATGGCCCAACTGCAGGTGGTGCGCAAGCCGCGTGTGGCGCTGTTCTCCACGGGCGACGAGCTGGTGCTGCCCGGCACCGTGCCGCCCGAGCAGATGCCACCGGGTGCCATCTACAACTCCAACCGATTCTTCCTCAGCGCCATGCTGCGCCGCCTGGGCTGCGAGGTGACCGACCTGGGCATCGTGCCCGACCGGCTGGATGCGACCGTGCATGCGTTGCAACAGGCTGCCGCCAGCCACGACCTGGTACTCACCAGCGGCGGTGTCTCGGTGGGAGAGGAAGACCACATCAAACCTGCCGTGCAGTCCCTGGGGCAGCTGGACCTGTGGCAAATCGCCATCAAACCCGGTAAACCCTTTGCGCATGGCCGCATTGGCGCGGCGCACTTCGTGGGTTTGCCGGGTAACCCGGTGTCCAGCTTTGTCACTTTTGTCTTGCTGGTACGGCCCTTGTTGCTGCGCCTGCAGAAGGTGCAGGATGTTGCTATGAAAAGCATAGCTGCCCGCGCAGACTTTGATTGGCCCAGGGCCGAAAAACGCCGTGAATTTTTGCGCGTGCGCCGCAACGACCATGGTGGCCTCGATCTCTTCACCAACCAGAGCTCCGGCGTGCTGACGTCTGCAGTCTGGGGCGATGGCCTCATTGACACGCCACCGGGCGAACCCATCCTCTATGGCGCCACAGTGCGCTACATCCCGTTTAGCGAGTTGTTGGCATGAAAATTACTGTGCGCTACTTTGCGTCCGTGCGCGAAGCCATGGGCACCGGTACCGAGGTGCTGGACACCCAGGCTGCCACGCTGGGCGCGCTGCGCGCCGAGCTGGTGGCCCGTGGCGGCGCAGGGGCCGAGGCCCTGGCCCCCGGCCGTGCGGTGCGCATGGCGCTGGACCAGGTGATGAGCCCCGAGTCCACGCCACTCACCGCCAGCTGTGAAGTTGCCTTCTTTCCGCCCGTTACCGGGGGCTAGACCGCCACCGCAGCACTAAGCGCCGCCAGTTGGGTTGTCAGCGCGACGGAGGCCGCGGTCATCGGGGGGCGCAGCTCCGCCTGCATCAGCCCCTGCTGCGCCAACAGCGCTTTGACCGGCCCCGGGTTGGGTTCGGCAAACAACGCCTCTATCAACGGCAGCAGTGGGCGCCATAGCGCCTGTGCTGCCCCCAGTTCACCGCGCACCACATGGTGCATCAGCGCCACCAGGCGCGCCGTGTGGACGTGGCCGCTGGCCGCAATCGCACCGGTTCCGCCCAGCGCCAAGGTGGTGAAGATATTGGCATCATCCCCGGCCAGCACCTGCAACTGCCTGTCGGCAATTAGCGCCTGGGTCTTGGCCAGGTCGCCACCGCAGTCTTTGATGGCAATGATGTTGGGGTGCTGAGCCAGCGTGCGCAGCGTGGCCAGCGTGAGCAGGGCTCCGGTGCGCGCAGGGATGTCGTACACCACCACAGAATGGGCACTTGCATCGGCAATCGCAGTGAACCACTGCAACAGCCCGGCCTGCGAGGGCCGGATGTAGTGGGGTGCCGGCACCAGCAGGCCCGCCAGCGGGCGCGTGCGCAGGGTGCGCACCCAGTCCAGCGTGTCCGGCAGGTGGTAGCCCGACAGGCCCATTACCAGTGGCAGGCCCGGGGCAGCCTGCGCCACGGTGTCCAGCACGGCCAGTTGCTCGTCGGCACTCAGCGCGGCGGCTTCGCCCGTGGAGCCGCAGACCACAATGCCGGCAATGCCTTGCGGCACCAGGTGCTGCACCAGCTTGCGCAGGGCCGTGTGGTCCACGGTGTTGTCCCGAAACGGGGTGACCAGTGGGATCCACAGGCCGGAGAAGGTGGAGGGAGCGTGCACGAAAACATCCTTTGCAGAAACAAGACCGATGGAAAGAACCATCGTCAGCTGCGCGGCGGTTTGCGTAAACGGGGGAGGGTGTTGTTCGCAGTTCCATCGCTCATCTGAGGACGGAACCGCAGCTCCGGTCAAATGAGCTTGGGTTTTTTGGAAGTGTTCGCAGCCATCGCGCACGCGCCTGCCAGAGCCAAAATGGCCATGGTGAAGCGTGTGGTGTCTGTGAACATGGCTGCCATGCTAGCACGGTGCCACAATTCGACCATGCCTTCTGACGCCATTTCTTCCCCCCGTGTTCGAATCCAGCCACAGCCTTTCGATGTGGCGCAAGAGATTACCGCCCTGCAGGCCGGTGATCCGCGTGTGGGTGCCGTCTGCACTTTTGTGGGCACGGTGCGGGACCGCAATGTGCCGGGTGCGGAAGGGTCGGTGCAAACCATGGAGTTGGAGCACTACCCCGGTATGACCGAGAAGTCCATCGAAGCCATGGTGGACGCGGCTTTTGCACGTTTCGACATCCTGGGCGCCCGCGTAGTGCACCGCGTGGGCCTGTTGTACCCGACCGACGGCGTGGTCCTGGTCGCCGTGACCTCGGCCCACCGCGGGCAGAGCTTCCAGGCCTGCGAGTTTTTGATGGACTACCTCAAAACCCAAGCGCCTTTCTGGAAGAAGGAGCAGACGGCCGCCGGCGCGCATTGGGTGGATGCCCGCGTCAGTGACGACGAAGCCCTGGCGCGTTGGGGCATAGAGGCACGCAACGCCTGAGCCCCCTGTGGCGAAAAGCGTAGCACCCGGGCCCTGAAAACAGGCGCTTTGGGCCTGATCCACCTACAATCATTCGCAGGCAGTTGCTGCAGTGGGTCTTGCCCCATTCAGTCTCCGCCTCAGCGCATTCAACAAGGGTAGCAATGGATTTCCGGCGACTCGCACTGCGGCTTGGAGGGGGTGTGGCGGTCACGCTGTGGAGTGCGTGGGTGTGGGCTGCTGCCTTGCCGGTGGACTATCGTTGCGACCTGCAGTCGGTGCAGCAGCCCATGGCCCATCCCGACAACGGCTGGACTGCGGCGCCCGATGGCAAGGTGCCGGTGGACCCGGAAGGCGGCGCCTGCTGGATTCGCATCCGCCACTTGCCTGCGGCCCAGGCACAGCAAACCCGGCCTTGGCTGTCCTTTGCCGACCTCAATGTGCAGCGCGTGGACATTGCCCTGTTCGATGCCCGGGGCAAGCCCTTGGGGCAGGCCTTGCGCTTGGGCCCCAGCAGTGGGGCGGTGGTCACCGGCTTGCGTGCCCTGTTTCCCCCCGATGCCGTGGCCGTGTTTCCGCTCTACGCCCGCTTTGAGCCGGCCCTGGGTGCTCTGGCCTACCCCGGTCTGGCGCGCACCCTTCTGGTGGAGGCCGTGGTGCCCGAAGACAGCCTGCGCGACGAACACGGGACCGACCTTCTCAACCACAGTGGCGCAGTCTTTCTGTTCACCACCGCGCTGGTGGCGCTGTTTTTCAGCATTACCCTGCGAGAGGTCAATTACGCCATTTATGCGCTGTATGCGAGCCTGCAGTCGCTCACCATTTTCACCAAGAGCGGGCTGCCGTTTGTGCTGGATGCGAGCTCTCCGCTCTGGCTCAATGCCTGGATTTTCAATTACCTGGTCGGTGTGCTGTCGGTATTGCTAAGCGTGCGTTTTGGACGTTTTGCCAAACACAGCCCCCGCACCACCAAGGTGGCCTATGGTGTGGCTGTGCTGTTTGCCAGCATGATCCCTTTGCACTACCTGTGGCCCGGTTTGGCCAATGTGCTGATCTATGGGCTGGTGCCGCTGCACTTTCTGGTGCTGCTCTCCGGCAACTGGCGCGGCTGGCGTGGAGGTGAGCGCGGCTGTGGCATTCTGCTGCTGGGGCTCACCCCGATTGCCGTCTATTGGCTTGCTTTCTTGCTCTACAACGTGCTTCTGCGCGAGCCCATGCCTTCGGCGGTGGCGTTGGGCTCCACTTTCGATTTCGCGCGCACCCTGTTGCTGCCCGTTGCGTTTTGCTACGGCATTGCCGACCGCACGCTGCGCCTGCAGCGTGAGACCTCTCGCATGGCCCGCTTTGATGCGCTCACAGGTCTGCTCAACCGCGAGGGCGCACGGCAGTATGGCCAACTGCGCATCGACGAAGGGGATGTGCCCGCGGCCCTGATGCTCAATGTGGAGCGTTTTCACGCCATCAACGAAACCCTGGGCCCCACGCTGGGGGACCAGATTCTCAAGGAAACCGGGCGCCGACTACAGGCCGTTTGCCGAGTGCACGCCAGCGCCTGTGTGGGGCGCATGCACGCAGACCAGTTTTGTCTGGTGTTTCCCAGCGACATCGGCCTCACGGCCATGCGCGAAGAGGTGGACTACGCGTTCAACAGTCCCGCAGAGATTGAGGGCCAGGCGGTCGACATCACCTTGGCAGTGGGGGTGGCACTGCCCCCCGCTGACCACACCACCATGGCGCAACTACTGCGCAACGCCGAAATCGCACTCGACGCGGGGCGCACCCAGCACCGCAACTGGCTGCTGTACCAGCAGGAAATGGAGACGAGCCAGCGGGCCGATTTGGACTTGCTGTCCGAGCTCAAGCGGGCGGTGGAGCAGAACGAGCTGCGCCTGTACCTGCAGCCCAAGGTACGCCTGAGCGACGGCACGGTGGGCAGTGCCGAGGCACTGGTGCGCTGGGAGCACCCACGCCGCGGCATGATTCCGCCCGGCGACTTTGTGCCCTTTGCCGAGAAGACCGGGCGCATCACGCTGATTACCCGCTGGGTGCTGGAGCGGGCCATGCGCCTGGCCGCCAGCTACCGCGCCCAGGGGCGGCCCTTGCAGATATCGGTCAACCTCTCCACCTTTGATCTGGGCGAAACCGGCTTTGCAGCCCGCACCGCCATCCTGGCGCACGAGGTGGGTGTGGATCCGGGTGATATCCGGCTCGAAATCACCGAGAGCGGTGCCATGCAGGACCCGGCCTCGGCGCTGGAGGTGATGAACGCGCTGCGCACCAGCGGCTTCAGCCTGTCAATTGACGACTTCGGTACCGGCTACTCCTCGCTGGCCTACCTGCAAAAAATGCCGGTGGTCGAACTCAAGATCGACCGCGCCTTTGTGCGCAATGTGCGCCCCGGCAGCGACGGTGCTGCACTGCTGGAGTCCACCATTGCCATGGGGCACCGGCTGGGGCTCACGGTGGTGGCCGAGGGGGCCGAGGATGCGGAGGAGTGGTCGCTACTGCGGGCCATTGGCTGCGACTATGCGCAAGGCTGGTTTGCTGCGGCACCCATGCCCGTGCCCGAGTTTGACCGTTGGTGCGAAACACAACTGCCTTTTGTGCGGTGAAATCCATAGAAACATTCAGGGAGATCTGCCATGCATTGGCTGTCACACGGTGTGGAGCAACTGATTGCCAGCACCCAGGAAGAGGGCTACGCGCCCGAGGTGGTGGTGGTGGGCTCGGGGTATGGCGGCTCGGTGGCCGCATTGCGTTTTGCCGAACATGGCCACAGCGTAGCCGTGCTGGAGCGAGGTGCTGAGTACCTTGCCGGTGAATTCCCCACTGACTTTGGCCAGTTCGGCGGCTTTGTGCGGGTTGAGGTGGGTGGTAATGCCGAACGCCAACAGGGGCCTGCGGCGATGGGGTACGAGGATGCGCTGTTTGACTTTCGCGTGGGTACGCGCGCCACGGCCCTGGTGGGCAATGGCCTGGGCGGTGGCAGCCTGATCAACGCGGCGGTGGCGCTGCGCCCCGATGCACGCGTGTTCCAGCAAGAGGCGTGGCCTGTGGCGCTGCGCGAGGCTTCGCTGGATGCCGACTACGCGCAGGCCGTACAGGTGCTGGAAGTTCAGTCACCCGCTGCCCAGCGCGCTTCGCCAGCCTGTGTGCCGCAGCACACCGCCAAATACCAGCGCATGCAGGAGATCGGCCAGGCCGCCGCAGACCGGTTTGCCAATGCCCGCCTCAAGGTCAGCACCGAAGACGTGCCCCTGGCGATCGAGTTTCGCGCCGATGCCCCGCTGACCCTGGGCCCGCGCGATGCCTGCGTGGGCTGTGGCGACTGTTGTTCGGGTTGCAACCACAACGCCAAGCTCAGCCTGGACAAAACCTACCTGCCGCGCGCGGCCCAAGCCGGTGCGCGCATGTTCACCGGCGTCAGCGTCTTGTATGTGCGGCACCAGCCCGATGTGGCCCACCCCGGACGCGACTGGCTGGTGCACTGCGTGCGCACCACCGAGCGCGGCACTTGGGAGCAGTCCTTCGAGGCACCGGAGGGACCGCTCAACAGCGCCTACGAATTTGTGCTGCGCACCGGCCGCGTGGTGCTCAGTGCGGGCACCTTTGGCTCCAGTGAAATCCTGTTGCGCTCGCGGGAGCATGGCTTGCCCGTGGCCCACAGCTGGCTGGGCCGGGGCATCTCGGCCAATGGGGATGACCTGAGCGCCGCCTATGACATGGCAGACACGGCCAACGCACTGGGGGAGGGCAGTGGCGCCGTGCGCGCTGCCTCCGACAAGGTCGGCCCCACCATCAGTGCGGTGATCCGCTACCACGACACCCAGGACCACACCCGCAGCACGGTCACCGAAGACGGCGGTATCCCCGGCATGCTCGCCCCCGTGGTGGGTGAAGCCCTGGCCACGCTGGGGGTGCTGCCCCAACTGGCGCGTTTTGGTCTGCGCCAAACGGCTAGCCAGGACCCGCTGGTGGCGGACCCCCGGCGCACCGCGCGCAGCCTGGTCATGCTGGGGATGGGGCACGACAGCTCGGCCGGGCAGGCCCGGCTGGCCAAGCCGCAGTCGCGCATCGCCTGGTCCTGGGGCAGTGGTGCGGTGGACCCCGCGCCCGGGTTGCACCGCAGCCGTGCTGCCAGTGTGGAAGGCGTGGGGGCCGAGTTTTTGCCCAACCCGGCCAGCGGCGTGTTGCCCGACAAGATTGCCAGCGTGCTCAGTGGTCCCAAGGCCGAGAGCGGCTGGGTCACGGTGCACCCGCTGGGCGGCTGCCGCATGGGGGCCTCGCCCACACAGGGGGTGGTCAACCACCTGGGCCAGGTCTTCCTGCCCGATGGGGGCGTACACACCGGCTTGCTGGTGGTGGACGGCTCGGTCATCCCCACCTCGCTGGGGGTCAACCCCTTGCTCACCATCACTGCATTGGCCGAGCGGACCTGCCGTTTGCTGCTGCAAAACGAGACCGCCCGCGCGCCGCAAACCCGCGCCTTGCCCCCGCACCCGCCCGTGGCCCCCATGGTGAAAGCCGAGCCCGAGGCCCCCCACGGCGCTGTGCTGGCCGAGGTGTTGCGCGGCCCCTTGCAGCCCAAGCCCGATGCCGTGCTGCCACCCTGGTGGCCCGCCGGGCCAGCTGCACCGGCTGCGGCGCTGTTTTTGCAGATGGATGTGGCCGACTGGACGCGCCTGTGGCAGGACCCCCGCCACACGTTACAAGCCTTGCCGGGCACCCCTACGGCGCGCAGCCTCACGACCTCGCGTTTGGTGATCGATGCCACCCAGGGGCCATCCACCGTGTTGCACGTCACTGGTGGCACGGTGCAGTTGTTCCGCGCCGCCCCCGAGGGTTTGGGGGCCCGAGCCTGCCGCGCGGTGCGCGCCGGGCTCACCTACGGCATCACCCGCTGGTACCCCGACAGCCTGCGTCCCAAGGAAGAGGGAGACAAGAAACAAAGGCTGAGCGATATGGTTTGGGACGGCCTCAAGCTGCTCTGGCATGCCAGTGCTGCCCGAACCTTTGACTACCGCCTCACGTTGAGTGACGGCGAACGCAGCTGGTACCTGCAAGGTGAAAAGCTGATCCAGCCTGCCTTGAGCTGGGCGGAGCTGTGGGGCTGGCTGCGCAAGAAACTTCGGCACGGCGGCTGGCCCGCCCCACAACGCCGCAGTGTGTGGGACGAGCTGACCCAGCTGGACGTGCAGCTCATGCAGGCCAAGGGTGGGCGCGTGTTGGCCACGGGCCGCCTCACCATGGATGTGCCCGAGATGGTGCGCCGCATCGCGCCACAAATGAAACCGGGCCCCGACACGGTGAACGCGCTGGCCGCCTTCATCACCTACCCACTCACCATCCTGCGCTACGTGGTCAGCAGCCGCATGCTCGACTTCCGCCTGCCCGACTACAAAAAAGACCTCCCAGCCACCGACCCTGCCACGCTGCCCGACAACGGCGACTTTGAGCTGACGGCGGACCAGTACCCGCCCATTCGCCTGCCCGATGGCCGTGTGGTGCCGCCACAGGCACCGGTGTGCCTGACGGTGCCTTTGCGTGCCGGGGCCGATGCGTCGGACCCGAAAACCGAAACCATCCGCATCGGCCTGGTGCGCTACGCCCAGCCGCGGGTCGAGTCCAGCGTTACCGCGCAGGGCCTGCGGCGTTTCAAGTCCATCATCCTGCTCAACGGCTTTGCACAAAACACCTTGCCCTTTGTGGCCGAGGAGCTGGGCGAACGTGCGCTGGCCGCCATGCTGTATGCGCAGGGCTGGGACGTGTGGCTGCTCGAATACCGCGTAAGCCCCTTCCTGCGCGCTTCGGCCCGGCTGTCCAGCATGGATGACATTGGCGCCTGCGACCTGCCGGCTGCGGTCAACCACGCGCTGGCCGTGCTGCAGGCCGAACGCAGCGAGCCGGAGCTGCTGCCGGGCCAGCTCAGCGTGTTCAGCCACTGCGTGGGCTCGGCCTCTACCGCCATGGCGCTGCTGGGCGGGCACCTCATGCACGAAGCGGGCAAGCCCAAAGTGGCGGCGGTGCTGTTCTCGCAGTTCCAGCCCTATGTGATTGGCTCCGTCACCGCGCAAATGCGCCTGCAGGTGGCCGCACTCATGGTCAATGCGCTGGGCCTGGAGTATGTGAACTTTGCCGCGGGCACGGCGCAGGCGGATGGCCTGCATGCCTTGATGGATCGGCTGTTTGCCAGCTTCCACTACGACGAGGCCGAGCGCTGCCCGCACGAACACGACCTGCGCGTGCACCAGCCCGACAGCACCTCCTGCAAACGCATGGCCGGCTTCCTGAGCCGCCTGTTCCGCCACGACCAGTTGATTGAGAGCCAACCCGGCCGCCCCGGCACGCACGAAAAGTTGGACCTGTACTTTGGCCGCACCAACCTGGGCGTGTTTTTGCACGGTGCCAAGTGTGTGGAGTACGAACACCTGGTGGACGCCGATGGCCAGAACATCTACGTGACGGATGAGAACGTGCGCCGTTACCTGGGCATGCCGGTCATGCTGCTGCATGGGGCTGACAACGTGTTGTTCGACCAGGAGTCGCTGCACGAGACGCAACGCCAGTTCAGCCGTGCCTTTGGCGGGCAGCGCCTGGCCACCGGTCTCGACCGCTTTTTGGTGGCACCCGAACATGCGCACTTTGACTGCACCATTGGCAAGCGTGCGCCCGAGGTCATTTTTTCGGAGGTGGTGGACTTTTTCAACCAAGCCCAGGCTGCCGACCTACCCGAACCGGTAACGCAAAACCGCCTGCGTGCGCGCTTGCCGCGCACCGGACCGCTCACGGGGTGGGTACGCCGTGAGGGGGATGAGACAGTGCTGCGCGTGTGGATGGAGGTGGACAACTCCCAGGCCGACACCGCCGTGGCCGCCATGACACTGCTCTCGGTGGGGCGCCAGCGCAGTGTGCACGCCTGGTCCTTGGTCAGCAGTCCGCTCGAAGGCCTGGTGGGCGTGGCACAGGACGCAGCACCCGACCAAAGCATTGTGTATGCGGTGGCCGATCTGCGTGTGCCCGCCGACTGGCAGGGTGCCATCACCGTCGCCATGGTGAGCCTGCACCGCATTGCTGCCGATGCACCCACCGATGGCGCAGCCCAGGCGCTGCATTGGCCCGATGTGTGGGGCGCACCGGTGACCGTGCAGGATGTGGCGCACAGTGCCGGGCGCAGCCCGGTGCCTGCGGTGCCACCGTCGGCCGAGGCTGCACATGCGGACTACCGGCAAACCCTGGCACAGGGCCAAGGAGCCGCAGGTTGGGAATTGGCCCCGACAGCCACCGCCGTGCCGCACGCGGTAGGCCATGGTGCGCTGCAGCCCCTGCCGCTGGACCTGACGCTGGACGACGCCGTGGCCCTGCTGCGGCCCCTGGCCGCGCTGGTGCGCGAGCAGCGCGCCGTGGCACTGCGCGCGCAGCCCGGCACGCTGTCACGCGAGCGCCGTAGCCTGCGCTGGATGCGCGACTGCGTGCTGCGCCTGCAAGCGGATGTGTTGGCCCCCCAAAACGGCCTGCGTTTTGTGGCCGCCACCTGCCGCCACCCAGGCATCACCGCGTTGGAGGCCGCCCGCAGCGACCACACCCTGCAGCAGCTGGCCGAGCGCCAGCGGCAGGCGCCAGCTTCGCTGATGTGGATGCTGGGCGACCAGATTTATGCCGATGCACGCGCCGGCCTGGCCTCCAGCAGCTCCCCCATCGAGTCGCTGCTGCCGCGCTACCGCGAAGCCTTTGGCTCGGCGGGCTTTCGCCAACTCGCACGCAGCCTGCCGTTCTACATGGCCATGGACGACCACGAGATTGCCGACAACTGGAGCCGCGACGAAGAGCGGCTGGGCACGGCGCGCGCCGTGCTCACGCGCAATGCACTGAGCGCTTTTGCCGCCTTCCAGCGCGCCCATGGCCCGGCACCGCTGGGGCCGCAGGGGCACGACGGAGCGGTTTCGCACGCGGCAGCGGCATTTCTCTCCCTCAACACCCGGGTGCACCGCAACCGCGCCTTGGGCGCCGAGCGGCGCCTGCTGGAGCCCGGCCAGTGGCCGGTGCTGGAAGCCTGGCTGCTGCAAGAGCAGGCACGCGGCCACCATGCCAAGTTCATTGCCACGGGCGCGGTGCTGGCACCGGGCCTGGTGCAGGGGCTGGGCCGGCCCTCACCGCGGTCCACCGACAACTGGCAGTTTGCCGAAGGCGACCGCCAGCGTGTGCTGGACTTCATTGCCACGCAGCACATCAGCAACGTGGTCTTCCTCTCGGGCGATTACCACTGTGCGGCCAGTGCCACCATCACCTTCAGCCACAGCCAGGTTTTGGCCTACGCGCTGGTCGCACCGCCGCTGCACGCGCCGCTGCGGTTTGCCAACGTGGCCGCCAGCGATGTGCTGGCGCAGGAGACGGTGCCGTTGGCGGGTGGCAATGCGCAGATTGAAGCGCAGGCCTGGAACGGCGACGGCTGGCTCGAGTGCGAGCTGGCGCCGCTGGCCAGCGGCGGCCAGCGCTTGCGCGCCAGTTTCAGCATGCGCCGTTTTGATGTGAGCACCCCCGACCAGGTGGTGACCGAGTGGACCCTGGCCTGAGTGGCGGACACCGGCGCGAGGGGCAGGGCGGTTTGATGTGGATCAAACCGCCTGCCAATGTCCGCTGGCGCACGGGCGCTGGCCTTGAAATGGGGCACCATGGCCCCAAGCTGGTTGTCATTCCATAAACCGTCGCGGGAGCAGCAATGCGAATCGAAAAACTCACCACCAAATTCCAGGAAGCCTTGAGCGAAGCCCAGAGCTTGGCCCTGGGCAATGACAACCAGTACATCGAGCCGGTGCACGTGTTGGCGGCCATGATCCGTACCGACGATGCTCCCAAGGCCCTGATGAACCGCGCCGGTGTCAACGTGGCGGGCCTGCTGGCTGGGGCCGAGGCTGCCATCAAACGCCTGCCCCAAGTGCAGGGCCATGAGCAGGTGACGGTGGGCCGTGACATGGTGAGCCTGCTGCAGGCTTCAGAGAAAGAATCCATCAAACGCGGCGACCAGTTCATTGCCGGCGAGCTGTTTTTGCTGGCACTGGCCGACCACAAGGGCGAAGCGGGCAACCTGGCCCGTGCCAACGGACTGACCCGCAAAGCCCTGGAGGCTGCCATTGAGGCGGTGCGTGGCGGCCAAAAAGTGGACAGTGCCGACGCCGAAGAGCAGCGCGAGTCGCTCAAGAAATACTGCATCGACCTGACCGAACGCGCCCGCCTGGGCAAGCTGGACCCGGTGATTGGCCGAGACGACGAAATCCGCCGCGCCATCCAGGTGCTGCAGCGCCGTACCAAAAACAACCCCGTGCTGATTGGCGAGCCCGGCGTGGGCAAGACCGCGATTGTGGAAGGTCTGGCCCAGCGCATCGTGGCCGGTGAGGTGCCGGATAGCCTGAAGGGCAAGCGTGTGCTGAGCCTGGACATGGCGGCGCTGCTGGCCGGTGCCAAGTTCCGTGGCGAATTTGAAGAACGCCTGAAGAATGTGCTGAAAGACTTGGCCAAGGACGAAGGGCAGACCATCGTGTTCATTGACGAGCTGCACACCATGGTGGGTGCCGGCAAGGGCGAGGGAGCCATGGATGCCGGCAACATGCTCAAACCCGCGCTGGCCCGTGGCGAGCTGCACTGCGTGGGCGCCACCACCTTGGACGAATACCGCAAGTACATCGAGAAAGACGCCGCACTGGAGCGCCGGTTCCAGAAAATTCTGGTGGGTGAACCTACGGTGGAGGCCACCATTGCCATTTTGCGTGGCCTGAAAGAACGCTACGAAGTGCACCATGGCGTGGATATCACCGACCCCGCCATCGTGGCCGCGGCGGAGCTGTCCAACCGGTACATCACCGACCGCTTTTTGCCCGACAAGGCCATTGACCTGATCGACGAGGCCGCCAGCAAGATCAAGATCGAACTGGACTCCAAGCCCGAGGTGATGGACAAGCTGGATCGCCGCTTGATCCAGCTGCAGATCGAGCGTGAGGCCGTGAAGCGCGAGAAAGACGAAGCCTCGCTCAAGCGCCTGGAGTTGATTGACGAAGAGATCCGGTCCCTGCAAAAGGAGATTGCCGACCTGGACGAAATCTGGAAGGCCGAAAAAGCCACCGCCCAGGGCAGCGCCCAGGTGCGGGAGGAAATTGACAAGTTGCGTACGCAGATTGACGGCCTGACCCGCAAGGGCGACCTGGCCAAAGTGGCTGAACTGCAATACGGCAAGCTGCCTGAGTTGGAGAAGCGGCTGAAGGAAGCGCAGGACAAAGAAGCCGGCAAATCCAAAAACGGCGAAGGTGCCACGCGTCAGCTCTTGCGCACACAAGTCGGTGCCGACGAAATTGCCGAGGTGGTGAGTCGCGCCACCGGCATTCCCGTCAGCAAGATGTTGCAGGGCGAACGCGACAAGCTGCTGCAAATGGAAGACAAGCTGCATGACCGCGTGGTCGGGCAGGACGAAGCCATTGCCGCCGTGGCCAACGCCATCCGCCGTTCACGCTCGGGCCTCTCCGATCCGAACCGTCCCACCGGCTCCTTCTTGTTCCTGGGCCCCACGGGCGTGGGCAAGACCGAGCTGTGCAAGGCGCTGGCAGGTTTCATGTTCGACAGCGAAGAGCATCTGGTGCGCATCGACATGAGCGAGTTCATGGAGAAACACTCCGTGGCGCGCCTGATTGGTGCGCCCCCCGGCTATGTGGGCTACGAAGAAGGTGGGTATTTGACCGAGGCCGTGCGCCGCAAGCCCTACAGCGTGCTGCTGCTGGACGAGGTGGAAAAGGCCCACCCCGATGTGTTCAACGTGCTGCTGCAGGTGCTGGACGATGGCCGCCTGACCGATGGCCAGGGCCGCACCGTGGACTTCAAGAACACCGTGATCGTGATGACCAGCAACATCGGCAGCCAGCTCATCCAGAGCATGGTGGGGCAGGACTACGAGGACGTGAAAGAGGCCGTGACCGGCGAGCTGAAGAACCACTTCCGCCCCGAGTTCCTGAACCGCATCGACGAAACCGTGGTCTTCCATTCGCTGGACGCTGCCAACATCGCGTCCATCGCCAAGATCCAGCTCGCCACGCTGATGGGCCGCCTGGCCAAGATGGACCTGACGCTGCAGGTGAGCGACGCTGCGGTGGCCGAACTGGCCAAGGTCGGCTTCGACCCGGTGTTTGGTGCGCGACCCCTCAAGCGCGCCATCCAGCAGCGTATCGAGAACCCGCTGTCCAAGCTGTTGCTGGAAGGCAAGTTCGCGCCCAAGTCCACCATCAAGGTGGGCGTGGACCCCATCCTGGCACCGGGGCAGTTCAGCTTCGCCTGAAGCCAGCCGGAGCCCCCCAATGCAAAACGCACCGGTGACGGTGCGTTTTGTTGTTGGGCGTGGGCTTTCAGGCGTTTTCGTTCATCTTGCGCCGGAAGAAGGCGCCAAACCAAATGGCCATCACCACAATGAAGGCCAGCACCGCCACACTCATTAGGCCGTAGTCGGTGGAAAACAGGTCGGTCATCAGTTTCATGGTTTTCTCCTAAGTGTCAAAGCCATCGTAGGCGTGTGGCAGATGCAAGTTCTGACCTGCATCAAACCGTGCTTCAGGCCGCTACGGGCGCAGGTGCCATGCTGTCCCAGGCAGCACCGGCCTCGGCGGCGTACATCAAGGCGGGGCCGCCGCCCATGTACACACACACCGCCAGCATTTCGTCCAGCTCGGTGCGGGTGCAGCCCAGTTTGTGCAGCGCCTTGATGTGAAAACCGATACACCCCGAGCAATGCTGGGTGATGCCAATGGCCAGCGCAATCAGCTCCTTGTGTTTGGCGCTCACAGTGCCTTCGGCCATGGCCGCTTTGGCCAACTGGCCGAAGCCTTGCAGGGCGTCCGGCTGCGCCTTGCGCAAAGGGCTGAGGTTGTCGTTGATGTTCTTGATCAGGGTGCTGTGGTCAAAGCTGCTCATGCCGGGCTCCGTGGCTGAAAGCTTGACTGTAGGCAGCACGGCGCGGGGGCGCCTTGACCCGGCGCAAACAACGGTGGATCGCGTGCGGAACGGCTGCTCCCACGCTTTTTAAGCGCCAAATTGGCCTCTAGTCCCCGTGGATATTGCGCAAGCAGCTATTAAATGTATAGCGTATTTCGGCCGCTCAGTGCTGCCACTGCACCTGCCGCGCCAGCCGCTCAAACGCCATGTCGGCGGCCACGGCCAGCAGGCCGACCAGCACCGCGCCTTGCAGCACATAGGCGGTATTGAAGCCACTCAGGCCCACGATGATGGGCGAGCCCAGCGTCTTGGCACCTACGGTGGAGGCGATGGCGGCGGTGCCGATGTTGATGATGACGGAGGTGCGCACGCCGGCCACCCACAGCGGCAAGGCCAACGGCACTTGCACTTGCCACAGCTGTTGCCAGGGCGAGAGGCCCATGGCGCGGGCAGACTCTTGCACCGGCTGCGGCACCGACTCCACCCCCGCCAGCGTGGCCTGCAGCACCGGCAGCAGGCCAAACAGTGACAGCGCCAAGAGCGCCGGCAGTTCCCCAAAACCGACCACGGGCACTGCCACGGCCAGCACGGCCACGGGCGGAAAGGTTTGCCCCAGGGCGGCGATGGTTTCCAGCAGCGGGCGGAAGGCGCGGCCTGCCGGGCGCGTGGCGGCCAGCCCGGCCGCCGTGCCCAGCAGCACCGACACCGCGCTGGACAACAACACCAGACCCAGGTGCTGCCACAGCAGCGCAGCCAGTGGCTCTTGCAGGTAGACCGGACGCGGCAGGGCGGGGAACAGCGCGGCAAACAGCGGCGCGCTGTGCGGCAGGCCATAGGCCAGCGCCAGCAGCAGGGCCACTGTCCACAGCAGGCGGTCGGCCCACCAGGCGCGGGCCGGGTGCGGGGCGTTCACCACGTCCTTAGCCACGGGCCTGCGCTTCCAGCAGATCGGCCGCGCGCACCTGGCCCAGTGGCTCGCCCGCAGCATTCACCACCCGCAGCGCCGACACCGCATGCGCCGCCATCTGCGAGAGGGCTTCGCGCACGGTGGCGGTATCGGCAATCTGCACGGTGGGCACGGGCCCGTTGAGTGGCTGCACCAGCGGTGCAACGGGCCGCAGCGAGAGCAGCTTGAGCCCGCGGTCCGCACGGCCCAAAAAATCCGCCACAAAGTCGTTGGCTGGCGTGGCCAGCAGTTCCAGCGGTGTGCCCACCTGTTCGATGCGGCCCTGGCGCAGCAGCACCATGCGTGTGGCCAGCAGCAGGGCTTCGTCGATGTCGTGCGTGACCAGCACAATGGTTTTGCCAGACGCCTGGTGCACGCGTTTCAGTTCGAGCTGCAGCGCAGCGCGTGTCACCGGGTCCAGCGCGCCAAAGGGTTCGTCCATCAGCAGCACATCGGGGTCGGCTGCCAGTGCGCGCGCCACGCCCACACGCTGTTGCTGCCCGCCCGACAGCTGGTGCGGGTAGCGGTCGCGGTACTGCGCGGGCTCCATCGCAAACAGGGTCAGCAGCTCGGTCACACGCGCTTCGATGCGCTCTTGGCTCCAGCCCAGCAGCTGCGGCACGGTGGCAATGTTGCGCGCCACGGTCCAGTGCGGGAACAGGCCCACCGACTGGATGGCATAGCCCATGCGCCGGCGCAGGTCGCGCACGTTGAAGCTGTAGATCTCTTGTCCGTCCAGCAGAATGCGGCCGCCGTCGTGGTCCACCATGCGGTTGATCATCTTGAGCGCGGTGGACTTGCCCGAGCCCGAGGGGCCAATCAGCACCAACAGCTCGCCGCGGGCAATGGTCAGGTCCAGGTCGGTGATGGCAGTCGTCCCGTCATACGACTTGCTGGTGTGGTCGAAGGTGATCATGCGGTGGGGGTTTCCAGCAGCGCGGCCAGCGCCTTGAACAGGGCATCGGCCAGTACGGCCAGCAGCACAATGGGCAGCACGCCCAGCATCACCAGCTCATTGGCCGCGCTGAACAGGCCGTCAAACATGATGTGCCCCAAGCCCCCGGCACCCACCAGCGCAGTCACCGCGGCCAGGCCCGTGGTCTGCACCACCGCCGTGCGCAGGCCCACCAGCAGCACCGGCAGCGCCAGCGGCAGCTCCACCTGCCACAGCACCTGCCAGGGCGCCATGCCCATGGCACGCGCCGACGTGGTGACTGCCACGGGCACCTGCTCCAGCCCGGCCAGCGTGGAGCGCACGATGGGCAAGAGCGCATACAGCAGCAGTGCCAGCACCGCGGGCGCCAGGCCCACACCGCTGATGCCCATCTGCCCCAGCACCGGTGCCTGCGCGGCGGCCCAGGCCAGCGGCGCCATCAGCAGGCCAAACAGTGCGATGGAGGGAATCGTCTGGATCACATTGAGCACGGGAAACAGCGCCTGGCGCAGCCGTGGCGCGCGCACCATGGCCCAGGCCAGCGGCACACCCATGGCCACCGCGGGCACGATGGACAGCAGCACGATCTGCAGGTGGCGCAGCACGGCGGCGCCAAACACATCGCTGCGGTTGGTGTACTCCTGGGCAATGGACAAGTCTTGCCCCATGCCCAGTACGGCCAGCAAGGGCAGGGCGGCGGCGGTAAGCACCGCCAGCCGCGCCAGCGTGCCCAACCGCAACCGGGCCACGGCGTCCAGCGCCACTAGCCAGGCCAGGCCCGCCAGCGTCCAGAAGCCAGCACCCAGTGCCGTGCGGTGCAAAGAAGATTCGGTGTGCGCCACGTGCTGGGCATGTGCACCGGCCAGCAGCCACAGCCCGGCCAGCGCGGCCGCCATGGCGGCCAGCACCAGCCCGTGCGTGGCGCGGCGCTGGGCCTGCACTGCCGCCATGGCCAGCGCCAGCAGCAGCGCGGCGACCAAGCAAGCCCCGAGGCCCTGCAGCAGGTCCATCACAAACACGGGTTCGCCCGAGAGCAGGCGGTTGGGCGCCACGCGCACAAAGGGCAGGGCCCAGGCGGCAGCCAGTGCCAGTGCCACACACAGTGCCAGCACCGGGTTGCTGCGCCGGGAGGGCGTGTCCGCCACGGCGGCGGCTATTTCAGGAAGCCCTTGCTCTGCAAGAAGGCGGTGGCTACCTTGCGTGGGTCCTGGCCTTCGAGCTGGATGCGTGCGTTCAGCATTTGCAGCGTGGGGCCGTCCAGCGCCTTGAAGATGGGCGCCAGCACCGTGGCAATGGCGGGGTATTTCTTGAGCACTTCTTCACGCACCAGGGGCGCGGGTGCGTACACGGGTTGCACGCCCTTGGGGTCGTCCATCACCACCAGGCCCAACGCGGCTACCGGGCCGTCGGTGCCGTAGGCCATGGCGGCGTTCACGCCCGATGTCTTTTCGGCCGCGGCCTTGATGGTGGCTGCGGTGTCGCCACCGGCCAGCACCAGCGACTGGTCGGCGCGCAGCTTGAAGCCATACGCCGCCTGGAAGGCTGGCATGGCATCGGCCCGCTCCATGAATTCGGCCGAGGCCGCCAGCTTGAAGGTGCCGCCCTTGGCGATGTAGCGGCCCATGTCGTCCAGCGTACGCAGCTTGTTGGCCGTGGCCACGTCGCGGCGCACGGCAATCGCCCAGGTGTTGTTGGCATTGGCCGGCTCCAGCCAGACGATTTTGTTCTTCCCCAGGTCCATTTTCTTGGCCAGCTCGTAGCCAGCGCGCAGGTTCTTCCATGCCGGGTTGCTCTCGTCGCCCAGCATGAAGGCGCCGTTGCCGGTGTATTCGGGGTAAATATCAATCTCGCCGGCCAGCAGGGCGGTGCGCACTACTTTGGTATTGCCCAGTGCCACCTTGTTCTCGGTCTTGATGCCATGGGCCTCCAGTGCCAGCACCACGATGTTGCCCAGGAGTTTGCCTTCGGTGTCGATCTTGGAGCCCACGCGCACTGGGCTTTGGGCCTGGGCGGCCCAGCTAGTCAGCAGGCCGGCTGCCAGCACCAGCAGGTGGCGGCGGGCAAAAAGCGAGGATGTACGCATGGCGGGTCCTTTCAAATGAGGGCACAGGATAAGCGAAAGCGAATAGCCCGGGTAACCCTCCGGATGGCCGGTGCTGTGGTGCAATGGGAGCCCCTGAATGCGAGCCCGGAGCCTGCAATGAAAGCAATTTGGAACGGCACCGTAATAGCCGAAAGTAATGACACCGTGCTGGTGGAAGGCAACCACTACTTTCCCGCCAGCGCCCTGAACCGCGACTACGTGCAGTTCAGCAACCACAAGACCAGCTGCGCCTGGAAAGGCCAGGCCAGCTACTACTCGCTGTTGGTGAATGGCGAGATGAACATCGACGCCGTCTGGTACTACGCCGACCCCAAACCCGAAGCGGAAATGGTGCGCGACCGGGTGGCGTTCTGGAAGGGCGTGCAGGTCACGGCCTAGGCTGATTTATTGGTCAAATTGGCCTCTATACCGCATGGAATATGCGCTAGCAGCTACTGATTTTGTAGCAATCCGCGCGCGCTGCCGCAGCTGCCCCGATCACGCAGCCATGCGCTGGCCGTGACGCAGCCCGCGCATGGCGTAGTGGGTGACGGCAATGCACAGGCCCGCAACGGCCAGGCAGTGTCCGAAAAATCCGGCCACCGAGGCGCCGAAGTCCCACCAGTCCAGGGACATTTGAAACAGCAGCTTGTCGCGCAGATTCAGGGCCTGCGCGCTGATCAGACCTTGCACTGCAATGCCGAGCGTAATGCTGCGCAGCACTGCCGTCCGTGCCCGGTTGGGTTGGGTGATGCCGAACAGCCGGCTGGCCGTGGCCATCAGCAAGGGCCAGCGCAGTCCCAGATGAATGGCGACCACCAGCAACAGCCAGTAGGCGCCACCGGCATGCAACCGCCGCGCCGTGAAATCGTCGTCCCAGCGCAGCCCGGCAAACACGGTCTCGGAAATCACCAGGCTCGTTGCCAGCAGCACCAGCATGCCCGTGAGCAGCAGCAAGGTGAGGGCGATGTTGAACTTGCCGCGCCGTGCACGAGGCGCTTTGGCCAGACCGGCAAACCAGCGGCGATGGAATGCCCCATGCACCATCAGCAGCATGAACATGCTGAGGCCCGCCACCTCATGCGCTGCATTACCTTGCCAGTAGTAGGAAAAAGCAAACAGCAGCAAACCGGCGGCCACGCCGTCCAGCGCCAGTCGCAGCAGAAAAACAGGGTTCAAGGCAGGGCTCCTGGCGGTCTGGGGCTTATTCCACCGGCTTGCCACGGAACTCGGACAAGCGTCTGGCGGTGTACAGGTACTGACTGTCCTTCTGCGACGCATGGCAGGCCATGCAGCGTGCGGTGTTTTCCTGCAGATTGATGGTCCGGTCTGGCTTGAACCACTGGTACTGCCAATCACCGGTGCGGCGGCGCTCCTCAAAGTCGTTGCCCCAACCCGCGCCTTTTTCCATCACGAAGTAGCGAAAAATCTTCTCGTCCCGGTAGTCCGCCAGCACGAAATGTGTGCCGTTGGGCACCGGCAGGCCTTTTTGAATGGCCTCGATGGCGGCCCGCGTGGTGGAGATGTGCTCCGTCACCTCACCGCGGCGCACCGTGGTGTAGTGCACCAGTTCGTCCAGCTTGGGGAAGGTCACACGGTTGGGCTCTGCATGCGCCTGCAGGCCTGCGATGCACACGGCCAGGGTGATCCCTGCGGTGGCCAGCGCGCCCCAGCGAACGAATGTTTGGGTGAATTGCTTCATGGTGTTGTCCGAAGTTGTTGTTGCCAGAATTGCGTGGCCTGTTCGATCCAGCCCTGGGCACGGGTGCCCTGGCCGGTGCCAAATCCGTGTGCCACCCCTGGGTAAATGTGGAACTCCACCGGGGTTCCCAGGCGTCGCAGCGCGTTGACGCGGGCTTCCATGGAGGCAGGCGGTGCAATGCCATCGCGCTCGCCCACCACCACAAACGTCGGCGGCTCGGACGCGGCCACATCCGCGTGGCTGGTGTACGCCATCACCACCGCCGACGGCTTGGGCAGCGGCTGCCCGCCAAAGGCGGCCGTGCCATGGGAACCAATGGCCGCTGCCATGCGCGCGCCAGCGGAACTGCCCCACAGTGAATAACCCACTGTGCTGACTTGCAGTGCGCTGGCGTTCTGGAAGATGTAAGACACCGCCGCCGCCAGATCTTCGGTTGCCACGTGTCCCCCTTCACCCGCGCGGTACTTCAGCACGAAGGCATTGAGCCCCTGTTGGCTGATGGCTTGGGCGTAAGGAAAGCCCTCATGCACCGAACCGACGTAGGCAAACCCGCCACCCGGCGCGATGACCGCGAAGGGGGCACCCGGCTTGCCGCGGAAGAAAAAAAGACCGGTGTGGCGCAAGGCCGGGTGGGCCTGCTTCTCGGCTTCGGTATGGAAGTCATGGAACACGGTGCGGCCCGCATGGGTGTCGTCGACCATCCGGTTCAGTGCGTCCACCACAACGGCCGGGCGCACCTCGCTGTGGTAGGGCAAGAGTTGCCCGATGTCGGCCAGCGGCATGGCCGTGTCATAGGCGCGCCCATCCCACGGCAACATGCGCGGTGCAAAGCCGCGAAAGGCGGGGTGGTTCAGCAAGGTGCCCAGACTGTCGGCCGTGCGCAGAGGCGGGAACCTGGAAACGACCCGCCCTTTCTCGGCCGCGTGCACGGCCGCTGCGGCGGAGGACGCGGGTGTTACCTCACGGGCTTCGCTCAAGGGCAGTGCCAGCAGCACGGGAAGCATCCGGCCAAGCAGCTTGCGAGCGCGCACCGGCCAACGCCATGTTGTTATGGCGTTCCATGTGACCTTTGGTGCGCGTGCCATGGCTTGCTTACCTCAGGGGCGCCTCAACACCGCTGTAGGCCTGCACCACGGGTGGCAGCCGTTCGCCCTGCACCGTGATGCCTGCGAGTGCCGTGTTCAGTGCCTGCAACTCGTCGGCAGAGAAGGTGATGTCCGCGGCGCCGATGTTGTCGAGCATGTGCGCCATCTGGGTGGTTCCGGGGATCGGCACGATCCAGGGCTTCTGTGCCAGCAACCACGCCAGAGCAATGCGGGCGGGGGTGCTCTTCTTGCGCTCAGCCCAGGTTTTGAGCAGGCGCACAAGCGCCATGTTTTGTGCAAGGTTGTCAGGTGCAAAACGCGTTTCCGTTTTGCGGAAGTCGCCGTCTGCAAACCGGGTGTTTTGGTCGATAGCGCCGGTCAGGAAACCCACCCCCAGTGGACTCCAGGGCACAAACCCAATGCCCAGCTCCTGGCACAGGGGCAGCACTTCCTTCTCCGGGCCACGCCACAACATCGAGTATTCGCTCTGCACCGCAGTGAGCGGCAGCTCGGCATGGGCCCGGCGCAAGGTGCCCAAACCCATTTCGGAGAGGCCCCAGTTCAAGACTTTGCCCTGTGCCTTCAGATCCTTGATGGCACCTGCCACATCTTCAATCGGCACCTGGGGATCGACCCGGTGCTGGTAGAGCAGGTCAATGCGGTCGGTGCGCAGGCGCTTGAGCATGCCTTCCACGGCCAGCTTGATATGGTCCGGGCGGCTGATGAGGCCCGGGCCCCGTGCGCCTGTCTGCAGGTCGATGTTCCATCCGAACTTGCTGGTAATCACCACCTTGTTGCGAAACGGCGTGATGGCCTCGCCCAGAATACGCTCGCACTCGTGCGGGCCGTAGGCCTCTGCCGTGTCAAAGAAGGTGACGCCACGCTCGTAGGCCGTGCGGATGATGTCAATCATCTCCGGCCGCGCGGGAATCGTGGTCTGGTAGGTGCGGGCCATGTTCTGCACGCCCAGGCCGACGCTGGAGACTTCCAGCTGCCCCAATTTTCTGCGTGCGGTCAATCGCCCGCTTTGCGATTGGGCCTGCGCGGTTGTGTGCCCCAGCAGGCCGGAGCTACCGATCGCTACACCGGACGCTGTTGCCACTGTGGCCTTGAAGAAATTGCGCTTGTGCGCATTCACACTCTCTTGGGTCATCACGAACTCCTGGTTGAAAATCCTATGGCTGCAGCGCGCCGGTGCGAGATGGACATATCCACTTGCACACGTGCCGCTTGATACGTGTTCATCGTGCAAATCGTGTTTGTTTGGCTGTCAGGGCGGCAGCCTGTGCATCGTGCGGAAGAACGTAGCCTTGCACTGCGAGCTGCTTCATCACGGTGCGCACTTGCTGTGCATACGCGTTCTGGCTTGTGTAGCGCTGCTGTAGTTCTGCTGCCGTGAAGTCACGGTGATGCCCTGCCAACAGGCAACCCAGTGCATCCCCGTTGGGTGCCGTGTGGGCGGTTGGGACCGTGAATTGCGCCAGACGTACGCCGCCCACAACCTTGCCATCGGAATCTCGTAGCACCTTGTTCTTCTCATCGCGTTGGAACTGGCGTGTGGGTGCAGCGGGCCGGCCCGTCAGGGCCCACTGCCGCACGCCATCGATGGCTGCGTTCAGCACCAAGCCGGTGTCCACTTTGCTGAACAGTGGGTTCAGCTTGCAGCCCTGCGCCGCCATCATCTGGGTGAAGGTGAGTGGGCCGTTTGGCCCGAGGACGGATTTGTCGCGCAGCAGCAGGGTGTCGACGTAGTTCACCGCGTAGTACGAGGCGTGTGAGGTTCCAGCCACTTCCCAGACGCGGGTGTATTGTGAAGTGGTTGGTGGCGGCAAAAAGGCCTCCAGGGATTCGCTGTTGACGCTGATGGCGGGTGTCGGTATGTCGGCGCGCATCTGCTGCGCGAGGTCGAGAAAAACAAAGCCGTCAAAGAACCGGTAGAGCGGGTGAATCGCGTTGTAGTACAGCGAGAGGCGCATGGCCGATTGCGATTCGCCCATCGCGATGACCTGGCGTACCTTGAGGCCGGGCAGCGGTGGCGTGGGCCCCGCGTTGTCTTTCAGTGCCATCGCGACCTGGGTGAAGATGTCCCAGGACAAGGGGTCGCCACCCGCGCAGGGCGTACCTGCCGGGCAGACATCGATCTGCTCGCCTGTTTTCGGGTCGGTGCTGTCGGCGGCTACGTTCAGCTCGCCATAACGCTGCGGGCTCCAGGTCTTGAGCCGCTCCACCCCTACGCGTTGGGCCGAGACCACCGCCACGGCATATCCCTCGCGCAACAGGTGGGCGTAAGACTCTGCAAACGCGAAGTCAACGTCCTGCCCCATGGTCACGTTCGCCCATTCCACCACCAGGGTGCCATTGAACTTGGCCGCCTTGGGCGTGCGCACCAGCACGCGGGTGCGGTAGGGCCAGCCACCGTCGATAAGCTCTGCAGTGGCCTGCGCACCGCGCAGCGCGCCGCGGTAGCGCTGGGCCTGCCCGGCGGCGTAGAACTCCTGCTCGGTGTAACCGGCGGCGCCCAGGTCCACTGCGGCGGCAGCCATGGGCGTGGTGCCCGAGACCTGCACCGCAGTGAGTACCGCAGCGCTAGGCACAGGTGTTGCTGCGCCCGCCTGCTGCGCAGCGACTGAACCGGCAGAAAGCAGGAGTGCACTGGAGCACGCCAGCGCGGAGAACAGGGAAGCAACCCGAGACTTTCGCTGGGTGGGTGCTTGCGGGGATGGTGTGGTGTTCATGGTGTGTTGCATGGCAATGGAGTAAGGATCTGGACGATCAGATGTCCAGGCGCCGCTCCGCCATCCACTTCACGATGGCCGGGTCACGGTGCGAGAAGAAGCTGCTGGTGTTGGTGTCGAGCGCGGCGATGCAGGCCATGTCTGCCTCCTCCAGCGCGAAGTCGAAGACGGCCAGGTTCTCTGCCATGCGCTCTTTGCGCACCGACTTGGCCAACGCCCCAATGCCACGCTGCAGCAACCAGCGCAGCACCACTTGCCCCACCGACTTGCCGTATCGGGCACCAATGGCCAGGAGCACCTCGTTCTCGAACAGGTGGTTGCGGCCCTCGGCAAACGGGGCCCAGGCCTGCGCCTGCACGCCCTCTGCCTGCATGAAGGCCACACTCTCCAGCTGCTGCTGAAAAGGGTTGACTTCCACCTGGTTCACGGCCGGGGCGATCTCGTTGAAGGCCTTGATGTCCATCACCCGGTCCGGGTGGAAATTGCTGACGCCAATGGCGCGCAGCTTGCCCGCGCGGTGTGCATCCTGCATGGCACGCCAGGAGCCGTACACATCGCCGTAAGGTTGGTGAATCAGGTACAGGTCCAGGTAGTCCAACTGCAGGCGCGCCAAGGACTTGTCGATGGCCTTTTGCGTGCGCTCATAGCCCGTGTCTTGCACCCACAGCTTGGTGGTGACGAACAGGTCCTCGCGGGCAACGCCGCTCTGGCGGATGCCTGCGCCCACTGCGGCTTCGTTGGTGTACGAGGCGGCGGTGTCGATGAGCCGGTAACCCGCCTCGATGGCGTCCACCACGCAGCGCGTGCATTCCTGCGCGTCGGGTATCTGGAATACGCCAAACCCCAGCAGGGGCATCTGGACGCCGTTGTTCAAAGTGACGGTTTGCATGGTGCTTTGTGCAGTGGACATGGGGCGAACTGTAAGCAGGCAACCCGCATCTGAATAGCTGCAAATCATTTGTTGGATTGGCATACAAAAGGGGATAATCATTCGAAAAAGAGGGGCACCCATGGCCATCAACGAACTGCGTTCCGTGACCACATTCATCAAAGCCGCTGAGTTGGGCAGCCTGCGCAAAGCCGCGCTGGAGCTGGACATCAGCCCCCAGGCCGCCAGCAAGGCCTTGGCCCAGCTGGAGAAGCATCTGGAGGCCCGGTTGTTCCACCGCACCACGCGGGTCATGTCGCTCACCGACGCGGGCCAGCGGCTGCTGGAGGATGTGCAGCCCGCACTGGTGGGGGTGCAACGTGCGCTGAAAAAGGCCAAGTCCACCACGGACGAGATTGCGGGCCCCCTGCGCATTACCGGCCCCCGCACCACCTTTCAGCCCATCCTCTGGCCTCTCATCGAAGAGTTTTGTGAACGCTACCCTGGCATCCAACCCGATGTGCTGCTGGAAGACCGTGTGGGCAACTGGGTGGAGGACCGGGTGGACGTGGGTTTTCACATGGGGCGCTCGCCGCACGAGGGCGTTATTGCCCGCAAGCTGTTTCCGCTGCAGCTGCTGGTGTGCGGCTCGCCCGACTACTTTGCGCGTTACGGCGTGCCCGATTCACTGGCGGCATTGGCCAATCACCGCTGCAGCGTGTTCCGCCACCCTGGTACCGGAAAACTCGCCCCCTGGCACCTGCGGCTGGACCAGCAACCGATTGAACAACCTGTGGTGCCCACCATCATCAGCAACGACGAAACGCTGGAGCTGCATGCCGTGTTGGCTGGCAAGGTGCTGGGGCAACTGGCCGGCGCCACCGCAGCACCCTACATACGCACAGGCCAGTTGGTGCCCATTTTGTTGAACCACATGTCGGACATCGGCAGCTACTTTGTCTACTTCGGCAGCCGCCAATCACAACCCGCCCGCGCTCGCGCATTCGTAGACTTGGTGGTGGAGCGCCTGACCGACAGCGCTGCGTATGTGCTGTCCCCCAAAGAGCTGGCTGGCACCAAAAGCAGGTTGCCCAAACCGGCACGAGGTATCAAGGGCAAAGCCAGCTGAACGGGGAGGCGGGGCAGCGACTTTTATAGATAAAAGTGCATCCAGCCCTTGTGAAATATGCGCGAGCAGCTACTAATTTAATAGCAAATATTTCTTCACGCAGCGCCTGATGCACATTGCCTGACCAACTGTCGGCAAGCTAGCGGCGTGGCGCTTGTAGGCGTATTCCTACGCCAAGTCGGGATTTTTTCCTCTGGTTCCGAGCGCGTGCGCCAGCCACACTGGCGGCGTGGTTTATTCAGTCACCACAGAAGGAAAATCCATGAACTCGTACCCCATCCCTAGCAATCAAACTCGCGTGTCGCGTCTGCATCCGCTGATCGCGGTTGCCGCAGGCTCCGTGGTGCTGGTGAGCCTGCTGGGCGCCGCTGCCATTTCGGGCATTCTTCCCAACTCCAATGCCAAGGCAGCGTCCGATGGTGTTGCCATCAGTGCTCCAGCGGATGTGTCCGCCCCTGCGGCAAAAGCTCCCGTGCAGAAGGCTGCAAGCCAAAAGCCAGCAACGCAAAAATCCTCCACCCAGGTGGCAAGCAATTCCAGCGTCCCTGCGCAACCCGCTGCGGCGCCCGCGGCTCCGGCCGAGAAAAACAGCGCGGTTGGTATCGGTATTGGTGCTCTGGTGGGTGGTGCGCTGGGCAGCCAGATTGGCAGTGGCGATGGCAAGACCCTGGCCACCATCGCCGGTGCAGTGGGCGGCGGCTACGTTGGCAATGAAATTGCCAAGAAGAACGCTGCCCCTTAAACCTCTGGCCCCGCTAAGCGGCTTGCCGCCACTGGCGGATTTGCGCCACCGTGGCGGTGGCGCCGCCGCACACGATGAACAACACGTTGCGGTAGGGCGCCAGCGCCGCGTTGGCTTCATAGGCCAGCGCCAGGCTGGCACCGCAAGCCGGTTCCACCAGCACGCGGTGGTCGGCCAAGAAACGCTCGCACGCATCCAGCGCACTCGCGTCTGACACCAACACACTTTGTACCGGGCGCTTTTGCGTCCACTGGAAAGCCTGTTCGCATACGCGCTTGGCGCCCAGTGATCCGGCAATGCTGGTGATGGCGTCCAGCGCTACCGTGTGCCCGGCCTGCATGGCCGCGTGCAGCGACGCGGCACCATTTGTTTCCACGGCAATGATGGGCACCTGACCCCAGCCATTGCGCGCCATGCCCTCGGCCACGCCCGACAGCAGGCCACCACCACCTACCGACAGCACTACTGCATCGGGCACCACGCCCGCGCGGGCCACTTCGTCCACCATGCTGGCGTGGCCGGTCCACAGCAGCGGGTCGTCAAACGGATGCAAAAACGCATCGTCCGGCCCCACCATGGAGAGCGCCAGTTCATTCGCCTCTTGCCACGACGCGCCATGCACGATCACATCGGCGTTTTCCAGCCGCAGCAGCTCTTGCGCCCGCGCCGTGGTGGTCTGCGGCACCACCACCGTCACAGGGATGTTCAACACCCGCCCCGCATACGCCACCGCCATGCCCGCATTGCCACCAGACGACGACACAAACCGCTTGGCCCCGCGCTGCGCATGGATCTGGCAGGCGTGGCCGATGCCGCGAATCTTGAAACTTCCTGGGGGCTGCAGCGCTTCCATCTTGAGCCAGACGGTGCGCTGCGCGGCGAGGCTGAGGGCGCGGGATTCGAGGAGAGGGGTTTGTAGGTGGAGGGGTGTTTGCGACATGGTGAAGAGGTTAACCTCTCGGCGCAGGCCTGCATAGGACAGTATCTGAACTCCAATGTTGGCACACAGCCCCTTAAACCAAGGCCGCCAGCCACTCGCCAACTGCCCCACGGCCACGTCGTAGTAGTGTGGGTCAACCAGCGCGTAGAGCGCTATGTCAGCCACCATGCCGGGAGCCTTCCGTCCAAGCCCACGACCACGTGTTGCCAAGGCCTTTGGATCGCCGCATACTGTGTCATCAGCAGCGCTCGCAGAAGCGCTTGAAGCTAAGGCGTTGGAAATCATACGTTTTGGGTTTCAAAAGGGAGATGCATATGAAGTTGCTGAAAAACCGTTCCATTGCGACACGCATGCGCTTGGGCTTTGGTTTGCTCATCCTGGTGAGTATTGCGGTGGCCCTGTTCGGGCGCCTGGCCTTGGACCAGGTGGGTGGCCAGGTGCGCGCACTCACAGAACACAATCTGGTGGCGGTGACCGTGCTGTCTAACATCAAAGACAACGTCAATCTCACGGCTCGTGCCGCCCGCAACATTGCATTGCAGACCGACCCCCAGGGCAAGCTAGTCGAAAAAACCATTATCGACAGCAACCGCACCTCCACCCGCGCCTTGCTTAAGCAGTTGGAGGAATTGCTGCCGCTTCCTGAAGAGCAAGCCAAGTTCAAGGAAGTGTCCACCAAGCGCTTGGCGTATGCAGCCAAGTTGGATCAGTCGGTAAAGCTGGGCCTGGAAGGTAATAACGAGGCAGCGCGTGACTTATTGGTGGGTGAGGTGACGTTGCTGCAAAAAACGTATTTCACTGAACTAGATGACCTGATTGCCATGCAGCGGGAGCGCATGGAGGATGCGCGCCACTCGACCGATAGCACGGTGCGTCAGGCCGGGTATGCGATGTTGCTGCTGCTGGCGATGGCGATGGTTTCGGGGGCGCTGATTGCCAATTGGACCGCCCGCAGCGTGACACGTCCGCTGCTGGCGGCCGTGCATGTGACGCAGCGTATTGCCCAGGGTGACTTGAGCACCCATGTTGAGCCGGAGGCCAAGGACGAAGTGGGGCGCTTGATGGAGTCCCTGCGGTCTATGCAGGAGTCGCTGCGCAATCTGGTGGGGATGGTGCGCAGCAGCAGTGATGCTGTGGCATTGGGTGCTTCCGAGATCGCTGCAAGCAATGGCGACATGTCCCACCGAACGGAGCAGCAGGCCTCCAACCTGGAAGAAACCGCCGCGGCCATGGAGCAAATCTCTACCATGGTGCGCAGCAGCGAGGCCCTGGCCCAGCAGGCCAATGACTGTGCCCATGCGGCCAACGGGGCCGCGGAGCGCGGTGGTGACGTGGTCAGTCAGGTGGTGAGCACTATGTCTCAGATCAACGTGGCGTCCCAGCGTATCTCCGACATCGTGAGTGTCATCGATGGCATTGCGTTCCAGACGAATATCCTGGCGCTAAATGCTGCGGTTGAGGCGGCCCGGGCGGGAGAGCAGGGACGCGGGTTTGCCGTGGTGGCCTCGGAAGTTCGTAGTCTGGCACAACGCTCGGCCACCGCTGCGCGCGAGATCAAGACCTTAATCAGCAGCAACGTGGAGAAGGTCGATGCGGGCTCGCGTCTGGTGGAGACAGCGGGCACCAACATGGCCGATATTCGCGAGCAGGTTGGGCGCGTGGTGAGCTTAATTGCCGAGCTTGGCACCATGTCGTCTTCGCAGAGCCGGGACATCGTGCAGGTGAACCAGTCGGTGGCGCACCTAGACCAGGCCACCCAGCAGAACTCTGCCATGGTGGAGCAGTCTGCCGCGGCGGCCGACAGCTTGAGCCAGCAGGCGCGGCTGTTGGTGGATGCCATCAGTGCCTTCCGGCTGCAGCCTGCTGACCGGGCATTTGTTGTCGCTTAGGCGCGCGCTAACCCAGGTAGCTAGAAGAAAGGATACGGCCCCGGGTAGGCGCCGATGTAGCTGGTGTGGCTGACCAGCCCGTGCGCGGGCTGCCACAGGTGCAGCAGGCAGGCCGCGGGGCCGATAAAGGACTGCGGCACGGCCTTGGGCGCCAGCTGCAGCGCGATTTCGGTGGTGGTGCTGGGGCAGCTGGCCACCACGGTGCCAGCCCAGCGCCGCACCATGGGGCGGTGCACATGGCCGCAGAGCACGGCCTCCACATGGCTGGCCGTGCGCAACACGGCTTCCAGCGGAGCCGGGTCGCGGTAGGCGTATTCGTCCAGATACGGAATGCCGCTCACAAACGGTGGGTGGTGCAGCAGCACCAGCGTGGGTTTGTGCGGGTTGGCCTGCAGTGTGTGCTGCAGCCATTGCAAGCCGGCGGCATCCAATGCGCCATGGTGTTGCCCTGGCACACACGAGTCCAACGCGATGATGCGCACCGCGTAGTCGTCCACGCAGTAGTGCAACGGGCCATCCGTCGGCAGGTAGCTGTGGTCGGCAAAGGCGGTGCGAAACGCCTCGCGGTGGTCGTGGTTGCCGGGCAGCACGAGGTAAGGAATGGTGAGCTGCGAGAGCAGGGCGCGTGCGTTCGCATATTCATCCGCCTCGCCATAGTCCACCAGGTCGCCAGTGATGACGACCAGGTCGGGCCTGCGGTCCAACTGGTGCAGGTGGGCGATGGCGTTGGTCAGCGCGCGGTTGGAGTCGGCCACGCCACGGTAGAGCGCGCCGGGCGGGCGCACATGCAGGTCAGACAGTTGGGCAATCAGCAAGGCGAGGCTCCAAAAAACGGGCAGTGGTGGCCCAAGGCAAGCAATGCGCGGGCCATGGCCGTGATATGGCGGTGCGTATAGCGCAGCAGGGGGTAGCCGTTACGATTGGGTGATGTCTCCCTTTACCCGCCGCATCCTCCAAGCCGCCCTGTACGAAAGTATCGCCATTGCCGTGGTTACGCCCACGCTGGCCCTGGCCTTCTCCCATCCACCCGGCTCGGCCTTTGTGCTGTCGGCCGTCATGTCCAGCATCGCGCTGGCCTGGAACTACATCTTCAACAGCCTGTTTGAGCGCTGGGAAGCGCGCCAGACCGTGAAGGGCCGCTCGCCCATGCGCCGCTTTGTGCACGGCTTGGGCTTCGAGGGTGGCTTGGCCATCATTCTGGCGCCGGTGATGGCGTATTGGCTGGACATCTCTTTGTGGGCCGCCTTTGTGGCGGACCTGGGCCTGCTGGCCTTCTTCTTTGTCTACACCGTGGGCTTTACCTGGGCGTTTGACCGCATCTTTGGCCTGCCGCAGTCGGCCCAATAGGGGGATTTTTAAGCGTTTTAGGCCTCTAGCGCCCATGGATATTGCGCGAACAGCTCCTGATTTGATAGCGTTTTAGGCCGCCACCTTGTTTTTCAGGCGCAGCAGGCTCAGGCCCAGCAGCACAAACAGGCCACCCGAGACGCGGTTGAACAAGCGCTGCTTGTGCGGGTTGGCCAGTTGCCCCTTGAACAGGCGCGCCACCAGCACATAGAACAAATGCGAGAGCAGTGACATGGCGACAAAGGTGCAGGTGAGCACCGCCACCTGCTCAAACACCGGCGCATCCGCCGTGATGAACTGCGGAAACAGCGCTGAGAAGAACAGGATGGCCTTGGGGTTGGTGAGCGCCACGCCCATGCCCTGGCCATAGAGCCGGCGGGTGATGGTTTTGTCGGCCGGTGTGCCAACCTCTGCGGTGGCCGAAGCCGCCGCGGCAAACGACACCGCCTGGCTGCGCCACTGACGGATGCCCAGGTAGACCAAATACAGCGCGCCCACCCCCTTGAGCACGGTAAACGCCAGGGCCGACACGGCCAGGATGGCGCCCATGCCCGCCATCGCCACGCCCGAGATGATGAACAGCCCCGTGGCATTGCCCAGCGAGCTGGCCACCCAGTCCCGCTTGCCATGCGCCATGGCGTTGGAGATAGCCAGCAGCACGCCAGGCCCGGGGCTGAAGGTGACCAAAAATGCGACGCCACAGAAAACGAGCCAGTTGGAGAGGTGCATGGTCAATGTCCGGATGGGGCAGGTGGGCTAGCAGTTTATGCGACGGCCGGCAGCGCCTGCAGGCTGCGCAGGGTCTGCAGGCAGGCCTGGGCGACTTCGGTGCCCTTCTTTACAAAGTGCTCGCGGTAGAAGCGCAAGTGCTCTTCGTGCTCGTGAAAATCGCGCGGCGTCAGCACGGCGCTGAAGACGGGTACATCGGTGTCCAGCTGCACGCGCATGAGGCCGTCGATGACGGCGGTGGTGACGAACTCGTGGCGGTAGATGCCGCCATTGACGATGAGGCCGCAGGCAATGATGGCGTCGTAACGACCGCTGCGTGCCAGGCGCTGGGCATGCAACGGGATCTCGAAGGCGCCGGGCACCTCGAAGTGGTCAACCTGCTTGGGGGAAATGTCGTGTCGCTGCAGTTCGGCTTTGGCGGCCTCGGTGCTGCTGGTGACGATGTCGCGGTGCCATGAGGAGCTGATGATGGCAATGCGCGGCGAGGAAGGCTGATTCATGATGGTCTCAAAAGAGGGTTAACAAGAATCAGGGCGCACGCAAACACAGCAACAGGCGCGCGCCAAGACGAGCCTGTTCCAGGTGTGCGCGATCTCTTTCATCCGGACTATGACCGTCGGCTCTGGCATCTCACCAGATCTGCTGACCCCACGCTGGCAGAGGCTGGCGTGGGCGCTCGCGGGCTGCTGAGGTCAAGCCACAGATACCGCCGGTGGGGAATTGCACCCCGCCCTGAGAACGCGGCAACCGTTACGGGCTGCGGGCGGAATTCTAGCCGTGGTGTCAAGACCCTTCAGGCCACGTTGCGGGCCAGAAAGTGGCTGGGTGGCTTGCCCATGCTCTGCTTGAACATGGCAGAAAACGCGCTGTCGCTGGCGTAGCCGGCGGCGGCAGCTACCTGGGCAATGGGCACGCCGCGCGCCAGCTGGGGCAGGGCGTGCGCCAGCACGGCCTGGGTGCGCCACTGCTGGTAGCTGGTGCCCAGTTCGTCGCGGAACAGGCGGGCCATGGTGCGCTCACTGGCGCCCACGTCGGCCACCCATTCCTTGAGCTGGCCTTTTTCGGCCGGGTCGCGCAGCACCGCTTCGCACAGCGCGCGCAGGCGCTTGTCGCCATGCTCGGTGTGGGGCATGGGCACGCCCAAGGCCTGGGTGTCGGCGCGGCTTACTTCATCAGCGGTCAGGGCCATCAGCGCGGTGTCGCGCGGGCCGGGTTCGCTGCCTTCCAGCGCATGCACCAGCTCGCGCAGCAGCTTGCTCACCACCAGCACGCGGCATTCGGTCCAGCTAGCGGGCAGCACGCTGGGCGCTATGTCCACGGTGCGCAGCTCGGCGGTTTCCAGCACCACCACGTTGTGTTGCACATGGGGCGGAATCCACACCGCGCGGCTGGGGGGCACGATGAAGGTGGTTTGCCGCTCGCCCTGCGTCACCGTGACCTGCATGAGCCCGCTGGCGCAGTAGGTGAACTGCGACCACGGGTGCTGGTGGGGTTCGATGTGCGCATCCATGGCCAGCGCGCGGGCCCGGCTGCGCACCGGGCGCTCGGCCGTGGGCGGGCGTTGGGCCGAGGTGTCAAACGACACGGGCCGGAGCGGAGTCTTGCGTTTCATGGGCGTTGATCGTTGGGTCTGGTTTGGCGGAATTTCGACAATTATTGTCTTTTTGTCGTAATCAAGAAAGCGCGTTCGTCCGTACGATGCCGACCATGACCAGCGCAACCTTCACTTCCGGCACCGCCGCACCCTCCATCCCCATGAAACAAGACGCCACCGTGATTGGCCTGGTGGGCTTGGCCCACGCCAGCTCGCACTTTGGGCACCTGATCCTGCCGCTGCTGTTTCCGGTGTTTATGCAGGAGTTTGGTTTGAGCTACTCGCAGCTGGGCTTGCTCATGACCATGTTTTTTGTGGTGTCTGGCGTTGGCCAGGCCTGCGCCGGTTTTGTGGTGGACCGGCTGGGCGCTCGCCCGCTGATGTTTGTGGCCTTGGGGCTTTTCATTGGGGCATGCATTGCCGCGTCGTTTGTGACCGGATACACCGGCCTGTTTGCGGTAGCTGCCTTGGCAGGCCTGGGCAATGCAACCTTTCACCCGGTGGACTTCACCATCCTGAACCAACGCGTCTCCACCCCGAGGCTGGGCTATGCCTTCAGCGCACATGGGCTGACCGGCAATCTGGGCTGGGCCGTGGCACCGGTGTTCTTTGCAGGGCTGGGTGCCCTGATGGGCTGGCGCAATGCCTACTTGGCCGCGGCCGTGATGTACGCCGCCATCCTGGCGCTACTGGTGGTGCAGCGCGAACACCTGAGCACCACGGTGGCACCGCGCGTGGCCGCCCATGCCAAGACCGAGCACGACATGGCGTTCATGAAGCTGCCCGTGGTGTGGTGGTGTTTTGGATTCTTTTTGCTGTCCACTATGACTCTGGCTGTGGTGCAGAGCTACGCGGTGTCCATCCTCAAGGCCATGCATGGCGTGAGCTTTGAGGCGGCCACGCTGACCATTTCGTCCTACATGCTGTGCGGCGCGGTAGGCATGTTCATTGGCGGCTTTGTGGCGGCCAAGTCCAAGCACTCGGACCGCGTGGTGGCCCTGGCCATGGCGGCTGGCGCCGTGTTGCTGGCCCTGTGTGGTACCGGCTTGCTGGGTGCCACCGGCACCATGGTGGTGCTGGCGATCACCGGTTTTGCGGTGGGCATTGGCGGCCCTTCGCGCGACATGATGATCAAGAAGGCCACGCCCAAGGGCGCGACCGGCCGCGTTTACGGCTTGGTGTACTCGGGTCTGGACACCGGTTTTGCGGTTTCGCCTTTGGTGTTTGGCGTGTTCATGGACCGCGGCTGGTACGGCGCCACGCTCTTGGGCGCGGCCCTGGTGCTGCTGCTGAGCGTGGGCGCGGCGCTGGGTGTGGGCTTGCGCACCGCCAAGTAAGCCGCGCGTATTTACGCTTTTTTTATACCCCCGCTCCCAATCTAAACCCCGTTTTTACGCCTGCCTGACCACACTTCTCCCATCGATTTGATGCAGGAGAAATGATGGAAACGGTGAACACATTGCATGTGGTCTACGGCCTGGGCGGCATGTGTGCCGCCTTGTTGCTGGCCTATCTGGTTTATGCGCTGGTGTGCGCGGAGGACTTTTAATGAGCAGCTCGGCTTGGGGGCTGCTGGCCCTCTTTCTCACAACCCTTTTGATCGCTTCCTGGCCTTTGGGCATCTGGGTAGCACGTATCAGTTCTGGCCGCCTGCCGCAGTGGCTGCTGCGGCTGGAGGCGCCGCTGTTCCGCCTGGCGGGCACGTCGCCCGAGCAGTCCATGCCCTGGAAGCAATACACGGTTGCGCTGCTGGCCTTCAATGTGCTGGGCGCGCTGGTGGTCTACCTGCTGCAGCGCTGGCAAGCGATGTTGCCGCTTAACCCGGCGGGCATGGGCGCCGTGTCGGTGGACTCGGCGCTGAACACTGCGGTGAGTTTTGCCACCAATACCAACTGGCAGGGTTATGCGGGCGAGTCCACCATGGGCTACCTCACGCAGATGCTGGGCCTGGCGGTGCAGAACTTTTTGTCCGCGGCCACCGGCATCGCCGTGGTGTTTGCGCTGTTCCGTGGTTTTGCCGCCAAATCCACCGCCGTGATTGGCAACTTCTGGGTCGACATCACGCGTATCACCGCCTGGCTGCTGGTGCCGATCTCCTTGGTCATTGCCATCGTTTTGGTGGGCCAGGGCGTGATCCAGAACTTTGACGCCTACCAGGATGTCACCACGCTGGCGGGAAGCCCCCAAACCCTGCCCATGGGCCCGGTGGCGTCGCAAGAGGCCATCAAGATGCTGGGCACCAACGGTGGCGGTTTCTTCAACGCCAACTCGGCCCACCCGTACGAGAACCCCACGGCACTGAGCAACTTCTTGCAGATGCTGGCGATCTTCCTGATCCCCGCGGCGCTGTGTTTTGCCTTTGGCCGCGAGGTGGGCGACCCGCGCCAGGGCTGGGCCGTGCTCGCCGCCATGACGGTCATGTTTGTGATTGCCGTGGCGGCCATCATGCCGGCCGAGCAAATGGGCAACCCGCAGATTGCCGCACTGGGTGTGGACCAGACCGCCAGCAGCCTGCAGAGCGGCGGCAACATGGAAGGCAAGGAGACGCGCTTTGGCATCACCGCCAGCAGCCTGTTTGCCGTCATCACCACGGCCGCTTCCTGCGGTGCGGTGAACGCCATGCACGACTCCTTCACCCCGCTGGGTGGCATGGTGCCCATGGTGATGATGCAGCTGGGAGAAGTGGTGTTTGGTGGCGTGGGCACCGGCCTGTACGGCATGCTGATCTTCGCCATCCTGGCGGTGTTTATTGCGGGCCTGATGATTGGCCGCACCCCCGAGTACCTGGGCAAGAAGATCGAGTCGCATGAGATGAAGCTCACCTCGATGGCGATTCTGGTCACACCGATTCTGGTGCTGGCAGGTACCGCCATTGCCGTGCTGGCGGGTGCGGGCAAGGCCGGTATTGCCAACCCCGGCGCCCATGGTTTCTCTGAAATCCTGTACGCGCTGACCTCGGCTGCCAACAACAACGGCAGCGCCTTTGCGGGCTTGTCGGCCAACACACCGTTCTACAACTACCTGCTGGCCATTGCCATGTGGTTTGGTCGCTTTGGCGTGATCGTGCCGGTGCTGGCGATTGCCGGTGCACTGGCCGCCAAGAAGCGCCTGCCGGCCACGGCTGGCACCTTCCCCACGCATGGCCCGCTGTTTGTCGTGCTGCTGATGGGCACGGTGCTGCTGGTGGGCTTGCTGAACTACGTGCCCTCGCTGGCCCTGGGCCCGGTGGTCGAGCACCTGATGCTCTGGCCATCCGTTTAAACGCCCCCTATTTGCGAGAAAACTTTATGACAAGCAAAACTTCTTTAACGTTGATGGACCCCGCATTGGTGAAACCCGCCGTATGGGCCGCGTTCACCAAGCTGAACCCCCGTGTGCAGTGGCGCAACCCGGTGATGTTTGTGGTCTACATCGGCAGCATCGTCACCACGCTTTTAGGCCTGCAGGCGCTGCAAGGCACGGTGGGTGATTCGGCCGGCTTTATCCTGACCGTGGCCGTGTGGCTGTGGTTCACCGTGCTGTTTGCCAACTTCGCCGAAGCATTGGCCGAAGGCCGCAGCAAGGCCCAGGCCGATTCGCTCAAGGGCTTGAAGAAAAGCACCTGGGCCAAGAAACTCAAAGACCCGGTACATGGCTCGACCTGGTTGCCGGAACAAGCCGAGAACCTGCGCAAGGGTGACGTGGTGCTGGTGGAAGCCGGTGACATGATCCCTGTGGACGGTGAAGTGATCCAGGGCGTGGCCACGGTGGACGAGAGCGCCATCACCGGCGAATCGGCCCCGGTGGTGCGCGAGTCGGGTGGCGACTTTGCCTCGGTCACCGGAGGTACCCGGGTGTTGTCGGACTGGTTGGTGGTGCGTATTGGCGTGAACCCTGGCGAGTCGTTTCTGGACCGCATGATTGGCATGGTGGAGGGCGCCAAGCGCCAGAAGACGCCCAACGAAGTGGCGCTGACCATTCTGTTGGTGGCGCTGACCATCGTGTTCCTGGTGGTCACGGTCACGCTGCTGCCGTTCTCCATCTTCAGCGTGGAAGCTGCGGGCAGCGGTACCGTGGTCAGCATCACCGCGCTGATTGCGCTGCTGGTATGCCTGATCCCCACCACCATTGGTGGCCTGTTGTCGGCCGTGGGTGTGGCAGGCATGAGCCGCATGATGCAGGCCAATGTGATTGCCACCTCGGGCCGTGCGGTGGAAGCCGCGGGGGATGTGGATGTTTTGCTGCTGGACAAGACCGGCACCATCACCCACGGCAACCGCCAGGCCGCGCTGTTCATTCCTGCGCCCGGCATCAGCTTGAGCCAGTTGGCCCTGTGTGCCGCACAGGCCTCCATGGCCGATGAAACGCCCGAAGGCCGCAGCATCGTGACACTGGCGCAAAGCAAGGTGCAGATCGAGCCGCTGGTGGGCAAGACGCAGGAAGTGCCTTTCACCGCGCAGACCCGCATGAGCGGCATGGACGTGACGCGTCCCGATGGCAGCACCCGCCAGCTGCGCAAAGGTGCGGTGGACGCCGTGCGCAAGGTCCTGCAGGCGCAAGGCAACACCATGCCACCCGAAGTGTTGCGCGCTGCCGATGAAGTGTCGCGCCGCGGCAGCACGCCGCTGGCCGTGGTCGATGGCAACCAGGTGCTGGGCATTGTCGAGCTCAAGGACATCGTCAAGGCCGGTATCAAGGAGCGTTTTGGCGAGCTGCGCCGTATGGGCATCAAGACCGTGATGATCACGGGTGACAACAAGCTCACCGCTGCCGCCATCGCCGCCGAGGCGGGTGTGGACGACTTCCTGGCCGAGGCCACGCCCGAAGACAAGCTGACGCTGATCCGCAGTTACCAGGCCGAAGGCCGCCTGGTCGCCATGACGGGCGACGGCACCAACGACGCCCCGGCACTGGCCCAGGCCGACGTGGCCGTGGCCATGAACAGCGGCACCCAGGCCGCCAAGGAAGCCGGCAACATGGTGGACCTGGACTCCAACCCCACCAAGCTGCTGGAGATTGTGGAGACCGGCAAGGCGCTCTTGATGACGCGCGGCTCGCTCACCACCTTCTCCATTGCCAACGACGTGGCCAAGTACTTCGCCATCATCCCGGCCATTTTTGTCAGCACCTACCCACAGCTCGCCGCACTCAACGTGATGCGCCTGGGCAGCCCCAACTCGGCCATCCTGTCGGCCGTGATTTTCAACGCGCTGATCATCGTGGTGCTGATCCCGCTGGCGCTCAAAGGCGTGAAGTACCGCCCCGTGGGTGCCGCTGCACTCTTGCGCCGCAACCTCGCCATCTATGGCCTGGGCGGGCTGATCGTGCCCTTCCTCGGCATCAAGGCCATTGACCTGTTGCTCGTTGCATTGAATCTGGTTTAAGGAGTCCTCTCATGAAAAAAACAGTACGTCCCCTGCTGGTGGTGTTTGCAGCACTCACTCTGGTTACCGGTGTGGCCTACCCGCTGGTGGTCACCGGCGTTGGCCAGGCCGTCTTTCCGAACCAGGCGCATGGCAGCCTGATCCTGCGCGACGGCAAGCCCGTGGGTTCGGTCCTCGTCGGCCAGAACTTCAGCGACCCCGGCCACTTCTGGGGCCGCCCCTCGGCCACCAGCCCTGCGCCCTATAACGCCGCAGCCTCTGGTGGCTCCAACCAGGGCCCGCTGAACCCGGCCTTGGTGGATGCAGCCAAAGGCCGCCTGGACGCCCTGCGTGCCGCCGACCCCAGCAACACCGCACAGGTGCCGGTGGAATTGGTGAGCGCTTCGGCTAGCGGGCTGGACCCCCACATCAGCCCCGCCGCCGCCCAGTACCAGCTGGCCCGTGTGGCGGCCGCCCGCAAGCTGCCAGTAGACGCGGTGCAAGCGCTGATCGCGCAACACACCACACGCCCGTTGCTGGGCGTGCTGGGCGAACCCGTGGTGAATGTGCTGCAACTGAACCTGGCGCTTGATGCACACTAAGTAGATGGCAAGCCCTTTAGATTCACGGCCCGATCCGGACGCTCTGCTGGCCCAGCTGCAAGAGGCGCAGGCCAGCCAGCAGCGCGGCAAGCTGCGCATCTACTTTGGGGCCAACGCGGGTGTGGGCAAAACCTACGCCATGCTCAGCGCGGCCCAACGTGCGCAGCGCGCAGGCCAGCGGGTACTGGTTGGCGTGGTGGAAACCCATGGCCGCAAGGACACGATGGAGCTGCAGGCCGGGCTGAACGTGCTGCCCTTGCAGGAACTGGCCTACCGCGGCCAAGTGCTGCTGGAGTTGGACCTTGACGCCGCCCTGGCTGCCAAGCCTGACGTGCTGCTGGTGGACGAACTGGCCCACAGCAACGCCCCCGGTTCGCGCCACCCCAAACGCTGGCAGGATGTGCAGGAGCTGCTGGATGCGGGCATCGACGTCTGGACCGCACTGAACGTGCAGCACCTGGAAAGCCTCAATGGCACGGTAGGCGCCATCACGGGCGTGCGTGTCAACGAGACGGTGCCCGACACCGTGCTGGATGGTGCCGACGAGATTGTGCTGGTGGACGTGACCGCAGACGAACTGCTGGCGCGCCTGAAGGCCGGCAAGGTCTACATCCCGCAGCAGGCTGAGCGCGCCAGCCAGAACTTCTTTCGCAAGGGCAACCTGATCGCGCTGCGCGAAATTGCGCTGCGCCGCACCGCGGAGCATGTGGGCGACGATGTGCGCAGCTACCGCCAGCACCTGGTGCAAACCGCGCGTGCGCAGGACTCCGCCGACCAGCCTGCCTGGAACACCTCCGGCGCGCTGCTGGTGTGTGTGGGCCCGCACGCCGGGGCCGAGCACGCGGTGCGCACCGCGGCACGCCTGGCCGGGCAGCTCAATGTGCGTTGGCACGCCGCCTATGTGGAAACGCCAGCGCTGCAGCGACTGGCCGCGCAGGACCGTGACCGCACGTTGGCGGTGCTCAAGCTGGCGGAGGAGCTGGGTGGCAGCACGGCGGTGCTGACCGGTGACAGCATTGCCATGGCGCTGTTGCAACAGGCCCAGACACTGAACTGCGCCACGCTGGTGCTGGGACGCCCGGTACGGCATGACTGGCGTGGCCTGTGGCGTGTGCTGCGCCCCACGCTGACACGCCAGCTCGCCACACTGGCACCTGCGCTGGACATTGTGGAAGTGGGCTTTACCGACAGCGTGCGCAAGCTGGGCCAGCCTCTGGGCCGCAGTCCCGAAGATGAGCCCGTCGCATCGCGCTGGCGCACGCAATGGGCGCGTTATGGCGGCGCAGTGGCAGCCTGCCTGCTCACCACCGTGGTCACACAACCCCTGTTGCCCTGGTTTGACCTAGCCAACATCGTCATGCTGTTTTTGCTGGGGGTGGTGCTGGTGGCGGTCAAGCTGGGGCGTGGGCCGGCCAGCCTGGCCGCGGTGCTGTCGGTGGCATCGTTTGATTTTTTCTATGTGCAGCCGCGCCTGTCGTTTGCGGTGAGTGATGTGCAGTACCTGGTCACCTTTGCGGTGATGCTGGTGGTGGGGCTGTTGATCGGACAACTCACCGCCAATCTGCGCTTCTCGGCCCATGTGGCTGCCAGCCGCGAGCGGCGTGCCCAGGCCCTGTTTGAGCTCACGCGCGAGCTGTCGGCCGCGCTGCAAACCGAGCAGGTGGTGGAGTTGGGCGAAGCCGCCGTGCGGCGCACCTTTGGCGGCCAGGCCAAGGTGCTGCTGCCCGATGCCCGCGACCAGCTTGCCTTGCCCGCAGACCTGCCAAATGGCCTGGACGGCAGCATTGCCGATTGGGCCTTTCACAACGGCCAGCGCGCGGGGATGGCGACGTCGACCCTGCCGTCCAACCCTTGGCACTATGTGCCGCTGCAAGCCCCCATGCGGGTGCGCGGCGTGCTGGCGCTGCAGCCGGCGCAGGCCCGCTGGCTGCTGATTCCCGAGCAGGTGCAACAACTCGATACGCTGGCCAGGCAAATCGCGATTGCACTGGAGCGTGTGCACTATGTGGAAGTCGCGCAGGGTGCGGTGGTGCAAATGGAGTCGGAGCGCTTGCGCAACACGCTGCTGGCGGCCATGTCCCACGATGTGCGCACGCCGCTGACGGCGCTGATTGGTCAAGCCGAGTCTTTGGCCGGCTCGGAGCAACTGACCCCGGACCAAAAAGGCGCTGCCGACGCCATCAGCCACGAGGCGCGGGAGCTGAGTGCCCTGGTGGGCAATTTGCTGGAAATGGCCCGGCTGGAAAGCGGCCAGGTGGAGCTGCGGCTGGAGTGGCAGTCGGTGGAGGAGGTGGTGGGCAGTGCGATTCGTGCGGCGCGGCATGCGCTGGGCCCACTGGCCGTGCACACCACGATTGCGTCGGACCTGCCTCTGGTGGAGTTTGATGCGGGGCTGATCGAGCGTGTGTTGGTGAACCTGATGGAGAACGCCGCCAAGTACGGCGTAAACACGCCGCCACACACGCCGGCTGTAGAGGTTTTGGCGCAGGCGAGGCAAGACACCTTGGAGTTGCGTGTACGTGACCATGGTCCGGGATTGCCGCCGGCCAGCCTGGGCAAGGAAGCCGACCTCTTCGAAAAATTCACCCGCGGTAAAAATGAGTCCACCACACGCGGCGTGGGGCTGGGTTTGGCCATTTGCAAGGCCATTGTTGATGCGCACAAGGGGCGTATTACGGCCCGCAATGCGGATGGCGGTGGTGCAGAATTCACGATTACCTTGCCGCGGCGCGCGCCACCGCTTGCCCCCACTGAAGTCGACGAACCTTAAGCCCCATGTCTACGCCGTCCCCCGTTGCCGTTCTGATTGAAGACGAGCCCCAGATTCGCCGCTTTGTGCGCGTGGCACTGGAGGCCGAAGGCTGGCAGGTGTTTGAGGCCGAAACCGCGCAGCATGGCCTGCGCGACGCCGCCACCCGCAAGCCCGACCTGCTGGTGCTGGACCTGGGCTTGCCCGATGGAGACGGGCTGGACGTGATCCGCGATGTGCGCAACTGGTCGGCGGTGCCTATCGTGGTGCTGTCGGCCCGCAGCGACGAGGGCGACAAGATTGCCGCGCTGGATGCTGGCGCCGATGACTACCTGACCAAACCCTTTGGCGTGGGCGAGCTGCTGGCCCGGGTGCGCGCCAACCTGCGTCGCCCGCGTGCGGCCAGTGCCGAGGGCAAGGCAGACGATTCGCTGTTTGTGTTTGGCGAGGTGGCTGTGGACCGACAGGCCCGGCTGGTGCGCCGCGCGGGCACCGAGGTGCACCTCACCCCCATCGAGTACCGCCTGCTGCTGGTGCTGGTGGCCAACGCCGGGCGGGTGCTCACGCACCGCCAGCTGCTGCGCGAAGTGTGGGGCCCGTCGCATGCCGACCAGAGCCACTACCTGCGCATCTACATGGGCCACCTGCGGCAGAAGCTGGAGGCAGACCCCAGCCAACCGCAGCATCTCTTGACGGAAACGGCGGTCGGTTATCGCTTGATGGTCTAAGTGGTGCGTTTGAGGTGCGCCAGCGGTAGCTCGGTGCTGCTTTTGATGCGGTTGAGCACGATGTTGGAGCGGATGCTGCCCACGCCCTGGATGCGGGTGAGGCGGCGCAGCACCTGCTCGGACAGCACACTCAGGTCGGCCGCCACGATCTGCAGGATGTAGTCCGATTCGCCGGCCACCGAGTAACACTCCAGCACCTCCGGGAATCCGGCGATCTCGCGCTCGAAGGCCAGGCCTTCGTCGCCGCTGTGGCGGGTCAGCGTCACGTACGAGATGGCGCGCACCCCGAGGCCAAGGGCTGCGGGCTCTAGCAGCGCCACATAACGGCGGATGATGCCGCTGGCCTGCAGGCGCTGCACGCGGCGGCTGACCTGCGAGGCCGACAAATGCACCTGCTCCCCAATTTGCTGGTGGGTGGCATGGGCATCGCGTTGCAGTGCAGCAAGAAGACTGATATCAAAGCTATCCAGCAACGAATCTTCATGTTTTTCAAGTTTCATGCATAAATTATGCATCTAGGCTGTCTTGTCAGCTGCAACTTGCACACCCTTTGCATGTCCAATTGACCACAATCAAGCCTTCAAGAACAGCGTTTGAGGAGCACAACCATGGCCACAGCAACAGGTGATTTGTTTGACAACCCGATGGGCCTGATGGGCTTTGAGTTTGTGGAGTTTGCATCGCCGCTGGCGGGCGTGATTGAGCCCGTGTTTGAGCGTATGGGTTTCACGCTGGTGGCCAAGCACCGCTCCAAGGACGTGGTGCTGTACCGCCAGGGCGAGATCAATTTCATCGTCAACCGCGAGCCCAAAAGCGTGGCCGGCTACTTTGCCGCCGAGCACGGCCCCAGTGCCTGCGGCATGGCATTCCGCGTGAAGGACTCGCACTTGGCCTACAAACGCGCGCTGGAGCTGGGCGCTCAGCCCGTCGAATTGCGCCCCGGCCCCATGGAACTGAACCTGCCGGCCATCAAGGGCATTGGCGGAGCGCCGCTGTACCTGATTGACCGTTATGAAGATGGCAAGTCCATTTACGACATTGACTTTGAGTTCATCGAAGGCGTGGACCGCCACCCGGTCGGCCACGGCTTTAGCGTGGTCGATCACCTCACGCACAACGTGTACCGGGGCCGCATGGCGTACTGGGCAGATTTCTACAGCAAGCTGTTCAATTTCCAGGAAATCCGCTACTTCGACATTCAGGGGGAATACACCGGCCTTACCTCCAAAGCCATGACCGCGCCGGATGGGCTGGTCCGCATTCCGCTCAACGAAGAGGCGCGCCAGGGCGGGGGGCAGATCGAGGAATTCCTGATGCAGTTCAACGGCGAGGGTATCCAGCACATCGCTCTGCTGTGCGAAGACCTGCCGAGCGCTATCGACAAATTGCAGATGGCAGGAATTCCGCTGCTGACGGCTCCCAATGACGTGTACTACGAGAACCTGGCCAAGCGCCTGCCGGGTCACGGCCAGCCGGTGGGTGATTTGCAGGCGCGTGGCATTCTGCTCGACGGCACGACCGAAGGTGGCCAACCGCGCTTGTTGCTGCAGATCTTCTCGCAGCCGCTGCTGGGGCCAGTATTTTTCGAGTTCATCGAGCGTAAGGGCAACTACCGTGAGGGCTTTGGCGAAGGTAATTTCAAGGCCCTGTTTGAGTCGCTGGAGCGTGACCAGATCAACCGTGGCGTGCTCGAAGCCGCCAAGTGAACCCAGGCGCACCGAGGAGACAACACCATGAAAATCGACCGCATCCACCACGTCGCCTACCGCTGCAAGGACGCCAAGGAAACCGTGCTTTGGTACCAGAAGATGCTGCACATGGACTTTGTGCTGGCCATCGCCGAAGACCTGGTGCCCAGCACCAAGGCACCGGACCCGTACATGCACATCTTTCTGGACGCAGGGCAGGGCAATGTGCTGGCCTTTTTTGAGCTGCCCACGCAGCCGCCCATGGGCCGTGACCCGAACACGCCGGAGTGGGTGCAGCACATCGCCTTCCGCGTGAAAGACCGCGCCGAGCTGCTGGAGTTCAAGGCACACCTGGAGGCGCAAGGCGTAGACGTGTTGGGCGTGACCGACCACGGCATGTTCCACAGCATCTACTTCTTCGACCCCAACGGCCACCGCCTGGAGCTGGCCTGTCCGGACCCAGAAGAAGCCGCCAAGATCGCCCAGGCCGATGCCGTGAAATGGGCCATGCTGGAGGAGTGGAGCGTGACCAAGCGCGCGCCCAAACATGCGGCCTTTTTGCACGCCAACGAGCTGGGAGCCAAGGCATGAGCGCTGCGTTGACGGCGCTGAACGCCACACATGCCCCTGCGACGCAAAGCTGGGTGGAGTCAGCCAATGCGGTGGATACGGACTTTCCGATCCAGAACCTGCCGTTTGGCCGCTTTCGCCACAACGCGCTGGAGCCCTGGCAGATTGGCGTGGCCATTGGCGACCGTGTGCTGGACCTGCACGCCACGGGCCTGATTGACCACAACAACATGGCACGGCTGATGGCGGCACCCGTGGAAGAACGCCGCGCGCTGCGTCTGGCCATCTGGGAAGGGCTGCGTGCGGGCTCTGCCCTGCAAAAGGTGTGGAGCGACGCACTGTTGCGCCAGACCGAAGTGGAGCTGGGTCTGCCTTGCGAGGTGGGCGACTACACCGACTTCTACACCGGCATCCACCACGCCACCACGGTGGGCAAATTGTTCCGCCCGGACAACCCGCTCTTGCCCAATTACAAATGGGTGCCGATTGGCTACCACGGCCGCGCCAGCAGCATTGGCGCCAGTGGCCAGCAGTTCCATCGCCCACGCGGGCAGACGCTCAAGCCCGGTGCCAGCGTGCCGGACTTTGGGCCCACCGCGCGGCTCGACTACGAACTGGAAATGGCAGCCTGGGTGGGCATGGACAATGCGCTGGGCGCTCCTGTTTCCATAGCGGATGCCGAAGACCACCTGTTCGGCCTCACCCTGCTCAACGACTGGAGCGCACGTGATGTGCAGGCCTGGGAGTACCAGCCGCTGGGGCCGTTTTTGGCCAAGAACTTTGCCACCACCGTTTCGCCCTGGCTGGTAACGATGGAAGCACTGGCGCCGTTTCGTGCGGCCTTTGTGCGCAGCGCAGATGACCCGCAGCCCATGGCCTATTTGGACTCCGCGCATAACCGCAGCGCCGGGGCGCTGGATGTGCAGCTGGAAGTCTGGCTGCAGACCCCCGCCATGCGCGCTGCAGGCAGTGCGGGCGAGCGCCTCTCGCAATCCAACCTGCGCGACGCCTACTGGACACTGGCGCAGCTGGTGGCCCACCACACGGTGAACGGCTGCAACCTGCGCCCCGGCGATGTGCTGGGTACCGGCACCTTGTCCGGCCCGGCGCCGGAGCAGGGCGGCTCATTGCTCGAGTTGACCCAAGGCGGCAAGCAGCCCATCACCTTGCCCAATGGCGAGGTGCGCACCTTCTTGCAAGATGGCGACACCATCATCCTGCGCGGCGCTTGCGAGGCAGCAGGGGCGCGGCGCATTGGTTTTGGCGAGTGCCGGGGCACGCTGCTGGCAGCGCGGTAAAGGAGTCCGGGCATGGCACACGACTACACCATTCCCCAGCGCTGGACGCACTACACCGCACAAGACCACGCGGTGTGGAAGACGCTGTTTGAGAGGCAAACCGCGCTGCTGCCCGGGCTGGCCTGCGCCGAGTTTGTAGAGGGCATGCGCCAGCTGCCGCTGTCGGCCGAGCAGATTCCGGACTTTGCCGAGCTCAACCAAACCCTGGGCCAGAGCACCGGTTGGCAGGTGGTGGCGGTGCCGGGCCTGGTGCCCGACGAGGTGTTTTTTGAGCACCTGGCGAACCGGCGTTTCCCGTCGGGCAACTTCATCCGCGGTGCCCACCAGCTGGACTACCTGCAGGAGCCCGATGTGTTCCACGACGTGTTTGGCCATGTGCCCATGCTCATGCACCCGGTGATGGCGGATTTCATCCAGCTCTATGGCCAGGCCGGGCTCCGCGCACAGCGCATCGGCAAGCTCACCGAGCTGGCGCGGGTGTATTGGTACACGGTGGAGTTTGGCCTGGTGAAAGAACAGGTGCAGGGCGAACATGGTGCTGAAGAGGCCTTGCGCATCTACGGTGCGGGCATCGCTTCTTCATTCACCGAAAGCGGCTTCTCCGTGCAAAGCCCATCGCCCCACCGCATCGGCTTTGACCTGGAGCGGGTCATGCGCACCCGCTACCGGATTGACGATTTCCAGGAGTGCTACTTCGTGCTCGACAGCCTGGACGACCTGCTGGCCCTGGCCCGCATCGACTTCGATCCGGTGTACGAGCGGCTCAACAGCGGGCCTACATTTGCGCCGGGGGATGTGTTGCCTGGCGACAAGGTGTTTCAGCGGGGGGATAGGGCTTACTTGCGGGAACAGGCACCTGCATCGGTTTGATTGATAGAGAAAATGCCCTCTAGACCACGTAGATATTGCGTGCGCAGCTACAAAAAATAGTAGTAGCCCAGTGAAATCGTAAGCGTGCGATTGATGCAGTAGCTGGCTGTGGGCAACGTGCCCCATGCCCACGCTTAGTAGGCTATGCCATTCAGGAGTTGTGCTGCGAGGCGCTTGGCGAGTTCAGTGACGATACTGAACGAGAGTGCGAGGCCCTTTTCCTTAGCCTGGATCTTGATTTTGTTCCATGTCGTCTCGGACCGAATCTTGTCTAAGAACTCGTGTCCGTCCCAGGTAAGTTCGAAAGGGGAGACCTTGATGAGCCGATCACTTGTGGTAGATACAACGGGTTCACAGCGCAACAAGCCTGCGTCGTATAGAAGGCGGCAGTGATATGACACGATCTCGTAGGAATAGCCCTCGACTTCAGGCTTCTCGACAATCGTCGAACTTTCCTTCTCTTCGAACTGAAGAAGGATCTTCCTGACTAGATCGAAGTCGCGTTTCATGAGGTTTGATCCATAGCGGAGAAGCGTCGGGGCGGGTTTTGGTGAGGCCTAACGTGAAGATGACCGGACCACAACACGTCGCGGCGAAGCCGCCTCCTGCTGTTGTGGGTCCGTGTCGATTGGCATGTTAAAACGCATTGTCATTCGTTTTGAGAGATTGCAAGGCAATGGAGCGCATACATGGCGCCAACTGCGTGGCGACCCCAATGGATTAGATGCAGGAACGACCAATGCCACAGAGCGTCGTCAACCTCACCGCGATCGAACAGCACCAAGCCAGCGCGTATGTCTTTGTACGTATCGAGTAAATCGTCACCGATATCGCCCATGCCGGGTACTTCGGTGCGATAAGGATGGGGATCAAAAACTTCACGGTAGTACCAACCTGAAAAAGGTGCCAAGTTTGCTATCGCCCTTGCGAGTGTTTCCGAAGGGATATCAGGTAGACCATCCTCATTTTCACAAGAGACCTTTGGTAGCATCAGGGCGGACGAATAAAGGCGGCCAAGCCAAAATGCGGCCTCGACATTAGCATTCGCGGACGGTGGGTTCTCGCACCAAGAACAATACCCGCGCGCAACTTCTGCGAAGTCTGCGGCACTAGCAGCACTGCGTTCCATGCGTTTTAACGCAATGTCCAGAGCAAAACCTGCTCTATAAGTTGGCCCTTGCTCAATAAACTGGACATCTGATCTCCCTTGAAAGCCCCATGTGGACTGGATTTTTGGCATGTTGCAATGCCTTCAATCGAAATAAAAAAACGCCAAACCCAGCCGCAGTTGGCGTTCAGTGTACGTGCGTTGTCAGTTACAGAGCATCCCCCAGATGGGTGATTAGCTCGCCCGCGTTCCGCGATGGGCGAATATGGAGCGAACCGATGCGACTAGGCGGTTTTAGAGACAACTCGACCTCTAGCCCCCATGGAATATGCGCAAGCTGCTATCACAACGGTAGCGCCGTAGTGCTCTTGATCTCTTCCATGGAGAAGGCCGACGACACGCCGGCCAGCTGCGCGGTCTGGATCAGGCGTTTGTAGAAGCGGTCGTAGCCCGCGATGTCGGCTGCCACGACCTTGAGCAGGTAGTCCACATCGCCGCTCATGCGGTGGAACTCCATCACCTCCGGCATGCTGGACACCGAGGCTGCAAACTCGCGCAGCCAGGCCTCGTCGTGGCGGTGGGTGCGCAGGCTCACAAACACGGTCACCGGCAGCCCGGCTTGCGCGCGGTTGACGATGGCCACGCGCTTCTCAATCAGGCCGGACTCTTCCATCGCCTTTACGCGTTTCCAGCACGGCGTGGCCGACAGGCCCACTTTCTCGCCCAACTGGGCGGCGGACAGCGTGCCGTCGGTTTGCAGTGCGGCCAGAAGGGCCCGGTCCATGCGATCTAGTTCTTTCATGCTGCTGAACTGCGAATTAAAAGAACGTTCATTCTACAAATCGCTGGTATTGCGGTAAATATGAAACGATTTTTCCGGGCGCTAGCCCTAAGATTTGCCGCATTCCCGACTGCTTTTGAGGACTGCCATGCACGCACCTGCCCACGAGATTTACCTGGACTGCAATGCCACCACACCGGTGCTGCCCGCTGCGCGCGACGCTGCCCTGCGCGCGCTCATGGGCCAGTTCGGCAACCCCAGCAGCAGCCACAGCGCCGGCCTGCGGGCCAAGGCGCTGCTGGACGGCGTGCGTGCGCAGGCCGCCCGGGTGTTGGGGACAGGCCAGGGCCAGTTGCTGTTTGTGAGCGGCGCCACTGAGGGCATCCAGACGGCGGTGTTGTCCGCGCTGTGCGCGGTGCGGGCGCGGCGCGATGCCGGTGAGCGGGTGGAGGGCCCGATTCTGCTGGGCGCCACCGAGCACAAGGCGGTGCCGCAAGCGGTGGCGCACTGGAACCGCCTGCTGGGCCTGCACTTGCCGGTGCTCACGGTGCCGGTCAATACCCAAGGCCTGCATGACTTGGCGTTTTTGAAAGCGCATCTTCCCGCTGCCACGCTGCTGTGCACCATGGCGGCCAACAATGAAACCGGGGTGGTGTCGGATATTGCAGGCATCGAGGCGCTGCTGCAGGCCAGCGGTTCCCGCGCCCTGTGGCTGGTGGACTGTGTGCAGGCGCTGGGCAAGCTGGCGCTGGACCTGCAGGCCACGCGTATCGACTACGCGCCGTTTTCGGGCCACAAGTTGTATGCGCCCAAAGGCATTGGCATGTTGTATGTGCGCGAGGGCAGCCCCTACACCGCCCTGATGGCCGGTGGCGGGCAAGAGGGCGGGAGCCGAGCGGGCACCGAAAACATGCCCGGCATTGCCGCCCTGGGCGCGGTGCTGCAGGTGCTGGAGGAAGGCGGGGAGGGCGTCTTTCGCTCGCACCCGCAGCTCGTCCGCGACCGGGCCCGCATTGCCGATGCCCTGGTGGCAGCCTTCCCCGGGGTAGTGTTCAACATGCCCTGGGAGGGCAGCCTGCCCACCACGCTCAATTTCTCGGTGCCTGGCTTCAGCAGCAAGACCTTGTTGAACGTGTTTGACGCGGCGGGCATGCGCATCAGTGCAGGCAGTGCCTGCAGCGCTGCCAAGGCCGAGCCCAGCTATGTGCTCCAGGCCATGGGCTTGCCGGATTGGCAAACCCTGGGCGCAGCCCGCTTGTCCATCGGCGCGACGGTGGACGATGCCTTCCTGGACGAGGCCTGTGCGCGCATTGCAAGGTGCGGGCAGGTGCTGCGGTCGTCGGCATGCGGCGATGGCCTGCCCCCGGCCGATACTGGCTTGGACGCGGGGGCGGAGTGGGGTGTTGACGCGGAGGCTGGCGCGGCTGCCGTGTCGCCCCAGGCACTGTCCGCCTTTTTTCAGCTCTACCCGGATGCGCGTTTGGTGGATGTGCGCGATGTGGCCGAGCACCAGGCCGGCCACAACCTGCTGCCCTGGCCCGACACCCTGACCCTGCAAACCCCGGCCCTGAACCTGCCACTGGAGACCCTGCGCCGCAGCAGGCTGGCGGACCTGCCCCAGGCACAGGGGCCATTGGTGCTGTTTTGCCGCAGCGGCGCGCGCAGCCAGCAGGCGGCTGCCTTGCTGCGCGCGCGCGGGCACGGCCAGGTGTGGCACCTAGAGGGTGGCCTGGCCCTGGCGGAAATGGCATAGGGTGGTGCGCAAAACGCATGCCTTGCAACGGCACAATGGCGGGCATGCAGAGACCTCACTCCTCCCCTGAACCGTCGTCCCCCCAACTCGCTGGCCACCTGCTGGTGCAGTGCCTGGTGGAACAAGGTGTGACCCACGCCTTTGGTGTGCCCGGTGAAAGTTACCTGGCCGTGCTGGACGGCTTTCACCGCTACCGCGCGCAGATCCAGTTCATCGTCAATCGGCAAGAGGGCGGGGCCGCCTTCATGGCCGAGGCGCACGGCAAGCTCACCGGCCGCCCCGGCATTTGTTTTGTGACCCGCGGGCCAGGTGCCACCAACGCCAGCATTGGCGTGCACACGGCGTTTCAGGATTCCACGCCCATGGTCTTGCTGGTGGGGGACGTCGCCAGCGACCAGCGCGACCGCGAGGCTTTCCAGGAAATGGACTACCGCGTGATGTTTGGCCCCAGCGCGCTGGGCATGGCCAAACGGGTGGAGCGCATCGACGATGCCGCGCGTATTCCCGAGTACATCGCACGTGCCTTTGCCACTGCCATGAACGGCCGCCCCGGCCCGGTGGTGCTGGTGCTGCCCGAAGACATGCTGACCCAAACCCTGGTGCCCAATGCGGCGGGCAAGTTGCCCCAGCCGCTGGCGCGTGTGGAGCCCGTAGAGGCCTGGAGCGACCCTGGCGCCTTGCGCAACCTGCGCCAGCTGCTCCTCAAAGCAGAGCGCCCCCTGGTCATTGCCGGTGGTGGTGGCTGGACACCGCAGGCCGCACAGGCGCTGCAGCGCTTTGCCGAGAACTGGCGCTTGCCGGTGGGCAATGCCTTTCGCTTTCAGGACACCTTTGACAACCACCACCCGCAGTACGCGGGTGACGTGGGCATTGGCATCAACCCCGCATTGGCCAAACGCGTGCGCGAAAGCGACCTCATCATCGCCATCGGCCCGCGCCTGGGCGAGATGACCACCGGTGGCTACACGCTGCTGCAGGCCCCCAAGGCGGCCCAGACACTGGTGCACATCCACGCCAGTGCCGAGGAGCTGAACCGCGTCTACCAGGCCGACCTGGCCATCCACGCCAGCATGCGTGCCGCAGCCCGTTCGCTGGAGGTGCTGACAGCCCCGGTGAACCTGCCCTGGGAGGCCTGGACGCAGGGCTGCAACGCCGACTACCAGGCCAACCTGGTGCCCAGCGTGATTCAGGACCTGCCCGCCGACAACGAGCGCGGGCTGGTGGACATGCCCTCGGTGATTGCCGTGCTGCAAAAACACTTGCCCAAGGATGCGGTGCTGACCAATGGCGCGGGCAACTTTGCCAGTTGGTTGCACCGCTTTTACCGCTACACGGGGCTGGCCAGCGGCCACAAGACCCAGCTGGCGCCGACCAATGGCGCCATGGGCTACGGTGTGCCCGCCGGCATTGCGGCGGCCATCACGACCGGGCGGGTCGCTTTCACGATTGCGGGCGACGGAGACTTTCTGATGAACGGCCAGGAGCTGGCCACGGCCGTGCAGCATGGGGCCAAGAGCATCATCTTGCTGCTCAACAACGGCATGTACGGCACCATCCGCATGCACCAGGAGCGTGAGTACCCGGAGCGTGTGGCGGGCACCGCCCTCAACAACCCCGACTTTGCGGCGCTGGCGAAAGCCTATGGCTATGCGGGCGTGACCATTCGCAAAAGCGCGGACTTTGAGGCCGAACTGCTGGCCGCATTGGCGCGGCCCCATGGAACGGTGATTGAGGTGGTGCTGGAGCCTGAGCTCATCAGCACACGCGGCACCTTGGCCGCAATGACCCAGGCCGCCCTGGTGCAAACGGCGCTGCAGCGCTGAGTGATGCCGCCAGAATGCTCCTGAATCGATAGCTGCCCGCGCTTATTCCACAGGGGCTAGAGGCCTATTTAGGCCGAATGTGCAACGCGAAAGAGGGGCTGACCCGGCGTGGCGGTGGTTTTGCCAGGCTGGCCTGCACCGGGGGTGCCCAGCGGCGGCAGCACGATGAAGGGGCCTGGGCCCGCCTCGCCCCACTGCGAGCAGGCCATGACGTAGCTGGCGCCGACGCCGGGCTGCTCGGTGTCCACAATCATGGCAATGCGCATGCCGCTGAAGTCGGTCTGGGTGTAGAGCCGCCGCACGCCGGTGGCCCCCCCAATGGTGGGCAGGTGGATGGACTGGGCGGGCGACCAGCGTTTGCGCAGGCCGTCGGCCAGCGTGAGCCCTTCCAGGGGTGTTTCGGTGCGGTACTGGGTGTGCAAGCCTTTGGCGGCAATCACGACCAGCGCGCCTGCCACATTGCGGCCCACGGTCAGAAAGTCGGCCGCCAGGCCCAGGTTCTCCAGGCGCTGGCCGGTGGCATCAAAACGGCTGTCACCGCTGTCGGCGATAAAGCTCCAGACGCTTCCATCGGGGCCGATGCTGAAAGCTTCTTCCTGGCCCTGCGCATTGCGCATCACCACCGTTTGTTGCCAGGTAATGCCCTGGGGGGTGTTTTTCTGGGTGCCGGGGATGCTGTTTTGCATGGTTTGTTCTCTTCTTTCAACGACTTGGGCCCAAGTTTGCTGCGATGCCACAAAAATGTCCTCAAGGACTCCTTAAAATTCCTGAATTCGTGACCGACCAGGCCCCAAAGCCGCTCAGAAAGATTGATTTGCCTGTGACCACTGCTTCCACCGCACCCGATCCCGGCATCAGCATGTTTGGCGCTTGTGCCCTGCAGCGGCATGAACGCCGCCTGCTGCGGGACGGCCAACCGGTCATGGTGGGGGCCCGCGCCTTTGATGTGCTGTGTGTGCTGGTGGACCATGCGGGCCAGTTGGTCACCAAAAAACAGCTGTTCGACCTGGTCTGGCCTGGCCTGGTGGTCGAAGAGAACAACCTGCAGGTGCACGTCTCCAGCCTGCGGCGCATTCTGGGTGCTGACGCCATTGCCACAGTGCCCGGGCGCGGCTACCGCTTCACCATGCGCATGGCCGAGAGCCCTGCACCCACCGCGGAGCCCGTGCGGGCTGCCAATAGCCAGGGGCGTGCTTCCGACCAGCAGGCCTACCGCCGCACCATTGCAGTGCTGCCTTTTGTGGACCTGAACGCGGACCCCGAACAGGAGTATTTTTCGGACGGCTTGGCCGAGGACATCATCAGCCATCTGACGCGTTCGCCCTGGCTCTTGGTGGTGTCGCGCAACTCGTCGTTTGCCTACCGCAAGTCCAGCGACAGCAGCCAGGCTGTGGGGCAGGCGCTACGCGCGCGGTATCTGGTGTCAGGCACGGTGCGCAAGGCCGGGCAGACCCTGCGCATGACGGCTGAGCTGGTGGACACCTCCACCGCAGAGACTCTGTGGTCCGACCGCTTTGACCGGCCTCTGACAGACATGTTTGCCATCCAGGCCGAGATTTCGGCGCAGATTGTCAGCGCCATTGAGCCGGTCTACCTGCACAGCGAAGAGAAAGTGGCGGCCGAGGTGCCCAACCAGGACCTGGAGCACTGGGACCTGCTGATGCGGGCGCGTTGGCATTTCTGGCGCACCACGCCCGACCATGTGGTGCAGGCACAAGCCCTGCTGACACGGGCGTTGGAGATCAAGCCCAACGATTCGCCCAGCCTGTCGCTGATGGCCTTTACCCACCTGGCCAAAATCTGGGGCGCCTGGGCCGAAGACCCACGCGCCACCGTGGCCGAGGCCAACCGCCTGGCCCTGGTGGCCGTGCGCAATGACGAGCGGGATGCCTTTGCCCATTTCACATTGGGCACCGCGATGTCGTGCGCCGGCCAGATGGAGGCCGCCATTGCCGAGATGGAGTGTGCGCTGGCCCTGTACCCGCAGGCCTCGGCCGCGGCGGGTGAGCTGGGGCGCTTGCTGGTGTTCTCCGGCCGCACCGAAGAGGCCGAGGAATTCATCTTGCAGGCCATCGACGCGAGCCCGCATGACCCGCACCTGAGCCTGTGGATCCGCAGCCGTGCGATTGCTTGCTTTATCGACGGCCGCCATGCCGATGCGGTGCGCTACGCCCGCGAGGCCACCGCCAAGCGTGCCGACTGGTACTTCAACCACTTGCTGATGGCGGCCTGCCTGTCGGCGGTGGGGGATATGGCGTCGGCACAAGACAGCCTGACCAAGGCGCTGAGCGGGCGGGGCTACAACTTGCAGTCCCTCATGTTTGGTCACCCTTTTGTGAAAGTGGAGCACCGGGAAAAGTTTCTCGGCGCCCTGCGCGACGCGGGGTGGCAGGCTTAAACTTTCAGGCTTTGTGGCGGCGCTGTGCCGCTGCAGCTTCCTGAAAGCCCGCCGTGCCCACTGTCAACCCTGATGCAAGCGTCCTGTCTCCATCTGTCCGGCCCCGCAAGGTGGCCATTCTGGGTGGCGGCATTTCCGCACTCACCACTGCGTTTGAACTGACCAGCCAGCCCGGTTGGGAGCAGTCGCTGGACATCACGCTCTACCAGATGGGTTGGCGCCTGGGTGGCAAATGCGCCACCGCACGCGGCGAGCACATGCGCATCGAGGAGCACGGCATCCACGGTTTCCTGGGCAGCTATTACAACGCGCTGCCAGTCATGCGCCGGTGCTACGAGGCCCTGGGCCGCACGCCCGACCAGCCGCTGGCCACGTTTGATGAGGCCTTCAAGCCCGAGAGTTTTGTGCTGATGTGGGAATACATCGACGGCAAGATGAGCCGTTGGCCTTTCACCTCGCCGCGCAATGCGCTGGTGCCCGGCGATCCGGCGTCGCTGGCCAAATTGCAGTCGGTGGCGCACTGGGTGGCCGCCACGGCTGATGTGCTGGATGCGCTGCTGGACCACCACGCGCACGCCTATGCCGATTTGGGCCTGGTGAAATCGGCCCAATGGGCGCTGGGGCGCACGCTGGTCAAGGGCGTGGTGGCTTTGCTCAAGTCTGAGTCGGTGGCCCTGCACGGGGTGGAGTCGGCGCTGTGGAAGGCCCTGGACGCGGCCTGGAACTGGGTGCGCGACACGGCCGAAACCTTGGTAAAGGACAACACCGAGCTGCGCCGCCTGCTGATCGTGGCCGAGTTTCTGTTGGCCATTTTGCGGGGCTGCATCCGTGACGAGGTGGCCACCAAAGGCTTTGACCCGCTGGATGAAGAGAACTTCAGCGACTGGCTGATCCGGCATGGCGCGTCGGTCATGGTGGCATCCAGTCCCATGGCACTGAACACGGTGAACCTGTCCTACCAGTACCCCCAGGGCGACACGGCGCGCACCGCGCTCATGGGCGCCGGCTGCTACCTGCACTGGACCTTGCGCAGCTTTGCCTACGCGGGTGCGTTTGCCTGGCTGTTTGAGGCCGGTACGGGCGAGACCGTGATTGCGCCGCTCTACGAGGTGTTGCGTAAGCGCGGCGTGAAGTTCGAGTTTTTCCACAAGGTCGAGTCGTTGAAGCTCAGCGCCGACCAGTCGCAGGTGCAGGAAGTGCACTTCGCCGTGCAAGCCACCCTCAAGGACCAACAGCGCCCGTACGAGCCGCTGATTGCTGTCAAGGGCTTGCCGGCCTGGCCGGGCCAGCCGCGCTACGCGCAACTGGAGCAGGGTGACGCACTGCGCGACGGGCGGGTGGATCTGGAGTCGTACTGGAGCGGCTGGCAGCCGGTGGCGCACCGCACGCTGCGCGCCGGGCAGGACTTCGACCAACTGGTGTTTGCCATCTCGATTGGCGCCGTGCCCTACCTGTGCCGCGAGCTGCTGGACGCCAGCCCGCAGTGGCGCACGATGGTGGACAAGGTGACCACCGTGCAGACCCAGACCATGCAGCTGTGGATGAACCGCAGCACCACTGAACTGGGTTGGGACATCGAGTTCCAAAACCCCACCGACACGGTGATTGGTGCCACCTACCTGAACCCGCTGGACGGCCAGGTGGACTTCACCCACCTGTTGCAGTGGGAAGACTGGCCGCAAGACTCGGCCCCCAAGGCGCTGTGGTACTTCAGCGGCGCCATGGCCGAGTACGAAGCGCCGCCACCGTTCACCGACACCGGCTACCCCGCCCGTGCCCACGCGCGCGTGCAGGCGCAGTGTGTGCAGTACCTGCAGGCCAGCATGGGGCCGCTGCTGCCGCTGGCCACCACCAATGTGGTCAGCCCGCCTGGCGACCCCATGGGTCTGGATTTCAGCCTGTTGCGCACCAACCCGGCCCATCCGGGCGTGGGTGTGCAACGCTTCAACCAGCAGTTCTGGCGCGCCAATATCGACCCGACCGAGAGTTATGTGACGTCGCCCCCCGGCAGCACCAAGGCGCGCCTGAAGGCCTGGGGCAGCGGTTTTGCCAACCTCACGCTGGCGGGTGACTGGATATACACCGGCCTCAATGTGGGCAGTGTGGAGGGCGCGGTCATGGGCGGGCGCCTGGCGTCGTTCGCGGTGTCGGGTTACCCGGCGCTGGCGGACATTGTGGGCTACCCAGCCTCGCAAGGGCCTGTTTGATGGTCTTGTGGCGCTATTGATTTAGGAGCTGCTCGCGCTTATTCTGCGGGGGCTAGAGGCCTAAAAAGCATAAAAAAAGGGCCGGTGTGTACCGGCCCTTTTGACATTCAACGGGTGTTGAATTACTTGATGTCCACGCCGTAGAAGGTGTGGCGGCCGAAGGGGCTCAGCTTGAAGTCCACGACTTCCTTGCGCACGGGCTTGAGTTGCACGGCGTGGGCGATGGTGAACCAGGGCGCCTGCTCCTTGAAGATCACCTGTGCTTTTTCGTACAGCTTGGTGCGCTCGGCGGGGTTGGACACTACCTTGGCCTTCTGCACCAGGTCTTCAAACGGCTGGTAGCAGAACTTGGCCACGTTGGAGCCGTTTTGCTTGGCCGAGCTGCAACCCAGCAAGGTGTTCAGGAAGTTGTCTGGATCTCCGTTGTCACCAGTCCAGCCCAGCATGCCCATCTGGTGTTCACCGGCTTGCATGCGCTTGCGGTACTCACCCCATTCAAAGCTCTTGATTTCAGCGGTCACGCCGACCTTGGCCAGGTCAGCCTGCATCAACTCCGCAATACGCTTGGCATTGGGGTTGTAGGGGCGTTGCACAGGCATGGCCCACAGGTCGGTGCTGAAACCGTTGGGGTAACCAGCGGCAGCCAGCAGCTTCTTGGCTTCGGTGGGGTTGAATGCATCGTCTTTCAGGGCCTTGTTGTAGGACCACTGGCCGGGCGGAATCGGATTGACCGCAGCCACACCGGTGCTCAGGTACACGGCAGACACGATGGCCTTCTTGTCGATGGCCATGTTGATGGCCTTGCGCACGCGCACGTCGTCAAACGGCTTCTTGGTGGTGTTGTAAGCCAGATAACCGATGTTCAGGCCGGGCTGTTCCATCACGGTGACGTTGGCGTCCTTGCGGATGGCGTCCAGGTCGGCCGGGTTGGGGTAGGGCATGACGTGGCATTCACCCTTTTGCAGCTTGGCCCAGCGCACGGATGCATCGGGCGTGATGGAGAAGATCAGGTCATCGATCTTGGCCTTGCCAGCCCAGTACGCGGGGTTGGCCTTGAAGCGGATGATGGAGTCCTTCTGGTACTGCACCACCTGGTAGGGGCCGGTGCCCAGCGGGTCTTGGTCGATCTTTTCAGGCGCGCCAGCCTTGAGCATGGCAATCGCGTATTCCTTGGACTGGATGCCGGCGAACTGCATGGCCAGGTTGGCCAGGAAGGGCGCTTCTGGGGCATTCAGCGTGATCTTGACGGTGTACTCGTCGACCTTGTCCACCGACTTGAGCAGCTTGGGCATGCCCATGTCGCCGAAGTAGGCGTGGTTGGGGCTGGTCACGCGGAAGAAGGGGTCGTTTTCTTTCCACTGGCGCTCGAACATGAACAACACGTCGTCTGCGTTGAAGTCACGGCTGGGTTTGAAGTTCTTGTTGGACTGGAACTTCACGCCCTTGCGCAGCTTGAAGGTGTATTCCAGGCCATCCTTGGAGATGGTCCAGCTCTCGGCCAGCGAGGGCTCCACCTTGGTGCCGCCGCGCTCGAAGTGCACGAGGTTGTCGTAAATCTGTTCTGTCACGTCAAACGACGTCCCTGTGGTGTTGACACCGGGGTAGAAGTTTTCGGGGCTGCCTTCCGAGCAGTACACCAGGGTCTTGGCGGCTACCGGCGTGAGGGCCAGAGCAGCGGGCAGTGCCAATGCGCACAACCACGCACTTTTGGTGCGGCGGGTGGCCAAGGCATTCTTCAGTTTCAGGGTCATGGGAGTTACTCCTCTGGGGTTGATGCTGCCTATGCAGCGGGTTGGCTAAAACGCGAAGCTTCGTGACAAGCAACTTGCCTGCCAGCCAAAGTTTGCAATACGGGCCGCTCGGCATGGCAGCGTTCCGTGGCGTGTGGGCAGCGCGTGGAGAACACACAGCCTGCTGGCGGGTTCAAGGGCGAGGGGAGCTCGCCCTTGAGCACAATGCGCTGGCTCTTGCCACCCGGCGCATGCATGCCGGGGGTGGAGGCCATCAAGGCCTGGGTGTACGGGTGCAAGGGCTGCTCGAAGATGGTGGTCTTGTCGCCATGCTCTACCACCTGGCCCAGGTACATCACCATCACGTCGTGGGCAATGTGGCGTACCACACCCAGGTCGTGCGAGATGAACAGGTAGGCCAGGCCCAGCTCGTTTTGGAGGTCGGCCAGCAGGTTCAGCACCTGCGCCTGGATGGATACGTCCAGTGCCGATACCGGCTCGTCGGCCACCACCAGCGCAGGGTCCAGCATCAGCGCGCGTGCAATCGCAATGCGCTGGCGCTGGCCACCCGAAAACATGTGGGGGTAACGGTCGTAGTGCTCGGGGCGCAGGCCCACCTTGGCCAGCATGGCGCGGGCTTTATCCTGCCGTTGCGCCGCGTTGAGGTTGGTGTTGATCTCCAGCGGCGCTTCCAGAATCTGGCCAATGCGTTTGCGCGGGTTCAGCGAACCGTAGGGGTTCTGAAACACCAGTTGCACCTTCTGGCGCAGCGTGGATTTGTTGCTGGGGTCGGTGGCGTCTACGCCACCCAGGCGCAGGCTGCCTTCGGTGGGGGATTCGATCAGCGAGACCATGCGTGCCAAGGTGGACTTGCCACAGCCGGACTCGCCAACCACGGCCAGGGTACGGCCGGCTTGCACGCTGAAGGACACACCGGAGACGGCCTGCAGCTTGTCGGGCGCCTGCATGAAGCCGCGGCGGATGGTGTAGACCTGGCGCAGGCCTTGGGCCTCGACCACGGGGGTGTTGTTGGGGGGGGTGCTCATGCGGTCACCTCTTCCTGGCCCAGCGCAAAGTGGCAGCGCACGCTGCCGCCTTGCCAGGGGCTGAGGCTGGGGCGCTGGGCGCAGGTGCCTTCACGTGCATGGCTGCAGCGCGGGCCGAACAGGCAGCCACTGGGGCGGTCATGCAGGCCGGGCACCATGCCGGGAATGGTGTTGAGTCGGCTCTGGTGCAGGCTGCGTTCGGGCATGGCCGAGAGCAGGGCTTCGGTGTAGGGGTGGGCCGGCGCGGCAAACAGGGCGTCGGCCGTGCGTTCTTCCATCACCTGGCCGGCGTACATCACGGCCACGCGTTGCGCCATGTCAGATACCACGCCCATGTTGTGGGTGATCAGCACCAAGGCCATGCCGCGGTCTTTTTGCAGGCTCTTCAGCAGGTCCAGAATCTGCGCCTGGATGGTCACATCCAGCGCCGTGGTGGGCTCGTCGGCAATCAGTAGCTTGGGGTTGCAGGCAATCGCCATGGCAATCATCACGCGCTGGCTCATGCCGCCCGAGAGTTGGTGTGGGTAGACCTTGAGGCGGCTCTCGGGGGCGGGAATGCCCACCTGTTCGAGCAGCTCGATGGAGCGCTTGTGTGCGGCCTTGCGGTCCATGCCCAGGTGCAGCTTGAGCGTTTCGGCCAGCTGGTAGCCCACGGTGAAGCAGGGGTTCAGGCTGGTGGTCGGGTCCTGAAAAATCATGGACATGTCTTTGCCGGTGAAGCGGCGGCGTTCGCGCTCGCTCAGGCCCAGCAGGTCGTGGCCATCGAAGCGCAGTGTCTTGGCCTGCACGCGACCGGGGAAGGCGACCAGGCCCATCAGTGCCATCATGGTGACACTTTTGCCCGAGCCGGATTCACCCACCACACCCAACACTTCTCCAGCCTCGAGTGTGAGGCTGACATCCTGTACCGCGTGCATCACGCCGTTGTGCGACGGGAACTCCACGGACAGGTTTTCAATTTCTAGCAATGCCATTGGCGTTGTTCTCTTTTCGGCTTAACGTTTGAGTTTGGGGTCCAGCGCATCGCGCAGTCCATCCCCAAGCAAGTTGAACGCCAGCACTGTGATCAAAATGGCCAGACCGGGAAAGGTCACGACCCACCAGGCGCGCAGCACGAATTCGCGTGCATCGGCCAGCATGGTGCCCCACTCGGGGGACGGCGGCTGTGCGCCCAGGCCCAGAAAGCCCAGTGCGGCGGCATCCAGAATGGCGGTGGAAATGCCCATGGAGGCCTGCACGATCAGTGGTGCGGTGCAGTTGGGCAGCACCTCGCTGAACATCAGGCGCAGGTGGCTGGCGCCACCCATGCGGGCTGCGGTCACATAGTCGCGTGAGGTCTCGGCAATCACCGCCGCGCGTGTGATACGCACGTAGTGCGGCAGCACCACAATCGCCACGGCGAGCATGGCATTCACCAGACCGGGCCCGAGGATGGCCACGATCACGATGGCCAGCAGCAGGCTGGGCAGCGTGAGGATGATGTCCATGGCCCGCATGATGGCGATTTCCAGCAGACCCTTGAAGTAGCCGGCCACCAGGCCGAGCACCGTGCCGACCACGACGGAGATGGACACGACGGCAATGCCGATGACCAGCGAGAGGCGGGCGCCGTGCATAAGGCGCGAGAGGATGTCGCGCCCAATGGCATCGGTACCCAGCAGGTGGGCCGACGAGCCACCCGCTTGCCAGGCCGGGGGCTTCAAGAAGGCTGCGTTGTTGGTCAGGTCGGGGGCGTAGGGCGCCAACCAGGGGGCGAACAGGGCCATCAGCAGCACGAGCACCACGATAGCCAGGCCGGCCATGGCGCCCTTGTTGACGCGGAAATAGCGCCAGAACTCTTGCAGCGGATGGGCGGGTTGCGACGCCACCGGCGTATGAATAGCGGTAGTAGTCATTACTTTTGGTGGCGAATACGGGGGTTGATGATGCCGTAGGTGATGTCCACCAACAGGTTCACGGTCATGACCACGATGCCCAGCAGCAACATGCCACCTTGCAATACGGGATAGTCACGCCGGCTGATGGCTTCGATCAGCCATTTGCCCACGCCGGGCCAGGAAAAAATCGTCTCGGTCAGGATGGCCCCGGTAAACATATGGCCCACTTGCAGGCCAATCACGGTCACAACCGGAATGAGTGCATTGCGAAAAGCATGTACCGCCACGACGCGCAGGCCCGTCAGACCCTTGGCCTTGGCGGTGCGGATGTAGTCTTCGCCCATCACCTCCAGCATGGCCGAGCGTGTCATGCGCGCAATCACCGCCAGCGGGATGGTGCCCAGCACGATGGTGGGCAGGATCAGATGTGACAGGGCTGAAAGGAAGGCCCCCTTGTCTTCGGACAGCAGGCTGTCGATGAGCAGAAAACCGGTGGTCGGCTCAATGAAGTACTGCACGCTGATGCGGCCTGACACGGGCGTCAGGTCCAGTTGCACCGAGAACAGCAGGATCAGCAGCAGCCCCCACCAGAAGATGGGCATGGAGTAGCCGGTGAGCGCAGCCCCCATGACACCGTGGTCCAGCACGGAGTTGCGCTTGACCGCCGCCAGAATGCCGGCCGGAATGCCCAGCAGCAGCGCAAACAGGATGGCGCACAGGGCAAGCTCGATGGTGGCGGGGAACAAGGTGGCGAATTCGCTGAGCACCGATTCGCGGGTGATGATGGATTTGCCCAGGTCGCCTTGCAGCACTTTGCCGATGTAGATGCCGTACTGCACCATGATCGGCTGGTCGAGGCCGTACTCCTTCAAGAGGACGGCGTGGCGGGCGGCGTCAATGCCGCGTTCACCGGCGAGGGTTTCGATGGGATCGCCCGGAACGAGGCGGATCAGGAAGAAGGCGAGCAGTGTCATTCCGATGAAAGTCGGGATGATCAGGCTCAGGCGGGTAAAGAGGAATCTCAGCATGAGGGGGTGGATTCTAGGCATGTAGGACAGTGCTGAACCGTGATCAGCACCAATAACAACTAGCGACTTTCCCTTATGAGGTCAGGCACCAGTCACCCAAGTGACAAGCAATGGTGATGCCAACAAAAAAAGGCCGGAGGGTTCCGGCCTTTTTTTTCGGCAATCTGGCGATTACTTGAGGTGCTTGCCGATCAGGCCAGCCATCTCAAACATGGACACCTGGGCTTTGCCGAAGACTTCCTTCAGCTTGGCGTCGGCAT
>MGPB01000016.1 GCA_001795455.1 Curvibacter sp. GWA2_63_95 | reverse complement strand
TCTCGACCGCCGGATGCGCGTGAGAACCAAAAGTAGCTAAAAAAGAAACGTGCTGAATGCATGGCTTCAATGTAGCACAGGTTGAAAACAGCTAACTGACAGCCCGGCTCAGGCCGTGCCGCCTACGGTCAGTCCGTCAATGCGCAGGGTGGGCTGGCCCACGCCCACGGGCACGCTCTGACCCTCTTTGCCGCAGGTGCCCACGCCACTGTCGAGCTTCATGTCGTTGCCGATCATGGAGACACGTTTCAGGCATTCCGGGCCACTGCCCACAATGGTGGCGCCCTTGACCGGGTACTGGATCTTGCCGTTCTCCACCCAGTAGGCCTCAGACGCGCTGAACACGAACTTGCCGCTGGTGATGTCGACCTGGCCACCGCCAAAGTTGACTGCGTACAAGCCCTTCTTGATGCTCTTGACGATTTCCTGCGGGTCTTTGTCGCCCCCCAACATGTAGGTGTTGGTCATGCGCGGCATGGGCACGTGGGCGTAGCTTTCGCGCCGGCCGTTGCCGGTGGGCTTCACACCCATCAGCCGGGCGTTCATGTTGTCCTGGATGTAACCCTTGAGGATGCCATCCTCGATGAGCACGGTCTTCTGGCTGGCGTTGCCCTCGTCGTCCACATTGAGCGAACCACGACGGTCGGCAATGGTGCCGTCGTCCAGCACGGTCACGCCCTTGGCCGCCACGCGCTGGCCAATGCGGCCGCTGAAGGCGCTGCTGCCCTTGCGGTTGAAGTCACCTTCCAGCCCGTGGCCAATGGCTTCGTGCAGCAGGATGCCGGGCCAGCCGGAACCCAGCACCACGGTCATCTCGCCAGCCGGCGCGGGGCGTGCATCCAGGTTGGTCAGCGCCGCGTGCACGGCCTGGTTCACATACTCTTCAATCTGCGCGTCGGTGAAATAGGCCAAACCAAAACGGCCGCCGCCGCCGCTGGAGCCGACTTCGCGGCGGCCCTTTTGCTCGGCGATCACAGTGACGCTCAGGCGCACCAGCGGGCGCACATCGGCGGCCAGCGTGCCGTCGGCCCGCGCCACCATCACCACGTCGTATTCGCTGGCCAGGCCAGCCATCACCTGGATGATGCGCGGGTCTTTGGCACGCGCCAGTTTTTCCACCTTGCCCAGCAGTTCCACCTTGGTGGTGCTGTCCAGCGTGGCAATGGGGTCCACGCCGGCGTAGAGCTTGCGGCTGCCGGCAATCTTGGTGCTGGCAGCCTTGGTGCGCTTGGACTGGGCCGCGCTGGAAATGGTGCGCACGGTACGGGCCGCGTCCAGCAGACTGGCTTCGGAAATATCGTCGGAGTAGGCAAAGGCGGTTTTCTCGCCACTGACCGCCCGTACGCCCACGCCCTGGTCGATGCTGAAGGAGCCGGTTTTCACAATGCCCTCTTCCAAGCTCCAGCCTTCGGAACGCGTGTACTGGAAGTAGAGGTCCGCCTCGTCCACCTGGTGCGCCTTGATTTCGTTCAAGGCCTTGGTGAGATGGCTCTCGTCCAGCCCAAACGGGGTCAGCAGCAGGGACTTGGCCGTGGCCAAGCGCTCAATGGTGGGTTCGCGAGAGATCATTCGGCCATTTTAGGCCGCTGCAGGAATGCCAGCAGGGCGCCATCATCCAGCCCTTCCAACCCTGCGGCTACTGCGGCGGCAAACACCGCGCTGGCCTGGGCACCCAGCGGGCCGGCAAAGCCCGCGTGCGCAGCTGCCTCTTGCGCCAGCCGTGTGTCCTTGGCCAATAGCGTCATGTGCGCACGCGGCGCCAAGTCGCCCGCAATGGCGCGGCGCATGCGGTCGCTGCCTATCCAGCTCTGGCCGCTGGACTGCTCCACCACGTCCAGCGTGCGGTTCAGGTCCAGCCCCATGCGGCTGGCCAGCGCCATCACCTCGGCTGCGCCCACCAGGTTGATGCCCGCCAACAGGTTGTTGACGAGCTTGGTGCGCGCGCCGTCGCCCACGCGCTGGCTGATGCGAAACACCTTGCCCGAGAGTGCGTCCAGCAGCGGCTGCACGCGCGCCACTACGGCGTCTTCGCCGGCCACCATCAGGCTCATGCTGCCGTCACGCGCCCGCACCGGGCCGCCGGACATGGGGGCATCGACGGTGTGGATGCCGGACTCGGCCAACCGGGCGGCGATGGCCTCCACGTCTTGTGGCGCAATGGTGGGGCACAGCACCACCACGTGGCCCGCAGGCAACTGCGGCGCCAGGCCCTGGGGGCCAAACAACACGTCTCGGGTCTGCACCGCGTCCACCACACAGACAATAGTTGCTATAGATTCAGTAGCTGCTTGCGCAATATCCACGGGCGCTAGAGCACCAAAAGACACCAAATCCCGCACCTTGGCAGCATCCACGTCGTGGACCCAGGGCGCCCAACCCAGGCTGCACAGACGCTGCGCCATGGCACCGCCCATATTGCCCACACCAATCAATCCGACGTTCACGATTGCACCAACCGTTTGGAGTTGGCAATGGACATCAGGATGCCCAGCGCCAGCCCCAGCGTCACCATGGCGGTGCCGCCATAACTGATAAAGGGCAGCGGCACGCCCACCACGGGCAGGATGCCGCTGACCATGCCCATGTTCACAAAGGCGTAGGTGAAGAAAATCATGGTCACCGCCCCGGCCAGCAGGCGCGAAAACAGCGTGGGCGCCTCCAGCGCAATGGCCAGACCGCGCAGGATCAGGAACACAAAGGCCGCCAGCAGGCACAGGTTGCCGATCAGGCCAAACTCTTCGGAGAAGGCCGCAAAAATGAAGTCGGTGGTGCGCTCGGGAATGAACTCCAGATGGGTCTGGGTGCCCTTCATGAAGCCCATACCGGTGATGCCGCCGGAGCCAATGGCGATCATGCCCTGGATGATGTGAAAGCCCTTGCCCAGCGGGTCACGCGTGGGGTCCAACAGGGTGCAGATGCGCTGCTGCTGGTAGTCGTGCAGCACCGCCCAGCGCACGCCGTCGGCGCACAGCTGCGGCTCAAACACCACCACCAGCACAATGCCCACCAGCCCAATCGCCACGGGCGGAATCACCAGCTTCCAGCTCATGCCGGCAAAAAAGATCACCGCCAGCCCTGCCGCCAACACCAGCAGCGAGGTGCCCAGATCCGGCTGGCGCATGATCAGCCCCACCGGCACCAGCAGCAGCAGGCCGGCCACCACAAAGTCCAGCGGGCGCAACTGGCCCTCGCGTTTCTGGAACCACCAGGCCAGCATCAGCGGCATGGCGATCTTGAGGATCTCGCTGGGCTGAATCACGATGCCCACATTCACCCAGCGCCGCGCGCCCTTTTTGGTGATGCCAAACACCGCCACCGCGATCAACAGTGCTACGCCCACCAAATACAAGGGCACGGCCACGGCCATCAGGCGCTGCGGCGGCACCTGGGCCACCACAAACATGATGGTGGCGGCGATCAGCATGTTGCGGCCATGGTCCTCAAAACGGGTCCCGTGGTCGAAGCCCGACGAGTACATGGTGAGCATGCCCGCGCAGGCCAGCATGAAGACCGCAAACGCCAGCGGCCCATCAAAACCCGCAAACCAGGGTGCGATGCGCTGGCGCAGGGAGACTTTTCCGAATTGGTAGGACATATAGGCCCGAATTATCCCGCCAACTATCATGGCTGCATGCCCTCCCCCACCTCCAAAACCCCCATAACCCACCTGCTTTACCTGCATGGCTTCCGGTCGTCTCCCCAGTCCACCAAGGCGCGCCAGCTCGCCGCCCACATGGCGGCGCATCACCCCCAGGTGCACTGGTGGTGCCCGCAGCTGCCACCCTCGCCCCGGGGCGCCATGGAGATGCTGCTGGAAGGAATTGCCGGCTGGCCGCGGGAAACCATGGCGGTGGTGGGCTCCAGCTTGGGCGGTTTTTATGCCACCCAGGTGGCAGAACAGACGGGCTGCCGCGCCGTGCTGGTCAACCCCGCGGTGGACCCGGCGCGTGACCTGGCCAAGTACATCGGCGAGCAAACCAGCTGGCACGACCCCGAAGAGCGTTTTTTCTTCCAGCCCGAGTACGTGAACGAGCTGCAGACACTTGCCTGCGGTCCGCTGACCCATCCCGAACGGTATTTGGCCTTCATCGCCAAGGGCGACGAGGTGCTGGACTGGCGCGAAATGCACGCGCGGTATGCCAACAGCCCCCAGGTGCTGCTGGAGGGCGGAGACCACGCGCTGAGTGACTTTGAATCCCATCTGCCCCGACTGCTGGCCTTTCTGGGACTGGTCTGAAAACGGTCTCCCTGGTCGGTCGCAATTTGCGGGGACAATCTACCCCCTATGTTTGTACTGTTTGAAGAAGCCGGAAAGTTCATGGCCGGTCGTGTGCTGTCAGAGGCGGAAGCCTCTGCACAGGTGGAGCTGGATTCCGGCAAACGCGTCAAGGTCAAGGGCGCCAACATCCTGATCAAGTTCGAGAAGCCCGCTCCGGCGGAGCTGATGGCGGCCGCCCAGACCCAGGCGCAAGCCATTGAGCTGGACATGGCCTATGAATTTGCGCCCGATACCGAGTTTGGCTTTGCCGACCTGGCCAAAGACTACTTTTCGGCCAACGCCACGCTGACCGAGCAGGCCGGCATGCTGTTCAAGCTGTTTGACACGCCGCACTACTTCCGCCGCGCCGGCAAGGGCCGTTTCAAGAAAGCCCCGGCCGACATCATTGCGCAGGCCCTGGCCGCTATCGAGAAAAAGCGCGTGATTGCCGAGCAGATTGCCCAGTGGGCGATCGACCTGGGCGCAGGCACCTGCCCCGAACCGATCAAGGAGCAGCTCTACAAGATCCTGTTCAAGCCAGACAAGAACGCTCCCGAGTACAAGGCCGTGGTCGAGGCCAGCCGCGCCACCCACACCGCGCCGCTGGAGCTGCTGCAAAAGGCCGGCGCCATTGCCTCGCCCTACCAGTTCCACTGGAAGCGCTTTTTGCTGGAGAACTTTCCCAAAGGCACGGGCTTTCCTTCTATTGCCGCACCCGCCATTGCCGACGCGTTGCCCCTGGCGCCGGTGCAGGCCTACTCCATCGACGATTCGCAGACCACCGAAATTGACGACGCGCTGAGCCTGCAGGGCCTGGGCAGCGGCACGGTCACCATCGGCGTGCACATTGCCGCGCCCGGCCTGGCCGTGCAACCTGGCAGCCCCATCGACGTGCTGGGCCGCGCGCGCCTGTCCACGGTCTACATGCCCGGCTACAAGGTCACCATGCTGCCCGACGACGTGGTGCAGACCTACACGCTACAGGAGGGGCGCGACTGCCCGGCTCTGTCGCTGTATGTAACGCTGGACGAAGCAACGCTGGAGATCAAGGCCAGCGAGACCAAGCTGGAACGTGTGCCCATCGCCCACAACCTGCGCCACGACCAGCTCGACGCGGTAGTCACCGAGCCCTGGCTGCTGGATCCCACGTTTGAGCACGAAACAACGCCGCAACCCTTGCCCACTCTGCGCGAGCAGCTATCATTTTTATACCGTTTGGCGCGCGATCTGAAGGCCAAACGCGAGGTGGTGCGCGGCAAACCCGAAACCTTCAACCGGCCGGACTACAACTTCCGCCTGGTGCGCGAGGCCGGTGCCCAAGGCACCGAACCGCAAGGCCATGAAGAAGTGCAAATCAGCATCCGCCAGCGCGGTGCGCCGCTGGACCTGATCGTGGCCGAGGCCATGATCCTGGCCAACAGCACCTGGGGCAGCTGGATGGCCGAAATGGGCGTGCCCGCCATCTACCGCAGCCAGGCCAGCCTGGCACCCGGCGTGAAGGTGCGCATGGGTACCAAGGCACTGCCGCACGCCGGCATTGGCGTCAAAAGCTACGCCTGGGCCACCTCGCCGCTGCGCCGTTACACCGACCTGGTGAACCAGTGGCAGATCATGGCCTGCGCGCGCCACGGCAAGACCGCGGCGCTGGTGGCGCCGTTCAAGCCCAAGGACGCTGAGCTGTTCGCCATCATCTCGGCGTTTGACACGGCCTACAGCGCCTACAACGGCTACCAGGGCGCCATGGAGCGCTTCTGGACCATGCGTTATGTGCAGCAGCACGGCATCACCGAGCTGGTGGCCACGGTGTTCAAGGAGAACATGGTGCGCGCCGACGACATTCCGCTGGTGCTGCCGGTGATGGGCGCGCAGGGCCTGCCGCGCAATGCCAAGGTGCGCATCAAGCTGGGCGAGATGGACCTGATCACACTGGACGTGCATGGCACGGTGGTGGAGCGTCTGGATGTCCCGGCCGAAACCTCGAATGCCGAGGTGGACGAGAGCGAAGACGAGGACGACGTGGCCGGCCCGATTGCGATTGCCGTGGACGTGAACGAAGCGCCCGAGGGCGGCAGCGATAATTCCGCCTCGTGAAGCTGCACAACATCACCACCCTCCAATGGGCGCTGGGCGCCTCGATCGCGGTCCACGCGGTGCTGCTCACCGTGCGTTTTGTGGACCCGGAGGCCTTCAACCGCGTGTTTGAGGACCAGCCGCTGGAAGTGATTCTGGTGAATGCCAAGAGCAACGAGAAGCCCGACAAGGCAACCGCCATCGCACAAACCTCGTTGGCGGGCGGAGGAGAAGCCGAGAAAGGCCGCGCGAGCAGCCCCCTGCCGCCGTCCCTGCTGACCGATGTGGGCGACTCGCTGGAAGAGGAGTCCTCCAAAAAACTGCAAACCCTGCAGGAGCAGCAAAACCTGCTGTTGGCCCAGGTGAAAAACCAGCTGGCCGCCCTGCCCCCGCCCGACCCCAGCCAGGCCGCCAACAAGGCCGAGCAAGCCGAGCGCGAAGAGAAGCGCCGCCAGCTCATCAAGCTGCTGGCTGAAATCGAGCGGCGCATCAACATGGAGAACGCGCGGCCCAAGAAACGCTACATCAGCCCGGCCGTGCGCGAGGAGGTGTATGCGGTGTACTACGACGGCCTGCGCCGCGCGATTGAAGACCGGGGCACCGAGAACTTTCCGCAAAGCGGTGGCAAAAAACTGTATGGTGAGTTGACCATGATCGTCACCGTCAACCACGACGGCCGCGTGATTGATACCGATGTGGTGCAGAGCTCCGGCAACCCGACGCTGGACAAACGTGCCGAAGCGATTGCCCGCACGGCGGGCCCCTTTGGCACCTTCAACGCAGCCATGCGCCGCCAGGCCGACCAGATTCTGGTGGTGTCGCGTTTCAAATTCACCCGTGACGAGACCCTGGAAGCCAAGGTTTCGGCGTCGCAATGAAGAGTCTGTGGCGTTGGATTTGGCTGTGTGCGCTGGCCTTGTTGGCGCTGCAACTCTACTTTGTAGGCCGCATTGCCGCCATGGCCGTGGTGGCCCCGCAAAGCACGGCCTTTGAGCGCTCCGAGGCCTGGCGCGTCACCACCGAGAAGGGCGAGTTGCGCTGGCGCCAGCAGTGGGTGGACTACGCGCAAATCTCCGACCACCTGAAGCGCGCGGTGATTGCGTCAGAGGACGATGGCTTCAGCCAGCACGATGGGGTGGACTGGGAGGCGCTGGAGAAAGCCTGGGCAAAGAATGCCAAGGCTGAGCAGCGCGCCGAGCAAAGAAAAACCACCAAGCCCCCCAAGATCGTGGGCGGCTCCACCATCACACAGCAGTTGGCCAAAAATCTGTTTCTCTCGGGCGAGCGCACGCTGATGCGCAAGGGCCAGGAGTTTGTCTTGACGCTGTTGCTGGAGCATTTGCTGAGCAAGCAGCGCATTCTGGAGATTTACCTCAACAGCGTGGAATGGGGCGAAGGCGTGTTTGGCGCCGAGGCTGCGGCCCAGCACTATTTCCGCAAACCGGCCAGCAAGCTCAGTGCCTATGAGGCTGCACGTCTGGCCGTCATGTTGCCGCGGCCCAAGTACTTTGAGAAGGTGCCCAACTCGGGCTATCTGGCCAACCGCGCGGGGACGATTGTGGCGCGTATGCCGGACGCGCAACTGCCGTAAGTCGACACGTTTACACAGGCTGCGTTTGTCTTGAGCCCGCAACGGGACTGGGCCGACCGCACCTGCCAAGCCGGATCCGGCGGGTGGGGTGCTTCGCGCAGTGAGGTCAAGGAGGAGGCCCTGGAGGGCCAGGGGACACGAACGGAGCGAAGTACCCCGCCCGCCGGAGACAGCGAGAGAGCAAACCCCAGCATCGGGGTCACAACCCCTAGGTATCATCCCCGCCATGCTAGCCAAGTTGATGAGTTACTTTTTGCTCGGTTTGATCCGGGTGCTGACCGGTGCGCAAGCGCGCTGGCACGGCTGCCCGCCCAAGGCCGAACAGCGCATTTATTTTGCCAACCACCAAAGCCACGCCGACCTGGTGATGATCTGGGCGGCCCTGCCCAAAGAACTGCGCCACATCACCCGCGCCATTGCCGCCAAAGACTACTGGACCAAAACACCGTTCAAGAAGTGGCTCACCACTGAAGTGTTCCATGTCATCTACGTCTCGCGCGACCGCACGGCAGACGAAGACCCGCTGGAGCCACTGATGGAGGCACTCACCAATGGCGACTCCATCATCCTGTTCCCCGAAGGGACACGCGGCCACTTTGAGGAACCGCAGGCCTTCAAGGCCGGGCTCTACAACCTGGCCACCAAGTTTCCCAACGTGGTACTGGTGCCCGCATGGATCAACAATGTGCAGCACGTGTTGCCCAAGGGCGAAGTGGTGCCCGTGCCGGTGCTGTGCTCGGTCACCTTTGGCGCGCCCATGCAGGTGGACGCGGGGGAAGACCACCGCAACTTCCTGACCCGCGCGCGCAACGCTGTGATCGCCCTGCGCGACGTGTAAGGGGCTTCCATGTATTTTTATCTCAAGAACCTCACGGCCACGCAGCAGATCGGTGCACTGTTCATCATCGTGTTCGGCCTCTTGTTGCTCTCCAGCATCGTGGCCTTTGTGCTGTCGCTGCGCGAATACGGGGATGATGCCGCCGGCGACCTGCGCCGCAAGGAACTCAAAAGCCTGGACGGCGTGATCCGCACCAGCTGGCTCATGATGTTTGTGTTCTGGGTAGGCTGGGTGGCCGGCGACTTGGTGGCACTCACACTGTTTGGCCTGGTGTCCTTCTTCGCGCTGCGTGAATTCCTCACGCTGTCGCCCACGCGCCGGGGCGATCACCGCAGCCTGGTGCTGGCCTTTTTTGTAGTGCTACCGCTGCAGTACTGGCTGGTGGGCACCGAGCACTTTGACATGTTTGCCGTGTTCATCCCGGTCTATGTGTTCCTGGCCCTGCCGTTGACCAGTGCGCTGGCCAATGACCCGCTGCGTTTTCTGGAGCGCAATGCCAAGCTGCAGTGGGGCATCATGGTGTGTATCTACGGCATGAGCCATGTACCCGCGCTGCTGATGTTGAACTTCCCCAGCTACAACAACAAAAACGCCTTCATGGTGTTCTTCTTGGTGCTGGTGGTCCAGACCTGCATGGCCACACAGCACCTGGTCTCACGCAAGCTGCAGCGGGCCCCCGTGGCGCCGGCCATCAGCCAGAGCTTCAACTGGCCGAGTTGGTGGATTGGCATTGCCGTGGCCAGCGTGTTTGGTGCGCTGCTGGCCGGCATCACGCCCTGGGTGCCGGGCACCGCGTTTGCGTTCAGCTTCATTGCGTGTGTGGCGGGCTCCATGGGCCACTTCGTCATGAAAGCCCTCAAACGCGACCGCGGTATCCCGAGCTGGGGACGCGAAGGCAATGGGGTGACCGGCGCCGGTGGCCTGCTGGACCGGGTCGATGCCCTGTGTTTTGCAGCCCCCGTCTTTTTCCACTCGGTTAAGTGGTATTTTGGCCTCTAGCCCTTATGTATGCTGCGCAAGCAGCTCCTAAAACAATAGCATGCGAATTCTCGGCATTGACCCCGGCCTGCGCACCACCGGCTTTGGCGTGGTGGATGTGGTGGGCGCCGACGTGCGCTATGTGGCCAGCGGCACGATAGGCACCCAGCACCTGGACACGCGCGCCCTGCCCGAGCGCTTGAAGGTGCTGTTTGACGGCATGGGCGAGGTGGTGCAGCGTTACCAGCCCACCTGCGCGTCGATTGAGCTCGTGTTCGTCAACGTCAATCCCCAGTCCACGCTGCTGCTGGGCCAGGCGCGTGGTGCGCTGATCACGGCACTTGTCAACGCAGGGCTGCCGGTGGCCGAGTACACCGCGCTGCAAATGAAGCAGGCCGTGGCGGGCCACGGCCGTGCGCACAAGGACCAGATCCAGGAAATGGTGAAACGCCTGCTCAGCCTGCCCGGCCTGCCCGGGCCCGATGCCGCCGATGCCCTGGGCCTGGCCATCACCCACGCCCATGCTGGCAAAGCCATGGCCCGCCTGGCGGCGGCGGACAGCATGGGGGGCAATGGCAAGGTGTCTTACCGCGCCGGGCGACAACGTTAATTGATACAAGTCAGCGTCATTAAATAAATTGCAGTTAGCATGAAGGGCCGTGTTTGTCGCTCGCGCCATGTCCCTTCGTCTGATTACCCACTGCCTTTTGTCCTTGCTGGCCAGCGTTGCATGTGGCAGCGTATTCGCCACACCACGGGAAGCCACCAACCAACGATTGGTGGCCTACACCGAGCATTGGCCTCCCTACAACTTTGCAGAGTCGGGCAAAGTACAAGGCATTGCGACCGATGTGTTGCGCGCAGCCTGCGAATTGGCAGAGTTGCAATGCAGCTTTCAGGTCGTGCCCTGGGCACGTGGCTACAAGGTAGTGCGCAGCACCCCCAACACGGTGCTGTACACCACGGCGCGCAAACCCTCGCGGGAGGACCACTTCCTGTGGGTCGGCCCCTTGCTGCCGCGCACCACCTGGGTCTACACACGCAATATCTCGGGTGCGCCCCCGCGTGAAGCCCGAGAGTTGGCGCAATTGCGCATAGGCGTGGTGCGTGAGGAAGCCGCCATGCAGGACCTGCTGGCAGCCGGCGTGCCCAGCAGTGCCATGGTTGAGGAGAGCTCCAACGATGCGGTGTTTCGCATGCTGATGGGGGATTTGGTGCACGCCATGGTAGACACTGAAGTGGGCATGGCCTGGAACCTGCGCAGTGTGGGCCGCCCCGTGGGCAGCGTCACTAAATTGCTCAAACTCAGTGACGATGGGGGCTATTACTTTGCCCTCAACAAGGAGAGCCATCCGCTGATCGCGCGCAAGCTGCAACAGGCGATAGACAAATTGCGCAGCGACGGGCGCTTGGACGCCATCGTCAAAAACTATGAACCGGCACCCTAGGCCTTGATGTCCAGCAAGGCCCCGGCCATCTGATTGCTGGTCTTGAACACTGCGAGGTTCGCAATAAAGCTGTGTTTGGCTTGCAGTTGTGTCACGACATCTGTTTCCAGCGCAGGGCCCGCGACTTCTGCTTGGCGAACTTGCGTGCTCACGCCACCACCTGGCTGCTCGGTCTGCACCGCCTCCTGGCGTTTGAAGCCCTCGGTCGCCAAGTTGGCCACGTTATGGGCACTGGCGTTCAGGGAGGTCTGCGCCGCGTTCATGCCCGACAAGGCAATCGAAGACAAAGAGTTCATGGCGCCATCCTTTGACAAAACAAGGGCTCAGGGGTGATGTGTGATTATCGTGTCGACCTGCGACTTATTCAAGACGGAACACCGACACCACCCGTGCCAGGCTATTGGCCTGTTCCTTGAGGCTGGCCGCCGCCGCCGCACTTTCCTCCACCAGGGCCGAGTTTTGCTGGGTCATCTGGTCCAGTTGGCCCACGGCCTGGTTCACGCCCGAAATGCCCTGGCTTTGTTCTGCCGTGGCACTGCGAATCTCTCCGATCATGTCGTTGACCCGCTGCACGGAGCCGACAATTTCCTCCATGGTGCGGCCGGCGTCCCCCACCAGCTGCGTGCCGGCCTCCACCCGCTCCACGGAGGCATTGATCAGCGCCTTGATTTCTTTCGCCGCCTCGGCCGAACGCCCAGCCAGGCTACGCACCTCAGAGGCCACCACGGCAAAGCCACGTCCCTGCTCTCCGGCACGTGCTGCCTCCACCGCGGCATTGAGCGCCAGGATATTGGTCTGGAAGGCAATGCCATCAATCACACTGATGATGTCGCTGATGCGTTTACTGCTGGCGTTGATCTCTCCCATGGTGTTCACAACTTCCGAGACCACACGACCACCCCGGCTGGCGACCTCGGAAGCGGATGCGGCCAATTGGCTGGCCGTTCCGGCATTGTCGGAGGTCTGTCGAACCGTATCGGTCAGGTCCTCCATCGACGACGCTGTTTGTTGCAAGTTGCTGGCCGTTTGCTCGGTCCGCTGCGACAGGTCTGCATTTCCTTGGGCAATTTCACTGGATGCCGTGGCGATGCTGTCGGTCGCATTGCGCACCTCGGACACCAGCGAACGCAGGGACTGCACCATTTGTGACAAACCACCCACCACACTACCGGCCTTGGCAGGTGGCAAATGGACAGCCAGATTGCCTGCGGCCACCTGGGACATGGCGTGGTAAGCCTCCTGGGGCTCTCCGCCAATCTGGCCCAAAACGGACTTGGCAACCGCGCCACCAATACCGCCAATCACCAACAGCATGACCACCAGCACCGCAACACCGCCCAGCACCTTGCTGCGCACGCTGGCATCCAAATCGTCGGTGTACAAGCCGGACCCCACCATCCAGTTCCATCCGTCCACCTTCATCACGTACTGCAGCTTGGGCACGGGCACGGTCTGCCCGGGTCTGGGGAACATGGTGGGCACAAAAGCACGGCCATTGGGACTTGCCTTGATGGCATTGACGAGCGACACAATGATGTCCGTTCCGGCGCCATCCTTGATCTTGCCGACCATGTTCTGCCCAGCCCATTCAGGCTTGATGGGGTGCATCACCCCAACCCCGTCGAGCGACCAAATGTAGGAGTACTCCGTCTTGCCCTCTGCCCCGCCATATCGGGACAGCCCGACGGCCAGGGCAGCGGCCTTCTGGGCATCCTCCAGCGGCATGGCGCCACTATCGGCACGCGCCTTGTAGCCCATCACCACGTTGTGCATTGATTGCACGGCGGTGACCAACTGGTCCTGGCGCGCCTGGATGATATTGGTGCGGATGTCGAGCACCGACACCACGGCCATCACGGCAACCGCCAGCAGAGAAGCCGCCACCAACAAGGCGATCTTGAGTTTGAAAGTCAGGCCATGGATCATGGAAGTCTCCTGTCATTGTTGTAGTTAGGGCGCGCTTCAGCGCACCTCCGCTAACAAGATTGCCAGAAACCCATGCCCTTGACCAGCCCCGCCGGACAAACAAAACCGTGCAGACCGAGACCGCGGGACCTCAGGCGACGCGTTCGAGAATCAGTACCGTGAAAAAGCCCCCTGCGGCCAACAGGGTCCATTGGAGGGTCTTCCACCCCCAGCGCAGAAAGCGCGCTTGTCCAGTACCTACATAAAAGGCAAAACAGACCGCCGCTCCCAGCAGGCACAACAGGATCAGCCAGCGAAACAGCAGCATATGCCTAGCCCCCGGTACGTAGCGCGCCCGGCGGGAGCGGGGCAGCGCCCCGTGCACCAGCGACGCGTGGGGGCCATATCACCAGGCCCGCACGGGCTGGGCAAAGCCCACGGGCGCCTGCTTCACGTCTTCGAAGGTGACCACTTCCCAGCACTCGGGGTGGGCCTGCAGTTCGCGCAGCAGCTTGTTGTTGAGCGCATGGCCCGAGCGGCGTGCGCTGTAGGCGGCCAGCAGAGGCTTGCCCACGATGTAGAGGTCGCCCATGGCGTCCAGGATCTTGTGCTTGACGAACTCGTCGTCGTAGCGCAGTCCATCGGCATTGAGCACCTTGTAGTCGTCCATCACGATGGCGTTGTCCAAACCGCCGCCCAGGGCCAGGCCATTGGAGCGCATCATTTCCACGTCTTTGGTGAAGCCAAAGGTGCGGGCGCGTGCAATGTCACGCGAGTACGAGCCCGTGCTCAGGTCAAACTCCACGCGCTGGCCGGTAGAGTCCACGGCGGGATGGTTGAAGTCGATCTCAAAACTGAGCTTGTAGCCGTGGTACGGGTCCAGGCGTGCCCACTTCTCGTTGGCCCCCTCGCCTTCGCGTATTTCCACTGGCTTGGTCAGGCGGATGAAGCGCCGCGGCGCGTTTTGCATCTCGATGCCCGCGCTTTGCAGCAGGAAGACAAACGAGGCAGCGGAGCCATCCAGAATCGGGATCTCTTCGGCCGTGATGTCCACAAACAGGTTATCGACCCCAAGGCCGGCGCAGGCCGACATGAGGTGTTCTACCGTGTGCACCTTGGCGTTGCCGCAGGACAGCGTGGACGCCAGGCGTGTGTCGGTCACCGCCTCGGCCGAGACCACAATGTCCGGCGCATTCGGCAAATCCACCCGGCGAAACACGATGCCCGTATCCGGCGCCGCCGGGCGCAGCGTGATTTCCACACGCTGGCCGCTGTGCAGGCCCACGCCGACGGCGCGGGTCAGGGATTTGAGGGTTCGTTGTTTCAGCACAGGGTAGATTTTACCGGGCAGCCAATTCCACATCGTTCTGACGGTCAGTCCGCTTGCTTGCGCAGGAACGCGGGGATTTCGTAGTCATCCATGCCACCGCTGGACAGCGCGTCGACCTTGGCCGCCGCTTGCGTGCGGTTGGTGCGCCACACGCTGGGCGTGGCCATGCTGCCGTAGTCGGGCTGGCTGGCGACGTGGCCCGTGCCACCCAGGGCCGCTGCCGCGCCGGAGGGCTGGGCAATGGTGTTGAGCGTGGGCACATGGAAAGGCACGTTGTCGGTGCCGGTGCGCAGCACTTGCAGCGGAGGCGCCGTACGGCGTGCACCCTGGCGGCTCAGGCCGGTGGCCACCACCGTCACGCGGATTTCCTCACCCAGCGCGTCATCGTAGGCCGTGCCGTAGATCACATGGGCATCGGGCGACGCGTAGGCGCGGATGGTGTTCATCGCCAGCTTGGACTCGGACAGCTTCAGGCTGCCCTTGGCCGCGGTGATCAGTACCAGCACGCCCTTGGCACCCGACAGGTCGATGCCTTCGAGCAAGGGGCAGGCCACGGCCTGCTCAGCCGCAATGCGTGCACGGTCCGGGCCCTTGGCCACAGCCGTACCCATCATGGCCTTGCCGGGCTCGCCCATCACGGTGCGCACGTCTTCAAAGTCGACGTTCACATGGCCGGGCACGTTGATGATTTCGGCAATACCGCCCACGGCGTTTTTCAGCACGTCGTTGGCGTGCGCAAACGCTTCGTCCTGGCTGACGTCGTCGCCCAGCACTTCCAGCAGCTTCTCGTTCAACACCACAATCAGCGAATCCACATTGGCTTCGAGTTCGGAGAGGCCGGCATCGGCATTGCTCATGCGGCGGCCACCTTCGAAGTCGAAAGGCTTGGTCACCACACCCACCGTCAGGATGCCCATTTCCTTGGCCACGCGTGCAATCACGGGCGCGGCGCCAGTACCGGTGCCGCCACCCATGCCGGCAGTGATGAACAACATGTGCGCACCTTCGATGGCGGTGCGGATGTCGGCCTCGGCCTGCTCAGCGGCGTCGCGGCCCTTGTCGGGCTTGCTGCCGGCACCCAGACCGCTACCACCCAGTTGGATGGTCTTGTGTGCGGTACTGCGCGAGAGCGCCTGCGCGTCGGTGTTGGCGCAGATGAATTCCACGCCGCCCACGGCGGTCTGGATCATGTGCTCGACCGCGTTGCCGCCGCCGCCGCCCACGCCGATGACCTTGATTTGGGTGCCTTGGTTGAACGCTTCTTCTTCGATCATTTCGATGGCCATGTTGTTACTCCTGAAAAACTATTTGAATGAATGGGTTGGGTTTTGTAAATCTGTGTGGGGGTGCGTATTCATTTATGAAGGCGGACTCCCCCGGGCAAGCCACAAGGCACCCACGCTTGCTGCTGCGCAAGCGGCGCTACCCCCCAGGGGGGCCATCACGCCTTGGGGCGGTCCGGCGGCGTTGAATGTCTTGTGTTTCATGGTTAGAAGTTCCCCACGAACCAGTCCTTGACGGAACCAAATGCGGTTTTCATCGAGCCGGCTTTTTGCGCCACCTTGTAGCCGCGCATGCGGGCCAGGCGGGCTTCTTCGAGCAGGCCCATGACGGTGGCCGCACGCGGCTGCGCCACCATGTCCGCCAGCGCACTGTTGTATTTGGGAATGCCGCGGCGCACGGGCTTGAGGAAAATGTCCTCGCCCAGCTCCACCATGCCCGGCATGATGCAGCTGCCACCGGTCAACACGATGCCCGAGGACAGCACTTCTTCGTAGCCCGACTCGCGCATCACCTGGTTCACCAGGCTGAAAATTTCCTCGATGCGCGGCTCGATCACGCCGGCCAGCGCCTGGCGGCTCAGCATGCGCGGGCCGCGGTCGCCCAGACCGGGCACTTCCACCTGCACCTCGGGGTCCACCAGCAGTTGCTTGGCGTGGCCGCTCTCGACCTTGATCTCTTCGGCGTCCTTGGTGGGCGTGCGCAGGGCCATGGCGATGTCGCTGGTGATCAGGTCACCGGCAATCGGAATCACGGCCGTGTGGCGGATGGCGCCGTTGGTGAAGATGGCCACGTCCGTGGTACCGGCGCCAATGTCCACCAGCGCCACGCCCAGTTCGCGCTCGTCTTCGGTCAGCACGCTGAGGCTGCTGGCCAGTGGGTTGAGCATCAGCTGCTCCACTTCCAGACCACAGCGGCGCACACATTTGATGATGTTTTCGGCCGCACTTTGCGCACCGGTCACGATATGCACCTTGGCTTCCAGGCGGATGCCGCTCATGCCGATGGGCTCGCGCACGTCCTGGCCGTCGATGATGAATTCCTGCGGCTCCACCAGCAGCAGGCGCTGGTCGGTGGAGATGTTGATGGCCTTGGCGGTTTCCACCACACGGGCCACGTCGGCCTGCGTCACTTCGCGGTCTTTCACCGCCACCATGCCGCTGCTGTTGATGCCGCGGATGTGGCTGCCGGTGATGCCGGTGTAGACGCGGCTGATCTTGCAGTCGGCCATCAGCTCGGCCTCTTTCAGCGCCTGCTGGATGCTGGCCACCGTGGCGTCGATGTTGACCACCACACCACGCTTCAAGCCATTGCTGGGTGCGATGCCCAAACCGGCGAGCTTGAGCTCACCACCGGGCATGACCTCGGCCACCACCGCCATCACCTTGGCGGTGCCAATGTCCAGCCCAACCACCAAATCTTTGTACTCTTTTGCCATATAGGGTCCTGCAATACCTTGTGCGCTACTTTTTCGGGGCATCCGCCGCCAGCGTGCTCACGCCGCGCAGCCGGATGGCATACCCGTTCTCATGGCGCAGGTCTGCCGACTCCACGGCCTGCAGCGGCCGTGCGTAGCGGGAAGTCACCTGCGTCAAGGTTTTCAAAAAACGTTGTGTCCGTGTGTCCACTTCACCCACCGTGCCGCGGCCCAGTTCCAGGCTGGCACCGGTGTCCAGGCGCGCACGCCAACTGCCACGCCCAGTCAGCTCCAGTTGCTCCAGCGGTATCTCCATCGTGACGAACTGCGGCTCCAGCGTGCGGTACATGGCCAGCACCTCGGCGCTCTGTCCTTCGGGGCCGTTGAGACGGGGCAGGCTGTCCTGCTCGACCTCACCCACATTGGCCTCGAACACCTCGCCGTGGTTGTTGATCAGGCGCGACTCGGCATCGCCCCCCCAATACGCCACCGCCTGGTGCTCCTGCAAACTCACGTGCAGGCGGTTGGGAAACTCACGCCGCACCACCGCGCGGCGCACCCAAGGCACCGCCTCAAACGCCGAGCGCACACGCGCCAGGTCGACGGTGAAGAAGGTGCCCGCCAGGCTGGGCGCGACATTGGCGCGCAGGGTCAGCGGGTTGTTGTGGTTCATGTCGCCAGACACGCTGATGCCCTGCAGGTCAAACACCGGCAGGCGCGAGACCCAACGCCCCGCGGCCACGATCGCCAAGCCGGCAAACGCCAGGAACAACACCGCAGCGGTGGTGTTCATGAGTTTGACGTCCAGCGGGGTGGCCGCAGCAGAGTTCATTTCGATACGCTCCCATCCGTGCTGGTGCTTTGCAGCAGGCGCACACACAGGTCTTCGTAGCTGATGCCCGCAGCCTTGGCCGACATGGGCACCAGCGAGTGGCCAGTCATGCCAGGCGAGGTGTTGATCTCCAGCAGGTAAGGCGTGCGCGTCTTGGCATCAATCATCACGTCGGCGCGCGCCCAGCCGCGGCAGCCCAGCACCTGGTAGGCCTTGCGGACCAGGGCACGAATCGCCTCCTCCTCGCCATCGGGCAGGCCGGCCGGCACGAGGTACTGCGTCACATCGGTGAAGTACTTGTTCTGGTAGTCGTAGTTGCCTTCGGGCGCCACGATGCGGATCACCGGAAAAGCCTCGGGCGCTTCGTTGGGGCCCAGCACGGGGCAGGTGACCTCGTCGCCCGCAATGAACTGCTCACACAGCACCATGGCGTCGTGTTGCGAGGCCAGTGCGTAAGCCGCATCACACTGCGCGGCCGACATCACCTTGGTGAAGCCAATGCTGGAGCCTTCGCGCGCGGGCTTGACGATCATGGGCGCACCCAATGCCGCAAAGGCAGCGTGGGTTTGCGCGGCGCTGCTGACCTGCTGCCAGGCGGGAGTGGACAGCCCCTCGAAGCGCCAAATGCGCTTGGTCATGACCTTGTCCATGGAGATGGCAGAGGCCATGACGCCGGAGCCCGTGTAGGGAATCCCCAGCAATTCGAGGGCGCCCTGCACCGTGCCGTCTTCGCCAAAGCGGCCATGCAGCGCGATGAAGCAGCGTGCAAAGCCCTCGCGCTTGAGGTCGTCCAGCGGACGCAGGGACGGATCAAACGCATGCGCGTCCACCCCCTTGGACAGCAGGGCCTTGAGCACACCACTGCCGGACATGAGAGACACCTCGCGCTCCGCCGAGGCGCCGCCCATCAGCACCGCCACTTTGCCCAAATTTGAATGATTTTGGCCCATAGCCCTTATCCCTTCTGCGCGAGCAGCTCCTGTTTTTGTAGCATTTCAGCAATCTTCCCAGGCACCGCACCGATCGACCCGGCACCCATGCACATCAACACATCGCCATCGCGCGCGTTGTCAATTGCGGCCTGCGGCATGGCGGTGATCTCGTCAACAAAGATCGGTTCCACCTTGCCGCCAATGCGCAGCGCACGCGCCAGCGAACGGCCGTCGGCCGCCACGATGGGTGCCTCGCCCGCGGCATAGACCTCGGCCAACAGCACGGCGTCGGCGCCTGCACCAATCACCTTCACAAAGTCTTCAAAGCAATCGCGGGTGCGCGTGTAGCGGTGTGGCTGGAAGGCCAACACCAGACGGCGACCGGGGAAAGCGCCGCGCGCAGCGGCCAGCGTGGCGGCCATTTCCACGGGGTGGTGGCCATAGTCGTCAATCACGGTGACAGTGCCACCTTGCGGCAATGCCAGGTCGCCATAACGCTGGAAGCGGCGCCCCACGCCCTTGAACTCGGCCAGCGCCTTGACCACCGCGGTGTCGGCAATGTTGAGCTCCACCGCCACGGCGATCGCCGACAGTGCATTGAGCACGTTGTGCAAGCCCGGCAGGTTGAGCACCACCTCCAGATCGGGCAACACCACGCCGTTGCGGCGCTGCACGGTGAAGTGCATCTGGCCGCCCACCGCGCGCACATTCACCGCACGCACTTCGGCCTCTTCGTTGAAACCGTAGCTGGTAATGGGGCAGGTGACCTGTGCACAGATCTCGCGCACGGCCGCATCGTCCGTACAGAGGATGGCGGTGCCGTAAAACGGCATGCGGTGCAGGAAATCGACAAAGGCCTTCTTCAGCTTGCTGAAGTCGTGGCCATAGGTCTCCATGTGGTCGGCATCGATATTGGTCACCACAGCCATCACCGGCAGCAGGTTCAAGAAAGACGCATCGCTCTCGTCAGCCTCGACCACGATGTGCTCGCCTTGCCCCAAGCGTGCGTTGGCGCCTGCGCTGTTGAGGCGACCACCAATCACAAAGGTGGGGTCCAAGCCGGCCTCGGCCAACACGCTGGCCACCAGGCTGGTGGTGGTCGTCTTGCCATGGGTACCCGCGATGGCGATGCCCTGCTTGAGGCGCATCAGCTCCGCCAGCATCAGGGCGCGCGGCACGATGGGAATCTTCCTCTCGCGGGCGCGTATGACTTCGGGGTTGTCTGACTGCACGGCCGTGGAGGTGACAACGGCATCCGCACCGGCGACGTTGTCGGCCGCGTGGCCGACGTAGGTCGTGATGCCCAGTGCCGCCAGGCGCTGGGTGGTGGCGTTGTTGGCCAGATCGGAGCCAGAGATGACATACCCCAGGTTGCTCAGCACTTCGGCAATGCCGGACATGCCGGAGCCGCCGATGCCGACGAAATGGATATGTTTGACGGCGTGTTTCATCGTGCGAGCTCCTCGCAAGCGGCTACCACTGCTTCGGTAGCGTTCAGTTTTTGCATCTTTTTGGCCTCTAGCCCCCGTTGAATCAGCGCAAAGCGCTCTGTTTTTTGTAGCATTTCAGCCAATACCGCAGGCGTCATGTCCGCCTGGGGCAGCAGCCAGCCACCGCCCTGGTCGACCAGGAAGCGGGCGTTGAAGGTCTGGTGGTCATCCACCGCCGCGGGGAAGGGCACAAACACGGCGGCGGCGCCAACGGCGGCAATCTCGGTCACGGTGCTGGCACCTGCACGGCAAATCACCAGGTCGGCATCGGCAAATGCCTGGGCGGTGTTGTCAATAAATGGGGTGATAGTGACCCCCGCGCTTGTCGCTTCGCGTACTGCGCTGCCCCCACTACCGACGGGGTCGCTGCGCACCGGGGCCTTCGCGTCTTGGAACGGCCCGGCGACGCTCATGTGGACTGCAATGCCAGCGGCGGCATAGTTGGCACGCAGCGCGTCAATCTGCTTCTCGCCGGCCTGGTGCGTTACCACGGGGCGCTGCGCTTCTGGGATCAGGGCCAGCGCCTGCGGCACCACGGTATTGAGCGCACGTGCACCCAGGCTGCCGCCCACCACCAGCACCTTGAGCGGACCACTGCGGCCGGCGAAACGGGCGTCAGGCGCAGGCAGGTTCAGGAATTCGGTGCGCAGGGGGTTGCCCACCCACTCCCCTTTTTTCAACACGTTCGGGAAGGCGGCAAATACGCGATCAGCCACCCCGGCCAGCACTTTGTTCGCCATGCCGGCCACGGAATTTTGTTCGTGCAGCACCAGAGGTTTGCCACAGAGCACCCCCATCATGCCGCCCGGAAACGTGATGTAGCCCCCCAGCCCCACCAGCACATCGGGCTTCACGCGGCGCACCACCTGCAGGCTTTGCCAGAAAGCGCGCAGCAACTTGAAGGGCAGCAGAGCCAAGGTGCGCAGGCCCTTGCCCCGCACGCCGCCGAAGTCCACCAGCTCCAACGGAATGCCGCGTGCCGGGACGATACGGCTTTCCATGCTACCGGGCGCGCCCAGCCAGTGCACGCGCCAGCCCTTGTCCAACAGGGCTTGCGCCACGGCCAGACCCGGGAAGATGTGGCCGCCTGTGCCGCCCGCCATGATCAATGCTGTTTTCTGGCTCATACACGGCCTCCGTGCATGAGTTGTCGGTTCTCGTAATCGACACGGAGCACCACGGCGATCGCCACCAAATTCAGCAAGATAGCCGAACCACCGTAGCTCATGAGCGGCAGCGTCAAGCCCTTGGTGGGCAGTGCACCCAGGTTCACGCCCATGTTGATGAAGGCCTGAAAGCCCATCCAGATCCCCACGCCTTGCGCCACCAGACCGGCAAACACACGGTCCAGCGCAATGGCCTGGCGGCCGATGTGCATGATGCGACGGGTCAGCCAGAGGAACAGGCCGATGACAACCACGACGCCGATCAGGCCGAACTCTTCCCCAATCACGGCCAGCAAAAAATCCGTGTGGGCCTCGGGCAACCAGTGCAGTTTTTCCACGCTGCCGCCCAACCCCACACCAAAAATCTCGCCACGGCCAATGGCGATCAGCGAATGCGAAAGCTGGTACCCCTTGCCCAGCGCGTACTTCTCGGTCCAGGGGTCCAGGTAGGCAAAGATGCGCTCGCGCCGCCACTCGGAAAAGGCGATCATCAGACTGAAGGCCACCACGATAACGGCAGCAATCAGGAAGAACATGCGGGCATTCACACCGCCCAGGAACAGGATGCCCATGGCGATCACGGCGATCACCATGAAGGCGCCCATGTCGGGCTCGGCCAGCAGCAGCAGGCCAATCACCGCCACCGCCACCGCCATGGGGGCCACGGCACGGAAGAAGCGCTCCTTCACGTCCATCTTGCGCACCATGTAGTCCGCGGCATACAGCAGCACGGCAAACTTGGCCAGCTCAGACGGCTGGAAGTTCATAACCCCCAGGGAAATCCAGCGGCGCGCACCGTTCACGCCCTTGCCAATAAAGGGCATCAACACCGCAATCAGCAACACCAGCGACAGCACAAACAACCAGGGGGCCAGCTTCTCCCAGGTCTGCAAGGGAAACTGAAAAGCGATCAGCGCGCCCACAAAAGCCACCACGATGGACAAGGCGTGCCGCACCACAAAGTGGCTGTGGGTGTAGTTGGCGAACTTGGGGTTGTCCGGCATGGCAATGGATGCCGAATACACCATCACCAAGCCCCACAGCAGCAGCGCCACGGTGACCCAGACCAGTGGTTGGTCGAAGCCCTTGACCTGCGCCGGGGTGGTGCTAGCCGCAAACGAACCGCGCCCCCCCAGACGCACCGGCAAGGCGCCCGAGGCCGCATCGGCCTTGGGGCCGAACCAGCCGCTCAGGGTTTGGCGCAGGGCGTTCATGCCAGGTGCTCCATGTCCACACCGTTGGACAAGGCCAGCTCTTTCACCGCGGCGCAGAAGACCTGGGCGCGGTGCTCGTAGTTCTTGAACATGTCAAAACTGGCGCAGGCGGGCGACATCAACACCGCGTCCCCCGCGTGGGCACGGGCATTGGCCAGGGTGACGGCCGCCTCCATCGAATCGGCATCCGCCATCGGCACCTCGGCAGACGCAATCGCCTCACGGATCAGCGCAGCGTCGCGGCCTATCAGCACCACGGCACGTGCGTAACGCGCCAGCGGTGCCGCCAGCGGCGTGAAGTCCTGGCCCTTGCCCTCGCCCCCCAGAATCACCACCAGCTTGCGGTCGGCTCCCAGGCCCTGCAGCGCAGCCACCGTGGCGCCCACGTTGGTGCCCTTGCTGTCGTCAAAAAACTCCACGTCGTTCAGGATGCCAATCGGCTCCACACGGTGGGGCTCACCGCGGTACTCGCGCAGTCCAAACAAAATGGGGCCCAGTGCGCAACCGGCTGCAGCGCACAGCGCCAAGGCGGCCAGTGCATTGCTCGCGTTGTGGCGGCCACGGATGCGCAGTGCGTCAGCCGGCATCAGGCGCTGGAAGTGCAGTTCCTCGGCTTCCTCCTTGCGCTTGCGGCGGGTCTCATCGGCCTCCAGCGCGCGCACCAGCCAGACCATGCCGTTGACCTCTTCCAGGCCAAAGTCGCCAGGCCGCTGAGGCATATCGCCGCCAAAGGTGACGTGGGCCCGCTCCTGCGGGCGCTGCAGCTTGACGCGCACCGGCTCGGGCAACATGGCCATCACGGCCGCGTCATCGCGGTTCAGCACCATCAGACCCTGCTGGCCAAAAATGCGCGACTTGGCCTCGGCATAGGCCTGCATGCTGCCGTGCCAGTCCAGATGGTCTTGGGTCACGTTCAGCACCACGGCCGCCGTGGGCTCGAAGCCGGTCACACCGTCGAGCTGGAAGCTGGAGAGTTCCAGCACCCACACTTCGGGCAAGGTGCCGGCATCCAGGTGGCCCGAGAGGGTGTCCAGCAGCGTGGGGCCAATGTTGCCGGCCACGGCCACGGTCTTGCCCGCATGGGCGACCAGCTGACCGGTCAGTGAGGTAACGGTGGTTTTGCCATTGGTGCCGGTAATGGCCAACACCGCTGGCGCATACGCCTGGTGGCTGCGCAAGGCTTGCAGCGCCATGGCATACAGGCTCAATTCGCCCCCCACGTAGATGCCTACTGCGCGAGCAGCTCCTAAAACAGGAGCAATTTCCTCCGGACTCAAGCCGGGGGAACGGTACACCGCGTGCAGGGTCTGGCCGTCCACAAGTGCAGCAGTGAAGGCGCCCGATACAAACCGCACCTCAGGCAGCGACTGCTGCAGCGCAGCCAGCTGGGGCGGCGCGGCGCGTGTGTCTGCCACGGTGATGCTGGCAGCGCCCGTGCGGGCACACCAGCGTGCCATGGCCAGGCCCGAAGCTCCCAGACCCAGCACCAGGATGTGCTGACCGGCCAGCGGTGCAAAGGGAACATCAACGGCTATCGGCAGCGTGTCAGGGTCCGCATCGGGCGCAGCGCCCTCCACAGCCTCCGGCGCCACTTCGCTCAAGAGTGTGGGCTCGGCCTTGTCCGCTTGAACATCGGCAAAAATCTGCGCCACAAAAGCCGCGGCGTCGCGCGCGGCCGTCAGCGTGGTGGGCAAGCCACGGGCGTCTTTGGCAGGCTCGGCCACCGGCGCGACGGCCTGCACTGCAGACTCCAGCACCTCGGGCACCTCAGGCATGTCTGGCGCCGTGGGCACTTCCGCCAGCTCTGGCACAAGCACCGGCATTGCCTCGGAGACCACTTCCAGCGCCGGTTCGGGCGGCTGTGCCGCGTGCACATGCGGCAGCACCCCGCCGTCCTGGGGGGACGCTGCGGGGTGTTCGCCGGGAAGGTGTACTTCGGGTTCGTTCATCGCAACTTCAGGGTGGACAGGCCCACTAGGCACAAGAGCATGGTGATGATCCAGAAGCGGACCACCACCTGGGTTTCCTTCCACCCCGATTTCTCGAAGTGGTGGTGCAGCGGCGCCATCTTCAGCAGGCGGCGGCCTTCGCCAAACTTCTTCTTGGTGTATTTGAAGTAGGTCACCTGCAGCATCACCGACAGGGCTTCCGCCACAAAGATGCCACCCATGATGGCCAGCACAATTTCCTGACGCACGATGATGGCAATGGTGCCCAGTGCACCGCCCAAGGCGAGCGCGCCCACATCACCCATGAACACCTGTGCGGGGTGGGTGTTGAACCACAAGAAGGCCAAACCGGCGCCAGCCATGGCGGCACAAAAAATCATGAGCTCACCCGAGCCCGGGATGTGCGGGAAAAACAGGTACTTGGAATACACGGCGCTGCCGGTCACATAGGCAAACACGCCCAACGCAGAACCGACCATCACCACCGGCATGATGGCCAGGCCGTCCAGCCCGTCGGTCAGGTTCACGGCATTGCTGGAGCCCACGATGACCAGATAGGTCAGCACCACAAAGCCCAGCACCCCCAAGGGGTAGCTCACCTCTTTGATAAACGGCAACAGCAAGCCGGCCTTGGGCGGCAGGTTCACGTCAAAGCCGGAGCGCACCCAGTTGAAGAACAACTCCAGCACGCGCATATTGGAGCTCTCGGAGATGCTGAACACCAGGTACAGCGCGGCCAGCAGCCCAATCACCGACTGCCAGAAATACTTCTCGCGCGAGCGCATACCCTCGGGGTCCTTGTGCACCACCTTGCGCCAGTCGTCGGCCCAACCGATCGCGCCAAAACCCAAGGTCACCAGCAACACGATCCAGACAAAGCGGTTGGACAGGTCGGCCCACAACAGGGTGGAAACGGCGATGGACAGCAGGATCAGCACACCGCCCATGGTGGGTGTGCCGCTCTTGCTCAGGTGGGTTTCCATGCCATAGCCGCGGATGGGCTGGCCAATTTTGAGTTCACGCAGGCGGCGGATCACCAAGGGGCCAGCGGCCAGGCCAATGAGCAAGGCCGTGAGCGCAGCAAACACCGCACGGAAGGTGAGGTACTGGAAGACGCGGAAAAACCCGAACTCGGGCGACAGGGTTTGCAGCCATTGGGCCAGGCTCAGCAGCATGAAAACGCTCCAAAAATATCAAACGACATGGGTGCCACCTCCGGTCACAGGCGCGGCTTGGGCCAATGCCTCGACCACACGCTCCATGCGCATAAAACGGGACCCCTTGACCAGCACACTGGCCACGCCGGGCAACAGAGCCCTGACCCGCAGCAACAAGGCATCCACATCGGCAAAGTGCTCCGCACCTGGACAGGCCTGGACGGCGTGCACCGCCATCTCGCCCAAAGCCAACACATGGGTGATGCCCTGCGCGTGCGCAAAACGCCCGGCTTCGGCATGGAATTCGGGGCCTTGTTCGCCCACTTCACCCATGTCGCCCAGCACCAGCAGACGCGGACCCGGCAGATCAGCCAGGACTTGGATGGCAGCGCGCATGGAATCGGGGTTGGCGTTGTAGGTGTCGTCCACCAAGGTGACGTTTATGCCGTCACGGGCAATCTGCAGTGCACGGCAACGGCCCTTCACCGGGACAAAGGTTTGCAGCCCCTGCACCACGGCCTGGGGACTGACACCCGCGGCCAAAGCACAGGCGGCCGCGGCCAGCGAGTTCTTCACGTTGTGGCGCCCGGCAATGGCCAGGCGGTAGCGCAGCGCGCCCCAGGGCGTGCTGGCCTGAACTTGCCATGCGCCGTCCACCCACTCGGCGCCAGTGCACAGCACCTCCTGCGCGGCACCGACCGACTGCCAGCCAAACTGCACGGCCTTGCGCTGGGCGGCCAGGCCTTGCCAGACCGCGGTGTAGTCGTCGTCCAGCGGAAACACCGCTACACCATCGGCCGGCAGGGCGGCAATCACGGTGCCGTTTTCCTGGGCCACGGCTTCCACGGTGTGCATAAATTCCAGGTGCTCACGCTGCGCGTTGTTGACCAAAGCCACCGTGGGCTGGGCCATAGCGGCCAGCCCGGCAATCTCGCCAGGGTGGTTCATGCCCAGCTCCACCACGGCCAATTGGTGCTGGGAGCGCAGGCGCAACAGGGTCAGCGGCACACCGATGTCGTTATTGAAATTGCCCCGCGTGGCCAAAGCGGCACCATCGGGGGCTTGCGCCTCCAGAATGGAGCCCACCATTTGGGTCACGGTGGTTTTTCCATTGCTACCGGTAATGGCGACCAGCGGCAAGGTGAATTGGGCACGCCACTGCGTGGCCAACTGGGCCAGAGCCCGCTTGGTATCGGCAACTTCAATCCGTGGCAAATAAAGCGGGTACGCGCTTGCATCCAGCCCCGCGTGGCACAACACGGCAGCAGCACCATGGTTCTGCGCGTCGTGCAAAAAGGCATTGGCGTCAAAGCGCTCACCCTGCAAAGCCACAAACAAATCGCCGGATTGGATGGTGCGGGTATCGGTGTGCACACGCACCACAGACAGCTCGGTCGGGCCCACCAGACGGGCACCGTCCAGCCAAGCCGCCACCTGGGCTAGCGTCATCATCACGTTCATGCGGCACCTCCGTCAGCCAGCGGGCGCTGCTGCAAGGCAGCCAAAGCGTGTTGGTGGTCCGAAAAGGGATGCTTCACGCCGGCCAACTCCTGCGTTTCCTCGTGGCCTTTGCCTGCCAGCAAGACCACGTCGTTTGCCGCAGCCTGCATTACCGCGCTGCGAATCGCCAAGGCGCGGTCAGCCTCCACTTCCACGCCTTTGTTATCCACCAGACCCAACAGGATTTGCGCCACGATGGCCTCGGGGCGCTCGCTGCGCGGGTTGTCGCTGGTCACCACCACACGGTCAGCATGCCGGGCGGCAATGGCGCCCATCAGCGGGCGCTTGGAAGCATCGCGGTCACCACCACAGCCAAACACAGCCCACAGTTGCCCGGCACGGGCTTGGGCCATGGGGCGCAGCGCCTGCAGCGCCTGGGCCAGCGCGTCAGGGGTATGGGCATAGTCAATCGCCACCAAAGGTGCGCCCTGCCCGCCCACACACTCCATGCGGCCAGGCACAGGCAGCAACTTCGTGCAGGCGTCTACCGCCAACGCCAGAGGAACGCCCAAGCAGCGCATGGCAGCGACCACGCCCAGCAGGTTGGACACGTTGTAGTTACCAATCACCCGGGACTGCAAGACGCAGGACACATCGCCCTCCACCACCTCAAAGGCCATGCCATTGGCGGTGTGGCGCAGCTGCTGCGCCCGCAAGCGTGCAGGCTGCTGGCTCGACACGGTCCACAGGTCCAGCGATCCCGCCAACTCGTCGGCCAAAGCGGCCCCTTGCACGTCGTCGATGTTCACCACGGCATGGGCCAAGCCCGGCCAGGCAAACAGCTTGCGCTTGGCCACCCAGTAGGCTTCCATGCTGCCGTGGTAGTCCAAGTGGTCCTGGGTGAAATTGGTAAACACCGCCACGCGGATATGGATGCCCGCCAGGCGCTGCTCCTCGATACCAATGGACGAAGCCTCCATGGCGCAAGCGCGCAGACCCTGGTCGGAAAACTGCCGCAGCGTCTGCTGCACGCGCACCGGGTCGGGGGTTGTCAGTCCGGTGGACTGCACATGGGGCGGTTGCCCCACGCCCAGCGTACCGATGACGCCGCAGGGCAAGGCCTGCTGCTCGGGCAGTGCGCCCAACGCCTGGGCCAGCCACCAGGCGGTGCTGGTCTTGCCGTTGGTACCGGTCACGGCGACCACGGGCAGGGTCACGGAAGGGTGGTCATAGAACTCGGCGGCAATCAGGCCGGCATCGGCTTTCAGGCCTGCATAGCTGGCGACCTGGGTGGCGTCGAAGGTATAGGCGGATGCGCCGTCCTGCTCCACCAACGCGGCCACGGCACCGCTGGCCAGCGCCGGGGCCACAAAGGCCCGGCCGTCCACGGCCGCACCGGGCCAGGCAATGAAGGCATCGCCTGCGCCGGCCTGCCGGCTGTCGGTGCGCAGCACCTGCGCACCGCGCGTGCGCAGCCACTGCACAGCCTCTTGCGGGGTGGTGAGCTGACGCATCAGAAACTCTCCTCCACCACGTCGGCCACGATCTGCGGGCGTACGGCCATGTCGGGCTGCACGCCCATGATGCGCAGGGTCTGCTGCACCGTTTCGCTGAAAACCGGCGCCGCCACATCCCCGCCATAGTGCTTGCCGGCGCTGGGCTCGTCGATCATCACGCCCACCACGATGCGCGGGTTGTCGATGGGCGCCATGCCGACGAACCAGCCGCGGTACTTGCGGTTCTTGTCGGTGCCATAGCTCTTGCCGATGAGCTTGTAGGCGGTTCCTGATTTGCCGCCCACCGAGTACCCCATGGTCTGCGCCTTCTGGCCGGTACCGCCCGGGCTGGCGGCCATTTGCAGCATCTTGCGAATCTGGCCGGCCGTGCGCGGCGACAGCACCTGCACGCCCACAGCGGGTTCGCTGTTCTTGGTCAGGGTGGCCGGGATGAGCTGGCCGTCGTGGGAGAACACGGTGTAGGAGCGCACCATCTGGAACAGCGAAGCCGACAGGCCATAGCCGTAGGACATGGTGGCGTGCTCGATCGGGCGCCATGTCTTATAGGGACGCAGACGCCCGGAGACGGCACCGGGGAAGGCGATCTGCGGCTTCTGGCCGAAACCGGCCTGGGTGAAAAGGTCCCACATCTCGCGCGATTCCATCTGCATGGCAATCTTGGTGGTACCGACGTTGCTGGATTTCTGGATCACGCCCTCGACCGTGAGCACGCCGTTGGGATGCGAGTCGGAGATGGTGGAGCCGGTGATGGTGATGCGCCCCGGCGTCGTGTCGATGATGGTCTGCGGCGTGACGCGTTTGGTCTCCAGCGCCAGGCCGATGGTGAATGGCTTCATCACCGAGCCCGGCTCGAAGGTGTCGGTCAGCGCGCGGTTGCGCAGTTGCTCGCCACTCAGGTTGCGCCGCTTGTCGGGGTTGTAGCTGGGATAGTTGGCTAGGGCCAGCACCTCGCCGGTGATGGCGTCGAGGACCACCACACTGCCGGCCTTGGCCTTGTTCTCGAGCACGGATTCGCGCAGCTTCTGGTAGGCGAAGAACTGCACCTTGCTGTCGATGCTGAGCTGCAGGTCCTTGCCTTCCAGCGGCGGGATCTGGTCGCCCACGTCCTCCACCACGCGGCCCAGGCGGTCCTTGATCACGCGGCGTGAGCCACTGCGACCGGCCAGCTCTTTGTTGAAGGTGAGTTCCACCCCCTCCTGGCCCTTGTCTTCCACATTGGTAAAGCCCACCACATGCACGGCCGACTCGCCCTCCGGGTACTCGCGCTTGTATTCCTTGCGCTGGTAGATGCCCTTGATGTTGAGCTCGGCAATTTGTTTGGCTACGGCGGCATCCACCTGGCGCTTGATCCAGACAAAGGTCTTGTCTTCGTTGGCCAGTTTGCGCGAGATGTCGGCCGCTGGCATCTCCAGCAGCTTGGCCAGGCGCTGCAACTGGGCCTTGTCCATATCCACGTCTTCGGGAATCGCCCAGATGCTGGGCGCCGGCACGCTGGAGGCGAGGATCAAGCCATTGCGGTCCAGAATGCGGCCGCGGTTGGCCGGCAGATCCAGGGTACGTGCAAAACGCACCTCACCCTGGCGCTGAAAGAAATCATTCGCCACCACCTGGATATAGGCCGCACGCGCAGCAAGCACCACAAAGCCCAGCGCAATGACGCCCACCACAAACTTGCTGCGCCACACCGGGGTGCGGCTGGCCAGCAAAGGACTGGAGGTGTAGAGCACGCTGCGGCTCATGGCGCGGCTCCGGGGGCGGTGTAGGTCACGTAGGTCGTGATGCCCGGGGTGGCTTGGCGCATCTGCAACTGGTCTTTGGCGAGCCGCTCCACGCGTGCGGGCGTCGCCTGGGCTCGCTTTTCAACCTGCAAGCGCTCAAACTCCGTCTCCAGGCGGCGTGCTTCGGCACGGGCGCGCTCCAGCTCCACAAACACACGGCGCGACTCGTACTGCATGCCCACCAAATACAGGGCACTGGCCACAACGGCAAGTAGCAATACCAGATTCAAGCGGATCACACGGCCATCCTTTGCGCCACGCGAAGGATGGCGCTGCGCGAACGCGGATTGCCCGCCACTTCGGCGGCGCTGGGTTTGATGCGATCCAGCGCTTTGAGCTTCATGACCTTGGGCGCAGCAAACGGCGCACGGCGGTCATATTCGTCTTTGGAGTGCTTGGCAATGAACTGCTTGACGATGCGGTCTTCAAGCGAGTGGAAGCTGATCACCGCCAGACGCCCGCCAGGTTGCAAGACGTCCAGACTGGCTTCTAGCGCTTGTTGCAGCTCCTCAAGCTCGGCGTTGATGAAAATCCGAAGAGCCTGAAATGTGCGCGTTGCAGGGTTCTGGCCCTGCTCGCGGGTTTTGACCGTGTCAGCC